>JBGAHG010000059.1:0-35030 GCA_044226325.1 Aggregatilineales bacterium
CAAAACAATGAGGAACGGATTGAGCCTAACAGCACAGCGATCTGGCGATACATCACTCATGCTGAAGTCCTCATCTCCGAAAATCAGACCGAAGAAGCACTTGAAATACTGCATCGCCTGAATGCGCTCTGCGGTCTGCTGGCGCTCGCTTGGATGCAGCTCGACGTGCAGCTGCTCGAATGTATCGCTTATTGGCATCTTGAGCAGGAGGATAAGGCACTCACACTGCTACAGGAAATATTAGTTAAAGCAGAGCCGGAAGGTCATCTCCGATTATTTTTAGATCGAGGGGCAGAGGTTGAAGAAATGCTGCGCCATTTGCATGATCCAATATACTCGAATAGTTATTTAAGCGATCTATTGTGTGCATTTGAAGTTGAGATGCGTTATGAAATGGGAACGATGGTGGAAGAAGAGGTTTCCCTGTTTGAGAGGCTTAGTCCACGCGAATTAGAGATTTTATCTCTCATTGCACGAGGTGCATCCAATAAAGATATAGCCGACAAGCTCGTTATTTCTGAAGGTACAGTCAAAACGCATGTGAAACATATCTTAGGTAAATTAGGTGCTCAGAATCGTACCGATGCTATTGCCAAGGCTCGCTCACGGTCGTTGCTTGACTAACAGAAATACCCCTTGCTGCTCGATTGAATACCTCTTTTGAGAGATGTTGTCACCATAAAAAGAACATAGTATTCAGTTGGGATTATTTATTGGTATTTATGTTGAAGCAAAGCGATGAACAATGGATGATAATTCTCGTCGACGAGAGGTTCTTGTCCGTATTGCTGAACTGTTAGAACAGATGCCAGAGGATGTTCTGCTCAAACTTATTCAGCGTTGGGAAGTTGAATTGAATGAGATTCTAACAAATGATCCCAGCGTTTTGACATCTGATGAACCCGAATCCTCCACTTCCAATAAAACCTAATAAATATGAAGGAACAATCTATACTCGTTGAATAACTTTCATCAGCTTGAATTATCATTGCGTTCATGCATTGTCAGCGCCATGTTTTCAAGCATCTGAAGGACAAATTCAAGGCGATCATCGGGAAACATATTGAGAATCGCCATGGCTCGCTCATGCGGATCAACATCCTCTTCAACGAAAAAGTACATAATCGGTTTATTGAGAATTTCTGCCCAAAGTGGCAAGTCAGGTGCGTCGATTGTGGAAACACCGGTTTCTACATTTGACACTACTCCTTGACTAATCCCTAACCTCTCTGACAATTCCCCTTGTGTCATATTTGCATCCCGCCGCGCTTTGCGGATTCGCTCGCCTAAGCGTTTTTTACCTTCGTCGGCCATCGTTATCACTCCATGCTTAATTATCAGAATTTTATCTGCCACAATGACTTGGTGACAGTGAATTAGATATTTTACCCAACAATCTAATAATCATTGTGGCGGATCAAGAAATTAGGTGCTATATTAGATTTATAGGTATTTAATCAGTTTTATAGAGGTTGACATGAAAAAACGACCGCTAAAGACTCTCTTGATGCAGCTGACCGAACGGGATCACGGTAAAAATGTTGAACAACTCATGTTAGAAGCCTTTCAACAACATGGCACGGAAAGAGGTGCATCTCACTCGCTTGGCATCACTCAACAAACCTTCAATGTCTGGAAATACCGACTTGGACTGGCAGATGAAATCGATAATATCCGTCAAATGTTGTTAGAGCATAGACCATAATCATGAATGACGATACATCACCCGAACAACTCCTTACTCGTATTCTTCGTGTTGCCAAACTTCTGACTTACAAGGAATCACCATTGCCCCACAAAGTCACTATGGATCAGTATGTCGAACATGACTCAGCCTCCATTATAGTGGCGAAAGATAATTCAGGTGAAAATTTAGAAAAACTACGAGAACACAAGAAGATGTAAAGTAGTGCATCCAATAAAAAATACTCGATAATCACTATCTATGGTACACAAGACCAAACGTATCCAGTCGCAATCAGGGTTTGTAACTTATCTTCGTACCAGCGACGAAGAAGTCCAAGCACCTGAACGTTCACAAGCTGCCCAACGTCGCGATATTCAGCAGCGTCTAATTGCTTACCACGAAATACCATGTATTGACGAGTACATTGACAACTTCACGGGTACATCCGCTGACCGAAAAAACTATCAGCGTTTGTTAAACGATGCCCGACAAGGAAAATTTTCGCATGTATTTACAGCCACCCATGATCGTTTTGGACGTGATGATGTGGAAGCCCTACGCGCCATCGATGAGATGACCCGCCTTGGAATAAATGTACGCTTTGCGTCACACCCCGATCTCAATCCTGCTGATCCTGATGACCGGCTCTATATGAACATTCTATTTGGAATGGCAAAACGGGAGTCCGCAATATTAGGCAAAAGGACGACTGGAGGAATGCTATCTAAGCTCCTCAAAGGAGAATGGCCTTGGCAAGCACCCGATGGTTACCTAAATAAAGAAATCAAAATAACTGAACTTGGTCGCGAAGAACAGCTTCAGCATGCGCGTTACAAACGTTGGGTAGAAATTGATCCAGAGCAGGCAAAGGTTTGGCGCTACGCTTGGGATTTATTGCTCCAAGACCATCCAACACTCGACGATATCTGCGAGGCCTTGTTTGCTCGTGGTTACCGGATGCAAGATGGTCGCCCGTTTGTACGTGTGAATAAAAGTGGAAAACGTGTTCCCAACAAGCAAGCCGTATCGCGCGTATTCCATAAATGGTTTTATGCCGGTTGGATAGTCGTCCAGAATGAATGGGCCAATATTCTGCCAAAAACCTTGAAAGGAACATGGGAACCTGTCGTTTCTACCGAAGAGTTTGAATTAGGCTTAGCAATACTCGCGCGTCGAAATCGTAAACCTGCCCCTAAGAAGAAAAACTTTTATCTTCTACAGGGACTCCTTTTCCTTCAAATGTCGCGACATGAATTTATCAAGATGACTTGTTCAAGACCAAATACTAAACGCACGCAAGAAGGTGTTTCATATTATTCCGTTCCGGGAAGTCAAATTAACTTTCCGTGCCATGATATTAACGATCAAATAGCAGGGTTTTTACAGAACATTCAAATCAGTCCTGCAATTATTCCCCTAATTCGGCGTGCTTACGTTTCTGATATAAACCACTCCTTATTTGATCGTACGTCCGACCGTAAGACTCTTGAACAAGCATTAGAGCGTGTAAAAGATAAGGAACTCAATCTATGGCGAGCATTTACTGATCATGGAATGAGAGCCGAAACATTTGAGAAACTTGCTAAAGAATATCAGGAGGAACAAGACCGTATCACATTTGCACTAAAGGCAATTCAACAGGAAAATAGGGAAACTATCGCAAACCTTGATGCAGCTCTAGAAGTAATTTCAGAAATTGGTGAGCGATATAGAAGGCAGGATCCACAGCGACAGCGTGAAATCCTGAGACAAGTCGTTGATAGAGTTGTCGTTGATCATCGCGGTAAAGTACGGAAACTGGTATTGAAACCACCTTTTGTTTACCTGCATCAGTTAGCAGGTGGCAATGGTGGTCAGAGGCAAGGGAAACGCTCGAACAAGCGTGAGGCTGGAAAGCAAACATCCAACCCTAACGAGACTGGATGTTCATTTCAGGTCGGCTTAGGTGACCCCGATGGGACTCGAACGTTATCAAGCAACAAAAACCATTAGCCCACTTTTCCATATCTTATTGTATTCAATTTGGATATAAAGTGCCTCGAACATTGCCGCATGAGAACAATATTTCAAGAGCAATGAGCAAGGAAAGGTACATATCGATAATAATCGACAATCCAACTGAGCAGATCGGATAATTTAGGAATGGCTTGACTGTAATTGATATTCACGCTGAATCGACGTGGATTTTGCCTCTACCTGCTCATCCTCTCAAATTCGATCTTAATGACCGCTGTCAGACCGTCATGGTACTAACCCATGATGGGGCATTGAATCGGCTGTCTTTAGCCAATGGCGAAATGGTTTAGCCAGAAGCAATTGTCGCTACGTTTAAACCGCCGAAAGGCTCGGATAGCAAAGCACATCCAACCTTCACAAGCAGCAATCTGATTTATGTGATTTCACCCACTGAAAACAGGCTACTCGAAGTGATCTCAGCCAATCTGAAGGTACAGCGAACACTTGGCTTAAATCATAGACCGCAGTTCATTACTTATTTATGTGAAAAAACCACGGTATAACGGATTTGCCCAAATTAGTAGGCAACACCCTAGATAAATATGATGACTGAGGTTTTCTTCTATTTTTCACCCGTGTTGTCAAATGCAGCTAACACAAGGTGTCCGCGTAGCACATCCTTAAAATTGGTAACGCTATGGTTCTGCACTTCGAAGCCGAATATTGCGTTCTCCGGAGTTTCTAATGGTTGATAAAAGCCGCATATTTCCCAGTGATATAAGCCTCTCCATTCCCGCAGGCATAATCACCTTTTGCTGGTTTTGACCAGAATGTCCAATTCTCTGTGAGCGCCCGAATGATATAGCCTGCCGGATTCTTGCGGTCTTGGTCTTTTGTGTGCTGAACAACTTCGGCGACGCGTTTGGAACCATGTTTTTCGATGAGTTGTTTCGCTTTAAGGTATTCAACCCCGAAATATCCGAGTGACACGAGAATTTCTTTTTTCTCTTCTCTATCAGTTTCCACAACAGCAGCAGAATAGCTGTTGTGTTGTATAGATTGATAGTCGTTATGCTGTTTTGTTTGTGAGTCAGAGTCTGTTATAGATTGGGCGCTTTCAACCGAATGAATAGGCTCATCTTCATCAAACGAATCAGGTTGATTATGCTCATTGAGTTGGTCTGAAGCCGCTTCATGAGGTGGGCTGGATTGACCATCCTCATTGGGCGTTTCTGTCCACATCCACATTTTGATACGGAGTGGCATGATCTCCAAGAACTCACCCAGCCTCTGAATTAACTGATTTTCATCCAATCGATAATGAACGGTCGGTGTACCGTTGGCCTTCATGAGTGCGCGTTCAATACCTATCATTTCCAGGAATCCTTTGCCATGTACGCGTTTGACCTGTGCCTGTGACAGGTTGCACTCGGCGTTCCAATCTCGCCATGATTTGTAGACCCAACCGCCCACTTTCTTCGCACGTGGGAACCAATGTAGCAACCGAACTGCCATTAAACCTGCGTTTTGATCGCCTAAGGCCTTGGCAATGAGTGTGGAAACGGTACGAATATCGGGGCGATTGAGTTGACGAACCACATTTTGTAGGCGTGCGAGTAGATCCGGCTGGCGGTCAAGCGTGCCAGCCGCAGAGTAGCCATTCATGAGTGCCTCCAAGCATAGCTGAACAGTAGTCAGGTTAAAGAAACAGGACTAAAAGGCGGTTATTCAGTTGCAGGAGAGGGAGGACTTGTGATACATTGGAGTTACCACACAGCAATATATCATCTTTGTCCGTCACCCACCTGCACATTTCGTCGGTGGGTTTTGTTTTCTATGGCGGCGCACGGATCATATTCTTGATGTCCTTTTTTGAATTGTTGTCCCGGGACAACAATTCACGATGAAGTTAAGAAATTTTCTGCCTCATCAACGAGTCGCCTGAGACTCTTGAGACGTGCTCGTACTACATCAGGATCTGCTTCTTGTCGTAATAGTGCAGAAACCAGATTTCGTGCATCTGGGAGTTCAATCGATTTCATAATCCGAGCGAGTTGCAAAACCCTTTTCGAGATTTCACTACCTTCAACAACAGAATTGGATTCAGTATGCTCAATCAAGTCACGCACTTGTTTACGGGTGAGTCCCAATTGGACGACTTGACGAATCATCTCAACTTGATCCTCAGATGAAAGATCGAGAAGATAGCGCAAAGAACTTTCTTCAATACCGTGACGATCCGCTAACTCAATTGCCTCGTCGCACAAATGCAGCAATGCTTTGTATCGACTGAATTGGAAGCGATTGATTCCGCCCATAGCAGACAGAATATCCGTTGAAAATTCACGTTTGCCGCGCAAATCGAGATTGAGGGCTTGACGGTAGAAATCATGTGTCACCGGTCCGTCAGGGATTTCACAGCCGTGGACATAGAGCAACAGAAGTGCTGTTTGCCGCGCCATTGCAATCGCAGATAACCCTGTGCGAGCAGTGTTTTCTTTTGCTTGGCGGAAAGCAGATGCTCGTTCGGCAGGAATGATGATGCAAGGGATCATGCCGTCACTCTCGTAGCCGGGAATGAAGTCTCGCAGCAGCCATGTTGCCCAGTATCGCCGTTCACCCGTTTCAATCCGGTAGAGACGGGTCACGCCTTGGGTTGCGTCGACCACTGTGAGTGGATTGACCTGCCCATCGTCACGAATCGTTACAGCAAGATTGACTAAGTCGCGTACAAGCTGTTCTTCGGGCGACAATACGGGAGCTTCTGTGTCGGTTTCGTCATCCGAGTTGCCTAGCAAATCGAGGACATTGGTGAAAGGTCTTCCATTTTGCCGTGCGGCTAGTTGTGCGGTTTGGATGAGTTCGCGCAGAGCTTGAGTCGGGGTCATCCGATTCGTATGAAAGGCTTGATAGATCCGTTCGGGAAGGACACGACGCGGTTGCACCGGATCAGGTCGCACCATCTCCAGCAGAATTCGCTCCACTCGTAAGCTGTTGTCTGCCGCGATGTCAAAGCCGCTACCGCCAAGCATGTCAGCCGTAATTGTGTCAAGAAGACCCATGTTGGCCTGCCGTTTCTTGCCGTTCATGAGACGCTGACTTTCTGTCCCGCAATCTCACGAACGAGTTTGCCGACCATCTGGGCATAGGCTTTACTGGCTGAGGCTTTGGGATCGTAGTTGAACACACTCAGATGGTGATGGTGGGAATACGACACTGCTTCATTGGCCGGGATGACTCCACATAGTAGTTTTCCCAAAACGCTGTGCGACTTGAGTTCGTCGAGGAGTTGTTTATGACCTTTGACGCGGGTATCCATTTTAGTGACGAGAATGCCACTGACGTGAAGATACGGATGCCGCCAGCCTTCGCGAATCTCATTGATTTTGGAGATGACCGATAGCAACCCCACTGTTTCAAGATAGCGCGGTTCAACCGGCACAATGGCATCAGTGGCAGCCAGCAGTCCCATCTCCGTCATTAATGAGAAAGAAGGGCGGGTATCAATGACAATGGCGGCATAATGATTGGCGATGCGGCTCAGAGGTTCAGCCAAGCGATACGGCGCACCAGCAACACCCATCAATTCGCGTTCTGCGCCTTCGAGCATGGGTGAGGCGGGTAGTACATGCAGATCGTCGTCCCATGTACTTTGCACAAGACAATTCGAGAGAACATTCGCAGCTTCTTTGCGATCTGCCATGAGGACGGTGTACAGACTGTTGTCTGCACCATAGTCTTTATGTCCTGTGGTGACCAGTGAAGCATGAGCTTGGCTATCGGTATCTACCAGCAATACTCGACAATTAGCAGCGCCGGATCGCCTCAGCAACCCAACTAAGCCATAAGCGATGTTGGTGGCGGATGTCGATTTCCCGACACCCCCTTTGTGATTGGTCAGTACAAAAATATGAGTCATTTTCATTTCCTCCGCAGCTACGTCGACTAAATGGGTGCATTGGAAATCACCGTTGTTCTCGTCCGTGTTACACTGGCACTTGAGAAGCACTGGTCACTTCCGCAGCGGTGCTTCAAGCGAGGAGGGGAGAGCGGCAAGCCTCTCCCTTGCTCACCGAATAGCCAAACTAAGAAGTTGAGCGAAGTTGAAGAAGTTGGGTGAGTGTAGCCCGCTGAGGAAAACTAAGATTATTTACAAACTGGGGTTGGGTCGTAGCCGAGGAAGGTTCGGATTGGCTCTCCGCAGGTACACACTAAGTTCAAAAAGCGTTTCTATTTATCTGGAAGCGCTTTTTTGTTGCCTACTGATGTTCGAGTCTCCGCAGGCGCTTGATAAAAGTTGAAAAGTTGTGTTAAGAAGGCAATGATTGCTCAATATTCATGTGGTTGAGCGGCTGTGTATTTCAGGCTTTAAATTGAGAAAAAATCCACGAGTTTAGGCTGTGTGGACGACTTCGAATCTTGTCCAGCCCGCACAGCCGAGAAAAGCTTTTTAGGTATCTGTAGAGTGCTTATCTCTTAATGCAAGTTCGAATGCATCAGTTAGTGTTTAAGTTCGTTTCAGATAAGCTATCATTTGATGTAGCAAATAGCGCCCAGCGATGTTGGCTTTTAAACCTGTTACTTGATCACCTTTGCCACCGGCAAAACTGAGAGTCGAAGCCAGCATACTGCCCGATCCAATATGGAGTTCAACCAGATAGTCTAGTAGCGTGAATAGACGGGCGTCTAGCCGACGAATGATAGGTGATGCAGAACTTATTTTCGGTACTGTACGCTGCAAGGCAGTTAGGTCAATGGCGTAAGCAGTCGCCAAATGGTAGAACTGCAAATCGGCATAGCCTTGATGTGGAAACTGTTCTAGTATTGGATGGCTGTGTAGTAACTTAATCGACTCGCGCCAGAAAGGGCAGGGGCGAACTGGCAGACAGCCTCGATCAGTTTGCAGGACAATCGCGTGACCACCCGCTTGAACAAAGTCAATGATTTCTGAGGTAAGCGTGCTGGTGATGAGAATTCGATTTACAAGGTCATGGAACATGGCTTGGTCAAGGATATTTTCTGTAACGTCAAATAGATCATCTAGTTGGCTCAGGCTGCCCGAAGGATCATAAAGTGCAAGCGTCTGGGACCACCCTTGGATTTGAGGGTAGATCCAAATCGGCCATCGGTTGCGCACTGCGCCTTCCAGTTCAACCACCAAGATATACTCTTGAGCTATATCAACTTGTGGAGCTTGGAAACTAAAACGGCTAATCTCAATCGGTACAGTATTAGGCGCAGTTCCGCCCACTAAATCCTGACCGCTTTGTACCGGTTGACCCGCTCGATCAAACAATGTCCAAACGAGACGCCTACCCGCTAGTTCAGGGCCAGCTTGCGAAAGTACAACACGAAAATCCAGTATTTCACCTGACACACGGTTCTGACGGTCTACTGGGGTTGGTCGATCACCACCATTTGTCCATCGTCTTTCACGCCCTTGTTCCAGAATAAGGATGTTGTCGCTGTTAAACTCCCGGAAATCCTTGGCCTCATATTTGAATCGTCCGAGATCGTCAAACATCGAAGACGTCGCCAATGGAGTGTCACGCATACTGGTTACCACATAACCACCAATACCAGCATGTGCGCGCACTTTTTCCAAAATCGCCTTACGGATCACAAACGATTGCTGACGTGAGATTCGTTGCAAATCTTGTTCAGTAAAACCCAAATCCAGCTTAGCCATCCTTTCGCTCTGCTGTGGATAAGCAAGAATGTTAATGGAGTGAATCGGGTTTTGTTCGGTGAACCACCATGGAAGCTGACCGTCATATGCGACTCTGATTTCGCTCAAGTCACGGTAGTCATCCGCATCACAAAATTCACCGAAAATCCACGGGCGGGGAGGCCGCCAATCGCGTTGGAAATGGTTTACCAGAGGATTAAAGTAGTGCAGATCACAATAAAAATGATAGTCGTTGAAATCCGCATAATCGAAGGCAAGTCCCCCATACGCTTCGCCTGATCCACTGTTGTCACAAGCTAATATTCCACATGTCTGGGCACGGAGTATATCGTTTAACTGGCTCAGGAGATCTGCATCAATACTATGACCAAGTTCACATCCCAAACTGTAGATGATAATGGAAGGATGTCTATGTACCTGCTCCAATATATCGCGATACTCGTTTGGAGCTTGCTGGCGCAAGCGCTCGGTCACTTCGGGCAACCACATTGGCAATTCCAACCACAGAAACATGCCTTCTTCATCCGCAATCTCAAAGTAGAGGGCGGATGGAATGTATAGGCACAACTTGACCATGTTGTAGCCCATTTCGCGTACCCGCCGGAATTCATCGCGAATTGTGGTTTCGTCCGGAGCGGGACATAAAATTTTTGGATACCAACCCCAATTCAAAAGACCGCGTAAGAATATTGGCACATCGTTAAAAAGTAATTGTTGGCCTTGTTTTGACAACGTCCGGAAACCAAACTTGTGCTGTATCCGCGCGCTGATTGCGCCGGCGTTTTCCAGAACAATTTCGGCAGTGTAGAGAGCAGGGCTATCCGGTTGCCACTGTTGGATGTCATGCAATACAAGTACCGTATCAATCTCTTGACTTGAATGGAGTTTCTCAACTGTGACTTCTTGCCCATCGGACGCGAGGATGCGGACAATTGCGTCTTGACCTGCTGCTGCCTGCAATACGGCTTTGATATGAACTTGCTTCTTTTCCATGTCACTGACTATATGTATCTGGCTGATGGCGGGGCCGGGAAAGGCCATTAATCGTGCCGACTGCCAAATTCCACCAAAAGGAATACAAACATCGGGCAGAAATCCGGCTAGACTCTCACGCATTGGATAACGAATACCCGGCTTGAAGATAGTCAACCGAATCGTATTATCTTGGCCGAAGCGCAAAAGATCTGTCACATCAAACGCAAATGGCGTCCACAATCCTTGATGGTTTCCAGCAAACTGGTTGTTTATATTGGCTTCTACTGCATAGCTAACTGCGTCAAACTGAATCTGAATACGCTGTCCTTGCCATTCAAGAGGGACATACACAATCTTTTGGAAAATAGCTGGACCATCAACGCGGATAGGAAATCCTTGGGCCTCCCACGTTCCGGGAACTTGTATCGTTCCAAGTTGATCACCGAGTTGGAATTCCCACGTGCTATCGAGTGAAAGGGTTAATGCCAGTTGGTTATGCCATTGATTCATAAAGTTTCACAACCTTGGAAGGCGCTGCTCAACTGAGAGCATGGGCGGAAATAATTTGTGTGGTTCGGCCTGATACCAGTAAGCTGTTGAAGAATAATCATTAGTGAGTTTATTGGCATGACCATGTTCAATGGTGACCTTGATCGACTTCTCAAAGAAGATTGGATCTTCAATGTGGTACCGATACATGGAGTTTTTGCCGCGCCAAGGCCAATCTTCTGTGCCTTGATACAGAATAATGCCTTGATATGGTGCATTGAATTCCTGTTTGGGGCCAAAAGCGGTATTAAAATAATCTTCTGTTCCTGTGCCGTGTATACCCGGCCAAGGCGCACCATCCACAAAAATCATATCGTCACCTTCGCCGTACCAGTCATTGGGTTGACGCGAGAAACAGTCAATATCGAGGTGGCAGCCGACGTAATGCCCTTGTCCTTCAGCATCGAGAATAATGTAATTATTCTCACCTTTGTTGGGTGTGAGCCATGCTTCTTTCATCTTTTCGGGATGATCTTCCCATCTCACAGCGGGATCTGCCCAACCGGGGGTCGGGTTTACACGTCGCCATTGAGCATGAAATCGCCCAAAGTCAGCGAGACTTGTACTTGAAGGATAGCTTTCATAATCCACGTAAAAGTAGAAATTCAGTTTCTTGGTGGTCTCATTGACTATTTCGATACGGGCATTGCTTTGAAAGGGCATAGGGAACCAGCAGTTAAAACTGCGTCCATCTTGTGGACTCATTTGCAAAGGCAGGGATACAAAATTCTTACACATTCCATGACCCATGCCGAAAAAATCCCCAATCGGTACCTCAACGCTGGGGTCAGTTTCGCCATCCCAATACATACGCAGGAGGATTTTGCGTAACTGATATTTGTCGTCCGACCACATCGTACACCAGATATGTTTGATGCATCCCGCGCCGCTTATCTCAGCGATATTGCGCGTTTGGCCGGGTGCGAATTCCCACCAATCACTGTTACCCCCATTCGGATCGTAGCTGGATTGTCGCAGCCGTTTTACGCCAGGGCGAAGTAGTGGAAGACCAGCTAATGTACCCATTCCCAGAACCATGGCTTATCCTTTCATACCCGTGAGCTGAATGCCTTCGATGAAATATCGTTGGGCGAAGAAGAAGATCAAAATCATAGGTACCATGCTTAACACTGAGGCAGCCATCAGACGATCATAGTAAATACTGCCATACTGATCTTTGAAGAAATTCAAGCCGACTGATACCGGGAAGAGTTCTGGGCTGCTCAGGTAGATGAACGGTTCCAGAAAACTATTCCACGTCCACCAGAAAGTAAAGATGATGACTGTGGCGATGGCTGGTTTGCTTAATGGCACAATGATGTGGCGAATAATCTGCCCGACACTGGCGCCGTCAATGCGGGCTGCTTCTTCCAATTCACGGGGTATTGTGGAGAAGAACTGCCTCAGCATGAAAATGAGGAAGGCATTCCCAAAGAATGAGCGTAAGAATAACGGCCAAAGTGTATTGACCATTTTGAGGTCACGGAAGATTTCGTAAACTGGCACAAGTGTTACCGGATAAGGCAGCATCAACGTACCAAGCAGAAGGATGAAAAAGAAATTCTTACCTGGTGCCCGCAACCTTGCGAAAGCATAACCTACCACCACACACGATAAGACGTGTCCAATTGTGTTGAGGAGCACCAAGACAAAAGAGTTGCGGAAGAACGTGGGGAAGTAAGTTTCGGCTACTTTTGTCTGCAAAGCATCACGGTAGCCATCAAAGCGGAGTTCCGGGTACATTGCTCGCTGTAATTGGTCAGGACTGACGTCAAACGCATCCTTAACCGCTGATTCAGGTAGCACCAAAGCCATATCACGGGGATCGCCAATCAGCGCTACTGATCGTGTGTCACCGTTTTGGGTGTAACCATCCTGGACACGGTAGGGAATACGCTTAATCTGAGCACCATGTGCGCTGGTAAGCCCACCCATTTGGGCCAATTGTAAACTGGTCGCCTTATTTACTGGAATAACGGCACTTTGCTCGGTACCACTGATGATTATGGCAACCGGGGTAGGCTTGCCATTCTGTGGTGTATAAGTCGCTCCTTGTAGGGCTACATTGTTTACGGTGATAGGTTGTTGATCGGTAAGTTCGGCTTTTGAAGCGACGATGACATTCGCGTTAAATTCTTCTTCATTGATTACGGGCTGCCATGTTTCTTTTGCCAGAACAATGTATTTACCGGATTGATCAGGAATAGTTACGAGCGCAAGTTCGGTATGACCCACAGAAGCGAAGCCCGCGTCTTGAAGACTTTCTGGCGTAGCCAGCAGGGCTGTGTTCGCAGCTTCCACAGTTCCCACGACCGTAAGCTGTGATTCTGGACCTATCGGGATAACCTGTACAGGTCCTCTATCCAGCGTGATTTCACGCCCGCGAAAATCGAAATCTTCTATTTTCAACGGCGTGTTTTTGCCACTGTTAACCGTATCGAGCGGTAAACGCATTGCTGCGGCTTGCAGGTCATTCACGGTTACAATGACCAATTTATCAGCGTCGGCTTTGGCTAATGCCACAACCTGTTCGGTTCCGGCACCGGATGTCCATGTGCGGACGTTTAATGTTAAGTTTCCAATAGCGGTTGCTACTGCTGGACTGACCTCGCTAGCCGGAACAGTCTGTAAGTTTTTTAGAAGCGCAGCGTTAATGACGGTAGTGTAGCGGCGCAGCCCCAATTGAATTACTTTTTGGGTTTCGCCGTTAACCTGAACCTGCCACAGATTGATCATTTTATTGGTGGTTCCTACCCGAATTTCTTCCCAGTGCTGTGGTATCCAGATCGGCGGTTGGGTGAAAATTTGCCAACTTGGCTTAAAGCTTGAAGAAATCATCCACAGCATCGGGAACAGCATAAATGCTGAGCCTAGGAGTAAGATAACATAACTGATGAGGTAACGTATATTGCGCTGCCAAGCCTTAGATGATCGATAGTCTTGCCAGCGCGTCTTCGTACGATCTGTCAGCGATGTTTTTGTTGAGGTAATCATTGATCAATGCACCTCTGATTCATAGTAGACCCAAGCTGCGGAGGAGCGAACCACAAGTAAGGTAATAATCATGATGATGATAAAAAGAATCCATGCCAGTGCCGAAGCGTATCCCATTTGTCCTAACTGAAAAGCGCGCTCGTAGAGATTAAGCATGTAGAAAAGGGTGGCTTTGTTCGGGCCACCACGTGTCATCACCCAACCGACATCAAAGACTTGAAGGGCGCCGATGATAGCAAGGACGACGTTAAAGAAAATCGTTGGGCTTAGCATCGGTAGGGTAACATAACGAAATTTGGCCCATGAGGTCGCCCCATCAATTTCAGCGGCTTCATAGAGAACATCAGGAATACCTTTCAATCCAGCAAGATAGATCACAATTTGGCCGCCGACGCTCCACCAGCTCATGAGAATCAGAGCAGGCAGCGCCCACCATTCGCTTAATAACCAATCAGGTCCCTTGATACCGAATACGCCGAGCACCATGTTTAACAATCCGTCTTGAGGGCGGAAAATAAAGAGCCATAAAACCGCCACAGCGATGCTGCTAAGGATGGAAGGCAGAAAAAAGATGGTACGCCAGAAGTTAACCCCACGCAGCTTTTGCGCGAGTACCATTGCCAACGCGAGGGCGATGATTGTTCCACCGGGAACGCTGCCCAAGGCATAGAAAAGAGTTACCTTAAGGGACTGCCAGAAATCTTCATCGGCCAAGATGCGTTGGAAGTTGCGAAGCCCTACCCATTCCGGTGGTGAAAGTAGATTGTAGGATGTGAAAGACAAATATAAGGAACGCAGCATGGGGTAGGCGAGGAAAATCAGAAAGCCAATGAGCCACGGCAATATCAGAATGTAGAAGCTCAAGGCTTCCCGCCGCGCTAGACGCGATCCCAACTCATACTTACGGAGCAAAGAAGACATGGCTTTGTCCTTGGTAATGCGGAGGGGCGAGACGCTGCCGGAAAGCTACGCCCCGCCCCTCTCCAGACTTACAGAAAACTATCCGTTAACACGACAATACTATGGGGCGATTCAACTGTTCCCCATGTTTTCTTTCAGATAAGTCTTAGGCTTTGCCACCATCGGCAATACATTTGTCCGCAGCGGCAGTCAGTTTGTCGAGTTCGGCTTGGATGTCAATCTTGTCGCCACCATCAGCCATGACGCGCTTCATCAAATCGCCGGCAGGTGTAGAGACACAGGGGCTGTAGTAGGGACTCTTGAGTTCCTCTAGAGGGCCAAGGAAACTGGTTTCTTTGATGAAGACGCCCCAATATGGATCGTTCTCACGCTGCATTTCTTTTGAGACGACCGGATTGCCGCTGAGCGCTTTAAGTGCAAACACGCGCTGGCCGGGTTCAGTGGTCAGCCACTTGAGGAGCTTCCATGCTTCATCTGGATGCTTCGTTTGACCGGAGATGCCCCAGCCCAACCACATCAGAACGCTCTTGTGTCCACCGGGGCCAGCTGGAACGGGCACCACAGACCACTTGAGGTTTGGTGTCTGGTTCATCACATCTTGCCACCATGGGCCGTGGAAAGTTGCGCCCATCGCAATCTTACCGTCCAAGAACATCTGGACGCGCCCACCCATGCCAGTGGTGACTGCGCCGACTGTCGTTCCCGACGGGGCAACATGATATTTGAATACGAGGTCGCGGTACCATTCCAAGCCCTTTACAGCGGCTTCACTGTTCAGAATACCGGTTGTGGTCTTACCATCATCACTAATGGTCAGTGAACCCCATTCTTGGAGATAGGTTTGGAAGGCACGCCACCAACCATCATTAACAATGTCAATACCCCATTGGACAACATTCGCAGGATCAAAATCGGGGCTGGTCGCGTTGTTGCCGTTCTTATCCAATGTGAGCTGCTGAGCGATGGTTAACACATCGTCCCACGTCCAGCCTTCTTTCGGATACTTGATGCCTGCGGCATCAAAGAGCGCTGTGTTGATATAGAAGGAACTGGTGCTGTAATCTTTCGGCAAAGCGACCAGCTTGCCGTTGTACATCCCCTGGTTATAAATACCTTCGTAAACATCAGTACCGACTTTGATACCATCGGCTCCTGTGGCATATGAGGTTAAATCCATATAAGCTTTGCTGCCCGATGATTCCATATACAAGGCTGCCCATTCTGGCGGGTAAGCCATCAGATCGGGGCTTGTACCTGCGGAGAGCCATGTCAGACGCTTAGTATTTTGATCATCACCAATGTTTGGTTCAAGAACCACGTCAATGCAGGGATTTTCCTTCTTGAAGGCGTCAATTACCTGGTTCATGTAATCGACGCGATCACCACTTGACCAGTCATCGACACGCAGTGAAACCTTCCCATTGGGACAATCCTGAGCTTGCAGAATTGCAGCGGACGACAGAGACAAAGCGAGTAAAGTGAAAAGAACTGTAAACAACTTGCGGGACATAAACAATCTCCTTTATTTCCGTACCTTATTTAGGAATGAATATTTAGACTTAACTTCACTGGAAACTTCTGATTGTCTGTAACGGTACAAAATGTTGTCTGTACCACCTACAGTTTAGAAACGAAATTCAGGTCTGTCAAGGAACATTATTGTGCAATTTGCTTGACATGGCTTCATTGACCGAATAAACTTCACCTAAACAACAAGTCATAGATGTATAGTCCTTTTCATCAAAAATAAAGTGTTTTGGCAGGAGTAAAGCCTTATGGTGAAAGTATTGCCTTCTTCTCGTTCCATTCATGCCGAAGCGCGCGTCGAAAATGCCTCTCACTACTTAAAGCGCTGCTACGTAGCAGAGCGTCAACTTATGCGGACATTAGCTTCATGGTTTGTCGATACCAGCCAATGGGATTTCAAACGAATATTGTCGAACGATATGTGGCAAGCGGCACAACATGCAGATGCGCTGCGGACGCGGGTGCTTGAATTACGGTATCCCCGGCGCGATGTCGATAAAAAATATGATCCAGATGTGCTCGATTTCATGGCCGAATGTGCTAAGGCGCAGAATTCAGAGGAATTTGTTGGTGGGATATACGGCGTTCTTTTGCCGGCCTTGATTCAAGCGTATGAGGATTATCTTGAGCTGACGGATGATTTGGATGATGCCCCAACGGTCTACGCCCTGCGACATATTATCCTTGATCTTGAGCGGCAAATTGAACGAGTACGAACAACTGCTGCCGGGGTAATGCCCGAATTGTTTGAGTCTACCAGACCCTGGCAGGAATATTTGGAACACTATTTGTCGAGTATTGGCGGTATCAGTGGGCAGTATGAGAAGGGCATGAAACCCAGTGATCATCGCTACGCCAATCGGCCACCATATAATATTGGACGGCATGTCAAACGAGATGCTCGCTGGCGGCCTGTATTATTCCACTTACCTCATGAGAATAAGTATGACGTAGAAGGTCGTAAGGCCTGGCAGCGTTTTGAAGTTCTCGACAAGCGGGTTGCGATGCAAGTGTGGTCGGCTATTAGCCACTTTAATGAGATATGGGCGGCTGAAGTGGTCGCGGCTGGCATGTGGGACTTCGACAATCAACCCTGGGATTTTTATATGGACATGGCGCGCTGGTCATGGGATGAAACGCGCCACAGTACGATGGGGTATCGGGCGCTGCAAGGGTGGGGACTGGATGTGCCTGATCTGATTCCATGGGGGAATGCGCTATACAATGCGATGGGGCCGATGAAGCCTATTCAACGTCTTGCTTTGCTGCATTTCTATGAAGAAGGACTGCTGCGGGCGGGCACAAAACAAATTGAATTGAAAATCCTCGAATCGGCACAAGATGAAGGCAGCGCACAGGACATGGATTTCGATTGGGCAGATGAGGCCATTCATGTCAATTACGGCTATAGCTGGCTGCGGCGTTTGCTCGGTGACGATAACGCTGGTAAAGAAGAAATTCAGCGGCTGACGGACGAAGCCCGACGCATCGTGGCAAGTTTCGTGCTCGAACATAAAGACGACCCCGAAGCGAAGCTCGCGCCATACTTTGAACGCTTGCATGATGTGATTGCTGGAATGATGTTGGACATCCCGGATGATGGGCTGCAAATCCAGTGGGCGCCAGTGGTCGCAGATGAAGAAGTGTTGAAAGAGCTATAAGGTGACTTATACGGTCCAACTCGCAAAAATGGGCGTGCAATTCACAGTCAATGATGGCGAGACGATCCTCGAAGCCGCTGAGAACGCTGGAATTGTGCTGTCGTATAGCTGCCGCAGCGGCACCTGTCGCTCTTGTATCACGCACGTCTTATCGGGTTCTGCGGAACATGACCCGGAATACGCGGATGAACTCAATATTGACGCAGGTGAACTGGCAGAAGGTTATCGTCTGTTGTGCTGCTCACTGGTTTATTCGGATTTGGTTTTGGAGCGATGATGAAACTTCTGATTTTTCGTGCTTTGTGGGGCATGACAGGGCCATTTGAGGAACAGCTTGAACAGGTGACCGCCGCTGGATACGATGGGTTCGAGTTCTGGCCGTCCCAATGGGAACTTGAGCGGCAGGAGATCATGAAGCTGGCTGCAAGCTATAAGCTCAAAATGATCGTCGGCGCATTAATCACTGCAAAAGAGGATTTAGCCCCAACACTCTCGGCACTCGCAGAATTTGGACCGGTGCGGATTAATTTGCACAATGGACGGGACAATATGACGCGTGATAAGGCATGTGCTTTTTTTGAGGAAGCGCTGCGCGTTGAAGCACAGATTGGCTTTCCCGTCGGACATGAAACGCATCGCGGACGTATTCTGTTTACACCCTGGGATACAGCTTATTATTTGCGTCAATTTCCGCAACTGCACATCACGGCAGATTACAGCCATTGGGTCAATGTCTGTGAGCGCCTTCCAGAAGATGAGGCCTCTGGGCTTGAACTTGCGAACCAGCGTGCCGTTCACATTCATGGACGGGTCGGTTATGAGGAAGGGCCGCAAGTTCCTGATCCGTCTGCGCCCGAATATGCTGTACAACTGGCGTGGCATGAGGCGCAGTGGGAACAGATTCGGCGCTTTCACAGGGAGCGGGACGCCGAATATTTGACGTTTACGCCAGAGTATGGGCCGCCCAACTATTTGCATACCCTGCCGCATACCAACGTGCCTGTGGCCGATTTATGGCATGTGTGCTTGTGGGGTGCAGCACGCGCCCGTCGTCTGCTGAATAGTTGAGTTTTATTTTTGATAGGCTTTTTGAGGGATCTGTAGCAAACGATTATTAAGGTGAATGATGAAAGAAAATGTAATTCCACAGGACGGCATGGTTATTACTGAAGACACCCAATTTGCACCCGGTGTATATTCACTGAAGGAAGGGCTAATCATCGGGGCAGATGGCGTGTCGGTGTCTGGCGATAACACTTTGTTGGTCAATCAGAGTCATCAAGGTGCAGGCATTCATGCTGAGCATCGCAGTGGGATTACATTGAATAATCTCTCAATCTCAGGCTTTTATCATGGTGTGCGATTTGATGACTGCCAAGACATTCATATCGAACAGGTCAATATACATCACACGGCTGAAATTGAAGGGATTGATACCTTTCTCTACCTGTGGCATCCGATTGAGAAGGTTTACAGTGGGGCCATTTTGCTGAACAACGTCACGGGTGGTGTGGTTCAAAATTGTGACGTACAGCATCAAATGAATGGCATTTTGCTTTATGGATGTTCCAATCTGAATGTTCAGAACAATAATGCGTCCTTTAACAGCGGATGGGGAGTCTATTTGAGCGGTTCGAGTGAAAATGTAGTACAGGATAACCGCTTGGATTTTTGTAACCGTGTTTACCGGCGTCCGGAGAATGGGTCTATTCGTGTGGAAGCCGATGCTGCGGCCATTGTGATGGTGGAGAGTTCCTGCCGTAACAAGATACTGCGGAACAGCTGCCTGTGCGGCGGCGATGGGATTTTTATCGCGGGATACAACCATAAGGGCGACAAACATACATGTGACGACAATCTTTTCGAGGATAACGACTGCCGGTTAAGTCCCAACAATGCGATTGAATCCACCTTTTCACGCGGGAATATTTTCCGTCGAAATGATTGCAGCCGCTCTAATTATGGATTTTGGATGGGCTACTCATGGGATAACGTCCTTGAAGACAACATTGTGGATTCGTGTCGCATGGTGGGCATCGCGATTGAGCATGGACACGGATTCATCATTCGGCGCAACCAGATTCTCAATAATCGGGAAGGGATTCGGCTGTTTACGCGCGGTGGGTTAACGCTGGATCATTGGCCGGAGTGGGCCGTTTCCTACAACTACACAGTCGAAGCTAACACGATTGAACAAAATCGAATCGGCTTTAACGGCTACACTGGGCCGGAAATCTCTCTCGAAAAAGTTAGTTATGATTTGAAGCTGCGGAATAACACTATCCGCAATAACCTCACCGGAGCGCGGTTTCATCGCGTTCGCGAAACGGATGTGGTCGACAATATCTTTGAGTCCAATATGCAGCAGGCGGTTCTGATGATCGACCAGCCCAGCGTGAAAATGGCCGACAATGTTTTCAAAGATAATCCAGAAGAAATCGTCAATACGACCGAGTTGGCACACGCAACCGAACGATCCGGCTGGGCTTAACAAGCTAGTCTGCAGTAATTTCGGCCATAACGGTCGCGACGGTGATGGGCATATGCGTCGCGATTGAACGACGTGCTGCTTCCATTACTGCGAAAATCGCTAGCCCATCACTGAGATTTGGCGAGTATGGCGCGTTTTCCAGTAAGGCAGACGCAAAATATTCGGCATAATTGGCAAATTCACCGTAATGCATCCCATGTACTTCGTTGTTGAAGTAATAGCCACGCTGATGGTAGAGCATGTCCTCTTTCACTTCGGTGCCATCAGCCTGCGTGTAGAGAAATTGCATGTCATGGTACTGCGCCAGACTAGTGCCTTCCGAGCCGTATATCATCAATTCAATGGCATTACGCGCGGATGGCAGTTCACGCAGACCGTAATGTCCCATTGCACGACCGATTTGCCCACTTAATGAGCGCAAGTTGACCGTCACAATGTCCGGTGAACGTACTTGAAATTGGCGGGCGAGCGCTGAATAGGTTCCGGTCGCAAAAACCTCATCTATATCGCCAAGATACCAGCAGACGAGATCAATTGGGTGGCTCAAACCGAGGAAGACCCAATCGGTTGCGGTGGCTGCCCACGGACTTTTCTGATAGTACCAATCCATACGGTGAAGGTAATGGGCATCCACGAGTTCAATTTGTCCGACCTTTGCGGCTTCATAGGCGTTTCTCTGGCGGCGAAATGGCTCAAAAAAGCGCACACTTTGTCCAACGAGGAGCTTCCGATCCGTATGTTGTGATGCTTGATACAGCTTGCGAGCGTCGCCGATGGTGTTGACAAGCGGCTTGGTGCAAATCACATGTTTGCCTGCCTCGAACGCTTGGATAATGTGCTGGCAATGAAATTGATCGGGTGTATAGATAGCGACAATATCGACGTCATTTCGCTTGAGCATGGCATCATAATCAGTTGTATAGAAGAGGTCAGGACAATCCTCGGATGCTTTGCTGATTTTATCAGGATCGAGATCGCATCCGGCAACCGCATGAAGATGAGGTGCCCGATAGGTTTCTTCGGTTGCCTCACCGACCGTTGCCGGTACAGGATGGTTGAGTGCCTTGAGTAAGGTTCGACCTTCTTGCAGGCCAAGCACACCAATACCGAGTTTTGTCATGTTATTCATATGACGAATTTCGACCTTAATCGCTTTCTGCAGCGCTCAAATGTATATATAATGTCGAGTATAGCAGCCAAAAGGTATAGTCAACCATGACCAATATGACTTCTCGCCAGAGGATGTTGGCAGCGCTAACCCGCACTGCCATTCCTGACCGTCTGCCCGTTACGACCCATCATGTTATGCTCTCTTTTCTCAAAAAGTATATGAATGACATACCGTATCCGAAGTTTTTTGACCACTACGGATTGGATGCATGGGTTTGGACGGTGCCCTACAAGCCAGACACGGCTAAAGGCGAATATTTCGATCCCAACCAGACATTTATTCATCCACTTGACCATACGCATCGGGTGGTTTCGGATAATTGGCGGATTGAATATGAAACGCTTCCCGATCCCGAATATCACACCACACGCTACAGCTTCGTGACACCTAAGGGTACATTGACGATGATCCTGCAAGGGAATGAGCACACGGATTGGGTGGTTGAACCCTTGATTAAAGAAAAGCGCGATATTGATCTGATCGCCCAATATGTAACCCATCCGAAAATTGATGTGGAGGCCGTAAATAAGACGGCTGAAGCATTTGGCGAGCGTGGTTTGGTGCGCGGGCATATTTGTTATTTTGATATTTATGGTCAACCGGGATGCTGGCAGGATGCGGTTGAGTTAGTCGGCACGGAACGGTTAATTCTGGAAACTTATGATGATCCGGTTTGGGTGCGTGAACTGATTGAAATATTGCAAGCCCGTAAGAAAACCTTCATCCGGTCTTTAGAAGGTGCTCGTTATGATGTGCTGGAATTGGGGGGTGGCGCAGCGTCTTCCACGGTCATTTCCCCTAAGATTTTTGACGCTTTCGTCGCCCCTTATGATGCTGAACTGATCGAACTGGCTCATTCGGTAGGGCAGCGGATTGTCTATCACACCTGTGGTGGCATGATGCCGTTACTCGAACGTCTCGCTGCCATGAAACCCGATGCAATGGAGACCTTTACCCCGGCAGATATGGGCGGGGATGTGCGTTTGGCGGAGGCGAAGCAGCGCATTGGCGACAAGGTTTGTATGATCGGTGGTTTTGACCAGTTCCATAACTTTGTGGGCTGTACGCCGGAACAAACCCGCGCGGAAGTACGACGTTGTTTTGAAGCGGCAGGCACTAACGGTGGGTACATCCTAAGCCCATCGGATCATTTCTTTGAAGCCCAACCAGAACTCTTTGCGGCGTTTGCGGATGAGGCAAAACACTGTGCTTATTCATAAACCAGAGGTTATTGAAATTGCTGTGCCAATCGAAGAGATCGAAGCGCGGCGGGAGCGTGTAACGAAGGCCAAACACTTTGAAACGCCAGATCGTGTGCCTGTTATCCCAGCGATTGCACACCGTTTCCTCGTGCCACAGGTGGGGGTGCGTTTCAAGGACTATTATGCTGATCCTGAAACCATGCTGCGCACGCAAATCCTCGCCCAAAAATGGCTGCTCGAAAATATTCGTACCGATGCCTACTCGATTACGGGGGCATGGGTCGGCGCATGGACTGATTTCCAAAATACATTTGAGTCAGGCAGCCTGGGCTGCGAAGTCGTTTTCTCCGACGATGATATTCCTTGGGTCGGAGAAGGTTGGGTTAAAACTGAAGACGATCTTAAACGCCTAGAGGCAATGGATTTTATACACAGCGGAATTAATGCACGGCAAATTGCCTACCGTCAAGAAATGATGCGTGTCTCTGAGAAATATCCTGCACGGTTTCAAGGCGGTCCGATCTTTTATCCCGGCGAAAACCCTGCTTTGACCCACACGTCCGATGGCCCGTTTGGTGTGGCAGGCGACTTGATGGGACAGATGGAGCTATTTGCTGATGTATACGAACGACCGGATTTTGTACGCGAAATTCTGCGGATTGTGACCGATAAGCTCATCGAATGGATGGACTTCTGCGGCGAAGAGGAGAATCTGCCTAAACCACGCGATTTTGCCTGGACAGATGATCTGGCGGTGTCGCTTTCGGCAAAGTCATATCGCGAATTGGTTTTGGCAGAAGAACAACGCTTACGTTTCCATTTTGATGGCTATCTCAGTCTGCATATGTGTGGCAAGACTGACCATATGTTGGAGATCTTTGTTGATGATTTAAAAATCAATGAATTACAAGGTTTTGGCTACCAAGTCAATCTGGATCGGATTGCTTCGGTGTTGGGTGGAAAGGTCGTGCTGATCGGCAACGTCAGCCCGATGCTCATTCATACTGGAACACCGGAAGAAGTGCGGCAAGCAACACGACATGTTATCGAAAAACTGGCAGCGTTTCGTGGACTGATTATTCAAGATGGCAACAATATCCCGCCCGGTTCTCCACTCGAAAATATCAACGCCATGATGGAAGCGGCTGAGATTTATGGGAAGTACACGTAATGGATGCACGGGAGCAGATTTCAAAGAATAAGGCGTTTCTCAAACGTCTGTGGGCGCTGGAAAACGACGAGCGGCCGGGCTTCATGATCGGCTACGTTGGACCACGCGTGAAGAATGGAAATCCCATTCCAAGCGCACTGTTTTCGACAGAAGGACCTGATACAGTGCACGACCGTATTCTCGATCCCGCAAAATTTCTGCGCGCTCAAGTCAATGAAATTGAAGCCCAGGTGGTGCTTAAAGGGGATTTTGTCCCGTCCTTGTGTCCCACGCTGGGTCTTGTAGGAATACCTTCGGCGTTTGGCTGTGAGGTGGTTTGGTGGGAAAATGATTTGCCCGCTGTTCGACCCGTCTTTGCGGAAGGGGTAGATGAGATTACTCCACTGGCTATGCCGAGTGTTCGTGATGGACAACTTGGGCGGATGCTCGATTACACCGAATACTTTATCGAGCAGACGGGTGGTCGCTATCCCATCCGCATGAGTGATATTCAAGGGCCAATTGATAGTGCAGCACTGATACTGGGGCACAATAATTTTCTGATGGCGATGTATACCAATCCTCAGGCGGTTCATCGTTTATTGCAACAGGTGACAGACTTAACCATTGCCTTCGTCCAAGCACAGCGCGAAATCGCTTCCAAACGCGGTTGTGAATTCACTCCGAGCATGTTCCAACCGTGGATGCCTGATGGATTAGGCATCTCAATTTCGAATGACGAGTGTGTGATGATGTCAGCGCAGATGCATGATGAGTTCAATGTGCCCTATTTGAACCAGCTTTCTGATGCCTTTGGCGGTATTTATCTTCATTCCTGCGGCAAATGGACACATCAATTTCCAAGCTTGGCGAAGGTACACAATCTGCGCGGGCATGAGTTTGGGGCAAGTGAAGCGACTTTCGAACCTGTGCTTGAACACTTTGGCGGCCAGATCGTACTCGCCTGTAGGGTGGGGCTGCACCGTGATTTGAAGTTTCAAGGCATGAGTGATTTTGTCCGGCGGGTAAAGGCCGCAGCCAAGACCTATCGAGGTCTTTTCATCAATGTGGATATTACAAACGGTTTGGTGGATGAAAACTGGCCGGAAACCGACTTAGAAGAAATCTACGATTTGATTGGAATCACATAAAAAGAAGAGGAATTTCCCTCTGCGGAATTCCTCTTTTGGCGTTTGCGTGTTAGTTTTCAAAGCGTCCGGTGTTCTTATCGTGCGCGTCTACAGCCATCTTCTGCTGCATTTTCACCGGTGTGTTTTCGAGCAGCCATGCTTCAGTGCGGGCGGCGATTTCTTCGGGAGTTTCTTTATAGCCATAGGTTTGAAGCAGGACAGGTGTCCACTTCTTGCCCCAGCGGATATGGAAATTCTCATCACTCCAATCGTAGCTGACGGCAGCCGCTGAGATGTCGTCTTCAATTTCTTCCCAGTGCTCACGGTTGGCGCTTTTTTCGGGCATTCCGTTTGGCTCGATTACGGTGGTCAAAAGCGCATACTGATCAACAGGGGGTAAGGTCATCATGACATTGTAAATTTGCACGACCTGTGGGACTTCGGCGATCTTTAGTCCCAACTGCTGCACACGAACTTGACCTAATTGGCTGTGACGGATTTCGTCCCATAAGTGGCGGGAAACATTGTATTGATATTCCCAAGTCATTTCGGGGGTCATCCAAAGAATTGATCCAAGAGTCTCGGCTGCCGTCATTTCGTTTAGATAGTGTTTGAAGCGCCACAAACGATGGGCTTCTGGCTCGGCTTTACGGTCTGGCTCGAAGTCGACTGATGGGTCAAATATCGGCCAGCTTTTCACCCGTTGGCATTCTTTCCAAGGGAGCAGCAGCGCTCGGTCAGGCGGTGGTGTCGGTTCGGCTGTAGGTGGTGCTGTTCCGGTGATGCCACCATCGGACGCTAATAGGCCCGCAATATAATCTCGCCACGTTTGCCAGCCGGGATAATTCTGTTCAATACCCGCGAAAAACTTTTCTGCCCACTCGACCTGTCGTCCTGCTGCCGGAAGTACCTTTTCGGTCAGTTTGACAGTCGGTCGGTCAAAATCGCTCCATGTCACGTCGGGATGGTTGCGATAGGCTTCGAGAAGCGCTTTCTTGACTACTAGATAGACGGTCGCGACAAGCTCGGCTGTGTTTTGGGCATAGTCAAGTTTTTCCGCGATCAACTTGAGCTGCGGGCTGATGCCGCGTTCCGGTTGGTAGCAGCGGAGTTCGCGCAAGCGGTTGTAGAGTTGATCTACCGAATCGCCACTTTCCCAAATATGCAGGCCAAATTCATTCTTGGCTTCCCATTCTGGCACACCGGGCAGCCAACCTGCGAGGGTTCTCATACAAGCACGCTCTAGGAAGGCATAACGCTTGAGGTACTCAGTGTTTTGCTCGATTGTGATATGGGCTTTTTCGACAGGCATCCTTTATCCTCCAAATGACTTATTTAACGGCACCGCGTGAAAGTCCGGCAATGATCATCCGTTGACCGAGAAGAATTATCATGAGAACGGGGATGATCATGAGCACACTCATCGCGCTCATCATATCCCAAGGCTTAGTATAGGTGGAGCCCGGATCGGTTAACTCTGTAAGACCGACACTCAAGGTTTTGACATCGACACTATGGGCAAAAACCAATGGGTAGAGCAGTTCATTCCAACTGATGATGAAGTTGATTAGGAACATGGTGAAGAGGGCAGGGCGAATGAGCGGAAATACCACCCGCACGATAATCTGCCATGTATTGGCCCCATCAATATAGGCGGCTTCTTCGATTTCGGCTGGAACCTGTTTAACAAACGAGACGAGCGTCATGATGGTATAGGGTAGCACCAGACTACTCATCAAAATGATCAGGCCATGCTGTGTGCTGATCATCTTGAATGTTTTGAGGGTTTCAAACATGGGAACGAGTACGGCGATTTGCGGAAGCGCTACGGATAGGATCAACGCGAGATAAACGATATTGCTGCCGGGAAATTTAATACGGGCGAGGGCATAGGCCGCCATGCTGGCCGCAATGACCGAAACGGCTGATGATCCTGTTGCGAAGATCAACGAGTTCCGGTAGTAGGTGAAAAACGGCACTGATTCGATCATGCGTCCATAGCTGTCGAGCGTGGGAACACTCGGCCAGTATTGAGGCGGAACCTGAAAGAGCTCACGGGATGGGGTGATGGATGATACAAAAATAAAGTAGAAAGGCGCACAAATGGCAATAAGAAAAATGGCAAAGCAAATATAGACCAAAATACTCTGAGCGTTACGTTGAAGGAAGTTTTTCCTCACCATTTGTGAGGAGATGTATTCGTGTGAACGCGTTGCAACATGAGCAGACATCAGTCGAGCCTTTCATTCCGAGACATCGAAGCGACGGAACAGATACAGCCCAATTGCTCCGACGATGGCAACAATGGCAACCAAGACCATGCCAATGGACGCTGCATAGCCATAGTTAAGCGAGTTACTTTCGAGATAAATCTTTTGGGCAATGACCGTTGTTGAGAACCCCGGCCCACCTCCAGTCATCAAGAAGGGCAAGTCAAATACCGCGAGCTGCCAGACTACCATAAACATAGCAGTGGTAATGATGATAGGCATCAACATCGGTATCGTGATGAAGCGCAGGGAGGTCAACCAATTGGCACCATCGACCCGTGCAGCCTCATACAAATCTTGGGAGATACCTTGTAAACCGGCTAATAAAACCAGCGCGACAAAAGGGCTACTTTTCCACACCGCGACGGAGATCACCGCGATCTTGGCATTGTAGGGATTAATCAGCCACTTCATTTGGATGCCGAGTCCGCGCCGCAAGAGGTCTGGGATCATGCCAAATTGATCATCGAACATCCAGCGGAAGCCGAGCGCGGCGATAACCATCGGTATGGCCCAAGGCAGCAGCACCAACGTGCGGGATAGACTGCGCAAGCGGAAAGGCGCATTGAGCAGATGGGCAACGGCTAATCCAATCGTCAGCTGTAGAAATGTCGCCACCACCACAAACACGAGCGTGAAGCTGATGCTGGCGCGGACGACCGGATCGTTGGCAATGCGCTGAAAGTTGCCCAAACCAACGAACACCGGGCCAGTCCTGCCATCAAAGGCCGGATTATATTTGTGTAGGCTGAGATAAGCCGTTTGAATAAAGGGGTAAAAAGCCGTAAACGTTCGCAACGCGAGCGCTGGAATTAACAATAGGATGGCAATCACATATGTGCGCTGCCGGAATGTCAGCCGCAGAAAAGAGTTTCGCGTACGTTTAATTGTTACAGCACCCATAGCGCGTTTCTATTCAATAAGTATCGGTTGGGAGTTAAAACGGGTATTGTGATACAGGTGAACATACTGTCTCGTGAGATCAGGAAGGGTGGATCATTGATCCACCCTAATGACTTACTACTTGTGCCAAACTTATGTGCCCAACGCTGCAATCTGGTCTTTACCATATTTCAGTGCTTCAGCAAGTGACAACTGTTTGGTTAGGAACTGTGATGCTGCATCGTCCACGACGGTCTGCGCTTCCGCAACGCGAGGATGGAATGGACGAGGAGCTGGAACTCCAGCCGCCGCGTACTGACCCATCGCGTTAACAATCGGGTTATCCTTACCTTCAAAAGCTTTCAGGATGGACTTGCGCGGCATAATGAACCATGACTGACCTTCAGCGAGTTTCGGAATAATATCCACTGAAGTCAGATATTTGACGAGTTCTTTCGCGCCATCCATGTTGGGAGCGAACTTCGGGATCGAGAAGCCCCAACCGCCCCACCACGCCTTGCTTCCGGCCTTGCCCGCAGGCGGTAGTTCGATAGTCATCTTTTCAGGCTTAAACCAGTTCTTGTCACCTTCAGCAACGCTCTGGAAGAACGGCCACTGACGCATGAAGGCCACCTTATCACCCATATAGAGTTGATTTTGGGCGGTGTAATCCTGGTTCAGTGCATCTTCCGGGAATATCTTGTGCGTGTAAATCATGTCATACAGGAATTGGAATGCTTCGCCTGTGGCATCGTCGAATTCAAAGACTTTGCCCCCAGCCTGTGCCGTCAGGTACGCCACATAGACATAAAGGAGAGCCGGCTTAATCAAGCCATCGGTCGTGCCCCATACGCCCTTGGATGAATCAGCAAATTCCTTACCTACACTGACCATTTCATCCCATGTCGTCGGCGTCTTGAGTTTCTTCTCATCGAGCCAATCCTTACGGGTGAAGAAATAACCAATCGCAAACTCATGCGGTATGCGATAGCGCTGGCCTTCAAAGCTCAAGAAGGTGTCGATATGCCCGTTCATGCTGTCTGGAAAATCATCCCAAGTTTCCTTCGGGATAATGTCGGTCAGTGGTTCGATATAACCGGCACGAATAAAAGTGGGTGAGTCATCATCTGCATCGCTAATGACATCAACCGGGCTTTCACCAGACGCGAAACTTGGGCCATACTTGGTCAACATGTCATTGCCGCTGACCGGACCACCTTCCAACTTGACGGTTAAGCCGGTGTTCTTCTCGAAATCGGGCAGAACTGTCTTGATGGCATCATGCGCGAATTCTTGAATGGCTAGCACAACAGTCTTGTTGTTTTGAATGAGATTCGGAGCAAATATGCCTTGGCTCATGAACTTGCTGGGGCCAAAAGCTGCAAGTGCAGCGGCAATGCTCCCCGCCGACCCCTTTAAAAATAACCTACGCGAAATCGGCTTATTAAAAACATCCTTCTTCTTACTGCTATCCATGATCAGCTCCTGTCAGGTAAATAAGTAGCAAATTTTCTTATCAGTGCTATCATATATAGGTATAGACAACTTACAACAAATATATAATCCATTTGACTGGTTTTGTCAAACCGACAAGAAGGATCGCGTTATGGTGCATTATCAAGCGACATTGGTGAGCCATACCCATTGGGATCGGGCATGGTACTGTACCTTTCAAGAATTTCGTATGCGTTTGGTTCGTTTGGTTGATAACTTGCTCGATATTCTGAAGGCCGACCCGGATTTCCATTACTTTATGCTCGATGGGCAAATGAGTGTCCTTGAAGATTATTTGGAAGTCAGGCCGGATAAGGCAGCCGAATTGCAGGCATTGTGCCGCTCGGGGCGTATTCAGGTAGGACCGTGGTTTGTTCTGGCTGACGAGTTTCTGGTTAGCCCAGAGGCACTTATTCGCAATCTGCGTCTTGGTCATCGTATGGGCGAGGCGTTCGGTGGCGTCGAAAAGATTGGCTATGTGCCGGATGGATTCGGACATATTGCCCAACTGCCGCAGATTTTGCGGGGTTTCGGCATTGATAATGCGTTCTTTTGGCGTGGCATGGGAGTGGATGGAGATCGACTGGGGACAGAGTTCATCTGGAAGGCTCTGGACGGGGAAGGCGTTACGACCATTCTTATGCCCTGGGGCTATCACAATGTTACTAATTTGGGGTACGGCATCCACTGGGGCGATACCTCGCAAATGATTTTCAATCCGGTTCTGGCACAGGAGAAAATTCAACGTGCTGTCAATAAATTGACGCCGATGGCGAACACAGATGCACTGCTTTTAATGAATGGTATTGATCATGCTGAACCTGAGGCGCTTATCCCACAAATCATTGCACGCGCGAACGATGAGCTAGACAACGTTTCTATTATGCACGGCAGGCTTCGCGATCACTTAGCCCGAGTTCGTGCCTCAGGTAAGAAGCTCGAGGAGTTTGAAGGGGAGTTCCGTTGGGGACGATACAGCGAGATTTTGCAGGGTGTGTACTCGACACGGATCCATCTAAAACAAGCTAATCATAAAGGAGAGGTGCTGCTCGAACGCTATACTGAACCGATCACGGCTCTGGCATGGCTTTCTGGCGCAGATGTGCCGCAAGGTGTCCCCGGTTTGCTGGATGTGGCGTGGCACTGGCTTTTGCTGAACCACCCTCACGATGATATTTATGGGAGCGGCATTGATGAAGTACATCATGAAATGGACTACCGTTTCAGCCAGTCTCGTCAGATCGGAGAGGCGTTAGTAAGAGATAGCCTCCGCCTTCTCACACGACAAATTGATTATACACAGCATGAGGGAATGCCCATCATCGTGTACAACCCGTTAGGGTGGGAACGAACCGAAGTAGCCGAAGCGATAGTTGATTTCGACTTCGATGATTCACTGGCCGATAATTTTCATGTCATCGACACTCGAGGAAAAACGGTTCCGCATCAGGTTGTGAAGGATGAACAACGCTTCTGGATGGAAGTGCTAAAACCCAATCGCAAGCGTCGCGTGACTATTCAGCTACCAGTACATGTGCCTGCGTGTGGATTTACCACTTTTTACATTCAACCGAATGCTGCACCTGTAAGTAATGGGGCGTTGACTGTTAGTGAACGTAAGGTTGAGAATCGCTTCTTGACGATGACTATTGAATCTGATGGTGGTTTGACGGTTGTCGATAAGCAGACCAATCTAACCTTCAATCACTTGAATCACTTCTTTGATGTGGAAGATACTGGCGATGAATATACCTATTGTTCTTTGTCCCAAAACAGCCAAACGATCAGCACGAAGGAATTGCCTGCAACTGTCACTTGCCTAGAGTCCGGTCCACTACGCGTGACCTTCCGTATCGAGAGAATCCTGCAAATTCCGGCTGGACTGACCGAAGATCGCCAAAAACGGTCGGCGGATACTGTGCCTCTCCCGATAACATCGGATGTCATGGTTTATGCTGATCAACCCGGTATTTATATTCGCACCAGTATTCATAACGCGGCCCATGATCACAAATTAACCGTTGATTTCCCCAGCGGAATCTGTGTTCCACAAGCATATGTGGATGAGTCATTCATGGTCGCTGCTCGCGATTTGAAGCTGCCGGACTCAACTGGATGGGTGGAAGATCCAACACCGCTAATGCATCAGCGGGCATTCACGGATTTAAGCAGCGAAGGATCGGGTCTAGCGGTATTAAATCGAGGCTTGCCCTCTGTAGAAGTATATGAAGATGGTACGATCGCTCTAACGCTACTACGCTGCATCGAGTGGCTATCGCGGGACGATTTGTGGGTACGGCGGATTGCTGCCGGGCCATTGGTTCCGACACCCGGCGCACAATGTCTCGGTGATTATGAGTATGAGTACGCCATTCTGCCGCATGAAGGCGATTGGGAGCATGTCTATGCACCGGCTTACAACTATACTGCGCCTTTGATGGCTCGTCGTGCAGATACTCACCCCGGACTTGAACTCCATGAGATGAACATTACGCGCGATGATCCTGCCCGTGTGACCAAGGCCGATTGGCCTCGGGGCGGAGTTCTGCCGGATAATTTCAGCTTTGTCACCATTGACTCTCCTGAATTGGTACTCAGTGCTGTTTACCGCAGCGGTGAATATCTAGTTGTGCGTTGTTATAACGTGACCCGCGAACCCGTGGAGAGTATGATAAGGTTCGGACTGCCTGTGGCCGAGGTGGTTCGGATAAATATGAATGAAGAAGCAATCGAAGAACTATCGCTACAAAACCAGCAAACAGTGACAATCCACGTAAAAGGTGGTGAAGTCTATACTCTAAAGGTCAAATCTGTTTGACAAAATGTACAACGATAAGTAGACTAATGTATAGACCTTTATACCATTAGGTGGACAACCTCTTTATGTTGGATCGAAACCCTAACGCGCTGCATCTTCATATACAGGTTGCGTCATTGCTGAAGGAACGGATTAGGAGTGGTATTTGGTCTGAAGGCACCACACTCCCATCAGAGAAAGAATTGTGCGCCGAGTTTGATGTTGCCCGTGGAACCATCCGCCAAGCCCTACAAACGCTTGAAAATGAAGGCTATTTATTGCGCGAACAGGGGCGCGGAACCTTTGTCCACATGACGGAATTCAATAACTCGGCGCTTCGCTCACGGCGTTTGGCCTTTGTTGTGCCTTATGTTCGTGACTCATCCATACCGACTATTTTGGTAGGCTTCCAACAGGTAGCCGAAGAAGCCGGTTTTTCGGTCATCTTTAATCATGTCAATAACGATCAAGCGCAGCAGCAACGGGTCATCCTCAAACTGATCGACGAGCATGTAGCGGGAATCGCACTCTATCCTGTGAATTCGGAGAATATCTCTCTTGTTGAGAAACTCAATAACACGGGGTTTCCAATCGTTCTCATCGACCGTTATTTACGCGGCCTGTCGACCGACTACGTCATGACAGACCACTTTGATGGTGCGATTCGCGGCACTCATTACCTGTTTAATCTGGGGCACAGGCGCGTTGGCTTCGTGACGTGGTCGCCGCCAGCAGTTAGTATGGAACACCGTTTCTTAGGCTATCGGCAAGCCCTGAATGAGCGGGGTGTCACCCTTGATGAGCGGCTCCTGTGCAATGTGGAAGGTTATCCTGTGATTGACCTGTCTCCCTTGCAGAAGTATCTGTCGGGGCCGGACCGCCCAACTGCTGTTGTTGCGGCGAATGATCAAATCGCGATTGGCCTATACCGTGCGGCGAGTAGCCTGTCACTCAATATTCCGCGCGACTTATCTGTGATCGGTTTCGATAATTTGGACGTGACTGCCCACCTTGACCCGCCGCTGACTACTCTTGCGCAGCCATTTCTAAGCATCGGTCAAGTTGCTGCGAATATTTTGCTGCGCCGAATAAAGGGTGAACACGGCTATTTCGAACAAGTTACATTGCGTCCCGAGTTAATCGTTCGCGAGTCGTGTATGGCATTGGAACCGGAAGGCGTGTTTGAACAGGTCACTATCGAAATATGATGTGTTTGCGATCCATTCTGTTTCGTTAAGTAATGTTCGTGTTAAAAATGGATTTTTGATAAAAGTAGGTGTTGATGCACAAAGCACCCAACCAGGAGGTTAAGTGCATGACTGTTATCGATGAACTAAGAGAAGGCGTTATTCAGGGACAAGCTAATGTTGCCCTCGAGAAGGTAAAGCAAGCGCTCGACGAGGGTTTTGCTGCTGATGTTATCTTGAATGACGGGCTGATCAGTGCGATGGGCAAGGTTGGGCAAATGTATGAAGAGGGCATAGTCTTTGTGCCGGAAATGCTGATCGCAGCACGGGCGATGGATAAGGCGCTCCAAATCCTTAGGCCGTATTTGGTGGAGCAAGGCGTAAAACCACTTGGCAAAGTTGCTATCGGCACGGTCAAAGGTGATTTGCATGATATAGGCAAGAAACTTGTCGCAATGATGTTGGAAGGCTCGGGTTTCGAGATTATCGATCTCGGTATTGATGCCGCACCGGAAAAGTTTGTGGACGCAGTACAAAACCGGGGCGCAAATGTTGTGGCGCTGTCGGCGCTGCTCACGACCACGATGCCCAATATGAAAAATGTGGTTGAAGCCCTTAAGCAATCCGGTGTACGTGATAAGGTACGGATTATTATTGGCGGCGCTCCGGTTAATCAAGCCTACGCTGATCAAATTGGTGCCGATGGTTACGCGCCGGATGCCTCAAGCGCCGTTCGCAAAGTGCGTGAATTAATGGGTACCTGAGGTGAAAGCAGGTAAAAAGATATCATGGAAACTTATGATCATCTGGCGGTATCGCATTCAGATGATTTGATTTTTGGTCGAAGCCCTCGTCCGCTGACACTTGCAAATGGCCTTGTTATTGGTGGCGGCATTGTTTATCCCGAACTGAACTTTACCCTTCCGGCAATGCCTGTTGCTGTCGATACCATGCCGGAAATCCGCGAACAATATAAGCAGATTATTGAGAATGCTTGCGCCAGAGCCGTGAATCTACATTTGCAGGGACTTGTGGTTGAGTTCGAGTTGCTTCCTGAAATGACACGCATACCGGAGTGGGGCGCTGACATTACGTCGATCTTGCGCCGCACACTGGATCGATTTGCTCAAAGTGACGGACTGAAGAGTGCACTACGTGTAACGCCCAACGATATCCGCGAATTCGAGCGTCCGCCTCATATGCGAAGTGGCGCTTTGTGGGATGATATGGCGCGCTGTTTTGAGTTATGCGCGCAGGCCGGAGCCGATTTCCTTTCGATTGAAAGTACAGGTGGCAA
>JBGAHG010000076.1:0-4970 GCA_044226325.1 Aggregatilineales bacterium
ACTCGCCTGCAAGGCTCTCAATCTGAAAACGGAAGGCATCATCCTCTTCGCGGCGTTTAGACTCACGCTCTGCCCACTCTTGCACAAATGCCCGTGAGGTCGGGAACCAGACTTCGTCGGTCATCCGCCCATTATCGCTGTCCAGATTCCACTGATAATGCACGTCCCAATCAGCCACCTCGACCGCGCGCAGCCGCACCTTCTCACCCTGAAACAGTGTCGCCACCGATCACCCCTTCTGCCCTTAATGCTATGATTTCCTCTATGCTATACCCAAGTTCGCTTTGCAAAATAGCGCTGCTATGTTCACCTAATCGCGGCGGAGGCTGTTGGATTCGCGCTGGCGTTTCCGAAAGTTTCGCCACCGGCCCTAACTGCGGCACATCGTGACTGCCCTCACGCGCAACCTGCTGCACCATCTCCCGCGCCACCGCTTGCGGATGAGCCAGCGCATCCGGAATTGTGTTAATCGGCCCCACCGGGATCCCTTGAGGTGTAATCAGAGCCAGCCATTCAGCCGTTGTCCGAGTCTTGAACACCCCTTGCCACAGTGGAATCAACTCTGCCCGATATTGCACCCTGCTTGGATTGGTCTGGTAACGGGGTTCATCCCATAATGCCAATTGCCCCGCCACCTCACATAACCGCTTATACTGCGAGTCGTTCCCCACCCCCAACGACAAATAACCGTCTGCCGTTTGGAAAACTTCATACGGCACAATATTCGGATGAGCATTGCCGTAACGCTGCGGAGTGTCCCCTGATACCAGATAATTTTGGGCAACGTTCACCAGCCACGCCAATTGCGAATCGAACAGCGCCACATCCACATACTGCCCCTGCCCCGTTTGATCGCGATACCGCAGCGCCGCCAGAATCGCCTGTGTCGCATACAACCCCGCCGTCACATCGACAATCGCCACCCCTGCCTTATGTGGCATCCCATCCTGCGGGCCAGTAATCGACATCAACCCGCCTTCCGCCTGTAAAATGAAGTCGTAACCGGGGCGGTCATGGTCAGGGCCAGTCTGCCCATAGCCCGTGATACTGCAATAAACCAGTCGTGGATACTGCTTATGCAGCGCATCGTAGCCCAACCCCAACTGTGCCATCCCGCCGACCTTGAAATTCTCAACCAGCACATCGGCTTGGGTGATCAGTTGGTTCGCCAGCTCAACCCCGCGCGGATGCTTGAGGTTCAGCGCCAAACTGCGTTTATTACGGTTGATGCTCAGGAAATAAGCACTCTCGCCATCCAGCCACGGTGGTCCCCAGCGGCGTGTATCATCCCCGCCATCCGGATTTTCCACCTTGATGACATCTGCCCCTAAATCAGCCAGCAGCATCGTACAGTACGGCCCTGCCAGCACCCGCGAGAAATCAATTACACGGATACCAGCCAGCGCCATCGGTTTGTCATTCGGTTGATGAGCAGCGTTCATAAATCTCGTTATCGAACAGGATCACAAATAAAGATTGTGCTTTTTAAAATTCAATTAAGTGCAGAAATTTTGATTTTCTCGTAGAGGAGGATCTGTGACCCTCCCCTGCTTGGGATTGCCCGCTACGACACACTCGCCGTTTCAAACGTCAATCCGAACACCGGATGCGGTTTCAAATCTTTAACCCGACTGCTGCTGTAAAAGAAGTTGCGCCCGTATAAAACAAATACCCAGGGCATGTCCTTGTTAATCGCCTCTTCCAGCGCACCGTAGGCCTTCCAACGGTCATCGCCCGGTGGGATCAACGCGGCTGCCGCTTCCATCTTATCCAGCGCTTCATCACAAAAACCACCGGTGTTGTTAGCGGCCTTGCATTGCAATATCGGCTGGTAAAAATCGGATGGATCAGGATAATCCGCATACCAGCTGATATACAGTACCGGCATTTGACCGGGATTATCACCATACATGATGTCGAGAATTTGCGAAAATTCCAACGATACGATCTCAGCCTTTACGCCAACCGTGGCCCAATCTTGTGCGATAGCCTGCACCACCGTTAAATCAGCCGGATCGGTATCGACATAAATCTTGGTACTCATGCCATCCGCGATACCCGCTTCTTTTAGCAAGGCTTTCGCCCCTTCCGGATCATATTTGAGCGCAGGCAAATCGGGGTTATCGCCGGATAGATTCGGCGGGAATAAACCATTTGCGGCCAGTGGTCGCCCGTTCAGCAGTTGCACAATCCGGTCACGATCCACCGCCATGCTCAGCGCCTGCCGCACTTTCAGATCGTTATAGGGCGCTTCACGCGTATTAAACGCCATATAGAAAATATTCGGTGTTGGACTCAGCAGCATCCGATCCTTGAGCGCATCATCACCCGCAACCCGTGGATAATCAGCCGGTGCGATGAAGTCCAACGACGTATCTGCCTCGCCGCTTTCGACGCGCAGCACCATCACCGATGGATCAACACCCACATCCACTTGAACCGTATCCACTTTTGGATAACCTTCGCGGTAATAATTCGGATTCCGCTCAAATACTAGCTTGACACCCGAATCCCACGACTTCAGCACATACGGCCCTGCGCCCAACGGCTGTCGGCCAAATTGGTCACCCGCCGCCTCGACTCCCTCTTTAGCCACAATCGACGCGAACGGCAGTGCCATCCGTTGTAAGAATGTCCACTCCGGTCGTGACAATGTAAACGCCACCGTCGTCGGATCACTCACTTTGATGCCTGAAATCTCAGTCGCCTTGCCGTCGATATAATCTTTTGCGCCGTCAATCAGATCAAAAATAAAACTGCCGGGTGAGGCTGTCTTGGGGTTCAGCAGCCGCTCGAAGCTGTACTTCACATCATCGCCCGTAATCGCACGCCCATTAGAAAACTTCACCCCTTTTCGCAGCGTGAAGGTAAACTTTAAACCGTCTGTACTGGAATCAACTTTTTCAGCCAGCGCCGGAACAATTTCCTTACCGTCATCATCCCATGTCACCAATCCACGATAGACCAGTGATTCGGTCGGCCATGATACCGTGTCGTAACCCAGTGCCGGATCGAGCGAATTGACATCACTCAACGAAGTAACCACCAGCGTCTTGGAGTCCTGTGCCGTGACGGGCACAATCATCGCTAACGCTGCCACCATCATGACCATGACACACAGCAAACCAGCTAGCCATCTAAACCGCTGCATACGACCCTCCAATAGTCAAACCAATGGACGAAACGATGCGGTAACGCGTTAAATCTACCCTAGCCTACGCCTAACCATCAACTTCGGTTCATTAATTCGTTTCCAAAGCGCATCACGCCATCCATGTCTGAATCAAATCGGCGCGCTCTGTCAGCCCACGCCGCTCGGATACTGCCAGTTGTAAATCGAGTGGTGGCACGTTAATCGAATAACCGCGCCACTGCACAACCTCGCTCGCTGCTTGCGCAGTCGGACCAAAATCGCACACACCATCCTGTTCGGCCTTATCATTCACATTTCCTACCCATTCCAATCGGGCGTGTAGAAAACACCGTCCAAACCAATCCCATATCCAACCCCGCGAGTCAGATACAGGTTCGACCAAACAGTCAGACATCAAATGCCCTAATCGTTCGCTGCCGCCATCTTGCACGGCCAGATCAAGGTCATGCGGTGTAACAGCCAGTCCACGCACGGCTAACGCGCTGCTGCCTACCAACCACCACTTAAGTTCTTGCCCCTTTAGCCGTTCCAGTACGGCCAACAGGCACTTTTCCCACGGCACAGGTTGTATACCTGCCGCTTGCTCAATCAGGTCAGGCATATTCCGCTCGAAATGGGCATAAATCGCGTCAATGTTCGGTGTATCAGCCGGAAAAGCCTTGGCAAATCCGTCCTCAAACGCACTGTAGTACAGGCCGCGCAGAGTATCGTGTAAGTCAGGATGAACATCACGCACCACAAAATAAGTCTGCTGATCAATGGTTTTTCGTTGAGTTTTCATAGTGTCATCAGCTTTAGCATATATCGCGAGGCTCTTATTATTCGCAGGTAATTGACATGTAAAATCACTATCTTTGCCTTGGTTTCTGCCCTCCTTTACGGGCTATCAGTTGCCTTGCCGCCCCCTTCGCTGGTGGAAGATTGCATTGGAGTTCTTGTCTGAAAATCAACTATCGGTAGCACCACGCGAAACGGTAGAAACCGATTTCTGAAATGTTTACAACTCATAGTGAACTTTAAAAGTCTTTAAAGCCCCTCCCTGACGCTTCGGCTATTAGTAGAGTGAGCCAGCGAACGTTGCTGATGTGGGGTTGGGGGTGAGGTACATACAGCAAATCGTTTCCTCCACCCCTTAATGCAATCTCACCCAAATACACCTTACCACAAACAGAACAATAATTCTATACACTACGGTACGAATACCGTACGAATCGGGTTTGCCTTCACCAACCTTTTTGTCCGCAAACCGCCTCACACAGCGAAATTTTCTCCCTCATCAAACAAACCTTAAAGTTGGAATACAGTTTATATCGATTTTCCCGTAATATTCCGTAATTTCACCAAGGTTCACAAGGGTTCAAAAACACCCACTTTTACCTGTTATTACCTGTTTAACAGGCCAACTCCCAAAGTTAGAATGCCTCCAACCCTAATTTTCACCGTTTTCGACCACATATAATCTATTTTTCACGAGGTCTTTTGTCTGTTGTTATCCCACTTCGAATGGCACTCGTTGCCCCGCATGAAACGCCAGCAAAAATGGTATGGCCTCTGCCCTCCCCGGTGCATACACGTATAGATTAATCGTCCCACCAAACTGCGCTCGATATTCGCCTCGCACCTTGGTTCCATCCACCTCCAACCGGATCAACTTGGTATCCAGCACAAACCGATTTCTCGGCACTTGTGGACGAATAACCAGCCCCTTTCCATCCGCTGCCGGTTCAATGCCGCATATACGCAGCAATCCCAGCAGTGACATCGCATCCGCATTTGCATTCATCACCGGAAAATCCGTCATCGGTGTCAACGCACT
>JBGAHG010000011.1:0-222013 GCA_044226325.1 Aggregatilineales bacterium
CGCATCAAGATGGGCGTAGTGGTCGAAGATCATCTGATTGAGGACAACCAAATTCTGGTGGCGACACTTGACCATCTGGCGCGACTGGGTGTGGATGAGGCGGCGAAAGGGCCGCTGGTGGCGACGGCTGCGTAACTATTCGAACTCACTATCAATTTGATTCACTCATTGCTATTTGTGCTGCACAATTTGCATATTTCCCACCGAAACAGCAGGCGAAATCAGGGGAACGCACCGCTGAATCGACAATTTGTGCCGGCGGCTGGTTCGGCTGATGCCACTGAACTGACACTATTGCAGCGGTTGGCTCGCGTATGGCCGCCGCTGCAAAAATGGCAATGCCGTTTTGGCGGAAGTGCGGGAATTTGCCGCCGAGAATGCAAAAGCAGACCCGAAAATGAAAATAAACTATCCAGAACCCTCGCCCGCAAGCGATGGAGGGAGTCGTCGTGGACATATAACTGGCTAGTTTCAGGGCAGATGTAAAGAGAGAAAGATTGGGAACGGAGCATACTGAACCTGATGCACTATTTTACAGGTTCAGTATAGCACATATTTTCTTATTTGAGCATTAGAATAGGGAAACTTTTGCAATACATGTATGGGTTTGGCGAATTAACAATTTCATCTAAGTGATGTTTTTCTTCGCATCAAGAAATGCCTTATAAACATCTTGAGTGATTTTCTGCATAGCGCGAATCTGAGCTAGATTTCCTAATCCCGGACGAGTTAGAACCAAGGTAGCTGTTAACAAACTAATTGAATACGCTGTATCACAAGCGGGTTCATCAAGTCCATAAATACTTGAACCAGCTAACAAAAGTTTCCGCTCTGTAGGCAAGCCTAAGCGAAAACTAATTGCATTTGACCCCGCATGAACATTGCTACTAGACATTTTGAAGTATGGCCTTAAATGCTCAAAACCAGCTTTTTTCTCAATTTGGGCAAACGTTAAGTGGTTTTTGCCTAGTACATTCGCAGCCCAGCCATAATCCTCTTTATATTCAGATCCAAATTTTGTTATCAACTTATCACGCTGATTTTTCAGTCTGTTTACCTCGGTGGAAGGAAAAGGTCTTTGTCCTAAAACAGGAGCATATTTTTGATACTGTTCCATAGCTTTGTATTCTTGCGTAGTGCTGTGAAACATATATCTTTCAGCCACATCTTTGCCGTGATGTCTAATAAAGCTTGCTGTTACGGATATTTCATGCAGAGTTCTCCATCTCGCATGAGCACCGTCGGCAAAACCATTTTGAAGAAGAACAAGAATTTCTTGTCCAACTTGGCATCCACGGGCATGTAGTGCAGTCAAAGCTCCAAAAACGAAATCTTCATTTTTTGAAGCATCCAGCCTATACTCATTATTGAACTCATATCCTATTTCTAGGCAAATTCCCAAGAATAGCCTCAAAGAATCAATAGCATTACCCCACCGCATTTGAATGGCTTGTTCGAAATTGGATCTATTTTCATTGTCTTTTCGCAGTGATTCTAGTGACTGATTTCTCCATTCCTCTAATAGAAATTTGCGCGCCATCGCCATGGCTCTCAGGGAAGCATATCTAAAATTTTTATGCAGAGTTTTTTCAAATTCTACAAAATCATCTTGAGTGAGCTTTATAACTGGAGGCTGAGGTTCGAATAATTTTGTCAGTTGAGAATCAACTTCTATGTCGTCAAAATCTATAGTAAGGTTATCGAGTTCGAGGTCTAGATTATCTTTGAAATAGTCTTGCAACTTTACGAAAATTTCCTTCGTCCTCTTTTTATCTAAGGAAATCCCCATATTTCTCAACTTCCAAACCAAAAATCTGGCTAAGAGTTTGTTAGATTCAGTTTGTTCCTTGAGTTGTTTGAGAACCAAATCTGTCAAACGGTCCATAACATTTCCTCACATGAATACTTGTTGGGATTTTATATAGACTCAGAGTGTTTGTAAAGCTCAGAAGACGTCAATAGAGTTCTATCTGGAGAAATGTCTTACCAACTCTGCATCCATGCGTTTGAGACGGTCTTTCTTGAGATTCTCGCGCATGAGCCAGCGGATGTCTTTGTCAGTGGAGGCCAGCCACTTTTCCATGAGGGGTTTGCCCTGCTCCGGCAAGGCGACAACAGCTACACTCCAACAGTAGGCTAAGCCTTTACGGAGGGCGATGAAATCATCAGCTTTGCGGTTGGTGACGGTGGGAATGGTGGCGGTGATGGCATCGAGGATGTCCAACACACGACTAACTTCAGTAGGATTTTTGAGCAAACGGGGTTCGCAGAGGGCAGCGGCAGCGGCACGCTGTTCATAGGGTGTACCGATACTCCAACATGAAATCAAGTCAATCAACCGAGTGAAGTCATGATCACCAAAATGTTGGAGGGCGATGGCCGCACCTTCACGGACACGCCAACGAGGATCATTGGCAGAGGCGCGTAGGACTTCCAACGCGTCAGGATGATGCTCGATCAATAGCTTGCCGAAGCCGACTGTTCCGCAAAAGGCCAGAAATTCACCGGAAGTGTTGGTGGGTGCGATGACCGCATTATAGGTCAGCAAGTGACGGAAGATCGATTCATCACCAACAACCGCTACAGCATCCCCTAACGGCAAGTTGGCGCGCGGGCCGGGTAAGCCGGAGTTGGCCCTGAGATACTCATCCCACTGAGGTTTGGGAAGTTCACGCAGATGGGCGGCATAATCCGTTTGAGTCGACACTTGAGGGTACTCCCCGAATTCAATTCCGTTAAAGTATTCGCAACACCTTTAAAAATAGGCTGAATTACCTAGACCAATGTGCGACAGCTTGCTCATTCCAAGCAGAGCATGGCGACATAGACTAAAGAAAATAAAGTTATGCAATCTATTTTGTGACTAATATGCGTACAAATCAAACACAACGGACTGAGATTGATGGGCAAAACTTAAGTGCAACGATGTTCGGTAGGCGTATTGAGATGAACATCAAACTAATACGGAACGCGATGTTTATCACGATCATCATCATGGTTATATCGGTGATGGGCAAAACATCGGCACATGAGGTGACATCAACACAGATGCTCGTTGAGCGGGGCAGCATCACGCAGGTTGTGAGTGAGCATCCTCTCCCCTAAATGTCCGCTACGCTACGCAGTTTAGGACACCACAGATTTGGTCGATTGAGGGAAAGCGGAAGGCTCTGAGAGCCTTCCCTACGGGAGAGAAACGCATAAGATTGTAAACGTGTCGTCTCGTGAAGCTACGCAGCGAGGGGACTTCAATGCATGAGAAGATTTTTGAAATAGAGATAACAAAAAGGCGACCAGGTGGTCGCCTTTTTGTTTTAGGTCGTTTGTTGGTAGAGTTCGCCAAGTTTATCCGTAGTAATTTCGGTTTGACCGTCTTTGGCCGCTTGTTCGGCCACCTTCATGAGACGGTTAATGGTATTTTTGGCAATGATGCCCTGCTTAAGTGGACGATCCAAGTAGAGCGCACCCACGCCGACAACGGGAATGGCTACTACGCCACGCAGATTATCAAAGTTGGTTTTGGTCAGGGGCGCGTTGGCAGCATCCTTAACAGCGTTGTTGGTGATGACGGGCTGACCGCTGGCAATGGCCTTCTGCACTACATCGGTCAAGCGCTCGGATAGAATTTCAGCCTGATCCAAATTGACACTACCCACAACGGCGAGATGGGTATCACAAACCATAGCCCGATCAGCACCCGTTTGTTGGATGGCAATCTGCAATAAGCTGGCGAGAAGAGAAGTGTTCGTCAAAATTCCTGCCCTCATGACCTCGTGATCTCCCTATTATATTATGTGCGGAATAGCGGATCGTCTATAGGCAATAGGTGTCAGACATCGGAAGTTACAGGTTATAAGTATCAAACTATCCATACACCTATTTCATAGTTTAATGTCGGCAGTTGATGGGATTTAGACAAATTGGTTGGGGAAAGTGGGTTGGCTGGTAGAATATAGCATTATTTAAAGCGATTTACCTGACTCATGCAAAAAGAATGGGAGGGGCGGCAACGGTAAGACTGCATTAAGTATTGGAACCCTCATCCCCCAGCCCCTTCTCCCTCATGGCGAAGGGGAGCAAATACAATGTTGAGGGAGACAACGCGCAAGAGCCTGATCTCCACCGTTTAGTGCGGTGCTACCGCTGCAACCTTCCCTTCGAAATAAGCGTTCGTCTATCGGTTAGACAGAACGGTGAACATGCGGACACGAACAATTTCAATTCATCTTCTGAAAAGGACAGACAATGGCAGAGACACCTGTGTTGATTATTCTGGCAGGCGGGGCATCGTCACGAATGTGGCCGTTACGCGAAAAGTCATTGATGAAATTTGGCGAACACCCCCTGCTGTTGACGCAGCTGCGGCGGTATGCAGCCTTAGGATTCAAGGAAGCTGTCATCGTCGGCAATTTAGAAAACCGGATGGACATCGCGGGATTGGTCGAAGGCATGACCAATATGAAGATCGAGATCGTGGTGCAACCGGAACCGAAAGGCATGGGCGACGCCATATTGAAAGCCGAGCCGATCTTCGCGAATCGACCGAATACGGCGGTATACGTCAACCAAATTCATGATGTAGTGGACGACAAACTGCATCTGGATATGATTTCGGCCCATCGTAACTATCCCCCCGCGACTTATCTGGCGGGATATGAGATGGACGATTATTTCCCCGGCGGGTATCTGGTCGTGGATGATACGGGGCGTATCAGCGGCGTGGTCGAGAAGCCGGGAGCGGATAAACGCCCGAGCAATTTGGTGACATTCGTGGCTCATCTGCACAGCAACGTGGCGCAGTTATTCGAGGCGATCAAGGCAGAATATGCCAAAGAAATCGCCAGCGACGATCATTATGAACGGGCGATGGATGCGCTCATGAAACAGCAGCTCTATCAAGTGGTGCGGTACAGCGGGCAGTGGAAAGCGCTTAAGTACCCGTGGCATGTGCTGGATATTATGAATGTGTTTCTTGAGCAGTTGAGAGGCAAAGGTCAGCAAGTCGCGAAAAGCGCGTTCATCGCACAGACAGCGACGCTGATCGGCGATGTGTATATCGGTGAGGGCGCAAAGGTGTTCCCCGGCGCATCGGTTGTGGGACCTGCCTATATCGGTGCGAACGTGGTTGTGGGGAATAACGCGCTGGTGCGGAATTCGATGGTGCTGGCCGGAAGTAATGTGGGCTTCACGACCGAGGTGGCGCGGAGTTATGTGGCAGAGCATGTGGATATGCACGCGTGCCGTGTGCTGGACTCGGTATTCGATTCAGGGGTGAATTTCGCGGCAGGCTGTACGACCGCCAATCTGCGGATCGATCATGGAACGGTCGGCAGCCGTGTGAAGGGTAACAAGATCGATACGGGCCGGGATAAGCTGGGCGCGATCATCGGGCATGGGGCGTTCATCGCGGTGGATGTGATGACGATGCCGGGGGTCAAGATTGGTGAAGGCGCGCAGATCGGGCCGGGGACACATGTGCTTCAAGATGTGGGCGATGGTAAACGGGTGTATGTGAAGCAGGAAATTGTGGTCAGCGATTAGCCGCTGGCTATCTTTTGACAATCAAAAGCTAACGTCGGTGTGTTGTTCACTGCAAGATTGGCGGCGTGTGAGCGAATATATCTAGCACTCTTAACTCACGACGAGCTGATCTGAATATTATACTACTATTGGACTGACCTGAGCGCTGATCACAGCCTTTCATGGGGCTGACGTCAGCGTCAAAGCGCTTTCCAATAGATCTCTGCTGAACAATTATCCGATAAGGTTTACATGCCGACTAAAAACCGCGATTATCAATTTTTACTCTTAGGGATCACGCTGGTACTTGCCCTGCCGCTTCTAGCGCATATGATCAATGGGCTGAACGTCAGAATGGTTTCAGATGACTATTGTTTTGCGAGCTTCACCAAGGAAAGAGGCTGGCAAGGCACGATGAGTTATCTCTATACCTCATGGCAAGGTACATTTTCAGCAACGGCGGTGCTGGGCGTAGTCGATTGGACAGTCAGTACGTTTTTGCAAATCCTCCCTGCCATCATGATTGTTGGCTGGTGGCTGGCTCTGATTTATCTGATCGGGCAACTGGGCAAACTGGCTGGAAGTAAAGCATCCCGTTCGGGCATTGTGGCACTTGCTACCTTGATTATGTACGCCCTTGTGGAAGGTACACCGAGTGTTTACCAGTCCATATATTGGGTAACAGGTTCCGTAACCTATACGCTGCCGATGGTTTTGTTCACCTTACTGTCCGCCGCGATGATTCAGGTTTGTCGCCAGCAGTTTTCAGCGTCAAACGTTGGAGCGCTGGCAGTCGTGCTAGGCATAGGCAGCGGACTGGCGGCTGGATTTTCTCCGATTTTTGCTGTTTATGAACTCGGCGTTATTACGCTCATTTTGCTGGCTATATGGTATACACGGCCACCTCAATTGCGGACGACAACTGTGATATGGGGGGCGGCTTTCATCGGCGCAATGGTTGGCACCATCATTTTGGTCGCTGCACCGGGGAACGCCGTCCGGCAAGCGGAGTTCCACAAACCTTCAGGCATTATGCAGTTGATCAGCCTCAACATCGCGGCAACCGCCTCTTATATCGCCGTTGATTTGAGTCACTTCTCGGTCATCCCTAATCTGGTGGTGCTGGTGCTGGGCGGTTGGCTGGTGAGCAGGGAGTTCATCTTCACAGGTCCCTATTATGCACGTGTCAATCGTCATTCGAGAAAATGGCTGGCGATTTGTTTAGCGCTGGCTCTGCTGCTGTTGTTTGGGATCTTTTTGCCTACAACTTACAACATATCAGGATTTCCACCGGGGCGGGCGCTTATCATCCCACATTTTGTGCTGGTCAGCTTGATACTGGCATCCGGTTCAATAATGGCGACCACGATTCAAAAACCAACTGCCAGCGGGGTCGTTCGCAAATTATCACCGATCACAATCGTCATGGTGGTGGGTGTGCTCATCGTCGGGCCACTTCTTGCAACATCAAAAACACTTAGTACAATCCCAAAGCTCAATCAATTTTCGGGTGAATGGGATCAACGTAATACGGCTATTCGGAATGCAATCATGAATGGGCAATCTGCACTGACTGTTAAGCCATTTACAGTCGATCTAGCCGATTATATGAACGAACCCATAACGGAGGGTTACATTTTAGACTGTGCCAAAAGCTTCTACAGCTTAAAGGACATCACAGTATCGTCGTAGAATCGACCCTGTTAGGGAAAGCCTCATGCTTACAAATCCAAGTTAGCTTTCCCCTAGTGACTTTATCTTACTTCCTCACAAGTTCAATCGGCGATGGCTTGATAGGCCAGGTTGCGGAAAACGTCATTGACCGTATAGGGTGACTTGGGCAAATGCTGAGTCATGAGCAAGGCGATAAAGTCTTCGGCAGGGTCGACGAGGAAAAAGGTGTTGGCCGCACCGCCCCATCCGAACTCACCAACTGAGCTTAAGCGACGTGCTTGACCGAGATGGGTCGTCACACGGAAGCCAAGGCCGAAGCCATGATCACGCTGATCTGCCCCCATATAAATGGGCATCATTGAAGCCTGAATATGATCCGCCGTCATCCATTCGACAGTTTTGCGGCTGAGCAAACGTCCACCTTCATTGGCACCTTTATTGAGCATACAGTAAGAAAAGGCCAGATAATCCGCGAGGGTGGATACTAAGCCGGCGCCACCTAAAGGCGATTGAGTATGTTTGGTGACATCACCAATCATCGGAACGTCAACAGCCAGAACGGGCCGAATATCATAGAGCTCATCCGATGTATAGATCTGTGCGAGCCGGTCGAGTTTAGATGCCGGAACGGTAAAATCGGTATCGGTCATGCCCAAGGGCTTAAAGATACGCTCCTTGAAAAAATCAGCCAATGGCATATCGGCGGCCACCTGCACAATATAACCCAGCACATCGGTCGCCATGCTGTAGCGCCACTGCGTTCCGGGCTGGAAAGCCAGGGGAATTGCGGCAATAAATTCAATAAACTCCTGTAACGGTGCCTCGCGGTTAACCGGATCGGGACCATGTTGGCGATAAAACTCCTCGATGGGGGTATCGAAGAATGAGCCGTAACTCAAACCAGCGGTATGCGTGAGCAAGTGCTGGATGTTCATCACTGGATTCTGATTTTCCAACTTTAATCCCGGTGCACCAGAGCCGATACAGACTTTGGTTTTAGCAAATGATGGGATGAAGTTTGATACTGGATCGAAGAGATTGAGGCGACCTTCCTCCAACAAAATCATGATCGCAACACTGGTGATGGGCTTCGTCATCGAGTAAATACGGAAGAGCGTGTCTTCCTGCATCGGCTTTCCCGCTTCAATATCCATCGAACCAAATTTGCCGAAGTGGGCAACTTTCCCATGACGCTGCACGAGCGTCAACACACCGGGTAGGCGATTGTCCTTTACCACATCTTCCATATACGAATTAATGCGCTGCAAGCGGCTGGTGGACAAGCCCAGCGCTTCGGGCGTGGTGAGTTGCATGTAATCTTCCTTTAGATGTAATGATTAGGCAGTTGAATTTCCTTCAACTGCCCCAAATATACTTCACCTTAGTCAATGATGGCTTGATAAGCCAAATTGCGGAAAAGGTCGGCGGCGGGATAGGGAGCAGTCGGCATAAGCTGGGTCATCATAAGGCCGATGAAGTCTTCAGCAGGATCGACCCAGAAATAGGTATTGGCAGCTCCTCCCCATCCAAATTCCCCCACCGAGCTTAATTTACGCACCTGTCCAAGATGAGTCGTGACACGAAATCCTAATCCAAAGCCATGATCCATCTGATCGAATCCCAAGGTCAGTGGCATCAGTGAATCGGGGATGTGGTTAGCTGTCATCCAATCGATGGTTTTGCGGCTTAATAATCTCCCGCCATCATAAGAACCTTTGTTGAGCAGACAATTGCAAAAGGCTAGATAATCAGCCAGTGTGGATACCAATCCCGCACCACCGTATGGCGCTACGGTTGGTTTTGTAACATCGCCGATCAAACCAGTCTCGGCAGGGGGAATAGGATGAATGCCGTAGAGCGCAGGGGAACCATATACTTGCGCCAGCCGATTTAATTTATCTGATGGGGCATAAAAATCGGTATCGATCATGCCCAAGGGTTTAAAAATACGTTCTTTGAAAAACTCACCTAAGGGCATCCCTGAAATAACCTGAACCACATAACCGAGCACATCAGTCGCCATGCTATAACGCCACTTTGTCCCCGGCTGGAAAAGCAGCGGGAATTCGGCAATACGTTCGACCAATTCCTGTAATGAATGTTTACGATCAATCAGGATGGGAGCGATTTGGCGATACATTTCTTCAACAGGCGAATCGAAGAACCAACCATAACTTAGCCCTGCCATATGGGTGAGCAGATGGTGTATGGTCATCACAGGCTGTTGATCCGCCAATTGCAAGCCCAGTACCCCAGAACCCAAGCAAACTTTTGTTTTACCAAAAGCCGGAATAAATTTGGAAACAGGATCGTATATATTGAGACGACCTTCTTCCAGCAGCAGCATAATTGCCACGCTTGTTATGGGTTTGGTCATCGAGTAGATACGAAAAAGTGCATCTTCCTGCATCGGCTTGCCAGCCTCAATATCCATCATTCCATATTTACCAAAATGGGCAATCTTCCCATGACGTTGTACCAATGTCATGATACCGGGAAGTCGATTGTCTTTGACGAAGTCTTCCATTACTGCTGAAATGCGTTCCAACCGTTTGGATGAGAGACCTACTGCTTCGGGAGAGGTGATTTGCATAAGATTTTACTTTCTAATACAGAATAATTTTGTAATTAAGTGTCCCTCAAACCGCCTAAAAAGCAAAATCTCATGGATTGCCATCCTGCTAATATAGCCCGTGACGTGTAACAAAAGGCTCGAAATAACTGAATAGTTAATCAGGTGGGTTGTTGTGCTTGTCAGAAAATGACCTGCTTAGATTCGATTTCGTAGGGTAATCGTCGTTTTAAATATCTTTTATGTCGATATAATGGGCAGCTGGTGAGTATAATAAAATTGCACATTACATAATCACCATACTTATCAGATAAGGTTCTATTTATGAAAGGTGGACCGGCGATTAGAAAGGAAACCGTTTATGGTTAACAGACGTATTTTCACCTTAGCAATTTTGACCATGATACTGATTGTCGGGGCTATTTCTCCACTGTTGGGACAAGGTGAAACCATCGTCACAGTTGCAGCACCCGACTGGATGGGCGATGCGCTCCGTAATGAGTTATTCGACTCGTTTGAAGCGGAACATCCCGGCGTAAAAGTGGTCATCGTGCCCATAGGCAATGATGCCTATTTTGCACCGGCGGCCAATGATCTTGAAAAACACCTGGATGCCGCACAAAAATACGCCAGTTATGCCGACGTCACTTATATTGCAAGTTACAGCATGTCGGTGGAGGCAACACGCGCCGGATACTTTCTAAATTTGGCACCACTCATTAACAGCGACGCCTCCTTTAACACGGATGATTTCTTCCCTAAAATATGGCAGTCTGTCCAATGGGACGATGGCATCTGGTATATTCCGGTATCGGCTTCAATCAATGTACTGGTGTATGATGCAAACGCCTTTGACAAAGCAGGACTTGCCTACCCCAATGAAAAATGGACATTCGATGAACTGGCTAATGCGGCACGTACCCTGACAACCCACCATCAAGATGGGAGCATTGATGTTCCGGGCTTCCAAGCCTACAATCCCGCGATGTTTTTCTATGGTTTCACGGGACAATCCCTCTATGATTCGAGCGTTAGCCCGAGTGCGCCAAAGTTTGATAGTGCAGAGCTGCCTACGTTCCTTGAATCATGGCGAGCGCTCCAAAAAGACACCTCGGCCAACGGCAGCTTTGACTTCAACAAGGTTCCTTTCACCTACGGGCAGCCCTGGCAAATGATGAATCCATCGACTGACAACACGCAAAAATGGGCGGCGTCCCTGCTGCCGGGTGGCGTCGCAGGCCTGGATGTGCAGGGGTTCGCCGTGAGCAGCGGCACACTCAATCCCGAATTGGCTTATGCACTGGCGGATTTCGCGAGTAAAAGCCCTGAAATTGTAAACCGTTTATACGGCAATTCACCCGCGCGGAAGAGTATGGTTGGGGTCAAGCCTGACGACTCCATCTTTGTTTCTCCGCCGCCCTCAAAAGAGGCTCAGGATATTATTGATCGCGCACTGGAAAATGCGGTGCCCACTTCGGAGCTGCGCTTCCAGGATTATCTGGATGTAGCCCTGACCAAAGAAGGAAACGCATCGGCTGATATGAAATCCATCATTCAAGAAGCCGAAGTGAATGCGGTCAAAAGTCTTGAAACCGCATCCGCCCGCAAAGGTACGGCGACCGTGTACGTCAACACACCGGTTCCCACGCCGTCATTCGGCTCTGACCAGATCGTGCTGAACTTCGGGCTGGGGGTGGATATTTCGTCGACTCGCGACCAATGGAACCGCGTCATCAGCGATTTTCTAGCCGCGAATCCAAGTGTGGGGAATGTCGATATTCGGACGCAGTTTTATGAGCAAAAGGATATGGACGCGCTCGACTGTTACTATCAGCCGTATAACGCAGTTCCATCTATGAAACTGGAAGATTTCTTAGCATTCGATCCGTTCGTGGATGCCGACCCGGCTTTTGACCGGAGCGACTTCATCGGCACGGTGCTCGACCAGGTGACGCGCGATGACCATATCTGGGCTTACCCGATCGTGATTCAGCCGTCAGTACTGTGGTACAACCAGGAGTTGTTTACCAAGGCTGGTTTGCCCTCACCAGAAGCAGGCTGGACGGTAGACGCCTTTAAAGATGCGCTGCAAAAACTACATGGCACGCTTGAAAAGGAAACGGATCCGGTTTTCACACCCGGCTCGTTTGGGAATACCTATCTGCTAATGCTGATCGCGGCCTACGGTGGCGTTCCTTATGATTACCGCACAACACCACCGACTATTAACTTCACTGATCCGGCGACAGTGGATGCGATTCGCCAGGTGCTGGATCTCGCCAAAGACGGATACATCGGATACCAGAAATTGGCTGGCGTTAATAGTTTCTTCAGCGGAGGCAGCTCACCTATTACAGATGATAGTCTGTCAACCTACAGCTGGCGCTTCCAGAATCGTGCCAATCCAGACTTCCAAGACCCTTCTCGTTTAGCGAACTTCCCACATGGCAGCCAATTGATTCCAGTGGCGTACGGCATCGGCGCAGCCTACATCCAGAACCACGCCCAAAGTCCGGATGCCTGCTACAAGTGGATTGCAGACATTGCCAAGCGTCCTGACCTGTTAGGGGGGATGCCGGCACGACTAACACAGATTAACGATCCGACCATTACGACCGCACAGGGCGAGGATGTGAGTGCCCTCTATCAAGGGTTTGTGGACACATTCCAACAGCCGAACACCATCACTTTCCCCGGTCAATACGGTGGCGGAAGCGGCGACTTTAGTAGTTATGTTGAACCGATGTGGTTGAACAAAGTGTTCGACAATTATGTCCTGGAAAATGGCGATTTGGAGCATGATCTGGCGGATGCGGAAACATTTGCCAAAGCCTTCCGCGAGTGCGCCAGCCCGATTCCGAAAATGAATCCTGAAGATCTTCAGACACCGGAGTCATCCACCGCATACTATAAACAATTTGTGGAGTGCGCTGTGAAGATTGATCCGACAATGAAAGAACAGTTCAGCTATTTCTATCAGGACAGCAGCGGGAGTTCATAGGCGTCGAGTGGAGTAGAAATCAAAAGGGAGGGCACATAGTCCCTCCCCCGGAAAGATCGATGTAAATTCTGACAGCTTAGGCGACAGTGACTTCTTTACAGAGGTACACATCTTGAATCGAGCGGAGGAGTGCTGCACCTTCGTCCATCGGGCGTTGGAAGGCTTTACGTCCGCTGATGAGACCCATGCCACCGGCGCGTTTGTTGATAACTGCCGTCTTGACAGCTTCTTCGAGGTCGCCCTCGCCGCTGCTGGCACCACCAGAGTTGATGAGGCCGGCACGTCCCATGTAACCATTAGCGACCTGATAACGGGTGAGGTCGATGGGGTTGTCGCTGGTGAGCTTGCTGTAAATACGTTCGTCCAGCTTGCCGTAAGATGATCCACCGGAATTCAGCGCTTTGAAGCCGCCGTTTGAAGTCGGGAGCTTTTGCTTGACAATGTCGGCCTGAATGGTCACGCCGAGGTGATTGGCTTGTCCGGTCAGGTCAGCCGAGGTTTCGTGGTTAACACCGTTAACCTTGAAGCCGGGGTTACGGGTGTAGCACCAGAGGACGGTTGCCATTCCCAGCTCATGCGCATAGGCAAAGGCTTCTGCGACCTGCACCAGTTGGCGAGTGCTTTCATCTGAACCAAAGTAAACGGTTGCACCGACACAAACCGCGCCCATATTCCAGGCTTCTTTAATGGTGCCGAACATGACCTGATCGAATTTATTGGGATAGGTCAGCAGTTCGTTGTGGTTAATTTTGACCATAAAGGGAATGCGATGAGCGTATTTGCGGGCAACCACACCCAGGGCACCAAAGGTCGAGGCTACGGCATTACAACCGCCTTCAATCGCCAGCTTAACGATATTTTCAGGATCAAAGTAAGCGGGGTTTTTGGCAAACGATGCGCCAGCCGAGTGTTCGATGCCTTGATCCACGGGGAGAATACTGAGGTAGCCTGTGCCACCCAAACGCCCATGATCTAACATTTGCTGAATGCTGCGTAAAACTTGCGGATGACGATCACTGTTCGTCCATACCCGATCGACAAAATCGCCGCCGGGTAGATGGAGTACGTCTTTGCTGATGGTTTCGCATTTGTGATTGAGGAGTGCGTCCGAGTCGGCGCCCAACAGTTCACTAATCCGATCAATAGTCATTTCCTGGTCAGGTGCTGCGGCAATCACCATGAGGATTGTCCTTTCACTCATACTTCGGTTACTTAGGGAATTTGTTTCTCAATAATACCACTACGTATTGTAATCGAGCGAGTATCAGTGCTTATGTGAAATTCATCACACGACTTTGGTGACATAGCTTACCCCGAAACGAATCACCAAACGCGTTTAATTAGAATAGGTTTAGACCATACCGTTGAATTCATTTTGTGATCTCAATTTAAGTAAGGTCGGACATTAACATTTCGCCATAGTAAGAACGAGGGAATCCGCTATGTTAGTCAAGGACGATACCGTAGGAGATACTCGACCGATGGAAGGACTCGATTTGCTGCGTCACCCGCACTTGAATCGATCCATGGCATTTACTGATAAAGAACGTCGTGAACGAAAATTACGCGGCCTTCTGCCTCCCCGCGTTAGAACGATTGATGACCAATTCAAGAACGTCCTCGCAAACTTCCACCATAAGAATACCGATCTTGAAAAATATGTTTACTTGATGGATGTACAGTCGCGTAACCACACATTGTTCTACTACACACTTATACGCAACTTAGTCGAAATGATGCCAATCGTCTATACGCCGACGGTCGGATTGGCTTGCCAGGAATTCAGCGAAGTATACGTTAGCGGACGCGGTCTTTATATTTCCGAGAATGATCGTGGCGAGATTGAAGACGTATTTGCCAACTGGCCGGAAAAGGATATTCGCGTCATCGTCGTCACCGATGGCGAGCGGATTTTGGGCCTCGGCGATCTAGGCGCAAATGGCATGGGTATCCCATTGGGCAAGCTGGCTTTGTATACGGCTTGCGCGGGGATTGATCCCAGCCAATGTCTGCCGATCACGATTGACGTCGGCACCGAGAATCCAAAGCTGTTGGATAATCCGAATTATATCGGTTTGCAGAAACACCGTTCACGCGGCGAAGCCTACGACTCGCTGATTGAAGAATTCATCAAAGCGGCCACCAAGTGCTTCCCGAAAGCAGTCATTCAATTCGAGGATTTTGGCAACCAGAACGCCTTCCGCTTCTTAGAGAAATATCGCCACGATTACCGCGTATTCAACGATGACATTCAGGGTACGGCAGGTGTCACACTGGCTGGTATCCTCTCATCGCTACGTGTCACTGGCAAACGTCTGAGCGACCAAACCATATTGTTCCTGGGCGCAGGCGAAGCCGGTATCGGTATTGGTGATCTGATCGTCTCGGCAATGATGACCGAGGGGCTATCGCAAGAAGAAGCACGCAAACACTGTTGGTTCGTGGACTCAACCGGATTAGTGGTCAAGAGCCGTACCAATCTCGCCACGCACAAACTCCCGTTCGCGCATGACCATGAATTTGTCGCGGATTTGCAGTCAGCCATTGACGTGCTGAAGCCAACTATTTTGATCGGCGCTTCCGGTATGCCGCATACATTCACCCAACCGATTATCGAAGCGATGGCACGGTTGAATGAACGTCCCGTGATTTTTGCACTCTCTAACCCGACATCAAAGTCGGAATGTACGGCAGATGAGGCTTACCGTTGGAGCAATGGGCGCGCGATCTTTGCGAGCGGCAGTCCATTCCCGTCCGTCACATTAAATGATGTTGTGTTTAATCCCGGACAAGCGAACAATTCTTACATTTTCCCGGGCGTTGGTCTGGGGATTGTTGTGAGCGGAGCCAGACACGTAACCGACACGATGTTCGCCGCCGCAGCACGCGCATTGGCGAACCTTGTCTCAGATGCAGACCTGGCGGGCGGGAATATTTACCCACCGCTGCACACCATTCGTTCCGCATCAGCCGCCATTGCTGAAGCGGTCGTCGAAGTCGCATATGCGGAAAGCCTGGCGGAAACGCCGCGCCCGGCCAATTTGCCCGAATACATCAAGTCGCAAATGTATGATCCTGGCTAAATAACATCGATTCCTTCCCCAAATCCAAGCAGGGTATGATGGCCGTCAACCCTGCTTGGATTTTTTATGGGTATCGCCATACCCATCATTTACCATTACAAATCAGATAGAATAGAGACGTCGATAATCAAGAGGTTATGATGACCGATTCTATTCTTATCCTGGCAGGTAGTCCAGTATGGGAAGCTGTCCTTCGCCGTCAATTGGAAGGCATCTACACGATTATTCAATACACCGATCCGAAGGGCTACGTTGCTCATCTGGCGGATGACCACGCCGCTTTAATCATCGTGGATGGCGATCAACCCGATTGGCGCTTCTGGACGACGACACCCAAAACCAGCCCTGCCACGCGGCGCATCCCGATTCTTTTGGTGGCTGATGCGGCTGCTGTACGGGATGCCGCATCTGGTGCAGGGGCGGACATGGTCTTGTCACCAGACGAACTATTGGCACAGATTCCTCAATTAGTAATCGATTATGCCCGGATGCTTGATCCCGCAACTGCCCAGCAATTGGCGTGTGAATGTCAGGAAGCGCTGCCGCCGCTGGCTGTGCAAGCTGTCGAAAAATTCAACGCAGGTGAATATTACCCGCAGCACGATCTATTCGAGGAACAATGGATGCACACGACCGGCCCGGTGCGCGATTTGTATCGTGCGGTGTTGCAAGTAGGCATTGCTTATTATCAGATTACGAAGGGCAACCATCGTGGGGCAATTAAGATGCTGCTGCGCAGTGTGCAGTGGTTCGCGCTGCTGCCGGATGTGTGCCAGGGAATTGATATTAAGCAACTACGCGAAGATTCGTTTCGGGTACGGGCAGAGTTGGAACAGATGAAGCCTGAAGATATAGAGAATTTTGACCGGAGTTTGTTGAAACCGGTACGTTTGGTAGGAAAAAGTTAGGCGCCTCTTCCGTAACTGAGTTTACAAGACCACAGTTTTGCAGCGATAAAGAAAAATCACACGGGATGGTCTGAGGCCATCCCATGCGGTAAGAAATTCTGACAACTTTTAAAAGTGTCATCTCCTGAACGTAATTGAGAGAGGGCAAAAATTCTAACCCCGTGCACCTATCCCGCTATTGGCGAGCGCGATTATTCGCGGGGCGGATGGGCTACCGGAGTCGGTGGGATGGGCTGGGTTGGTGCTGCCGGTGGAGCAGGCGGCACATGCCCCTGCTGACGAGCACGATGCTCGGCATCTTCCTGATCTCGACGCCGCTGATTGGTCGCATTGTTGTTTATCATGGTATTCAAGCTGCCAGCCAGGTTCACGAAATCTGATGGCACCAAAATTACGGTGGTACTGTTATGTTCCGCGCCGACTTCAGAAATCATTTGCATACGGCGCAGTTCCAACGCGGCAGGATTCTGTACGATCTGCTGCGAAGCTTCAGCCAGCTTGACCGATGATTCAAGCTCCGCCTGTGCCTTAATCAAACGGGCACGCTTTTCACGAACGGCCTCGGCTTCTTGAGCCATCGCCCGCTGCATCGATACTGGAATTTCAACGTCCTTCATTTCAATGGCTTCGATTTGAACGCCCCAAGGTTCGGTGGTGGCATCGACATTCTTCTGTAACTGTGCGTTGATTTTGTCACGGTCACGCAGGATTTCGTCGAGGTCATGCTGGCCGATGATATTCCGCAAAGAAGTCAACGAGGCTTGATTGACAGCACGGGCATAATCACGCACAGCAATCGTCGCTTTAGATGGACTGGTCACTTTGTACCAAACAACGGCATTGACCTTGATGGTCACACTGTCGCGTGTGATGGTTTCTTGTGGCTCAATGGCTTCGGTAATGGTGCGAATATCAATCGTCCGCGTGTATTCCAAAAACGGAACGACCCAGAAGACCCCCGGCCCACCGGTGCGGCTGTAGCGCCCCAAACGAAACACTACTGCGCGTTGATACTCCTGCACAATTCGCAGACCCATAAGGAACAAGACCACCAGCACCACTATAATTGGGAGAACCAGTGGATTTTGCAAAAATTGAGGCATTTTAATCCCTTTTCATGTGTGTCTTACAAACCCCTTGTAGGATTTATTGTAGGACGGAATGAGAATTCGTGCGCCCCTAAACTTCGGGGATGAATTAAGAAAATGAGGCTGACCAGCAGCAATTTACCGAGCCATCAACCACAAGAGGAGAAACCCTATGACGACCCACATTGGCTTTGTATCCACACGGTTGGCTGGAACGGACGGTGTTTCGCTCGAAACCCTGAAATGGTCGAACAGGCTATCAACAATGGATTGCGAATGTTTTTGTTTTGCAAGCGAATCCAATTGGGCGGCTGATCGCAGCATGATTGTGCCGGAAGCGCATTTCACCGCACCAGAGATTCAGAGCATCACTAACGATTTATTTGGGGATAACAAGCGCACGCGTGACACTTCAAACAGTGTCCAAGGGCTGAAAGAATATCTTAAAGATCATCTGTATCGGTTCATTAAACAGTTTGAGATCCATATCCTTATCACTGAAAATGCCCTCGCGATCCCGATGAATATTCCACTGGGGTTAGCACTGGCAGAAGTCATCGCGGAAACAGGAATTCCGACGACTTGGTCACCACCACGATTTTGGGTGGGAACGAAGCCGATTTGCGGTGAGTGCGGCTGCAGTTAAAGCCGCTTATCCATTCGATGATCGGACGGAAATAGCCATTTATATCGCACAGACACAAATAAAAAGGGAGGATATATATCCTCCCTGCCAAATTTCATCAGAGGACGAGTGCGTTAACTATCGTAAGCACCACTGCTGTAAACGTAGACTGCCATGCCGGGGTCGTTGGGGACGCTGTAATCCGTTTCCGAGGCGCTCCACTCGTAGAGCCAATGGGCATCAGTAATGGACATGTTGACGCAACCGTGACTGTGACGGTAGCCAAAGCCATCGTGCCAGTACGTTCCATGTAGGGCAATGTCGTGGTCGAAATACATGGTCCAAGGGACTTCTTGCAGAGAGTAGAAATCCGAACCCTGTACCGCACCGCTCATCGCTGTACGTTCATAGCGCAGGTAGACATGAAACAGGCCTTCGTTGGTGGGCCAATCTTTCAAGCCGGATGAAATCAATGTCGAGAAAACGGGCTTGTCATCTTCATAAGCCACAAGCGACTGTTCATAGAGATCAACCGCTACCCATTTATGGGTATCGATGCCTTCGGGCTTAGCAATCGGGGTAATCTTGGCGACATTGTACTGGTGTATCCACTGGTTAGGGCCAACCTGATACCAGCGCTTGCCATCGACCTCGACATAGGTATAAAGATTAACGAGTGTATACCGATACATGAAAGGGTTATTCGGGTCATCATCACCACCGGGAACAGATGCGGGACGCAAATGCTTCATCGTCCACGCTGCCGGGTAGGGCAGCGGTTCATCCGGTAAGGTCACACCGCTGTAACGGGAGACAAGAACATCATCCGTCAAATTGCTGGTGGGAACCCATTGGTCTTTATCGATTTGAGACCAATCACCGTTTGTGCCGTTGACGGTAACATAAGTAAAACCTGCTCCGAGCGAAGCCACCACATTACCACCAGGCGAATCCTCAATGTTGACCGGGCCATGAATCTTACGGTAGATACGATCGTAAATAAGCGAGTCATCAATCGGGAGGGTGTTGACGTTAGGTTTAGGGTAGGCGTCGAAAACCGATTGAGGTACACCGAGCGCGCCCTGACAACCGAGAATATCAGAGCAAGGCTGCTGGGCAAAAGCAGCCGTCACAGGCAAGGCAAATATGAAAACGATGAATAAGCGCAACAACTGGCGTGGCAACATGGTTAGTCATTCCGTAAATTGGTTAGGTTATGCTTTTCTATATTCTAAAGTATGCCTGCATTGGCGAAAAACTCAATATCTGGATACCCTACGCCTGACCCACGTTTGACGGATGGATGGCATATGGCGGTGATCACGGGTTGGTATTTGAGGCTGGTAGCTTGGGTGTCGATGCTTGTCATAATACTCATGCTGATCACCCATCAGGTTGTCTTTCCCACACACGAAGTTACGTTTATGAGTTCGGGTTCTGAATACCCCGGCATCGCGATTATGGATATTAACCGTCACATCATCGCAAACTATGTACGGCAATCGATCATTGGTCGGCAAACGGATCTGGCGTGGTCACCGGATTTACGCACCATCGTCTTTCGTGCCGTAACCAACATCACGATTGATTTGTATGCGACTGATATTCGCGGGGAACAAATTCGACGGTTGACTGGAACCGGTAAGAATAACCACTCGCCCACTTTTTCGCCGGATGGTCGGTGGCTGGCATTCACTTCGGAACGAGACGGTAACCCTGAAATTTATGTCACTGATGCGGCTTGCTTAAATGTTGATTCACGATGTAAAGATAGTGATGCCCGCCGACTGACAAACAATACATCAGCTGATGATCAAGCAGCGTGGTCACCAGATAGTCAGCAGCTTGTTTTCCAGTCCAGCCGTGACGGTGATTTTGAGATTTACAGCATGAACATCGATGGCAGCCAACAAAAACGATTAACCAACAGCCCACAGCGTGATCTTCAACCCGATTGGTCGCCTGATGGCAAGTCGATTGCCTTTATATCCGAGCGCGAGATTAATGCCGAGTTGTACGTTATGAATGCGGATGGTAGTGATCAACGCCAACTGACGGCCACTGCGGAATTCGAGTTCTCGCCACAGTGGTCGCCGGACGGAGGACAAATCTTATTCCAACGCACTATCCCGGGCAGCGATTTTGAAACGTATTTGATGGATGCGGATGGCAGCCACGTTCAACGCCTGACCACAGTCCAAATGTTTTTGCAAAATCCGGCGTGGCATTCATGAAACTCTTCTTACGCATTTTCGGTTTGGGATTCGGCCTGCTGCTGTTAACGGCGGTGCTGATCATTTTAAGCCTGCTGGCTGGAAACAGATTGCCCTATCAAGGCGATATGGCCTACATTTCAACTCTCACTGGCATCAACCAATTATACTTGATGGACGTACAGCGGCAGTTCAATTTTCGTCTCAAAGTCATATTCATCAACGACTGCTGCTTAACGTGGTCACCTGATGGAAAGATTCTGACCTATGTTAGAGATATGTCTTCCGATGGCAGTACCGACATATTTAGTACCGATTTTCGCTCACCGACCCAACGCCTGACGACTGTACAAGGGGCTGATTTGTATCCAACCTATTCGCCCGATGGTCAGCAAATCGCCTATATGGCTTATGGTTACGGCAATCCCGAAATTAATCTGATGAACCGCGATGGTTCCCAGGCCCATGCACTGACCGGAGAAAAGCTCATCACCAACATCAATCCACATCCAGTGTGGTCAGCCGATGGGAAATCGGTACTGTTTAGCGATTTCAATAACCCTGACTCGCTGTATGCCGTCCCGATTGATTGTGTTGATCCCTGTGAAAATGCAATGCATACAGCCTTTGACACACATGGCCTCCCCCTAATGACCACTTCCTTTATCGCGCTCGATCCGTCACGCCTATTTTTGGCAGCCTTCGAGCGCACCAAAAAAGGCGGCTATGGTATTTACAGTCTTGATACACAATCATCGACTATACCGGAACGACTGACTATTAATGCAGGCTTAGCATCACCGGCGATGGCCGTATATGATCATTGGATTGCCTTTGCATCCGGGACTACAAACTTGCAAGTTCGGGTGGATGATGCCAGCCTCTTTGTTCTTGATTTCAACTGTATAGGCTCGCCAGAGGGTTGTACCGGCGGCATCCAGAAAATTGCCAGTCAAATTGGGGCAGAAGATAGTATCAGTTGGTCAAGCGATGGTAAGTGGTTGGCCTTTGTTACCCTATCAGGCGGCTTATCCCATTTGAATTTACTCGATACGACCTGCCTTCAAACCCACCGCGACTGCTCGGATTATATTCATCCCATGCCGGTTACTTCGGTTCGTTATATTCGTCCCGCATGGCGGCCACCCATTCAATAAATTACTATTCAGGAAGAACAAGAGACTACAACGCGTCCAAAGCGCATACCCCTATCCTCTTTTAAACCGAAAGTTTAATCGCACATGGCACTGGTTATACCCGATTCGCATCGAGATCTGCTGGAAAAAGCAGTTGTCGTCATCCTTTCTACGGTATCGGTAGAGGGCAAGCCATATGCTGTAGCCGTTTGGCGGCGCTGGGATGGCGAGGCACTTCGTATTACATCTGACCCCAATAACCGCAAGCATAGAAATATACTGGCTAACCCGAACGTTTCCGTACTTGCGCTTGATCCGCAAAATCCCTATCGTTTCTTAGAAATTGGGGGCGTGGTGGAAAGCATAGAAGCTGAAGGCGCACTGGATGAGTTGAACCTGCAAACTCAATTGTATATGGGGAAACCGAAGTATTATGGCACCGTCGAACCAGCGGATAAAGAACCGGAGTTTAAGGGTGTGATGTTCAAAATCAAGCCAACACGTGTCGTGAAGTTCGGATAAGATCGCTTATGGTTTAGGGAGATGCAATTATGGAAATCATGACACCTGAAGAATATCATCGCTTCATGCTGGAGAAAGCGCGAACCGGTAAACTGGCAACCGTGCGTGAAGATGGCAGGCCGCATCTTGCGCCCATCTGGTTCGATATGGATGGCGAAGTTATCGTCTTCATGACCAATGAAAATACTGTTAAAGGCCGTAATATACGACGGGATTCCCGCGTCAGTTTGTGTGTGGATGATGACGCACCACCGTTTGCGTTTGCAATCATTGAAGGAACGGCTGAAATTGTTCAGCCAACACCCGCGGAGTTTCTAGAATGGTCTACCCGCATTGCAACCCGCTATATGGGTGCGGAATTAGGCCCATCTTATGGTAAACGGAACGCGGTGGAGGGTGAATACCTCGTACGCCTGAACCCGACACGTATTATCCGTCAAAAAGGCATTTCCGATTAACCGCAGCTTTACACCGATTCATTTACATGGAGACAACATGGCAAACACGACTATTCCCGAGACTCATAAAGATCTGGTTGAAAAACCGTATTATGCGATTGTGACGACGGTGATGCCGGATGGGCAACCGCAGTCGACAGTGGTCTGGGCCGACTATGATGGCGAGTATATTCGATTTAATACCGCACGTGGTCGTCAGAAGGATAAAAACTTACTCGATAATCCCAAAGTTACGCTGGTTATCGTCGACCCGAACAACGGATTTCATTGGCTGGAAGTGCGCGGTAATGCCGAGGTTACTGAAGAAGGTGGGCGCGAACACATCGAAGCGCTTTCACACAAATACACCGGACAGAAATACTACGGTGGATTCAACACTCGTTCCAACCCCGAAACTGAAACGCGGCTTGTTGTGCGCATCCACGCAACAAAGCTGAACTTATACTAACCATTCCCCTTAGCAAAGCCAGCAAATCTCGATAAAATAAAAGGTGAGTTGATAATAACTCATCTTTTTGTTTGGGGAAGCTGCTGTGATGTCTGAGCGTCCACTGTTCAAGCCACTGCCAGTGTTTGAAACTGAAAATCTCATCCTACGAGCACTGCGGTTAGACGATGCCCAAGATATGTTTGAATATGCACAGGATGATGAGATCGCGGGATTCGGGTTATGGCTGCCCCAGAAAACACTCCAGGAAAATATTGATGACTTACAGGGCGCGCTGGATGCCTATGCCCAAGGGGTAGCCCTGGATTGGGCAGTCGAACATAAAGCTGACCACAAAATGATCGGACGTATTAATCTCGGTGCGTATAACGTGCGCGACGCACGCGTGGACATCGGTTATGCCTATAACAGACTTTACTGGGGAAGAGGCTACGCGACGGAAGCGGCACACGCCGTCCTCAAATTTGGGTTTGAAACCCTAAAACTCCATCGCGTTGGCGCAACTGTTTTGCCCGATAACTTTGGTTCGATCCGCGTGCTGGAAAAACTCGGTTTCCAGCGCGAAGGTGTGCGCCGCCAGGCCTATTCACTACGCGGACAGCACGAAGATTTGCTTTGCTATTCAATTCTCGCGCCAGAGTGGCGTGAGCAAAAACGTTAAGGATACTTATTATGCCTATTCACAGCAGTGATACCCGTTGGATTATCGAAACCGCCAATACCGCTTACGCTTTTGGCCTGAACGACGCCGGGTTATTGGAACATAGTTATTGGGGTGCGCGGCTCCCTAATCTGAGTGATTATCCCAATCCCAATAGTCCGATGGGATGGGCGGCATTTAATAACGCAGCTCAGGTGACACCTGAAGAATATCCCGGCAACAACGATATTAAGTTCATTGAACCAGCGATCAAAGTGACATTTGCTGATAAAGTACGGGATGTGGTGCTGCGTTTTAGCATGGCAGAGGTCAAGGAAAACACGCTCTATATTCACTTGACGGATGCCGCTTATCCACTGCGCGTCACACTGGTTTATCGTCCACTGATTGAGTTTGATCTGATTGAACGCTATGCCATTTTGCATAATGACGGCCAAGACTCGATTGCGTTGGAGCGTGTTTTCTCGGCGCAGTGGCACTTGCCATATGGCGACAAATACCGTTTTAGCCATCTGGCAGGACGCTGGTTGGATGAGTTCCACCTGATTCGTGAGCCGCTGACCAAAGGTGTTAAGGTGATCGAAAGCCGCCGCATTCACACCAGCCATCATCACAACCCCTATTTTGCCATTGATAAAGGTCATGCTGACGAAGATCAAGGTGAGGTTTGGTTCGGTGCGCTGGCATGGAGTGGCAATTGGAAGATTGCGGCTGAAGTAACGGATTTCGCCTCCACACGCATCAATATCGGTTTAAATGATTGGGACTTCGGTTGGGAGTTGAAAGCTGGAACCGAATTCACGACACCCAGCGCTTATGCTGGTTATACGTCAAGCGGTTTCGGCACAGCCAGCCGAACGATGCATGATTATATTCGCAGCTTTTTACCTCACGGCAACAGTCTCCACAAAGTGCTGTACAACTCTTGGGAAGCGACAACCTTCAACGTCGATGTCGAGTCGCAAAAACAATATGCTGAAATCGCAGCAGATTTGGGCATCGAACTCTTCGTGATGGACGACGGATGGTTTCATGGGCGTAACGATGACCATGCAGGATTGGGCGATTGGTGGCCGGATGCCAGGAAATTTCCAAATGGTTTGAAACCTCTGGTTGAACACGTCAATAAACTGGGTATGGAGTTCGGTCTGTGGGTCGAACCCGAAATGGTCAACCCCGACAGCGATCTTTACCGCGCTCATCCTGACTGGGTTATTCACTTTCCTAATCGTCAACGAACAGAAGGACGCAACCAACTTGTTCTGAATTTGGCGCGTCCGGATGTCCAGGATTATCTTATCGCGCAATTGGATACGTTGCTGACAGACAATAACATCACCTTCATCAAGTGGGATATGAACCGTCCGGTAAGCGAACCGGGTTGGCCGTCTTACGAAGGCGAGCAGCGTGAAATCTGGGTACGCTATGTTGAGGGTGTGTATCATGTATGGGGAACACTGCGGCAGCGGCATCCGCATGTCATCTGGCAAAGCTGCTCAGGAGGTGGCGGACGGGCGGACATGGGCATTCTGCGCTACACCGACCAAATTTGGGTAAGTGATAACACGGGTGCCACATCACGCCTCGCGATACAGGAAGGCTTCTCGCAGATGTTCCCTGCCAACACGATGGAAGCATGGGTCACGGATGTGGAACCGAATCTGTCGTTGACCTTCAAACTACACGTCAGTATGTGCGGCTCATTGGGGATTGGCGCGAACATCACCCACTGGGACGATTCGGAACGAGCAGAGGCCAAACGGTGGATTGAAATTTACAAGGATATTCGGTCGATCATCCAATTCGGTGACCAATATCGGCTGCATTCACCTCAATCGGGGGACGGTTTCAGCGCCGTTCAATACATGAGCAAAGACAAATCCGAAGGGGTGGTGTTTGCTTTCCGTACACATATTCCCGATCCAATAAATCCCTTTGCGGTACGTCTACGTGGGCTTGATCCGCAGGCTGCCTATACCGTAGACGGATTTGAAGGCGTGCTGTCCGGCGCGGCATGGATGAACATCGAGAATCGGTTTATGCTCGTCAATTTTGAGAGTGCGATGCGTCGCATCCGGCGGATTGAATTGGAATAAAATCTATCACCAAGAACACGGAGTCCGGAAATAAATCCGGACTCCTTTGTTTAGTAGCTCTTTTGTCCGGTCAGATCAAGCACGGTGTCCAGGACGTCCTGCAAGTTAACTGGCTCATAGAAAAAGGCTTCTGCCCCACGTTCGCGGGCCATCGCTTCCCACTCCAGATCCTCATCTGCGCCGAGAACAACAACTGGCAAACGTGGATAGATCACACGCAGCGAATCAAGGAAGTTCAGGTCATGCTGTCCCAACACATTGAAATCGGCGAGAACAATCTGAAAATTCGCGTCTTCTAGCAAAATGTCCAGCGCGGCAGGGTTATTATCAGCGACGACTACGCTGTAGCCTGCGCCTTCCAACATGATTTTATACTTCTCGCGCGACTCCGGTTGGTCGTCCAGCAGCAGCGCGCGCACATATGATACCGGCTGGGGAGCGGATTGGGGGCGAAGTGCCTCGATTTGACGGCAGTGTTCCGCTTCGTGCAACAGCATATCGTTGACGAGTTTTTCAATCGTTAGCGAACCTTTATGCTCGTGCACACCGGTTCGCTGCCATTGTTCAGGCGTTAATCGACGCAAAGCACTGACCAGTTCGGCGCGTTTTAAAGCATAGGTCTGTACTGATGTCTGGAAGTCAACTTCGGCATAACCTAGTACTTCCGCCCAGACGCGTTCTTCATAGGCCAACAAAGTCGGATTATCGCGCACGAGCATCATATAGATGCGTGGGGTTACAATATCATCCGCCGAACGCAAGTGTGCCAAAATCTCGGCGGCTGACCATTCGCCGGGGGCGGGTTGAGCGCGTAATTCGGCCTCACTCCAACCGTCAACTGTTCTGGAGATGCGGTTCGGAATGTCGGCAATACGAGTAATAAGCGAATCAGTGTTCATTACATCCTCTAAAATAAAACAAACTACTTGTTGAACAGACACATCGTACCCAAAAGATGTTACGTCAGCCGCTGTAACCATTGGCTGATCTGGACTTCAGTTTGCTGCGGCGCAGTCTGTGGAAATAGATGTCCATGTCCCGCAATTTCCGCAAATGTAGCGTCTGGCAGCACATCGCGCAACATTTCAGCAATTTCGGGAACGTAGGTGTCGCTCGTACCGCCTCCAAGCACCAGAATCGGTAGCAATCCGCGCAGCTTGGGCGCAACTTCCCATGAACGGGTAAAGCCCGTGCTGAAGTAATAAGCTTCCCATTCGGGCGACCAACGCAGTTCTCGTTCACCGTTGGCTGCCGGTTGCGTCCCATACGTAGCATATAACTGCAAACTCTCGTCCGGCCAATCTGCAAACAGCTTCCTCGTCTTGAAGTACGCAAAAGCAGCTTCGGTGTTTTCAAAGGTTCGGCGGCGGCGCATAGCCCCCTGCACCAGCGGGAACTCAATAATACTGCCGTCACGCTGCATCTGCTCCATGCCTTCCAGCCATTCAGGGCGAAACAGTGTGGGATCAAGCAAGCATAAAGCACTAAAATATTCAGGCTGGCGCGCAGCCGCAATCATCGAGGCAATGCCACCATAAGAGTGACCGATAGCGATCACGTTATCGAGTTTATGGTAGGCCAACCCTGCCAGCAGATCATCGGCCAGCATATCCCATTGGCGCAGTTTGCCAGGCGGTTTTTCATCCGGCCAGAGCACACGCGGCAGTATACAGATGACATGGTATCGATCAGTTAAAGGGCGAAGCAGGGGAATATAGGTTTCTGGCGGAAAACCATTCGCAGGCAACAGGTTAATGATTTGCCCACTACCGCCAAAATCATAGATGGGATACATGACAGCCTTTTGATTATGACTTCGGGAATACATTCAATAGTACATCATGAGTCCCTATGCGTCATAGGTGAACATCATCGTGTATCTCAGCCAGTGAATGGAATGACGGAATAGGTAAGCCAGGGCAGTGGTTCACGATGGACACCATAAATCAGATGGACACGCTCGGCACGAAAGGTGACAGGTGAATAATCCGGCAGCCATACGACGCGCTGCTCATCTTGGTTCTTGAATTCGCCAACCGTCACATGCGGGTGAAGATCATTACCAAATGTACCGCCGTAGGGTGGATACAGCGGAAAAGACTCATAAATTTGTCGGAAAACGGCTTTAATCGGTTCAGGGTTCGCAGGTCGCATAAAGACCACGCCGGGGAACTGGTCATAGCCGGAAAGCGTAATTTCAAAGGGTTTAATTTGGGTAGACAGCACTTTGAGCGTCTTTGCAGCCTCGCGTAATTGTTCGTAGGGGACAAAGGGAAACATGAGCGTGATATGTGCGGGAACACGGATCAAGCTTTCCAGCGCGTATTGGCGCATAATCGGTGTGGCGACTGCTTGAACCTGATGCGGGACGAAGATGACCACTGCTGTTGATAACATCATGGTGTTTCAGACAGGAAAGTCGCGCAGGCTTCAATGATTTGAGGCATTGCGGACAAAGAGTCACGCCACTGCCCCGCCACTTCAAAGCCATGATCGAGTCCCTCGAAAACACGCCACTTTACATCGGGATGTCCTTCAAACGCAGCGACGGTTTCTGCCGAGTACATCGCGTCATTTGTGCCAATGACAACCAGAGTACGGAGGCCATCTAAGCCTTGAGTTGAATCGCCTACAGGTGTTAAGAGGATGAGCGAAACGGCAGCATCGCTTATCGAACGGGCTAAATGGGACGCCAACGGTGTGCCGAGTGATTTGCCAGCGACGCAGATTTGTTTGTAACCGCGTTTTAAGACAGGCTGCACCGTATCATGGACATCAGCGGCCAGATCGGGCGCTAGATGGAAACCAAAATCAGTGTGAGCCGCTTGAAAGCCGTATTCGACATTCAAAACATCATAGCCGAGCTGTACAGCGGCACTTCGCAGATAATACAACGCGGGGAAATCACAGGTGTAGGCGCGTCCGGGCAACATGATGAGCAGCTTATCTGCGCCTGCATCCTGCTTGAGCAACGTATTATGGGTGGTCGTACCAAAGCGGGACTGAATGCGGATAACTTGGGATTGTACGTTCATGGACTACCTTCTTACTGTGAATTTGCGTCTTGGATCGAGGTAAAAATACTAACGCATAAAATCAAGCGATGGCTTCACGGCGTAGGTGAAAGTGTTACATTGGGAGTTTGAGTTACTGTAGGTGAAGGCGTAAATGTTGGTGTTGCAGTTACTACATATTGAGTATTCACTTTGTCATCATATATGCCAAGAATAGATTCATCCTTAATGGCAACTACCTGCCCAGACGTTGGATCTAAAATTAAAAGTCCGTCTCTAAGATCAGCCAAAATCAGGATGTTTTGTGTATGTGTTTTTTGTGTTGGATTTTGGGCAATCCCAAAGCCATTCAGATCAACTTCGGACTTAAAAACAACGATAGCGGTTTTCGGTTGTCCCCCAACTAAATAGCTGGGTATAAACTGATAAACTGATTCAGCGTATGTGTAGCCGCCGACAATTATGTAGGTTAATAAGGCTACCATCAATATTATCTTATTTGTTACTCCGCTAAGACTTTTAGCGATTTGTTTTCGAAATTTTATTGTGTAAATTAGGACGTATGAAACTAGCTCAAGAACTAAATAGGTTGATGTATTTAAAAAACTCAATATCCTTAAAAAAATTATTATAGGCAAAATAGAAAGAAACAATAAAAGAAGTCGAATAAAACATTTTTTAATCCACTGATATCGGGTTTGAGGCTTGAATTCCTTAAACTTTTCGTTCAGATTTTGCATATACTCGGAACATATATATACAATAAGATTTATGAAGCCAAATACTACAAATCCTATACCCGCGAATATATATTGATCTGGACTAATGTTCAGACCCTGTATATCAGTGAATTTTGACAAATGTACATTAACAATTACGAATCCTGCACCAGATAAGATTGCAGTGAGGCCCACGAACAACGCAATCAGATTTTGAACTGTTCCAACTAGATTATTTACATTTTCAAAAGCTCCGATTGGGGCATTTCCGTCAGTGATTTTGATCGCGGGTAAGGAATCGGATTCTTGTGACATCATACCCCCTTTAGACAATATGTGAATATTATAAGACAATTCAATTTAACGCCAAGATCTGTCCATTTAGAATCAAAAACAGGGAGCTATAAACTCCCTGTTTATCAAACACATCAACGGTTACGGAACGTGTAACCGCATCTCATTAGTCGGTGCAAAGCCCAGTGATTCGTACACTGGACGGCCATCGCAGCTTGCGTGCAGGCTCACCGTTTCAATACGTTGTTCGGCGCACCAGTTGACAATCGTCTGCACCATACGCTTTGCCAGCCCGCGTTTGCGAAAGTCTGGCGCGGTATACACATTCATGATATACCCGCGATAAGGTGAGAAATCCATCATCTGCGGCGGCCAATCCACCAGCCACAACCCCGCACCGGCTGCGATGCGACCATCGCTGCTTTCCGCCAGCCAGTTGCGGTAATGCCCATCCTCCAGCTTGTCATGCAGCCAGAGTTCAAATGCTTTTTCCAACTCGTCGAGTCGGGCAGTATCGGTATAGCCCATGTCTTCGTACATTTGGCGGCGCTGCGCCACCAGTGCTGGGAGGTCATTCAGTGTTGCTTCACGGATTACAAATACGTCCCGACCAACCAGCTGTTTAATAGATGCGATGTCTGTTTGTTCCATTCCCTTTTTGTGTGTCACCACTTTCTCGTATTGGATGCGGATTTTCTATTTCGGGCGGGCAGTATAACAAAAATAGACAGAGATACAAGACCTATTTTTGTTAATTTTGCACACTCATTTATCACTATAAGCCTAATTGATAATACGACGATTAAGATTCGATAAAGACCATAAAATTAGGGGGTTATTGGTCGTAACGCCCCTTCCATGTCCGCATTTCATTGGTGGGTGTAAAGCCTAATCCCTCATAAACTTTACGCCCCTCGTCGCTGGCGTGCAAAGTGACAATATGAACGTTATTGGCATAACACCAATCCGTACAGGCTTGCACCAGTTGACGGGCTAACCCACGTCTGCGGTAAGCAGGATCCGTATAGACGTTAAGGATGTAGCCGCGATACATCGAGACATCGAACTGACCGGCAGGCCAGTCAATCAACCAAACGTCACTACCAGCTACCACCGTACCGCTTTGCGTACAGGCCAGCCAACTATGGTAGACATTTCGCTGCATATGATCAATCAACCAGGGGCGGAAGGTGGCTACCATGCGCGACAGCCCCTCAGAATCGGTATTACCCATGTCCTCGAACATCCGGCGGCGATGCGTTACAATTTGCTCTACATCGGCTGCTGTGGCCTGCCGAATAAGGATTTCGTCTGTCAAGATACTGTCCTTCCGGTACATATTGGTCTGGCAATGTTATGTTAATCTCACCGATGTGGGGTCGCAAGCAGTCCAACAGTCCATTGACGAAAGCTTGGGCTGACTGCGGAATACCAATAAAACTTATTGACTAAGGATTAGACTCATGTCTGACTCACCGCGCCCATCACCGAAATATAAACCCGTTTCGCTGTTTGTCACTTGCATCGTGGATATGATTTACCCAAACACAGGCGTTTCAGTTGTAGAAATCCTTGACCACCTGGGAATCGAGGTCAAGTTTCCGATGAGCCAAACCTGCTGCGGTCAAGTCGGCTTTAACTCCGGTTTCTGGAATGACGCACGCGACGTCGCCAAATCCTTTCTGACGACTTTCGCAGATGCTGAAGTGATTGTTGCGCCATCGGGCAGTTGCAGTTCTATGATACGGCATTATTACCCCGAACTTTTCAAAGATGAGCCGGAATGGCTGAATCGCGCGACGTGGGCAGCGAACATCACATGGGAATTCACCGAGTACCTGGTAGATGGTTTAGGCATTACGGACATCGGTGCGGCACTGCCTCCCACCAAAGTAGCCTTTCATGATGCGTGTCACGGTTTGCGGCTGATGGGACTTAAAAATCAGGCGCGGACGCTTGCCAGCAGCATCAAGGGTGTAGAAGTAACAGCACTCAACGGCCATGACGAGTGCTGCGGCTTTGGCGGTTTGTTCTCGGTCAAGATGCCAGAAATCAGCAACGCCATGCTGACCGATAAAGTTAAAAATATCAATGCGGTTGAAGCCGATGTGATTGTCACAGGCGATGCAAGCTGCCTGACCCAGATGAACGGCGGTCTGAGCCGACAACATTCGGACAAACGTGTTCAGCATATTGCTGATTTCCTGGCGAGTGGTCTCAAAGAAAAGAAAGCTCAATCCTTATGATTATTGTTGATATGCACCGCGACATTGCTTACGACGCGATTGATTGTGACCGCGATTACCGCCTGAGTGTAGCCGAAAACCGACGCCTCGAAACAGGCATCAGCCATCCGCGCCGGCGCGGAAAATCTGCTACGGGGCTGCCGGACGCTTTCGCAGCCCGCGTCGCGCTAGTGGGTGCAACTTTATTTGTCGAGCCGAAGGATTTCAAGCCCTGGGGCGGATTGAACCCGTTGGCACACGCGCTTTCGTCTTACAGTACCCCGCAAGAAGCGCATGATGTGGCGATGAAGCAGTTGGATTATTACATTCAACTGGCAGCAAGCGATTCACACGTGCGAATCATTGACAGCCAGGGTGATTTGAATGAGATACTGGCGACATGGTCGGATGGGGCTGATGTAACCAAACGCCTACACGGCATGATCATCCTGATGGAAGGGGCCGATCCGGTAATCGAACCGAGCCAATTCGGCACATGGTACGAACGCGGCGTACGCATCCTGGGCACGTCATGGAGCCGCACACGCTATGCGGGTGGGACGCAAGCACCGGGGCCACTGACCGATTTAGGGCGGCAGCTGCTCAAGGAAATGGCAAAGTACAACGCGATTCTTGATGTCTCGCATATGGCAGAAGAAGCCTGTATGGAGTCGCTTGAGACTTATAGCGGCCCATTGATCGCCAGCCATGCCAACCCCCGCGCTTTCTGTGATACTGACCGTCACTTGACTGATGAGGCTATCAAACTGCTGGCAAAACGCGATGGGGTGATGGGGCTGGTCTTACTGAGTCTCTTCTGGAAAACAGACTGGAAACCGGGCGAACCCATTCACGTTGACCGGATTGCGGACGCAGTGGATTACATCTGCCAACTGACAGGCAGCAACCGGCATGTAGGCATCGGCACCGATTGGAACGCGGGTATGGGCAACGACGAGTATCCCAACGACTTCGACACGGTAGCCGACCTGTGGAAGATCGCGGATGTTCTGCGCGCGCGGGGCTATTCTGAAGCCGACATTGATGCGATTACTTCCGGCAATTTTTTGCGTAAGCTGCGTGAAGGGCTTCCCGAATAAATTCATGACTCATCGCATTACCATCGCTGATGTGGCGCGGGCGGCGGGTGTTTCGACCTCGACGGTTTCGAGGGCACTAAACAACCATACGGCGATTCCCGAAAACACACGCCTCCAAATCCAGCAAATCGCAGAGCAGATGCGCTACCGACCCGATGTGCGAGCGCGGAACTTTCGACTGCAACGGTCACAAACCATCGCCACCCTCTTTCCGTATCAGGACGCCAGCCGACGACCGATTTCCGACCCGTTTTACCTCGAAATTATGGGGGCGATCACCGACGAACTCGACCAATATGGCTACGACTCGATTATTGCCCGCGTTCACATTGAAAGCGATGACTGGTGCAATCGCTACGTACTCGACAAGCGGGTGGATGGAATTTTGTTAATCGACCGTGCGTTGGATGATGTGGGCATCCACAGTCTGCAAGCACTTGGGGCGAATTTCGTGGTGTGGGGCGCGTTGTTACCCGACCAGCCGTATCTCTCGGTAGGATGCGATGGGCAGGCCGGAGCACGTGACGCGATTCGACATCTCACGGAAAATGGAAGGAAGCGTATCGGGTTCATCGGCGGATTTCGAGGCATGGTCGAAACGGCTATGAGACGACAGGGTTACGAACAAGGGCTAATGAACGCCAGTTTAGCCTTTGACGAGTCATTGGTGGTTTATACCGATTTTACACCGGAAGCCGCGAGTCATGCCGTTCAAACACTGCTAGAACGCGCACCTGATCTTGATGCGATTTTTGCGTGCAGCGATTTCATGGCAGTCGGCGTTATGGAAGTCCTGCGACAGATAGGGCACGAAGTCGGACAGGATATAGCGGTTGTCGGTTACGATGATATTCCACTGGCGGCGCACTGTTCCCCACGACTGACCACCATTCACCAACCTATTCAGCAAGGCGGCCGATTGATGGTACAAGCCTTGTTCGACTTGTTAGAAGGTCGCGAAACCCATTCCCTAGTGCTTCCGCACGAGCTGATTGTGCGGGACTCCAGCCTTAACCGTTGATTCTCATTTGCTGCATCATTTGCCTATTTCCCGCTGAAATAGCAGGCGGTAACACGGGAACGAAGCGCTGAATTAGCACACCTGTCAAACGGCTGGCACGGCTGATGCCGCCGAGTGCAGCATTTGGCTCCCGTACAGCCGCCGCTTCGCAAATGGCAATGTCACTGCGGCGGATTTATGGGAATAAGCCGCCGAAGCTGCATTACCGATTAATCTCAAAAATGCAAAGGACGCCATATCATTACCCAGAACTATGCATTAAAAATGCCCCGACACTGGCCGGGGATTTTGCTCATCGAGAGGGCACAAAAGTGTGCGCCTGTTCTTCGAATTTGCTGGCATTTCGCCGCAAGCATTGAATCTCTATATCACAACCAAAAATCTCATCGAGAATGTCCCGAACCTGATCTTTATCATCCAGCTCACATTCGGAACAGGTTATGCTCTGCAACTTTTGATAGCATTGGATAAGCTGATCCTGTAACGGTATGGTACTGCAAATCAACTTGGCTGCCTCACTGTAAAGTTGAGCAGAACGAATAAACGGTGAATGATCCTTAATCACTAATCTCCTTGTGTTAATCATCGAAAACGGGTCTAAATTGATTGCCTGTTCTATAGAATAGGCACGCTCAACTGATTTGAGAGTCATTATCACCTTTTTTAGTATACGGACTTTCACCCCCTTTGTTTCCCCCAATTTTTGGAGGAATAGCCGACGTAAGATTCGCGCTGAAGCGGGAAAATGGCGTTTCAAGATGTCATCTCAATAACGGGTAAGGGTAAAGTCACAATAAAGTTCGTTCCTGCGTCGATACAGCTTTTGACCTCTACAGTGCCACCGTGTTGTTCAACGATGCGTTTCACAATCGATAGTCCCAATCCATTACCACCGGTGTTGGTGGATCGTGCCTGATCCGCACGATAGAAGCGGTCAAAAATGTGAGGTAAATCGGCAGACGAGATGCCAATACCGCTGTCTTCCACCGTCAGAAAAATCTGATCATTCCGCACACCCGTCCTAACCCTGATATATCCACCAGCGGGAGTATAGGCAATGGCATTTTCCATGAGATTGGTAAAGATATGTTCAAATTCAGCGGCATTGATTTGAGCAAGACATGGTTCGGCCTGTGCTATAAACTCAACATTGATGTCTTTGGCTGCCGCGATAGATTGATATTCACGGAAAAGCGGTTTTAAGAGCGCGTTCATATCCGTCAAGCTCAATTGAAAACTGGACTTGTTTTCATCTAAACGGGCGATTTGCAGAATTTCCCCTAAGAGTTTTTCCATCCGTTGAATTTGAAGGGCCGCTTTTTCGGCGTGCGCGTGCTGATTTTCGGGGTCGGTATTCTTTTGCATCAGATAAAGACTGTTACTCAGAATAGAAAGCGGTGTGCGGAAGTCATGCGACATATCACTGACAAAGCGCCGCAGCACTTTGACCCGTTCACGCTCGGCTAGCAGTTCAATGGCCTGCGCTTCAAGCTGTTTCCGTTGGGTGATTTCTCGAATGATGCTAACCGATAACTGAACTTCGGACTCTGACAGAAATACCGGGTGGGCTTTTACAGCTAGCCATGAATCCTGGCCGGTTTTCGGATTCGAATAACGCAGTTCACGTTCCGGCACTTCCTGCCCCGCCAAAGCTAAATGTCCCGGCAATTGTGTCACGGTAAGTACTTGCCCTTCGTCATCAAGGATTATCAAGCGGGCGGCTAATTCAGTCATTGAAACGTTGAGCATCGCTTCGGCAGATGGATAACCACAAATATGGGCGATGGCATCATTGGCGTAAATCAATTGATCAGCATGATCCTGAGCAATGACGCCATCGGTAATGGCATTTAAGACAGAGAGTGAGCGTTCGAAGGAGCCGAGCAGTCGACGCATAAGTTACCACCTTTATTCTGAAGGTTGATCGAATTGACAACGACGAATAACTGTTTGTAACTCAAGCTAAAGGCATCTGTTCCTACTTGTCATCAGCCTACTGGCCCAAAATTTCAATCGCGTGAATGATTTCAGCAAATTCACTTAATTCCGAGGGTTTGACAAGATAGGCACTGGCCTGCTTACGATAGGCAACGAGAACATCCAGATCACGCTCGGACGAGGTCAAAACGATGATTGGAATATTCTTTAGTTCCTCATCCGCCTTAATCTCTTCGAGAACTTCCAGTCCATTTTTCCCCGGTAAATTCAGGTCGAGCAAAATGACATCGGGGCGCGGAACACCGGCAAATGAATCGGAATTTCTGAGCAGCGCAAACGCCTGATCACTATCCGAAACCGCATGAAGATGATAAGCAAGCAAACTTTCTTTCAATGCGTTTTCTAGCAAGCGGACATCACCGGGGTTATCTTCAACAAGCAGAATCTCAATTACATCCATTAAATCTCCCTATGAACCTCCATCGTTCACTAAAATTAGTCTAAACCGGATTCTGTTTCAAGAATCATTACATTTTCAATTATTACGCTATTCAATACAGCATTACATTACAGATGTCAATTAGCTATTTTGATATTACCTGAACCGTGTCATACACAAGAATCAGTGATGTAACAGAATAACGGTTTAGAACCAGCGATGTTACATTTTTCATAACAGTGAGATTTTGAATGATATGGAAGAAGATGAATTGACGGATCAGTCAGCAGATGGAGAGCAGCAGTTTAAAACAAAGTACCCCAACTCAGTGCCAGAGAAATGACCTCGTTGTCACAGCGGGATTATTGTTATTTCAGCATGCAAACAGGTCATGAGGGATGGTTAAAGACCCATCTTCTGTACTACTTTTCAGTTTAGCGTTGGGGATTGGGCCTCGAATAGAAAACATGTATAAGCAATTCGCCTAGCCGCAACTCGTCGCCATCTCGTACCACGCGCCGATGCCCCGGTGGGATCTTCTGTCCGTTGATAAATGTTCCATTGGTACTGTTTAAGTCCGAAACCATAAGGGTTTTATTCACGACATCCAATGCAGCATGTCGGCGCGACACACCCTTTTGAACTGCTCCGTAAGCACAGACGTCAATGTCAATCTCAGAGCAAGATTCTTCAGCGCGGCCAATCACGACTCGCTGCGTCAGATTGACCTGAATCGGATCCGCATTGGGTTTTTCGACGCATAAGTCGATCTGTGCAGCACGCCCCAAACTTGCAGTGCCACATTTAATGGTAGGGTCTTCAAAATCCGATTTTGTAATTTGATGGGTAGCTGTCTTCACAATAAACCTAGATGGAGCGGAAGCGTTCCAATGTTCCGCGATTCGTTTGCGTCGCGGTCAGCTTCAAAGATAACCTTATTATATTACAGCTATCCGGTAATTTATTACGGGGTCGAAAATTTTTTACGAAAATCACAAATGGACGCATTCTAGGGAAGATTACGGTTGATTCCCGGGTAATTTCCGTCAGAAAGCGCTGTATCTGACGACCACACCTTAATTGTTTCTACGAAATTGACAGTAAACGGCGTGGTGTATCCACGAACATACGGGTAATGATGTTCGGTTCGATACCTTCTTCGCGCATCCATGAGGCGAAGCGCCACAGAACATAGGTGTAACCCGGCCCGCGCCACGCGCCGTATTCAGGGAAATACGACTGTCGTGCGAGATCGCCGCTGAGGGCAATTTGATCAGCATAGCCAGCGTCCACCAAACGGCGGATAAAGTTGATGCGATCCAAATCAGGATAATATTTCTCTTTGCCGATCTGGTCAAAGCCGAGGGTGACGCCTGTTTTCGCCAGCGCGAGATGATAATCCCAATCAAGGTTGCGGTCACAATGTCCGATAAGGATATGCTCGGCTGGAACACCACCTTCTTTGAGCAAAGCGACCTGCTCCAGACCCATCGTACCCGCTTCGGTGTGGGTCGAAACGGAGGCACCCGTGGCATGGTGTGCAATGGCGGCAGCACGAAAAACCTTTTTTTCCTCGGCGGTAATTTTATTTTTACTGCTGCCTGCTTTGATAAGCCCGGCTTTGATAGGCGTTCCATCCATTCCCACTTGAATATCAGCGATCATTTCAGCGGCAAGCTGCTTCTTAGAGCGTTCGGTTGACCACTGGGTATAACCAGCCTCTTTAATCCAACCGGTGATGGCGATGATGTGGACACCGCTTGCTTCGGATAAGCGTTTCAATCCCTGCGGACTGCGTCCGTAATCGGCGGGCGACATCTCGACCAGCGCACGACCTCCAGCCGCGTAAAGGTGGTGTAATTCACGCGTCATAATCCCTTCGTCCGACAGTTCAAGATCACGGTCTTTAACAGTAGACGGCGGCATGGTCAGCACATGTTCATGCATCAGGGTAATGCCCAATTGCGAAGGATCAATATCGCCCGTTACAGTTCGAATAATGCTCATCGTACTGTCCAGCCTCCGTCAACGGTTAAGACGGTGCCGGTGATAAACACAGCGTCATCTGAGAGTAAAAAGGCGGCCGTTGAGGCGATGTCATCCGGCTGTCCCATCGTGCCCGTGAGCGGCTGCAACTGAGGCAACCGTGAGAGAATATGCTCATCCGATTGGGCGCGGCGGCTCATCGGTGTGGCGATCAATCCAGCCGCGATGACATTGACGCGCATACCACGCGGGGCATAGTAAGAAGCCATGGCGCGTGACAAACCGATAACGCCGGCTTTGGCAGCGGCATAGGCGTGGGTGGCGAAATCTTCGTCACCGCCCACCAAACCGAGTACCGAGCCGAGGTTCACGATTGATCCACGCGTTTCGAGCAACGGCGGCGCGCAGTGTTTGCACATAAGGTACATAGTGGTTAGGTTGAGGTCGAGCGTGGCGTGCCAACCTTCAAGTGTGGCGCTGTCCACAGGGCCATCACCGAAGCGGCGTCCGCTGCCCCCTGCCACGTTGAACAGGCCGTGCAGTTTGTCTTGCTTACTGATGATGGAAGCTACCGCTTTTTGGACGCTGGTTTCATTCGTCAGATCGAGGGTGTAGGTGGCGCACTGACCACCCTTGATGTTGATTTGTCCGGCAGTATCATCCAGGCCGGACGAGTCACGGTCTAAAAGAATGACATAGGCACCTTCGGCGGCAAGGCGTACAGCCGATGCTTTGCCGATGCCGCTGGCTGCACCGGTGACAATGATGTTTTTGCCAGAAAATCTTTTGGAGTCCATTTACACTCTCACTTTAGCGATCCCCCATAGACAAAAGAGGGGATAAATTCAACACCAGAAACGTAATTATGCCGAGCCAGTCAATTCTCGGCGAACGATTTTTGCGCCTTCGACCATCGCAGCGAGTTTGCCTTTGGCAGCCCAACGCGCCGTCTGGCTGAAGCCGCAGTCCGGTGTGATGCTCAACTTATCAGGCGCGACATAATGCAGCGCAGCCCGAATACGTTCGGCCACATCTTCGGCTGTCTCAACATAATAATTCTTGACATCGACCAAACCCGCCGCCAGTTCCTTATCGCTGGGGAATTCTTCCCACAGTTCGAGTTCGGCTAGCTCGCGGTTGGCGAATTCCAGCGCAAATTGGCTGACATTCATATCAAGAATATGGGGAAACAGCGGCTTATATGTGCGCTTGGCAACCGGACGCCCGACGAAATTACCGAAGCATAGATGCACACCGATTTTGGCTTTGACACCCTTGACCGTTTCATTAAACAGATCGACAAAGGCTTTGGGGCTGTGAGCATGAACCGCATACGAGGGTTCATCGACCTGTACAAAGGTTGCACCGGCGGCGACAACCGCTTTGAGTTCGGTGTTGATGATCGCGGCCAATGCATGTGCGACTTCCATACGATCTTTGTATACGCTGCCGGGTTTGATGCGGCCTGCCAGCGTATACGGGCCGGGAATCGGCATCTTGATGGCATGGGTTGTGTGCGCTTTAAGGTAATGGAATTCCGGCACCAGACCGAGGCCGTTGGGTGCTTTGACTTTCTCAACCGCTTCGTAGCTCTCACGCTGGTCATGACCCACCACACCCATCTTGCGCTTGGGCGGCATCTCGCTTAAGCCGGTCATATGGCCGTAAAACTCGGCGGTGAAGAAACCGATGCGGCGCATTTCACCATCGGTGATGATGTCTACGCCAGCGGCTTCCTGATCACGCACAGCCAGGTCAACCGCATCATCCTGGGTTTCGCGCCAGTCATCGGGGCCATATTCACCCCGTCCGGCAGCAGCCAGTGCCGAATGTAACCACGCCGGCCATGCGTAGGAACCGATGACACTTGTGTAAAGCAGTGGAAGTTGATAATCTGTCATTTCAATATTACCTTTTCTAAGGATTATTCCCCATGATCGAACCCATCTTAAAAGGTCAAGCATTACTCGATGATATTCAAGCAGCGCAGCCACAAGCGGGTGAAGTCTGCATCTGGTGGCTTGGGCAAAGCGGCTATGCCATCAAAACCATCTCTACCCTTCTTTATATCGACCTGTATCTGTCCGAACATCTGACTCTCAAGTACGAAAACTCCGAAAAACCGCACATTCGCATGACCGAAGCGCCTCTGCACGGCGGCGAGATTACCAATGCCCGCTGGGTGTTCGCCAGCCACAAACATTCCGATCATCTCGACCCCGGCACGCTGCCCGCTTTATTCGCGGCCTCGCCGGATGCCCGTCTACTCTTACCCGCCCCGCTGGTTGATTATGCCATCGGTCTGGGATTGGATCGGGCGAAGCTCATTCCCACGACCGGCGATGAAACAATTACTTTGGGTAATCTCGTCGTCACAACCATTCCATCAGCCCATCCCACCTTTGAAATCATCGATAAAGGTCAATATCCGTTTATCGGCTTTCTGATCGAACTCGACGGTCTGCGACTGTACCACAGCGGCGACACACTGGTTTATCCCGATCTGGACGCGCGGCTGCGGGACTTTGCGCCGCATCTTATGTTTTTGCCGATCAACGGCACCGATGCCCGCCGTGATGCGCTCAAAGTGCCACCCAACATGAACGCGTCGGAAGCGGTCGCGCTGGCTCAGGCAGTGGGTACGGGAACGGTCATCCCACACCATTACGATATGTTCACTTTCAATACTGCCGATGTCCATGACTTCGAACGCCTCGCTGCTGATGCCCATGTGCCGTTCGTTGTGCTGCGTGCGGGTGAACGATTCTCATTTAAAAAAACGGTAACATTTTAACCAGTAAGACACGTGGTTAAATTTCGTTTTCTTTACCCGCCGTAGACCTTCTTCATACGGTCACGGAAGTCATCATAGGTGCGCTCGAACAGATCGTTGGATTTCTCGCTGCCAATGAGGACGCTGCTCGTTAGAACCAGCGGTGGCTGTCCCATCTTCGTGAGTTTGTCCGCAACCGACACCTTGAGGGCGTTGACGAGTAGTGTATAACCGATGGTCGAGCCGGGGCCAACCGGATAGTCCAGCCCTTCGACTTGCACTAAGGCGTCCCCTTTGGGTGTGCAGTTGTCCAGCACGATGTCCGAAGCGTCGATCAAGCGTTTTCCACTCTTATGACGCGGTGCGGTCGCCGTACAATGTTCGACTGATACGACGCCGATGACCTTCATGCCACGCGCCTTTGCACCCAGCGCTACTTCCATGATGACATTGTTGACGCCGCTGTTGGAAAAAATGATGAAGGTATCGTAGGGACGGAACACAAAGTTCTGCATAATGGCGTCGCCCAGACCTTCCATCTTTTCGATGAGCATGGCCTGGCGCTGACCGTTCGAGCCGACCACCTGCGTATGAAAGGTCATGGACAGGTCAATAATCGGGTGAAAGCCAGGAAAACTGCCGTGACGCGGGAACATTTCTTCGACTGGCATCCGTGAATGTCCCGTACCGAAGAGATGAACCAATCCCCCTTTGCTAATGGTATCCGCACACAATTGTGCAGCTTGCTCCACTTTGCCCATCTGCGTATTACGGACGGCATCAGCGATGTGCTGTGCCGCGTCAAGATACTGAAGTGCTACTTGCGTTGAGTCCATTCAAATACTCCCTTATGCTGAGGTTTTCAGGACGGTCGCCCCCGAAAAAAGCGCACCATCTGTTCGTAAACGGGTTTGTAAATCGCTGATCTTCAAGTCGGCGGGGGCAATCTGTGATTGAGCTGCCAGCGCGGCGGCTGTACCGGCGGCCTGCCCCATCGCCATACACTGTCCCATGCTGCGGACGGAGGCGTGGGCATCGTGATCTGCCGAGAGGCAACGCCCCGCCACCACCAGATTGCTCACCCCTTGCGGCAGTAACGCGCGGTAGGGGATGTCGTAGGTATCGCCATCCGGCACATATTCCCAGCGGGTGCTGCTGCTAGCATTGTGATCTTCAATTGGTGCACCGCATTGGGCGATGCCATCGTCGAACTTGCGCGCGGTCAGCACATCGTCGCGCGTCAGGCGGTACATACCGAACATGCGGCGTGTTTCGCGGATGCCGATGTGGGTGCTAAAGTTCATCAGATACGAGTGTTCGTAACCGGGGATTTGTTCGCGTAAAAAGCGGGTGTATTCCAATGCTTGTTTACGGCCTTCGACCTCCGCTTTGGTCAATTCGACCGGATCAGTACCATCAACATAAGTCACGCGAGTCATATTGGTGGCAACCACATCGGCTATCGGCGTGGCATGGATGCTGCCTTCTTCACGCGGCAGGTGATAATCACCAGATAGGTTGGCGGCCTTCATACGGCTGACCAATTCATCGCGCTTAACAGCCTGCGCCCGTTCGAGGTTGACGCCACCGAGCCGGAAAGTTGTGGTAAGGGATTGGGCTTCATGTCCATCTGTGCCAGCGGCCTCGAAGGGTGCGCCGCTGCGAAATACGAGGTCGGCATCACCGGACGAGTCCACAAACACTTTACCTTTGATGAGGCCAAGCCCCTTTTTGCTGGCGACCACCAGGCCGGTTATGCGCCCCGCTTCCATCAACACATCGACGCAAAAGGTGTGCAGGAGTAACCGCACACCCGAACTAAGCGCCGTTTGTTCCCACACGACCTTAAGCGTGGTTGGATCATAGGTAACGGCCTGCCCCGCGCCGTAGCTGCTCGGACGTTCGATCACCATATTGTAGGCGTAAAGGCGTTCGACAATCTCCCACGGTATACCATTGACCACACGAGCCGCATCTCTACCGGGGGTATAGAAACCGTAGAAGGTATCCAGCACAGTCGTTGATGTGCCACCGAGGAAGCCGTAGCGCTCGACCAGCAGCGTATCCGCACCGGTACGGGCGGCAGCAATCGCAGCGGTTGATCCCGCGCTGCCCGATCCTAATACCACCACATCAGCTTCTGCTAACAGGGGTAATTCTTGTGAATAGATTGGCATAACGCCTCCATCGTGGACGAGGCAGGCCTCATCCTTACATTACCGGGTACTTTTTTCTTGCTGACTGGCCCAGATGGCCGCACCCACTGCACCGGCTTCCGCGCCCAGCGCCGCCAGTACAATACCGACTTTATCAAGCGGTGTGGTCACCACGCGCCGTTTTATTTCGGCGTGCATAGGATCCATGATCCATTTGCCCAATTGGGCCATGCCACCGCCGATGACCACCTTCTCCGGTGCAAAAAGAATCAGGATGTTGGACATGCCTACACCCAGATAGGTGCCAGCCGTATGCAGAATTTCTCGCGCCACTTTGTCACCCGCTTCGGCGGCCTGCGCGATGATCTCCGGCGTAATCTTATTGAGATCGAAATCGACGAGCGCCCCGATTTGTGTCGTAATGCCCTGTGCAACCGCTTTCATACCCATCGCCGCAATCGCAGGGCCGCTCGCCATTGCTTCAAATCCACCGGGATTGCCTGTACCATCCGGCGGGCCGTTCAAATCAATCGTATGGTGACCAAACTCGCCTGCCGAACCCATCACCCCTAAGTACAAGCGTCCGTTAATCGCGATGCCACCGCCAATGCCCGTGCCCAGGGTAATGCCCACGCATGACGACGCGCCTTTACCCGCGCCAATCGTCGCCTCGGCCAGTGTGAATGCCCGTGCGTCATTCACCAGATACACCGGACAGCCCAGCGCCTCGCGTAAAATTGGACCAACCGGCTTGCCACGCCACTCACCGGGGAGATTAGGGATCACCCAGATCACGCCAGTTTCAGAATCAATACTGGCAGGAACAGCAAGACCTACCCCGGCGATTTGTGCCATCGAAAGCCCTGACATGCTTGCCAGTTCACGCACTAGATCAGCGATGCGTTCAATGACCGCGTCCGGCCCTAGATGGGCTTGAGCTGGAATCGTTTTCTGCGCGCGCATCGCCAGCGCATCAGCATCCCATACGCCGCCTGCGATTTTTGTCCCACCCAGATCTATGCCAATGTACAACGCCATACGTCTTGCGCTCTCCCTATTTCAGTCTGGTTCATGTATTCGCTCGATGACTTTGCCACTGGCTTTTTCCTTCAGGATCAACTTTTGGCGGCCATCCGGCAGCTTCTCTTCTTTAATCAGATAATGTTCAGCGTCGTACTCTTTGAATACACTGCTGTCGCTGGCCGCGTCATCTCCGCGCCAATCGTCAAGGATGACCGGCTCCCAGTGCTTGGATTGCGCCGAAAGCAGCGCGGCATCCATAATGGCATTGACTACATAACCGTCATAAAAATCTTCAATCGGTTTAGTACCTTTGTCGAGCGCATTCAGCATATCCGCAAACATCTCGACGTAGCCGAGCGCACCTTCTTCATCACCCACAGGAAACAGCCAGCCGGTTGCACCTTCGGCTTTTTCGGCCACATAGCCACCTTCACCCACCGAAGTGAACATATCAAAGCCGGTACGAAGCCAATGATTTAGCCAGATCGTGCCTTCCGTGCCCGAGACTTCATCGCGCAAATCCATCCCGCCACGAAACGTCCAACTGACTTCGAACTGTCCGAGCGCGCCGTTGGCATATTTGACCAATCCCACCGCACTGTCTTCGGCCTCAATCGGATGCACCTGCGTATCCGCCCAGCACATCACCTCAACAGGCTTGATGTTCTTGCCGATAAAACTGCGGTTGATCTCGATACAGTGGCAGCCCATATCGATAATCGCGCCACCACCCGATAGTTCTTTATTCCAGAACCAATCGCTGTGCGGGCCAGGATGCGTTTCACGCGAGCGCGTCCACAGCACTTTGCCGAGTGCGCCGTTTTGCACAGAGCGAATAGCTTTCAAGGTTTTGGGGGTATACACGAGGTCTTCAAGATACCCGTGAAACACACCGGCTTCCTCAACTGCTTGCAGCATCCGGCGTGCTTCGGCGGCGTTCCGTCCCAGCGGTTTGGTGCAGAGAATGGACTTACCGGCTTTGGCAGCGGTCAGCACTGCGCGTTCATGGAGGTGATTAGGCAGGCCGATAACCACCACATCCGTTTCGGGATGGTTAATGGCCGCGTCCATATCCGTTGTCCAGTTAGGGATGCCCCAATCCTTAGCGAATCTAGTCACGCGTTCTTCCGTGCGCGAGTACACCATATGCACTTGGTCACGGCTGCGTAAACCATGTAGGGTACTGGTATAAAACATGCCAATCAAGCCCGTGCCTAACACCGTCACTTTATGCATAAATGGCCCCTTAAATCAGATTTTTTTTATGGTTCTAAGTGTTGAGATGTCGACTTCAAAACAGGAATAATTGGGTACTTTATCCTAATGTTTAAATGTCCGCATATTTAGGATAACACATATCCGTGTGTCCTACCATATAATCAACCAACTCACCCCGCGTCTATCCTTTGCAGTATGATAAAGTGGCTGTGCTGTAAGCAAATATGGAGGTAGTCGAATGCGCCGTGTTTTAGGACTTGGACTTATTGTTACCCTATTTACCGGATTGAGTATTGTCGTGCAAGCAGCATCCGTCCGCGATGATGCTTCTCGCCTGGTCGCGCCGGACGGTTTCAAAGTGAATGTTTTCGTCAGCGGGTTACACAAACCCCGGTTAATGGCGGTTGGTGAAGATGGCAGTTTGTATGTTGCTGAAATAGATGGCAACCAGGTCAGCCATGTGATGGATGCGGATGGCGACGGTGTGGCCGAAAAAACCGATGTGATTGCCAAAAACATGCCCCTGGCACACGGCCTTGAATGGCATGATGGCTGGCTGTATGTTTCCGAAGGCAGCCAGATCGAGCGCATTCAGGATGCCGACGGCGACGGCAAATTTGAAGGGCGTGAAGTCGTCACCACCAATATTCCCGAAGCTGTTCATCATGTGACGCGTACAGTTCACTTCGGGCCGGATGGCATGATGTATGTCTCAACTGGCTCCAGCAGCAATAACGACCCCGAAACCGATCCTCGACGCGCGGCTATTTTGCGCTTCAATCCCGATGGCAGCATCCCGGCGGACAATCCTTACGCTGCGGACGCTGATCCGAAACGCCAACCGATTTGGGCAGAAGGTCTGCGTAACAGCATCGACTTCATCTTTACACCGGATGGCAAGCTGTGGGCTGACCACAACGGCAGTGATGAACTCGGCAACGATGTTCCTCCCGAAGAAGTGGTCATCAACGTGGAAAAAGGCAAGAACTACGGCTGGCCCTACTGTTACACGCCCATTCAAGGGGCTGTTCCGGCAGGGACGGTGGATGTTCAAGATACACGTGTGCCGTTCGGCGGAAGAATCTCAAGCTGTGACCAATCCTCTCCGGCATTATTTACCGACCTCGCACATTCAGCGCCTATCGGCATGACCCTGTACACAACCACAGCTTTCCCGGCTGAATATCAGGGGAACATCTTTGAAGCGTATCATGGCTCATGGAACAGTTCGCAGCCGCGTGACTGCAAGGTGCAAATGATTGTGGTCAAAGATGGCGTTCCGGTGTCCTCACAACCATTTCTGACAGGCTTTCGTGCTAACGATCAGGAGTATTGCGGTTCGGCGTGGGGGCGTCCGGCAGGTGTAACCGTCGGCAAAAACGGAGAACTCTTTGTCAGCGATGACCAGAACGGCAATATCTACCGCGTGGTCTATTCCGGCTAATCTGTCAATAAAACCATTCAACATGACATTATAAAAAGTGGAGTCGATGACTCCACTTTTTTGTTTCGATTCATCGGTGAGGATGAACATCTGCAAAGGGCTGTTTGGTCTGTGCTGTGTATACTCGCAATACTGACGCGCGAACACCTCATCTAACCCCTAAACAGCTTATTGTCATGTATCCCCTATTAGGAGGTAAAGGAAATGGCGAAGATCATCGTAAAGACGGACGACGCACCCAAATCGGCTTCCTACAGCCAGGCAGTGAAGGCGGGTGGGTTGATCTTTGTGTCGGGTCAAGGGCCGTTCGATGCTAAGACGGGCGAGGTAGTTGGAACGACTATTCAGGAGCAAACAGCCCAGTGCTTGAGGAACATCGAAGCCATCCTTTTAGCGGCTAACAGTTCCCTTGATCAAGCGGTGAGTGCGACCTTCATCCTGGCCGAAGAAAGCGACTTTGCAGGCATGAACGAAGAGTGGATGAAATGGTTTCCCACAGACCTTCCCGCTCGGCAGGGTGCAAAACTTCCGATCCGTCCTAAGGGTATGAAAATATCCATCGCACTGATAGCCGAAGGTTAGTATGCCTGATTGGGCGAACGATCAATGGACTTACACACCGCTATATCAAAAAGATCGATGCCCTTATACTTTTGGTGAGATGTTCCAGTCCCTCGCGGTAGGAACCTAACAATGCAATCATACGTCATAGCCAATGCATTTGTAACAGTGTTCGATTATTTGAAGTGAGGCAATCATATGACCGATTCCATACGCGATTTACTCCATTCTGTCGCTGACCGTGCGGCAACTTATTTGGAAACCCAGGATGAGCGCGGGGTTGCGCCATCAGAAGCCGCCGTCCAACGCTTGAGCGAGCTGGATGAAGCGCTGCCGGACGCACCGACTGCACCCGAAGAAGTCCTTGCTCTGTTGGATGACATTGGATCACCGGCCACCGTCACAACTTCTGGGCGGCGGTTCTTCGGCTTTGTCATTGGCGGTTCGCTGCCAGCAGCTTTAGCGGCCAATTGGATGGCAGGGGCGTGGGATCAAAACGCGGGGTTGCGGGTAGCATCACCCATTGCGGTCAAAACTGAAGATGTCGCTCTGGGCTGGTTGCTTGATTTGCTGAAATTACCGTCGACGGCTGCCGGTGCCTTCGTGACCGGTGCGACGATGGCGAACTTTACGGCGTTGGCAGCCGCACGTCACGCGGTTCTAGCTAAGATGGGCTGGGATGTCGAGTCGGACGGCTTGTTCGGTGCGCCCAATATTCATGTGGTCGTTGGTGAGGAAGCGCATCCGACCCTATTTCGCAGTTTGAGTTTGTTGGGGTTAGGACACCAGCGCGTGACCAAAGTGCCAGTGGACGATCAGGGACGGATGCGTCTGGATAAGCTGCCAAAACTCTCCGGTCCGACCATCGTTTGCACGCAAGCCGGTAACGTCAACAGCGGCGGCTTTGATCCGATTGGCGAGATTTGCAAATGGGCGCACGAAGCCGGTGCCTGGGTGCATGTGGATGGCGCGTTCGGTTTATGGGCCAGTGCGACACCCGGGCGGGCGCATCTCACCAGAGGTGTAAGCGAAGCCGACTCGTGGGCCACCGACGCGCATAAGTGGCTGAACGTTCCTTATGATTCAGGCTTGGCCTTCGTGCGCGATCCCGAATCGCTACGGGCCGCTCTGCGTCTGACGGCCGCTTACTTACCGCAAAGTGACACCCGTGAACCATCGCAGTTCACGCCGGAACTGTCACGCAGGGCGCGCGGCGTCGAAGTCTGGGCAGCACTGCGGTCAATGGGACGTTCGGGCATGGCCGATTTGATCGAGCGCAACTGCCGTTATGCCACCCGTTTTGCTGAAGGACTAAAAGCGGCAGGCTGTGAAATATTAAACGACGTGGTACTAAATCAGGTCGTTGTCAGCTTTGGTGACCCCGAAGCCAATAAGCGCGTGATAAAAGGCATTCAGGACGATGGAACCTGCTGGTGCGGCCCGACCGTGTGGAAAGGTCAAAGCGCCATGCGAATCAGTGTTTCATCATGGGCCACCACCGAAACCGATGTCGAACAAAGTCTGGCGGCTATGTTACGCGTTGCCGCTCAGGTCAAAGTACATTAATTAACCCCGCAGCGGCCTTACACATACTTTTCGTAATCCCGCAGCGTAATGGTCGGCAGGGCTTCCCTACCGACCATGACATAACCAAACTTCTCGTAAAAGTGATGGTTTCGGATAGCATAATCCGGCGTATTCAGGGTCCATTTTTTAGCGGGGTAAGTTCGCTCAATAAACTGAATTGCCTGCGTGCCAATGCCCTGATTATGATAGGCAGGGTCGATAAAAATCACATCAAGGTGAAAATGTCCCTGCCCTTTGTCGAAGATTGCCAAACCACCAACGATTTGCCCGTCAGCGAGAATGGTGTAATAGTCATGGTTGAGGATCTTGTGCAGGGTGTGGTCAATTGAATCATATCCCGGTGGGCCATCGAGCGTCGCTTCAGGATACAAACGCGCGTCCTCATGGAAGGCCGCGATCTGAGCTTTAACTAGCGCTTGCACATCATCAGCGATAGCCCGCCTAATCGTCACATTCATGGCATCGTCCTCATTTTTGAGCCATATTATCAGAATTTACGATGCAAATCACACACTTCCGTTGATCGGCACAGGCCGAATTATTGTGAACGGTGCTACTTTGCAGTAGAATATCTTTCACATTTAAAGTTTCGTATATCCGCACATTACAACAGCAATACCAGTAGGGTCGCATCATGTGTGCCCAATTAACAGTCCAATCGCTTCCGTTGACGGTTGTGAATACAAGCAGTCCTGTACCGCTCTACTATCAGGTCGAGGCCGACCTGCGCGCTCTGCTCGATAGCGACCACGTTGCCCCGGGTGATTTGCTGCCACCGGAGAATGAACTCGCTGAAGCCTATCATGTGGGACGGCATACAATCCGCACCGCATTGGGTCGGTTGGTCGATGATCGGTTGATCATCCGCAAAGCCGGTCACGGAACCGTTGTCCAAAGCCGCAAGAACCTGCATCAATTTTCGTTGGATCGCAGCTTCACCAATCAAATTTCCGAAATGGGTTTACATCCCCATTCGGTTGTCCTCCACATCGAAACCCGTGATATTCTGCCCACTGATCCGCGTCTACTCGCCAAAAAAGTTGGGTTGCGCTGCCTCGTTTTGGAGCGTCTGCGCTTTGGTGATGACGAACCCATTGGCTTGCAGCACACCTATGTCATCCTCGAACGCTGCCCGGATTTAGGTCAAACGGATTTCAGCAATCATTCGTTATACGACGTCCTCATGCGCCAGTATCATTTGGTCATCACCGAAATTACCCACACCGTCAGCGCCGTGATTGCCGATAAACGTCAAGCCGAGCTGCTGCAAGTCGGGGATGGTGCGCCGCTGCTGGTGGTCAATACCAGTGCTTACCTCGAAAACCACGACCTGATTGAATGCAGTCAGAGTTATTACCGCGCCGATAAATACGAGTACACCACCACCCAAACCTCATCCTGATTAGCGCATGAATTGTTCAAGGTGGCGCTTGGATTGGGTAATCGAACGTTCGACATCTGCCTGGCTGCCTTCGTATGCCCGATCTTCCACCTCAATGCATACCGCATCTTGATAACCCACATCATTCAAGGTCGAGAAGAACGCGCCCCAATTGACGTCACCCAACCCCGGTAGTTTGGGACGGTGCCACTTCACACCCATGATGCCGTGCTGGTAGATCAAATCGCTGTCAATCTTGGTGTCCTTGGCGTGGACATGGATAAAGCGCTTGCCAAACTCACGGATGCAGCGCACATAATCGATATGCTGCCAGATCAAATGTGACGGATCGAAGTTCAGTCCGAAATGAGCGCTGGGAATACTCTCAAACATGCGCCGCCAGATGTCCGGCGAAATAGCCAGGTTCTTACCACCCGGCCACTCATCCCATGTGAATAACATCGGGCAGTTTTCGATGCCGACCTGCACACCCTGCGACTCAGCGAAGGCGATCAAGGGCTTCCACACCGCCTCGAAGTCACCCCATTGGTCGTCAATCGTCTTGACTGGATCGCGCCCTACAAACGTGGTCATAGTGTTGATGCCAATCATTGCCGAAGCCGCGATTACTCTTTTGATATGGTCGATATACGTTTGGCGTTCGTCCAGATCAGCCGTCAGCGGATTAGGATAATAACCGAGGCTGGAAATATTGATGTTGTACTGGCGCATCAAGCCCTTTACCCGTTCGGCATCCGCCTGCGAAAAATCCATCACATCAATATGGGTCACGCCAGCATAACGCCGTTCAGCTTTACCCATCGGCCAGCACATCACTTCCAAACAATCGAAGCCCTGCTGGGCGGCAAACTGCATGTGTTGTTCGAGCGTCCAATCCGGCAGTATCGCCGTGACATATCCCAGTTGCATATCAAGTCTCCTCAGTAAAAGTATTATTTTTGCTCTTTGCTGGCTAAATGTTCGCTCACCCGAAACTGGACAATGGTACGAATCAGCGCTAGGGGCAGCGGTTGGCTGTACGGAAACTGAATCGTACCTTTGCCTGATGTTTTGTAGGCGGCCAATGCTTCGATATTGGCTTCCATCTCCCTCGTAACCGGATAAAGCCCGATATGCTTCTTCCATGCGGCGAAATACACCAGATTCCCATGAAATACGTAGGTTGGCATCCCATATTTGATGGTTTCTTCGGCCTGCGGCACTTCCGTTTTAATCGTCTGCCGCAGCGTTTGCAGAACACGCTTCACATTTTCAGGGAAAGAGTCGATATATTCATCAACCGTCTTGAACTGACTTTTAGATGTGGTCATATTGCCCCTCGTTATTTCATTTCCACCCAGCGGCGCTCAGCGTGGCTGGTAGCAATCGCTTCACATAAGGCCAGTTCATAATGTCCATCATCGAAGGTCGGATACGGTTTGGGCGCATCATAATCACCCTGTTCGATGTAACCGTAGATCGCGCTGTACAACTGTTTGAACGTATCAGGGAAACCTTCGGCATGTCCACCTGGTTGGCTGGCATAATGCCGCGCACTGTCACTCATGAGTGATGGATCTTTAATCAGCAGCCCATTCGGGCGGTCACGGTAGCCCAACCACACCTCATTCGGATTTTCCGAATTCCATGCCACCGACCCTTTTGAACCCGACACCTCAAAGCTCAGCATGTTCTTCCGTCCGGCGCTCACCTGTGACACGCTCATCGCCCCACGTGCCCCACCGGCATAATGGAAGATCATCGAACCCCAATCCTCGGTCTTGATGTCCACCAGATCGTATTCGACCGGCGCACTTTGTCCTTTACCTTGAAAAGTAGCGACGGCCTGGCGCGGCTTACGACGCTTCGGCACGAATGTCGCCAGATCAGCCAGCAGCGACTCGACCTTGAGTCCCGTGACAAAGCCCACCAGATCCATCCAATGGGTACCAATGTCACCCACCGCCCGCAGATCACCGCCTTCACTGGGGACAAGTCGCCAATTCCAATCGGTATCGAACAGCAGCCAATCTTGGATATACCCGCCCCGAATGGCATAGACCTCACCGATCTCGCCATTTTGGATCAGATCGCGTACGTGATGAATCAATGGATAAAAACGAATGTTGTAATTCACGGCGGTCACCAACTTGGGATGCGCCTTTGCCAGCGCCACCAATTCAGCGCTTTCCTGCGTGTTCATCGCCAGCGGTTTTTCGCACACGACGTGCTTACCGGCTTGTAACGCCTGCCGCGTCATCTCAAGGTGATCTTTATTGGGGGTTGTGATATGTACCGAGTCCACCGCTGGATCAGCGATCAGTTCGGCGTAATTGTGATAGGCCACATCGAGTCGCAGGGCATCAGCGGCGGCCCGGCTCTTTTCGGGGCTGGAACCCAATATGCCCCGCACCTGCACACCGATTCGTTTGAGCGCTTCTGCGTGGACCGGCCCAATAAAACCCGTTCCAACGACTGCTGCTGTTAAGGGGGTCATCATTCACTTTTCTTAATCAAATAATATGCCCAAAAAATACTGTACAGAGTGTACCGCTTCTGCCACACGAATTTAAAGTCCGCCGTCCACTTCTCACCAAAGGTTGACAAATAGTTGGCTGAATACTATGCTTTGCTGATTCATCATGCAATCGATTGCACGGTAATAGAAATATACCCCATAAATCGCCGCAGCATCGCCCATCACATTCCATCGTCACATCGATTACATGACGAAACCCTGCGTTTCAATTCGGTCTTCCCATTGCACGCTGCCATTAGGTGAAAAGACTCAAATCATTTCAATTTTGCCCGCGATAAGTTGACGGACGTTCGCGAGATGGCTATAATCTCCGAATGTATGGATATTTAAAGCTAAACACCCTTTCAGACCAGTTTTTGGTCAAACACATCACAGGAGGATAATATAGGCGTTCCTCATCAGTATCATCTCCACTGATTGCGGATTAAGTTAGGTTTACAGCCAAAATAATTTTTGAAAAGAGGCATTGAATGTTCAAGAAACTCTCGTTCCTCATCATAACGATGGTCGCGGTTTTCGCGATTTCCGCTCCTTTTGCCGCCTCGGCACAAAGCAAAAAAGTTTTCTATTGGGTATCACACGGTTCGCCAGCCGATCCTGTTTGGACATATTTCCTGGCAGGCGCTGAACAGTGGGCAAAAGACACGGGCAACGAAGTCCGTACGTCCTTCCACAGTGGTGATGTCCCCTCGCAGCAAGAAGCCATCCGCGCTGCCGTCGCTGCCAAGGCCGATGGTATCGTCACCAGCAGCCCTGACCCCGGCAGCTTGGTAGATGTCGTCAAGGAAGCTCGCGCTGCGGGTATTCCGGTCATCAACATTAACACCCCCGACCCAACGGTTGACTTCAACGCCTATGTTGGCGGCGACAACGTAACCTTTGGTCGTCATTGGGCACAATATCTGGTAGACAAGGGTCTGGTCAAGGCTGGCGATTTCGTATGGATGCCAGTCGAAGTCCCCGGTGCCACCTATGGTGTTCAGGAAGAAGAAGGTATTTCCAGCGTCTTCAAGCCATTGGGCGTTACCTGGGAAGTCACCGAAACCACACTCGATCAGGCTGAAATCATCACCCGGATGAGCGACTATCTGACCGCCAACCGTGCCAAGATCAAGGCCATCATCGGCATGGGCGATCTGGCGAACGGCAGCATCAAACGCGTGTTTGACCAGGTCGGCGTCAAGCCCGGTGAAATTCCAGTCGTCGGTTGGGGCAACTCACTCGATACGACACAGGAAGTCCTGAATGGCTATGTCAACGCTGCCCAATGGCAAGATCCGCAGGCCACCAGCTACGTTGGTCTATCTCTGGCAGCCATGGCCGCCAGCGGTATTCCCCCGGGATTCGATGTCATCACTGGCGCACTGTATGAAAAAGATACCGCCCAGATCTATGACGATATTCTGGCAGGCAAAAAATAATATTGCTTTCGGGGATAGTCTGCTGATGACTGTCCCTGAAACCATCTGAATCATTGCGCGTGAGGCTAATCTAGGTTAGCCTCACACCATTCAAATTACTGCTCTTACTTAGCGAATAGTAGATTTTATCCCATGCAACAAGGTTCACTCTTCCAACGAATAATCGCCCGCGCCGAGTTTGGGCCGTTTGTCTTATTAGCAGCTGAAATCATCATTTTCACCCTCATTAACCCGGCCTTTTTATCATCGGCCAACGTCAGCAATCTATTGGCATTCACCCCTGAGCTTGGGTTAATCGCCTTGGGCATGACCATGTTGATGACCGCTGGCGAATTTGATCTATCGGTCGGTTCAGTGTTCGGCCTAACACCCGTCATCATGTGGACGCTTTACAACGAAGGTAAAACGTCGCTTGAAGTCGGCTTTCTCATCGCTATCGGTATTGCAATCTTCATCGGCTTTGCCAACGGCTGGTTCGTCACCAAACTCAAAATTCCGTCGTTTTTGGTCACGCTCGGCATGTTACTGGTGGTGCGTGGAACTGCTCTGTATGTTACAGATGGTTTCCCACAGGGACGCTGGTCATCTGATTCGCCGCTCATTAAAATACTTGTCGGCGAAATCACCATCGGCCCGATACGCTTTTATGCCTCCCTAATCTGGCTCATTCTTTTCGCCATTATTTTAGGCTATGTCCTAACCATGTCCCGCATGGGCAACTGGATACAAGCCTCCGGTGGTAATGCCAATTCGGCCCGCGCCCGTGGTGTGCGTGTTGGCGCGACCAAAGTTGGATTATTCATCCTCACCTCGGTTCTGGCATCCTTCGCCGGCATCGTCAGCTCAATCCGTGTTTCCACAGCCAACCCCAACAGCGGCACGGGATACGAACTGGAAGTCATCGCGATGGTTGTCATCGGTGGAACAGCCCTCAACGGCGGACGCGGCACTGTTATCGGTACCGTTATCGGTGTGCTGATCCTCCGTCTGATGCGTAACGGTATTGTGCTCATCGGTGTACCCGGTCTTGCTTATAACATTTTCATCGGCGCGATCATTCTCGGTATGATGTCGCTCCACTCGTGGCTCGAACGCCGTCATCACGCGGGGACATAACCAATATGCCTAACGAACTTGTACGTATGGAACATATCAGTAAATTTTTCGGGCGGGTGCAAGCCCTCAACGATGTTAACTTTACGGTCAACAAGAATGAAATCGTCGGCCTGCTTGGGGACAACGGCGCGGGTAAATCCACGCTGATTAAGATTCTTTCTGGCGCGCTCACTCCCACCAGCGGCGACATCTACATTCACGACAAAAAAGTCGATATTCGCAACACTAATGACGCCATCGCTTACGGCATCGAAACCATTTATCAGGACTCGGCTCTGGTGACGCAGCTTTCGATTGCCCGTAATCTGTTCTTGGGCCGCGAACCGTTGAAGGGGCCGCGCTTTCTCAACCGCATGGATCAGGACGCCATGAACGAGGCTGCTGGCAAACTGCTCAAACGCGTTGGCATCACCAAAGAAATCCCGCCGACCACGCCCATCAGCGCCCTCTCCGGCGGTGAGCGTCAAGCAGTCGCCATTGCCCGCGCCATGCAGTTCCAGAGTGAATTGATCATTCTCGATGAGCCGACCAACAACCTCGGCGTCGAAGAAACACACGGAGTCTTGAGCTTCGTCCGTGCTGCCCGTGATTCCGGCCATTCCTGTATCTTCATCGCCCACAACATCTATCATGTCTTTCAGGTGGTGGATCGCATCGTCGTCATGCGGCGTGGCAAGATGGTCGCAGATAACATCAACCCCAAAGAAACCACCGTTGAACAGGTCGAAGAAGTCATCACCGGCATGAAACTCACCGCCCTGTAACCTTCAAGCATTCCGTAGGGGAAGGTCTGTGACCCTCCTTCTTTCGCATTTCGCACAATTTCGCCGCCGTAGGGGAGCACCTATGTGTGCTCCCACCTTTTTCCTGCTAATGCACACCCTCGTTTATATCCGCTTTTGTGTCGGCCAAGCCTGACTTTCACCTACACCCAACTTGGCTCGTAACGACGCCAAACCCCGCTTCAAAAATGGGATACCGCCTGCGGGCTGAACGGGATGGGATGCAGTCGTAGGAGTTGCACCCATTTCAAAGTCATCAGGGTGGATGTCGCGCCGGAAGGCTTCATCGCGTTGCTCCGCCTGTCGCTGCTCCAGATATTCGATACGCGCAACCCATCGCGCCATTTGTCCGTTGTCCATAATTGCTTCCCCTAACCTGTTGTCCATCACATTTCCGTCCTCACTATACGCGCCCCCCCCCCCTGTCTGTCACCTATACAAAGACAGGTTTTTGCTCATCCAAAGGTCGTAGGCAGTATTGCTGATGAGGGAAGTTTCGGGTCACGGAGGAAAGTCGTGTCTGTCGGTTGTGCTGCTCATTCGGAATCCCTATCTCCCCACATCCTCGCCCAACCCTTCACCCCAACGCCGACCACGCCTTGCCCTGCACCTCTCGCCTGATAGTCGCGTTTCACGAACGATTTGAGGCCGAAAATGAAAGAGCCTGTGACTTACAGACTCTTCCGATTGGTTAGGATGATTTAAGGCTCAGGGCGGTTGCAGTTTCAAAACTGAGGAGAAAGAACGGTTAGAAAGCTAATCACTTAGATATAAACCTTCATTCGCCAGAGATTTCCTGAATATGTTTTTGTAATGCAAAAATGATGTTCTTATCATTAATCTTAGTCCACTTTTCTTCACGGGCTGAATTGCCTTGAACGGAAATACTGTACTCCCCACTTTCGTACCATATTAGGATATTCGTTTTCTTGCCGGGAAACTCTAAACACAATGCAGTTAATGAAGTTGTCGGTATTACATCTACAAAAGCTGGATTATCTTTTATAGATGGGATCAGATTTAAGATTCCTCTAGCATTCTCTTCGTATCTTGAATGAAGGTATACCTCTTGATACCGCGCGATGATCTTGTCCCACTTTTCAGAAGCCATATCCGTTATCTCCTTATCCATGACGACAAGCGGTTCGCTCTATCCCATGTGTAGCTGTTTACACCATCGCTATAACTCTCCGCCTTGATCTTGGCGTTCTTTGCGTCTTGGCGGTTCAATTGCATTTGCATTTCCATTGTAGGTGTAGTTGGCAGCCATATCTCACTTTATTATGTCTTAGGTTTACTTTTGGTTAACCCGACAAACCCTCTACCAACCGCCTATCAACACACATCCCTCATGCGCTCCCTCATTTTGGTTAACGCCAACATCATGAAACAGTTACAAAATGGTCTTCCAAAATGTAACCCATTGGCCTTCCAATTCCGTTATGATAGCTACAGGGCGGTACGGTCGGAGATGCCGCTGGCAAACCCATCTTCTCGCCCACGCACCTTAACATCGTATTGGCTTGGCAAATCCGGCACAAAACCACTTTTTGCCATTGCCGAAATTGCTGCCAAATTTGCTATACCAGTGCACTTCAGTGCGCTTTTTTACTCAGGGAGAGGTGTGAGCCTCTGACGACAACTGACATCACCGGCACTGACGACTATGGCGAAATTTGCGACAAAAACCATTGCCGCATTTGCAGCATTTGCAGCATATTTCGCATCTTCGGCATCCTACTCCCTCACATCCGCCGCCGCTGACGACACCGCCACAAAACAAAGGGGTTGTTCTTGACTGATGTATCAACTAACAACATAAAACGGTTAACCGTAAACTTCAATCAAAAAGGAGCGCTTTCGCACCCCTTCTCGTAACTTCTGTTCTGAATGACGACCAGAAACGATCTACTGGAACCGCTGCTCCACCGGCACATAATCCACATCGTAGCCAAAGTAGCGCGGCCCCACCACAGCCAGCGCTTTCTCGCTGCGCCAGTGACGGTGCGCCGGCATCGCCAGCACCATCACACGGAAGCCGTAACGAAGCTGCTCGGTCGTAATCGGCTCACCTGTGTCTTCTTCTACCATCGTAATCAGGTCAGGCACACTCACGATAATCTGACCATCTTTCTCAGCCATCAGGTTCTCGTTCTGGAATTGGATTTTCATGATGCTGCCAGCGTTTTCCGCGATGCCTTCAAGGATAGCCTCGCCGCGTGCGAAACCCGCCACCGTTTTGCGCTGAACATCGGTCAGCTTACCGTGGAATACCACATAACCGCTGGTCACATCCTTAAGCGTTTGTATCACATCAACATGGGCGGCACGCGCCTCTCGGATCGTTTTACCGATTTTCTCGGCAAAGCTCATCGTGCCATAAACCGCTGCTTCCTTCTGCTGTTTGCCCGAGGCTGCATACGCCCCGATCATGGTGGTCGCGCCCATATTCACCGCGATTCCCCGCGCGAAAGTTTCCATCCAGCGGTTATCAATGGTTGAAAGCACCGCGCTGTTACCCTTCTCGTCAGCCATCGTGAACGGGGTCGCCGTAACACCAAACAGGTTATGCGTCACCATCTGAATTTCAGGGAAAGCCCGTCCCATGCCATCCAGATCAACCATCGGCTTACGTAGCTGTGCTGCCAGCGTAATCGGGATGGTCGAATTGATCCCACCTGCCTCAATCGAGTACACATATTTGATTGGCTTACCGAGGAAACTTTGTACCGCGTTAAACGCCTCAATGCACTCGTTCCCACCCGGCATTTTCTCGACCATAACGGTTGGCGCACCCATCATCGCAATCGCCACCGACATATCATCGTCGGCCATTTCATCCACAGTCACCAGCTCCACCGGCCCAAATTTGCGGATGGCTTCGGTCGCCATCAACTTGCCGATGTATGGATCACCACCCCCGCCCGTGCCAAGTACCGCCGCACCCAGCGCGATGTCTTCCACATTTTGAACATCGATCATTCTTTTCATGATCAGACTTTCTCCAGATTAGTTTATTCAATCCCCTGTCCGGGGTTCTTAGGCAACGGCTGAAAGATCACATCGGGATAACCAAAGGCGGCTGGCCCAACCACTTTGAGTGCTTTCTCGGTACGAAATTTATCAGTGCAAGGGATCGCCAGAATGTTCACACGCAGCCCGTAGCGCAACTGCTCGGTCGTAATCGGTTCGCCGCTGTCACTTTCCAACATGCAAATCAGATCCGGTACACAAGCCACGACTTCATCACGGCTGTCACGGTTTCCGCGCCACGCCACCAGATTTTCATTCTGGAAAGCGATGTGCATAAAATCACCGCGATAGTCACCCAATCCTTCAGCCACCATTTGCCCTCGCGAGAAACCAGCTACAGTCCGACGCTGCACATCAACTAATTTGCCCGCAAAGATTTCTTTGCCGCCCGTCACATTCAATATTGCATCAACGAAATGAGCCTTACTTGCCCGGGCATCCAAAATCGCTTGGCCTACATTGCGTACTAAGGTCAAGGTACGCGGAACAGCATGGGCTTTTGCCTCTGCACCGCTCATCACGCCCGGTATCAATAAGGAAACGCATCCCATCTGCACACACAGATCACGTCCAAACAGCTCCAAAGCGAAAGAATCGACCAGATGCCCCAATATGATACTGTTACCCTTTTCATCCACCATCGCGGCTGGTGTACAAGACACGCCGTTGAGAAAAAGCGTACTCATCTGCATTTCAGGGAAAGCACGTCCCATCGCGTCGGCATCCAGTACCGGCTTGTTGGTCAGCGCACCAGCCTCTAGTGGGGCAATCGAGTTTGAACCACCGACTTCAGAGCAGAGGATGGCATCGACCTTTTTCCCGATATATTTTTCAAGTGCCTCAATCACTCGGTTGGATTCCTCACCACTCGGCAGCTTTTCAACACCGACCGTCGGTGCGCCCATCCAACCTACCTCACAAACCACCGCGTCATCGCGTAATTCCTCAAGTGAGATAATCTGCACCGAGTGTCCTTGTTTGAGGACCTGATGCATCCGCAAACTGCCAATATAGGGGTTGCCACCCCCACCTGTACCAAGAATACCTGCGCCCATAGCGATGGCGTCTACGTCATCATGTGTCAGATTCCACATCGCTTATTCCACCGCCAACGTGCCAACGGCCTTGACGCGAATGCGGGTGGCGTTCCCCGGCAAATACGCCAATGGCACTTCTTCAACGTCCACGATTTCGACACTACCGGGCACCGCGCCACCATCCAGCACACGCTGTTGCGCTTCGTCTTTGGCCTGTTGCAGCGCCTTATCACGCGGCATAGCTTCCAGGCTAAAAATACGATCAACCTCACCGCCAACCTGTGCAATTGCTGCGCCAATGGCGTTCGCTACCGACGCATGTTCCGGTCGGTGTAGTTCAGATACACCATTGAGCTTGTCACCGATCAAGATGATGCCACCGCCCACCAGAATAACCGGCACCGCGCCCGCAGAGGTCTTCATGCGGTCAACACTTACTTCGACCATTTCCCACATGCGCTGCAAACTGCTGTCCACCAGCGATTTGCTCAAATGAGCGATTTTGCTCTTATCCCCAATATCTGCCATTCCCGCCGCAACCGCAATATCGGTCGTCGTTAAATCATTGCCACCGAACACTAACGCACGAGTAGTAATTTCATAGCCCACACTTTGAGGGCCAATTTGTAATGGTTCTTGCTTTACATGGCTGCCACCGCCCAAACCGAAGGATAGGACATCGGGCATACGGAAATTGGTTCTTACGCCGCCGATGCGAACCGCCACCGAGGCCTCACGCGGGAAACCTTGGCTGAGCACCCCCACGTCCGAGGTCGTGCCACCAATATCCACTACTACCGCGTCCTTCAATCCAGAGAGGAATGCCGCGCCACGCATACTGTTGGTCGGGCCGGAAGCAAAAGTCAGCACCGGATACTTTTCTACGAAGTCAGCGCTCATCAAAGTGCCATCATTCTGGCTAATGTAGAACGGCGCGGTAATGCCTAAACCACTCAAGGCATCGCGGAACGATTGAACGATGCGAACAGCTAAAACTGCAAGGCAAGCATTCATTGCGGCAGCATTCTCACGCTCCAGCAAACCGATGCGTCCGATTTCGTGCGATAGGCTGATTTTGGCGTCAGGTATTACCGAGGCGACAATATCTGCCGCCTGCTTTTCCTGGTCGGGGTTCACCGGCGAGAACACCGAAGAAATAGCTACCGAAGTAATGCCTGCGTCCTGTATTTTCTTGGCCGCATCGCGGATTTCATCCGGCTGTAAAGCCGCAATCGGGCGACCATCAAATTCATAACCGCCGTGAACCAAATAATAAACCCCGCCCATTGCTTCACGCAGATCATCGGGCCAATCAACAAACGGTGGTAGGGCCGCAGTTGCGGGCAAACCAATACGGAGCACGGCTGTTTTCGCCAATGATTTACGCTCGACGACCGCATTCGTGAAATGCGTCGTACCGAGCATTACCGCACTGATAGCGCTGGGAGAGACCTGTGTTTGTGTCAACAAGGCTGTCAGCACATTGGTGATACCACTGCTGACATCACGGGTTGTAGGGGATTTTGCCCATCCGACAACTTTACGTCCATCCATCAATACTGCGTCAGTGTTCGTTCCACCAACATCAATCCCGATCCGCATACAACCTCCTGTTGCGATGATGATTTAAGACAGAAAATCAGGCTGAAGTTTGTTTAACCTATCAAATTCTTTTTAGGGGAAACAGGATGATTATAGTGAGCATGAATTGAAACGCAAAATGTTGTGGTATGAGGATTTGTTGCTGGCATGTAACTCAGGTGTTACATTTAATTACGTTGGTTTCTGACCTTTTGCTCAACCATCATCCAGATACCTAAAAAAAGGGAAGCAGTTATGGCAAACCGTTCACTTGATCCTACTCGTAAAATTGTTGAAGAGTTCCAATCAGGGCGCATCAGCCGCCGTCGATTTCTGCAGCTGCTAGCCGCTGTTACGGGCAGTGCGGCAATGGCTTCTGTGCCAACGGTTGCAGCCCATAACATCGCTCGATCGCCATTCGCCAGCACCGCCAAGGCCATTGACCCCAAGGTTCTGGTTTACGGCGCATCGCAGGACATTGCCACGCTCGATCCATTTGACCGTACCGATTATTCGATCAACGCGATCATGCGTCAGCTCTATGACCGTCTGTTCCGTTTTGAAGGCGGCTGGCCGCAGCCCATCGAAAAAGGTTTGGTTGAAAAGTGGGGTGTCTCCGATGATGCCAAGGAATGGACATTTGAACTCACTGATAAGGCCAAGTTCCATGATGGTTCGCCTGTCACGGCTGAATCAGTCGTATTCTCTTACCAACAAACCTTAAAAGCTCAGAAGCAGCGTTCCAGCTTGCTCGCGGGATTCGTCACGCCGGAAGGCATTGTGGCGAAGGACAGCAAGACGGTCGTCATGACCTTGACCACACCTTATGCCAGTTTTGATCGTTTACTCGCCTTCCTTGAACAACCGATTGTCAACATGGAAATCGCTAAAGCCAACGAAAAAGATGGTGACGGTGGTGGCACTTACCTCATCGACAAAGAAGCAGGCAGCGGCCCATTCACCATCAAAGATTGGCAAGTTGGCTCGGTCTACTCGCTCGACGCTGTGCCAGATTATTGGCAGGGCTGGCCGGGTGAAGGACGTTTGGCAGGCGTGGTCTGGAAGAAGACTGAAGATGCTGGCACACGCAAGACTGGTTTGCTGGCTGGTGATTTTGATGTGTCGGACACCATTTCGGCCAGCGATGTCGACGAAATCAATAACAACGCCACCACGACGACGAATGTCGGTTACGGTCTATTAGGCGGTTATCTGAAGTACAACACCCAGAACGGCCCAACCGCGAACGCCGATTTCCGCAAGTTCCTTGCCTACAGTTTCAACCGCCAAGCCTTCTCTGACTCGCAAAAGGGCTACGTCAAGATGATGACTGGTCCACTGCCCGAAGGCGTCCCCGGTTATGATCCCAAACTTGACCCGCAATACAGCTATGATCCAGCCAAGGCCAAAGAATATCTGGATAAGACCGAGTACAAAGACGGTGGAATCTCGCTGGACTTCATGTACGTCAGCGGCCTGGACTTTGAAGAAGCCGGCGGCTTGATCCTGCTCGATGAATTGAAGAAATACAACATCACCCTGAACATGACCCCCAAGAACTGGCCGGATATTGTCGGCGCTTGCACGGCTCCCGCAACTGGTCCTGCTATCGGCTTCATCTTCGATCAATTCCCCCCACTGGCCGACACATGGCTAATCGAGAAATATTCCAGCAAGAGTTGGGATCGTCCGACGGGAGGCAGCTTCCAGGCTTGCTCCTTCTATAAAAATCCGGAAGTGGACACGCTGTTGGACTCACTGCGTACCACCACTGACACTGATGCTAATGCCAAGCTCATTGCCGATATTCAATCCAAGATTTCGGTCGACGCACCTGATATGCCGCTCTATGTCAGCCCGAACATCGTCGGCTTTAACAAGAACGTCAAAGGCTTCAACTATTTTGGCGATATCAGCGTCGACTTCTGGCGCCTGTGGATTGACAGCGGTAGCTAATTTTCTCTGTTCGGTGGAAGCTCGTTGCAGGGACACGGCGTGCCGTGTCCCTTCTTTATTCTGAGGTTATTACGGTTATGCTGCGCTTTCTTGCCCGCCGTGTGCTGATTATTCCAGTTATTCTTATCGGACTTTCGCTCATCACCTTTGTTGTTTCACGGATGGTTCCGGGCGATCCGGTCAAGCTGGCAGCCGGGCCACAGGCGCGCCCTGAGCAGATCGAGAAGTTGGCTAAAGAATTCGGGATGGATCTGCCTTTACCCCAGCAGTACCTGAATTACATGGCGGGTTTGTTTCAAGGCAATTGGGGTTATTCAATCAGCACCAAGCGCGAAGTCGGGAAAGATTTACTGACCTATTTCGCGGCTACGCTTGAACTGACCATTGTTTCTACATTGCTCGGCTTAATCGTTGGCGTACCGTTAGCCATCGTTTCGGCACGGTGGAGAGATCGCTGGCCTGATCACTTTTCGCGTCTGGTTTCGATTGGCGCAGTGAGCATTCCTGTATTCTGGATTGCCATTGTTTTGCAAATTATCTTTGCTCAAAATCTACACTTATTACCCGTAGGTGGGCGCTTTGATCCGCGCGCCAGCTATCCAGTTACACATACCGGAATGCTGCTGGTAGATACTTTAATTGATGGGAATCTTCAGGCATTTGGAACAACTTTACGCTATATGATCTTGCCTGCGTTTTGCCAATCGCTACTGGTGGTGGCGGTGGTGACACGCCAACTACGCGGCGATATGCTGGACATTGTACGCAAGGATTTTGTGCTAGTAGCACGCGCTAACGGCATTCCGGAGCGCACGATCTGGTCACGCTATTTGATGAAGAACGCGCTGATCGCAACTGTCTCAATGCTCGGTTTTTTGATTGGGTTTGAGTTAGGCGGATCGGTACTGATCGAGTTTGTATTGGATTGGCCCGGCATTGGACAGTACGCGCTGAAAGCCGCACTGCTGTTGGACTTCCAGCCGATTATGGGGGCAACCTTATTTATTGGTGTGGTCGTGGTATTGATTAATTTGATTACGGACATGCTCTACCGGGTAATTGACCCGCGTATTGGCATGAATAATTAGGGCTTAACCATTTCATGATGCGACAACGCATAATTATTGACACAGATCCGGGTATAGACGACGCGATGGCAATTTTCTTCGCGTTGAACTCGCCTGAAATTGAACTGATTGGACTCACTACCACATTTGGGAATGGTCATACGGATTTAACAACGGTCAATGCGCTCCGGCTATTAGAAATCGCAGGGCGCAGTGATATTCCAGTAGCACAGGGGGCGCCACAACCGATTGCGTCTGCCTTTTCTGAGTCGGGAGCGATGGTTCACGGCGACGACGGACAAGGAAACCTCCACCTGCCCTTACCGACCACGAAAGTCATTCAACAATCAGCGGCCGAGTTTATTGTCGAGCAGGTGATGAACGCGCCGGGAGAAATTTCACTGGTGCCGATTGGACCGCTGACCAATATCGCGCTAGCGCTTCAACTTGAGCCTCATATTGCTCAGGCTGTACGTGAAGTGGTGATTATGGGGGGAAATGCTTTATGCCCTGGGAACATTACTCCGGCAGCAGAAGCCAATATTTATCATGATGTCGAGGCGGCTGATATTGTATTTGGCGCGGATTGGCCAGTAACGATGGTTGGCCTGGACGTGACTCATAAGACTATCCTCACAGGCCCCCAACTGAAGCAACTCGATCAGTCATCGAAACCCACAACGCGACATCTCAATGGGATTATCCCATTTTATCTGGACTTCACACGCGCCGTCAACAAGCTTGATGGCATCTATCTGCATGATCCAACAACACTGGCCTACCTGGTAGCGCCGAATGCGTTCAAAACGCAAAAGTGGCCGATAAGGGTCGAAACCGAGAACTTCAGCCGGGGAAAAACATGGCCCGCCGACCACATTAATAAGTGGAGTTCAGCGTGGTTAAACCGGCCTTTAGTCAATATCTGTGTTGATGTTGATGGTACGCGCATATCCAATCTCATCCTGGAACGCTTGTTATAAATTGGTGATTGTACATGGCAACTTTATCTCCACCGCAGCCGCAAAGCGCACTCGTCCGATGGCGCACAGAACATGCCAGTCAAATCATGGATTTCCGACGAGGTCTGTATCGCTTCAGCCGCAACCGTCTGTCGGTAATCGGCTTAAGCATCGTCATACTACTGATGATTGTGGCGATCACCGCGCCAATATGGGTTCCCTACCCTGCTGATGTGACAGGCAGCGTGAATATGGCGGCACGTCTAAAAGCGCCGAGTGCTGAGCATTGGTTCGGAACAGACGATGCCGGGCGTGATGTGTTTTCCCGCACGATTATGGCGACACGCACTTCATTTGAAGTGGGTATCATCATTCTGGTAGTCGCTATTGGCATTGGCGTGACATTGGGAGCAATTGCGGGTTATTTCGGCGGTTGGGTGAATACGGTCATCATGCGCTTCACCGACATCATGCTGACCTTCCCCGGTATTTTTCTCGCGTTGGCATTGTCGGCTGCTTTGGGACGTGGCGTGGTGAACGCTATGCTGGCACTTTCAATTACATGGTGGCCGGGTTACTGCCGCTTAGTCGAGGCTCAGATGCTCAAAATGCGCGAGGAAGATTTTGTGGCCGGGGCGCGGGCAATTGGCGCGAGCAACCAGCGCATCATTTTCCGGCATATTCTACCTAACTTGCTTACTGCCATTATCGTGAAAGCCTCGATGGATTTTGGGTTCGCGGTACTCAGCCTGGCTTCGTTAGGATTTATAGGCGTGGGTGTGTTGCCACCGGAACCGGATTGGGGTTCGATGATTTCGGCAGGAAGACGTTTTATTCCGGCGAGCTGGTGGTATTCGACATTCCCCGGTTTATTCATGTTCGTTACAGTACTGGCCTTTAATCTGCTCGGTGATGGACTGCGTGACCTGCTCGACCCGAATGCGACGGTGCGCTAATGACAACTCCTACATCGCAGCCCTTAGTCGAAATTCGTGATTTATACACCGAAATGGTCACCTTTGACGGCGTATCCAAAGTACTTAACGGCGTCAACCTGACTATCAACAAAGGCGATTTATTGGGTTTAGTTGGTGAAACCGGATGCGGTAAATCGGTAACGGCTATGACTATCCCACGCCTCGTGCCGCAGCCACCTGCCCGTTACCCACAGGGCGAGGTGTTGTTCAGGGGCGAGAATGTGCTAAATAAAAAGGGCGAAGACTTACGCGTGATGCGCGCCCAACATATCGGTATCGTGTTCCAGGATCCGATGACCGGACTCAACCCGGTGTTTACAGTTGAGCAGCAGATGGTAGATGCTATCCTCAGCCGACAAGACGCACTGCAAGCTACCGGCTTCATAAGGGGTTGGACGCCTTCTAACAGGCAGATTCGCAAACAAGCACAGGAACGGGCCATTCAACTACTGCGGCGGGTAGGCATCCCTGAGCCTGAAAAGCGTATTCACGCCTATCCCCATGAGTACAGTGGTGGGATGCGGCAGCGGGTGTTGATCGCCATGGCGATTTCCGGGCGGCCTGAACTTCTGATTGCAGACGAGCCAACAACCGCTCTCGATGTTTCAGTGCAGGCGCAAATTTTACGGCTGATCGCGGAGTTGGTGCGTGAGATCGGGCTGACTGTGCTGCTAATTACGCATAACATCGGTGTGGTGGCGCAGTTGTGCAACCGGATTGCGGTGATGTACGCGGGAAACGTGGTCGAGTCGGGCCTAACGCAAGATGTACTACGCGCACCCAAGCATCCGTATACACAGGGGCTTTTGCAGGCCATTCCTGATGAGACAATTGCGCGGGGTGAACTGGTGGGTGTAGCAGGTTCAGTACCCAGTTTGATCAACCCACCGCCGGGATGCCGTTTTGCGCCACGCTGTGCCCACGCGATGGACAAGTGTACGCTTCGCTTTCCACCTGCTGTGAAGGTCGCCCCCAACCATGAAGTCTCGTGTGTATTGTATGAATGAGGCCGGATAGTCATGACTCTAGAACTGCGTAATCTAACCAAGGTATTCGGTGGGGGCGGCAGAACAATCGTCCGCGCGGTGGATGATGTGTCGTTTAACATCGCGGAAGGTGAGACGTTCGGGTTACTAGGCGAATCGGGATCAGGTAAAAGTACGCTAGCACGTATGATTCCACGGTTGATTGAGCCAACATCCGGTGAGATTATCTTTCAAGGTAAGCCGCTGGTGAGCCTTAAAGACCGTGAGATGCGCGGTGTGCGCGAACAAATCCAGATGGTGTTCCAAAATCCGTTTTCCTCACTCAATCCGCGCATGACAGTACGTGAACTCATCGGTGAACCATTACTCATTCACAAACGGGCGTCTGGTGCGGCGCTCGACCAAAAAGTGCGCGACATGATGAAGTTGGTCGGGTTAAATCCTGAGCATACCAACCGCTTCCCACATGAGTTCAGCGGTGGGCAGCGACAGCGTATCAGTATTGCGCGGGCGATTATTCTCAATCCCAAACTCTTGATTTTGGACGAGCCGACATCAGCGCTAGATGTTTCGGTGCAAGCGCAGGTGCTTAATCTACTGATAGAACTTCAACGTGAATTAAAATTGACTTACTTGCTCATCACCCACGATTTAACAGTGGTGCGCTATATGTGCGATGACGTGGCACTGATGTATCTCGGTTCGATTGTGGAACAGGGAAGTGTCAGCCAAATTTTCAAGCAACCAAAACACCCTTACACACAGGCTCTTTTACGCGATATTCCCTCGACAGACCCGGCTCAGAAAATGCTGGAACATGTGAGCCTCGAAGCTGATATTGTGAGCGCACCGTGGTCGGGTAAAGGCTGTAGGTTCTCTCCGCGCTGCCCTGCCGCACAAATTGGCGAATGCAAGACGGTCGAGCCGCCACTGGTCGCAGTGGGTGAAGGTCAACTCGCGGCGTGTCATCTGGTACAGCCGGTGTTAAGCGGAAGCAGATAAAACAAATCGGCAGGATAGATGATCCCGACACTCTTCTTTGATGACATTTTTATGTCACAAGTGGCATTTAAGCCGCTGCAATTGCAAACTGGACATGCCCCGTTTGAGTGGAGAGAAAATCGTCATAGCGATTTGATGAGAGGTTACGAGAAAGAGACTTCGCTGAAACCTAATTGAGATGTAGACTCGGAATAATGTTAAATGAGCCATCCATGCTTAGCAGCTTTGGCTGGCGTTTATCTTTTAGAGAATACCATGCTCAAGAAAAAACTTTCCCAACTCATCCCCCATTCGATGCGGACACGTTTACCGCTGAGTTACGCTGCAATTGCGCTGGTAACAGCCGTCGCAGTCGGCGCGGTGCTGCTGATTACGCTGCGGAATTATTACGCAGAGCGAGAACTTGACCGGATGAATCGGGGCGCAAGCGCGATTGGCTTTTTAGTCGAACGTATGATGGAAGATGGTACACCCACCAGCACGATGCAAACACGGTTGGATTCATTCGCTTTTTTCTCGCAGGCAAAAGTACGACTGCTGGATGCTACGCACAAAGTGATTGCGGAGTCCAATGATCCATCAAATGTCAACATGGTATCGTTCCACCCGTCGGATAATCAACAAGATATTGCACCGACCAACCGTATCAAAATGTTGTTTGAGGTACAGCCTTTCCCCGGAACTGGAAATGCGACCTTTAGCATGACAGCGCCGGTTGACACGGATTTCCCTGACGCTGGACAGGCGGGAACCCGTGTATTTGTAGATGGCAGCCCCTATGGTGTTCATATCAAACCGGATTGGGATATAAGCCGCGGACGTTCCGACCAGGTGGCTACTGCTGCCTTGATGAGCAGTAAGGGTCAGGTTATGGGCTACCTCGAAATTTTCGACGGGCCGGCAATCGGCTCGGAGATTGTTGATCGGGTAGCATGGGCGCTGCTGGGTGCAAGTGTGATTGCGATTCTGGTCGCTGCACTGGCGGGGTGGTCCATCAGCCACGTGATTACAACACCACTACTCGGGCTAAAACATATCACCGACCAAATGGCACAAGGTGATTTGACTGTACGAGCGAAGATCGACTCGTCAGATGAATTTGGATCGCTGGCAAAGGCATTCAACCATATGACCAACCAGGTCGAACATACCATTACCACTTTAAAGTGCTTTCTGGCAGATGCGGCACATGAACTCCATACACCGATCACTGCGCTGAACACCAATCTGGAATTGGCTGCGACCGAAAGTGATGACGCTACCCGACAATCCTTTATTGAACGGGCAATCGAACAGCTCAAGCGATTGGAAACGCTGACCAATAATCTGCTGATTTTGTCGCGGATCGAAACCCATTCGCTGCCGGATGAACGTCATATGGTGGATTTGGGCGCGTTGGTGCGGGAAACGAGCGAGTTGTATGCATCACAAGCAGAACAGATGGGTATCGTATTTTTGATTGATGTGCCGAACAAGCCGGTTACGGTGAGCGCCAATGAGGCACAATTGCGACGATCACTGTGCAATCTTTTGGACAACGCCATTAAGTTCACAGCTGAAAACGGCTGCGTGGAACTCGGTTTGAAGCAAGATGCAAACGACATCAAGTTGTGGGTGAAGGACACCGGCATCGGCATACCGGCAGAAGATATGCCATACCTGTTCAACCGTTTCCATCGTGGGCGAAATACGGCGGCGTATCCCGGAAACGGATTGGGATTGGCGATTATCAAGGCGATTGTGGAAAGTCATCATGGCAAGGTAGCAGTCGATAGTTTATCGCCGGGTACACGGTTTACACTGCTGTTACCAGCGACATAAGAGCAGAAAAGCATTGAACCACAGAGGACATTGAGATAAGAGTATAAGCGCCTGATAAACAGGCAATAACAGGTGATTATTACGGAAAAATTACGAATAGTCGGCGTGTCCGTCAAGATCAAGGCGGAAACGATTTAATTGCATAGGCAGAGCCAATAAGTCATGCGAATGCCGCCCATACACTGACCTTCCCCGTAGCAACTTCAGGAGACGAAAGTTTTGGTCGATTGAGGGAAAAGCGGAAGGCTCTGAGAGCCTTCCCTACGGGAGAAAAACTCATGAGACTGTAAAAGTGTCGTCTCGTGAGCCGTAGCAACAGGGGAGGGAATTGAGGGAAACAATATTTTCGCAACAATGACTTTGAACTACTGAGGACACTGAGAAGAAGGTAGCGATTGTGTTAAAGCAGCAGGCACACATTCTCATTATTGAAGATGATCCGGCGGTGGCGCGGGGCATTCAAGATGGATTACAGCGGGAGAGTTATCGGGTTGATTGGAAAGCAACTGGACGCGAAGGGGTTGAGTATGCCAACCGTCAGAAACCCCATTTGATTATTTTGGATGTGCGGCTACCGGATGGATCGGGATTCGATTTTTGCCGACAGATGCGGCAGTTAGGTTTGCGCCAGCCCATCATTATTTTGACGGTCAACCAAGATGAAACCGACAAAGTGCTGGGGTTGGAAATGGGCGCAGATGATTATGTAACGAAACCCTTCAGCCTGCGGGAGCTGCTATCACGCATCCGGGCACAACTGCGGCGGGCTTATGGCGAACTCTCGGAAGCGGAAGCCAATTCAGATTTGCTGTATGTTAAAGACTTGATCGTTGATCGCGGGCGCGGACAAGTGCTGCGCGACGGTAAAAATCTTAACTTAACACCGATTGAATTCCGGCTGCTGGTCTATCTGGCACAGAATAACGAGCAGGCTCTGAGCCGTAACCAAATCCTCGATACAGTATGGGGATTGGATACACCTTTTGATGGCGACCACACCATCAATGTCCATATCCGACGACTGCGCGAAAAAGTGGAGATCGACCCGAACCACCCTTCGTTGATTTTGACTGTGCCGGGAGTCGGTTATCGATTGGCACGGTAGCGTGTTTCATTACTGTTAGGTCGAGATTACGAAACCGTGACCTGATCGTAATGGCTTCGAGATTTGACCTCCCTATACTGGTAAAGTCTGCACCTTTGGAAATTGGATAGGAGACGTTTTATGCAAAGGCGATTGCTACTCTTTTTGACACCTCTTCTGCTCATCATAGGCATTGTCCCGATGGCAGCGGCACAGGCACAGGACAGCACCACGACCATACAACTGAGTGTGCCCCAGTTCATGAAGCAAATTATAACCGACCAATTAATCGCTGATTTTCAAACAGCCAACCCAACGATTAAGGTTGACGTGCTGGCGAACGATGACAACAGTGCTTCAGCAGCGGCGGGCGTTGACGCGCACCTCAAGTCAGAACAAGCTTATGCCAGCACGGCTGATGTGTTGTTCGTCGATAACAGCAACCTCTCGGTACAGGCGACACGCGCCGGATACTTCCTCGATATGACACCGCTGACGAGCAGCGATACCGGTTTAAACTCAGAGGATTTTATTCCAGGTGTATGGCAGTCGTTCCAATGGGATAACGGCATCTGGGCGATGCCCGTTTCGACCGACGTCATCATCCTGACATACAATCCGGCGGAATTCGACAAAATTGGTCTGGCATATCCAAACGAACGCTGGACCATTGATGATCTGGATAACGCAGCCCGTAAATTGGCAGTGGTTGATGCCAGCGGTGCAGTGACGACCGCCGGATTAGCGGTTTCCAATTTCAACGTGCAGTGGTTATTCCGCAGTTTGTTGGGCAAAGGTTTTTATGACGCCAGCACCACACCCAATGCACCACTGCTGAGCGACCCTACACTACAAACCTTAATGACCACATGGGCGCAGTTGGTTACGGACAAAATGGTCAGCAGCCAAGGTGGTTTCGCGGCTGCGGACACTGTGCCGATGCAAATTGGTGGCAGCCGAACACTCGGACGTCGCCCCGGTAACAATCAAAACCAAGTCACGCTTTCAGCCTCCCTGCTGCCGGGTGGCGGGGCAGGATTGAATGCACAAGGCTTCGCAATTAGCAGCGGGACGCAATATCCCGAACAGGCATATGCACTGGTGAAGTATCTGACCAGCAGTCCTGATGTTACCAACAACTTCTTTGGTATCAGCCCTGCCCGTCAGAGTTTAGTGGGCGCGACAACCTCTAACAATAATGGAGGCCCCGGTGGTGGTGGCGGCCCGAATTTTGGTGGCCCCGGTGGCGGACTCAACAATCTCTCGGATGCAAATAAAGCGGTTGTAACCCAAGCATTATCTGCCGGTATTCCGTTAAGCGAAGTGCGTTTTGGTGATTATGTCACGGCAGCGCTGAGCAAGATGAGTTCAGATGGCAGTGATGCACAAACGGCACTTCAGACGTTAGAAGCCCAGGCTGTGGCCGATCTTCAATCAGCCGACACGGCGAAAACGGACAATCCGGTCGTGCTGGCAACTCCCGTGCCGGAGATCGTGCTGCAACCCGGTCAGGTATCGCTGAAGTTCGGTTTAAATTCATTCGTTGCACCGCTGCCTAACCAAGATAAATGGAATCAATTGGTGGCCGATTTCACAGCGAATGATCCGCAGGTCAAGGACATCAAGCTCGATGTGCAGGCACGCGGTGGTAACGAATTTGCGGCAACCGACGACTGCTTCTATCTACCGTATAACAATGTTCCCGGCATCGATCTCTCGACGGTGATTAATCTCGATCCGTTCATTGACTCGGACAGTACGTTCGACAAGAACGATGTCATTGGCAACACCCTGAGCCTGATCACGCGGGACAACAAGATTTGGGCGTATCCGCTGGCACTGCAACCTGTCGCACTGGAATATAACGCCGATACATTCGCAAAGTACAATGTCCCTGATCCGGCATCGGGCTGGACGATTAACGGGTTTACCGATGCGCTCAAGAGTATCAAGCTCGATCCGGCGGATGCTGCACCATTTGCATCACGTGAACCGGGTGGCACGTATCTGCTGATGCTGATCGCCGCATATGGTGGTATTCCGATTGACTACCGAACTGACCCGCCGACAGTTGACTTTACTTCACAGAAGAATATCGACGCGATCCGTCAGGTGCTTGATCTGGCGAAGAATGGCTACCTGAAGTATGACAAGCTGGCCTCGAATACCTTCTTTATCAATGCCGACACTCAGACCCCCGAAAGTATCTACGATACGGTACTCAACGGATTCAGCTTCCGAGGGCGGCGCGGCGGTGGCCCGGCAGCGGTGAACGAAACGACGACCACCGGCACGACTACAGCTTACAAGCTCACTACTTATCCAACCGGAACGGATACATCAGCAGTATCGTATGACATCACCACTGCTTACGTCAGTGCGACATCTCAAAATCCAGAAGGCTGTTACCGGTGGATTAGCTACCTGAGCAAGCATCCTGAAGTGCTGAACGCGATGCCGGCATTCCGTTCACAACTGGCGGATGTGGCAACCGTACAAAGCGCAAACGCGGCTAACTACTACACACTGCTAGATAACCTGATCCAACAACCTAGCACCCTCGTGTTCCCATCACAGACGGGCGGTGGATTTAACTCACCCGCAAACTTCCTGCTACAATTCTGGATGAACCGTGCGTTCGATAATTATGTATTGAATAATGGAACGCTCGAAACTGATCTGGCAGACGCACAGACCTACTCGAAGGCTTTCCAGGAATGTGTGGCGACAATCCCGCCGTTTGATCCGGCAACACAAGATCGCCGCGCATTTTTCACCGAGTATGGAAAATGTGCCCAAAAAGCTGATCCGACAATCTCGGGATTGTTTGGAGGCGGCGGCTAGGTACACTTCGCAAGTCTAAGCGAGGTCGCAAAACGGGCAGGCTGATGGCTTGCCCGTAACAAAATTGGTTCGCAATTCGTACTACTTATATTGAGGGGCAACGCCAGCCGCTGTCCCTCCTGTGTTGTTTATTCTCATATTAAACTTATAAACTATCAGTATAGATTTGAACCAGAACTAGAGGTTACTAACCTGTGTTCCGTTTTATTGATTTGCTGTTATTCACGATTGAACGCTTGCGAAAACATTATGTGCTGGTGTTCTGGGCACTGGTGGGACTTTCGACTGCCACAACACTGAGCCTGAGTCTGTGGTTGTATGTGGATGCGGTCAATACAGGGCTGTTGACGTCGAGCCTTTCCAGCCCACCTTACGCGTTCCGCTTTCGCTATTTAGGCGCATGGAACGGTAATATCACTTTTGATGATGTCAACAGTGCAACAGCGGCGGTCGGTAATACGTTCACAGGCATTATCGGATTACCAGCAGCACGCGAAGTGCATTTCGCCCGGGGTGGCTCATGGGCGGTCAAACGGCTGCCGAAAAATCAATCGTTGGGCAATCTGAGTCTGGCGACACTCAGCGGAACCGAAGACCAGATGGAGATTTTCCAGGGTCAATGGCCGCCAAAGCCGGTTGGTAAAGACGACCCGATTCCGGTTCTGATTCCCGAAACCATGCTCTATAAAATGGGGGTGCAGTTAGGCGATAAACTAACGATTACGCGCCCCGGCGGTAAACCTGTCAACCTGCAAATTGCGGCGCTGTGGCGACCGATCAATGGCAATGACCCCGGTTGGGTATTCCCCACAAAATTCTTTGACACGATGCTGATCGTACAAGCCGACGATTTCTTAAAAGGCCTGACAGGCGCTGACCATCCAATTGAAGAAGCGGCGTGGTATGTGTCGTTTGATGGGAGCAGCGTCAAAACGTCGGATGTGAATGGCTTGTTGGGACGGATTGTGGACGGACAGCGAGCGGTAACTTCGGCGCTGCCACCCATCCGGTTGGATTTGTCGCCGGTCGATGGCTTGAACGCGTTTAACCAGCAAGTCAATAAATTGACGCAGCAATTGGTCATCATGATTTTGCCGGTCGGCGGATTGATCTTCTATTTTGTGTCGTTGGTGGCAGGATTATTGGTGAGCCGCCAACTGAACGAAGATGTGACTTTACGCAGCCGAGGCATGAGCAGGCAATCGATCCTCAGTATCCACATGCTGACATGGCTGCTGATGGCACTCATCGCGCTGGGAGCAGCGATTGGCATCTCACCCTATCTGGTGAAGTTGATCGGACAAACCAGTTCATTCATGCGCTTTGATAACCTGGCAGGGGCGTTATATGTCACGCCGACCCAGCAGTCCATTATCGTGGGTGCCTTAACTGGTATCATCGCAGCCAGCAGTGGTTTATTTATTGCATGGCGATCAACAGGCGAAACCATCACGAGCTTCAAACGAGGCGCGGCCCGTGCCAGAAGTGCGTGGTGGCAGCGTATGTATCTGGATGTCATGCTGCTGGTTCCGGGCTGTTATGTTCTGCTGACATTAAAGCTGCAAGGCGGTTTGCAAACGGCAGTTGAAGATCCGTTTAGCAATCCGCTGAACTTTCTTGGGCCAACCCTGTTTTCGCTGGGGTTTACACTATTATTCCTCCGATTGTGGCCGCTGTTCATCGGGTTGGGTTCGCGGATTATGAGTTTTACGCGCAACATCGCGCTGCTCATGGCCCTGCGCGAGCTGACACGCTCGATTGGACGCTACCGCAACACCTTACTCATGATGTGTTTCACGCTCAGTCTCACCGGTTATACAGCATCGATGGCAAGCACGATTGATAAAACCCTGCAAGACACGGTGGATTATAAGATCGGTGCCGATGCAGTGCTGGTGGTGGCAAGCGATGCCCAGACTGATGACAGCAGTACAGCGCAAGGCAGCGTCACGGTAACAGGCTATAACACGTTACCTGCTGATGATTTGATCAAGGTGGATGGCATCAGCGAAGTTTCGCGGGTGGGGCGTTATCCAGCGCGGATTGTACTGGCTAACCAGCGCATCGAAGGCACAATTTTGGGCATTGATCGGGCAGAGATACCGGCGATTGCACGCTATCGTGCGGATTATGCATCCGAGTCATGGGGATCGTTATTTAACCGGCTGGCGGCTGATCGCAGCGGTGTGATCATTAATGCAACGGCAGCCGCCAAAAATAATTTTAAGGTCGGGCAGCAGATTACGGTGCAGGTGAATGCACTTAACACCTGGTACGAGATGAAAGTCCCAATCGTTGGCCTGGTGAACTATTTTCCTACGCTCGACCCCAACAGCGGCTTTTTCTTGATCGGCAATCTCGATCCGATTTTCGAGACAGTGGGTACAGCACTCCCCAGCAACTTCTGGGTTAGCCTGAAACCGAACGCGGATCTTGAAACAGTACGTACCGAAACCGCCAAGCTCGGTTATCCGATTATTCAATGGCTCGACCCTACATCAAGTTTACTGGCGGCACAGGCTTCACCCTCACGGCGGGGTGTGCTGGGCTTTTTATCAGTCGGTTTCGTGGCGACCATTTTGCTAACGCTGGTAGGGTCCATCGTGCAAAGCGCGGCTTCTTTCAGCGCACAAGCGGTACAACTCGGTTCGCTGCGGGCGATGGGTTTAGGCAGTTTATCAGTCGCCATTTACCTGATTTTCGTGCAGGGCATCGCGGCAGCCAGCGGCATTTTAAGCGGTACATCGATCGGATTGGCGACCACCCTGCTGTTCCTGCCCCTGCTGGATTTTAGCAATGGTCTACCGCCTTACTTAGTCCGTGTGGACTGGTCCAATATCGCACTGGTTTATGGGCTATTTTCGCTGGTATTGTTATTCGTTACTTTAATCACGACTGTGCTGATGAGCCGCGAACGGCTGTCTACCGTAGTCAAATTAGGAGATGCCTGACATGTTCGTAAGAGTGTTCAAAGCAGTGCTGCTGCTGACCACCATTGGAATTATCGCGGCGTGCAGCCCGAACACCGGCAACACACCTAATGCGGCTAACGCTGGCAACGCTCCGTCGCAAGCACTGGCACAAGTCGCACCCACCGCGACACCAATCCCGACCGCGCCAGCCGTCGCCAAACCAACGTACCTGGTACAGCGGGGCGATGTGCAGAATATTTTAGATTTTACGGGACGGTGGCAACCGCGTGATCAACTGGCATTATCGTTCGAGATTGCGGGAACGGTTCGACGGGTAAATGTGAAGCAAGGTGATGCGGTATCGGCTGGTCAATTACTGGTGGATTACCAGATTACTGATCTGGAAAATCAATTGGCATCGGCGCAGCTTTCACTTGATACGGCGCAGAAGAATCTACAAAACGGGGCAACCGGTGATGTGCAATCGGTGGCAGACGCGGAAGTCGCACTAGCGAATGCTAAACTGAACCTCGAAAGTACAAAGGCCAGCAGTCCCTGGACGAGTGTTGCCTCCGCCAAAATGCAGGTGATTAGCGCACAGCAAGGTCTGGATAACGCACAACGCAATTATGATGATGCTGTGAGCCATCCTGAATCGCCCGCATCAACAGTAGATAGTGCGCTACAACAATTACAATCCGCCAAGAACAGCCTAACGAGCGCGCAGATTGGCTACGATAGTGCAGCACAAAGTTTTAATAACCACCAATTCCAAGTTGATCAAGCGGAAAACAGTGTCATTCAGGCACAGCTTAACCTTGACAAAGCGCGGGCTGGTGGCGGTGATACTTCATCGACACAGGCTCTTTTGTCGGCACAGTTGAATGTCGACCAGGTAAAAGCCAAAATCGCGCAGTCTTCGCTGTACGCACCGATTGATGGGCAAATCCTGAGTGTGTCGGTCAAGCCAGGTGACCAAGCAGCGGCCTTCGCAACCGTAATTACCATTGGACGTCCTGAGCCGAAAGAAGCCGTGGCATCTATCGCCATAACGGACGCGCAGAAGATGAGCGTGGGCACAGTGGGCATCTGCCAAGTTCTCAATCATCCCGAAACGGCTGTGCAATGTGTGGTACGGCGCATCCCATCGACATCCAAAGAAGCTGACCAAACCACACGCATCGCCGCCTCGTTGGATAATGTGGCGTCTGACCAATTAATCGAGGTGCAAATGCCGCTGCAAGTGAGCCAAAATGTACTATGGCTGCCACCGACCGCCGTCCGCACTTTCCAAAACCGGACATTCGTGGTGGTGCAAACAGCAGATGGACCGCGCAGTTTTGATGTGACACTCGGTTTGCAAACGACCGACCGCGTCGAGATCAAGTCCGGCGTGAACGAGGGCGATGTGGTCATCGCGCCATAATGAACCCCCTCCTTAGTTCTCCCCGTAAACAACGGAGGAAATATGGGCTGGTTGAAAGTTGTCGCAAGAATGAATTGGAATTACTGAGATGGCTCCTTTAATTGTTTGCAAACAGGTGGTTAAAGCCTACAAAGTGGATGACCACGAATTGGTGGCGCTGCGTGGTATTGACTTCGAGATGGAAAAAGGCGAGATGGTTTCCATCATCGGGCCCAGCGGTGCCGGTAAAAGTTCGCTGCTCAATCTGCTGGGCGGATTGGATACGCCAACTGCCGGACAACTCACAGTCGATGGGCAAAATTTGCTGAATATGAAGGGTAGAAAACTGGCCGATTACCGGCTGCGAAAGGTCGGTTTCGTGTGGCAGAACGTCAGCCGTAATCTGCTGCCCAATCGTTCGGCGCTACGGAATGTGACCCTGCCGATGATGATGGCGGGTGTTTCACCCTGGCAGCGCGGCAAACAAGCGCGTGAATTACTGGATGCTGTGGGCTTGAGTGACAAAGCCAACCAGCGTCCAGCGGCCCTTTCCGGCGGTCAACAGCAGCGCGTAGCGATTGCAGTGGCGCTGGCAAACCAGCCCATCCTGTTATTGGCCGATGAACCAACAGGCGCTCTCGACCGGCAAAGTGCAGGACAAGTGGTGGAACTGCTGCAAATGTTACGCCAGCGTTATGGGCTGACCATTTTATTGGTGACACATGATCTGGAAGTGGCGGCTCATGCTGACCGCGTGCTGACGCTGCGCGATGGTGCATTAGGACAAGACATGTCGAAATCCGGTGATGACAGTCCGCGCATGGACGATGCAGGCAGTATCCGATTGCCGGAAACAGTGCGGTCAGTGCTTTCGAATGCGTCACACATATCGGTTGAAATCCGACCTGAAGGGGTTTTATTACGACCCGAATCTGAAGCCGATGAGGTGATGACGATGGGCGATACCTTGATGGATGCGCCACCGGCTCCGAAACGCCGATTCAGTTGGCTGCGCCGTAAACCCGCCCAAAAGGTACAGTCATGACTGAGTATCTGATTGAAGTACACGGCATCGAGCGCACTTTTGGGACAACAGCTAATCCTGTACATGTGCTGCGCGGTCTTGATTTGTGCGTTGAGCCGGGAACGCTGGTAGCACTTTATGGGCCATCAGGCAGCGGCAAGACCACGCTCCTCAACCTGATCGGCGCATTAGACCGACCGAATGCCGGCACAATTTTGCTTAACGGTCAAGACATTGTAAAAATGGGTGATGGCAAACGCGCCAAACTGCGACGGACGCAAATCGGGTTCATTTTTCAAAGCGATACACTGCTGCCGACCTATTCGGCCTTAGAAAATATTGATCTGGCGCTGCGGCTGCCACGACTGGGTCTATTTGAACGGCGCAGGCGGGCGCAATCGGCATTGCAAGCAGTCGGATTAACGGCGTGGGCCAGCCATGTGCCGGATGAGTTGAGCGGTGGTCAACGGCAGCGGGTTTCAATTGCGCGGGCGCTGGCATTACATGCCGCAATCATTCTTGCGGACGAACCGACCAGCGGACTTGATACGCGCACCGGACGACATATTCTGACGTTGTTCCGCAACATCGCACATGAGCAGGGCACAACACTGTTCATCGTGTCGCATGATCCACTGGTGGTGGACTACGTTGACCAGGCATATGACTTAGTCGATGGACGGCTGGCTGCCCGTCCGATACCGACTCGAACTTAAAAGGGGGCTGAATCACTCATGACTACAACTCGAAAAAAACTGCCTATTTTATTATTAGCATTGGTACTCGCGATGACTGCCTGTAATTTACAGCAACAACCACCGGCATTCGCGGTAACATTAACATCTGCGGTGCAAGCGGAAACACCAACCGCTACAGCTGCGGCGGCCACCGAAACAATCCCGCCCTATACACCTTTGGCGACGCTGACGCCCTCACCCACGCTGCGGCCACCGCCAACCTTTGAACCGCCAACGATGACATTACCCCCGACAGCAGAACCGAGTATCACCGCAACATCGACCCTCGATTTGAGCGTTTCGATCCCCGGTTTGCACGGTGCGGAAACGGCAACACCGGCTTCGACACCAGGTTGTACCCCGCGTAAGGATTGGAAGCTGCGCTACACGGTTCAGCGTGACGATGCGCTGGTCAAGATTGCTGACAGGTATGGGTCGAGCGTCAAAGAAATCGCTGACGCAAACTGCATCACCGATATAAATGCGATTGTCATCGGACAAGAACTGCGCGTACCGGGTACAAGCCAACCTGTCGTACCGTATGTATGCGATGCATGGGAAGTGTTGACACCATTGAATGGTACACAGGCCATCGCAGGCACAGGTTCAATCACCTTTAACTGGCGCGGGCCACGTGCAGCCCATAACCTGATACGTGTGGTGCGGCCTGACGGCTCGATCTTCGAGAGTGTAGTTGACCTGCGACAGAATCAGGAAATTGATCTGATCAATAATCTGGCACAACAGGGAACCTATACATGGTATGTGTATCCGCTGGATGGCAATTACGTCCAAATCCCCTGCCATGAAGGTGGCCCCTGGACGTTTACGAAGGCACTGTCACCGACGTTTACGCCAACGATTGCCGCGAAATAGTCAGAATTGAAGTACAGGGGCGCAGATGATGCGTCCCTTTTAGGCCGCGCCAATGAGTTGGGTCAATATATCGATGAGGTGTTGTTCCGAGATCGGTTTTTCGATGAAAGCAGCAGCCCCTAGGGAAAGCGCCAATTCTTTCTGGCGGAGGACACTGCACACGATGATCGGTGTCGCTTGAGTCGCGGGCTGATGCAAGAAATACTGCAATAGGTCCCAACCGTCACGGTCAGGCATCATCAAATCCAAAATGATAGCTGAGGGATGAGCATTACCGATGAGATCGAAAGCGATTTGGGCTGTTTTAGCTGTTACCGCCTCATAGCGATTTCCCCGTAAATAGCGCTGGATTAGTTCCAAAATATCATCATTATCATCAATCACAAGAATGGTCTTATGGGTTTGGGCGATGGGTAAGATCACCTTAAAGCCAGTCATCCCTTTATCAGTATTTGTTGGTTCGATGGTTAGGTTGCACAGCACGGCGAGTTCGTTCAAAGCGTTGAGGCGTTCAGGGTTGGTATCCGGCGTGGAAGATGTCACGCTGACCAGCAGTTGTGCAGACTGATTATCACCGGTGAGTTTACAATCAAGCATACCAGAGTCGGCTTGTTCGATCAGATAACTTAAGAGCGCCAATAGAAATTGACGCATGAGGCGCGGATCCACAGCTATGGACGGCACTGAAGAACTCGATTTCTGGCGCACTTTAAGCTTATGCCGCTGAATTTGTTCATCCAGCAGTGTGAACACCCCTTGCAACACTTCGGACATATTGGTTTGCTGGTCGATGCGTGACATTTGAGCAGCTTCGAGACGCAGTAATTCCATACGGTCAACCGAGGCCACATTATCCGTTTGAGTGACAGACGGTTCAGTTTCAGGTATTTGCTGCTGTGTTCGATTCCAGAGGATCGTCGCGATGGCGCGGATCGCTTCTTCGTGGGTGCGGTAGTAATGCCGCCGACTGATCGCCAATTGATCAGCGACCGATTGGGTGGGCAATCCATCCGCGTAACGTAATGACAACAAGCGGTGACGCCGCCACTCGCGCGAAGAAATGGGCGCATTCCCCGGATCGAGTTCTTGAATCACATCCAGCAACAGATGATGCAAACTCCACGCATGATCTTTGGATGTGCCACTGTCTGTATCCACCAAAATAGGGATTAAGGGGTGAGCACGCAAATAGACCAGATCATAAAGATGTTCGTAGCCGTCGGCAAGCTGAAGCTCAAACTCGTCAAACTGCATGGGACGTCAACCTGTGTCACAAAATGGCGCAAAGATGTCGCAGGGTCGATTGAATCGACATCACCGATTGCTCTATGCTGACAATTGAACGCAGCATCACAATTGTCCAACTATGCTATATCATCTGCAATTTGTACAGATGGGTTCAATGTCACCAATGGCTGCGCGAGATGGCATGATCAATCAGCGAATTAAAGGAGGCAGTAGACGAACTAGAATGCTGAGTGTGCGACACCAACCACCGAGCCTTCAATGCAGACCAATTATTGGCAGATTAAAGTCCATTTTGAGAGGTAAAACATGAGAAAATTGCTTCGTATTACGCCTGTTATTGTTGTCCTCGCTCTCTTTTTAAGCATCAGTGTCCATGTTTCCGCGCAAGATGCCGCTAAACCGGCTGAATGTAAAGCAGATGCCAAGACCATCAATTTCTGGCATGGTTTGACCGGCCCGGACGGCGCTTATCTGGCGGATATGGTTAAGAAATATAACACCGAAAATACCGACAACCTGTGCGTCATCCTGACGGTTTACAACTGGGATGTGTTCTTTGACAAGTGGCTAAGTGGTGTGGCGGCAGGAACCCCTCCTGATGTCGTGATTTACCACATCAACGAACTGCCTCAGTACGCATCACAGGGCGCCGTTACGCCGATTGATGATCTGGCGAAGGAAGTGGGTCTGGACGTCAGCAAGTTCCCCGAAACACAACAGACCTATTCGCATTACGATGGCAAGCTGTATGGTATTCCGCTAGATGTTCACCCCATTGCGATGTACATGAATACCGATCTGGTGAAGGCTGCCGGTCTTGACCCAGCCAAGCCACCGACCGATCAGAAGACATTCCTTGATTGGGCGCAAAAGCTGACCAAAGACGATGGCAGCCAATTCGGTGTATGCTTCGCTTCCGTCAATGTGCAGTCGTTCCGTGTGTGGTACGGCTGGATTTACCAAAATGGCGGCAAGTTTATCAGTGACGACAACAAGCAGATTGTGGTCGACAGCCCAGAGAACGAAGAAGTGACCCAGTTCGCAGTCGATCTGGTCAACAAATACAAAGTCGCTCCTCAAGGCGAGCAAGATCCTGACACCGATTTCCAAAACGGCAAGTGCGCGCTGCACTTCCAAGGACCGTGGTGGATTAATGGTTTTGCCGCAACCAAGGGTTTGAACTTCGCAACTGCTCCGCAGCCGGTGATGTTCAAGCAGCCGGGCGTGTGGGCGAGCGATCATTTCTTTGGTATCTCCACACAAGACAACCTCGACAACCAGAAGGCTGGTATCAAGTTTGTCAAGTGGATGAACGACAACGCTAACCTGTGGGGCTTGTCGGGCATGGTTCCGGTGGACGAAGCAATCCGCACCGGTGATGCCTATACCAGCACCGACATCTACAAATATCAGAAAGCATTTGTGGACGAACTGCCTTACACTCACCTGACACCAGTTGTTAAGCAAAGCACTGAAATCTTTGCCGAAAACAACCAGACCCCATTGGTCGTAAACTTCCAGGCGGCTCTGTTGGGCGCGAAGGATGTGAAGACGGCACTAGCCGATATGCAAACCGGTATCCAAGCGGTGCTAGACAAAGAGAGTTAGTCCTCTTCATTTGCGCAGCCGGGTGTAAACCTTCTGCACCCGGCTGCCCTTCTAAATAAGGAGAGGGATGAACGATGCGTTTTATTAAGTTAAGTGCCGTTGTTTTTTTGACTTTACTTATTAGTTTGGCGATCAAAACAAATTACACGGTAGCACAAGACGCAGCTGCTGAGGCTACGCTATCAGTGCCTACGTGCGCCAGCCAACCGGAAGCAACCACCACAGCAGAGGCAACCAGTACAGCTGAAGCAACTGCCGAGGCCACTGTGATTGGTGTGCAGCAGGATGATGTAGCTATTCACTTCAATACCTTTTTGCCGACGGATGTAAAGTTCAATCCTGATACCAAAAATCCGGTAGTGGTGATCATGGTTTTCTCGCTGGTATTCGAAAATCAGCTTGACCAATCTATCGAACTGCGCGCCCCGAAATTCAAACTGGCGATAGATGGGGTCGATTGGGGCGATATTGCGTCTACAGATTTCCAGATGGGACAATTACGTGCTCATGGGACACAGGGAATCGTACTGCAAAGCTTAACCTTCGTGAACAAAACCAGCGATGCTCAGAAAGCCGTGTTGGATTGTATCGAAAATGAGCAGCCAGTTGATTTGACACTGAGCGGAACGATTGAGACGACCGCTAACGATCAACAGCAGACCATTAAAATCGAAGTCACCAGTCCAGATGTTATTATTCAAGCACGTAAAGCGCAGTCTTAAAAGGCTAATTTATCAGTGACCACTTATTCCCAGAATACAAGCGCATCAGCCCAAAAAGCCGCATTACAAGCGGAAGCCAAACAAAATGTACGACGGCGTAATACCACTGCTTATTTGTTCCTCGCGCCGTATCTGATTATTTTCGCGCTGTTCTTATTGCTGCCCGCGCTGGCAGGCTTTGGCATCAGCTTTACATCGTGGCGCATTCTGGGCGATCCTAAGTGGATCGGGCTGAAGAACTTTACCGGCATGTTTCAGGACCCGCAGTTCTGGCAAGCCTTCCGCAACACGTTGAGCTTCACCGGCTTGACTGTGCCAGTGCTGGTGGGCGGCGGATTGGGATTGGCTGTGCTGGGTAATACCCGGCTGCGTGGACGGATTATCGCACGGACGATGATCTTTATCCCCTACGCGATTATGGTGACGGTGGTCGGCGTGTTGTGGCGCTGGATTTATGACCAAAACTTCGGCCTGCTCAATTTTTATCTGGGCAGTGTCTTTCCAACAATGAAGACAACACCGTGGCTGACGAGCATTCAGTGGGCATTAATCGCCGTAGCCGTAACGACAATTTGGTGGCAAATAGGCACCAATATGATTATTTATCTTGCGGGTCTGCAAGAAATTCCACGCGAATTGTACGAAGCAGCACGGGTCGATGGAGCCAACGCCTTCCAACAATTCCGCTACATCACGATACCAGGTTTGTATCTGGTGCATATTTTCGTCATTCCAATGTCGATTATTTCGTCGCTGCGCATCTTCGGACAGGTCATGGTCATGACCAACGGCGGTCCGATTGGATCAACTTATACGCTGGTGCAGCATCTTTACAGCAAGGGTTGGATTAACCAATTCATGGGTGAAGCCTCAGCGGTCGGGGTGTTCCTGTTCCTGATTACACTTATCTTCACGCTATTTCAGTTACGCGCATTCCGAGCGCTTTAGGAGCCAGCCCGATGAATTCCACCTCGACCACCCGCTTCTGGCAAACCGGATTAGGCTACGTTTTGATGATTATCATTACGGTACTATTTGCCGTACCAGTAGTGTGGATGTTTAGTACGGCGCTGCGTCCCGAAGGAACGGTAAGGCAATATCCGATCCAACTGCTGCCGCCTGACCTGACATTTGAAAACTTCCAGAATGCAATTGATAGTTATCCGGCGTTGGGACGATGGTTCAGCAACAGTTTACTGGTGGCAGCACTGACTTCCGCATTGAGCGTGTTGGTGGATTCGCTGGGGGCTTATGCGCTGGCACGGATGGAATTCTTCGGCAAGCGGGTGGTGTTCATCGGTATTCTGGCGACAATGCTCATCCCAGTTGAAGCCACGATGGTTCCACTTTATTTGGGATTGGCACGACTTAAAATACTGACAACTGATTTTGGTACATATGCCAGCTTGATTTTGCCGGTGGTGGCGAATGCCTTCGCACTGTATTTATTGACGCAGTTTTTCCAAAGTATCCCGAAAGATCTTGAAGACTCGGCACGGATTGACGGTGCGACCGATTTCGGCATCTGGTGGCGTATTATTTTGCCACTGTCGGGGCCAGCCATTACAACAGCAGTCATCTTCACCTTTATGGCGAGTTGGAACAACTTTGTGTGGCCGTTCATTGTCACCAGCAGTGACGCAACACGGACATTACCTGCTGGATTAGCAACCGTATTTGGGGGCATTACAGGTAATCCAAGTTCGGTGCGTTACGGCGTGGTGATGGCGGGGGCCGTATTAGCAACGCTGCCGCCCATCCTCGTTTTCCTGGCACTGCAACGCTACTTTGTGCAGGGTATTTCGATGACGGGTGTGAAGGGGTAAAGTTCGCGCCACTTCGCCGTAAGGTTTATTTATTCGCCCACCGGATGGTTGTCTCATTGACAGCTTCACCGGTGGGTTTGTATTTCCGCTAAAATGAAGTCATAAGGTTATTCAGGAAAACTATTTTTATGTCGTTAAATCAAAATGGGCGCATCCTTAAAAATAATCTGGCTTCCTTACAGCAAGAATCATTGGCGGCCATCGCGGTACTCGCGATTTTAATTGGCTATGTCTGGCTGTGGTTTAACATCTGGCCGGTGACCGGCAGCCACGCACCTTTGGCCTCATGGTTGGGGTCGGGCATTCTGATTGTATGTGGGATCAGCAGTTACCAATACCGGATGGTTTATTTGCACTTCGTTACCCATCTGTTGGTGCTGTGTATTCTGGCCGCGACAACCTGTGCAAGCCTTACGTTCCATGTGCCATCGATTATTTACCTGTTTCTGCTGCCGGTTATTTTTGCGAGTGTTTTGCTGAGTGTGCGGAGCGCGGCGTTCATTGCCTTGTTCGCCAGCGGGATTATGACAGTGGTTAATGTGGCAGGGCGCGAGTCAGTTGGGTTTGGTGACATTTTCCTGCCGATTGGCATCATTTTGATGGTGGCATTTGCGCTGTGGTTATCGGCACACAATTTACACACTACGCTCATCTGGTTTTCGGATGCCTATGAAGACGCATACAAGAATGAACAATTGGCACGGGAACGCGAGGCTGAACTGCGGCGATTATTTAAAGCGCTGGATGACGCGACCTTCCGAATGGAACGATTGAATTACGCGCTCACATTGGAGCGTAATCAGGCAAGAGAAGCCCACCGCATCAAACAGCAGTTTGCCCAAACGATTAGCCACGAGTTGAGGACACCGCTCAATTTGATCGTGGCTTTTACCGAGTTAATGGTACAGTCGCCCGATTATTATGGTGCCCCGCTCCCTGTGCCCTATGTCCGTGACCTCAGCATCGTTCACCGTAATGCTCAACATCTGCAAAACCTGGTCAATGATGTGCTGGATTTGGCGCGGATTGAAGCTGCACAAATGACCATCATCCCGGAACTGAGTGATCCAGCAGCGCTAGTGCATGAAGCAGTCACAACTGCACGGGGGTTAGTCGAGCGGCGGGGACTCGATTTGCGGCTCGACATCCAGACCAATTTACCCATGATATGGGTTGATCCAACGCGCATACGGCAGGTTTTATTCAACTTACTGAGTAACGCGGTGCGCTTTACGGATGTCGGCAGTGTCGTTATTAGTGTGAGACGCGAGGAGAAAGAGATCATCTTCGCGGTTACAGATACCGGAATTGGTATCGCCGAAGAGGACATGCCGCGATTGTTCAAAGATTTCCAACAGCTTGATGGGACGACGCGTCGGCAGCACGGCGGCGCGGGATTAGGCTTAGCCATCAGCAGACGTTTCGTCGAACTGCATCAAGGACGCATATCAGTCGAGAGTGAACCGGGCAAAGGCAGCACCTTCACATTTAGTTTGCCGATTACCGAGCAGCAACCAACATCAGTTTCGGGCAAATACAATTGGAAGATGCTCAATGACCAGCCGATACAGACGCCTATGAACCACAGTATCTTATTAGCCGTCACGCGTAATCCAACCGCGATTGAGGGACTCGTCCGACACGCGCAGGATTGCCGCACAGTAGTTGCTTCGACACTGCAACAGGCCCAAAATATGGCGCAGCGATTGTTACCGCAATGTATAGTGGTGGATATGGCCTACGAAGCTATCGACGCGAATAATCTACAAGCGCTGGCGGAAGCCTGGGATATGCCGCAAATTCCGTTTATCGCATTTCATCTACCGGATCACAGCCCATCAAGCCAACCGCTGAACGTCAATGGCTATTTGACGAAGCCCTTCTCGATTCAGAAGATGCACGAGACACTTAATGAATTCGCGGAGCAACCGAAGCGTATTCTGGTGATTGATGATGATCAGGATTTTGTACGTCTGCTCAGCCGGATGCTGGACACACCGCGCTATCGCTGCCAGGTCATTGGCGCGTACAACGGGCATGATGGTCTAGCACTGCTGCAAAGCGTCCAACCAGACCTGGTATTGGTTGATGTGCGGCTAACGGGATGGGATGGCGCGCAATTGGTGAACGCTATTCGGACGTGCCAGCACGGACAAAATACTCCGGTGATCGCTATCGTTTCTGAGGATGAAACGGCGTTGGTAGATGTGATTAATGAACCCCTGCTTGTCACGCAATCAGCCGGTTTAGAAGTGCGGAAAGTGACGCATTTGATTCAGTATTTTATGGGGTTAACAGCCTAGCATGAGCGTAATTCTCCCTTTGAAGTGCTGATAACTTAATTTATACCTAAAATTGTTACAGTGCGGCGAAACTCAATGCGCCGATTATTGTGATGCAGTTATACTGGATACTAGAGTGCAGGCAACGAGTGATGAGCAATGAGCGAAAACGATCCGCAAGACGACATTTGGAAAAGCCTCGATTGGGATAACGATGACCGCCGCCTCGAGATCGAGCGCGAACGGTTACGCCAACGCGCGCGCCAATATGCCGCGACCTCAGGCGATGACAACACACCCGCTGATCAGGTTGAAACGCTGTTGACATTTAACTTAGGAACAGAGCGCTACGGTATCGATGTGATGCTGGTGCGGGGCGTCCGTGCCGAGCAAAAGATAACACCTGTACCGGGAGTGCCGAATTTCTACCGGGGTGTCATCAATGTACGCGGGCAAATTGTGACCGTTTTGGATCTGCGGTTTTTGCTGAGCACGAGCAACCCGGAAACGCATACGCCACCGACTGAGGTGATCATTACTCAAGCTAACCGTTTGCGGTTGGGGTTGCTGACTCACAAGGTCAACGGCGTGGAAAGTATCCCACGCAGCGAGATTAACCCAATCGACCACTTGCCTTATTCGCAAGGTGTGACAACCGAACGCCTGATCGTCCTGAACCTACAACGTTTATTTGAAGACCCGCGCCTAATGGTGGGAGTAAATGAAGCATGATGAATGAAACGATAGAACCTGTACGCAGCCAGATGACCAACCGCATACTGCTTTCAGCAACACACATTATGTCATTGGCAATGGGGCTCGTGGCGGCTGTACCAGTACTACTCTTTGGACTAACGGTTAATGCCAGCATCGACAGCAGCCGCACCATTATTTGGGCGGTGCTGTCGTTCGTGATTGGCTGGCTGGTGGGCAGTGTGGTGCATTTCCTGACACGACCTTCTACCGACCTGATCCTCGACCAGTTTGGTAAATCGTTGGACATGGTGGTGTTAGGCGATTGGCGGCAGCGGTTGGATGTCAGCCAACTCTCATCCAACAATGACGAAGAACGAATGCTCAAGCGGCTGGGTGAAGCCGTCAACCGTGTACTCGACCGTTTGCAGGGGATTGTTGCTGAAATCAACGATGCCGTTGGCCGAGTCGAAGCCGATACACAGGAAATTCTGACCGCCATGACGCGCCAGATCGCAATGGCAAACGAGCAGGACGCGGTCGTAACTGAAACAACCGCCACTGTGAATGAAGTACGGGCAACGGTAACCGAAACAGCGGAACGAGCGCAAAGCGTAGCTGAAACGGCGCAAGTCTCGGTGGATATTTCGCGCACCGGCACTGAGTCAGTCACGCAAACTGTGTTGGGTATGGAAGTCATTCGTCATCGTGTGGAAGACATCGCTGACAACATTCTGGTACTATCTGAAAATACGCAGCAAATCGGTGAAATTATCGCGACAGTCAACAGCCTCGCTGACCAATCGCGTATGCTGGCGTTAAATGCCTCGGTCGAAGCAGCGCGGGCGGGCGAAGAAGGCAAAGGTTTCGCTGTCGTGGCCCTGGAAGTGCGTAATCTGGCTGACCAGAACCGCGAGGCAACGGTGCAGGTGCGTGAAATCCTCGGTGAAATCCAGAGGGCGACCAACGCCGCCGTGATGGTTACGGAAGAAGGCAGCAAGGGTGTGGATCAGGGACAAACATTGGTCAACCGCGCCGGCGATTCGATCCGCGACCTGAGCCATGCCATCGAGGAAGCGGCTTTGGCCGCCATGCAAATCGCCGCCAGTACCCGCCAGCAGACCATCGGCATGGATCAACTGACACAGGCCATGCGGACGATTAAGAAGGCCACTACTGAGACACTAAATACCACACTACAAGTGAAGGCAAGCGTCCAAAATCTGCGCGATGCCTCCAATCGCATCAACATGGTATTGAGTGGATTGAAGCTGTAAAACAAAAAAGAATTGAACAAGTCGCTAAGGTCAATACAGATAAGACAGAGAGCAAGCAGTAGAGAATGACCGACCCACAAGATAACGAACTGCTAAATATATTCTGGGTCGAGGTAGGCGACTACCTCCAGAAGCTCAATAGTTTGCTGCTGCAAACCGAGGCTTCGTCAACGGCCAACCCTGAAGCCGTGCGCGAGATGAACCGTTATGCCCACAGCATGAAGGGTGCGGCACGGGCAGTGGGTATCGGCGTGATCGAGTCGCTTTCCCACTATATGGAAGACATTTTCGGGGCGGCGTTGAAGAGCCGGTTGGAACTTACCCCGACGACCTGCGATTTACTTTATGACTCGCTGGATTTAATTCAAAATGTGGTTAACGGTGTGGACAACAGCACCGATCAGTTAGCATCGACGATTGCGCGGTTAGAGCAAACGATTGCCTCCGATGCGGCCAATAGCAGCGAAACTCAACCGGCAAAAAAGACGACCAATACGGATATGCCAGCGGTCGAAACCGCTATCATCAAGGATATACCAGCACTTCCTCCGGTGAATAATACACCACGTAAAACAACGGCAGTCGTAAACTCATCACATCCATCCGACGAGATGATGACCGTGCTGCTGCCTGCCTCCGAGGAAAGTGTGCGTGTGCCCGTATCACGCATGGATCGGCTGATGGGCGAAGTCAGCGAACTGTTGGTGGCGCGGATGCACAGCGAAGAACGCGCTCGAGAATTCCACCGCCTGCAAAAGTTGAATCAGCGCTGGCAGCGTGAATGGCGCAGCGTCCGCACCTCATATATTCGGTTGGCGCGGCGGATGCAGCATGAGCAAGGTGAGATGTGGGAAGAAGTGATTACGCTTTTCCACTTTCTTGAAGAGAACCAACGGTATCTACAAGAAACACAGCGGCAGCTGGCGCACCTCTCGCGTGAACTGACGCAGTACAATGCCAGTTTGACCATGCTCACCGAACAATTACAGGATGACATCAGCGGAATGCGACTCGTACCGTTCGATGCGCTGGTCAACAGTTTCCAGCGGCTGATTCGTGATCTGGCGCGGGATGTGACCAAAGAAGTGCATCTGACGGTTGAGGGCGCGACGGTCGAGATGGATAAGACAGCGTTGGATGCCCTCAAAGAACCGATCATGCATCTGCTGCGTAACTCGGTCGATCACGGCATCGAAACACCGGCAGAGCGCGAACAGTCGGGCAAACTGCCGATTGGCTCGGTACAAATTTCGGTGGAACAGCGCGGCAAAGAAATTGTCATCCGCGTGAGTGATGACGGACGGGGCCTGAATACCAGCGGTATCCTGCGGAAGGCCGAGCAGCTCGGCATCATCTCGGCACAGATGGCGGCTGATATGTCACCGGAAGAAGTTTACAACCTGATCTTCCACCCCGGCTTGAGTACAGCCTCAGAACTGACATCCATCAGTGGGCGCGGGATGGGCATGGACATCGTACGCATCCGTGTGGAAAGTTTGCGCGGACGCGTGAGCGTGCAGAGTGTAGCGGGGCGGGGAACAACCTTCACCATGCGCTTGCCGCTATCGTTGACACGCTTAAGCTGCATCCTGCTGCAAGTAGGTGGACAGGATTTCGCTGTGCCATCAGTCAGTGTCTGGCGGATGCTCAAGCTGAAGCGTGAGCAGTGGTTCACGGCAGAAGGGCGCGACATGGTCATCATTGAAGACCGCCCGATTCCGGTGATTTCGTTGGCGGGAATATTGGGTAATGCCCCTGCTCCCGAACCTGAAGAAATTCCGTTGATGGTACTGTCATCCGGTGAGAAGTACATCGCCTTCCAGGTGGATGACTTGTACAGCGAACAAGAATTGGTACTCAAGCCGCTCGGCCCCGAAATCACCAACGCGCCGTATATTTCTGGCGGGGCGCTGCTGGGTACAGGAGACGTGATTATCGTGCTTGACCCCAATGACCTGATACGTGGGGCGAGTGGACAACCACGCATTTCGATCCGGCGTATCGAAATGACGACCGAAGAGATCGAAGAAAAGCGGCTGCGGGTGCTGATCGCCGACGACTCGATCACCACACGCACGCTGGAAAAGCACATCCTGGAAACGGCGGGTTACGAAGTGCATGTAGCGGTCGACGGCCTCGAAGCATGGGAACGGCTGCGAGAAATCAATCCCGATGTGGTAATTAGTGACGTGGAGATGCCGCGTATGACCGGTTTGGAATTGGCAGCCCGCATCAAAGGCGACGAGCAAACGCGGCGTATTCCGGTGGTGCTATTGACCTCGTTGGCGAAGCCGCAGCAGCAGGAAGCCGGTCTAAAAGCTGGCGCGGATGCCTATCTGGTGAAGTCACGCTTCGAGCAGGGCGAATTGCTGCGTGTGATTCGGAGTGTGGTGTGAAGTGGATAATCTTCCTACTATGTTATCACCTGACGACGACAAGAAACTTCATTTTGAGGTTATTAGCTTAAAGCCTATCACTCGTACCTTATGGCTTATGATCGGAAGAGTCTTGTATTACGACATTAAGGTTGGGCATGTTATGCAACCCGATTTACCTGCTATGGAAAATCTTAAGTTTACAGTTGTTGCAATTGAAACTTATGGTCATGCCCTTTCCGAAATAAGCTCAGGATATAGTTGTGCATTTATTGTTCAAGTTCCAAAGTCCGATGACGATGAATTAGTAAAAACACTTCCTGAAACTTTCTTTTTGAAAGCCGGTAATTGATGTCTGAACGTAGTCCCATCCGTGTGTTATTGGCTGACGACAGCGCCACCACCCGCAGTTATCTGGCGGGGTTGATTGCGGCTGCCCCCGGCCTGACGCTGGTGGGAGAAGCACGCGACGGCGAGGAAGCCGTTCGGTTAGTCGAAGCGCTGCATCCCGATGTGGTGTCGATGGACATCCGGATGCCGAACCTCGATGGATTGGAAGCTACCCGTCAAATCATGGCAAGCTACCCTACACCGACGGTAGTCGTGAGTGCGCTCGTTGATGAAGATGTCGATCTGTCGTTCAAGGCGATGGAAGCAGGTGCGCTGGCCGTTTTACGCAAACCGCCTGCTCATCGTGATCCTGATTACAGCACACTACAACGCGAGTTTATTACGACCCTTAAAGCGATGGCAGGCGTGACGGTGGTCAGACGCTGGCAAGAAACGCCGTCAGCGACCAAACCCGCAACCGGAAACCTTTCAACAAAGTACGGTATTGCCGACGATGCTGAACCGGTCAGCAAACCGGAATTGATCGCTATTGGTGCGAGTGCCGGTGGGCCGAGCGCCCTGTCTAACCTGCTGGCTGGACTACCGGATGGTTTCATTCCACCGGTGATCATCGTTCAACATATGCCGGACGAATTCTTACCGGGATTGGCTCGATGGCTGGGTAAACATACACCGCTACGGGTGTGCATGGCAGAAAGTGGACAAATTTTACAACCTGCTACGGTATATCTCGCATCAGGGGGTGGGCATCTCACGGTAGCGCGGCGTGGACGACTGCTGATTGCCAATAAATTAGCCGACAAACTTAATGAGCGGTATTGCCCTTCGATTGACGTGTTTTTTGCCTCCGTTGCGGAAGTCTGTGGTACTACGGGGGTGGGAATTATTCTAACGGGCATGGGCGACGATGGGGCGAAAGGGCTGTTGGGTATCCGCAAAGCTGGTGGGCGCACCTTCGCACAGTCGGAAGCAAGCTGCACCGTTTTCGGGATGCCGGGGGTAGCAATCGCTAATGGCGCAGTGGAGCAGACCCTCACACCCGAACAAATGGCACAAGCATTAAGACGACTAACCGAAAATTCATGAAAAATAATGTTTTCGTTTGTTTTTACAAACAAGTAGAATTGCAGGGAATGGCATATAATCAAAGAAAGGGAGTGTGCGGGTAGTTGCAATGTCCGTCAGGGCATGACCGCACAAACAATTATGGCGCTCGATGTACTGTTAATCGAAGATAGCAAAACACAAGCCGCACAGATTAAAGCCACGCTGGAAAGCCTCGGACTGGAAGTGCGTGTTGCTTATGATGGTTTGGATGGAATCCGGTCGGTAATGGATAAGCATCCGGGGTTAATCGTGCTGGATGTGAAGCTGCCGGGTATGGACGGTTTTCAGGTGTGCCGACGGTTGAAACGTTCGCCGGACACAGCCGGTATTCCGATTATTATGCTAACGGAACGCGATGAAGCACAGGCCACAATGTCCGGCTTGCAGGCTGGCGCGGACGATTATATTCCAAAGGACATTTTCGCGACCGAGCATTTAATGACGACCTTGCAAGAAATGGGGCTGCTGGAATAAGCATGACACGCTACAAAAGCCCCTACGCTATGCTGCCACCTGTCCTGAACGTTCAACTTGAGAGCGGAATGGACATTATGATCGCCCGTAATACCGCACGACGCGCGGCCTCCCTGTTAGGGTTCGCACCGGCACGGCAGGCTCAACTTGCCAGCGTGGCGGCTACCCTCGGTGAATTGGTACTCAAGACCGGCGCAGCACACACCATGAATTTTAACGGTGTCAGCAACGGCGACAAGACGGGGATACAGCTATCGGTTGCGACGCCCTGGTTGGCAAACGTTGCAGTGGGTAATGTGATGATCGCGCTGCGCCAAAAATTGGGCGATTTGATCGACGAAATCATCGTTGAAGGCGATGATGTGCCCACCATCGTAACGGTAATGTGGCGCAATGAAAATGAAAACGCCCATGCCCACAGTGATGACTAGTGATACTGTTCGACTGCCCTTGCTCACCTTCCGGTTGGGCGAGGCGCGCTACGCACTCTTAATTGAGGACGTGGTTGAGGTGGCGGCGATGGTGGACATGCTGAGTCTACCGACAGAAAAAGCAGAAATATTAGGCTACATCAACCGGCGCGGCAGCATTTTACCGCTAGTGGATTTGAGAACCGTTTTCAAACAACCGAGTGCCCCGATTACCAGCGCCACTGTATTTATTGTGGCGGCGGGGGGCAATCAGCAATTTGGTCTGGTCGTGGATGCAGTAGAGCAGGTGGAGTATGTGGACGCTCTGCAAATGAGTGACACATTGGTCTCCAGCCCATATCTGCACGGTATTATCAGTCATCAGAACGATATGATTTCGATTATAGCACTGCCCTCGCTAATGGCCTTAGCGCAGTAAATCCCGGCAGCAGTACGGGTCAGGAAACAAAGAAAAGATGACAGCAGCAGAGATGTCTTCAACAAGCGAACACTTAAACAGCGGGACGCGGCGCAGTGACCGGATCTTGATCGTAGCACGCGATCAAGAACTGCGCGCGAGTTTGATTGACACGCTCGAATCGGTGGGCGGTTATATGGTCAATCAAGCGCGGACGTTTGAAGAAGCGCTGAGCGAAATCCTGCTGACCGATTTTGATTTGATCGTGACAGAGGCCGAACTACCAGATTTGAGCGGTGTCGATTTGCTAGCGGTGGTGGGCGGATTACGTCCACATGCGCGGGTGATTATCATTGATGACGACCTTTCGGCACGCAGCGCAGTCGCGGTTTACCGGCTGGGTGCAGTTGACTATCTTTATAAACCATTGAACATGTCCTTCGTAGTAATGCAGATTGAGCGGCAGCTTGAATTGGGACGCGCCTTAGCGAACCGTCCGCAACATTCGGACGCACCAACGGTCAAGGATTCGAGTGCCGACCGTGCCAAGCGGCTTGATCCACAAACGCGTCCGGCAGCGCTGGTACTGGGACGTCCACAGTTCAACCGCATCAACGCCGAGTTGAAAGACCTGCTGGAACATGTGAAGGCCAGCTTCGTCGGGTTGATCGACGCGGACGGGAACATGGTGGGCGCGGCGGGTACGCTCCAAGAGTATGACCTGCAACTGCTCACACGGGCGTTGAATATTGACCACAAGGCACAGAATTCTCTGGCGAGTATTCTGGAAGAAGCCAAGTTCCATTCAACCTATTTTGAGGGCGCTCACAACGGTGTCTACATCGTAGAATTCGGTTCGCCCTACACCGTGTCCCTGGCGGTGATCTGCGGTACGGATGTGAAGGCCGGTATGGTGTGGTTGTACACCAAGCGGACAGCCAATGTGATCGATGAAGTCTTGAAGGCTATTCCACAACCGCGACGCTTCCCCACATTCTAAAGACGAATACGGTTTAACCGCAGCGACGCAGAGAAATACAGAGAGCAGACGAGGGGACAAACCCTCGTTTTTGTTTTTGGCGGAAATGGCATTTTTTGCCAAGATTCCGCCGAAATGACAGGCGGGTGTGAGGGAGCAATCCGCTGAATCGGCATTCTTGCATGGCGGCTGGCCCGGCTGATGCCAACGAGTGCAGCAGATGCAAGGGAGCAATCCGCCGCGTGCCATGGGGTGCGCCGCCGCCATCATTGCAATTCTCAATGCCATTCGAAGCGCCAGACACGCCAAGAAAAGAAACCGGACGAAAATACGTTCCAATGATCGCAACTCCCGTACTCCCTGTCAGCACATTTCCTTACAGGGTAGCAGATGCGAGCGACGTTTGGGTTACATTTTGGAAGAACATTTTGTAACTCTTTCACGAGGTTGGCGTTAACCATTTTGAGGGAGCAGATGTGTTAAGGACGTTTGGGAGTGGTTAAAATCGGGTAAAAAAGTTTGGCAGATTCTAATTCAAAACCTATAAGGATTATCTGGCAACGAATATATTGACTGTCTTAAGGAGAGTAAGATATGTCCACAAATTTCGATACTATATTGCCCATAAAAGATCGTTATTGGTGCCAAATTGCACGGTTTGTTCGCGTACATGATACCTTATCTATCCACTTTAGCGAAGCGAATAGCTCAAAGAAGCTATTCATCGTGGACTTTGTCTCGGTATGTTACCACTCAGGACCGTTTCACTGGGTGAGTAACTCCTATGATATCGCATTACCAGAGGATTGCGCCGCTGTGCTGCGGCAAATAAGGGGATTTGATAATATCAGTGAAAGCGAACTATTCAATAGAGTAAATCGGCGGGGTGATAATTACAAATTGTACCAGTCAAGAGATGGCGATCTTACTACAAAAATTATTGCCACGGGCGCGTATCTTTTTTCGCCCGAAGAATATTATCCATAAATAAGCAGGCATCCTAACAAGTGATACAGTAATTTCTATTCGAATACGAATTGATGACTACAAATCCCCTTTATAGGTTGATGACCAACCGAAAATAGAGCGGAGGCGCTGTGCCGGATTGAATTTGAATACCGTTCCAGAGCGGCGCACATCAATATAAAAAGTGCCAAAATTTCGCAGTGAGACTCCTTCTTCGTGTTTGAGTGCCTCATAAATTTCTTCTAACGCTGCATCGACAACCCGTTCGATAGTGGATGGAGGCAGTGGTAGATGCTGAGATATTCGATTGACCAACTCTTTTTTGTCGATGTTGTTGCTCATAGTGTCTAATCCAAATTTTCCTCGATCTCGACCATTTCAAAATAGAGCAAATCGGAAAGCTCACAGTTGAAGTAGTCGCACAGCCGTTCAATGATTTGTCCATCATACTTGGTCACATCATTGCGAATCCAATTAATAATGGTGTGATCGTTTACACCGACAAACTCAGCAATATCGTGCTGCTTAACGCGCCGTCCGATTTTGCGTTCACGTTTCTGCATCAGTTCAAGCAACCGATTACGCACTTTTCTCTGTTTCATAGCCACCGATAATGTAAATCTATCGACATAAATGCTAATCAAGCTACAATATATTCAGTAGCCTATTTTTTCGAACTGAGGAATTATGTCTAACGTGCCTGTCATTTCGAATGATCATGTTACTGATAATACTCCGCTTCCCTTGATTGTCGCAAAACGCTGGAATTTTTCACTTATCCATGTTCAAGCTGAAAACAATTTTCTTTATGCCGTGCAGGATTGGATGCGGGGATTAACAGGCGAAAACGATACCCGCTACTTACTATCAAAATTCAAAAAAACAGATGCAGGGCAGCAGATGTGGAATTCAGTTCAACGTCTGCCTTATACCGCAACTGATGGCAAAACATACAAACGAGATTATACGACAGACAAAGGGTTGTATCTGATTGCCCAATACCTACGGGTTAAAGAAGAACGCCCCGTACTTGATGAGATACGCCGTTTCTTGGCTTCAGCGGGTGCATTTGTTGACGAAATCCGACTTGATCCCGACAAAATAATCCTCGATGTCAAAAATCCTGATAAGCTGCTGGATGCCTTTATAGAGTATCACCGTAAGCGGGGAATGGATGATAGCTGGATTCGTGCCCGGATTGAAAGCAAAATCAGACGCAATAAATTCACAGCAGCCCTTTCCGAGTTTGTGCGGGATGTACTTACCCCGCGACATTACGCAATTGCCACTGATGATGTTTATCAGGGATTGTGGGGACGAACTGCGGCAACGCTCAAAAAGGAACTAGGCGTATCAAACAACGAAAGTTTGCGTGATCAGCAACCTATTTTAGCCCTCCATTATCAGGGTATCGTTGAAGAAGTCTGCGCCCAAAAATTGGGCGAGCGGGATGAATTATGGTGGAATGAAGCACGTGATATTATCCATAAAGTTGTCACCATCATCGGACGACAGGCAAAAGAAACTGGCGAACTCCTACATCAAGATTTGGCAACGGGAAAGCCACAGTTGGCTACTCTCTAACTTCGAGAAAAAAGGCAAACCAGATAAATTCTTTCAAGCTCTTACAAATTAAAAGCGTTTCATTTCGTTCTTTATAAGGCAGCCTTTGGAACAGGTCAAATCAAAAGAAATTAAGGGCGTATGGTGTCATACGCCCTTACAAGTACTAATCAGCTGCGATGTGACTTATGCCGGTTCGAGCACGTCGAATGAACCCTCAGCCGCGATTTGTCCATCGACATAAATTTCGACGTAGTATTGGCCGGATGTCAGGACAAACGTCTTACTATAAGCTATCGCCAACGGTAAGGTATACGTCCCATCTGCGCCATCTTCCCAAGTCACCAGTTTGCGCCATGACGCATCCTCTTCACCGTTGATATAAACCTTGACCAGCACTTCTTGGCCCTCTTTCAGGCTGCTGTAATCAAAGATGGCGTCCATTTCGTTGACACCATAAGCGAATTCGTCGGCAACTTTATGTTCGAGGAAGGTATTATCTTCCGCATACAGTGGCTCGCCAAAGGTTAGATTTTCGATTTTGGCAGTAATGGGTGCGCCGGGTGGCCGACCATAATATTCGAGCGAGACAGCCGTATTACGCAGCGCATTGATCAAGGCTGGCGCGGCCTGAACAATGGCATCTTTGTTTTGGATGGCTGACGCAGATGGAGAACCCTCACCTGTTCGGGCTATGGCGCTCAACGCGGCGACATCATCCGAGCTTTCGGTAAGTGACCACCAGAGACTGGATGAAAGCTGCTGGTTGCGGCTGCGGGCATCCGCCACTGCCTGACTGGCAATGGTCATACCCTGTTGATATTCGGCCTGCGCATCTTCGATTTCACCTTTCGCCAGCAGCGCGAGGGCAACGTCAAAGCGAATCCATAACTCCGGCGCGTCAGGATAACTTTCCAGCGCGGTTCGTCCGGTAGCGATGGATTCGTCAAAATGCCCGAGCTGATATTCCAGCCATGCCTGCCCACCGATGACGCTGGCGGTTTCATTACCAAGGCTGCGTGCCTGCTTTAAATCAGCAATGGCTTTTTCGTAATCCCCGATGTTTTCATAAGCACCACTGCGCCCGACATAGGCCGCCGTATAATCCGGCACCAGCGCAATGGCCGAATCAAACGCTTTGACGGCTGCTTCGGGCTGCGTGGCTTCGGTTAGGATCGAACCCTGCACAAAAGCCTCAATCGCATCAGGATGTTCACGCAGATCAAATATCGGTTCGCGATAGGTGTTAAATGCCCAGACCGAGGCAAACAGCGCCATACCAATGCCAGCCACTGTAAAAATGTTGCGGGGCGTACTGAGTTCGATGGTGGCTGATAAACCCAACAAGAACAGGGCCACCGCCAGAATCGTCAGGTGGACGATATAGGTATTGGCTTTGGTATCCCAACCATCTTTGACCGCTGCCGCTGCCGTGTACTGTTCGCTCATGCGTGTAACGTCGGTCAGGTAAACATCAGCCACATAACGGCTGTAGTCCACTGCCTGAGTTGCCGTATCAAAATAAGGCGGCTGCAAGATAGGACTCAATTTGAGGAATGACTCCTGAAGCAAATTATAGCGATTGCTGGTGATGGTATCGCCACGATTTTCGGCGGCGAGTGCCAGCGCATCCATTTCCAGATATTTCTGGTAGGCCCCGTCATAATCGAAATTGACCCTGGTTTCGCCATTAACGCGCCGCCCGATCAGCTCGATTGCCAAGCGGGTGGCATCACGTCCGGCGTGATCGTCCCGATTACCAGCATCGCTTTGCAAAAACGCAACTCCGGTGGCAATCACAGTGATAAAGGCGATCAGAATAGCGAGTAATTTTTTGAAGAGTTCGTCACTCATGATTTATAACGCCCCCATTTCGACCAGATAAGCGCCTATCGTCCCTGCCAGAAAAATACCTGTGCCAGCGACAAGCAGCAAATATTTTAGTTTTTTACTATCCACAGCTTCAATCAGCGTGTAAAAGACTAGGGCCACCACCAGAACCGACAGCGTAATCAGCAGCCGGTCGGTGTGGCTGCGCAGGGTATCCCCTTCATCAAAACTGGGTTGGGGGTTAATATCTTTTTCGCGGGCGGCATTCGCCACAAATTCTCCGGTCTGGCGGGACAGGGCATACGTCCCATCACGATTGAGATATTCGTTCGGAAAGGCACTACCCGCAGCGACCGTCAGATCGTAGGTGTCGGCCAGTTCATTGTTGAGTGCCGCCGCCTGTTCTTCAGTCGCGTCCTGCGGCAGTTCGGATAGTTCCTTTTCAAGCTGTGTACTGGTTTCACGGTATTTATAGTAATCAGTAAAGGAAGCGTAGTCGGAATATCCTTTGACCGCTGCCAATGCGTTGGTTTCGGTCAGGTTAATGGTGGCACGAATGCCAGCCACATCCGCATCGCCTGCGCCATCCGCAGACACCGAGGCACGCCATGTCACCACCGCGCCGGTCACACTGACAACGGCGATTAATAAGGCTACCAACGTACTCAAACGGTTATTTTCTTTACCCGATTCGGGTTGATTCACTTCTGCCATCGTTCTCCCTCAAGAATAAATAAAACAGAGTGTCGATCGTTTCTCACTTTGACAAAACGCGACGCTCTGCTAGGACACCAATCAGTCACTCAACCGTAACATGATTGTGCAATATACAGCCTTGAGTTTTGGGCGATTGCTGGCTCAGGTTATTTTGTGGTGTCAGGGTCAGCGCCTTGACGATTCAACGCTTCCGTCCCGCCAGCAGGACGCGGTTGGTTTGGAGGTGAAGGCAAGCGGCGTCAAATCCAGCTTGCTTGAGCAAAACAAGGTGACGTTCCAGGCCCATCGGCAGGTCGCCGCGTTCAGCAACAATGCGCTGATGATCGGCAAAGGTGGCACCTTCGGACGTGCTCACCTGCGATTGGTAAAGTGCATCCTGACGATTCCAGAGGCTTTGATAGAGGCTGTAAAGGCTGCCCTGCTCGACTGCGATGCGATCCGAGAGCAAGAATAATCCACCGGATTCAAGTGTGTTATAGATGAATTGGTAGGCGATCAACATCTGCGAATCGGTCAGGTGATGCAGAGTTTGGACGCTAAAGACGATTTGATAATCGCGCGGCGGCAGATGGAGATCGGCGATATTGGTGAAGTCGTGTATCAGCGCGGAATACTGGCTGGTGTAGGGTTGCAGGCGTTTGTGTGCCAGTTCGAGCATGGCCGATGAAGCATCCACACCAATTAACTGTGCCTGCGCGATACGCTGAAAAAGTTTTTCCTCAACCAGGCCGGTGCCAATGCCCAGATCGAGGATGGTTTTGCCAACTTGATAGTGATCTGCAATGATGGTCAAGAGCATATCGAGCTGTTCGGGGCGCGAGGGATTGAAGCCGCGCGAGTCGGCGTCCCATACCCGGGCAGTGGCGGGGTTTTTGAAATCCTGGTAAGGCATCAGGCAGTCTCCCGTTGTTAATCAACTGCAAAAGCATAACAGCTTAAGGCGGACGCTGACAAGTCGAGCCTGCCTATATGGCGCAGCAGGGATTATGCGACTCGTTTGGACGGTGCGCCCTGCATAAAGAAGAAAATGCCGACGATGAGGGCGACAGCTGCACCGACAATGCCCACGACAGAAAAGGTCGCGACTACCGGAAGCGTTAAATTCTGGTCAGGTGAATCGGGGTTATACCAGACGGTTTTGTGCCGTCCCATGTAGCTGTTACGCTGGGACTCGGCTTCATCCTGATAGAGATTGGTGTCTGCGGAGATTGTGAACTGGTAATTATGACCCTTAATGGTATAGGTATAGGTCGTCCAGATGGTATAACGCGCATTATGCTTATCGTTGAAATAGCGTTGAATACTGGTACTGGTCACGGTAGCACTGGTCGTCGGCCATTCGCCGCCAGACTGCTGCTTACGCAATTCGAGTATGCCGAAGATGCCTAATGCAAAGGCCCCGACGATGAGGAGTACGCCGATGACCGTAAACGGCCATGTGGGACGGGAAGGCCTTACAGCATCCAACTCACCGGAGTCAATTTGATGACGCTGATGCTCCATTGTGGCGTGCTGTTCTTCTTTGTTCCACGCCGGAACATCTGAATTCCAAGGATCAGCTGACTTCCGTTTACTACGGCTGGATGTGTTCCACATAATACCCTCCGAGGTGGCGATGCGTGAACGTGAATTCCCCTGTATGTGTAGTATAAAGTCACAACAACTCGAAAAATGGTTGACAATTTCGAATATATGTTCCAGACTCTAGCTATCTATGAATAAATAAGTAGCACAGTGTTAATAGAAAGTGAATAACGGGGAGGAAAACATGTCGGACGAACGGATGACCGTAGCAGAACTTTTAAGCGCGATTGATGGTGGATGGCAGACCTTTACTGCTTATCTGGGAACACTGACACCCGAGCAGCTTACCGTGCCGACGGATGCGGCGGGATGGTCGGCGCAGGATCATGTCATTCATATCGCGGATTGGGAACGCAGCCTGATCCCTTTCCTGAACAGGGAAAACCGCTGGCCGACGATGGGCGTGGATGAGGCAACCTGGAAGGAAGCCAGTTGGGACAAGATCAACGGCATTATGCAGCAGCGGAGTAAAGATAAGACGGTTGAAGAAGCGCGCGCCTATGCGGATGAGGCGCATCAGCAGTTGGTGAACAAAATTAAATTGCTGGCTGATGAGGATTTGTACCGTCCCTATCATTATTACCAGACTAATTATTACCAGACCGGTTCGCAGTACGATACGCCTGCGATCAATTTGCTACAGGACGACACCTATCACCATTACGAGGAACATATGCCGTGGATCGCAGCGATTGTGGCGAAAGATCAGCCGATGACCAAAGCAGAATTACTGGAAAAGATCGATAAGGGTTGGAATGATTTCCAGGCTTATCTTATCACCCTCACGCCGACGCAAGTCACCGTGCCGACGGACGCCGCAGGCTGGCGTGCGCTTGACCATATTATCCATCTGGCGGATTGGGAGAACGGTATGTTGGCACTGCTCAACCATCAAGATCGGGCAGCGGGGATAGGTGTCGATAAGGCACTATGGGAGACACAGGATTTCGACAAGATCAATGATGTTCTGCAAAAAAAGAGCCGGGACAAAACCCTGCAAGAAGCCTACCCCTATGTGATGGGAATTCACGAGCGATTTGTCGATAAAATCCGCTCGATGAGCGACGCGGAATTACATCAGCCGTACAAGTATTTTCAACCGGATTCAGATCGTGAAGCGCCGGTCATCAAGTGGGTGCAGATGAACACCTACCAGCATTATGCCGAGCATACGCCTTGGATTGCAGCAATTGTAGCAAAAGACACTCAACTTTCGAAAACAGCCCTGTTGGAAAACATCCAAAAAGGTTGGGATGACTTGAACAAGTTCTTGTACGGGCTTTCCAACGGTCAAATGACACAACCGACGGATGCAGGTGGTTGGACTGTGAAAGACCATGCCATGCATCTGGCGGCATGGGAGGATGGGCTGACCGCCATGCTCGATCAAAAAGACCGACGGTTGCATATGGGTATTGACGTATCGACGTGGAAAAGCGGTGATGATCCGATTAATGCAGTGATTCAACAGCGGTACAAGGATTTGACGTGGGCAGAAGTGGAGCAAAAGCGGCAGCATATTCATAATTACCTGCTCAAGCAAATCGACGCTATGAGCGAGGAAACTCTGCAAGCGCCAAACCCAAAGTCGAAGAGTAACCGGACGATTAGCGACTATATCAGCGGATCAACCTTCCAGCATTACGGTGATCATATGCCCTGGATGGTAGCGATTGTGGATGACCGAACACCCCCCACCAAAGTCCAACTGCTTGCGAGGGTGCAAAAAGGCTGGGATGACTTGAACGCCTTCCTCGCAACATTGAGTTCAGATCAGAAAACCGGGCCGACCGATGCGGCAGGGTGGACGGTCAAAGACCATATGATCCACATGGCACTGTGGGAAAACGGTGTCCTTGCGGCACTTAACCAACAAGACCGCGCTGCCCAAATGGGTGTGGATAAGGAGACGTGGGCTACTGACGACGACGACACAATCAATGCGGCCATACAAAAGCAGCATCAAGCAGAGTCGTTGGAAACCGTTGAACAGAAACGGCGCATGATTCACGAACAATTAGTGCGAAAAACCGAGGGACTGAGCGATGCGGATTTGCAGCGTCCGATGCGTGATTTTTATCCCATGTCGGACAGTCCGAACACAGTAGCGGGACTAATTATCGGCAACACGTACATGCACTATGCAGATCATATCCCTTGGATGACGGCGATTGCAGCAGGCAAGAAATGATCACGAAAGCGGAACTACTCGCCAAGACTAAAGCCAGTTGGGATGCGCTGAATGCCTATGTGGCGACGCTGGATGATATGCAGCGCAACAAACTCACCGATGCGGCGGGATGGACGGTAAAAGATCATCTTGTCCATCTGGCCGTGTGGGAAGACGGCGTATGGGCACTGATCAACAAGCGTGATCGTGCCGCAGAGATGGACGTGGATGCGGAGACGTGGAAACGCTGGAACTTTGATGAAATCAATGGAATGATTCAACAGCGCTATAAAGCTCGGTCATGGGCGGAGATCGAACAAAAACGACACGCCAGCCATGAACGATTTATGCAGCAGATTGAAGCAATGAGTGAAGACGATTTAGCGCGTCCGACGAGGGATTTCCAAATGAACTCGACCAGTACTACGCCGGTGATTGAGACTGTGATAGGGGATGCATTCTCCCACTACGATAGTCATCTGCCGTGGATTAAAGCAATTGTAAACGACCGAAAAGATAATTAATCTCAGAGACACAGTGGAGAGGATAATAGGGAGAAGCCACAACTTCCCCCTATTTGATTGAGAGGCCAAACCTTAGGACTGGCTAAGCTGGACGACCGTCAGCTTGAATTCGGGCGCTTGGCTGAGAAGCAGTGTATTGTTGGCTGCCCAGAAAATAGGTGTACGGACGCGCGGGGATGGTGAGAAAAAGCGTCCCGGCAAGACCAGATCGCCGCTTTGCCCCGGCGCGCTCGTGATATATAACCCTTCTTTATCTGGATGGAGTTGGTCAAAAGTGGCATAAGCTAACTCGGTGCCTTCGGGTCCCCATCCAGCAGAAAATACATACGAATCCGTATTCAACTGCTGCTGTCGTCCACCTGAAACGGGCAGTGTGTAGAAGGGACTGGCTTCCGGTTTTCTAACACCGATACCGGCTTTAAGATCGACGCCAACCACCAGAAGCAGTGTCCCATCTGATGAAAACTGGTACGTCCAGGGTGCGGTGTCCTGTACAGGAGCGGCAGCAAATTTCGCTTTTTGAGTGGCGACATCCAACAACCATGTGCCATCTTTTTCGCTGCCTCGGGTATCGAGATTATAAGCGATTGTCGAAGCGTCCGGCGACAGCGCGAAACCATAGGACGCAAAGGCTGTGCCGCTGTCCACCGCACCTACTTCTTCAGTCTTGCCATCTGCCAGTGCCAGCTTTGTGAAATGCGGTTTAGCTTCGTTGGCCCTGCTGAAAGCGTAATGAATAAAATAGATCGATTGGCTGTCAGTTGACCACTGCGGAGACATATCGATGGTAAAAATGACCTTGGGATCCGTGTTTGACATGAGATTTTTGACTTTGGCACGATTTGGATCCGGTGTTATATCTTTCAGCGTATTGGTTGCCGTATCGTAAAGCCAGATATCCGAGTCGCGGAAAGTGATGAGGAAATTTTCAGAGAAGGCCACTTTAGTGCTATCAGCCGACCAACGGACAGTCTCCAAATCGATCGAAATGTCTTTTTCAAGTTCGACACAATTAACTTGCTCGCCTGCAATCGAATAGATGCAAAGTTCATTCGCTTTGAAATAAGCAAATTGGCTACCGTCTGGTGCGAGGAAAGCAGCTGTGGCACCGGGGCCAGCTTGTAAGTCCAATTTGGTTACCTTGGCTGTCCAGCTAGCAGCGTGTACCGGACTCGTGACCAATATGGCGCTGACAGTCAACAATAAACAAACAATCGATAAACGGCGCATTGCGTGTCCTCCAGTGGGTGGTGTTTATCATCTTTACTCACTTTATAAACATTGGAGCGTTACCGCAAGTTACTTTAGGCTGATATTTTGTTGTGATTTTCGAGCAGGCGCTCATATAGATCAACCACTTCGTCCATCATGGCCGGCCACGATTGCGTCTCGGCAAAAGTGCGGGCAGTCTGTCCCATTTCGGCTAAATGATCGCGGTTGGAGATTGCCAGGCGCACACCCTGAACCAATCCGTCTATATCACCCACATCAAAGGTGTAGCCGGTGCGACCAATCTCGACTACGTCAGGGATGCCCCCGACCCGTGAGGCCACAACTGGCAATCCGGCGGCCATTGCTTCGACCACTACAAGGCCAAAGGTTTCCATCGCAGAGGGAAAGACGAACAGATCAGCACTGGCATAGGCTTGAGAAAGTTCTTCACCCTGCATATAGCCCATGAATACAGTGTTTGTGCCAGCAAAGTAGGATTGAAGGTCATCACACGCGGGGCCATTGCCCACCAGCGCCAGCCGCGTACAGGGGATTTGTTCCAACACCGCACGTAAATCTTTAAGACGCTTTTCGGTAGAGAGGCGTCCGACATACAGTAATATGGTTTCGTTAGGATGACCACTGCTCATACGCTGGCGCATATCAGCATTTTTGTGACGCGGATTGAAACGCTCTGCATCCACACCACGCCGCCACAAGCCGACTTCGCGAACACCCAATTCGAGCATTTCACGCTGGATCAATTTGGAGGGCGCAAGGGCATAATCGGCCTGATTGTAAATCATGCGGGTGAACCAATCGGTGAAGGGTTCGATCAAGCCGAGATTGAAGTGATGTACTAACCGCGACAAATCCAGATGAAAAGAGGCGACGGTCGGCACATCCAGCCACTTCGCCATCATGATGCCTGCCCCGCCAACCAGCGCCGGACTAATGGCATGGATAATGTCCGGTTTGAAGGCACGAACCTGATGGTAGGTGGCATAATTAGGTGGCCCAAATTTGAGTTCGGGATAAAGCGGCATAGTGATCCCCGGCACACCGATAACACGGGTGCTGCGATATTGTTCACAGCCCATTTGGGGGGCAACGATGACCGTTTCAATGCCGCGCTGTTCCAGATGATCCAGCAGCAGGCAGGTCACGGTAACGATGCCATCAATCTTGGGCAAAAAGGTTTCGGTGAAAAAGGCCACGCGCATAGTTGGTTTCCGGTGCAATTGTTGATAACAAAAACACCCCACTACGAGTAAGGTGGCGCGGGAAAATGCGAATTGAACCGCCAAGATCAAGACCGAGACATTTACCTGAATTGCTAGGTGGTTTATCTATATCTCATATTTTCGTCCGGTTCCCCTTCGCTGTAAAAAGAGAGAGGAGGCTAGGGGTGAAGTTCTAAGTGGTTTTGCATCTAGCAATCAGGGTAAGAAAATTATTATTGTCCTTGCTATTTTTAACGTAAACTAGATCGTGTGATCAGGACGGTCGAACCTATTTTAGATAGGTACGCCGATAGCCCGCAACAGTGCGCCCATGCCGCCATCGGCTGAAGGTTTCGATTCGACCGTGGCGATCTTGCCATTGCGCATGGACACAAGCAGGTGATCGGACACCGTCACGTGTTTATTGGTCGCCGGTACGGACGGCATTCCGGGCAGGCTCAACGCAGCGCTATGCGTGGCCGTGACGTGCAGATCACATGTCAGGTTGTCGCCGTTAGCCCTGATCTCATCCAAATGGAAGTTGAAATCTGGCATGGCTGTTCCAATAGCGCCCTGTGTAGCAATGAAAGCGTCCAAATTCATCGGCATCGGACCACCCAAAAAGCTGAAGTCGCTTGTTGCCAGGCTTTGGAGTTTGTTCCAATCCTGTGCCTGTATCGCCGTCATAGCATCTCGGAAAATTTGTTCGTTACTCATGATCACTGGACTCCTTGTGTAGATTAACAGTATTGTCCCATATGGACCTGAACACCATTATATACCGTGATTGTATAATGTGAGTTATCACACGAAAATAATAACGAGAGATTAGGATGAACGACTCCTATAATGTAACAAGTAAAGGAGTGGAGCATCTTAAAAGCGTGGACTTATTAAGATGATTGTTGGGTACCGAGGTATACAGTCGAAATTTTGAGCGACGAACATTAAGGATTAAGATGCCTGTTCTTGCCGTGAACGCTTTTGCACTCTACAATAGCAATGATGGATTTATTCCCCTTTCTTATCAGGTTTACGCATGACGAATGAACACGATGTTAGCGTTCGATTAGATGACCGGGTGCGGTTGATGTCCGCAGTGCTGGCTGCTACCGACTGGCCGCTCAAGTCGCAAAACAAGAAGCCGCACGGTACACATTTGCACGCCCGCTCGACGCGCAAGTTTTTGGAAGTGGTCAAGAATCATCCGGCAGTTCAGTCTATGCAGGGTTTGATCGACCAGAATGCGCCGCTGGAAGCCTTCTTCACATTTGCGCTGCAACTTAATTGGCCGGATTTGAAGATGTCGGAACTGCCGGGTTGGGTTCCGCCGAAGTGGAACGAGCAGTTAGCCGACTTTTATGTTCAGGCACGCCTCTCCACATGGTGGAAAAATGAGGATGCAGCATGGCAATCCGCGCTGCACGAATCCGAGAGGATGTTTAAAGATGTGGCGTTCAGGCCGATGCTCAAAAATTTCTTTGGCGAAGTACCGGAAAAGCTGATCTTTATCCCGAATATTTCGTATCCGACCGATATTGATCTTGCGATCCGCGCCAATGACGAGTTAGTCTGCATCGCGCCACCGCGTTTGGCATGGGGTGATAGCCCACCCTGGCCTTACGACGAAGATCCCGGTTATATCTACCGCACGGCGCTGCAACAGTACGGTAAGCTGCTGGTGCATAGTTATCTACGGACTCATGCCGAGGCGCTGACGACGGTGGTTCAAACGGCGCTGCCGGTCAGTGACCAGTTTAAGGGGCGTTATCCAACCTGGCAGGAACAATTCACGGTGCTGTTTGATGCGGCAATTTCGGCGCTGTACATGGAGAAGCATCTGAGTAAGGCAGAGATCAACGCCTACGTGTTGATGGAGCGCAAAATGCACGGCATGACCTCGCTGCCGGGGATGATCAGTGTGCTGCGGCGTTATCTGGCGGCCTATGACGAAGGCAAATACAAAGAGCTGATCGACTTCCTGCCTTCATTCCCCAAGCAGTTTAAAATCGCGGCGAGAATCGTCTCGCTGTAACGTCCCGAAACGGACACGGCAGTCCCGTGTCCTTACCCCATACATCATAAACTAGCGCACGCGATCATGTGCCAGAATGGCGTGGACACCACACAACTCATTGACAATCTGGGTGATGTGCAGGTCAACCGCATGGCTGGCGAGCGCGATGACTTCCCAACGATCAAGCTGATACAACTTTTCCATGAGCGTGAACATGGCTTCGGCAGCCATGAAAGCCGCTTCATTAAGGCTGGCGTCAAAGCCCATCGTGATCCATCCAGCTGGCGTATTGGCGACAGGCGTGGTCACGGGGAAGTCGTCACGCAGATGGAAGGTCAATTCGACCAGATCCATCGGACATTCGATAGCTGTGCCGCCAATCTCACCGTCACCCTGCGCGGCATGTCCATCACCGGTGGAGAATAAACCACCTGCTACCGCAATCGGCAAATACAAAGTGCTGCCAACCACCAACTCTTTGCAGTCGAGATTACCACCACATACGCGCGGAGGAATAGTGGAATGAATGCCGGGTTCATCGGGGGGCATCCCCATAATGCCCATAAAGGGTCGCAGTACAGCCGTATGTCCAAGGTGATTGCGCCCGATCATGCGCTGCGTATCAAAACGCCAATCATGGACAATGCCTCGACTGGTGATATTCAGACGCTTATTGACAGCACTCGGCCAGCCACCGCCAAGACAAAATCCCCATGCGCCCAGTCGAATATCCTTGATCTGAATTTCGAGCGTCATACCGGGTTGTGCCCCTTCAATAGCAATCGGGCCAGTCAACGCGTGACCATCATCCAAACCTGAAGCACGGCCTTCAAGCTCCGGACGAGGAGCATACGCGCCACCCACATAAGGCTCCATGCCCCAATTAGAATCGAGGGTGCTAAACTGCACGGTATCACCCGATTGGATCGTCAGCACTGGTTCAAGATCGCGCGAGAAATGACCGTGTAGGGTGCGGCGTTCGGGGCGTAAGATGTGGGTTGTGGGCATGATTCTATCCTTTCAAGGGGATACAAAGAAAAACCTCAAAGGTCATTTGAGGTTCACAGCAGATCATATCACAAATTATCAATTGCCGAAAAGTTATTTCGTGTCGGCGGCCTTATGCGGCGGGCCGGGAAAAAAAGAGTTGGTGGTAGCGATATACTCAGCATAACCCGGTTTGGTCTTTTTGAGGTTTTGTTCCAGCAGGGCCACGCCGGAAACGCGCATCAGCATAATCGTCATGAGGATGGGCGAGAAGATGCTCAGGAAACCGCCATTGACACTGAGCGCGATTAAGAAGTAGCCCCACCACAGGGTCGCATCACCGAAGTAATTAGGATGACGGGTATAACGCCACAAGCCTGTTTGCATGACCTTACCTTTGTTGGCGCTATCGGCTTTGAAGCGCGTCAACTGCCAGTCACCAACGGCTTCGAACAGGAAACCAGTCAGCCAAAGCAGCACACCCAGGACATCCAAAAGTGTGATGTTTGCAGGTTCAGATGCATATTGGGCAACGATGAGCGGTGTCGCAATAATACACATCAGAAAACCCTGAAGCACGAACACCTTAAAAAAGCTGATCCACCACCAGCTGGCACCGTTGGCTTTACGCCAGTCCTGATAGCGGTAGTCTTCAGCGTGACCGATGTTGCGGCGACCGATGTGCCAACCGAGGCGCAATCCCCATAAACTAACCAGCAGCACAATCAACAATTTGCGCGGGAGAAATCCATCCGGCGTAAGGGCGAAATAGACCCAAGCTGCCAGCGCGAAACCCGGACCCCAGAATATATCCACGATGCCCGCGTTTTTCAGTCGGATGCTGACCAGCCAGATGATCGTCATGTAGATCATTATGGCAAGCAAACCGATCAACATGACTTGAAACATGAATGACTCCGTTGCATTAAAGAAACAAAAGGTGTGTGTTATCTTGACATTATACACAATGGAGACAAAACATGAGCAAAAGGTGATAATCCCGACAAGGTCTGATGATTATCCCCTAATTATTGGACGCACCGTCTTATTGACCTTTATCACTCAGATAATGATCCAGAACGGATCGTAATTGGGCGAAAGCCTTTTCGGTGTTGGCAGCTACTTAAACCAGTTCAAAGGTGATGTCCTGTGCGCCATGCCACAGGACCAATTTCCCCAACGCCGCCAGTTGATGATGACCTTCGATGACAGTCAGGAAGTGATTACCCGCTAATGTTCCCGCCTTACTGGCAAATGCACAGTGACCATAGGGAAATAGGAGTTCCGTTTCGCTGATGCCGCCGGGGTACAACAAAATCTCACCGGGCGAAGGGTAACTGATGGCATTTTCCCAATCAACACCGAATTTAAAATCGCCTAGGGGGATCCATGCCGCCTCGCCGCTCCAACGGGCTTGGATGATCTTCTGGTGGTAAGGCAGCAGTTTCAGAAAAGCCGCGCAGGAGGCAGGTGCCGCTTGTTCTTCCATACGGGCCATAAATACCAGGTCACCAACTGTGATGCGGATGGTTGACGACATTGTTTATAAATCCCGCAGCTGCATAAATAGGGCACGTTTTTCACCAGGGAGCGTATAATCAAACCCGCACGACATAAAGAAACCATCCGATGAGGTAATTGCCATCACTTCAAGGATATTGGCGGCGCGGGCGCGATCCAAACAGGCTTCCACCAGGCGCTTGCCGACACCCTGCCCCTGCATGGCAGACGACACGGCTAAACTGCGTACCTCGGCCAGCTTCCACGAATAAATCTCCAGCGCGGCACAGCCTACGATGGTGCTTTCCTGTTCGGCAACAAAAAGTGTCGGCAGCAGTTCACGCAGTTCATCAAAGGTACGCGGCAGCAGCTTACCTGCCTCAACAAAAGGAACCAGGAAAGTCGTCAGCGGTTCGAGATCATCAGCGGTTGCCGTGCGAATGAGAATACCGGTTACGGTTTTTTCCGTCGCCATACGAAGAAATTTCCTATCTGCGTGTCACGCTCGTAATTAAAAACAAGCCAATTATTGAGATCAGTATACTCCTGAAGCAGCGAATTGGAGTCTTCATGACTGCCCGTCACCCAGGGCATATAATCCACCTGAAGCACCAGCACATACGGTGGCAGCGCGGCCCACAGAGTATCGACATTCTCTTTGCGCCATTCGGGCGGATACCAACTGCCGACCAGCGGAAATTGGAAGATGAAGCGCGTGGCCGGGTTTAAACCGCTGAGATAATAAACCTCCGGTCGGAAGCCCCAAATGTAAAGCGAGTCGCCCTGTACGACCCGTTCGCGGAGCAACTGCGCCACTTTGAGCGACTCGTCAGCCACAAATTCGCCTGCCACGAAACGCCCGAAATAGGTGACCTGATCTTCTTGCCCGGTCAGGTATTTCCAGGTGGTCGGCCAGATGCCAGCCGCTAAGATCAACAGGAACACCAGCACAAACATGGCACTGACAATGATCGGCTTTAGCACTCGTGAAATCAGACGATGCAGCCAATCCACACCTGGCGCAGCAGTCAACACCAGCGGGGGCAGCATCGGCAGCCAGTGATAATCATAGCCTTTGGCCTGCACCAGCATAATGATAAGGCCGACGACTAACCAGGCAAAGAGAAGAAGTAATGAGTACTGAGCATGGGTTGAAAAATTGGGTATTGGGCGGGCGACTGATGACTGACGACTGGCGACAACTCCCACCAGCGCCAGCACAAACAGCAGCCCCCAATAATGCCAGCGATAGGCAATCGCTGTACCCATCAGATCGCGAAAGTCGTTAAAGTTGAAGGTCAACGCGGTATATTGGGCCGTGACCTGTGCGCTGCGAAGAAACTCCCCCCATGCACCCTGCGCCATCAGCAGCAGGACACCACCGCCGATGGTGACGATCCCGCCGAGGATAAAAGCGGCAATGGCATAGACATCACGCCGATTAAATGGCGCAGATGCCCTCGCCTGCCAGCGCAGCCCCAGATAGATGACGCCTAACAATACACCGAACAGCGCAAACGGATATTTATACCAGACAATATATCCTGCCAGTGCGCCCGCGCTGAGCGCATAAACGAACATCCAGCGTGTATTTGGCTTTTGACCGTTAACCGATGACTGGTGGCTGACGACCCACAATGTGCAGACCATCGCCAGCAGCATCGGCACAAGCACGATACCGTCATTTTGCGTCAGCGTCCAGAAAGTTTCGGTGAAGTAAAAAACTGGAAAGAGTAATGCCGCCCACAGGCCTATCCGCCGGTTGATTAAGTGCTGACCAATCCAGAAGAGACAGAGAGAGCACACCGGCACGACGAGGAAATCAATCGTGCGTAACGCCATCGCTGTTTGACCGAGCAGCCGCATTGCCAGCGCATACACATAAAAGACCGCAGGCGGCTTGGGATTCCAGAGTTCAGTGTAAGGGGTACGCCCGTTGAGGATGCCACGACCAATAGTGGCGAACTCGCCTTGATCACGACCCAGAGGATAGCTCAAAACCGGCAGCGCGATCAAGCAGACGACCACCAGCAGCAAGCTAACCAGCAGCCAATCGCGTTTGAGGAGTCGCCCTAGCACGTCATGAACTCATTCTGTTGCAAGGGTCTTCGCCATCCACACACCGATGCGCCCCGGCTCAAGAGTGGTGCGGTGGGTTTCAATAAATCCATTCTTGCGATAGTACGCTTGATTGCTGAGTTGTTTGGCATTGGTGATAAGTGTGATTTTGCTAAGTCCGGCTTCGCGTGTTTTTTGATCAGCAAACACCAGCAAATGCCTGCCCAGGCCATGTTTCTGATAAGACGGATTCACGGCAATCGTATCCACGTATAAAGCATCATCCACCGGATAAATGATTAACAACCCTGCTATATCATCCGACTGATTACCGTCTATAACGTAGATCACCTTGCGCTCGATAAAGGTATGATAATCAGCCGTCAACGCCATTGGTTTCATCCCGATAATGGAAATCCAGGGTGTAAAGGCTGCCTCAATACAGGCTACGATTGCATCATAATCAGCGCTTGTGGCGGGACGAATAGTGAAAGTATCGGATGCCAACTGATTTTCCATTTAGCCCCCGCTGACGATTTTAACGATCAAAATCGCAATGACAACCGACAACCCCAGCAGCATAATCAATAGCAAACGTCCGGTTTCGAGCGCGGGTGCGGAGCTGCCCTGCTCCACGGTGACGTTGCCCAGCAAATCGACATAAAAATCGAGGCTGACTCGTCCGCGAGTCAAACGGGCCATATAATTATGTCCGGTAACTTTCGTCCAGCCGGTTTCTTCATCATCCCAGTTGTCGCCCAACCGTTCACGGATAGCTGCGTCTAGTATTTCTTGGGCGCGTTGAGCGGGAATCGGTTCAATCTCATCTGCCATACATCAGTTGCCTTATCGTTCATTGATGGTGTTCATTATACTGGTGGCCGACCGATGCACTCAATACTGCGCCGTCGCACCACCCGCCGTGTTGCCACCGTCAATAATAAGCAGCTGTCCGGTCATGTAACTGGAGTCGTCGCTGGCAAGGAACAACACTGCCTTCGCGATTTCCTCAACAGCAGCGACGCGCCCCAGCGGGAACCCCTTGCCCATCTCGGCAAACCACTCGTCACGCGTCTGATTTGTTGGCTTGCGATTGTCCCAACGTTCGACATACGTATCACCAGGGCAAACAGCATTGACACGAATGCCCTGTCGCCCATGATCAAGGGCCATCGCTTTGGTCAACTGCACCACCGCGCCTTTGCTTGCACAATAAGCCGCCGCCTCTTGTCCGCCCACCACTGCCCAATCCGAACCATTGTTGACGATTACACCGCTGCCGCGCGCGATCATATGCGCTAGTACGGCCTTGCTCATGTAAAACGTACCGCTGACATTGGTGGCAAAAGTATCCTCCCATGTCTCGAAAGATGTATCCAGCACCGTGCCACGCGGGACAATGCCAGCATTATTAAACAGAATGTCAATCTGTCCGAATTGACGCAGGGTGACGTCAACAGCGTGCTGGCATTCGATGGCCTGCCGCACATCGCAGGCTATAGCTGCCGCACTACCGCCGGATGCGCCAATGCTCTTTATCACCGCCTGCGCCGAGGCCGCGTCACGAGCAGCGATCATCACCCGTGCGCCCTCGCTGGCAAATAACAGTGCTGCCGCCCGTCCGATGCCTTTGTTGCCACCTGTGATTAACGCCACTTTGCCATCGAGTTTGCCCATCATAATCCTTTTATTTCGTAGTGACCGTAACTGCCCGCCGCTGCCCGTAAGCCGCCACATAATCCGCTATGGTTATCCGATCCACTGCGCCAAAATCACCCGACACTTTGAATCGGGCTTCCACACCTGCTGGCAATTGTGCCGCCGACTGTGCCAACTGATCCTGTTCCCACAAACCCGCAGGAATTTTCGAGTAGGCTTCGGCTGGCTGTTGTAGGCTGATGATAATACCCTGCGTGACGATAGCCAGCACTATCATTCGCGCAATAATCGTGGAGTTCCTGGCAACCTGGCGGTTCAACGCTTGTTTTCGGTGAAATGGCCGCGCCACTAACAACACTATTGCAGGGAGCGCAGTCATATAACGCACGTAGAGTGGCGAGGCTGTCCAGATGACCCCGCCGAAGATCGTGGTCAGCAGCAAAGCGACGACAATCACCACATATCGCGGATCACGTAAACAACGCAAGCTTATAACTAATCCGAGTCCGCAAGCCAGCAGCGCAAACATAGGCAGGAGTGGCGTGGCACTCAACCAGAAGGGCGAGATATCCGACTGGCCGACCCACGCCAGCACCGAGCGCAGCGCGTTGGCACCAAGATCAGCCGGCAGTCGCATGACATTCAAGTTGCCACTCAGCGGCAGGTTATCCGTCATCATTGGAGCAAATCGGGGCAAAGAAACCAGTATAAAAGCGAAAACCATAGCACCGAGACACAAAGGCATAGAGGTGCGAAGACAGGTTGATGTTTTCTTTGCATCTTTGGGCCATTGCACCCTTGCGTTAAAAATATGAAAGAGTATATAGACGACCATCAGCACCGGCAGCAGACGCGAACCATGATAGAAGTATTGAGCGATGCCTGCAAAAACACCGGCCATAACAAAATCGGCTAACCGTACACGACGCATAGAGCGAGCCAGGATCGCCAGTGCCAGCAGCGCGAAAAATGGATCGACAATGTTATACAGTGCCAGACGGCTGAAATAGACATGTGCCGGATACGTAGCGAGGAAAGCTGCCGCGATTATGCCTACACGCTGAGACCACCACGCCCGCCCCAATGCATAGGCCGCCGGAATACTCAATGTGCCGAAGGCCAGTGATACCAACCGCATGGCAAAGCGGTTTTGCCCAAATAGATCCATCGAACCCGACAATAACCACGAAAAAACAGCCGGATTACCATTATGCCCCGGTGCGAAGATGGGAATGCGCTGACCATGCAGCATATCCGAAGCACGTGCGGCAAAACCAATCTCATCGACCAGCAAAGGTAGGCGGTCGAGCGTATATAGGCGCAGCCCAAACCCGACGAACGTGACGACCATGATGGCTGTAAGATAGCGCAGGTTTCTGTCATTTGGGATATTTGGGATATATTGAAGACTTGGACTTGCAAAAGCCCACCATAAAGCCAGCATTAAGCCGAGCCAGAGGCCAAATTGAAGCACATAACTCGGCCAATTATAATTCACGTAATTTGGGATATATTTCCCAAATTGATCAAGGCGCGCCCAATCACCACCGATCACAGGCGGCATGATTGTAAGAATCGTTAAGGCGGCACTGCATCCGACCGCTAGACATAAAGCAGCGATCTTCCCCATTGGCAAGGACTTTAGCTTTTGCATTGGATGGGACGTGCTGGCAAGTCGGCAATATTCAATTGCATCCCGAAGTAAGGTGACGGGTCAAGGGTGTTGCCGATCACAGCCTCATTCTTAAATGTGCCATCAATTTCACTGGTCACGATACTGAAATGGACATGCATCCCAATTGGCGCACGTCCTACTCCCGCATATTCGCCCTGATAACCCAGCAAATCACCACGCTTCACAGGCACATCCGTTGTCCCTGCCGGAAAAGTGGACACGATAAATGAACGAGAGCCATCACGTGTCGCCATATGGGTGTAATAACTCCAAATAGTGCGTCCGGTTTGCAGTGGATCGTCATGCTTGATGATGACCGACGATAGCCAATCATTACGGCGCGAAAGCAATCCATCATAAGCGGCATAGACCGGAACGGTGCCGGGTTCACCATCTCCAAATACGTCAATGCCTGTGTGGGAATTAAAAATAGTATACGGTGCGGCGGGATCGCTCCACAGCAACCCGATTAGACCGTCAGATGGCAGACTGAAAGGTGCACCTGGACAGGTGGTGCGGTTCATTGTGGTGGTCAGTTCGGGGCGGGAAGCCGCATCGTTAAACCAGCGGTCGATAACCGGATTGCTATTACTGTGTGAATTGCTATAGCGCGGCAGTAACCAGCGGTAAGCCACAAAAGCCACTAGCAAACCTATAGCAATCACTACGCACAGCATCACTAATCGCCTTTTCAATAACGCACCTCACCATAATCGTCCCTATGCGCGGTGAATTATGGAGGCATTACACCGACCCTGCAAGCCTTCAACAACAGCATCGTTCATGCAGCTATCGTCTAGACAATGCGAAAACGAGTTCGTTTTGCCGTACCGAGAATCGCGGTTTGCGATAGAATGGTATACATGGTAGCCAAAGGAAAGTAATTTATGACTCAGGTCGCTGCTGCACCGGCCTTATTCGGCAGGCGCTATCAAACGGTAAAAATGCTTGGACAGGGTGGCATGGGGTCTGTCTACGAAGCCCTTGACCGGCTGACAGGCAAAACCATTGCGCTCAAACGGGTTACTGGTCTGACTGAGAACCAGAATTTCACCTCGCCCAACGACAGCATGAACTTCCGCATGGCTTTAGCGCGCGAGTTCAAAGTATTGGCTTCTCTACGCCACCCACATATCATTAGCGTGCTGGATTACGGCTTCGATGAACAACGTCAACCGTACATCACCATGGAAATTGTGGAGAATGCCGACAATTTTGTAGACGCGGCGCGGGCAAAAGCCCCTGAACAACAAATAAACCTGCTGATTCAACTGCTGCAAGCTTTGGCATATCTGCACCGGCGCGGCATCCTGCACCACGATCTCAAGCCCAGTAACGTACTCGTACCCCCTGAAGGCCATGCCAAAGTCTTGGATTTTGGGCTGGCGATGGAACCGGAAAAGGCCGAAGGCGATGTCGTCGGCACATTGGCGTATATGGCTCCCGAAGTCATTCAGGGCCGTGACCCGACTACAGCTATCGATTTGTACGCGGTGGGTGTGATCGCCTATGAAATATTCTCCGGCAAACATCCGTTTGATACCGGAAATGCACAAAAACTGCTGCAAGATGTGCTGTTTAGCGATCCTGATCTGACGACGATTTTTTCAAGCACCCGACATTTCCCAAAAGCGTCGAACAGCGATACGCAGGTTCTTGATGACGCTTATAAAACGCTGCCACTCGATAACCTCGATACGGCCAGCCTGCCGCACATGGACACACTTGTCTTTGATAACGACCCGGCAGCGCTCACCAAACCCACTCAGCCAACTGATGAAATCAACTTTGATTTTATGGACACGGACGATGTGGGCACACTGGCAGGCATCGTCGGCAAACTTCTCGCCAAAAATCCTGACGAGCGCTACAACGATAGTGACCGTGTGATTGCCGATTTAACGGCAGCACTTGGCATCAGCGCGCCACCTGAATCAGCGGCTATCCGCGAAAGTTTCTTGCAGGCAGCAACCTTTGTCGGGCGCGAGGCAGAACTCAACCGTTTGGAGCAGGCACTGACAGAAGCAGTCGCAGGCAACGGTAGTGCATGGTTGATCGCCGGGGAAAGCGGTGTAGGCAAATCCCGTTTGATCGAAGAACTGCGTATCCGTGCGCTGGTACAGGGGATCGTCGTGCTGCGCGGCGAAGCGGTAGCCGATGGTGGTCTGCCCTATCAATTATGGCGCGAACCGCTGCGGCGATTGGTATTGACCAGCAATATCAGCGATCTAGATGCCAGCATTCTGATGTCAATCGTTCCCGATATAGATGAGTTGCTAGGGCGTCCAATCACTGACGCGGTGGTTCTGGATGGTGACGCCCACCAACGGCGGTTATTCGGTGCGATTGCCAACCTCTTCCAAAGCCAGACGCAGCCGATTATGTTGATATTGGAAGACTTGCAATGGTCAACCGAAAGTTTGGAAGTCGTCAAGCTGCTATACGGCATTGTCTCCAATTTGCCACTCCTGATGGTTGGCAACTACCGGCATGAAGAGCGCCCGACCTTGCCACAGGATTTGCCGGGGATGCAGGTCATGCGGCTGGAACGTTTAACACCCGTTGACATCGCCGCGCTTAGCGTCTCGATGTTGGGCGAAGCAGGACGGCAGAGCCACGTACTCGATCTGCTTAAACGCGAAACTGAAGGCAACGTATTCTTCTTGGTAGAGGTTGTCCGCGCCTTAGCCGAAGAAGCTGGCGGATTAGGTCGCGTGGGCAGTATGAGCTTACCAGCTAATGTGCTGGCAGGCGGCATCCAAACCATTATCCGGCGGCGTTTGGAACGTGTGCCGGAAGCGGGACGCGGACTCCTGCAATTTGCAGCTATCAGCGGACGACAGCTTGATCTCGCGCTATTGGAAGCCGTTAAGGGTGAAATTGATCTGACCGATTGGCTGACGACCTGCGTCAACAGCGCGGTTTTGGATGTGCAAGAGGGTGAATATCGTTTCGCACACGACAAACTGCGCGAGGCAACCATCGCTGATATTCCAGCCGATGTAGCGGCTCATTTGCACCGTCAAATTGCTGAAGCGTTAGAGCAGGTCTATCCCAATACGCCGGAGCAAGCGACTATCCTGGCACAGCATTGGCGTGCTGCCGGTGACGCGGCCAACGAGTTCCATCATACCCAGGCAGCGGGTGATTATGCCCTGCGGATTAGCGCACTTTCGGAAGCGATCGCCGACTTCGAGCGCTGTCAGGAACTGCTGCCCCTGGTCATCACCAATGATGATGAACGGCGTTTCGTAGAAGCCGAATTATTTGTAAAGTTGGGCGAAGCACTACAATACAGCGGCTCGTATAACGAAGCAGACGTTGAAATCGCCGCCGGTTTGGCCCTATATCAAGCGATGGGTGATCAGGTTGGCTCGGCACGCGCGCTCAGCCTGCGTGGAGATAATTATTGGCGTACCGGCAATTACGAAGCAGCGCGTCAGGCCTGCTCTGAAAGTTTCGCCCTGTACCGCGTCCTGCGCTATCCTGATGGCGAGGCTCGCACCCTCAACCGGCTGGGGATGGTGGCCTTCGAACAAGGCGATTACGCCCGCGCCAATGAGCAAATCCAGGCCGCTCTAAAGGTCGCTGAAGCCCATAACAATCCGGTGGCACGCGCCGCCAGTATGAATAACCTCGGTTTGGTAGCGCTACGACAGGGTAACTATGCCGATGCGGTACGCTACTTCGAGGTGACACTCGATCTGCACCGCGAAAACGGTGAACGCTGGAAAGTTGCCAGCACCCTGCACAATCTAGGGACACTCGCGGGTATTCAAGGCGATTTGGAACGTGCCGACCACAACTTCGATGAAGCCCTGCACATGTGCCGAACCATTGGCGACCGGCGCGGAATTGCATTGGCGCTGGATAACCTCGGTTTTGTGGCCCAGTTACGTGGTGAATTCGACAAAGCCACCACCTATCTTGAAGAAAGTTTGTCACTGGCGCAAGCGATCGGCAACCGGCAGGGTAGCGCCAATACCCTGATGAATTTGGGACATGTCGCCACCGCCCAACACGACATCTATCGTGCCGCCGAGTTGTTCCGTCAAGCGCTGCGGATGGCCCAGGAAATTGACGCCACACCCATGCTGCTGGAAAGTATCTGTGGCTTATCCAGTCTGAAGCCAAATGATCCGCAAGCGCTCGCCCGCTTGGGTATGGTCTTAAATCATCCGGCAGCGACCCAGGAAACCCGCGATATGGCGACTAAGACACTTGATCTTCTCAAAGCGTCTCAACCTGCCGACGACGTAGATGCAGCCGCAGCCGCTGGCAAGGACCTGCCATTGGAACAGGTTGTGAAGGATATTCTAGGTTAAGCCATTCAACCGGATCAAAAAGCGGTGACTGTGATAGTCGCCGCTTTTTAATTGTCATTACGGGGAGGCTTGTTCACCTCTCCCTATCAATCAGCCATCTAGTGCTGAACTGTGAAATTCCAGACATCGCTCCAGGGGCTAACCGTACCACTCGAGCAATCCGAGAAAGCTACGCGCCAGTAGTATGTACCATTGCTCAAGGCAGTGGTCGTCATGGATTCATGATCCACCACAATTGCGCCTTGAACCAGTGTGGTAAAACCTGCGCTCGTGGAGATTTGTACTGAATAACAGGTATTATCACCCTCTTCCCAGTCTTCGTTATCACTCCACTTCAGGTTGACCGAGACATCACTCACGATCTTGCCCGAAGACGGTGATACAAGACGGGGTGCGCTTGGCGGCACAATCTTGACCTTGTCCACACCCCGGAATGACCCGCCATAGTAGGTCTGGCCGAGCAGTACTGCCTGAGTTGAGGTCGGTGTCAACTGCAATTGATTGGCTTTGAACCACAAAATGCGGTCGATCTTGCCATCGTGGTCGACATCGAAAGTCAACGTGTAGAACTTATTAAACAGTTTGACAGCCGGTGCGCCTGCCAACGTCACGGTACTAGGATCTATTGCTGTCGCGTCGAAAGTTGCGCTTCCGAAGACAGCGACGGCCACAAAACCACGTGAAGTCAGATTGATGCGGTTGCTCGGTGAGTGCGGACGAATATCAATTCTAACGGTCACCTGACCCGGTGTAACCACCCATGTGAAGCTGGTCGAGGCGGAGCCTTGCGGCGTGACATTGTCTTTCGCCGTCACTGTGACCGCATACGTTCCGGCTGAGTTAGCGGCAATCGTCCCGCTGATCAAACCTGAGCTGCTGATTGTCACACCTGCTGGCAAATTGGTTGCCGAGAATGTCAGCGCATCATTATCAGGATCAGTCGCTATCACCTGGAAGGAGACGACTGTCCCTTCTTTGTCGCTGCGGTCGACGATGGGCGTGATAATCGGCTTATTATTCGGTTTACAGGCCAGCGGTCCAAGGTCAGCCGTACCAATGACAGTATTACTAAAGACCTTGACACCACCCGAGAGAATAAGCGGCGGATTGGTACCATCGAACTTGAGCGCATTCGGCACAGTTGAACACATGCCAGCCAACACGCTAAAAGCAGGTGCGGCAAAGGAGGTACCGGCGGCAAATCGGTTGTTACCTAACGGATAACCAACACCGGGTGCCATCACATTGGCATCCTGCGAGAACGACCAACGGTTAGTGCTATCGTCTAAAGTCGCGCCGACAGCGATAGTCTCTTTCCAACTGGCAGGTGCGAGGGCTGGAGCGCCTAGCCACGGACGCAGGTTACCGGAGGATGCCACCGGTACTACAGTGATATTACCGGTTTTGCTGGCGAGAAGGTAATCACGCAGTAGTAGACGCAAACTTTGGAATTCATCTGTTGTCACAGAGCCGGCAAGATGATTCCAGTAGTCATCAACCTGATTTTGCGGCACACCGAGATTCTGGGTGAGGTATTGGCTGACACCGAAACCCTGTTGTTCAGGACAGGCTTTGGTGCTGCTGTTGGCAGTCACGGTGATGCCGTTCAGTGTCCACTTAAGATCACTGCCGTTGAAAGACACCCTAAACACACTAGGATGGCTTCCCGGTATGAAGGTCGTCACCTGACCGCGATCTGCGGGTGTGGGCGTAAAGGTGTTCTTGTAACCGACTGGAATATTCTTACCCAACCCATTCGGATTGTTGTAGCCGAAACGCGCCTCATACACACCGCTGGCCGTATTCGCCACGCATTCCACAACCGGTGTTATCGACTGTGTCGGCGTAGCTGGCGGTGTCGCGCAAGGTGTTGAGTATTTGCTGACCGTAACCAGGCGGGTTTGACCATCCGGACCTTTGAGCGACCAGGTTAAGTTGCTGCCGTTAAATTTGACGGCGAACACAAAATGCTGCTGTCCCGGTTCAAACTTATCAGGCTGCGACTGATTATCCGGCGATGGGCTAAATTTATTATCAGCACCTATCGAGATGCTGACCAGCTTGCCGTTCTCATTCTTATAGCCGAAATAGGCGACATAACTGGGGGAATCATCGTGACGGTTGTTACTCACGCGGGACTTAACACTGTAATGATCATCAGATGACACCTTGGCAACACATTCCAGAATCGGCGTGATCGCTAAACTAGGCGTGGTCTGATTATTAGCGGCGATGACCTGTAAGGCATCGTTGAAATTAAACGCCGGGGTCGTCGTTGTACCCGGATCACTACAAGAGATCAGACCAAAACTCATGTTCAACACGAAGTGATGGTATGTCCCTTGCAAGCTGTTCACTTTGGCGACAATGTTGTCACGGATGACATCTGCATTGTATTTGGTGTTGGCATCGCTGATGTCTACCGCGAAACTATCAATCTTGAGCGAGGGTACAGCCGCCTTAATCGCCGCGATCGAGTCGTCAACAACCTTCTTCACAGTGATACCGTGTGCTTCCACGCCGCTCGTAGTCGACGTGAATTCGTCCACAATTAGAATCGCAGTCGAGTCGGTGTTGAAACCCAAACGCTGCATAAAGAAATCGAGGCGATCTTTCACCCACTTGCCGGGTGTAACCGGATTATTCTTGATTTCTGCTGCCACGACTAATGGATCAAGCCCTTGGCCGGAAACCGAGAAGCCTTGACCCGATACCGAGAAACCTTGACCCGATACCGAAAAACCCTGTCCAGAAACCGAAAAACCTTGACCCGATACCGAAAAACCCTGTCCACCAAGCAGACTGGGTGTGACCGCGCAAGCGGCTGGACTTGTCGCCCCTGCCACGTGCATCACCCCGCTGGAGAATGACATCACCAGCGACAAACAGACAATAAAGATCAGACTGTACTTCCGTTGTCTAAACAACCTCGCAAAGCGCACCATGTAATCCCCCCACCGCGTACAATAAATAGGCGGACAGGCAAAGATTTGCCGTCCCAAATTTTTAGATACATTCCTAATAAGTACAAAATTACCTTTGCGGCCTAAATATTACCTAAAGGGAAGAGGACAAAAGTAACTTTTCTGGATAGAAGTTTGATAGGTTTACAAACCATATTCCAACTTTCCAAACCATAGACTGCTGGAAAAGAAGCTTTTTGTGAATATGTGTTAGGAATCTGAGATAAGCCTGCAAGGTGAACTTGCAAGGTGTAACATTTCATTCATAAATATCGACCGGAGGAATTTGCAGCTTACGCGGAAATTATCAGACTGGTTTAGTTGGCTGCCGAGCGTATCGTGTTCGCCATCGTGTCGATGGTCACGTTCTTGAGCATATACGTTCTTGCGCCTGCATCCAGCGCTTGTTGAATAATCTCAAGATCAATCGTACTGGTGAGGACGACAACCTGCACGTCAGGGAGTTTATTGCGGATAATTCGCGTGGCCGTCACACCATCCATAACCGGCATCACCAGATCCATGAGGATAACGTCCGGTTTCAATTGCTCGGCCAAAGCAACCGCTTTTTCTCCATTATCCGCTTCACCGACAAGCAAAAAGTCATCCCACAACTCCAGGAATATGGCTAACCCGCGCCGTACCTGGGGATGGTCATCAACGATCATGACACGAATGACATTAGTCTGCATAAAAGCTCATCATCTTATTAAGCTCGGTCTTCGAGTAGCTGTGTTGTTCTACAAATCTACCCCGTTCGCAAGAGCGCGGACTCCACTATTGTGCGTCAACGGCCACTTCATGTGGAATAGGCAGCGAAACACGGATGGTCGTCCCCGAGCCTTTCCGGCTGGATATTTTCACCACGGCTCCGATAAGCACTGCCCGTTCACGAATGCCATCCAATCCAAACCCTGCCTTTTGCTTATCGGTATCAAATCCACGACCATTATCTTGTATTTTCAAAATCAGTTGACCATCCCGGCAGGTTAATGTGATGCGCGATTCGGTCGCTGCGCTGTGCTTAACAATGTTATTGATGGCTTCCTGAACAATCCGGTACAGTCCAAGATGAACATCTTCCGGCAGCGCGGGGAGATCATCAACCGAACAGGTAATCGTGATACTCCGGTGACCCTGAACCCCGATGATCAACTGGTCAAATAATTCTTTGAGGCTCATCCGCATGACGTTGCCCGGTCTTAATTCCAGCAGCAGCATTCGTATCTCGGATAATGCGGATCGGTTAAGCTGCACCACTTCCCCTAATTGCACCGTTGCCCGTTCTGGATCATTCTTCTGAATTTGTGGCAGGGTTTGGGCCAATGTACTGGCGGAAAATATCATCTGCGTCACCGAATCGTGCAGTTCACGTGCTAGGCGTCTGCGTTCTTCATAGATCGCATTTTCCTTGGCATTCGTATACATCCGTCCCAGTTCAACCGAATAATTGTGTGCGCGCAGCAGCACCTCTACCCGTGCCAACAATTCCTTCTTTTCGATCGGCATGAAGATAATCTCATCGATACTCTGCCAGAGCTGACCGGTAACGATGCCAATATCCTGCCGTGACGTTACCAATAATATCGGCTGGAACAAACCGGATTCTTTTGTCCGGTGTATCTGGATTTGCTTACGCATCCGGTTCAGACCGACGCCATCAAAAATGCCTAAATCAAAAGGTTGGTCAAGGCTGTCGTCGGCATTCGAAACCCTCACGTCATAATATTTTTCCAATGTTTTCTCGAGCAAATCACGGTTGCTCTTATGATCAACGACGATCAAAATGACGTTTTGGTTCATCTACGCCTCCACAAACAGCTGCTTCACAGTGCCCAACAATTCCTGCATGACCAAAGGTTTAAATAACACTCCCTTTGCACCATGTGAATAACTTTTATATTGAAGATGCTGATGCGCCTGTGGAGCCACCACTACTAAAGGCACACCCTGCCTTGAAAGTTCTTCGCAGTGGATCCAGATTCCCTGATCAAACCCTGTAATATCGATCAGCGCCAATCCACAGGCGAACGAGCTTTCTATCAGTAAGGCAAAAGCGTGCACGTCCCTTACCGACCGTGTTGCATATCCGGTTTTGCTCAGAAATTGTGACAGCAATTCAAGATTTCGCTGATTACAAGCTACAAGCAATATGGGTAGACTTGTACTCATTATTTTGGATCGCTGTCATCGTGCCATTCTGGAATTCCCGTTAAAATGCCGCGTAATTCGGTCAGCGGCTTGCCTACTTTAAGACCATAACGCGTAATCTCGAACTCACGCAGCGTCTTTTGAAAATCCGAATGTCGCTTCTTCAAAATACCGACCGCACGGCGCAGTTCACCTTTCAATTCCAGATAACGCAGGAAAATAATGGTATCCGCCATATAGCTGGCTGAAATATCCGACGCACTAAAAGAGCCAATAATGTCATCAACGCTGTTGATCAAAATGACCGCGACATTTTTGCTCTGGAGATATTTGCTCAGGCTATGCAGGTGCCGTACTAAATCTTCCCCGCGCACCGCCAATTTATAGCTGGCGATGCTGTCAATCATGACAATCGCGGCACCCTTTTCTTCCACATCCTTACGCACCATAAACGCAAACTCGTCAGGCGTATAACGAAGCGGCTCAACCGGCACAATCGAAAGGGTGCCGCGTTCGACCATTGCGGCAACCGGAATATTAATGTTTTTGCTCCGGCTTAAAAGCTTGCCCCGCCATTCTTCAAACGAATATATAACCGAGCGCTCTCCACGTCCGGCAGCCTCTTTCATAAACTGCATTCCCATTGCCGTTTTGCCCACACCCGTCGGGCCGGTAATCATGGTCACCGTTCCGCGTTCAATCCCGCCCGAAGTCATTTCGTCTAGTTCAGGAACACCCGATGAAATAAGCTCGGTGGTAAATTCCCTTTCCACATCGGCAACCGGTTGTAAGCGTGGATAAACCACTATTCCCTTATTCGTCAAGCGAAATGGGTGTTCACCACTAATATAGTCAGATCCGCGAATTTTATTGACACTAATGTTGCGATTTTGACCGTCATGTTCCAGCCGGATAATACCATCACTCATATACTGTAAATCGTTATCGGGCTGATCAGGACTATCTTCCGAAGTGAACAAAACCGTCGCCCCGCTGTCGATTAAGAAACGCAAAAACGAATGCACCTGGCGGCGGAATTGTAAGTCGTCGCTGGCGAGATAACGGAAATGCGTCATAGCGTCAATGAACACACGGATCGGTTTTATTTTTTCAACTTCAGTCGTAATGCGTTCGGTGGTTGGTTGTAATTCCACATCCGATGGCGAAAAAATGTCATAGCTTTGAACCTGGGCAAAGAAATCGGGTGACGGTGCCAGATCGAGGAATTCCACATGGCTCAAATCAAAACCCATAATTTCAGCATTACGGCGGATCTGTGCTTCCGTTTCGCCCATGGTTATAAACAGGCTTTTATCCCCGCGAGCGGCACCTGTCGTCAAAAAATGTAATCCGAGGATGGTTTTACCACTACCGGGATTGCCATGCAGCATGTAACCCGCATTGGGAATCAATCCACCCTGCAAAACTTCATCAAGTCCGCTAATCCCTGTCGGCATTCGCTCAAGGGTGCTTTCATGCGTCGCCTTGGATGCATTCACCGATTGAACCATTTTGATCTCCTGAAAAAAGGGGGAAACTGTCATCACGATCAACACTGCTAAATTGCTTTAGAATGCCTATTTTCAGCTAGCGCTCATCTATTGATGATATTTCCATGAATATACGAGTCTAGTTTGCAGCACCAGCCACCCGCAAGTCATGAGACAAGTGGCTATTTAATTCTTACTTAGATTCCTGTCAGAATAGTCCGATTTCAGCTAGCTGACCAGTGCATCAAGACACGCCATACATGCCTCCTGCGTCTGATTATCGGTGTCGTTCGCCATATCCCATACGGTCATCGAAACGGCTATTATTTTACCCGTATTGGCTAAATGCTTCATAACACCCTTCAATGCCTCGGTAGATGGTCCGCCGTCTGCGGCATAAACCATCGCTGGAGCGTCGTCCGGGTTCAAAATATCCGTATCAAAATGGACATATAGTGGACGGTCGCCAAAATCCTGCTTCAACAGGTCATCGATATAATTCACATGATGCACTTTCGATGACCGCACCTCAACCCCTTCAACCACATCCAGATTACGTCCGTCCGTCAAGATGACTTGTTCTTCGGGCAGCGTTTTGGCGCCTGCCAGTTCCAAAAGTTTTTGGTCGCCGCGTCCCACCATCATCGCTAATGGCATCCCGCCGATAAACCCGCTGGGTGAAGTGTCTACCGTATTGAAGTCACCGTGAGCGTCCAACCAGATCAGCAGCGGATCAATCCGGGCGCGCTGCAAGCCTGCCAGCATCCCAATCGCCACACAGCAGTCACCGTTTACGCTCACCGGACGGTCACCCGCAAAAATCGTTTCAGATACAAATGCGGCTAGATTTTCATTTAATGCGGACATCTTAGCATATTGATCATCGTGGTTAAAATCCGGCGCGTTGGCTTTCCAATTGGTCTGCGCCAGATGAGCAATTTCGGGCTGCGGTTGGTCTATGAAAAAAGGCGTATACATAAATTGATTTTGCACGTTCACAACCTCTCAATCGCTATTGGGATATTAATAAGGGGCGACAAGCCAATTGCGAATAGATTATACTATTTTCAAGCATAGGTAATGGGCGCAGTGGCTAATTAGGCTGAACAGCACATGAGAGAAATCCTTTCCACAGATGCCAATGAGCTGGAAATATTCAAGGCACTTGCCAACGAGCACCGTTTGCACATCCTGCAATGGTTGAAGCATCCCGAACAGCACTTCCCTCCACACAAAGAAGTCGAAGGCTTTGGCAACGGTGTCTGTGTAGCCTTCATTCAAGCCAAGCTCAATTTGTCACAGGCCGCCACCTCCCAGTATTTAACGATTTTACAAAAAGCCGGGCTGGTCATCCCCACCCGCATCGGCAAGTGGACGTATTACCGCCGCAATGAAGAAGCCCTTGCCCGCTTTGTAGATCAACTCAAAAATACAATTTGACAGATGGTTGAGTGAGTCATATCATCATATCGCGATATGATGATATATTTTAAGGACAAAACAATGGCTGATCACGATACCTACGACCGCCTCATTGCCTATCTGGACGCGAATCATGTTCCTTATCGCTTGATTGACCACGAACCGGAAGGCCGCACCGAGATCATCAGCGCCATGCGCGGCAATCAAATCGCGCAAGCCGCTAAATGTATTATTTTGATGGTCAAAATTGGCAAGAAGGTCACACGTTATATTCTGGCGGTGATTCCAGGCCATGCCCGTGTCGATATGAATGCCGTCAAAGCTTTGCTCGGTGGCACCTATGCTTCATTTGCGTCTAAGGATATTGCCGAGCGTCTAGCAGGCAGCGTCGCTGGAACAGTGCTGCCCTTTTCATTTGATCCCGAATTGGAATTAATGGTTGATCCATCGCTGCTGGAAAACGACGACATTTACTTCAATGCCGCGCGTCTAGATCGTTCGATGGTCTTAAAAGCCAGTGACTATGTGAATTTGGTCAAACCTCGCCTTGAACGTATTGCTCAAGCCGAGCCACCGCCCGATGTTCCGGTTTAGGCTGTGCGCCAGAAATCGGATGCCCGTTGTAGATGGCGCGTTTCACTGCGCGCATCCGGCTGCCACTTGGTATAGTTCTCCAAAAAGGCGCGGATCGCATCTTTTTCCTGTGTTGTAAACGCCCCGACACGATTCAGAAAATCCGTGATTTGCGAGTGCTTCAACGGGTCAGTCTTTTTATCCAGATATTTTTGCAGCAGCGTAGGGTCAGGCGGCGTTAAGCTGTGCATCAGACCGATGGGCAGCGTGCTAATGTGATGATAATAAAACATGGTCGCCAGCATAAAAGCCGGCACGTAGTAGCGGAAGGCCTCTGGCGTCATCAACGGCAGATCGACATGGTAATTGGAAAGCGTCGTCAGTTGAACGTCACGCCAATTCTTACCCCAAAACGCGCGCGTCAGGGAAGCGCCGTCCGTATCCGGTTTAGCAATATTTTCATCACCCGGATAAGGCGTATGGGCGAAAGCTTCTTCGATTTGGGCTGCTACACGCTGACGAATTTCGTGCGCGGGGGAAAGTTCTACTTTTGGAAAAAGTTCAGTACTGGACATACGGCAATTCCTCGCCTGGCACTTACCAGTTACACATTGTCGGGGTTAGTTAGCGTATGCGTGCAACCGTATAACACTCCTGTTATATCATGATTTTAGTCGAAATTGACTCATAAAAGCATTAAGCGTAACGCCAGAACTCAATAGTTTTGCCAACAAGGTCGATGTCATACAGCAAATAGCCCAATGGATAAACGGCTGCGAACGTATCAAGGAAGGTGAGGATCGCCATTTTCTCGGCTGGGTTAAAGGCCGCCGCCCGCCGCGAGAAATAATCGTTGTATTCACCCGCCACATAATTATTGATCTGTTCTTCCGATTGTGGCGTTAAACAAAAAATCAAATTATCAGTCACGGTTCCGATTTGGTCATGTTGCAGCAGTGCCGCCTGCATCATCGCTGGAGCAAAGTAGCGGAAACCCGCTGGTGTCAGCAGGAACATATCCCAGCGAAAGCGATAAAGTAGTTCGTGGCTCACGTCCTGCCAGCGCTGCCCATGCAAGGCAGTCGCCAACGCCTCCCCATCCGAACCTACCAGCGGTTCGCTTGGATAAGGTGTGTCCCCAAAGGCCAGTTCAATTTGTCGCGCCACGCGCTGTTGTAAAGTGTCTGCCATGTGTTCAGTCATTTACTCGAATATTTTCTCAACTGCCAACTCAAAACCGGGTATCACATTGCCGCCGGTCAGTACGTCACCGATCTTCAGCTTCTTGTATGAATCTTGTCCCCGAACAGTGACCGTTTTCTGTTTGGGGTCAACCACCCAGATAATCTCAACCCCATCTTCCAAATACAATTCTACTTTAGCATCAACATCCACATAACGGTCATTATGTGAAATAACTTCAACCACTAAATCTGGCACAATCAGAAAGGGGTTGTCTCCCCATTTGGGATCATCCGCCTTATATTTTGTGATGCGCTCCATCCGGTAAACCATGACACCCGGTTCACGCGCACCTTTAACCCAATTTGACGAATAGGTTAGCACATACGACTGTTCAAAATAACTGATGCCCGTCCCATGTTGACGATTATAATATGCAAATTCATCATGGATAATACGCGACTTTTCACCGTGTCCTGACACAGTTGGATTCAAGGGTATGCGCTCCCCGTTAATCAGTTCAAATGGACCCTCTAACTCATATAAATGAACATACTCATCAAGAGTCATTAATTTGGTTTGTTCACGTGGCTGATCAACCAAAACGACCTCCTAAGCCTCGTCCTACCTTATTCTATATTCTATATCAAAAAGGACGCGCCGCAGCACGTCCTTCTCTCTGGTGTTCTCTGTATCTTCTCTGCGTCTTGGCGGTTAACGCATTTGCTTTTACATCTCCAGATAATCACGCAGTTGGCGGCTTCGCGTCGGATGCCGCAGCTTCCGTAGGGCCTTAGCTTCAATCTGGCGGATGCGTTCGCGCGTCACACCCAGATGCTTGCCCACTTCTTCCAGCGTATGATCCTGACCATCTTGCAAGCCGAAGCGCATTTCGAGCACTTCACGCTCACGTTCACTCAACACACCCAGCGCCGACCGGATTTGTTCTTTCAGCAGTTGGCGGCTGGCGGCATCCACCGGCCCCATGATCTTGTCGTCTTCGATAAAGTCACCGAGTAGACTGCTGTCTTCTTGACCAATTGGCATTTCGAGGCTCATCGGTTCCTGGCTAATCCGCATGATCTTACGAACTTTTTGTGCTGCCCGCCGCAGCTTACGCAGCAAACCGGGGTCAATCTTCTCGCCGCTCGAACGCAGCATACGAATGGCCTCAGTTTCATCCTTCGTCAAGAATTCCATCTCCAGCGCAATCTGTTCGGCACTCGGTTCACCACCCAGTTCTTGAATGAGATCACGCTGCACCCGCATCAGACGGTTGATGGTTTCCACCATATGCACCGGAATACGGATCGTACGCGCTTGGTCAGCAATCGCGCGGCTGATCGCTTGGCGAATCCACCATGTCGCATACGTGCTGAACTTATACCCTTTGGTATGGTCGAACTTCTCGACCGCCCGCAGCAAGCCGATGTTGCCTTCTTGTATGAGATCAAGGAAGTTGATGCCGCGCCCCATATACCGCTTGGCGACGCTCACCACCAAACGCAGGTTCGCGCGTGTCAGCGACTCAGCCGCCAACTCGGCCCGATGTTCCAACTGTTCGAAAAACTCCGGCAGATCGTTCGTGCCTTCTGTATCAGCCACCAAATTTTCATGGAATGCTTCAATCGTTGGCAGCTTTTGGCTCTTCTTATACTCATTGCGGATAAACAGAACCTGATTAAATGGAATCAGGTAAAAACCTTGGAACACGTCGAACAACCGGCGCGCCAATTCCGTCCACAGTTCATCCCGACCCCATTCCCGCTGCCGCAGATAATCGCGGATATAAGAACGGGTCGTGCTGTCCCAGTTATCATTGACCAGCATCACTTCTTCGATGATCTTCCGCAGATCAGGCGGCTCGACACCGAAAGCCTGTGCGCCTTCCAGCGCTTCTTCCCAATTGCGGTAGATATGCTGGTAGGCTAGTTCCACCACCTGCGCTGGACTCGGCAAACCCTCGGAAGCGCCGTTCTCGACCTTCGAAAGCGTGTGCATGAAGTTATCCAGCAGTTGCTCGGCAGCTACCTGTGTACTCAACCATGTTTCACGGTTCGTATCCAGCAGCGGCACCAGACCGATTTCCTTGAGATACATCCGCACCGGATCATCAACCAGTGCCGCAGTATCCAACGAGATACTCTCGTTGCTCAGGTCTTCGTCGTCGAACTCTTCGTCAAAATCATCCGGCTCATCGGCAGGAAATTCGCCGGTGTCCGTAACCCCGCTGTCAAACAAATTATCATCATCGTCCAGCGGTTCGTCGTCCCCCTCGAATTCGCCATCCGCGTCCTCTACTCGAACCTTCTGCATTTCCTGCGAAGCATCGAGCTCTTCTTTTCTGCCTTTGCGTTTTTTTGGCATTGTATCCACCTATTCGCGCACAGAACTCTTGAATTTCTGAAGATTCTTATCCAGCAATTGCTGGGCTTTGTTGAACAGAAAGATGAGCTGCCCGTAGCGTATCATGGCGTCTTCATCATTATTGGCCTGTGCATCCATCTGCAAGAAGACCAATTCTTCCCGTTCACGCCTCACCCTTCGCGCCCGCAGTTCGAGCGCCTGTATCACCACAGCATCCGTGCTATCTGCCCCTTCCAGTACACGCCGGTTGTGGGAATAAATACGTTCTAAATCGGCAGTCTGGCTCTCACGGACCCGTTTCCGCATTCCCGTAATATCGTCAGCAAGTATAACATCAAGCTGCGACTGTAACGAAATATCAGCTTGCAAACGCAGATAATCCAGCGGATCAAGCTCGTCTTGTTCTAGCGCCGCTTGAAACGCTTGCATCAGCGCCCGTGCATCCACATGGGTGAAATCGTCGGAGCAGCAGTCACCCAACGGCCCATCCAGCATCGTCCGGTCTTCATTCGCCAACTCGCGCAGTTTGCGGTTGACCATGTAATAGGCCATCGGCTGTCGGAACAACCCCCGCAGCACCATCACTTCAACCGTCGCCTCTTCGAGCGGAGCAACCCGCCGCGAGGGCTGCTGTGCCATCGCAACTTTGTATCCGCCTGAAACAGGTGATGGTGACGGTTTAGGGTAATCAACATCAATCGGCGGGAAGGTATCATCATAATCGCCGTCCGGCGGCGTCATCGCATCGTAATTCGTCTCAGGCACATCCGGCGGTTCACCATAATCGGGTGACGGCGCTTGATGGCCTCCCTGCTTGCGAGCAGAGTGAGGTTGGGATGGCTTGTCAGCAGGCGGCGGCGTGCGCGGCTTCTTGGCCTTCTCGATACGGGTTTGCTCATCTGCCCATGCCAACAAATCGCGCTCGGCAATATGTAACCGCAGTGCCAACTTTTGCACATTATCGCGCTTGTACAGATTATTCTCTGAAGCCATCAGTAGCGGCAGTAGGGTTCGCGCTATCGCCTCACGTTCCAGTAAGCTGGCATTCGCGGGCAGCGCAGCCGTTTCCATATCAATCACGAAGTCAGCCACCGGCAGCGCGTTCGCCACCAGATCCGCCCAGCGTTCCGGCGACTCACGGATCAAATCATCAGGGTCTTTCGCCCCCGGAATTTGCAGCACACGGATGTCTACCGACAACCGCCCACCAAAATCGGCTTGCAAGGTCGTCCGCGCTGTTTCCAGACTGCGCCGTGTAGCATTCTGTCCTGCCGCATCCGAGTCCAGCGCCAGGATGATCTTCTTGGCTGATCGTGTCAGCAAACGGAGTTGGGTTTCGGTCATCGCCGTACCCATCTGTGCTACCACGTTCTTAAATCCGGCCTGATGCGCCTGAATCGCATCCATATAGCCTTCGACGATCACCGCCACTTCAGTCTCGCGGATGCTGGTCTTAGCAGCGTCCAACCCGAACAGCGTCCGGCTCTTATCAAATAAGGGTGTTTGCGGCGAATTCAAATACTTGGGATTATCTTCCGCTGCCAGCGCCCGCGCCCCAAACCCGATCACCCGCCCGCGTTCGTCGCGTATTGGGATCATCAGCCGGTTACGGAAACGGTCATAGACTCGGCCTGTTTGTTCGTTCTTCAGCGCCAGCCCAACCTCGATGATCTCCGCTTCCGTATAGTCCAACGTCTTGAGATGATCGAGCATCAAAGTCCAACCCGATGGCGCATAACCAATCTTGAACGCCGTGATGGTTGCGTCGCTAAAACCACGCTTCTCACGTGTATAGCGCAGCACCTCTGGTTGCCCTTCAACTGTCGCGTCTAGCAGTGTGTTATGGTAAGCGTCTGCTGCTGTGGTCATCAACCCGCGCAGCTTATCCAACCGTTCGCTGTTTTGACGCTGTTCTGGTGACTGTTTCTCGACGTCAACGCCCACCAGCTTACCCAGCTCTTGCAGCGCCTCGCCGAACGACCAGCCGTTGCGCTTCATGGCGAAGGACAGGACATCGCCGCCTTCAGCACAGCTTCCAAAACATCGCCACGATTGAGTATCGGGGTTGACCACGAAACTCGGCGTACGTTCATTGTGAAATGGGCATGGGGCTTTCCACGTCTTGCCAGCGCGCTTCAAAGGCACAAATTTTTGTACATAGTCAACGATGTCTATTCTGGCTTTGATTTCGTCGGCGACCGACATGAGCTATACCCCTACGTCATCCGTAGGTGCATTATACGTATGTCTACTGGCTCATGCAACTCGCAATGAAAAGGATACCAAAGGTGTTAATGGTTCATACATGAATCGCCTCCAAAAGACTGATCGACCTTCCTTAGCTTGTCATGTGAACCAGGACTGCCCCTATGTTTCAATGCCGGGGCAATTCCCCTTTTTCATGCTATCCGTAACGCCTCCACCACACGAAATCACAAGTCAAATGAACTCTCTTGACTAATAGTAAACTTTATAAAACTATTATTACGTGTAAGAAAGTGCAAGAAACAAATCTATGTTGACATTCGAAGAAAAGGCCGCCATCAATCAGCGATTGACCGCAGGCCAAATGTGCCTACCGCATCGGCCAATTTTATCCTAAAGTCGTCCGCATGGCTGAACCCCGTCTGCCCTGGTGGACAACCAACAAGGGTAAGAAATAGGGCGGCTCCAAAACGACACGGGCTAAGACATAATTTGTCATCCATGACTCTTGTAGGCGCAGTAGTGTCGCATGTGATACATTATCTTCAATGACGCAAGAAACGGTAGGCACTGGTTGACTTTTCCGCTCTTTTGTTCTATAATAGTCATTCAACAAAACGCCATTTAACAAACCAATCTTCACAAAATTCACCCTCTGAAAGGTGTGAAATTGAAGAATGTGAAGAATTTTGCGAATATTCGGCATATCACTCGCTCACAACTGCCGATAAAACTTCAATTCGCATTTGCTGCTTTTGCCGCATTTTTCGCATTATTCGAAATACTTCGTAATGGTTAATCTTAGCAGTCGAAAACAATCCATACTCAGGTATTTGTTTTAAACGGCTTTATAACGAACAACTACAGACCATAGACTTTACTCAGCACTTTCTTTCCGCCTCACTTGTAACTTGAAACTCAAAACTTTATACTTCTCCGCATGGAAACCCTAATTGGCGCCATCGACGGTGGTTGGCTCCATGCCGGAATTGGCCCCGGGCGAGTCCGTTCAGTTTGATGGCGTGTGGTTCAATGATCCACGCTGGGGAATGCAGTTCCGCGCCGAACAAGTTCATCCAGTGCCGCCTTCTACCACCGACGGCCTTATCAACTATCTATCCAGCGGCATCGTCCCCGGCATCGGTCCGGTCACAGCCGAGCGTATCGTTAAACATTTCGGCCTCAAAACGCTGCTCATCTTGGATACCGATCCGCAGCGCATCGAGAAAGTTCCCGGCCTCAAAACCTCGTTGGCGAAAGCCCTTATCACCGCCTGGTCGCAGAACCAATCAGTCCGCCGCACCATGATTTTCCTTCAAGGTTACGGCATCAGTTCGCGCATGGCCGTCCGCATCCACAATGAATACGGTGATGAAACAGTCAAAAAGGTTCAGGAAAACCCCTACAACCTTGCCGATGAAGTCTTCGGCATCGGCTTCATCAAGGCTGACGTCATCGCTCAAAAAATGGGCGTCGAATTCGACTCGCCTAACCGTATCCGCGCCGGATTACTCTTCGGCCTTAACAAACTCGCGCAGGACGGTCACACCTTCGTCCCGCGTCAGGTCTTAATCAACACGACTTCTGAATTGCTCAAGGTCGAAAACTCAAAATTGGTTACCGAAGCCCTCGAAGCTCAGATTAAGGCCGAGGAACTCATCAGCACCATCGCTTATGATGAACACGGTAACGAACTCCATGCCGTTTATCTGCCCGTTTATTATTACTCCGAGGTTGGCTCAGCCGAGCGCTTGCAGCAAATCGCTGCCTCTCCCTCCAGTATGGCCTCGGTCTGGAAGAAAACCAATTGGCCGGAATTCCTGCGCGAACTGGCTAAAAAGAATAATGTCTCGCTCACGGATCAACAGCAGGGCGCGGTTAAAGCCGCCCTAACCAGCAAAATTTCGGTACTAACAGGTGGCCCCGGCACAGGTAAGACCACCACCCTACAAATGGTCATCAACGCCCTTTTAGCCGAGAAGCGTACTTTCCGGCTTGCCTCACCCACCGGACGCGCCGCTAAACGCTTGGGGGAAGCCACTGGACAATCTGCCAGCACCATTCATCGCCTGTTGGGCTTCATGCCTGATGGCGGCTTTAGCCTCGACGAAGATGATCCGCTTGAAGCCGACATCGTCATCGTGGACGAATCCTCGATGATTGACCTGATTCTCTTCTACAACTTGCTTAAAGCCATCAAACCGCATTCCCACCTGTTACTGGTTGGCGATATTGATCAGTTACCGAGCGTCGGCGCGGGTAATGTCCTGCGGGACGTCATCGACAGCGGCCTCGCCCACGTCACCCGACTGGATACGATTTTCCGCCAGAGTGAAGACAGCCTTATCGTCTATAATGCCCACCGCGTCAATCATGGCGAGATGCCCGAACTCAACAACCAGAGCAGTGACTTTTTCTTCTTCCGTGAGGAAGACCCCGAACGTGTCTCTGAACTCATCGTGGATATTGTGCAAAACCGTCTGCCCAACAAATTCAATATTGATCCGCTTAACGATGTGCAGGTCATCGCCCCCATGTATCGCGGACCCGCCGGAGTGACCGCCCTCAACGACTCCCTGCAAATGGCGCTCAACGGCAGCAGTCACAAAATCGAAAAGAAGCTCGCCGGACGCCTCTTCCGTGCCGGTGATAAGGTCATGCAGATTCGTAATAACTATGAGAAGGAAGTGTTCAACGGCGACATTGGACGCATCAGTGGCATTGACATGGATAACAACCTGATCGAAGTCATCATTGACGGTCGCTACATCGACTACGATTTCACCGAGGCCGAGGAACTCACGCTGGCCTACTGCATCAGCACTCATCGCAGCCAGGGCGGAGAATATCCCTTCGTGGTTATCCCCTTATTGACCCAGCATTACATGATGCTCCAGCGCAACCTGATCTACACCGCCATCACCCGCGCTCGCCAAACGGTTGTCCTCGTCGGCACACATAAAGCCCTGCATATCGCCGTCAGTAACAACCGCGTCAGTGATCGTTACTCCGGCTTGCTCGGTCGCCTGCGCGAGTAAACAATTTCTGGTTCTATAGCGACCAAGGACTTCCCAATGCCCACCATCACCCTCGACAACGGCAGCCTTATCGAAGTACCCGAAGGCAAACGCCTCGTCCTTGCACTCGAAGACAGTGGCGTTGATATGCTCCATCGCTGTGGCGGCTATGCCAAATGCACCACCTGTCGCGTATCCTTTAAAGAAGGTGAACCTACCGCTATGACCGCTGCCGAGCGTGACCGTCTCGCCAATAACGGCCTCTTTGGTGAGGTACGACTAAGCTGCCAGATCATTTGCGACCACGACATGCACTTGGCGACCATCAACCACCTCATCGGCAGTCCTTTTGACTCAGCCGGAAACCGCCCGCATGACGAAATTACACCCGATCCGCAGTGGATTAACCGCCCACACTAAACCGGTTCTCCAGGAATAATCGGCACATCAGGCGTGACCTCCGCATCCGGGATTCGCCCTGCTTCAGCATCCTCAACCGCCTTCGCCAACACATTCAAAGGCGGCCCACCCGCCTCATGCAGCTGCCCATCTACAATGAGGTATTGTGCCTCCTCATCCTTATAACCTTTATAACGTACACGGATTGCTGGCGTCCCGCTCACCAGTAAAGAATGTGCAAACTGGGAATCAGTTTCCACTTGCAGCGGCCTACCGTGTTCACCAAGGCATGTCAGCGCATCGGCATAATTCAAGTAAAACTCTTCCGCCACTTCCTTCATCATATCCCCGTCGTATTGACCTGCCTCGGCGCGGGCATACAATTCGTCATGCAGCGGCCAAAACACCCCCGCAGTTTGATCTTCCATGCAGCTTGCTAAACTCCCGATTAAAGCTGTCATTCGCCCACCGGCTGTCGGGAAAATGCGGAACTCATATTTGGCACGTCCTGTCATCACATATTTCTGGATGAACTCCTGTATTGTTGGTTCGTATGCTTGGCAGTAGTGGCAGGCGAAATCGGCAAATTCGACAATAGTGATCGGCGCATCAGGGTTGCCCAGTACAGGCGCACCATCCTCGGTTCGTGAGAATGGAATTTCCGCATAAGGGTTTTCGTAAGGCAGTAATGTAGCCTCAGTCGTTGCTTCAGTTATATCAGGCGATGGAGTAGCCGTTAACGTGGGTTTGCCAGCCGGTGGAGTCGGCGTAACCTTAACATCATAGCCGAAGGCAGCAGGCAATGTACCCGCCCATAATACGCCACAGGCCATTAACAATATCAAAGACTTGGGTGAAAGAAACTTCATCATACAATGTCCAGTCGGTTGCTTCGGCGATAACCCCATTATGTGGTTAAAATAAACGCACTGTCAAAAAGTGTTGCATGAGTAACGAGGCGCAAATGTCCCGCCCTGTCATCCACCAGTTGCCACCGGATTATCACGAAGCTGAACACCTCGTCCTGCTCGAACCGCGTAAACTCCTGATGATAAATCTGTTGGCCCTGATTCCAGTCGTCATCTCGTTAGTTATTATGGAATTGTGGTGGACGCTGGTACTACGGCTGCGCGGATCAATATCGGGCGGTTTCGGAGTCGATTGGCCCTGGTGGCTGTGGATTATCCTGATCTTCATCGTCAGCATTCCCCTGCACGAGTTCTTACACGGCCTCGCCATCCGTCGTGCAGGACACAAGCCGCGCTACGGCATGATGCTCAGCAAAGGCGCATTCTATGCTACCGCGGATAACGCCCTTTTTTGGCGCGATGACTTCATTTTCATAGCACTCACACCACTGGTTGGCATTACACTGCTCGGTTTAGTGTCAGTCTACCTGCTTCCAGATACGCTCGGCTATTATGTCAGTCTCGGCATCATCTTCAACGCCGCTAACAGCATTGGCGACTTGTGGATGACGGCTGTCGTCCGCCGTTACGCATCGACTACCTTGGTTCGTGATCAAGCCGACAGCATCCGTATCTATGTCAAATCCTAGCACTTCAGGTATAGTGTCACCGCGTCATTTATCACTCATTAAGGCGATCAACCGTGGGCAGTAACTTCCCGCTTCAATTCAACACCATTCCCTATCCACTCTGGCGGCGCAAATTACCGTTTGGACTCAACAACTTGATTCAGCCTTTAGCCGAACGTTATCTCGCTGCTGAAGCCGACCTCGATCCGCCCATTACCCCTACAGCAATGGCTGCCTTCATGGCACGTACAGGCCTACTGCCGAACGTCGATATGCGCACAGCTATAGACATTTTAAGCAGCGATTCAATATCCATCGCAGTGACTCAACCGGAACACATCCAACCGCCAATTCCATTTGATACCAGCATCAGGGTTCGTCTACCGGCCCAATGGGAACCGATGGAAACGATCTTGCTCACGTGGCCGTCGATTTACCCGCCGCTTTGGGAGCAGCACGCCCAGATGGCCGAGGCTATTGCGCCCGTTAGCACCGTATCCATCCTTGTGACGAATACCATGTGGGCAAAAGCTGCCCGCTTATTTCTCAGCCAACGTGACAAAATTGATCTGCGCAGGGTGCGCTTGATGCACCTGCCAACGAATGATATTTGGGTGCGTGATTACGGTCCTGTAGTCACCCAAAATGAAAAAGGTGAACAGGTCTGCGTCAAATTGGTGTTCGATCCGCTGCCCAGCTATCCCCAGCAGCTCGATAATGCGATGGCACTGCGTTGGGCAGCCCACGAAGAAATTCCGGTGCGCCATCTTGACTTGCATCTCGAAGGTGGCAACATCTGGTCGGATGGTCGTGGCACACTCATCATGGCTTCGCAAATCTTCCACAGCAATCCAGGGCTGACGCGTACCAAACTTCTCGACCAACTTCACAACGTTTTCGATTTCACCAAACTCATCATTACACCGCGCCTCGAACGCGAAGAAACCGGACACGTTGATTTGCTGATCAAACTCGCTGACGCGGAAACAGTTCTGATTTCACAAGCGGTTGGCGCAAATCGCGCTGCCCTCCGCGAAACAGCCAGCATCTTCCAGCGCAGCACCAACGCTTGCGACCAACCTTATCGCATTTTTGAATTGCCCACCCCCCCGCTCTATTTGAATTGGGGCGTCTATCCGGTTTGGCGTACCTACACCAATTCACTCACGGTCAATGGGCGTGTCCTTGTTCCGGTCTTCGGCATTTCCAGTGACGCGGAAGCCTTGGCTGTTTATAGGAAAGCCATGCCCGACTTCGACATCATCCCGATTGACTGCGCCCCCGGAGCCAACGGTGGCGGTGCTGTTCACTGCCTGACTAAAGAAATCGCCGCCCCTCGCCGGGGATAATGATCTTCGACAAGGCGTAAATCAGCCCACCAACGTCTCCAAAAAGATTTCCAACTGTTCCAACGACTGCGCCATGTTCTTGCGCCCATAGCCGATCCGGAAGTGACTGTCACCGTAATCATAATTACTGCTCGGCAGCAGCAAGACACCTTGCCTTTCGACCGCGCCGATGCAAAAAGCTTGTGCGCTAATCCCTTCGCGCAAACGGGGAAATGCCGTTGAGCAGGCGCGAGGTCGCTGCCACACAAATACGTCTTTGAGCTGTGCAAAGAACAAATCGAGCAGTTCCAGATTGGCGCGAATGATATTCAGGTTGCGCTTGACGATCTGCTCACGATGAAGCAGGGCGATGATGCTTAAGAATTCGCTCGGTGCGCTGTTGCAAATCGTGGTGTAATCCTTAAATGCCGCCAACTGTTGATAGAGAGTGCGATCAGTTAGCGCTAGCCAGCCAATCCTTAACCCCGGCAGCCCATAAGTCTTGGACATGACTCCAAGCGATACCGCTTTCTCGTATAAATCACAAGCCGCTGGCAGTCGGTCAGCCGGATTGTGTTCCAAGCCACGATAGACCTCATCCGAAAACAACCAGATGTCGTGCTGACGTGCAATCTCAATGATTTGCATCTGTTTTTCCGCGCTCATCAGATAGCCGGTCGGATTATGCGGACAGTTGACCACAATTGCCTTCGTATTGGGACGGATGTTCACCTTCAGCCAATCGATATCCAATTCCCAGTTATCCTCGTCAGTCGTCACCCAATCAGTTACCTCGCAGCCTACGGCCCGCGCCACCTCATGCAGAGACTGATAACAGGGCGTATGCACAATCACATGGTCGCCTGCTTCCAATACAACGCTCATGAAGGTGAAGATGCCTTCTTCCGCACCGCTGAAAACCAGCACATCGTCCGGCTTAATTGTCGTGTAAAGCGTCGTGATGGCCTGACGTAGTTCTGGACTGCCTTGCGACTCGGTATAACCCAGCCACTGCTTCTGAAATTGTTCTGCCGCGCCTGCTTCCAATGCCAGCACGTCACCAATGCTCATGGCCTCGCAGTCGGATTGGCTCAGCAAATAGGGGGCCGTAAATTCATATTGGGCATAAAACCGTTCAATCTGAAATGGGCGGATTTTCATGAGAGACTCCCAAATAAAAACGCAGATGCGGCTTTCATCATCTGCGTTTTACTTACACTTGCCAAGAGACAATTAATGCCAGTTATGTATTCTTCGTCAGATAATCCTGTATGACCTGTGCGATGTCAGAATTATCAAGGTAACCGTACCAGCGTTGAATAACGTTCCCGACCGGATCAATGAAGGCATACTGCGAACGGTCTGTGAAGTTAAAACGATCGCGAATCGCCTGCGTTTCAGGCAAATCAATATTCAAAGCGATCAAATCAATCTTGTCCCCGAACTGCTGTTTAATCCCATTCACGATGGGATGATTATGTTGGCAGGTTGTTCACCAATCTGCATAAGAATCGAGGAACTGCGGTTTTCCGGTGCTGGTCACTAACGAAATATCCTGTGGTGGATACAAACCACCTTCTGCACCCACTATTTGCGGCACGCGCGCACTTGGCGATTGTGTCGTTTCTGGTGCAGGCGTTGGCTCTTTGACTGCCCCACCCTTTGCCAGATTATCTGTAGGTGAGCAGGCACTCAGCGTCAGCCAGCCCAATACTGCCACCATCAACAACCCTATAAAACGTTTCACGATTCTCCTTTCAGTTCGTTGGTGTTCAAGCACAACCAGTATTCCCTCAAATACTTAAATTTGGGTGAATAGTTGGTCAGCGCCTAGTCCTGCCCGCCAAACGTCTCCAGCCAGCGCCCACTTGTGAGTGACTCGATGTAAATATCCAGTTTCCAGTCAATCGCCACGTCCGCTGCGCTCAGTTCGATCTCTTCAATTTTAACGCCTGTGTTGCGGATAATCGCAAATGGTGTAGCCTCATCACGTTCACCCATCACCAACTCCGCTGCCGCGCAAATCGTGTCTGCTACCCCGCGCACCGTAACCTGCATCAAGTTTCCGAATAAGTCAGCCTTGCCGCGTTCATCTTGTAACGGTCGGAAACCGGCTGTTGCCAGCGCCACCCCGGTTGTGCCCAACCGTCCCGGCATCAACCAGCTGTCAGTCACGATCACACCAATATCGACGCCCAACAACTCTCGCACCTTCCGACGAATACCTGCCGCCGATTGATAAGGTTCTTTCGGGAACAGCACCACATAACCGCTGGGAATGTTAGAACGGTCCAAACCCGCGTTCGGCTGCACAATACCGTGCTGCGCCGTCAGCATAAAGCCCTGAATACCACCCAATACATGATCTGATTCTTGCAGCACCAGTTCTGCCATTTGCGGGATCATATGGTAACGAGCCGCCAGCGCCGCACCCTTCTCACTAACAACCACGTCGGCCATTTTCACGACGCGGCCTTCACTGATCGCCGTGTATTTGCTGGATACCGCCAGCACGTCCCCATCTCGAAGACTCTCGCCGCTGGCTTGAATAGACTCGACCAGAGTCTGGTGCAAATCAAAAATAGCGCGCTGAACGGGTGCGCGCACCGGCATCACAGTCAAATAGTTGGATGACATATCGAGGCTTTTACCTTACTGATGGAGATCAAAACGATCACGTTCAAACGTTAGGGATGCTACCATTCACACAATATCATTACCATATCTAAAAACCCACTAAACTGTCTGTGGTCTACACACCACTTGCTTTTTCCCACTTCAGCGGGTTAAGATTCGCGCGAGTTCGTTCACAAAAATAGAACCTTTAGGAGTGTGACATGGCAAGAAAACTGAAGAATTATGTGGGTGGCGACTGGGTTGACTCTTCCGCCAGCGTTTACACCCCTGTGGTTAATCCCGCCACCTGCGAAACCATCGGAGAATGCCCCGAATCGACCCGTGCCGATGTAGATGGAGCCGTCAAAGCCGCTCAAGAAGGCTTTGAGGAATGGCGTCGCACACCCGTATTGAACCGCGTGCAGTACCTTTTCCGTTTTAAAACGATCATCGAAGACCGCTTCGAAGACATCGCCAAAATGGTTGTCGAAGAAAACGGCAAAACCCGCGATGAAGCGCGTGGTGAAGTCCGTCGTGGTATCGAAAGCATCGACTTCGGCACCAGCGTACCCGTACTCATGCGTAGCGATGGTGTGGAAGACATCGCGGCTGGCATTGATGAAACCACCTTGCGCCAACCAGCAGGTGTGTTCGCCGCCATTACGCCCTTTAACTTCCCGGCAATGGTTCCACTGTGGTTCTTGCCTACTGCCATCGCTTGCGGCAACACCTTTATCTTGAAGCCTTCACCGCAAACCCCTATGAGTGCCGAAATTCTATACGAAGTTCTACATGACCTTGACCTGCCGGAAGGCGTCGTCAATCTCATTCAGGGTGGTAAAGAAGCTTCAATGGCCGTGATGGAACACCCTGGCATCAAAGGTGTGTCATTCGTTGGCAGTAGCCCGGTCGCTAAGCTGGTATATGAAACCTGCACCAAAGCCGGCAAGCGTGTACAGGCACAGGGCGGAGCCAAGAACTATATCGCCGTCATGCCCGACGCCGATATGACCGCCTCGGTCAAGAACATCATGGGTGCGGCTTACGGTTGTGCCGGTCAGCGCTGCCTCGCTGCCGCCGTAGTCGTCGCTGTTGGTGATGCCTATGACAAACTGAAAGACGAACTGGTCAAACAGGCCAGTGGTTTGCGCGTCGGTTACGGCTTGAGCGAAAACACCCAGATGGGTACAGTCGTTTCCGCCGCGGCCAAAGAACGCATCGAACGGATGATTACCCAGGGCATCGAGCAGGGTGCAGTCGCCGCACTCGATGGCCGCAACCAGAACATTTCCGGTTACGAACAGGGCAATTTCGTCGGCCCAACCATCATGGAAAACGTTCAGCCCGATAACATTCTGGCAAAGGAAGAAGTCTTTGGCCCCGTCCTCGCTATGATGAAGGCTGATGACCTCGATGGCGCTGTCGAGATTATCAACGGCAGCAAGTACGGTAACGCGGCCAGCATCTTCACCAACAACGGCGGACATGCCCGCGAATTCAAGTACCGCGTCAACGCTGGTAACATCGGTGTCAACATCGGTGTGGCCGCGCCTTCTGCCTCCTTCCCCTTCGGCGGACAGAAGGACTCCTTCTTCGGTGATTTGCACGGTCAGGGTATGGACTCGATTGAGTTCTACACCGAGCGCAAAATCGTCATCGAACGCTGGGTCTAGTCTTAACCAACCGAGCTTGTAATTCCTCATCGCTAAAAGCCCCTCTCCATGCAATGGGGAGGGATTGGGGTGGGGATGGTAGCCAACCACAAAATTATGCTATCTCCCGAACCTTATCCCATCCCCGTCCAGGAAACACAAATCGAACTGCTCGTCGTCAATTCGCGTTTTATCGCCACTGCGCTTTTGGCAGATACCGTTGTGTCCGCCCGCGAATCACTGGCGCGTATTCGTGCGGCTATGCCCGAAGCCAACCATCATGTGTATGCCTATCGCGTCGGTTACGGCAACAGCGTCATCGAAGGCATGAGCGATGATGGCGAACCAACGGGTACAGCAGGACCACCGACCTTGGCCGTTCTGCGCGGTGCGAATATCGGTGATACATTGGTTGTGGTGACACGCATTTTCGGCGGCACAAAACTCGGTACAGGTGGCTTGGTTCGTGCCTATTCGGATGCGACTCGCGCCGTACTCGAAGCCCTTCCACGCCAGCTCAAAATCCCGCGCCAGCAAATTGGCCTCGAATTTGCTTATACATATTACGAACGCATGAAATTACTGATCACCGAATATGAAGGCCAAATAGATGATGAAACCTTCGGGCAGGATGCATCTTTGATTGTGACCTTGCCCCAATCTGCCATTGAAGCCTTCACCACCCGCATTGCTGATATGACCGCTGGACGGGTTGAAATTATTTATTTCTAGCGAGTGAGAAGATGATTACCTACACCGATTCACTGGAACAAATCACTGCGGACAAACTATCAGGCGGCTTCTTTGTCGGATGGCCGAATCCACCCAATCCCGACACTCACCTACGAATTTTGCGGGGCAGCACGCACATCATTTTGGCGCTAGACGATCAAACGAATCAAGTCGTTGGTTTCATAAACGCCATTAGTGATGGAGTATTAAACGCCTTTATCCCCCTGCTTGAAGTGCTTCCTACCCACCAGAAGCAGGGTATTGGTGCAGAACTCGTGCGTCGAATGCTCGACAAGCTCCGCAGTTTATATGCCATCGACCTGCTGTGTGATACCGATCTACAACCCTTCTACGAGCGTTTTGGGATGCGTCCTTATACCGCCATGCTCTATCGCAATTATGATCGGCAGTCCGGCACTTAAGCCTTTTCAGCCACTTATCCCATGTCAAATCCCCCATCCGCCTTATGACAATGCTGCCCCGATGATTTAGCATTCGAAATCATCGGGGAAATTGCAACAATCAACTGAGATGCTGTGGGGCATAGAACATGGATCGCCTAAAAACCTTTTTTAGTCTTCTCAGGCAAACTTTCGCTGAATGGAATGAGGATCATGCGCCACGTTTAGCCGCCGCTCTCGCCTATTACACCGCTTTTTCGATTGCCCCTTTGCTGGTTGTCGTCATTGGCATTGTCGGCATTATCGTCAGCCAGAATACGGTACAAAGCCAGATTTTGAACGAGGTTCAGCGCAGCGTCGGGCCGGATGCCGCCAAAATGGTTGGCGAACTCATTACCAATGCGTCCAAACCGGCGGAAGGTCTTTTAGCCACTATTCTGGGTATCGTCACCTTATTACTCGGCGCAGGGGGTGCCTTCGGTCAGCTTCAGGATGCATTGAACACCATTTGGGATGTTGATCCTTCTTCAACGGGTAAACAGAATTCCGGCGTTATTTTCCAAATTCAAAACAAGTTTTTGTCATTTGGGATGGTATTGGTCGTTGGTTTTCTGTTACTGGTCTCGCTGGTCATTAACGCGGTCATTGCGGCGGTCAGCACTTACGTAGTCAATCTGCTTCCTAGCGTGGAATTTTTGCTTTCGCTGGTAAACCTCGTTATTTCACTCATAGTCATCACCGCGATGTTTGCGATGCTCTACAAATTCTTGCCCAAGATAAAACTCGAGTGGCGAGATGTGATTGTAGGCGCGGCCATGACATCAGCCCTCTTCACAATCGGTCGTTTTCTGCTCGGTTGGTATCTGGGACGCAGTGGTACAGCCTCGGCTTATGGCGCAGCCGGTTCGTTCGTTTTAATCCTGCTCTGGATTTATTACTCGGCCCAAATTGTCCTGTTCGGAGCCGAATTCACGCAGGTCTATGCGCGGCGGCATGGATCACTTCAAGGGTCAAAGACGGTGCCGGCTGCCCCGACCACACCACCGCCCACTGTGGATGGACCGCCAGGCGTCCAACCGGGTGCCGTAATCAAACCAGCGCCTTTGCCACTACCCACGACCACAGCCAGGCCATCAACCGGTAGCGCCCTCTCAGGGATCGTATTCACAGTTGGCGTGTTTTTAGCCGCTGCACTCGCCAATGTATTCAATCGCAAAGACAAATCTGCTACCTAATCCTCGCTTACTTCACAGATTGCAGGCTGCTTGTTGCTAAATAACCGGCCTGTCGGTATGCTTGACCAACTTGATTCACGTTAAAAATCAGTCTTGCGTTCCTTATATTTCCTTTTTACGCTTAATCTTCTTAAACACCCGTTGAAAAAGGAACATCATGTCATCTCTGAATACCTTCGGCGCCATTTTGACCTATGCCATCGAGCAAGAAGCGCGCCTTGCCGGCTACTACAAAAAAGTCGGTAATGCCGATCAATCCAGCGCAGCCGACAAGCGTAAGGCTAAGTTGGAACGCGCCCGCAGTCTATATGTCCTGGAAATCACCCTCGAACCCATCGAAGGTTTGGATGAATCCAACTACGCGCTGAACCTTGACGATACCTCTGCTGCTGGGCAAAAAGCCGCAGCCGCGACTGCCGCCCGTTTTTACAGCGAAGTGGCACCCAGCATCAACGTCCGCGACGCGCAGCGCATCCTCGAAAAATGTGGCAAGGAATATGCCGCCTTAGCTTAATCGTCCCAATATTTCCGGGAAAGGTGGCTTGGCAGTCACCTTTTTTATTGCGTCTTACACAACAGCGAGTCACTATTAGGCACAAATATAAGAAATAGGAGTTTTCACTATGCACTATCGTGATTTAGGCCGCACGGGCTGGAAAGTCTCGGATATTAGCTTTGGCGCATGGGCCATTGGCTCGGCGTGGGGTGAGGTGGATGACCGCGAGTCGCTGGCAGCCATGCACAGGGCTATTGATCTGGGTTGCAACTTCATTGATACGGCTGATAATTACGGAGACGGTCACAGTGAACAACTCATCGCGCAACTTAAGCGCGAACGACCCGGTGAAGACATTATCGTCGCTACCAAAGCGGGTCGCCGATTACCTGAGCAAGTTCCAGAAGCCTATAACGCCAAAAACCTAAATACATTTATTGACAGTAGCCTACAAAATCTCGAAACCGATTGCCTCGACATCGTGCAGTTACACTGTCCACCAACTGCTGTCTACTACATGCCCGAACTCTTCGACACGCTCGATAGCATCGTCCGCGCAGGCAAAATTCGCTACTACGGAGTCAGTGTCGAGAAGGTAGAAGAAGCACTCAAGGCCATCGAATATCCCGGTGTGCAAACTGTCCAAATCATTTTCAACATGTTTCGGCACCGTCCGGCTGAACTCTTCTTCCAAGAGGCCAAACGACGCAAAGTAGGCATCATCGCTCGTATTCCATTGGCGAGCGGCTTGCTGACCGGAAAAATGACACCCAATTCACAGTTCTCGTCCGACGATCACCGCAACTTCAACCGGTATGGGCAAGCCTTTGATCGTGGCGAAACCTTCTCCGGTGTAGACTATGATACGGGTTTGCAGGCGGTCGAGGAACTTAAAGCACTTGTACCCGAAGGTGTCACGTTAACGCAGTTCGCGCTCCGTTGGATTCTAATGTTCGACGCAGTGACCTGTGCCATTCCCGGTGGCAAGCGCCCCGATCAGGTTGAACAAAATATCAGCGCCTCTGACCTGCCACCTTTGAATGAAGTTCAGATGGTAAAAGTGCGCGAGATCTATGGCCGCTATATTGCACGGCAGGTACATCACCGCTGGTGAGTCGTTCATACAAGTAAAGAGGCGGTAACTGCGTTCCGCCTCTTTACTTCTGGCTTAGGAAACGACTAACGAACGATGAGTTGCCCGACGCCCCCATCATAATGAATGTTGATCTTGTTGGCTGCCGAACTGAAGTTAGCTGTTTCCCAAACGCCATCTTGTCCCAAACCGAAATTGCCGTTGTCGCCGCTCACTTTCTGCAAACGTGATCCGACACTTACGCCGCCGACCCCACTATTTGCTTCCAGACGAACAGCTGCATCTACTGGTAATTGAATACTGGTTTCACCGACGCCGCCCTTAACCCGCGCATTAAGTGTGATATTGGCTGGCACAGTCAGTTCCATGCGTCCGACGCCCACTTGAGTACGAACATCCAATGAATCGCCCTTAGCTGGCAGCGTGAGCCGAATTTCTCCGACGCCACCGTTCACATCCAGATTGTTCACTTTCATGCGGCTCAAATCAATGCGTGATTGACCGACACCACCATGAACATCCAATATCATTGGTACAGTCGTATTCAGGCCAATAGTAGAATGAAGCTGTTTGGTCGCATCCCAATTCCAGTTCGCAGGATTCATCCAACTCGTCCACGCCTCACCTGTTTGGCTCAAGTTAACTACTTTTTCAGTCTCACCTTGCGCGGCAAATACCATGTCGCCGACGAAATTCATATCAGCGTCAATGAGTGTCGCCGGATCATCAATACCTTGAATAGTCGATTCGCCAATGGGAAGCGAGAGCTTCACCCGTGCCGAAGTTGCATTACCAACTACTGCCGAATAATGTTCGTGTTTTATCTCCACTTTGTTTCCTTTCCCCATCAATAGCCAGATACCTACGCCCACAAATACTAGAGGCCACAACTGCCCGATACCATTCAAAATGCCCAAATTTGCCAGCAGCAAAACCACTCCAAGCCCTATGAGAATCATTGCACCCGTATTTGAGTGAGTACCTTTACTATCGCCTCGTTTGGGCTTCTCCTCAAATGTATCCATTATTGCTTCGTCCTTCTTTCTAATACCGATTTCACACTTCATGCAGAACTTTATCGAACAGTCAAGTTACCCACCCCACCGTCAAAATGGATGGTGATTTGCCGTTTGGATGCATCAAAATTACTGGTTTGCCAAACGCCTTCCTCACCAACTGTCTTATTATCACCACTCACTTTGCTATATGACGACGGCACATCAATATTCCCGACACCCGTGTTGGCATCCACCTTGACAGCGCCATCATCCGGCACATCGACTATCACCTGACCAACGCCACCTTTAATCTGGAAATTGATGGCAGAATTGACGGCCATATCCACTTTCAGATCGCCCACACCGCCGTTTAAAACAACGTTGTAAGCATCATCCATGTTAGGCAGCGATACCTTAACCGATCCCACACCACCGTTCACTCGCAAGTCTGTGATTTTCAGCTTGCCGAGATCTAGCGTGCTGTCGCTCACACCACTATTAACGTCCAAAGCGATGGGGATGTTCATATTTAGCCCGACATTCCAATGCAGATTTCGAGGTTGATCGAACCAACCAAAGAAATCGGTACTGCCTGTGTTCCCTTTTTGGCTGAGATTAATGATCTTTTTGCTATCGCCAGATGTCTTAAATTCCACATCGCCTATGTAACGAAGATCTGCTTTGAACAAATCATTTGAATCATCCAACGCTTTAATAGTTGTGGTTGCTACACCGATATCCAAATGGACCTGTGCGCTGGTGGCAGCGCCTACTGGCTCGTTATAGGTTGCTTCTTTGACGTCCAAACCTTTGACGAGTCCCAGTGACGGCCCTAATAACATGAGGGCGACAATCACAATCACGCCACCCAAAGCAATCATGGTACCTAATCGGGGGTTACTGCGCGCGAACAGCAAATCAAGTCCGATAATGATCAGGATTGCGGGCCACAAACGGAACAACATGCCGATACTCGCGGCTTGAAGAATGCCGAGGTTTGACAAAAACCAAATCGCCCCTACAGCAATCAAAATAAGCGGCCAGAACAAAGACCGTCTCTGATAATTTTGAACCATAATCGACCTCCTTTAGACAAAAAGTAATACTATTCTGCAAGATGCTTCCAAGCTGCCAACGGACAGCCCAGTACAAAGATTAAATGGCTCCCAAATACGGCTGAACCATTCCGAATATATTTTATCGTGTCATATCATAATTAATGGTGGGCAGTGGCGCATAGCATTATTTTCCGTGTTGAATGTCATCAACATGGATTGCGTAGTCGGGGGACAAATAGAAGTAGGTTTTTAGATTGAAGTCTGATTGATGAAACGCGGTCAGGTAACAGGTGTTCCGGTCACCTTTGATGAACTGCAACTCGGTGGCCCTTCCGGCGGATACGTCCATGTCTGTTGAATCGCGGCATCCTTCGCCATCGCGCGGAACTCGTTGTAAGTCGCCAGCAAATTCGGGCAGTCACCCATGATTTCGGCTGCCTGCCCTTGAACATACCAGCACTCGAATTTGCGCTGTCCCGGCGGCACATTCTGCATCACCTGTAACGACGAACAACGATGAAGTGAATCTTGTGCGGCCTTGAAGTTGCCCTGCAAGAAATATTCCATACCGAGTTGATACCAACCATCAGCAAAGCTCGGCGCACGAACCGTAACCTCTTGGCAGTACTTCACCGCTGCATCACGTTCGCGTAATAAGCTTGAAAGTTCACACAACCGCAGACGCGCCTTCACATTATCCGGTTGGTAGGTCAATACTTGGAAGTAAGCCGCCGTTGCCGCATCTGCGTCACCAATCTGCATGGCATACAGCGCCCGCTCGAAATACAACGGCACTAGAAAACGATTCAGATTGATTGCCCGTTCAATCGAGTCAATCGCCTCTTTATAGTTTCCCAAATCGCCGTAGCTAATTGCCATCGCTCGCTGGCCTTCGAGCTTCCAGTCATTATTCTGCGCCACCTGTTGGCTTTCGCGTAAAGCAATTTCAAAACTGCCTGCGCCACCATAGGCCAGCGCCAACGCCACCCTTGCCAATCCGTTTTCAGGGTCAAGTCGAAGCGCATCTTCCGCCGCTTTAGCCGAGGCAGCAGCATTCCCGGCCGCTTGCAAAGCATATGCATGAATCGCCAATAACTTAGGGTCATTAGGAGAGCGTGCCAAAGCTTCTGTCGTCAGTTCGAGCGCTGAGTCACGGTCAATCGCGCGATCATAATCGCTATAACTACGGTAAATCAGCGATCGTGCCAATACGATCAAAACATCGCTGTTGGTAGCATCTTGCTCGAATGCCTGTTGTGCATAGCGAACCGCATCATTGAGGTTGCCATTGGCGAATGCCGCCTGCGCCAAACCCAGGAAGTTATCTTTAACCGGTGCGCTGCCAAAGGTTAGCCGCTGACCAATCCAATTCCAGGACACTGCTCCGATACCAACCAATACCCCCACAATCACCATCATGGATAACCCACTGGAACGACGACGATGACGACGAAAAGATAGCCGCGAATGATCTCGGTGAATGTGCATATAAAATGGCTCATGAATTGCATGTGTGCGTATAAGAATAAGCATAACGGATTTATCAAAACTATGCAGCTAATTCATCACTCATTTTTGCGATGATCATCAATGAATGAAGCACAAAACGGACGTGCTATAATAAAGCATCCGAGGATTTTGGGAGGTATTAGAATGACCGGCCAACAGTCCGAACACCGCTTTGCAATGGGTGTCCCTCAAACTTATAAGCAGGGTGACCAGTATGGTTTCTGGCTCACAACCACCGAAAAACGTCTTTTAACCACGGTCTATGGAATGCGCTGCGTCGCAGGTATGAAGCGCCACCGCCCCAGCGGACGTGTACTCGTCGAAATTAGTACGGATCATGACCCCGATGAAGCCTGGCATTGGATACGTAGTGAGTTGGAAGACGCCGTAAACTATGTCGAACTGGATGATATCTGGGAAGAAGCCATTAAGTGGTTGCTCTAATTCATGCCTCAAATTTCTTATGGCATGAAGATATTGAACAGGCGTTATGATTGAGGGATGTTCACATTTGACAGGACTCCACAATTATAACGCCTGAAATCCTATGACGTGGCACTTCCCCACTTGCCGCAATCCACAGACGAAGTAATAACACTCCCAACCCTGCAACTTGCCACAACCTGATCGTTTGATGTACAACTCTCAATAAAACAGGCTCGTTTAATGCGTTTATGCACGCGGCTAGGTTATTGAGATGACATCTGAAGCGATTGATACCATCCCTGTCCGCGCCGATGAACAATTTGATGAAACCCGTTTGGCAGATTATTTGTGTGATAAGCTGCAAGGTTCGGATCAACCGCTAACGGTGCGACAATTCGGTGGAGGTGCGGCTAATCTTACCTATTTGCTGGATTTTGACGCACAACAGTACGTTCTCCGCCGCCCACCGCTCGGTCCGGTTGCCCCTTCGGCACATGATATGGCGCGTGAATATCAGGTGCTATCAGTCTTGCATCGAGCCTTTCCTTATGCCCCTCAGGCCTATCTTTCGTGTGAAGACACCGCTGTTATCGGTGCACCGTTCTTTATCATGGAACGTCGCAAAGGCTTGGTTGTTCGCCGTTCGCTGCCGCCGGAATATGCGCCTTTTCCCGATTCGCCACAGCTTATGAGTTACGCATTAGTTGATGCGCTTGCAGATTTTCATGCGGTGGATTACGAAGCATTGGGATTAGCTACTCTGGGTAAACCGGCTGGTTTTATCGAACGCCAGATTGAAGGCTGGTATGGGCGTTGGAATAAAGCCAAAGTCGATGACATCGCCGATATGGCTGCGGTTTATGCGTGGCTCAAAGCCCGTGCCCCGCGCTCATCTGCGCCAGCGCTCGTACACAATGACTACAAACTCGATAATGTGATGCTGGCCTCCGATAATCCGGGACAATTAGTCGCCATCTTTGACTGGGATATGTGTACCCTCGGCGACCCTTTATCTGATCTCGGTACACTGCTCACGTATTGGACGGAACCGACTGACTCGCCTTCTCTACAAATGACATCTATGATGCCTGTTGGTGACAGCCGCTTCCCCACACGTGCCGAATTGGTACAGCGATATGCCACCCGTAGTGGTCGTGATGTCTCTCATATTCGTTTTTATCACACACTTGGCCTTTATCGCTTAACGGTCATCTGCGCCCAAATCTATATCCGTTACAAACGCGGGCAGACCCGCGACCAACGCTTTGAAAGTTTCGGCATGATGACCCCATTGCTTGCACACGCCGCCTGGGCTACCGCCAACAACTAATCGGATTCCGAATTCTCAGCAATTTGTAGATAAATACCCTGTTCACGACATTAGGTAGATATACCACCATGCATCATGGTTGGAATATGCGAACAGAAACTTCAATTATGAAGTCAATAATTGAGGCCAATTTACGAAAAGACGAAATTTTCGTGAAATTCGTCAAGAATTGAGAACCGTGCGACATTACTGCCCTTATGCTCGTATATAGAGTAGCGTGTGTGAAATAAATAGTTCTCAACTTTGCTCCCTCACACACGCTTCTGTAATAGTCTTACAAAGCATTGCATTCAGGTTTTTGTCCGATAGGCTTTCAACACTAATCTTAATGATTTACCAGAGGCGTTCAGCCTTATGTTGAGAGTACATACAATTAATTAAGGAAGCATGAAGAGCATGAAGACAATCAACAAAACAAATTCTGGTGCTTATGTTCTCATCATCAACGATCAGCCCAAGCTGACCCGCAGCATGGCCTTCTTGCTTGAAATTGCTGGACTACATACCCTGACCGCCAGCACCACCGAAGAAATTGCCCAGGTCTTGGCACAACAAACACCTGACTTAATTCTTTGTGATGTCGATATGACCCTGGTCGACGGTTATAGCGCCCTCCGCCGCATTCATGCCGACCGCCGTTATAGCCATGTCCCCTTCATTGTGATGTCCGAAAGCTATGAACTCCACGACCTGATGTATGCGCTTGACCTCGGTGCTTCCGAATACTTGCCCAAGCCCTTTGATACCTATGACCTGATCGATGCCATCCGTGATGCGCTCGTACAACCTGTCGCTTACCGCGCAGCCAGCTAATCATTGTCATTGTTTCTTGGATGTAAATGATCGGTATCATTGTAGTTGATTTTATTGCACTTATCGGCTGGGCTGTTTTCATTATCCCTTTATCCCACCCAGTCTTTTAATGGGGCGAGCTTAACCACTCGCCCCTTTTCATTTCTATCTCCGCCCTATGGCGGGTTTGTTTTTTAGGCGAATGTCAGTTCCCGCCATCTCAATTCTGTTATATAGTTATTTTTACCGCACTTACTCTGGAGGTTCGCATGTTTCGACCTAAATTTTTGTTGATTACACTCCTGCTTTTATTATGTGTACTGCCCGCCGTACACGCGCAGGATGTGACGCCTATTCAATATGGCGATACTGTTCGTGGAAAAATAACTGACCCTGATCAGGGTGTACTTTATTCATTTGACGGCAAAAAAGGGGATAAAATCACGATCAGCCTCGATAGCGATCAGGTTGACGTTTATTTACGCTTGGGTGATACCAAAGGCACTTTGCTGGAAGAAAACGACGACATCAGCAAAACCAATGTAAGCGCTAGAATTGAATACACCATTCCCAAAAATGGGCAGTACATTATCGCTGCTCTGGCCTACGACAAAGGCCCATTTACCCTCACCCTGGATAGTGACTCCGCCACCAGTCAACCGGTTAGCGAAACCACCAACCTGAGCTATGGTGACACTGTCAAAGGCCAAACGATAGACATCGACAATCCCGTTGTTTACACCTTTACCGGTAAAGCGAACGATACTGTCAATATCTCGTTGACCAGTGATAAGGTTGATACTTATCTGGTGTTAGCGGATTCCAACGGTAAGTCGATTGCCGAAAACGACGATGTTGACAAAAATAACACCAACTCGTATGTCGAAGCTGTCCTTCCGGCCAATGGCGATTATTTAATCGGTGTTTATGGCTATGACAAAGGCCCATTTGAACTGACTTTAGATAGTGGCAGCGGCAGCGGTACAACCGTACCCGTTTCCGACACTGGGGATAAAGGTCAGACTTTCAGCGATAAGATTGACGATAAGCAGTATTATGTCGAATATCCGCTGACCGGCGTGCAAGAAGGCGACACCATCACCATTGATGCTCGAGCCACCGGCGGCGACCTTGACCTCTACACCGGCATTTTCTTTGGCGACACAGTTGTTGCCGAAAACGATGATCGTGACAACTCGACTAAAGACTCGTATCTGGAATATCCGCAAGCACAAGCCGGTGATTACACAGTCGTTGTCACCCGTTACGGCTATGAAAAGGGCGAAACCAAAGGCACCTTTGAAGCCAGCGTCAAAGTCGGCAAAGGCACCACCACGATTGCATCTAACAACACAGGCAGCGACACCACCGCTATCGCTGCTGGTTATCCGGTTATCGCTCCCACACCCAACATCGCCGATTGGACAGTCTTGGTCTATATGGGCGCGGATAACAACCTCGAAGACGGCCTCATCAACGACCTTGATGAATTTGAACGTGCCGGTGGCAGCACCCCCGAAGTCCGCATCCTCGCATTGCTCGACCGCACGCCCGATTACGATCAATCCAATGGAAATTGGACGGACACACGCCTGTTCGAGCCGGTGCCAGATAAAAGCCGCGACTATCAGACGGTTTATCCGCCGACCATCGATACGAAACCCTTAGGCGATATTGGCGAAATCGACACCAGTTATCCCGGTAACCTGCTAGACTTCATCGTTTGGGGTGTCAAGACCTATCCCGCTCAGCACTATGCCATCATTCTGAATGATCACGGTGGTGCATGGTACGGCACGGTGCAGGATGAAACCACTGGTCACGGTTTGCTCACTATTCCGGGCTTATCGCAAACCTTTGATGCAGCCTTGAAAAATACCGGCGTCAAGAAGTTTGATCTGCTCATCAACGATGCTTGCTTAATGAGCGGCATTGAACATTATGCCGCCATGTCGCGTTACTTTGATTACGCGATTGGCTCGCCCGAAATTACATTGAACCCCAGCTTTGATATGACTCTCCTCACCCAGTTGCTCAACAAGAATCCCAACATGGATATTGGGCAGCTTGGCAAGCAAATAGCTGACCAGTACATTGATGATATGACCTCTATCTCGGCAGATACCGAACCGGTACTTGGCGCGGATGTAACCAATTTGCAGGATTTCGGCAACGTAACCGATGCCCTCAACCAATTTACCGAGGTCGTCAATAGCAACCCGCGTGCTTATGTCTCCCTGTTGGGTCAGGCACGCGCCAACACCTATGCCTATTCCTTCTTCTTACCCGAAGATCAATATGGCCCCCCCACCAATATCGATATTGGTGATTTTATGCGGCGTGTTTCCGCTGGCACCAATGACAAAGCGTTGAAGAACGCAGCCGATAATGTTGACATCGCTTTGGATGGTGTCCGTATCTATGGCACATCGGGTCAGCAGCTCAACAAATACACCAGCTACTACAACATTTACTTCCCCCAGCGCAGCACCGATTTTGATCCCAGCTACATCGAGCAAAGTCCTCTGCAAGATTGGGCGCAGATGTTGCGGGCATTCTACGGTGGTGCCAGTCCACAATCACGCGCTTTCCGGGGCGTGCAGGGATCAGCCGCATTAGCACCAAGCAGCATTCCGGTCGTCAACATCACCAATATCTACCCTGAAGAAGCGACCAGCATAGCCCTGCCCATCACTATTTCGATGGAAGTCACCGGACGCAATATCTCGCAGGGTAAATTTACCGTCGATCAAATTCAGGACGACGGCTCGGCAGTCCGTCTGGAAACTTCTCGCATCATTACCAAAGTCGTCATCGACAATGTGACGCAGGAAGTTAACCAGTGGAATCCCGGCGTAGACGACAGTGACTTCACATGGGATGCGCTCGTACCTGCTGTCACCGATGGCTCAACCACCAGCTTCGAACAGGTCGTCACATCCGAAGGCGTCTCCTCGCTGGCAGGTCGTTATCAATACCCCGGCAGCCAGGAATGGGTCGATGTGACCATCATGTTTGATGATAACGGTGGTGTCGCCAATGTCATCAGTAACAACGCCGGCAGCAATGCACTCGGCAGCGTTAAACTGGATGCAAATGGCATATTCCAAACGTATAAGTCGGTGGTCACACCGGACGGTCGCGTTCTGCAACAGGAAGGGACCAGCTTTACCTGGCCGGAAAAGGGTATTACGTGGGATTATGCTCCCGCCCCCACTGGCACGTATAACCTCGGCTTTTTGATCGAATCCGTCGGCGGAACGACTGGTTTCTCGTCCGCAAAGGTCAAGGTCAATAACGATAAAGTTGACACGAACCTGCGCGGTTACGTGGATAACGATTGGGGTATTATCTTCCAACGTCCCGCCGGTTGGTTTGATGTGGACTACTTCCCTGATCAAAACTTCCTGCAAACTGCCAGTCGCGACGACAAGCAGTACATGTTCGTCTATCCCGGCGACACCGATGTTACTGATCTTAAGAAAATCGCACAGGGCGTCATCGACAAGTTCAGCCTGGACACCGATGGCAAGTTCAAGAAGGTCAAGGTTGACGGTAAAGATGGTCTGGAATTCACTTTCAGCTACACCAACGATGCCGGTAAATACTTTGGGCGTGCGGTTGCCGTCTATCAGGAAGATTTGAATTTCGGCCTGGTATTTTCGTCCGAAGCTCAAAGCAAAGATGACATGGAAACCAATTATCAGTTGTTCCTTGACCATCTAACGCTGTTTAGCGCCACGGCCGTCAAAGCCAAAGACACCGGTGTTTGGGCCAGCGATCACTTCACCGACGAAACCCATTTCCCTGTGCCTACGACATGGATGCCCGGTGCTGAAGATGTCAAGGACTCAAATTGGTGGTATTACCATCCTAACGATGATAAGATCGACCCAACCTTTGCCGCCGTTCTGGTCTATAAAACATCCGAAGACGATGCTGCGACATGGCTGTCGGACGTCCTTGATCAAGAAGTCGCCAGCAAAGATAACTATAAGTTGGTCAGTCAGGATACGTACTACGGCGAAAAGAACGAATGGAACTTCGCCACCTTCACCCATGCTGGGAATAACGGCGAAGAAATCACCGGACGCATCTACGCCACAGTCAAGAACAAGGTGCCGTATGTCCTGTGGTTTGAAGCACCGACTGACAAATTCAATGAAGAATTTGCCAACACCTTTACGATCATGCTCGATGGCTTCCGTATCGACGATCCGAAGCCCGCAGCAACCTCATAAGGTTCAGTTTTAACCAGGAAAGGGCGGCCACACCGGTCGCCCTTTTAATGGAACCGGAATGCCATTCAAGAAGATTTCAACATTGTATAAGTTCCCTCCCCTGTTTACGGCTGGGGGTTAGGGCAGGGGGTACAACGACACGATGACTGATAGCACACCACTACCCCCTATCGCACTCGTAACCGGAGCCAGCCGCCGTATCGGCATCGGTACAGCGATTTGTAAAGCACTGGCCGCTCAAGGTATGGATGTTGCCTTCACCTACTGGCATCCCTATGACGATCAAATGGATTGGGGTGCGGATAAAGAGGCTCCTGCTTTGCTCACTACCGAATTGCAGGCTTTAGGTGTGCGCTGTGTTGCCTTCGAAGCCGATCTCAGCCAGCCCAGCACACCCGCAGCCCTGCTGAATCAAGTCGAGCAGCAGCTTGGCAGCGTCAGCATACTCGTCAATAACGCCACTTACTCGGTCAATGATGGCTACCAGCAGCTTGATGCTCACACGCTAGACGCCCACTATGCTGTGAATATACGCGGCGCATTTCTACTTAGTGTTGAATTTGTCCGCCGCTTCAAAGCTGGACACGGTGGCCGTATTATCAATATGACCTCGGGGCAATCACTTGGCCCGATGCCGGATGAGCTGGCCTATGCCGCCACCAAAGGCGCAGTCGAAGCCTTTACCCTGTCGTTGGCAGGCGGCGTCGCTAAGCTCGGTATCACCGTCAACGCCGTTGACCCCGGCCCTACCGACACCGGCTGGATGTCGCCTGAACTCAAAGATATTCTCAGCCAGCGCACCCCATTAGGACGGGTTGGCCTTCCACAAGACGCAGCCAGATTGATCGCATTCTTAGCCAGCGAAGCCTCCGAATGGGTTACCGGGCAAATCATTCATTCTAACGGCGGTTTTGGCTGGGCATAAGCATGACCCTATTGAGCTAAGGATACACGTCATATGATGATCGAAACGCCAAATTTGCGCTTGCGTTCCTTCGTGCCCGACGATCTGGATGATTATTACACGCAAGTGTATGGTGATGCCGATGTCATGCGCTATATATCCGGTGGGCAAGCCCGCAGCCGTGAACGCACCAATGATGTGCTGATCTTCGCCATGCGCCACGAAAAAACCTATGGCTTTTCCATTTGGGCACTCCTAAATCGTGCTGATAATACGTTTATGGGTCATTGTGGCTTGATACATCCCGGCGATTCACCGGAAACCGAATTGGTCTGTGCCTTGGGGAAAAATTTCCAAAAGCAGGGTGCCGGGCCAGAGGCCGCCATCGCCACCTTTCGCTATGCTTTTGAAACAGTAGGGCTGGAAAGAGTTATCGGGCTGGCATATCCCGAAAATATCCCTTCCCGTAAAGGCATGGAGAAAATTGGCATGAAATATGTCGGACAAACCGATCTCTACTACAATTCGACGCTGGTTCAATACCAGCTGGAACGCGCCGATTGGCGGCCATCGCCCGACTTCTATCGTCTGAGTCCCTAGCTGCCAGCCACTTCGAGCACGCGCGGCGTTAGCACCCACAGCAAAACTCCGCGTAAGGGCGTCCGCGCCAAAAGATCGACCCGCGCGATGCCGCCTTTTTTCATCTCAATTTCGCCGCCGCCCACCAGCGCTCCAACCGTAATACTCAAATCCGGTTCATGTCCCACGAACATGACCGCCGAATCATTGGCTAAGTCGTTGAGCAGTACTGGAATCAACCCCGGATTAAAACCAAAATTAACTTCTTCCCGTGCCTCAGGGGTTACGCCCAGCGCACTCGAAAGAATATCAGCCGTCTGCCGCGCTCGTAATCGCGGACTCGTGTAGATGCGAGCCGGTTTAAGACCTAGTTTATGCAGGCCTCGTGCGGCGGCTTCTGTGCGTTCAACACCTTTATCAGTCAGCTTACGAGCGAAGTCATCAAAGTCAGGGCCTTGTGCATCCTCAGCATGTCCATGACGGAAAAAATAAAGTTCCATGCAGTTCTCCCCTCCTTTATATTCATCGCTTTGATTGTAACAAACTGTTCGTGTTTAATATAACGCCAACTTTCCTGATGAAAGTCATGATCTTCACAGTTCTTATAAACAATGTTTACTTTCCGTTTGTGCCACAAACCATTCTCAAACCATCTATTGACTATACGCCATAGCCTTCTCACCTACTTTAGTTAGTGCCGACGCCTCGAAAGAGTTACAAAATGTTCTTCCAAAATGTAACCCTAATGAAGAACGGACGTGCTACGCTAATCACAGTGGTGACCATATGGTAGATACCGTCTTGAAAGTCAAGAGATTGCAAGTTGGTGATCAAGAAAATGAGGATCAAAGGGTTGCCCAGACTTGAGAATGCCAAAGACGAGATGCAAAAGTTTACGCATGACGGCAGCCACGACTTGCATTTTGGATTTGCCAGCGGCTAACAAGCGTTGAGCAAAGGTATGGAGAATAGGGTTGTGGCGTTGAGCAACAATAGCGGGGAAATAAAGGGCGTTACGTAAGCCCGGGCACTACACCAAACGGTGGAGATATTTTCTAGCCGAAAACAGTCATTTTCTGCACCCGAATTTTGCATTTTCTCCCCTCCCTGACGCTTCGGCTATCAGCAGAGTGAACCTGCGAACGTTGCTGATGTGGGCTGGGGGTGAGGTACATAAAGAAAAGCGTTTCCCCACCACTTAACGCAGTCCTACCCGACCGTATGATACGTGATGTCCTTATTTCACAACAATACGGTTGTAAGGTCGTAGTGTGCCATAAAGTCGCACAAACATGTACTTCTCGATTCATACACAAATGACACGGACACGCCAATTTTCCAGGAGGTTACGAATGTCTCGAATGACTTACACAGTGGATCAAAGAACGGCTGCGCTTGTTGAGGTTGAAAGGGGCGGAGGCGATATAATTCGTGCGTCTCTAAAAACAGGCATCCCCGAACGCACCTTATATACATGGCGCCGCCGATTTTACGCGGAAAATAAGCGGCAGCAGTCCCCTCTGCCGCCGTCGCCGATCCCCATGCCGGCATTGGATGGCGATTTGGAATCATTGACTTATGTCCGTCAAAAAATCATGTCCGAACTTGTGCGTCTTGCAGCAACTTTTCAAGAAGATACTACTTTTGCCTCACTGCAGCAACGTGTCATTATCCTCTCCCAATTAATTGACCGCCTGATTAAACTGGATTACCATCTCGATCCTTACCATCCCGGCGGTATGTATCAGCTTCCAGATGCTGAAGTTGTACCTTTTAGATTTGGCTACCATGCAGAAAAAGCCGGTGACGAAAATGAGATCAATGATGATAATGTCGACGGGCAATCAGACGAGTGTTCAGAAACAACTACCGAACCATCACCGTCGCCACCTTCGATTTTTGCCTGATGACTACCGGCGTCTCTTGCCGCTGGTAACGGCAGCACCACACTAAACGGTGGAAATATTTTCTAGCCGAACAACAGTCATTTTTCACACCCGAATTTTGCATTTTTCTCCCCTATTTGACCCTTCGGTTCAGGAGACGACACTTTTACAGTCTTATGCGTTTTTCTCCCGTAGGGAAGGCTCTCAGACCCTTCCGTTTTTCCCTCAATCGACCAAAACCGGCGTGCCGTAAAGACGCTTCGGCTATCAGCAGAGTGAGCTTGCGAACGTTGCTGATGGGGGTTCGGGGTGGGGTACATAAAGCAAAGTGTTTCCCCCACCACTTAATGCAGCCCTACCCTGGTAACTCATTACGCTCAACACGTCCATCACCCAACGTTTACCCGACGGTTCAAGGCTGCAACTCGCAGAAATGGAATGAATGCGCTACAGTAAGGACTTTGATTCGGTGGACTTGAACGAGGAGAATGTCTATGCTGAAAACCCAATCAGGGCGCTGGATAACCCTGTGCTTAATCGCAGCGCTGGCTCTCATAGTCAGCGGGTGCAACCTGGCCTCCACGCCCGGACAAAACACAGTTGCCATTAGCGGACCACCCACGGTACAAATTGCTGCGCCTCCGGCCAACGCCACCTATCTCGAAAACGTTGCCGTCAATATTCAAGCATTGATCGGTAATGCTGGTACTGATCTTGATCGCATTGAAATTCTGGTCGATGGCACCATCATCCAGACCTTGAAGACACCTAATCCCGGTGGTGCACCCAGCTTTAGCATCGCCCAGAGCTGGCAAGCAGCCGGTGCAGGTCAGCATACCATTAGTGTCACAGCTTTCCGTGCCGATGGTTCCAGCAGTGCGCCTGCCAGCGTAGCCATCAACGTCATCACGGCGCAGCCATCACCGACCACTGGCCCCACCAACACCACAGGCGGCACAACCGTTCAGCCAACCCAAGCGACTACTGGTGGTAATACCAACCAGCAGGCACAGCCAACAACGGCCACATCCGGTGGTGCTGCGACCAACCCACCCGCCGCGCCGACCAATACCTCGGCACCTGCTGTGTCGCCGACACCTAGCACACCCTATACCACCACCACACAAGGTATCAATGTCCGCAGCGGCCCCAGCACCCTGTTTAATCCACCCATTGGTAGTCTCGCTGCCGATCAATCTGTTGATCTGCTAGCACGCTCACCTGATGGACAATGGTTTAAAGTCAAGTATTACAATGGCTCAGGTTGGGTATTTGCGGCCTATACCAAGCCCTCGGTTGATCCGGCATCGCTCACAGTGGATGCTGGCCCGCCTCCTCCAACTTTGACGCCTGTACCGCCAACGCCCCTGCCCGTTCCGCCGACGGCAGTTCCGGTGCAAACCACGGCTAACCTGGTATTGGGTAACGTCAATATCAATCCTGCCCTGCCCATCGTTTGCGGCAAGACAGTCGCTATCACAATTGATGTCGCCAACCTCGGTGGACAACCGACCACCGCCAGCGGCAGCATAAGTATTCGTGATATTCATGTCAGCAATAATCAGGAAGTCGCATCGACTAATGGTGCTTTCGGCCCCATCCAAAATGGTCAGACCGTCAACATTTCCGGCATGTTCTTAACCGTGACTGCCTTTGTAGGTGAACAGCACAAGCTCGTCATCACACTGAATCCGGATGGCGCAGTTCCTGAAACCAGCAACGCGGATAACAGCCGTGAACTCACCTATACCTTAGGTGGCTGCTAACCGAGCATCACTAGAAATAAATCAGAGAGACAGGCCATAAACCTGTCTCTCTGATTAACGCCATGTTTCGACAGAATACTTACCCTCAAGCCCCGTACATCATCTTTAGAGTTGTCCCCCTACAAATAAAACAGGGCGAACTTGATGGTCACCCTGTTTACAAAGTTCAGTGGCTAGTTGACTATTGAATATCGCTGTAAAGTACAGTCGTCAACAAGGGTTCATATAAACGACCGCCCACGAATTCCAAAAGTACGCGATCTAGCGCATCGATGCCCTGCTGTAGCTCTGCCGGCCAGGCAACCTGAGCAGTAACGATGAAATTTCCATGTCGCCAGTAAGTCATGGCATGGATAACCGGTTTCTCACAAACGGTTTCTTTAGCCGTGTAATAGGGGAAGGTCAAGTTAGCTGAAGTCACTTTGTCCGTGTAACCACTTTCCATTGCGATTTTTTCCATCGCCGGATCAGCAATAACCGCTGCTGCATCCTTACCGCTGGCAAAGGCATCCAGCGTATAAGTTGCGAAATAGAACTGAAGCTGTGACACATCACAAGCTTTATTATTCAAGGTGCTGCCTACCCGATATTGATGGTGATTAGCCGTAAGAAGAGTTTCCAGATCTTTGCGGGCTGCTTCAGGAGCTGCACTCACAACTTCTGCTGTTGTTTGACTCACCTTTTTATTTTCAATTGTGTTGGCAAGTTCGGTACTAATCAACGCATCTACGCCGTCCAGCGCTTTCGTCACATCAGCCTGTGAAGGTGGTGGCGTATCCGTCAAAAGCACTTTGGAAGGATCAGTGACAATCAACACCGTATTGAGTGTAGTACCGGGCTTGGTCGGATTCTTTTCCGGATCGCGCAGTTCAATCTTGCTAACATTGGCCTGTCCCTTAACCACCAGCCCAAACAGCGTGTACCCGCCGTTGAGGTTCGTTTGTGGCGCAACAGTAATAAAGAACTGACTACCGTTGGTATTTTTGCCGGAGTTCGCCATTGCCAGCTTACCCGGTGCATCGAAGGTCAAGGATTGCAGAATTTCGTCGTTGAAGCTGTATCCCGGCCCACCGGTTCCAGTTGCGGTAGGATCACCTCCCTGTGCCATAAAGTTCGCCAGAACCCGATGGAACGTAGTGTTGTTGTAAAAACCCTTCTGGGCCAGAAATACAAAGTTGTTTACAGCTATCGGGGTTTCTTTTTCAGTCAGGTCAACATATACAGGGCCAACCGCCGTGCAGAAGATAGCACGATAATCGACACCGGGTTGTGTAACTTGATCAGCTTTGGTAAACGTCCGGCTGGCAGGATCTTTAGCAGGTACAGCCGCCGCGCACATCTGCTCCGGCGTTTGTGCATCAGCCGATGCGGTGTATTCGGCTACTACAACCGGCACGACAGGCGCAAGAGTAGGAGTAGGAGGTGCGTTTTGTGTCATAACGACACTGGTTGCGATGTCGTCCGCAGCCTTTGTGCTGAGTGCAATGTTCGCATCAGTCGTTCCCAAAATGGCAACTGTCGAAGGATTAGCGTTGGCACAGGCAGAAAGCAGCGTCACCAGAACGGCTGCCACCAACGCGATGGATGATCGTTTCAAAATGGAAGCTCCTCACTTAAAAAGGACAACAGCAAACAAAAAGGGGCGAGATTAATTTCTCGCCCCTCTTATACCACATTCCGGTCGAAAAATGACTAATTACTTCACTTTATTCGGGTAAACTTGCTCGGCAAGTTGGGTTTCCTGTTGTACTAAATCCCGAATAGCTGCCAACCCCTCATTCCAGAAGTTGAGGTCGGTCAGGTCAACGCCCACCTTGTTTAGAATCTTTTCCGGCCAATCGGAGTCACCGGCTGCCAGCACCTCAACGAATTGAGGTACGAACGCGGCTCCACGTTCGCGATAGATGTTAAACAGCGCCAGCACCAATAGTTCACCGAAGGAGTAGGCATAGACATAACCCGGCGTATGTAAGAAGTGTGGCACATAACTCCACCAGCGCCCGTAATTGTCACTCAGCTTAACACTATCGCCAAACATCGCCCGCTGCGAAGTCAGCCACAGTTCATTGATGCGATCGGTAGTCAGTTCACCCTCGGTACGACGTGCAGTATGCAGCGCGTCCTCGAAGCGGTTCATCGAAATCTGGCGGAACACCGTTGCGAAGGTGTCTTCCACCTTATGCGCCAGCATCGCCAACCGCACTTCAGGATCAGACTCTTTGTTCATCAAATCAGTGAAGACCAGCATTTCGCCAAAGGTCGATGCCATTTCGGCTGTCGTCAAAGGCGTACTCATGCCAAACAAACCGTGCGCTTCTCCGGCTAGATAGGCATGTACCCCATGACCTAATTCGTGTGCCAGTGTTTGTACGTCACGTGCCTTGCCTTCAAAATTCACGAACACATAAGGATGCGCCGAGGGAACGGTGAACGAGCAGAAGGCTCCGCCCCGTTTGTTGGGCATAACAGGAGCATGAATCCAGTTCTCGTCAAAGAAGCGCTGCGATACTTCTGCGATTCGTGGGCTAAACGCGCGGAAGGCAGTCAGCACAATTTCTTTAGCTTCATCCCACGTATAAAAAGCGTTACTCTCTTTTACGGGCAGTGGTGCGTAGCGGTCGTAATCTGTCAGTTCATCTAACCCTAGCAATTGTTGCTTGAGCTTATAGTGCTCGGCTACAATGCTATAGTTGCTCGTAACAGATTGAATAAGGGCGTTGACCACTGCATCCGGTGCTTTATTGGACAGGTTACGCGATGAAATCCATGAAGGGTAGCCGCGCTTCCTGTCATCGGAGGCTTTGTCGGCTGCCAGCACATTGAAAATGTAGGTGAGTTCCATCGACTTATCTTTGAGTCCGTCTGTGATGGATTCGGCAGCCTTACGCCGTGTATCACGATCCTCACTGTAAAGCTTGGTTAACACCTGCGTCATGGTCAGCTTTTGACCTTCGAAATCCAGGCGGATGGCGCTGGTCAGCTGTGTGAAGAACCGCATCCATGCGCTGCGCCCTGTGACCGATTTTTCAGACAGCAGTTGTTCTTCAATCTCACTCAATTGATACGACTTATAACGGCGCGTAGCTTCCAACATATGCCTATATGCCGCAATTTTCGGATCATCGAGTAGTTTTTTCGCCACTTCGTCGTCCACATTGTTCCATTCAAGATCAAAAAAAACGATCTTCTGTTCCAACGACGAGTCATATTCGGTTACTTTTTGTACCAACGCACCATACTGTGCGTTAGCTGTATCAGTCGCGTATTGAAGCGATGCATAGTTGCCAATTCGCCCAACTTTATCATAAATCTTTTCGATAGTTTTAACGGCGGTCAGCAATTCATCAGCAGTCAACGAAGCGACACGCCCTTTGTAGGTGGCTGCAAAAGCATCGACTTCTTTGGCAATCGACTGCATATCTTGTTCAATGGCTGGGTCGTCCACTCTCTTATAGAAAATGGATAAATCCCAGATAACATTCTCCGCGCCTGTTGTCTTTTCAAGAGGCATATCAACCATGTTTAACACACTCAACTTTCTACACTGTGCAAAAAGGACTTATGCCTTAATGCCGTATTAGATTGGACAATAACACATGAATCCTACAGGAATAGGAGTAGGCTTTCAATCGCCAGCGTTCAGATTATAATGTTACTTAAATCAACTATCAGAGGTTCAATCATATGCCAACCACCGCTAAGGCTAAACCTAAGAAAACCACTCCCGCGCCTAAAGTACCCTCTGCGCGAAAAGCGATGACCGATGAAGCAGTTGCCAAAGCGCTCAAAACGCTGCGCGGTTGGACCCATGAAGATGATGCCATCCACAAAACGTACAAGTTTAGTACCTACCTTGCGGGGTTGGCATTTGCCACTACTGTCGGAACAATAGCGGAAGGCTTTGATCACCATCCGGACATCCTGATCAAGTGGCGCAAAGTGACCGTCTCATTTTCTACACACGACGCAGATAACAAAGTTACGACAACCGACATCAAAGTGGCAGAAGCCATTGAAGCCCTGCCGTATAAGCCAGAGGCCTAATGTCCCCTGTAGAAATTGTCACTCCGTTGCTGAATGCTGATATGAGCGAGGAAATCAATTCGCTGGTCGCCTCACATACCACCCTGGAGAAAATACTTGTGTGGGGCATACAGCAATCACCACCAGTGATGATTAGCGAGATTATCGCGCAGGATGAATTCACCAACGATATTATTGTGCCATTCCAGAGCTTTTTTCTGGTGTATGACACCACCTGACTGGGCGCTGTAACCGGGATCTCCGTGTGGGATCACCATCCAGCTGCAAAAGAACTACTCGCTTCGCGTGTTGAACGGGGTTGGCAGCCAACTGTCAGCGCCGTAAAAGGTGATCAGCAGGTGTTGGGGTATGCTGCCTGTTTGATTAGAAACAAGGCGACCGAGAAAAAGGCACTTCCTGATTGACTTCAAAAGCGGTTTTCGTTATGCTGTTGCGGGAAATGTATTAAGGATTAACGATGTCACGTTTGGTTGCTGATTTCAATAACACATTGTTTATGGGGGTTGTGGGGACGTATAGAGAAGATGCGCCCGACCATCAGTAAGTGACCCGCTAATATTTTTAGCTTCTGAAACGGCTGTGGACGCTCTGGTTCACAGCCGTTTTTTATTGCCTACTTTCCGCCGACAAATACCTAAAGGAAATTCAACATGTCACAACGACTATCACGCCTCAGCGGAATGCAAAAGTTCTCGCTCATCTGGTTCGCCCAGATGCTATCCCAATTCGGCACCGCGACGACCCGATTTAGCCTTATGATTTGGGCGTATCAGAAGACGGGGCAAGCCACACCTTTGGCATTACTGGGATTCTTCTCGTTCATCCTGTTTATCCTGATCAGTCCGGTTGCCGGAGTACTGGTTGACCGCTTTGACAAGCGATTGGCGATCATATTAGGTGACATGGGCGCGGCATTGATGACCGGGATGCTGCTCATCCTGTTTACAAGCGGGCAGTTACAAATCTGGCATCTGTATATCGCAGAAGCATTAACCGGCGCTTTTGAAGCCTTTCAAATACCGGCTTATGCTGCATCGATATCGGTGCTGGTTCCCAAAGAACAATATGCGCGTGTTAGCGGAATGCGCTCGTTCTCGGATGCCGCCGCACAGGTCATCGCACCTGCGCTCGCGGCGCAACTACTCAGCCTTTTCGGACTCGGCGGAGTGATGATTATTGATATATGCAGCTTTTTGATCGGCATCATACCACTACTGTTCATAACGATCCCGATCATCGTGCATTCAGCGACAGAGAACATGCCACGTCGTGATTTCCGCAACGATCTGGCGACGGGCTTCCGTTACATTGTGGAGCGCCCCGGTTTGCTCGGACTGATGGGCATTTACTTCGGCATTAACCTCACTGCTGCGCTCACTTACTATGCTATCCTCGCACCGATGGTCTTGGCACGTACCGGTGGAGATCAAATCGCACTAGGTAACGTACAGGCAGCCCTAGGTGTAGGTGGCATTATCGGTGGGGTCTTGATGACGGTATGGGGAGGACCGAAACGCCGGGTACACGGCATTTTCCTGATCGGCGCGTTTTCTTTCCTAACAGGCGACTTTCTGATGGCAGTTGGGCGCACTACACCAGTTTGGATGTTCGCGATTTTGTTCGCTACGATTTTCGTGCCGATCATCGTCGGCTCAAAGCAAACGATCTGGCAATCCAAGGTACCGCCAGAATTACAGGGACGAGTCTTTGCTGCACGTGGCGCGGTCGAGCAACTGGCGATGCCGATTGGTTATCTGGTTGCTGGTCCGTTGGCGGATAAACTATTAGAACCCGCTATGCGTCCCGGCGGAGCGCTGGCGGCTGTCTTCGGCGGCTTGTTAGGCACAGGACCGGGAGCGGGCATGGCGTTCATGTTCATGTGTACCAGCATCGCTGGAACGATCATTTGCCTCAGTGGTTATTTGTTCCGCAACGTGCGTGAAGTCGAAAGCGATTTACCTGACCACATAGTAGACGCAATACCTACGCCAATATAGTACCAATGGAGGGGGGCAAGCGTAGGCTACGCATCTTGCGCCTGACCCCCTTCGTGCGTAAGCTGAAAGTATTGCTGCAGGGGATTGATGTCCCTTAGTTGACTAACCATTCAATGGAGGATGAACGATGACCCATAAAGTTCGATTATTTGCACTGCTGCTGCTGGCGACTGTTCTATCGATAACGGCCAGCGTGTCGGCACAAACCACGTCGGCAGTTACGCCTACACCGACGCCTAATCCTAACGCCAATATCTCGTGGCCACCGCCTGTATATGTGGTCAAAGGACTTTTCACAGTGTACGGCACGGCTAATCTGCCGAATACAACCGGTTGGTTCCTAGAGGAACGTTTGGTAGATGCCACCATCCCTGAAGATCAAGGATGGACTCCAGTAACCTTATCGCTGCGAACACCAACCCAGAACAGTATTCTGGGTGTGTGGGATACCACCGTAGCCGACGATGGAGTATATAGTCTGCGCCTGAATGTTTCGCTCTCAAATGGAACCCGTGTATACGCAGTCGTTTCACCGCTGCGTATCGAGAATAATCCACCACCATTTGCTGGCCTGGCTACCCCCCAACCCGGCGTCTTACCCACATTGAGTGGTGGGCAACCAACACTGATTCCAACACCGACTGCCTTTAGCAATGTTCCGCAGGCAACTGCACGTATCAATGCCAATGTACGGCGTGGTGATGGCACGATATATGATGTTGTTGGTAACTTACCAGCCGGTACAACCGTGCAGATTATCGGTATCAGCAGCCTCGGAACCAACTGGTATCTGGTCGTGCTGCCAAACGGCCTACAAGGTTGGGTCGCGCCGAGTGTTGTGGATGTGACGGGTAATTTCACCGGCGTACCCCGTGTCAATCCACCACCGCCTCCTGCACCAACACCCATTCCAGTGACCTCTACGCCAATCAGCACCATTAACCTGGTGGCAGGTAACTTCCGCTTCGATCCGAATTCACCAAACTGCGGACAGGCCTTCAACATCTACATGGATGTAGCGAACTTTGGTAGTTCGTTTAGCCCCAGCGGCATTATCTCGGTGCTTGATTACCGGCAGCTTGACGGTTCGTTCCAAACCAGTACGGTCGGCGCGTTCCCGGCGATTGCCCCCGGTCAGACGATCAATGTTGGGCCAATCCCGCTGACGGTCAGCACGTTCTACAATGAAAATCACCGCCTCTTGATGACGGTTGATGGTAACAATCTGATTTTCGAAACCAACGAAAACGACAACACCAAAGAAGCCATCTACCTGCTGAATAAGGCGGGCTGCCCGTAAACTAAGGCGGATATTCCAAATAAAGGACGGGGTGCTTGCATGGCCTCGTCCTTTTGATTTATAGTTTTCGCACACTTGAAGGTCACATCCTCTACAAAGACAGTTTATGATTTGCCTTAACCTGATGCCTCATCAGAAATGGAATGTGGATGACTACGGGAATACTGGCGATTGATTTTGGTGGCACACGGACACGAGTAGGTTGGTATTCAGAGTCGCTTGAACTCATCACGCGTAATGAAGGGCTATCACATACCGAAGAGCCGATTGACGCAGTAATCGACCGGATTATCCATCTGGCACGGCAGGTGGTACCCGTAGGAGAAGTGCCGCGTGCAATCGGCATCTGTGCGCCTGGGCCGCAAGCTTATACCGGTTATATCCGCTATGCGCATACACTGCCCACATGGGACAATATCCCCCTCGCGCAGCGGATTAGTACCGCATTTAGCGATGCTCCAACGTTTATGGAGAACGATGCTAACTTAGCCGCTTTAGCCGAGTATCAATTCGGGGCGGCACAAGGGGCTAATCCAGCGCTGTACTTGACGGTGAGTACGGGAATCGGCGGGGGCGCAGTTATCGGTGGGCAGCTATTCACCGGATGGCGCGGACTGGCTATCGAACCCGGTCATATCAAGTTTATGGCGAAAGACGGGAATATATACAGCCTCGAAGCGTTGTCGTCCGGAACAGGTATCGGACGCATCGCGCGGGAAAAACTCGCGGCGAGTGACGCCTCTTCGAGTTTGCGCCAGGTCGCAGCGGTCGATGGGAAAGCGGTCGGTGAAGCCGCCGCACAGGGGGATGCATTAGCCCTGGAAGTGGTGACGGAAGCCGGACGGTGGCTGGGTTTGGGATTGGTGGCGATGGTCCATCTTTTCAATCCACAGGTGATTGTAATTGGTGGCAGCGTCGTAAACCTGGGCGAATTAATCTTCGCACCAGCCCGCCAAACATTAGCTGAACTATTGATTGATCCGCTGTTCAACCACTCCGACTTACTGAAAGTCGCCGCGCTAGGTGATGATGTGTGCTTGACCGGGGCAGCTATTCACGCCCAGAAGAACCTTCAGTCAAAAGCCAACAGCCCTTGAAGCTGCTCCATCAAGGATGGACCAACCCCCGGTACATTATCCAAATCACTCATGTTTTTGAACATGCCGTTGGTATCCCGATAAGCGATGATGTCTGCCGCTAAAGTGGGGCCGACACCCGGAAGTGTATCCAACTCTTCGGCGGTCGCCGTATTGATATGTACCACGACTCCCCCACTAGGCGTAGCAAGCTCGACAGCCTGGCCTTTTATGGGGACATCCACTTGATCACCATCATGCAGAAAATCCGCGAGATTGACTTTCTCTAAGTCAGCTTCAGAGGTCGTACCACCCACAGCACTAATAGCATCCTGCACACGGCTGCGATAAGGGAGCGTGATGGTTTGCCCAGGCTTTTGCACCGCGCCGGTAACATAGACCATGATTGGCGCAAAAGTGCTGGTGGGCGCCGGAGTTGCGGTTGGAACAGGTGGATTGATGGTGATTTGAACGGGTTTCGGACGGCTCGACAGCAGCAAGACCGTCCCGCCGATAAGCGACACGACTACGATGACAAAGGCTATAATGGTATTTCGCGGCGACGGTTCGGGACGTAGGTTATCAGCCATACATTTTAGTCACAGGTTGTGTGGGGTAGTCATAAATACGTACCCCACATTATACCCAAAAACCTGATTACTTCTTTGCCATTGTTTCGTTGAGTTTTTCCAGTTGAGCCAGGATTTTTTCTTCGGTAGTGGGGCCAGCAGGCGGAGGAGGGGGTGGGGGCGGCATAATCTTATTGACCGCGCGCACAATAAGGAACACTACCAGGGCGATGATCAAAAAGGTAATGACCGCGTTGATGAACAAGCCGATGCCGATGGCGACTTCCGGCGAGGGCGTACCATCCGCCAGTGTTTTCGCTCCTGCTTGCTGCAAGACAATCTTAATCTGGCTGAAATCAACGCCACCCAGAATCACGCCAATCGGCGGCATGATAATGTTGTTGACCAACGAAGTCACAATCGCGCCGAAAGCCGCGCCGATAATGACACCGATCGCGAGGTCAAGAACATTGCCTCGCAAAATGAAGGTACGAAACTCTTTTAGCATTTTGGACTCCCCATCTTATTTATAACGGACCATAGATGCGAACATTCCAGATGAAACAAGGCCAAATCCCTATGCTGAAATGTTCCGTAATATATACCACCATGCATTAAATCCTGCCATAAATTTATCTGGTATTTTAGTTTTATGCATTTAATTCGGATTATTAGCACAAATGGCACAGATTGCATTTTTACCGCTGAAATAGCAGGTGGGAAGCGCGGGAGAAACCGCTGAATTGACAATTTTGTATGGCGGCAGCTCCGGCTAGCAATGCTGAAATGGCACGAGTGCAGCAAGATTCTCGGGTATGGCCGCCGCCGAATGTCGATTCGGCGCATGAACGGGAGACATTCGCTGAATTGACCAAAATGCCAACATTTTTGATGCACAGCAGCAAAGATCATTTAGCAGCTTAAGGGCAAAGTTCGAAAACAGAGTCATGTGAAGCTACCTGTAGCCACGAAAACGGCATAAGCACAGGGTAGCACAACCGGGATAGCATCGGGTGACATTTTGGAAGAACATTTTGTAACTTTTCGCGCGATTTGATGCTTACGGTTTTGAGGGAGAAAATATGTTAACAACATTGGTAAGCCGTTTGAAAAAGGTTTATGCCACAAACACAAAATAAACCTTCATCATAATAGATGGCTGTTGAGAGAGATGGCTGTGGTCATAAAATGCTCAACAAATCTAATTCAGACTGATACAATCATGATGAGTATTATAAGGGGGCAGCAGAAATGGCAGCTTATACCATCCGCGAGGCAACACCGGATGATGCCGAGCGCATCTTGATTCACAATGATTTGATCGCCAATGAGCCGAATAATGGCATCACGCGCGGCCCCGGTGAAGGCATGACGGTAGAAGAAGAACGTGCTTTTCTAACGACAAGCCTCGCCTCCGATAATTCGGTATTCTTAATCGCGGTGACGCCCGGCGGCGAAGTTATTGGTGTAACAGGGTTGCAGGGTGGTCGACGCAAAGCCGTCCGGCACAACGGTGGCGTCGGCATCAGCGTAAACCGCGAATGGCGCGACAAAGGTTTGGGGACTGCGTTGCTCCAGCACTTGATCGAGTGGGCAACGGCCTCCAACGTCATTAAGCGGGTTGAGCTGGAAGTGCAGACTCATAACGAGCGCGCCATCCATGTTTATGAAAAGCTGGGCTTTAAGATGGAAGGCAAGCGCTTAGCTGCCATGTACAAAGATGGTCGCTATATCGATGTGTATTTAATGGCGCTGCTGCTGATCGATTACCCGGAAAAGTAGTTTACGGGTAGGGGAAGAAAGACTAAAAAGCCCCTACCCTAACTCTCCGTAAATTGCTTTGTCTGCCGCTCAGAATGTCATGGTTTGTCTCGCATGAGGCTAAAGCCATCATGCTAACCACCAGACAAGCTTGCTAAAGCTGCTTCAAATTCTGATGCTCGCGGTGTTTGGATCAACTAAGGACGGAAGAAGCATTAAATGCATGAGAAGCCATTTGAATATTCGGATTGCAGCATTCTCTATGTCACATTATCTCTCACGGGATGTTGTTTTGCTCCCTTTTTCTCCATGCAATGGGGAAAGAGGGTTGGGGAGATAGGGGAGCATTTGTATTATTCAAATGGCTTCTGAGGGAATTAAGACAAAAGCGTAACCATAAGAGTATGTAGCGGGTACGCTTCAACATATCAACACGAGACGAGGATATGCATGTTTAGTCAACTTATGAAACGGATTGCTGCCGCCGAAGTTCAACCGCCGTGGAGCGCATGGGCAGCTATTGGCGCGATGGTAGCATCATTCCTAGCGATTATTATCGGAACAGCCATTTCCGTGATTTTATTCGCTGAATCGCAATACAGTATCTTGCTGGGTTGGTCAATCGGGGCAGCCTTAATGGTCGCATTCGTTTGGCTCACACGGCGTTCTATCCGATATTGGCCGACATTATGGAATGGCACGGCCAAAAACGAGGAAAGCCTTACCCAGAATATTTTCTGGTATTTGTTGATCGGCGTGGGATTAGCAATACTGCTGGATCTTATCGGGCGGGCAGTGGTTGGGCTGATTATCCCTGACCCCGAACTGCTCAATTTATATGGTTACGTCCAAATCTACGGACAGCCGGTACTCGGCATTTCGTGGATATTGGTGGTGCTGTTTATGGTGGTGCTGCAACCACTGGCTGAAGGTCTGGTGTTTCAAGGCCTTCTGCTGCCTTCATTGCGGGCAACGATCGCCTCCTGGCCGGGATTCATTTTATCGGTGGCAGCCTACACGATGTTTCATTTTGTGACCTTTCAACCTCCACCGACTGCCAGCACGATTGCGCTCGTATGGATTGGTATCATCCAGCCGTTGATTAGCGGGCTGATTTTCGCTGCCGTACGGGTATACACCGGATCAACACGGGCGGCCGTTTTGACGCATATGGCCTTCGGTTTATTCGCAGTGATCAAACTGCTAACCCTTGTGAGCCGCTGAGTTCAAAATTCCCCAGCCATCCAAACCTTACTTCTGATCCCCCCTACAAACAGGGGGTTTAATGTTTAAAAACAGTTTATTTTTACTAACCCCCTAAATAGTAGGGGAAGTTCGAGCTATGAGTCGTATATGATTTTGCCGGGAACCTTATACCCAGAATAAACGTCTTATCAATAACGAACATAACTTTCTTCCGGTATTAATGATCCATGTAGGCGAGATGATGTAGCAACGGTTACAAATTTATTGGGCAGGTAAGCAACCGTGATGAACACAGAACTACTTTTCTTTTCAGGGCGATCTCGAATTAAGCAGCCAGCGGTGACGTGGATATTGCAGGATTCGCAGCCGAGTCCTGTGCGAACCGAAGTCGACAGTATGCCGATGGCTGATGTGGTGATCGACCAACTCCGTCACGAGCTTTGCACCTCCGAGAATGCACATATCCAGCGGAAAGCGGCGCTGCAATTGGCAGCAATCGGGCCAGAGTCGGTTAGCGTGCTGGTGTATGCATTTCACCAACCCAATGAAACCTGCCAGGTTTTAGCGGCCTATGCCCTGCGTAAAATTGGCGCGGCGGCTCTAAAACCGCTGCTGGCATCACTCGACACATGCCCTCCGCATGTCCGTCAAAAGCTGATGTGGGTGTTGTATTCCAACGGGGATACAGCCGTTGTGGATGCGCTCATCACCTGCCTGAACGACGCAGACCGCAAAGTACGCCGTTACGCAGCATGGGGACTGGGACATCTGAAAAATACACAGGCTGTTCCGGCGTTGGTGGCAGCATTGAACGATCCTTACGAAAAAGTGCGCTTTGACGCAGGTATGGCGCTGGTCAAAATTGGCGGTGAGGCGGTCGAAGCGCTGCTTGATGCACTTTACAGTGAGAAAGCCCGGACGCGCTCGCAAGTCGCTGCGATATTGGCGTGGCTGCAAAATGATACGGCGCTGGACGCATTGACCGATGCTTTAAAGGACATGAATCCACACGTGCGGGCGCAAGCTGCGCTGGCCTTAGGTTGGATCGGTCATCAACAGGCAGTCGCCCCGTTGATGGATGCCCTTTACGACAGTGACGCGGAAGTCCGTATGCAGGCGGCATCGGCATTGGGCTGGATTGGCGATGCGCGCGCAATCGACGGTCTAATCGGCCTTATATATGACGAGGACGATTGGGTTCCGTTTAGCGCGGCGGACGCACTCGGTCATCTGGGTGACATCCGTGCCATCGCGCCATTGATGCTGGCGAGTCGTGGTCGAAATCCCCACGTGCGCGAGGCGGCACAGGACGCGCTGCGGCAGTTGGGCTATCTCCTAAACTGATGGTAGGATTGTAGCCACGATTATTAGTGTGAGGCTGCAATCTTATGACGTCCCGCTTCATCAATCCGCCTGAAATTGCTCCGGCTAATGGCTACACGCATGTGGTCGAAGTTTCCAACAGCAAAATGATTTTCATTTCAGGGCAGGTCGCGTTCGATAGCAGCGGCAAACTCGTCGGTAAAGATGATTTGCTCCAGCAAACGCAACAAGTATTTAAAAACCTCCATGCGGCACTGGCAGCAGCCGACGCGAACTTTAGCCATGTGGTCAAGTTCACCTACTTTATGCTGGATATATCACAGATCGCGGTGGTTCGCAGTGTACGTGACCAATACGTTAATACGGCGCAGCCACCCGCCAGCAGCGCGTTCGAAGTCCGCAAACTGTTTCGCGATGAAGTGCTGATCGAGATCGAAGCCATCGCGGCAGTTCCACTATAGAGAATACCTATCCTCTTCGCTAAATTCTCGCTCCACTTGGCAGCGAAGAGACTTCAATAACCTTGTATTAAAAAATCGGCATCAGGAGAAGGATCTGCCATGACCATTACCGTTGAAGATTTGAACCATGCCGATATGGTCGTCCGCTATGCGACCATGCACACTTTTATTGAGGCGGGAAACGCGAGTGTTGCTGAGCTGTCGTCAGCATTAGCTCCCGGCGTCGAAGAGATCCGGTGGCGGGCGGCGGCGACTCTGGCATGGATTGGCGATGTTTCGGCCATCCCTGCGTTAGAACGTGCCAGCATCGGGGCGGGGTATGAACTCAAATTCAACTGCATTTGGGGGTTGGGACAATTGGGCGATCCAGCGGCGATTCCGGCATTGTTAGCGATTGTGCAAGCGGATGAAACTGAATCACCGGATGTGCGTTATAACGCGGCATTGGCCTTACTGCGATTAGGTGAACATGCCTATTTAGAAGGCGCAGTCAGCAGCGATAACGAGGGAACATACCGCGTGGCACATGCAGCACTGGCAGCGTCAGGATGGCTATAAATAAAACAGAAGATACGTGTCACCCTCTTTGGCATCGAACTTGGGATAAAATTGGGATAATTTGGGATTTCGTCAGGTTGAAATTACGATGTCATCGGTTTAGGTGGAAAACCTGACGTAAGTTACCCGCTTTGTGTTACTGGTGGCCTTAATTTTTGTCTCTGACTCATCCATCGTGGCATTTGAATAAGGATCAGCCAATAAAGAATAGGCTCCAGTATCAAGAGCGGTACCAGACTGATAAGCCCGTGCAGCTTAAGGAAATGAATCCCCCAGTTATTGGCAATTCCGCCCTTAGCAATTGATGGGATGGCATAATCAAACAGCGGATTGGCGACGATATTACGCTGCGCAACCTGTTTCAAAAGCCAGGGTTGGTAGTCAGGCGTGTTTTGAATGGCAACCGGAACAGGGTCTGCATCTGGTGGTAATTGGTTTCCAGCTTTGGATTGTATCCAGACATTTAAAACAGAAATTATAATAAGTAATCCAATGATCAAGGCTATTGATCTATTCTTAAATCCATCGCGAATGACAAACGCTATCGGCAGCATCATGAACGGGATCATGGGAGTCAAGTAGCGCGGCCCAACGCTGAAGCCGCCCCACCAAACCACGTACCCCGCATTGTATACGAAGAATGATCCAATAATTAAAGCTAACAAGACGATAACGCTGCGGTGTGTTACCTCGTGTTTCCACATGAGATAAAATCCGGGAAAAACAAGTAGTAGTACGGGAGAAATAAAGAACAAACCGCGAAACGTTCCAAACATGATCTCTAATAAAATGGACAAAGATGGTGTGCTAATCCCACCAATACCAATCGAGTGAACCGACTCCGTCCAATTTGAATGAAGATAGCCGAAAGTAAATGGCGTTCCAAAAGCGATATCGTTGTAAACAAGAAATATAACGACAAACGGCAACGCACCCATTACGACCCGGTATAACGCGATCCGATTGTTTGCTTTATAAAGTGCCCACAAAAAAATAAGGCCGAGTATGATTACTACAGGATATTCGGTGATGGTCGCAATCCCGAATAGAATGCCTGCTAGCCACAACCCATTCGTGTTAGCCTGCTCATAAATAACACGCCATATCAAGTAGAAGCCAACAAAACATCCGAAAGCTGCAATTTGATGTTGAAACAAAACGTTACTGTAGCTAAAAGCGATGGTCGCTAATCCGTAGACTAACGCGAGGATGAAAGCGATTTCTAGCCGACCAACAAAGCGTGTTAACATCAAAAAAACGAAAACACCGAGCAGCGCAGATGGAATCGCATTGATTAAAAACGTTATAAGAATTCTAGGAGCAGTGAATTTCAAGACTTCGGAGTTTTGAACATGCTCTGCACCCCAGATCGTATTTACAATACCTTGATAAACAGCATACACAGGTAGGCCTAAAAGCGATGGTCCTATCGAACTCTGCATATAGTAATGACTATTAACATAAGCTTTGTCGCCAGTCAGTTCCTGATAGCGGTCGATGTAAACTACATGTTGGTCAACGACCGCATAGATAAGCGCCAGCCGCGCATCAGGATTCCAATTCTGAAAAGGGGTGAAGTACGAATAGCACGATAGCAATAAGAAAAAGACAGCCAGTGCATATAATCTTCTTGATTTGACCTGAATTCCCACATTTTTCGCCTGCGTAAATATACTCATAATAGTAATCATATAACATAAATATGGTAAGCACCTACGCCAATAAGTGCCTATGCACACTTCGTAAATCAGGAATCGGCAACCTGAATAAGATTTATAAACAAAAAGGTCACCACTATCATGAAGATTAGTGGTGACCTTTTCAAGTTCAATCAGTGCTGAAAAGGCGCTTGTAATGGGCTAAGAATTAGCCAGCAGCGTTGGGGAACAGGGTCCACTTGACCTGCTGCATACCCACGTTAATGGCCGAGCGCAGCGCGCCGATGTTACGCAGCGACTTCAAGTAGGTAATGACCGGCCCGGGACGGAACATCCACTCGCGCATGGCACGGCGAGCTTCACGTTCGAGGTCGTCTGAACTCAGGTTGCTGTACTGCAAAACGGTTGACTGATCCATATCGACCTGTTCCCAACGGGTGCCGGGTTTGAACCAGTTATTCTCCATGACCATGAAGAAAAAGGGTGTGCCGGGATAGGGCGCGGCGATATGGAAGATCGCCAGATCGAGCGGCAGTGTCTTACTGAAATCGATGGTTTCCTGAATAGTTTCCCTGGTTTCACCGGGCAGACCTACGATGAAGTAACCAAGATTGCGGATACCAGCCTCATGTGACCACTTGACACTCTGACGGGCACGTTCAGCGGTTGTACCCTTACGCGCCTTCTTGAGAATTTCCTCGTTGGCGCTTTCGATACCCCATGATAGGACGGTGCAGCCGGCCTTTGCCATCATGTGCAGCATTTCTTTATCGACATAATCGACACGGCTGTTGGCAGTGAAGCCAATCTTGATTCCCCGGTCGATAATCAACTTGCAAATGCCCATGACCTGATCGCGGTTGGCGGTGAACAAGTCGGCATACATATGAATGTTCTTGACACCCAATTTGACCAACATTTCGATCTCAGCCACCACGTTTTCAGGGCTGCGAAGACGTAAACCAGCCTGATAGCTGACGTGCTTGATACAGTAGACACAGCCCGCAGTACAACCACGGCTGGTGACGATGAACTGATACGAACCATCGAGTACTGCTGTCCGATATTTGTCGAGCGGCAGCAAGTGATGCATCGGCAGCGGAAGATCATCCAGGTTCGGGATGAAGTTGCGGTCAACGTTGCGGACGATCTCCGTCCCACGACGCCAAACCAAACCCTTCACGTGTGACAAATCAAAGAAGTCGCTGTTAGGAATACGTTCGGCCTTCTTCGGTTCCCATTCGGGATCACAACTCTTATACAGCTTAAGCGTGTCATCCTTGAATTCCGTACGCCCGCTGATGGTATCCACGACTTCGCGCAAAGTGACTTCCGGCTCGCCGCGCAGGCACAGATCCAACGAAGGATGGGGGCGCATGGTTTCGACCGCCAGAGGCGTCACATGCGTACCGAAAGCAATCGTGATTGCCCCAATTGACTTGGCGAGGAAGCAGCCGTAATTGTCATTGGTGAGGGTCGGCGCGGTCATCTGTGTGACGTAGAAACGCGGCTTGTATTCGCGCAGTTTCTTCTCGAAATCCGGCCAACTCATGCGCTCGGCAATGGCGTCGATGATGGCAACCTTATAATCGGGATACATGACGGCGGCCAACTGTGCCAGCGATACCTGCCCCCATATCATGTTCTCACGGCTGCGGCGGCCTACACGGTGCTGGCTGCGAATCCAGATGCCACCATCGGGTGACGGAGGGTTCACGAACAGAATATCCACACCATATTGGCGATATTCTTCGGTAAACTTCGCTACGACACCATCAGCGTCGGGGAAGCGCACATTGCTCAGCTTGGGTACGCGGCGCGAACCGAGATTTTCGCGCAGTTCATCCGGTAGATCGCGGCGACCAGAGATGTCACCACCGATAAACGGCTCCGGTGACTTGGGATATTCTTTTTGATTCTGGTCGTAATTCATGTCAGACATAACGCCTTGCTCCTCATTCCTTTAGGATGTCTCGGTACGAAATCACCCTTACTCTGTGATGCAGTTTTACGATGTACGGGCGTTAGACCAACGCCTTGTTAATCTCAGAAGTTACTTTACGCATTTCATTGGTGCGGCGGATAACAACGGCATTTTCGTCGTTAACGTCATTGGCAATTAAATCACCGGCAGCCTTAATTTCGCGCTGAGTCAGAGCCGCCAGGGTTTTGATAATCATCCAAACCGTACCGAGCTGCACACCGGTGATAACGAACATGGCACCCGGTACGAGCAATACCCATTCCGGATTACCATCCCGACCAACAACTATCGCCGCGCCAAACAAGATTGCGCCGAAGACAATAAGTGCCGCGCCAATCGTGCCAAATTTCATTTCCAGCGGTTTGTTGAAAATAGGACGACCAAACAAGCCTTGACGCACTGGTCGCCGGTGGAACAGGCCGACAATCCAATTAAAGGCTGTTCCCATGCTAAACAGATTGACCGCCGTGATGATGCCGATCATCGCCATAAAGACAAAATAGGTGTAAGCAGACCGATCTTTGACGCCGCCTGAATAAGCAGCAAACCAGGGAATAAGCGCCAGCAGAGCCAACACCATTGCCACTATTGCCAAACCGCCCAGCAAACGCACCGGATTATAGGTGGCAGCGGTTCCGAGGATAGTAAACAAGAAGCGCAAACCATCACGAATAACGCTCAGCTTGCTTTCGCCTTCACGCTCCTCGTAACGAATAGGCACTTCGATCATCTTGAGTTCTTCGTGTAAGGCACGGGTACTCATCACAGGGGTAAAGTTCAGCCCATCGGGAAGCGGATAGAGTTTTTCCAGCACTTCACGCTTGAGGATACGCTGACCACTGGCACTATCCGTAATGCGAACGTTACCGATCAAGGTCACCAAACCGGCAAACAACGTGTTGCCGATGCGACGGGTCACAGGCATATCGCTTTCCACACCTGCCATACGCGAACCAATCACAAGGTCAGCGTTCTGTTCCAGCATTGCCTGCACCATACGCGGGAAATATTCCGGTGGATACGTACCATCTGCGTCCATAAAGGCCAGCAGGTTGCCCTTGGCATGATGGAAGCCAGTCTTGAGTGCGCCACCATAATTGCGGTTCTTCTTATGCTGAATGAGAACGACACCCCGATCAATGTAACCTTTCACAATCTCAGCCGTCCGGTCTTTGGAACCATCATCAACAATGATCAATTCCATGCCGTCTAACCCGAGCTTGCGAAGTTCTGGCTCAATTGTCAGCGTACGGTCAATGACCGAAGCGACTCCGTCTTCTTCGTTATATGCTGGGACAACTATCGATAAAATGTTGCTCATGAATCCCTTTTTTCCTTCGCGTAAGCGCTACACGTACACTGTGCCATGCATGTCCTAACGTAGTCCTAAAACAATTTTTTTAGGCACCATCGTTTTTATTATTCCCCAATCACCTACATTCATCTCACTCAGATTCGCAAATTCAAGCTTCCTCGCAGGGATTAAGATCAAAATTGAATGGCATTTCGTTGTTGATAATCCATCACAATTTTGCATTCTCTTAGCATATAGCACCTTCACCACAAAATAGTTTGATGAATTTTCTTGTTCAGTGATTCCAACAAAAAGAGCGCCCCAAAGCGCTCTCGCTGCATAGTTTAGCTTGGCGAATACACACACTAGAAATGGCCTCGTAAAACATGAAAGGCGAAGACGAGTATGTGGCGTGCGTCTTCAAACAGCGTGATCACGAGATAACAAAGTAAGAAAAACATTGAATAAAATAAAGGGCGATTGAAGCGCGCTATACGCAGTGTCATGCGGTGGATGAAATGGCGTATAAACGGCGTATTACCCAATAATGCCACAAATATACCGATTACGGCTCCTACAAGCAGATCAGTTGACCAATGAATGCCTAAATACAAGCGCGGCAGACAAACGATAAATATGGCATGAAGCAGCGCGATAATGCCCAGTCGCCGGGAAATGAGGTAAATTCCAATCGCCATAGTAAAGAACAGCGTCGCATGATCGCTGGGAAATGAACTCCACCCGATCAATGAATTTTTATCTATAAAATAGGATTCAACCAGATTCATTTCCGGTGAATAAATCGGACGGTCACGATATGGCAAGAAATGAGTCATCACACGAACGACCGCCACGCCCATTACTGCAAACAATATCGTCGCCATAATAGCACCGCGCCGTTGATCCTCGGGATCATCGCAGCTAAACCACAAATACAATAAAATCGCGATTGAAAAACCGCCTTTAAGCAGATTGTTTTGTGTTAATTCATTTACGAAGCCGTCAACAAAAGGGTTTTGCCTTACAAATTGATTGACAAAATGGGTAACGGTCGCATCAACCAGATTAATCTTGGCAGTTGCCCGTGAGACATTACTTACAGTGGGTCGCGTCGCATAGACGGCTACAATTCCTAAAATGCCAAGCATAACTAACAGTAATAGAAGGATGTATGAATAACTCGTTTTGTTAAACCCGAAATTCTCATTGTGGAGCATGGAATCTAACCTTAAAAATTACGTCAGCGTATGACTATTATTTTCATGTTGTAAAAGATAAATGCGCATTAATAATTATAAAGGCAAAAATCTCTTACATCATGAAGTATTTATGAAAAATGTAGACTTGGATATAGGTGAAGTCACACGGTAAGTAATTCACACAACAGGAGGCTGGAAAGCGTTACCAACCTCACCGTTGGCTACTAGCAGCAAAGTGTTGCAACTAAAATGAAGCGCATAAAATAATGCGCACCATGCGATAGCACCACATCAGAATTTTGCCTGTAGCTATTCTTTTGTATTTTGTTCTAGCGCATCGACAATCCGGTCACATACACCGGGCGCGCCATAAAAATCAGGGTGATCAATTGGCGGCGGTCGCAGTGCCTCAGTCACTGCTGCTTTAAAGGCTTCTGGTTCAGTTAGCCGGTTCCATCCGGAAGTGACGGTTTCGACCCATTCAGTCGTATCACGCACGGTTACGCCTGGACGTTTCATCATATAGGCTTCTTTTTGCAGACCACCGCTGTCGGTAATGACAAGGGTGCAGGCATCCAATAAGGCCACCATATCGAGGAAACCAATCGGCTCGATGGCACGGACATTGCCGCTGAAGCTCAAGCCAAAGTTTTCCATCATTTTCTTTAAACGGGGATGCACGGGCAGTACTACGGGCAAATCGAGCGTATTAAATGCCGCTACAATGTCGGTCAAGCGCTGTAGATCATCAGTATTCGAAGCACGATGAATAGTCGCTAGGGCAAACGGTTCGCCCGATTTGAGATGAGTCGTAGCAAATAGGGCTGATTGCCGGGGCTTGGCACGTGGAACAGTATCCATCACCACATCGACCCGTACATCACCAACCAGATGCACACCTTGCGTAATGCCCTCTTTCTTTAAGTTGTCTACGGCCACCTGCGTCGGCGGGAACAGCAGTGTACTCAGATGGTCGGTCATGACACGGTTGATTTCTTCGGGCATTTTGCGATCATAGCTGCGAAGTCCAGCTTCGATATGCGCCACCGGAATATGGATCTTAGCCGCTGCAAGTGCCGCCGCAATCGTCGAATTGGTATCGCCAAAAACAAGCACCCAATCCGGCTTGTGTTCTTCCATAGCCTGTTCCAGCTTGATCAACATTTGACCCGTCATAGTGGCATGGCTGCCACCACCTACCCCGATATTAATTTCAGGTGCGGATATGCCCAGATCACGAAAGAAAACCGCAGACATATTATCGTCATAGTGCTGTCCGGTATGCACCAGAATTTCGGTGTGGCGTTTGCGAATAGCGCGGGTCACAGGCGCGGTTTGAATGAATTCGGGACGCGCCCCAACAATATTCATAATTTTCATAATGACTTCCTAAAAATTAAAGTTGTTTAGGCTATGAAGATACACACTAAGAGTGTAAATGTTAAGGGAGTAGTTACCGCTACCCCCTTAAATCACACTTATATAGGCAGGCGTTACTGAGGAACCTTGAACTCGTTGATTACAGTTGTCTCTTTACCGGAACGTACGAAGTCCAATGCCAACCGTAAAGTTTCGAGGCCATCCTGTCCGGTGACGGTGGGCTGCCGACCATCACGGACTGCCGCCATAAAATCGGCAAGTTCGGCGGCCAGGGGCTCATGACGCTGCAATTTGATCCCCAGGACGTTGCCTTCACTCACGCCGCGAAGGACGCTCAAGGCATCCCATTGGCTGGGCGCTGTTTCGTTCTCGTAGAAGAACAATTCCTGAGAAATGAGGTTGCAGTCAAACATACCACGGGCTCCGGTTACAGTGAGGCGGCGGATTTTGGTCGGTGTCATCCAGTTGACGTTTAACACACCAACTGTACCGCTTTGAAAGCGCATCAACCCGTTGAACATGTCTTCGCGATCCGAATTGATGCTTTGCAAGGTTTCACCATAGACACGGACAATATTTTCGCCCGTAAGATAGCGCATGAGGTCAATATCATGTGATGCCAAGTCAATCACTACGCCCGCATCCTGAATGCGCGACGGATAAGGACTCAAACGCTGGGTATGAATTTGATAGACCTTGCCCAATGCCATACCTTCACGCAGGCGACGGCGCAGTTCCATCACCGCTGGATTGAAGCGTTCGATATGACCGACAGCCAGCATCACACCCTGCTTCTTGGCAGCGGCAACCAATGCTTCGGCCTGCTCCAAAGTGCTGGTGATCGGTTTCTCCACCAACACATGCAGGCCGCGACTGATCATGTCCATGCCGACATTAAAGTGTAAGCTGGTGGGAACAGAAACCGATACCATATCCGGTTTTTGCTCTTCTAGCAGCTTATTGACGTCACTATAAAAGGGTACATTCAGTCGATTACCGATTTTGGCGGCACTACTCGCATTAGCGTCCGCTACCCCGACAAGCTGCACACCATCCATCTCGCGATACACACGAGCGTGGTTCTGCCCGATACTTCCAACACCAATGACGGCTGCTTTTAACATGCTGCGTTGACCTCCTGCACCACGTAAGCGCGTTCTTCTTCCGTCAAAGTGGGATATACGGGCAGGCTGAAGACTTGTTTGGTGAGCTTCTCGGTGACAGGTAAGTTTAGATTGGTATAACCGCCCATATTCTGGAAAACGGGCTGCTGGTGAATTGGCAGCGGATAATAAACGCGCACGCCGATGCCCTTTTCATTTAGACGTTTAGCAACTGCATCACGATCAACCCCGTCGGGTACGCGCACTGTGTACTGATGATACACATGGGTGTAGTCCGCTGGAACAGTCGGAACTTTGACACTTTCGAGGTGGGTGTTGTAGTAGTTGCCGTTGGCGATACGGGCGGCTGTCCACTCAGGCAAGCGCCCAAGCTGCACCAAGCCAATCGCGGCGGCCATATCCGTCAATCGGAAGTTGTACCCTACGACTTCGTGATAATACTGTGTGTTCATACCCTGTGCGCGAATCATCCGCAGCTTACGGGCAATTTCGTCGTCGTTCGTGAGTACCATGCCACCTTCGGTAGTAGTCATGTTCTTGGTGGGATAAAAGCTAAATGATGCCGTTCCCCATGTACCGACACGACGATTGCCGATGGCTGCACCATGCGCCTGTGCCGCATCTTCCAACAATATCAGTCCATGTTTCTGGCAGATAGCCTCAATAGCCGACATGTTGGCGGGCAAGCCATAAAGATGCACTGGCATAATGGCTTTGGTTTTGGGTGTAATCACCGCTTCTACTGATTCGGGTGATAAACAAAAGGTATCGGCATCAATATCAGCAAATACAGGACGCGCCCCCGTACTAAGGATGCAGGAAGCGGTCGCGAAAAAGCTAAACGACGGAATGATGACTTCATCGCCGGGGCCAATGTTATGTGCCATCATGGCGGCCATCAACGCGGTCGTACCATTGCTGGTGGCAATGCCGTGTTGTACACCGTGATAAGCCGCAAAAGCTTTTTCGAATTCGACCACTTTCGGGCCGGATGTAAGCTGTCCGCTGCTCAAGACCAGCATGACAGCCTGTTTTTCTTCTTCCCCTATGAAGGGCTTTGCGATAGGAATTTGCATTATTCTGACCTTTTCATCATTAATCATCTACACCAATGTAGATGTTATTTATAGGCTCGTCTCAAGAAGCACCTAGCTAGACTGGGCCGCTTCTTCCTGTGTAGCGACTCGTTTGCCCGATGGTGTCACATAGCCGATGATATGGGCTGGATTACCGACCACCAGCGCATAATCCGGAACGTCTTTGGTGACAACGCTGCCCGAACCCACCATTGCCCAGCGCCCGATCGTGATGCCACAAACAATAGTCGAGTTTGCGCCGAGCGCGGCTCCTGCTTTGATACGGGTTTCGCTGAGTACCCAATCATCCGCAGCTTTCAGCGACATATCCGCATTCACCGCACGCGGAAACATGTCATTGGTAAAGCAAACGTGTGGCCCGACGAACACGCCATCTTCAATTGTAACGCCATGAAACACCGAGACATAATTCTGTATTTTGACGCGGTTACCAATTTGCACACCAGCATCTACAAACACGCCGCGCCCGATCACACATTCGCTGCCGATCTGAGCGCCACGACGAATATGGCACAAATGCCATAGCTTGCTGTTTTCGCCAATTGTGACATCCGCTTCGACTTCTGCACTAGGATGAATAAACATAACGTTTCCTTGCTCGTATTTTCAATCTAGGATGATGTTAATGCTTGCACGGATTGAATATCAATGCCCGAAGAACTGAGTTGGCTTTTCTTGTACGCAATAATAGCAAAGACAATCCAACATAATATGAACGCAAAAACGATTTAGAGCCTAAATCGAAAGTTATAATGGTAAACAATGCAGTGACAAAAATCAGATTCCCTTTGATACCACCTGCAAAATCGGCACCATATTTCCATATCCCTATCAACGGAATGACCAAAAGAATACTGTAAGACATCAGTGTTGCCGGATAAACCAATCGGAACCAACAAAAATGGCACTATAAACGTGTTCTGGAATACCCAAACAACCACTCCAACGGGCACAAACGCTATTAAAGCCGCAATTTGAACGATGCTCAAAGTTTGAATTCGTTTAATAATACCCTGCCACATATTAGCAGTCTCCTGTTGGAAGATTATCGAGCGGCGAATCTGGTAATTGACTCGCAGGTTTTTGTTTGGAAATTAGGTTTGTAGTGATAATTGACCTTCAACAATGAGCATTGGTTGTCGGGTGAGTTTCCAGGAAATCCAAACCAATGTCACCCACATGAATAAATTCGCTCCAAGGGTCACATTCCCATCTTGAACAACCAAAAACTCATATAACACTGTAAAACCTATTACTAGTATGCCCATGTTTTTGCCGAATAGAGTATTGCGATTTCGCCACAGCCATAATAGTGGGATGATTAACAATATGGCATAAAACATTTGGGAAGGCGGATAAATGATGACTGACAACATCAAACTAAGAGAAATGGTCACTTCATCATATTTTCTATCCAACCGATAGGCAAACCACGTTGTAATAAGCCCCATCACAAGACCGATAGCGATGAATAGCGGATGCATGATGGGAGAGGATTTACCAAATTGGAAATTGGTTATCCTCAAAATGCTAGCCAAAAGCGATTGATTGGTGAGTTCTGTATAGATAAAAGTGGGAAGCTGACCAACAGAATTTCCACGAAAATAGCTTGAAAAGTTATCGACACCAAAGATCATAATTGTCGCTAACGAAATAACCACCACACTCGCAACAGCCACCCCGATGGCAGACCACTTACGTTTCAGTAATAAATACAAAATCAGACCAGCGGTGAACGGTTTTACAAGAACACACAACGCAAACCACAAACCCGCTTGCCACTTATCTTTATGACGCAAGAATAAAATCACAGCCAACAAAAGCATAAAATTGGTTTGGCCGTAATAAATATTCTGGTAAACAGAATAAAGCATCAGCACTAAACTGGTGACAAAAGGCAAGCCAAGCCAATCGCTCTCCGGAAGGAACCATTTCCATAAAGCGATAATGCTCACAACCAAGATTATACTCTGTGCAATATACCAAACGATCAAGGCAGTATGGAGATCAAATAATCCAAGCGGCATAAACAAGAAAATCGTGGGCGGAGGATACCAAAAACCGACATTAACGATTTCTTCCCGAAATTCTTTGCTCAAGACCATATTTTGTGCGGTATGCTGGGCATATTGGGGGTCATAAAAATTATGATGTTGAACTGCGCTGGTTCCGTGCAACCAGAACCCAACAAAATCCCACTCACGCGGATGATTAACATTGTCGTTCATCCCTTGTAGTAACATTAAACTGAACACACTAATCGCCGCTATCAAAAACCCGACATAGGCTAATCGCCACAATTTAGGCAGTATCTTGTAGTGATGCATACCCAGCAGGGTGACTGGAACTAAGACGATTAATAGATAACTACTATGTACGTATTGCCACATGATGAGTGCGGCGATAATCAATCCGGGAAGCAATAAAAATGACGCGAGCCATGAATTCTCAAACTTCAGACGCATTGTACAGTGCCTCTATGTCTTCTTTGCACGATCAACCAATTCTGTGATCAAATTGGCTCTGAAATAATGAGCTTAACAAACCCACCTCGCAAAACACTAACATCAGTGTTAAGGCAGATTTAACCTTGAAATGGAGACTCTCTCGGGTGAACAAGCGTCATGATCCTCCGATTACACAGTGGTGATATGAATACCGATAACAGGGTTCTAACAGGATGTAATAGGGAATAACTAGGTTCATGTGAATATCGCCATTAAGATTCATGATAAACCCAAACGGGAACATGGAAACTATTGAATTCAGTAAAAAATGTGAATATTTACTAAAGATGGGAACGTGAAGACTTTCTTAGCATGGCAAGCGCGTTCACTTTATTAGGCAACCCTGACTTACTTCCACATTTCAATGAACTGGCTTGAGGCGACAAAGTGTGATTTATCCATCTACTTTGTCGGCAGATTAGGAGTGTATCCAAAACCTTAACACTTAATTGACACAGAGTTGAGTTATGCTAAAAAACAGATCGTTAACAAAATGATCCCAAACCTAACTATATCCCCGACTCCCCCAACGGTATGCCGCCAGCATCGCAAGACGCTGGCGGCATCATTTATGGTCAATGACAACAATCCGATCTAAACCGGCATAGTCCAATCCAACTGCGACCTGTGCTTCAGGAAATACAGCCAGTGCCTCGCGGCTGGCAGCATCACCTTGCCCCGCGCCAATTTCGAGAAGCGTCAACCCGTGCGGATTGATGAGTTTTCGACCTTGTACGAGCAAGCGGCGCACTAAATCCAATCCATCAGCCCCCCCATCCAGTGCCATAATCGGCTCGTATCGACTGACGGCAAGTGCTGGCACTTCATCGCTGGGAATATAAGGCAAATTCGCCATGATGAGATCAATCTGAATATCACTTTCGACGAGTGGCAGCAGCAGATCGCCTTCAAAGAAAGTGACGTTCGTGTGGTGCAAAGCTGCGTTCTGGCGCGCAATGTCGAGAGCCAAAGGACTCATATCGGTGGCATACACAATGGCATGAGGACAAAGTGCCGCTAAGGTAACTGCCAGCGCACCACTTCCTGTTCCGACATCAACGGCTCTAAGTGATGGACGGCTGCGGGCAAAGGTCAACGCTTTTTCTAGCAGCAGTTCCGTTTCTGGACGTGGAACCAATACGGCTGGCGAAACGATCAGTTCGCGGTCATAAAAAGCACGACGCCCCAACAAATACGCGAGCGGTTCGCCAGCCGCGCAGCGTTCGACCAATGTAGTAAAACGTACTTCTTGTTCCGGCAGCAGTACTTGTTCGGGGTGCGCCAGCAGATAAGTACGATCAACACCTAACACCGCGCCCAATAGTACCTGTGCATCCAATCCTGCTGAATCAGAACCAGCTTGAATCCGTTGACGCGCGGCTTGTAAGGCCGATTGAATGGTGTTTGTCATCACCACAAACGTCCGGGTAGAGTTATGAAATGGATCAAATTGCCCCTCGTAAGGTCATTATTGTTCACAATATACAGGAAGATCGTTCATTCCTTAATCAAAACACGCATTATTCATAAACATAATTTGTTATACTGTAAGGAACGTGCAAGGTATTTTGCATAAATTGGAAACCAAAGATGCAACGAATTTGTTTATGGAGTAAAAAATTATGATGAGTGACCGTCACCTACCCAAGCAGTACGAAGATAACGACAAAGACTTCTGCCACTATTGTCGTCGCCCTGCCACGTGGCAGCAAGTTGGCAACGAAAAAGTCTGTTTACACTGTGGAACCCGTGTTTATAATCCTGTGATCACGCTACCTGCCTCTACCGACAACAATCGCCGCTTAGGTCGTTAATGCTGACGGGGTGAAATCGATCACTCCACTATCTTATGAGCTGATTTCAGCATTTGCGGCCACGATATAATACGGTGTAGTTAACGAACCAGTGATGGCTCGTTCAGCGCTGCCTCAATCGATTGTTCTAAGGACATCGTTCTCCCTTCCTCCCAGGCGGATTTAAAGGTCACGTCATCAAGCTGCGCCTGTATGGCCGCGAGGTTACGCTCATAATCGGGAAGATCTCCCGGTTGGATGTGTACATCAATCATTTGTCGTAAAGCCTCTGCCGCGCCAAATAACTGCGCTGCCCGCTCCGGTTCTCCTAAATTGCCGATAGTGCCTGCCAATCCAATTAAGTTATTGGCGATAGAGCATTTGTCGTTTAATCCTATCGAGGTCATCAGCCCGTCAGTGAACATCGCCTTTGCTTGGTCAAAATCACCCGCATTCTGGGCAATATAGGCCAGATTTTGCAGTACAATATTTTCGCCCCAGGGATTGCCTATTTGTCGGAACAGTTTCAGCGATTCTTGGTAAAAAGCTGCTGCCTTGCCATAGTTCTCTTGAACGCGTGTGATTTCCCCGAGACAATTCAAGGCTCGTGCCGATCCCCATTGATCATCGACTTCTCGAAATAATTCCAGTGCTGCTTCCAGGTTTTTTGTGGCTGCCGGTAGATCATGAGCCATTCCTGCATTACCCAGAGCAAACCAGGCCGACGCCAGCGCATGACTATCACCGCTTTCACGAGCCAATGCAAGTGCCTCGACACCCATATGTTCAGCTTCTGTATAATTACCCAGTTGGCAAGCGAGTAAACAACTTGTGCTGCTCAGCGCTTTGGATCGTACTACGGGAGCAGCATCCTTCCCTTTTTCGAGTAATTTTTGCGCCCATTCGTAACCCTCAACCAGATGACCGCGAATGCGCCAACACATGCCGAGTACATGGATCAGTTGTAGCCCCGGTTCCGGGTCGCCATCAAACGACCACTTGAGAACCGCCCTAAAATTATCGTGTTCACATTCCAATAAGTTGAGCCAACCGCCGAGATTCTTATCATACAAGTAGTAAAATATACGGCGGGCAAACTTAACATAATACTCCGCATGACGCTGCCGGAGCGCTTCAGCACTGCCGCTGTCATTGAGCTTTTGGCTCACATACTCGCGGATAATCCTCAACATATTAAAGCGAGGGTAATCTCGCCCGATGTTTTCTTGCCGTACCAGACTCTTGTCAACTAATGATGCCAGACCTTCTAATACATCAATATTCTGTTCATCACCAAAAATGTATTCAGCCGCCTCCAGAGTCCAGCCAGCTGCGAAGACCCCCAAATGAGCGAATAGCCTTTTTTCAGCATCGTCTAAAAGCTCATAGCTCCAATCAAGCGTACGACTTAATGTCAGGTGACGATCCGCGATATCTCTTCTACTACTGGCGAAATTATCCAGCACATTGCCCATCCTCATCAACAGGTCATGTGGTGAAAACAGTTTGATTCGCGCCGCAACCAGTTCAATCGCCAGCGGGAGTCCGTCCAGTCGGATACAAATTTTGGCGACATCCAGTGCATTTTCTTCCGTCAATTTGAAGTCAGGTTGTACAGTCCGCGCCTGCTGGACAAATAGCTCGACAGCTTCGTATTGCGTAAATTCAGTGTGTGTTTCCGGTTCGGGCAGCGACAGTGTTGGGACGAAATACTCTTGCTCGCCATAGAGATGCAGTACCTCGCGGCTGGTAACCAGCACCTTCAGATTGGGGGCGGCTGAAAGCAGTTCGGATATGAGCATGGCATTAGGCAGCATATGCTCAAAGTTATCCAGCAGCAGCAGCGTATGTTTGCTGCGGAGGTCAAGTTTCAGGGTTTCGATGAGCGGCTGGCTCCCCAGATTTTCCAGACCAAGCACGCTGGCGATGGCATTAATCAAGAAACCGGCATCGGTCAATGGTGCAAGCGGCACGAAATAAATCCCGTCCACAAACTCAAACAGGACTTCGGAAGCCACTTGGATTGCCAGCCGTGTTTTACCTGTTCCGGGCGAACCGGTGAGTGTGAGAAGACGAACGGTTTGGAGTAAACGCTTGACATCAGCAATTTCGCGTCGACGCCCTACAAAGTGGGTCGGTTGTGCGGGAAGATTATGTTCCAGTCGCTTTATAGCAGGCCGATCTGCCTTGCCGTTAAGCAGTCCGATTTGCTTTGCGCGTGCAATTGCCAGCGTACGCTTGCTCACACCTAGCTTGCTGTAGATTTGCTGGTTATGCCACTTGACTGTTGAAAGGGCGAGGATGAGTTTGTCTGCAATCTCACGATCCGACAAGCCATCATCAAGCAGGTGTAAAATCTCAAGTTCCCGCTCGGAAAATGCGTTGAGTGTGCCATCGACATTGCTCATTTCTACGACCTCTTCACCTATTCGACGATTTCATTATACGCGTTACCCACTTGCTTACAAAACCGATTGAACCCTCCTTTTGCCCTTCTTTATAAGGGCGACATCGCACTATTTCAGCTCATATACTGTGATCAACGTTTAGGTATGCCAAAGGAGGCAACAAGTATGAGCAAGGGTTACAAGCAGCTGATTGCCGAGGCCAACGCAGTCGTCAACACCATCCCTGCTGCCGAGGCAATAAATCAGCTTCACAATGAGAACGTGGTATTCGTGGACATCCGTGACCTGCCGGAAATAGAGCGGGATGGTAAGATCCCCAGCGCAGTCCACGCCTCACGCGGACTGCTGGAATTCTATGCCGATCCCGAAAGTCCCTATCACAAAGACGTGTTCGCATCGGGCAAGCAAATTGTATTGTATTGCGCCAGCGGCGGACGCTCGGCTTTGGCAGCACAGCGCTTGCAGGAAATGGGCTTCAACAATATCGTCCACGTTGGTGGTGGCATCAAGGCCTGGAAAGAAGCCGGAGGAGCTATTCAGGCACAGTCTGGCACTACATAAACGCTTTTTTTAAAGTCAAGAAATCGTGTGTTAAACAACAATCAAACTTAAAAAAGAATGCCCGACACGTAAATCGGGCATTCTTTATTACCATCGACAACGAGGCGTTTAGCTCTTTTTTAATTGATGGCTGTACTGCCACCCGTCAAATGACCTAAAGTCTCGACGGCTCCGTGTCGCACTTTAACATCCGCGTCCGTGAGTGCCATGAGCAAATAAGGCACTGCGCCATCACCCAGCTTCACCAACGCTTCCATCACATGCTTCCGCACCGGTGGCGTCGTATTCATCCCCGGCACCACATCCCAACGGCGGCGAAAAATGTTAATCAGCGGGCCAGTCGCCTGCGGATCACCAATTTTCCCGGCGGCTTGTGCCGCATTGATGCACATAGCCCAATCGGTATGCGGGCTGGAAAGCACCTCGACTAGCGCCGGAACAGCCTGTACATCACCAATTTCGCCCAGCGCCTCAGCCGCAGCGTGACCAACCGCCAGTACTTCATCAGACAGCATTTTGATCAACACTGGAGCCGCCTCGGCATGTTTTTGCTTACCGAGGAGTATCGCCGCCGCGCGGCGCAAATCGCTATCCGTACTCCCTAACAAATTCATCAAGGTAGGGATGGCCGCCGCGTCATTCATCTCGCCCAAAGCGTGGAGTGCGAAGTCATACACTAACCCGCCCTTATCAGTCAAGGCTTGCAGCAGCGCGGGAGTCACCGTAGGATTATGCGTCCGTCCCAGCGCGCGGACCGCAGCACTGCGTACCATATGATTATCGTCTTGCAAGCTCTCAATAAGGGCCTGCACAATCTCGTCTTCAATATTCATTGTCAGCCTCAATCCAATTAGCCTATTCTGCCGAGTTTAGACCATTTTTAAAGCAGTGAATAGGGAAAATTGCCGCTGGAGGTGAGTAAAACGCAGTCCTGGTGGGTACAATGCAAAACGTCTATCGTTCAAGTTACACCGCCCATCGAACGATCATCATCGACCACTATAACGAGATAAAAGCCATTCAATGTCGCGAAACACAACTTCAAAAAATCCCCTTCGCCAGTTGCTCAATCTGTGCCTGGCACTTGCGGCCCTATACAGCCTTATCATTTCCGTCATGCTTTTGACGCGAAAACGCCTCACCGAAAACTTCAAAGTGATTGCCTACTTCAACTCATTCGCCCAAATGTCGATGCTGCCTACGCTGATCCTGCTGCCCATCAACCTCCTGTTACGGCCCTGGCTGGTGTGGTTTCAGGTCATACCCGTTGCCAGTTTCATCGCATCTTATGGACGGCTGTTTGTATCCCGGCCAGCGCCCGCCGTCGCTGATGCCAGCAGCACCCTCAAAGTGATGACCTTTAATATTCAGGGCGCTAAACAAAGTCTCGACCAGATCACAGAAATTCTCTGCACGTCGGACGCCGACATCATTTCGATACAGGAATTGAGCTATGCCGCCGCCGAACACTTCAAAATCGTCCTGGGTGAAAAATATCCCCATCAAGCCGTTTACACCGCCCAGCGAGCCAGTCGCGGGCAAGGTGTACTCAGCCGTTATCCCATCACAGCCGAGACTTATTGGCGCAATGATCATATCGCTCTGGAAGCGCTTGGACATTTACGGGTTGAGATTGATTTCGGCGGCACACCCATCACACTCTACAATACCCATCCCCTGCACCCCGGCATCGCCGATGATGGATTTGATACCCTGCCACGTGGTGTCGAAATTGACATGGTGCTGGAAAAAGCGGCCAACGACACCGGCGCGGTACTGCTTATGGGTGATTTCAACATGACCGACCAGAATGAGGACTATCAGCGTATTACCGCCCGCTACGGCGACAGCTTTCGTGAAGTCGGCAGTGGTATGGGCTTCACCTTCCCGGACCTCAGCGGGTTCGAATCGCTGCCCAGTTATTGGCCCTTGCCAGTACGCCCCGTCCTGTTCCTCCGCTTGGACTACGTATTCCATGACAAAGCCTTCCGCACTATGAGCGCCCGGGTTTGGCCGACATCCGGTGGCTCAGATCATCGTCCGGTATGGGTCGAATTAGCCCTCATCAATAAGGAGAATGAATGACCGAATCCCCAATGAAAACGTCTATAGCGGTCACCCCTGTCTCAACCGGTCGCAGCCACATCCTGCGACGCGTCGCCATGAACACCTATATTGCACTGGTTGGCGCTTATGGCCTCAACACAACCTTATACCTGTTGTTGAGGGCAGTCGTTGGTGAGCGTTGGAACATTATCGGACTATTCAACTCCTATTTTCATCTGCTGATTTTACCGGCGGTCATCTTGCTGCCGCTGAGTCTTATCCTGCGCCGTCGATGGTTAGTGATCGAGTTAGCCGCACCCTTTTTCTTTTTCATCTCGACCTATGGCGCACAATTTATGCCGCGCAGTATCAACGTGCCAGCCGAAGCACCCCGTTTGAATCTGCTATCTTTCAACATCAACAAAGACAACCAGCATACGGAAGACATCATTCGCATCGTGCGTGAGTCAGGTGCGGATGTGGTTGCCATTCAGGAACTCAGCCCTTGGGTCGCGGATGCTTTCAAGAACCAGCTTGCCGGGCTTTATCCTTATCGTGCCCTGCATCCACAATCAGATTTCTCCGGTCAGGGTGTTCTCAGCCGCTATCCTCTTTCGGCGGATGAATTCTGGCAAATTAACCTCGGGCATCAACGTCTTCAAATCGATTGGAATGGGCAGCCGGTTGCCTTTTTCAACGTTCATCCCATCCATCCTTTGCGCGGCCTCCACTTTGATGGTCAGTCACGTGCCGAAGAAATTGACGAAGTGCTGCGACGTACCGAAACGGTCACCGATCCGCTAATCATTGCTGGCGACTTTAATATGACCAACCTCAGTGATGATTATGCCCGTATAACGGCACGTTATACCGATTCTTACGCCCAGGTCGGCTGGGGTATGGGCTTCGGTTTCCCCAACTTCACTTACGCCTTTAATATCCGCTACCTTCCACCGATAGGCCGTATCGATTACATTTTCCACGACAGCCAATTTCAGCCGCTTACAATACGCGTCGGCACCGACTCGGCTGGCTCGGATCATTTTCCGATTTATGCCACCTTTGCATTGGCAGATCGTTCGTGACAATCTCACGTCGATTATTCGCACGTCCCGCTGTTGCGTTAGTCGCGCTTTACGGCCTCATCCTCTGCCTGATGTTGGTCTTGCGCGCTGTCGGTGATGGTGAATCGACGCTTATCGCAGGAATCAACGTATCAATCACACTATTATTGATGCCTTCGCTGCTCTTGTTTCCGCTGTGCCTTGTGCTCAAGCGTTGGCGCTTGTCGGTCATATTGGCCGTTCCCTTTGCCGCCTTTACAATCGCGTATCTACCCTTTTTCGTGCCCCGTACTGTGAATTTGCCAGCCGATGCGCCGCGCCTGCGCTTGTTGACTTACAACCTTCATGCCGAGCAAAACATCCTCGAACCAATGGTGGCACTCATCCGCGACACCAACGCTGACATCGTAGCTTTGCAGGAGATGAGTCCCGAGGCCGGCGCGACGTTTGATAATAAACTTGCTGACTTGTATCCATATCGCGCGCTCTATCCCTCACCTGATCGCTTCCCCTATCATGGTCGCGGATTACTCAGTCGTTTCCCAATCACTGTGTCCAAATCATGGCCGGTCGAATATCCTATTCCCATCCGCCTCATGTGGGCTGTTGTCGATATGAACGGCACACCCATCACCATCTACAATTTCCACGCGCCGCCGTCTTATCCCATTTATGGTCAAGGTTTTGATATCCACCCGCGCGGTCAGCAAATAAAAGATGTCCTCGCCATGATTGCCAACGAGCATGATGCCGTGTTGTTGATAGGCGACTTCAACACCAACGATACCGATGTCAATTACCCGCTCATCACCGCCCATATGCAGGATACGTTTCGCGAAGTCGGTTGGGGCATGGGTTTCACCGGCCCGGATTGGAGTCATCCACAGTCACAGGAAGGTTTACCGTTTATCCCTATGCACCAGCGCATGGACTACATTTTCCATAACGCGTTTTTTGTCCCGGTTGCATCCCATGTATGGCCAATTTCCGGCGGCTCGGATCACCATCCGGTTTTTGCAGAATTGGCACTTACCACTGCGCCGAAGGCCTAACGGCGGATAAGCGTCTGAACTTCTTGCCATGTTTTTCGGTAATGATAAACATATACCTAGAATCGGAGTTGCATGATGTTCAGGCGCTTCTATCGCATTACCGGTTTGCTCATGCTGCTGACTTTTGTACCCACACTTGCAGAGAATGATCTGCCACCACCATTGGGCTATGCCTCCCTCAACGAATACGATGAGCGTTATCATGTCTATGATTTCAAAACCCACGCTGTCCAAACGGTTGAACGTGCTGTGCCGTTGGGTGAGAATATAAACGATTATGGCAGTTCAACGCCGCCTGCCCTCGTTAAGCTGCAATCCCCTTATAATCCATTGATCCAGTTCGAATTTGAAAGTACGCAGACACCTGAACCGAATGAGCATATCGACTATAACCTCTATCGCCGTGTGAACAGCCATACACGCCAACTCATCGCTCAACATGCCGATGTGACCTATCCCGAAAAAGATTATTGGTCACCTAATGGGGCTTATTTGTATGTGAAAACCGATACCCAACCATCAGGAGCGGGAACATTAAGTCGGCTGGATTTGCATACCAACCAATTGACAAGACTAACACAACCCGTTTGGGGTTTAGAGAACTGCCATACGAATGGCGCGTGGTGCGTTGTAATAAAACTGGGTGTCCGCGATGGTGAAAAGTATCCGGTCACATTGTACGTTTTAGACCGCGACGAAGGCACACTTCAGACCTTAGGCACTTCCGTTTTGATCTTTACGAATAACATGTGGCTCGGCACAGGTTCAGACCTACTCTATGCGGTCGCCCCGACTGTCGATCATTATGCTGTTCATCGTTATGATGCCGTCAGACAGGTCGACGAACGTGTGGCTGAAATCCAGGCCACTTTTATCTCAAGTTGGCGTCTGTCTCCTGATTCTCGCTGGTTGATTGTCGAAGCCTCTTTAAGCAAAGGCATTTCCGGCGGCCTGTACGCGCTTGATTTGAAAAGCCAGGATGCCACACCCCTCTTGCTGACGAAACAGTTCGTACACCTCAGCCAATCGCCTGTAACCTCGCTGCACTGGGTCGATGACCACACTCTTATTTATTCAACCTACGACAAGCATGAAGGACATTCGATTGATCGCGTTTCGTTCCCCACGGGCGAAATCCGTGAACTCGCCCATTTCGATAAAGGTATCAATTTCTTTGATCACGATTGGTCGCCCGATGGACATTGGCTAATCCTTTCCGAGTCTGAAACGACGGCTGCACTTCCGAAAATTGATCTCATCTCTATGGACGGTGAATCGCGCCAAATAAAGTTGCCCATTACCGAAGATCAACCCGTTTGCGTCGGCTGGTTCAGTCAGGAAATCTATCTGAGCCAAAAGGCCAATCTTTGTGATATGACTTTGGGCGAAGGCTAAATTTGAGCTTAAGTAGATGTTAAAGTACGCTTGCGCTATGCTTATCTAGGTAGCATACTTTTAAACGATCAATCTGGCTGTGTACGCTGCGCCCTTGCGATTAAATATTCTTTTTGGAGAAACCCTTATGCCCACCGGAAACGCCCTCCTTGCCCAAATGGCGAATACGCCCATCATCCCCAATAGTCTGGCCTTCTGGGGCATGGGACAGATGGGTATCGCCGTCAAAGGGCCGGATGCCATTATTTATATTGATCCCTGCCTCACCAACGTCGTTGAAGATCTCTTTGGCAGTTGGTGGTATCGGGCTTATCCGCCGCCCATCGAACCTGAAGCTGTTACCAATGCTACCTATCACTTTAGCACCCACGAACATACCGACCATTTTGATCCTCGGACGGTCGAACCTTTAGCCAAAGCCTCGCCTGCCGCCCGCTTCGTTGCCCCCGGTTGGTGTCGGGAACTGCTGACTAAAGCAGGTGTCATCGATACCCGTGTGATTGTCCCAACCGCGCTCCAAACCATCACGCTCCCCGGAACCAGCCTCAAACTCACACCGATTCCCTCGGCGCACTACGAACGGGAATTTGACGAGCAAAAGGGGTTTCGCTGGTTCGGTTATCTGATCGAATGGAACGGCGTCACCTTCTACCACGCCGGTGACACCATCATTCATCCCGGTTATGTAGATACCCTCAAGAGTCTTCCGATTGCCGATGTCGCCATGCTGCCCATCAACGGTCGCGATTGGTATCGCGAGAAACTGGTTGGTGCGGTTGGTAATCTACTGCCGGAAGAAGCCGCCCGACTGTCCACCGAAATTGGATGGGGTACGGTCATCGCCGGACATAATGATTTATACCCGAATAATACTATCCCGATGGGCAGCATTGCGGATGCCTTCGCCCGTTATGCGCCGCGTCAGCCGTATAAAATCTTGCAACCCGGCGAACTCTACTACTTTGTGAAATGAAATTGAACCGATATTCTAAGAAGCCGTTTGAAAAGTCATGTTGGCGCAGCACACATTCCAAATAGGCATAGGTTTTTCCGTAGCGCGTGGTCTTTGACCCGCCCTGCACGGAATAATTTCCCTTTTCAAACGGTTCCTAACCCGTTTCGAACTTGACTGGTTTAGCTTCTTTGTTCTATCATGAGTTAAGCGATGATTATAGGTACCATTTCGCTATACGGTAGAGGGCAACTTCATGTGAAAGCTAAATTTGCTGCTCTCTCAAATTTGCATTTTCTCCCCTCCCTGATGCTTCGGTTCACGAGACGATACTTTTATAGTTTAATGACTTTTTCTCCCGTAGGGAAGGCTCTGAGAGCCTTCCACTTTTCCCTCAATCGACCAAATCTGTCGTGTCGTAAAGATGCTTCGGGGAGGGGTTCTGACCACCGTCCACCACTTAATGTGATCCTACCAGTTATGAGGCACGTGATCGACAAAACAGATTTATACTTTCGTAGGGCATGGTCTATGACCATCACTTTCCTGACATCATAATAATGAGGATGTTGATGGAGCAGTTTAATGTGTTGTCCAATGGGTTCTGCCGCCAACTTTAGCCTGAAAATCAGCGGCAGCAGACCCCTCCGCTGCCGTCGCCGATCGCTTTTTGGCAATCTTGGCGGCGGCACACCCTTTTGGCATAATTGCATCAAAAGGATGGGAACATGAAGAAATTTGTAAGTAATAGCGCCAACTGCGCTTAACACCCCTACAGTCAGGAAAAGCCCTTGCCTTCATCCAGCCCAATCACCCCTCAGCGCGTCGTACTCATTCTCCCCTGCTGCATCGGGGATGTAGTGCTTGCAACTGCTGCACTTATGGCTTTGCGCCGTGCCTATCTCCGGGCGCACATCACCTGGGCAGTCGGCACATGGTCAAAAGGGGTCATCGAACAACATCCGCTCTTGAATGCCATCCTTGATACAGGCCCACAAGCCCTTCCGGTTAAGTCGCCCGGTGGTTTCTATAGGTTTGTGCGCCAGCTCCGTGCAGGACATTTCGATCTAGCCGTATCGCTCGTACGCTCACCACTGATGAGCGCTGCGGTAGCATTATCGGGTATCCCTCACCGTGCCGGATTGGATAGCGCAGGACGCGGATGGGGTTACAACATTCGTGCGCCCATCGATCCTAACCAGCCTCGCCACGAAGCTGACATTTATCTTGATGTGCCGCGTGCGTTTGGTCTGGATGTCACAGGCTGCATCGCCAACATCCCTGTCACAGCGGAAAATATCGCCTCTATCCAATCAATCCTCACGCAAGCAAACATTGCTGCGCCCTTCATCGTTGTCAACCCCACCGGCGGTCGTAACCCCGGCATGACGATGGATAGCAAGCGCTGGCCGCCCGCGAATTTTGCCGATTTAGCCAATAGACTCGTCTCATCGCTCAATGCCAGAGTTATACTGGTGGCTGGTCCAAATGACGGTGATATTGTCAATGCAGTCAGCCGAAATCTTCAACAATCGCCTTTATCGTTAGTGGGTAAGCTCAGCTTCGGGCAGATTGCTGCGCTTGCCAGCCTCAGCCAGCTTTACGTCGGTAACGACACTGGCATGACTCACCTTGCCGCCGCTTCAGGCGCTCGTACTGTCATGATTCTCGGCCCATCCGATCCCCGGCGTTACGCACCCTTTACGCCCAACAGCCTCGCGCTGTGGAAACCCGCCAACGTCGATACGCGGGGCGTTGCAGGTGGGCAAGCACAGAATTGGGATTGGTCGCGTGATGGAATCACCGTAGAGGAGGTCGAAGCAAAAATCAGAGCATTTGTAGATGAAGACTGAATTTACGAATCGTGTTAGGCAACTGGCTAATTTAGGTCACACGGCGGGATTTGCGACTCCACCATATCGCATAGGCTTGAGCAAATAACAGCACTTGGTGGGCATCAAATATATACTGCCGGATTTCACTGGCGACTCGCGCCGGTGTTTTACTCCGCAGTTCAGGGACAATCCACCCCTTCATCGCCATGTCACCTTCAATAGCTGCTGCCCAACGGTCAATAAGTTCAATCGGCTGGCTTACCTCATTTACAACCTGCAAAATATCATATCCGACATCACTTGTTCGCGGATGAAGATCAGATTGTAAGAGGTTGTAGGCTTCCACAGCACATGTTTGAATATTCTTCATAATATCCCGCAGTTCAACCGGGAATTGAAGGATTGTGTTCGGAACATAAGTCAAACGCAAATCTTCGGTAGCGGGCAAACTGAGCATAATACGGGTATAAACGTTGATGACCGTATAAACCGTATGCACGTGGTCACGTAAATCACCAAAGATTACAAAATCCAGAAACTGCGTCGGTAATAACCCCTGATAACGGGCAAGGGTTTCTTCGTGGAGGATAGGCACTTCAGGCTCTCAAATCAACTTGGTTAGTATTTTGTCATGACTATTATGACAGAATATACCCTAAACCCTAACGTGGGGCTAAAGCAAATACACTTTTGGTGAGATTTTCCTAACAATGACTTTTAGGGTTGTGGTTGGATTGTTCAACTATGCGCTGGGCATATTGCTGGGCAAAGTCCAGTATTTGGTTGATTTCCAGCATGTAACCCCGAATATCACTCGCTACTGAACTCGCCAGCCGTCCATTCGAACCGGGCATAGGGATCGCCATCAGTTCAGGCGCCGTTTCAATCCGTAAGACACCCGCCTCAATTTCTTGGATGTAGTGGCGAATAACTGCAATTGTAGACAGGATAAATCCTTCGTCAGTATAAGTTGAAAGGGGTACAGTCGGGGTATTGTCACTTCGCAGAACATTACTAGCATCACTAATGGACGAGCGCAAATTTTTTAGAAGGCTGCGCAACTCAACTACTGACTGATGATTACTGAGTCGCAGGGGTTGGGTACGCGGAAGGTTATGCATAATCTGGGTGTAAACAGCAATAAATGTATAGGCTAGTTTAAGTTGGTCACCCAGTGCACCATATAAAACAGTACTGATAAATTTATCAGGTGTAAGTGCTGACCAGCGATTACGGGTTTCCTCACGGAGGACAGCCATATAACAATTCTCTAACTAACGGTATATGTTATTAGTTGTATTACCTTATCCTAAAAAAACCATAACAGAACTCCTAACGAAAGTAAATATGGCGCCCTAATTCCCCGGATTGGACAGAAGTACTATCGCCCTTGTCCTTTTTGGAGCAGTTCTTCTAAGGGAACCCGATCATCATTATCGTCGCCCATCAGCCGGTACCGCAGTTCATCAATATCCCGTTCATCTAAATCGCTCATCAAGCGTTCAACACGGCTGCGACGTTTAGCTTTCTCGGCTTCTTCACGCGTGTTTGGATGAGCGCTCTCGCTTTTCCAAACCGAAGTTGTAGCGATGGTTGAGCCTATGATTAAGATGGTCATCATAAGTGCTACCACACCGCTGCTCAATTCCACATGTGAAACCGTCATGGCGACCCCAAGAATCGTCAGCGCACCCCAGATGATACCCGTTGCAAATACTCGAGCTATATTGTTCATAATTTTCGTCCCGCTTGTCTATCCTACTTATGTACATGGGTTTATACGTAGGACTACACAAGCGGGTTGCAATTGCTAGATCATCCGGTTGATGGATTACTCACACGCGGGTCACTCGGCGCGACCTGTACCACCGCTGCCCAGGGAAGATAATGGGTGTATATGGTATCGGTGCGAATTTCCTTGCCAGCCGTGTCCAAAATGCGCCGCGTGAAGGTGACATCCGCGCCATCTTTCGACCAATCCACATACTGTTCCTGGCCGAGTTGTAGCTGAGCATTGGCTTGATAAACAGTCGGAAGTGCAGGCACGACATCACGGATGATCGGGCCTTCCAAAATCACCTGCCGGCCGGGGTTGGTGCTGTAGAAGCGGAATTGTATCGATTGATCAGCCGGAAAAACCGACGTTTCGATCAATAGGGAATACTGGGTGTCGTTCAAAAACTTAAAGTCGGCTGTGGGTTGAAAAATAGCTGCATCTAATCCGGGTGGTGTGCCATTCAGTTCGTAGAAGCCCACGCGGTAGCCATGCGAATTCCGCTCGACAATCGGATAGCCTGCTTTCAAAGCCGCCCGAAAGGCAGTGGTACTAACCTGGCACACACCACCACCCACCCCATCAACTGTGCGTCCACCGAAAATAACCTTGCCTTGGACGAAGCCTTCTTCAGGGCTGATGTCCCCCAGGTTATCGTTAAAGGAGAACGTTTCCCCTGGTCCAACGATAATACCATTCATGCGCGAAGCCGCCTCAATGATGTTCTTAACACGGCTCTGTGTCGATCCAGTGTAATAAGTCGTCGAATCCCCCACCAGTTGTGTGATGCCCAATTCGGTGGCGGTGACGTTACTGCTGTACTTGGGCAAATCATAAGCAAAGGCCAGTGGTATGAGCCGGTTGGTCGTGCTAAACACCGTTTCAGTTACGCGTTTCAAAGTCGCATCCACATCCAAAGCACGCCCGTTTACGCTGTCCTTAATCATTTCCAATTGGTGAGAATTCTCATTAAAGTGGAAACGTCCATCTTTGGGCTGGCTAATCAAACCGGGAGCCAAGCTTTGTAGAAAACCACGCAATGGTTCGGGATTAACGGTCACTTCGTAGCTTTGTGTGCCATCACCGTTAGGGATAAGGCTAAGTACCAACAATGATTTGATTTGGTCAACGTTAGCCGTCCAGGGACCGAGTGATGTGCCCTTCTGATCGTCAGTGACCAGAGTCAGAGGTGCAGACAGTGCGGCATTAATTTTGGCTGCGGCTGCACTCGCATCAGTAACCAGCGGCTTGGCTTCTTTAACCACTAGAGGGATTTCACCACCCGTTTGCAATTGGCGCATCAAATCCTCAAGCGTATTGAGGGTGCTGCTCACATCTAGCGCCAAACCGGTTTGGGCAGGAGTGGTCACAACCACCGTACCACTGATGTTAAGAGTAGCATCAACCGGCGGATGATCGAATTCAGAGGCAATCGCACTAAGTTTTTGCACCGCGATTTGCTCATCGTAACGCACAATCGGGGCAATGCTTCGCCCATTCAACCAGATACTGGCTTCAGTACCGAGATCGCTAAAGATACCACCGCTGTGTCCGGCTGCGAAAACCTCGTCAACCGTCTTATCAACGTCAAAGGTAATACCGAGTTCACCAGCCGTTGCCTGCCAGAATTTATCGTTATAGCGGAAAGTAAAGACCGCCTGCTTATCATAGGTAAAAGCATTGGTGAGTGCGGCTTTGGCCTGCTCACGCGTCATTCCACCCAGATTGACGTTGTAAGCCGAAAGCCCCGGCAGCGCCTTATTGCCAAATTCAAATTGGAACAGCATGAGCAAAGCCAGAAGTGCCATCACCAGCAATATACAACCACTGATGAACAAAATCGGTAGGCGAACTAGCCAGGGATTGATACTCGATTCACGTTGTTGGGGAACATAATAATCGTTCGAGGGATAACCTGTCATGATGGATTGACCACATCACCTTTTCTCACTTCGAGTTGCCATTGTACCATTATTGTAGAACGGAACGTTATAAGAACATTTGTTTTGTTTGAATTTCTCATATTGTGTGAGCCTCTTACCTGTCGTACCATGTTAGTACAACATATGAAGCCAACGACATAACATTTATGAGTCACAGTGTATTCATCAGCAGTACCAACCTCGACCTGAAACGCTACCGCAAAGCCGCCATTGAGGTCTGCAAAGACCTCGGCTTCGAGCCGATTGCAATGGAAAATTTTGAAGCGATGGGTGTAGGCGCAACCGAAGGCAGCAAACGTAAGCTGCGTGAAGCCGACCTTTTCATTGGTATCGTCGCCCACCGCTATGGTTACGTTGAAGATGGTCACGACCGAAGCGTAACCGAAAGTGAATTCGACTATGCCGGAGAACGCGGGTTGGATAGGTTGTGCTTCATTGTTGATCCCGCTTACACATGGCCGAAACGTGCGATGGAAAAACGCCAGGCCGAGCGTGTTGACGCATTTAAAGCCAAGATTGAAAAAGCGGTCATCCGTAACCTGTTTTCCGATGTGAATGACTTCCGCCAAAAGCTGACGATGGCACTGGTCAACTGGCAGGAGTGGCGTACTGCCCGCAGTGGTGAACTGGACGCAATTCTTGCGACCGTTGCCGATGATATTCCGGGGCGACCGGAACGGCTGGTAGGGCGCGAATCACTTGTGACCGATACTCATAATCTGCTGGACAAAGGCAAGCGCGTTTTACTCCAGGGCTTCGGTGGGATGGGCAAGACAGCGCTGGCAGCGGCCATTGCGGCTGAACGCATTGAGGCTGGCAAAGGCGCGGTGCTGTGGCTGCGTGCTGGTTCGGAAGATCGCGATGGACTGATGTTGGCCCTGGTGCGCCCTTTCAATGCCCAGCACAACATTACCAAAGAAACAGGTATCGCCAATCAAGCGCGGGTGGTGCGCTTGCTGTTAACCGAACATAACGTCAAGCTCATTGTTCTTGACGACGTATGGAATGCTCGCGCCCTCACTCAACTACTGGCTGTAAACGCTGTGCCTGGGGGTGTGCCGATTATCGTGACCTCGCGCCACCGTTTCACTGGACTAACGCGGCTGGATGTTGGACGGCTGGAGCGTAAAGCATCATTGGAATTATTATGCCACTACGGGCAGTCCGAATGGATGGACGATCCCGAAGCGCATGACTTATGCGACAAACTGGGCGATCACAGTTTCGCCGTCAAAGTCGCTGCACTCACGCTGGCACTCGATGATCTTTCCCCAGGTGAACTCCTGAATCGTATCGCAGCAGCGCCCTGGAAGCTCACCGCGCCGGAAGGTGTAGGTGAAGAGGGACGCAGCAGTATTGAAGAACTGCTTACGACCAGCCTGCACGGATTAGATGAAGAAGCGCGGGCAGTATTTCTGGCATTCGGCGCGTTTTTCACATCGAGCGCCACACCGGAAATGCTTTCACTCTATATGCACCTAACGCCTACCGCGGTAGACGATGCGCTGAACCGCTTGCAACGACGCGGTTTAGCCGAGCGTGTATCTGAAAGTGACGATCGGGCAGTGGAATACCGCATCCACGATTTGGCGTACAGCTATGTACGTTCGCAAGCCACGAATAATCATCATCACAAAGCGCTGGACGCCTGTTTGATTTATTTGAAACGCTATCACGAACCGAAGCCGGAAAACTTTGCCGCGTTGCGAACGGAACTGGATAACTTTATCGGCGCGACGAGCTGGGCGATGAGTGTTGAACGTTATGCGGATGTTCAGCAGTTTGCCAACTGGCTGTACCGGAACTTCGACAGTGACACGTCCGAAGGCTTCCTTCATTTGCAGGGTTACGGAAATATCGCGACCACACTACTCGAACAAGCCGCAAACGCCAGCGAGATGCTTAAAGATCGTAATAGTCAGGCACAGTATCTCGGCAGTCTGGGCAGCGCATATCGTGACTTAAGCCTCATCAAACAGGGTATGAAGTATTACCGGCTGGCGCTGAAGATTTATCGCGACCTCGGTGATAAAACCGGCGAAGGCGTCACATTAGGACGTATCGGCATCGCGCACCGGCTTTCAGGCCAGGCGCAGCCAGCCATTGAACATCTGGAAGAAGCACTGACCATTGCCCGACAGGTCGGCAACCAGCGTACCGAAGGTATTAACCTCGCTAACCTCGGCATCGCTTACCGCTTGGTTGGAAAATCCGACAAAGCGATTGACCATTTGCAGCAGGCATTGACGATTGCGCGGACACGGGGTGATGTGCGCGGCGAGTCCATCAATCTCGGTAACATCGGTGATATTTACCGCGAACAAAACCAACTCGAAGACGCTATCCGCACTTATGAACAGGCATTAGCCATTGCCCGCTCAACCGGTGACAAGCGCGGCGGTGGTATCAATCTTGGACGCTTGGGCGATGCCTATCGCGGTCTCAAGCAGTATGCCCGTGCAGCCGAGTATCTGGAACAAGCGCTGACGATTGCCCGCGAAACAGCCGATAAACGCGGTGAAGCCATCAACCTGGGGCGTCTGGGTGATACCTATCGTGATCAGGGCCAGATTGACGCAGCTATTCAGCAGCATGAACGGGGCTTGGCGCTGGCACGTCAAATGGACGACAAACGTGGCGAAGGCTATGGGCTGGCTGATCTGGCAACCGATTACTGCCTGCAAGGTAAAATTGAAAAAGCGGCTGATACTTACCAGCAGGCGCGCGTCATTTTCGACGGGTTGGGAATGCAGCACATCGTCAAAGAAATCGATAGGCAGATTGCTGAGCTAGGCAAGCAGCCTGTCCTATAAATTTAGACCGGTGTCAGTTGATAGAAGGTCGCTTGCACCTCAACTACGCCACCGCCTTCCAGTGCGGCTTTAAAGTGAATGCTGCCGGTCATGGGATCGACCGACTGTAAAATCAATGTGCCATCAGAAATCGTCGCGTAAGCATCTGTGCCGCTGGATTTATTGAGGACACTGAAACTGGCACCAATGCCCGTTATTTTGTTGGCATTGCTATCATAAGCATCAGCATAAGAATTGGGTGTATAAGTACCCGCCACCGTTCCAGCAGGCAGTATGATAGTGACACTCGCGCCGGACGGCCCCTGGGAACCCACCAGACTAATCAGTAGACCACCTTCTGCCTGCTTAAAATAACTTCCTGTCCCACTAAAATCCCCGCTGACCGCACCATTCACCGTTGCCTTAAAACTGCTGACCGCGAGGCCAGCTACATCGGCAGTTGGGATAGCTGTACCCGCACCTTGAGAAGCCTTTCCACCACAAGCTGCCAGCAACACGGTGAGGCATAAAATAAACAAGCGCTTCATGAGTTTATGATTCCTGATTGAAAGAAAGGTCTATTCTAAACCGGCAATCCTGTTCAAGCATTACTCAAAGTCATTTTAAAGTCTTTGATGGCCGCAAGATGATCTTGCAGGTTCGCATACCCCGCACCCATCGTGTTAATGGCGAGATGGGTCACGCCCATTTCACTCATTTGAACGGCCTGGCTTGCCCATTCCGCTTGAGGCGTACGGCTGACGCTCATTCGAACATCCACGCCAAAACCTTCGGGATTACGTCCGGCTTCAGACAAATACGACCGCAAAGTATCTAAACGTACATGCAGTTCAGACAACGGCATCGCGTTCGGGATCCAGCCATCACCCAGACGGGCGCTCCTGCGTAACGCCACATCCGCATCGCCGCCAAACCAAATCGGTATAGGCTGCGCTGGAAAGGGGTTGATACCGGCGTCGTTGATGCTGTCAAAATCACCTTTAAAAGTGACCAGCGGCTTCGTCCACAGGTCACGTAAGAGCATCACCTGCTCCTCGACACGTTTACCGCGCGTGTGGAAGTCTTCGCCCAATCCTTCATATTCAACCGCGTTCCAACCGACACCCACACCCAGACGAATACGACCACCAGCCAGCACACTGATTTGAGCCGCCTGTTTAGCCACCAATGCCGTTTGACGTTGAGGGAGAATCAGCACACCGGTCAAAAATTCGAGGCGTTGCGTTAAGGCAGCCATCCAACCGAACAACACCATTGGCTCATGGAACTGCGTCAGATAAGTATACGGGCCAGACCAGCCACCAGGACGATCTGGATTCGCGCCCAAAACATGGTCGTAAATCATCAGATAGTCGTAACCAAGTCCTTCGACGGTTTGGACATATTCGCGCAATATATTGGGATCAGCACCAATTTCAGTTTGTGGAAATACCACGCCTAATTTCATCGTCTATCTCTCTTTAGATCGTTGCGGTTAATTAATTTTAGCCTGAAGCTGTCGGTTGAGTCGTGGGTGCCGCTAGTGACTGCGCCTGACTGGATGCGCTCGGCGTAAGCGTGGCAGCAGGCTTAGCGGTAGCCGGACGGTTTGTCGGCGTCAGGGACGGTATGGGTGTTAACGTCGCTGGCGGTAATGTAGGCGCATTAAGTTCCTTGACCAGATCAGCAGTATTAAAAGTCTGGGCACAGGCAAATTCCGAGCGAATGCCCCAACCGGAAAGACCACCTTGCAAACGTGCCCGTAACCACTGACCACTTCCATCCTGTGCATCCACCACGACCGTAGCTCCAGCCGGGACAGTACCAACCACCTGATAACGCACATCAGGACCATTATAGAGGGTAACAGGTGGCCCAGCCGGCAAACATTCGGGGTTAATGACAGGCACATCGAGCGCCTGTTGTTGCTGATTACCTGCCGAATCCTCGGCGTACAAAATCAGGTGCAGCGATTGGTCTGGGATGCCGACTAAGCCAGTCAAATTCCCCTGCGCGCCATACTCCGGTTGGAGCGGCGTGTTCGTGAAGGACTCCAATCCCGTAAGACGCGTCTTAACCGCACCATTTGCCGACCAATTTACGGTGAGGTTTTGCACGACATAGCGCACCAATTGCTCGGGCGTGCTTTTAAAGATAATCTCGCCGATAGGCTGATAAACCGTAATGGTTTGAACGGCAGAGGCTTTTTGCGCACCATTTTCGCCGACCAGTTCCAGTACGACGTTCCCGGATAGACCGCTGGTATCGAGGGTAAGGCCAGTGGTTTCGGTGCTGATGCGTTCAATGACGGTTTTACTGTTGACACTCAGACTGAGGTTGCTGGCATCTTTGACAACCCAACTGAGGGCAATATCTTCGCCCTGCGCGACCTGCGCCTTATTGACGGTGAAGGCGCTAATCTGTGGCGGACGCACTGGCTGAAGCAGCACCGCCAGCACCAACACAACCGCGATGATCCCAACGACAGCCGCACCAGCTAAGGCCAATGGCGTCCACGCAGGCAGCATGGGCTTCTCGATAAATCGACCACGCGCCACCGCTAAGAAGTGGGCGGCATCACCCGACGTAATTTGAAGATCAAAGGTGTGTGAACGCGGTTTGCCCCACAGCGACGGTCTTTGAGGCGCAACCTCGCCCGATAAAATGAAGCGCGCACCGGGCATGAGCGTCGACTGCGATGAAGGCAGCATAAAACGCAGATCGTTTTCTTTGGTACGGGGCGAGACCGTTAAAGCTAAGGGCGCACTTCCTTGATTGTGGAGGTGTAAACGGAAGCGCTCACCGCTGTTGATAACCGGCTTCTCCAAAGCCATGCCGAAGCCACCAAAGGGCAGCACACGGACAACCATCTGGGCATCGAGCTTGAGTTCGGGTTTATCGACCTGCGAAACACGCACCAGCACTTTGTAATCGCCGGGGCGGCTGTCACTGCGGCGGGCGGGGCGGAAGTTAATCAGCACCTGTTCACTATGCTGAGGATCTACCAGAATTTCATTGTGATCGAGGCGTATCCATTCAGCAGGCATTCCCGAAGCTTCAATCCGGTAGCGCTGGGGTTCAGCCGAGGTATTGGTGATGTTGACCTCGGCGGACATGTGTGCACCGGGCGAAAATGGCGCTGGCGGCCCGATAACATCCAGGCGGAAAGTGACGGCAGCCACCTCAATGCGTTGGGTTGTATCCTCGACAGCTTTCACCGGCTGAGTCGCCATCTCATCAAGCTGGTGATAAATCATCCGCAGGTGGCCGATTTGGATTTCGTCACCACCATCCAGTTCACGCGGCGTATTGGGCGCAATACGCTCACCATCCACGAAGGTACCGTTAGCGGAATCCATATCTGTGATAAAAGTTTTTTGACCATCGTGGGTGAGGCTGAAGTGATAACGCGAGATAGTATTGGTGTCGAGCGCAACCGTATTGCCTGTTGAACGCCCAACCGAGATTGAATTTTCGACCAGTGGGAAGGTCATGAACTGGCCTTCCGGCCAAAATACATCCAATCGACCATATGCCATAGCGCCAATACTCCGATTTAGACCGCACTATTGCCCATTGTAACCTCATGCGAGGCATCGGCAAAGGTGGACGGTGGTACTTTTCCCCGACGCTGAGACTACGCTCCGATGGGAAAAGTGGCTAACGGCTGGAAGTCGCAGGTTAAGCGCAGCCCAAACAGGTTTTTCAAGGGATTTGAGGAATTACACAAAAAAGCACCTGCAAAATTTGTTTGTTCATCCGATACTATTGGTCGTGGCACAGGGCCATGATTCAAGGCTTACTTATTTACGGAGGAATAAATTATGACCGTAACGATGCGCCTGGTTACTGAGGCAGACGCCCCACGCATTTTAGAGATCTATGCGCCGATTGTGCGCGAAACAACCATTTCCTTCGAGTATGACGTGCCTGACGAGCATGAGATGCGTCAACGTATTCGGAGCAAGCTGGAACACGGTTATCCCTGGCTGGTAATGGAACGCGAGGATCTGCTCCTCGGCTATGCCTATGCGGGGCGCTGGCGTGATCGGGCAGCCTATGATTGGACGGTAGAGACGACCGTGTACGTCAATTCGGCAGCGCGGCGCGGCGGCGTTGGACGCACACTATACAAAGCATTGTTCGACCTGCTGCGCCTGCAAGGATTTGTGCAGGCAGTGGCTGGCGTGACGCTCCCCAACGATGCCAGTGTGGGCTTACATCAGGCGGTCGGGTTTATTCCGACGGGAACAACCCACAACGCGGGTTACAAGTTTGGACGATGGAACGATGTTGCCTTTTTCGAAATGTCGATCCAGCCTGCGCCGGAGACACCAACTAAGACCAAAGACGTTCATGAGGTTTGGGGCGCGGGCATCAATTCGTATGGGCAGGGTTAATCCTGCCCACTGACCGTTTACCTCAAACCCCGGCGCTCTTATTTTTGATGGCGCGTAAGGGTGGCAGGGTGCTATCCACCAGATTGAGGAAGTCGAGCGCTTCATCAAGGGAATCGAAATTACGCTGACGACCCTTGAATAAGTTATTGGCGAGGGCAACGACAAAGCGCTGGAAAGGGTTACTTGAACCGATGACGAGCGTCCAGCCATAGCGCGGATGTTTGGGCCATTTGACCATAGTCGCGGATTTGATGGAGGGAATATGGTTGGTTTGCTGGCGATCCATAATCATATGAACCAAGGGCATAGGGCTTTGATCAAGATACTGAATGACCTGACCGTCAAGGCCAATTAACTCCTCATCGGTGTATTCACCCTCGGCAGCAATCATCATCACGCGATTTTCCAGAAACCAGCTTAATTTGACCGGCATACTCATCCTCCTTTACGTTCTTCTGAAATTAATTATGACATTACAACCCTAGTCGCACAATTTAGAATAAATTAACCATTGAGGTAATATCAATTCTGTAACAATTCCCATAAAACATCACATGGAAGCGCTAAAAATAGGATTTATTTGTGACCGTGATTCAAAGGTGAGAATCGGATTCGCACAATGCACAACGATTGCACAAATTGCCTATTTCCCGCCGAAATGACTGGCGGGAACACGGGAGCATGGCGCTGAATTGACATTTTGTGCTGGCGGGAAGTCCGGCTGATGGCGCTGAAATAGCACATTTGCAGCGGATGGATCCCGTATGTCTGCCGCTGCACAAATGGCAATGCCGTTGCAGCGGACGCGCGGGAGTGATCCACCGAAGATGCAATTCGGGCTTAACCACGAAGGCACAAAGAAAGAAGATAGGATGCAGGGCGTTTTTAGCACGGCGGCTCCGGAGCAAATGACACCAATATAGAGCCATCGTAGCACAGGTTGAGAGGCTTCGGGTTACATTTTGGTCACTATTGGCGAGGGAAGTTACCAACCACTTTGAGGGAGAAATTGGATTAAAGCGGTTGCGTTATGGTTAGAAAATGGTATCAGCGGGCAGAACGGATTCTCCCCGCTGATGTTATACATGATTTAGGCGTAGCGCGGCAGCAGGTCGGCATGGGCGGAAAGGCAGGCGTCAATCGCTTTGCGACCACTGGCCTTATCCTCAATGGTAGGATCGAATTCAACCGCTTGATAAATCACTTCTTTACGTTGATCAGTCGCCGCGTTGACAATCGCCTGTGTAACGCGGGCGGTTTGCTGCGTCAACGGTTGGATGGATTGCGGCAGGCGAGTTTCAAGCGGCTGAATACCAGACAAGGATACCAGACACGGTGTTTCTACAAACACGCCCTCTGGCAAATCCGGCATCTGTCCATGATTGACCGTGTTGAGCGCCTGGAAATAGGATGGTTCCGCTTTCAAGTGTGCAGCGATAAAATCACCGGGACGTTCCCATGATTGATGGAGCGGCAGCCGATCCCAGCTGATCGCCCCTGCCGCCACCGCTTGCAGCAGTTCCAGCCGTTCTTTGCGTTCCAGCGCGTCCCCATGAAAGATTTCGGGTGACCGATGAAAGCCAGTCGGCGGCAGAAAATCCGCTACGTGGTCATCATTCGCGGACAGCAGATAGCCCGTATCCCTGCACACATGCTCGATTAAGGGGTTACCGCTGGTCGCCCCATCTGCAATGCGCTGCCGTACATCAGGCAGGGCATCGCGCCCCGTCGCTTTTTCTTCCAATTTCAAGACCCACGCGAAATGATTACATCCAGCCGTAACGATATTCCAGCGGTCGCGCGCTTCGGTGAAGGGATACAGAATAGGCTCGCCACCCCACAACTGCCAGATCATGTTGTGGGCATAAAGCGCCATCGAGCAAAAGCCCACCGTGTTTATCCCGTTTTCCTGCGCCGCCTGACACACACGCGGCAGCGGGTTGGACACATTCAGCAGCCACGCCTTTGGACAGTGAAGGTGCATGGCATCTGTCAGGGAACGTATCATCGCCATCTGCCGCAGCGAATAACTCATTCCGGCAATACCGCCAAATTCGGCTGCGACGTGCCCCGGCGCGAGGCGCTCAATAATGTCCAAATCCATCTGAAATCGCCGCCGTCCCTGTGCCACCACCGAGCATATGACGTAATTGGCTCTGGGCAAAGCGCTGTTCCAATCGGTATGCGCGGACACAGTAATGGGGCGTCCCAGCGTGCGCGCCATATGCTGGCCTGCACCGGACATAGCCGCGCAAATTTCTTGATCCACATCCACCAGCGCCAGTTCAAATGCGCCGATGTCATTTTCCAGAATAAGCTGGCTCAAAACGCTCGGCCCGAACACAAAGCTCCCTGCCCCAATCAGTACAATTTTCATGATGAATTCGTTCCACAAATAGAAATGTTTAATTAGCTGGAAATCGCCTATCCATTATGGCATCCTTTTCGGCGCTGCGTGAGGCACAAAACGCTCGGCCCGAACACAAAGCTCCCTGCCCCAATCAGTACAATTTTCATGATGAATTCGTTCCACAAATAGAAATGTTTAATTAGCTGGAAATCGCCTATCCATTATGGCATCCTTTTCGGCGCTGCGTGAGGCAGAGATCGAATAATCGCGAGACAGCCATAAACTATATGCCAGGTCAGCATAAAGCAACTTAATGGAATTACTACCACATTATCTGAGATTGTGATGGTAGTTACTTGCTTAAATCTGATTCTTGAAAATCACGGGCGCAGCGGAAGCCAATTGTACTACTTGCGGTGGATGGATCATAAGAATATCGATAGTCTGCACGGATGGCAGGGCCGAAATTACTACGCCACGATCCGCCTCTTACAGCACGTTCAGCGTTCGAAACATTGATGTTATCGTCGCGCCCATCATCACTTGCATATGGATAGGGTTTATAAATGCTTAATACCCATTCCAGAACATTGCCGCTAAGGTCATTAGCACCCACCCACGAAATACCGTTAAGCCGGCTACCTACCATATAAGTTTGACCATTTGCACTCGGCCAAAATACCACATTACCAAAAACAAAGTCATTTCCCCATGGATAGACCAGATTATCAGGACCACGAGCCGCATACTCCCATTCACGCTCAGTAGGTAACCGCGCTCCGCGGTTACTACAGAATGCCCGAGATTCAAACCAAGTCTCTGAATCGCGAGGGCGATTGATGCCAATGAAATAACCTGATGAACCGTACATTACATTTGTCACTTCATATCTATCAATCCAGAATGGCTGGGCGAAACATTGTTGATTTACTGGTTTTG
>JBGAHG010000012.1:0-220354 GCA_044226325.1 Aggregatilineales bacterium
TTACAGTCTGCCACGGGGCATTACTGTTTATACGGGCGGGCAATTCCCGTCGAATTTGTTTGGCAATCTGTTCGTGGCATTGTGGAACGGCACGAAAGACGCCCAGCGGATTGTGCGGATTGATCCCCATGACCCGCAGTTGGGGCAAGAAGGTTATGCGCCGGAACCGTTTGTGACCGGCTTGATTCGTCCGGTAGACGTGGTCGTCGCGCCCGATGGTTCGCTGGTGATTGCCGATTTTATCTACGGGCACATCTGGCGAGTGCGTTACACAGGTTGATCGTGGTGTATCTCACAACCCAATCTTCACATCATTCACTCTAAAAGCGTTGATCGGTACAAAGTTGAATTTGCTGCAAACAGTCCTGGCTGAAGCGCATTCAAAAGCATAACAAGCGGCAAAAGCAGCAAAGGCGGCAATGGCAGGTGACCCATTATGTGCTAGCTGCGCACGTTGGGGGATTTTAAGTTGCGGCGAGGCGTAAGCTGGTTGGAGTCACAGAACCGCCCCTACGACGACTGCTAGAACCATCATAACAAATCAGGAACGGCAATGGGTTACATTTTGGAAGAACATTTTGTAACTCTTTTTTGGTGCTGGCGTTAACCTTTTTGAGCGAGAAGATTGTTAAGACAATTAGCAAATGGTTGATAAGCGGTTTGTGGGGTAAACCAAAAGTAAACCTGAAAAATAGTACCGCGTGCTGAGCAAATGCTGTAAGCAATAACCCGGCTACCTGAAACGGGTGACCCCAATTCCCTATTGTTAATATTACGAACCTTCATTGTAAGATGTAATAACAGGAACTTTCTGGCTCTGGATAACGTCATAGGCAGAGCATTCTTATTACCCAGCACCCTAATTAGGAGGATGTTTGTAGATGTTTAAGCGTCTAGCAATATTGACCAGTTTTGCGTTATTGATGATCCTGGCAGTGGTGAATGTGGAAGCGAAAGGCGCAACACCTATCGCTTACGGTGATCTTGTAGAAGGCGAAATCACGGCCAAGGTGACTGAACTCGACTACACGTTAAGCGTTGCCAAAGGCGATATTGTGGTTATTGATATGCGCCGCTCGAAGGACAGTGAGTTGTATTCCACTGCGATTATCGTACAGGACGGTGACGGTAACGAAGTCGTCAACACGACCGAGGATACCAGCGCTAACAATACCGTCGCGGGCTTTACCGCCGAGTCAGACGGTGACTATACCGTGATTGCCACACGCAACAAATACTCGGATACGACCGGTGCGTTCCAACTGCGCCCAAGAGCTGTCAAGCTGCTGCAATCCGGCGACAGCACCAAAGGATTGGTGAATAATGACAGCGCCGACGTGTATTATGCGCTGCCTGCGGATACCGATGTAAAAGTCTCTTATCTGCAAACTGCCGGTGATTATTTCCTACGCTTCCGAATTGTGGTGGTGGACAGCAAAACCAGCGCTACCCTGTCCGCCTCGGCTACAGCGATTGATGGCATCACATGGACAGTGGGTATGAAAACCGAAGCCAATTATATGACGCTGATTTCGGTTGGTGGTGACGAATATGATTTGCAGCATGATGACATCAGCAGCAAGTTCACGCTGAATGTGGAATAGGTAGATTTGCCTGCCTCACGATCTGTGGAGAGGCTTTGAACCAATAAGCTGGTATTTTTGAAAGCCGCCGGATATTAAAACACTGGCGGTTTTTTATTGGCTGGTTTCGCCAAGGATACTTTCCAGCACACGTCCGGTGACGTATCCAAAGAGGGCGGAACCGAGCAGCATCCCTAAGGGCAATCCGCGAATGATAGGCGTGAGGGTCAACCAGGCACAGGCCGCGCCGCCCAGCGTATTAACGATCAGCCATAACGCTAACCGTTCGCTGATATGTTTGAGCCTTATCCACTGGCCTAATCCGACTGAAAAACCGAGTACCGCGCCAGCCAGTAGAGCGGCTAAAGCACTGCTGAATAAAACGAATACCGCAGCCAATATCAAGGCTGGAATGAGGCCAAGCGCGGCCCCCGCAAAGGTGGAGATGATCCATTGACGCGCTTTTTGGGATATACGGGTTGGGATATTTGGGATATCTGACTCATTCCTGGCTGGATTAATCCCAAATGATGTGCTTCTTAACGCCCACCATTGGGACGCGCCCAATACCAGACCGGCTACCACGCCCGCACCTGCAAAACAAACGGGATTCAGCACACCGGCATAAAGGCCGACGGTCCAGCCGACGACATTTGCAAGCATCCAACGCCATAAAAAGCGCTGGCGCAGTTCATACAGAAATTGTTCAACGATCAAGGGCATAAGACGTGCTATCCCATCGACAACGCTCAATTACGAAATGTTGACAGCAGGCAGGGTAACATTAACGTTTGCAAGCTGCGATACTCAACTAGGATGGATAGAGCTAACACTCTCATCTATCCCTGAACGGTTTTGTCCGATCAACATAAGCCGCAGCTTCCTTCGTCCGCCTATTCGTCTCAGACGTAATCATGGTTTGAATCAGTCCAATAACAGCATAAAGGCAGCATTATGGCAAAGAAAATTGTTTTGTTCATCCTCGGTTATTTTGTGTGGATTGGCCTGATTTTGTTCGTCGGTATGAATTTTCTTGATGCGGCGCTGGCCGACAAACGTTCTCCATTTAATGCTACGACTGGCCCATTGGTATTCATCATCGGTGCAATAATCGTGTTTGGGGCACCCATTGTGATTTTTCTTTTGTGGTTCTCCCACACGCCAAAGTGGGAAAAGGATATTCAGGCAAGCGGTAAACTGGCTGCGGCAGTCGTCGTCGAAGTCAAAGATACGGGCGTTCGTACGGGTTCACGCTACAACGGTACGCCCTGGCTGCGTGTGACGTTGCAGGTACAGCCGACATCCGATATGCCCTTTGAGGTCGTACTGGAGAAATCCGCCAATCAATTATTTGGCATCCGACGAGACAGTAAAATCAATGTGAAGTACGATCCGAACAATAAAAAGCATGTGGTCATCGTACAGCCAGAAAGCCAATCCGCTCAAGCGACAGGCTTTGCCTATGCAACCTCAAATGTCATCTACACGCAAAACGGTCCCGTACCGCGCAGAGATATGGCACAGCAGTTACTCGAACTGGTTAAACTGCATCAAGAGGGTGAGCTTAGTGACGCGGAATTCGAAGCGGCGAAAAAGAAACTGCTGACGTAGGTGCTTCCCTATCTCCCCAACCCTCTTTCCCCATTACATTTTACGACACGACAGTTTTGGTCGATTGAGGGAAAAGCGGAAGGCTCTAAAAGCCTTCCCTACGGGAGAAAAACGCATAAGACTGTAAAAGTGTCGTCTCGTGAAACATGGAGAAAGAGGGATCTGCGGCGAGGCGGTATCGGTGGTGTGTAAACATATCGAACATTGAATATGCAGGCATGTTCCCGGTCGCAATCGCTGGTTTGGCTCTTTTCAAAGATAAGGGAAGTTGCTATACTCGCATTTATCATGACATACACATTTACGTTACACGATTTGGTCAATAATCAAACCTCACCGGTGTTGGTAGCAGCACGGGTCGATGGCGCTTGACGATATAACGTAAACGCTTTACCCGCTCGTTTAATCAACCCGGTGTTCCGCACAAATGGAACACCGGGTTTTTGTTTTTATAGGGGAATGCCCCAAGGAGACTCATTATGTTTGGTATGCTGGCTGCCGCTTTCCTCATTGGTATTGCTGTGGCTATTCCGCCGGGTGCGGTCATCATTTCGGGTAGTCAACGTGCCATTACGCGGGGTTTTTGGGACGCGTTTAATTTTTTCCTCGGGGTACTGGCAGCCGACGCGTTGTATGCTCTGCTGGTCTACTTTGGCTTATCGACCTTATTTAAAGACAGCGTAGCCTTCAAGTTGATTTTGTGGATCTTAGGCGGGGCGTGGTTATGCTGGCTCGGAATTGGTGCCATACGTACACGCGTTGAATTCGACACGGCGCTCGATCCGTCTGCCGGACATTCGCGCTGGCGGGTGATGCGGGACGGTTTGTTGATTACCCTGTTTAACCCATTGACCATCGTTAGTTGGATTGCACTGGCAGGCAATTTCTTTGAAACATTATGGAGACCCGAATGGCCGGCGCGGGAAAGTGCGGGGCTGTTGGCGATCATCGCTATGCTGGTGGGTACGCAAGCATGGGCATTAGGCGTGGCGGGTGTGCTAAGCGCTATCCGTCGCATGATTAGCCCACGCGTTTTGCACTGGGTTTCGGTCGTGAGCGGTGTGTTCCTGATTGTCTACGGCCTGAGCGGGTGGTGGTCAGCAGTAAATTTACTTTTCAAAACTGCGTAAAGAAATTTGCGCCCAAATGGGAAAGATTTTGTGATTTGGGCGCAAAAAACGACTTTAGTACTATAGAAACGTAAATTAATTTGACAAAATAGATCTGAGGTGGCATTTTTCTGCGTATCTCTTCAGATTATCTCAATACCATAGACGCTTTAGGAAATAATTCACATATTATTTGAAAAAAATCCCTTACTTTGGAGATGTATCAGGCTATAATTATAAACATTCAGATATTGTAATTTTCCAGTTTTGTAATGGGAGTACCAGCATGGGAGTCCTAATGGAAATAGACGCAGCCAGTACCGAGCGCGAGTCCAAACACATCCTCCGACAGATACAAGATCATCTGGGCGAGATGCACGTCAAATTGGGAGCGCTCCGAGAATCAGTTGGCATGGTCGAAGTGTATCATCATCCATCAACCAATACGCCTACGCTGAACTATATTACCCCGCGCAAAAATACCGCATGGGTTTCGGGTTCTTATTTACAACAGGGTTTAGCCTATTTAACACAACAAGACCGTTTACCACGAGTCGAATATATCGAAGGTTTATATCCGCCAGCGTTTGCCCGCACCCTGCGCGACCTCGGGCTGGGATTGGAACGTGAAACCTTAATCATGGTCTATAAGCCGGGTGGCATCGCGGGACATCCAACGCCGATGCTGGTTGAACGTCCTTTACCGGATGGTATCGTCATCCGGCAGGTGACGGATCAAGAGGGCATTGGTCAATGGTGGTATGTGTGGCGCAACGGTCATTTTGATGTGATGTCGCTGGGTGTGGAGCCGTTGTTCGTAGGTCAGGATATGCAAGCCAATTGGACAGGTAAGCAGCTGGATTATATTCTGTATCGCGGCGGGTTTCCGGCAGGTGTCGCCCGCGTGAGCTTCCACAAAGAGACTGCCCATATTCTGGCGATGGCGCTGCTGAAGGAAATGCGTACACCGGCCATGATCCAGCTTTTGCAGATGGCAGCCGTAAAAGGGGCGCTGGAACGCGGTGCAAAATTGGTGTTCGCACCCGGTGAAAATGAAGCTGAACGGCGCATGGCGCGCGAACTCGGTTTTATGGACTTTGGCAGCATTGTATGCTATGCTGCGCCGAGTGGAGCCGCCATCGGAAACCATGTCAACAACGGCATCAATAGTAGTGTCAACAATGGCAACAACCTGGAATTGTCTATACTTGCGTTCTGAAAACGCCGAGGTCGTCGTACGACAGCTACAAGATTCTCTGACCGGCCTCGGCTATACGCTCTACAATCCATTTGGCTTGATACCCGGTAAAGCCTATCTGCGTTCGGTGCGTTTGTTTGTCGCACCGGAAGCCAGCGGGTGGGTGAAAGTCATCGGTACACCAGATGACGCCCAACTCTCCAGCCTGTCGCAAAGTACCACGCTCATCAACACCGGTTTGAATGGGGCTGATGCCTATATTCATGTCTATAGCAACGGCGAAGCAGTCACCATAGAAGGCGCGCTGGTTCCGTTTTTACGTCCGAAACTGTCGGCAAACGATCTTCATCAAGCCATCCAAGCCACGTCTAATCTCATCCAGATGGATAAACCCGAGTCGGGACTGCCGTTTAACGCGCTGCCCGATGATGTCAAGGCAATGGCTGGTAGTGTGAATGCGGGGCAGGCCCAGAAGATGTTCGCGCGGCTGAGCGGTGATTTGATCAAAAAGGTCAGTAAGGACAGCAGTCAGGCGGACGCGGCCCGCGCATTGATCAGCGGTGGCGATCCACCCGATTGGAACAGCACCGGCGGAACACGTATCCGTGCGGTGATGAACTGCCTGACCGTGCCGGATGATTGGCGCGATCCAGACTTCGACAGTTTGCGTGATGCTTACCAACTGCATGAACGCCGCCGTCGCAGCCCGAATGCGCGCACCTATCCCGGCGATGAGAACATGATGGCAAAAGTACCGGATGCACTTCTATATACACCGGTTTATGGAGGAGCAAGCTGATGTCAGGTGCTGACCGGCTGCGCTGGGACGAGATTTATGGCGAGATGAGTAACGAGCCTTATCCGCCACCCGACCCGCTGCTTTTCGATTACACATCACCTATTACTGATGAAGCCGAACATCGGGCGCTTGATCTGGCCTGTGGCATGGGACAGAACGGTTTATGGTTGGCGTCTCAGGGTTATGTGGTGGATTTATTAGATGTCAGCCGCATAGCTTTGCTGCGGGCGCAAGCCGAGGCGACCAAGCGCGGGCTGCGCGAGTTGAATATCATTCCGGTCGATCTGGATCAACACGCACTTCCGGCTGACCATTACGAATTGGTGTCAGTGTTTCGCTACCTTAAGCGCGATTTGTTTCCAGCACTGCGGCATACCATCCGCCCCGGTGGACGCATCCTATACGAAACGTTCAACCGTCGCTATTTGGAGCTTGTACCGGCCTTTAACCCCATTTACCTGCTGGAAGTTGGGGAACTGGTCGGTTATTTTGCGGATTGGAATGTGCTGAGTTATGCCGAAGATTCGCATCTCTCGCGGATTGTGGCGGTCAAGCCGATGGCAGCGCCACCCTAGTCGACAATAATCGTGCTCGTGTTCTTTATGTGAATACGTCTTGTAGGCGCTTACTCTGAGCGCATTTGCTCCAGTGCGCCAAAGTGAACCTGACCCTCAACCGCTTTGCGAACAGCCGCCGCTTCACGCCGATCTTTGACCACTTTGGCTGGAACACCAACGGCGACACTGTATGGCGGCAGACTCTTATTGACTACCGCACCTGCTCCGACAACACTGCCTTTGCCGACAGTCACACCATCTACGACCACTACATTAGAAGCCAACCACACATCATCTTCGATGGTGATGCCTTCGGCAGTGATACCCTGATCTTTGATATACTTGTCAGGATCGGTATAAACGTGATTGACCGCGGCGATTTGAACCTGCGTGCCGGTATAAACGCCATCACCGATGTGAACACCACCTTGTCCCCGAATACAGGTGTATTCCCCAAAAAAGCAGTTCTTGCCAACCCAGATACCAGCTTGTGGCAGGCTGCGATAATTAAACACATGGAAGACCGTGCCGTGCATCAGGTTCGTACCTGCGCCAATCGTAATGCCCCCCGGCAGCGCGTTCAAATACACCTGACTGTCTAAATAAACATTCTTGCCCAGTGTAATATTCGCAGGCGACAGCAGCCGAACATGATGCTCAATCAGTGGCAAACCTTCGCTTTTGAGGATGGCCTTGTAGGCGATACCGCGCAAGCCTACACCCACCAAACTTGGCACGCCGCCGACCAAACCCATAATCACCTGCTCAACCACATAACGTGGCAAGCTGGTTGATTGACTTTTGAGGTAATAATTGAGTTCTTGTACGATGCCCATAGTATTCTGCCCCTAGAAGCAAGCAGGGACACGCGTGTGTCCCTGCTTGAATAATTTACCGCGAATACCTAAATTAGAATGTCCACGCATCTTGTGAGCGTAATCCGTTGCGGAAAGCACTTTTCAGGCGATCACTTGTGATTACCGGACGTCCCGCCAACCGTTCTTTGATGATGTAAGCCGCATCGGCTACATCGCAAGCCACACTCATATCATCGCCCAACCGGTCCCAGCTTGGCACGACGTTCCAGCGTCCCCGACCAGTTAGCAAAAGGATGTTGTATGCCCCGGCCTCCCGACCAGCGGCCATATCTGTCCACGCATCGCCCACCATGAAGCTTTTGCTCAGATCAATGTTGTATTCTTCAGCCGCTTGCAGCAGCATACCGGGTTCGGGCTTGCGGCATTTACAATGTTCTTGAGATGTGTGCGGGCAGAAGTATACTTTTTTGATCTTCCCGCCACCTTCAGTGATGGCTTCTAACATGCGAGTATGAATATCGTGTAGATCCTCAATTGTCATCAGACCGCGATTGATCGCCCCTTGATTGGTCACGACGAATATCGGCAATCCGGTTTCTGTTAATTCACGGATCGTGCGGATAGCATTCGGGATAAACTGGAACTCGTTCCAGCTTTTGATATGGTCTTCGCTATTTTCGTTGATGACACCATCACGATCCAGAAATATCGCGCCGGTTTTGTTGTTCATGATCCATCCAACCCACGTTTGTATTCTCGTGTTGAGATCAGTCGGCTCAAAATTAATGATTACCGTTGCTGGAAACAGGTACTAGTGCTGCCGCTTCTTGATTAACGGCGAGCAGGCGTTCACAGATGGCATGTTCCAGCATCAGATGGACATCTTCCACCATTGCCATTGTAAAGCTCGGAATATGTACCGAAATATCCACCGCAGGAGCCAACTTGCCACCATCATAGCCCGAGAAACCAATCGTTATAGCTCCCGCAGCTTTGGCGACTTCGACAGCCTTAATCACATTCTTACTGTTACCGCTGCCACTGATACCAATTAGAATATCACCTTTGCGAACCAAAGGGATTAATTGTTCAGAAAACACGACATCGTAGCTGATGTCATTACTTATTGCGGTCATTAGAGCGTTGTTATCCGTCAATGGAATGACACGGTAACGCGGCTGCCCGGCGACAATGGGACGTTTGGCAAGGTCACAACCGAAATGGGTGGCAGTGGAGGCGCTGCCGCCGTTGCCACAGATGAAGATGGTTTGTCCGGCTTGATTGGCGCTGATCAATGCCTCAACGACTTGATCAACTGCTGCGAAAGGAACTTTGTTAAGAAGTTCTTGAACGGTGCTGAAATAAGCGCGAACATCCATAAAGACTCTAAACCTCACAATTGTGAAAAATGATCTAATTTAACTGTAAGGTCATTCACCTTGCAGACTCCTTAAAGTTTTGTGAAATTGGTGTGCATAGACTGAATTATAAAGGATCTTATTACATACGCAAAAATTGCAACTTACTCCTCGCTTACTGTGCCCAACCAGCAAAGCATCGAAGTGCGCGTTATAATCCGCGTCTTCTCGCAAAAATGAGATCCGGCGTCTTTGTTTTAGAGCAAGTTGCAAAACAGGAGAATCCCAATATGGAATTTGCGATTACGTTTAAAGGTGACATCAGCCCCAAGCGTACCGTTGCTCTGGCACGGCAGGCCGAGTTGGCGGGTTTCACCTATGCCTGGTTTTTTGATTCACATGTACTGTGGCGTGAATGCTATGTGACGATGGCGATGTGCATGGAAAACACCGAGACTTTGCGCTTCGGGCCATGCGTCACCAATCCGGGTGTACGCGAATGGTCGGTGGCAGCCAGTATGTTCGCTACGCTGGAAATCCAAAGTGGCAACCGCTTTGACATGGGCGTAGGACGTGGTGATAGTTCCCGTCGTGTATTGGGACGCAAGCCGCTCAACATCGAAACCATGATCGAGTTCAGCAAAGCCGTCAAAGGGATGATTCGGGGTGATGAAGTCAAGTATGATGATGAGCAGGCTGTCGTCCAAATCCCCTGGGCTAACGGTTACGAACTGCCAGTTTGGATTGCCGCCTATGGCCCGAAAGCGTTGGCAGGCGCAGGTACAGCCGGTGATGGACTGATCATCCAATTGGCTGATCCGTGGTTGGTGAAGTGGTTCAGCGATCAGGCTATTGCCGCAGGTAAAGCCGCCGGACGCGATATGTCGAATTTTAAGGTCATGTCCGCTGCGCCGGTTTGGGTGGGCGATATGGATAAAGCCCGGGCGGTTACCCGCTGGTTCCCGGCGATGGTCGGTAACCATGTGGCTGATATTGTCGAGAAGTACGGCAAAGATGGTGGTGGCGATATTCCTCAACGGCTGACGGATTACATCGAAGGTCGTAAGGGTTACGATTACCGGCATCATGCCGATAAAGACGCAGATCATCTGGGTTTTATCAAGGACGACATCATTGACGGCTTCGGTATCCTTGGCTCGGTGGAGCAGCATGTCGAGAAGCTCAAGCAGCTTGAAGCCGCTGGCGTCACCCAGTTCAATATCTATCTGATGTGTGGTGAAGAAGAACGCATCGTGGCCGAATATGCCGAACACGTTCTGCCGCATTTCCAGAAGTAGATCGTTCTATATGAGAAGGGGTTTGCGGTGGGTAAACCCCTGAAGCTAATTGACAAGCGGTGGAGCAGTTGCCTCGGGTGTAGGGACGAGTTCACCGGTCGCTGCGTCATACATATGTTGAATGATGCTGGCGTCCGGTTGGAAGCGATAGCTATCATCCAGCAGCATAGCCGTGATCGCCAGTGATGGATCACTGTCACATTCGTCATCGCCGCTCACTTTATAAGTGATTTTGAACGTGTCGCTGACCAATTGCACTATGTCGGCAGCGGTTAGCCCATCCCACTGCACCTTTTCCAGAAACGTTTTGGCTAACGTGTAATCACACGAGTATTCGCTGACGTAGTGCCCTTCGGTAGCGTCGCCCACCACCTTGTAAAGCGTCCCAATCAGATTGCCATCGGCGGGTGCATCCTCAATCTGTGACACGATTTCCTGAATAATCTGAAAGGTACCATCACAGTCACCGCCGGGAATGACATCACGGACGGTGCGGAAAATCTCACTCACGGCGCGTCCCACCTCAATGGCGGTACTCTGACCCCAGTCGACCTGCCGCACAAATTGGGTGCTGACGGTGTAAGCGCAATCCTGATACTCAAGGCTGCCCACCACCTCATTTACAAAACGCAGCATCCGCACCAAATCTTCGGGCAGATAATCGCCATGCATCGACCGCAGCAGCGTCTTTTTGAAGTCGCCAAGCGCATCCTGGCAGGTGACCTGCGCCGCGTCGAATGCCTTGTAAATGCCACGCGCCACCTGTGCCGCTGCCACTACATCGATCGCACCTTCGGCACCGCGATGGTCATACTCCCAACCGGATACAGAGGCTTTCATCAGATCAACAGCACAGGTTGGGTCATAAATAGGCGCTGCCGTCGGCTCTGGATTTTGCGCTGCAACGGGAATAAGACCCACGCTGACCAACAAGGCAGTACACATAATTGCCATCAATAAACGGTGGCGCATAGCGATTCATCCTTAACATGTGTTTTGTAACTATAACTAACGGATAACCGATTGCAGCGCATCCTCAAAGATTGTTAAGCCCTCGTCAATCTGCTGTTCGTTCACCACCAGCGGCGGAATCCAGCGGATGACATTTTCGTAACTGCCGCAGGTCAACAAGAGTAAATTGCGTTCGATGCAGGCTTTCTGTACGGCTTTGGTCACATCTTTATCAGGCTGTCCGTTGCGTGTGAACTCTGTGCCGACCATCAACCCATAACCACGAATGTCACCGATCACCGGATAGCGGCCTTGCAGTTCGACCAATCCATCAGTTAATCGTTCGCCCATCGCGGCTGCGTTATCTGCCAGCTTTTCATCACGGATGGTTTCGACAGTTGCTACAGCGGTAGCTGTGCCCAGCGCATTACCGCCATACGTGCCACCATGTGATCCGGTTGCCCACTGGCTCATTATTTCCCTGGACGACGCCACACCTGAAATTGGAAAACCGCTGCCTAAGCCTTTCGCCATGATGATGATGTCGGGTGTCACATCAGCCTGTTCAAAGCCCCAGAATTTGCCCGTCCGGCCAAAACCCGACTGCACTTCATCCGCGACGAACATGATGCCATAGTGCGTGCAAATCTCGCGCAGTGCTTTCATGAAACGGACTGGCGCGGGAATGTAGCCGCCTTCACCCAATTCCGGCTCGATGATAATGGCGGCAGTTTCTTCCGGCGCGGTCTGGCTCTTGAGCATCAAGTCCAGTTCGCTCAGGCAGAAATCAATCGCTTGATCTTCTGTCCAGCCATAATGATAGGCATACGGGAAGGGTGCCACGAACACACCGGCAGGCAGTGGTTGATAACGCGAACGGTAGACTGTCTTGGAGTTGGTCATCGCCATTGTTTGGGCGGTACGTCCGTGAAAGCTGCCCTGAAAGGTGATGATATTGGTGCGCTTGGTCGCCATCCGTGCCAGTTTGACCGCGCCTTCGGTGGCTTCCGCACCGCTGTTGGAGAAAAAGAAGCAGTCGATTGAATCGGGTGTGACACTGTTGAGTGTTTCTGCCAGCTTGACCGTCGAGGGCGCGATCACCACATTAATTTGACCGTGAATAAGTTTGGCGGCCTGATCTTGAATAGCTTTTACCACACGCGGATGGCAGTGTCCGGTGTTGGTCACGCCGATGCCGCTGGTGAAATCGGTGTAGCGTGTGCCTGCCCCGTCATACAGGTAAATACCTTCACCCCGTTCCGGCTGAATCTGCGTCAGATGCGACCAAACGGGCGAAAGCATATCGAGCGATTGGGTTGCCATAATCCGATCCTTATAGGCGATACATGCTGTTGATGAAGGTCTATTCTACCAGCGCCAGGCCGCGTCTGCCTCTGAAAGCCCACAGCCAGCCGTTCGGATCAGATTGTTTATGGGGCTTAAGTATCGTAAACGCCTAGTCTTGAGTACAATGATGAATACTTATCCGGTTTGCAGTCAATACTTTCAAAGGGTGCTATGGTGGTTGCGAGAGCGCGAAATAATAAGGTTCTCCGGCAGCGCACATGGACGGATGAACAGCTTGCCCGAGCAGGTTTTCATCACTATGCCCCCATTAAGCGGGTGGTGATGGCAAAAATGCTGGATGATGATGCCAACATCGAAACAACCCTCGAAACCCTGACCGCAGATAAGGGCGATATTATGCTCTATACCCCTGGCGATGCCCTGCACGACAATATTGATGATTATGACCATTGGCCAGTGCGCGTAGATCTCTTTCGACATACTTACGCGCGTTGGGATGATATGACATGGCAGCCCACGCCCACCCAAAAATTCCTGATGCGTTATGGCTGTTTGCCGTATTACCGTAAGCGCGGTGTTTGGGCGCTTAAACTGCCCATTGGCATCTACATCCAATCACTCGAAAGTCCCGAACCAGTGGTTGTTCCAGCTGGACGTTGGTTAGCCATCGGCTCGGAAGGCGAACCCTATCACATGAGTGATGAAAGCTTCCGTGAACGCTATCAGAGCGAGCCTAGTCCGGTGTGATTCGAGTTGCTTTGTGGTAGCATAGCGCTTCATTTGACGCGCATTCTGCTGGATAAATCCCACTAACCACATGCTGACCACTTTCAAAAAATCCTTACGCGAAAGTCCCATCCGCCCCCTTTATCTCGGACTGGCGAACAGTTACCGCCAATTCAAACGTCTTTTTATCTACCCCAAGACCGCTCAGGTTGGTGTGCTGGATTATGACGTCTATTGGGATACCAAACTGGAAAAGAGTATTGGTCAATTATCGCCCTGGCGGCGTAAACGCGCACAGGTTTTCACCGATCTGGTGAGTGATGGTGACCGCGTGTTGGATCTGGGCGTAGGGGATGGCGCGCTGCTGATGTACATGTTGGAACACAAAAAGATCGAAGCCTTCGGGTTGGATGTTTCTCCTAAAGCTGTTGATTTCTGCAAAGCACATGGATTGAATGTGGTGTTAGCCGACATCAACAAACCGATCAGCAACTTCCTCAGTGGGCAGTATGATTACATTATTTGCTCGGAAATTATCGAGCATTTGCCTGATCCCGAAGGCCTGCTTAACAGCCTGCGTCCCTTCGTTCGCAAAGGCATTATCGTTTCTATACCCAACACGGGCTACTATCAACACCGGCTGCGGCTGCTGTTTGGGCGCTTCCCGCTGCAATGGGTCGTCACCCCCGGTGAACATCTCCGCTTTTGGACGCGTACCGATTTCCGCTGGTGGGCGCAGCAGTTAGGCTTTCGCATTAGTCGTGAAGTGGCCTACGAAGGCACACGCGGCCTCAAAGATGCATGGCCGAGTTTATTCGCTGCCGCCTTTGTGTATGTGTTGCAGAATACCCGAGCATCTTGACTAACTCACTGAAGCCTTATTGTACAATTGGCGCCGTTTAGGTGTAACCTGTGTACAAACTTCACAAAGAATCAGTGTAAACTCCGACAATTGTGGCAGAATGATTAGGCATGGTAATGTGGTTTACTGCGAATCACAAGATTTGTAGGCGAATATGGTTTTTAAAATAGATCATTTTTTACGACTATGTATGAACCGATACTTAATATTTTGTAACTTTTAATTGATAACTGGCGACTAATAACCAAAGACGACTAATCTGGAGCCTTATGAACATCCTTATTATTGGCGGCACACGTAATGTCGGGCATTACCTCACGCATGAACTCCTGAGTGCCGGACACAACGTAACCTTGCTCAATCGGGGCAAAACACCGGATAACCTCCCTGATGAAATCGAACGCTTACGGGCTGACCGCACCGACTCCTTCCAGTTGGAGAAAGTACTAATCGGGCGTGAATTTGATGTGGTGGTCGATAACGCTCTCTACAAGCAGCAGGAGGCCGAAACCATCGTTCGCCTGCTCAACGGACGGGTAGGGCACTACATTTTTCTCAGCAGTGGGCAGGTTTACCTGGTACGCGAAGGCGCGGAACGTCCATTTAGTGAGGAAAGTTATGATGGTCGTTTGATACCCGCCCCGAAAGCCAATACCTTCGCTTATGAAGAATGGCTTTATGGTATCGACAAACGCAAAGCCGAGGATGTCATCGCCAGAGCGGGGCAGGAACAAGGTTTCCCATTTACCAGTTTACGGCTGCCGATGGTCAATGGTGAGCGCGACCATTTCAGCCGCCTGTACAGCTATGTCCTTCGGCTCAAAGATGGTGGGCCAATTCTCGTGCCCGAAACACCGGATTATGCCCTGCGCCATATTTATAGTCAGGACGTGGTCAAAGCAATTTTGCTGTCGATGAAGCAAAGTGGCAAAGGGCGTGCTTATAACATTTCACAGGATGAAACCACCTCGCTAGAAGAATTCTTGGACATCGTCGGTGATTTGCTGGTGGTGCGGCCACAATTGGTTCATCTCCGGCGGGGTTTGTTAGAAGCAAATGGTTTCCTGCCGGATTGCTCACCTTTCAGCGAACGTTGGATGTCCGAACTGACCAATGACCGCAGCAAAGCCGAACTGGGTATGACCTATACACCCCTACGCGAGTATTTGAGCAAAATTATCACCCATTACCAGTCCGATCCGCCGCGTGATCCGCTTGGCTACAAACGCCGCCACCGCGAAATCCAATTTGCCGAGCAAACCGCTGCTGAAAAGTAAGGCCCTCATCAACCGTCTGGAAAAATAAAAACCCTCCCTGAGTGCCAGGAAGGGTTTGATAATTTGCTAACCGCTTTTCGAAACCGTAATGATGAAGCCTACGAACTGCTGCCTTTGACGACTGTCAACGGTAAATGCATTCCCACATCATAATGACCCGCACCCGGATTATCATCTGTGGCCTTGGGATCGAGTGAAACAAAGCATCCTAATTCCCAATCGCCGACCTTATCATCCGGCAGCGTGAATTCGATGGCGATGTCTTGCTTGACCAGCAGTTCAAATTCGGCTAAACCGGCGGCTCCGATAGTGAATCCACTTTCTTCTTGACCATTGGTGATCGTCGTTTCAACGTCTTCCAATAAATTGTTGGTGAAGTCGTGTTTAAATCCCTTGATAAGCTTGGGTTCCTGCCCGAAAAGCGCTTCATGCTCGCTTGTCCCTACGTTGTGAAAGACAAAGCGATATGGCTTGCCGGTCTCGAGCTTAATAGGATCGCCTTCCTTTTGCCCATCAACCACGTATTTGTATTCACTCATGGTGATGTCGTATGTGGTCGGCCCGTCAGCAGCCTGCTTTAGGGGGGCAGAGAGGGCAACCAACGGCACAACAGCGCTAACGGCAAGGATTAAGCCAAACTTCATAATTCTTCCACGCATCGTAAATAACCGACTCATAATCTTTCGCCATCCTATTTAATCTATCTAAACCCTTACCATATTTTGATCGAGCTAATTCCTTTTCAATAGTGACTTTCATCAGGTTTATAACATCCGTTTGTAACCTTGACTTTAAAAATGGAAGAATTAACCACCGTACAAAAGATAACTCCTTTTCAGCTAGCTGAAAAGGAGTTAATGCTTTGCTGCCCAAATTATGCAGTACGTTTAACTCAAATTTATCTACGCTGTGGGCTAAAACAGCCTCATTTGTCCCGGTTTGTCGTCGCTTGCCTTCTTAATGGCCTTCGGTGTCAGCAGCCGATGCTCACGCAGCCAATCGGCGTCTGGCCCATCCCAACCAAACCTGTTGAGATTGATCTTGCCCGCAGCACTAAAAGTCACTCCTTCGGCTTCCAATCGCCTGCGCTGCTCGACGGCTGCGCGGCTGCCTTCCGGCAAACTGATACCTCCCTGGCTGTTAATGACCCGCTGCCAGGGAATATCACTGTCGTCGCTGGATGAGACTGCATTCATCGCTTTACCCGTCCATACCGCGCCCAACCGTTCATAATCATTTTCGTCTACACCCTGTGGAACAGGAATCATGGAGGCGATTTGCCCGTAGGTGCTGACAATCCCGCTTGGAATCTGCCTTACGATCAGCCAAACGATGTCGAAATATGTCTTGGAATCAGGTGGAAAGTTCATGGAACCTCTTTTCGATTTTTGACGTCTTTTGGATGCCGCCTCTCCATCCTTTGACGGATTTAAGACGGAATTATTGTCATTTTGCTGGCGTGTTTTATGAAAGTCATTGTAGGATAAATGAAACACAAACTGCCATTTAGAAATAATTGCGAAGGAGTTTGACCGATGCGACGGCTTTCTTTATTCATTGTATTGATTATGTTGATGATTGTCATGCCTGTCAGCGCCCAAAAGCAGGGTAAAGGTAACTCGACCGATGGTATTAATGTGAGCTGCCCGGATGGTACGGAAATCCAAAATGGTGTGCAGGTGATTGTAAATATGCGGCCTGATTTCACCTATACCGCTACCGCCATCGGTGTAAACGGCTATGATCCGGTCATCGGCGTAGGTGACTCCAGCGGCATCAATCTCTGCAATGATGATGAACCCTCCGCCGGTAAATATACCGTCAGCCTACCCTCGACTGGCGAAGTCGTCTCGAATAAGACCAACGCCCAAATGCCATTTTTCCATAGTAACAGCGGCCTAACGGATATATCGCTGGTTATTGGTTCAGCCGATGGTTCGGACGGTGAATTCATTCTGGTGCTGGAAGGTATGGCCGTCACCACCAACGATGGTAAAGGTGCCGGTGCGGGCGATCCTTATGCCGTGCAGCTGACACGAAATATGATTAACAGTGGTGTACCGCTCGAAGTCTATATGATTTCCAAAGTACAGGAACTCGATCCTTTGATGCAGATTGTTGATACAAGTCGCAACGTCATTAGCCTGGATGACGGAACCGTGATGGAATGTGATGATGCTGGAACTAAAGATTGTTACGGTGGCAGCGATAGCAACCTTGAAAAAAGTTATGTCCAGGCGCCAAATGCCCAGGGTATTCCTGGCGGTGCTGTCGATTCCATGATTGCTCTGGATCTCAGTGGTTTTGGCCCGAACGACGATATTTCAGACCTATACTTCAACTACTTGATGACCAGTTCAGGCCAAAAGTCTTTTGGCGAATATATCGTTGTCATGCATATGGGCGTTAAGGGTGGTGGCAGCAGCACAACCTCCAATAATAACGGCCAGAACAACAACAATAATACCGACAACGGCACTAAACCACCTTTTGGGGGTTTGGCCGAAGGTGTGCCCGCGCCGGACAAGACCAAACCCGATAAAACCGGTAAAGGTGGCGGCGGAGTTGATGTCACGTGTCCGGATGGCACCGAAATCAAAAACGGCGTTGAAGTGACGGTCAGTATGCGCCCCGGTTTTACCTATACTGCGACCGCCATCGGTGTGAATGGCTATGATCCGGTACTTGGTGTGGGTGACGAAAGCGGCATCAATCTCTGTCAGGATGACGATCCTGCTGCACGCAAATATAGTGTCAGCTTGCCCTCAACCGGTGTGGTGGATTCATCCAACTCCAACACGCAGATGCCTTTCTTCCACAGCAAGAGCGGCTTTTCGACCATTTCATTGGTCGTCGGTTCGCCGGATGGTTCGAGCGGTGAATTTGTCCTTGTGTTGGAAGGTATGGCTGTGACCAGCAACGATGGTAAAGGTGAAGGCGCAGGCGATCCCTATGGCGTGCATCTGAACCAGAGTATGGTCGATAGCGGCGTGCCGTTGAACATCTACATGATCTCAAAAGTACAGGAACTCGACCCATTCATGCAGCTTGTTCATGCCGATAACACGGTCGTGACGCTCGATGATGGCTCGCGCGTTGAATGTGATAACGCGGGCACAAAATCCTGCTGGGGCGACAGTCAGGATTTGTCGGATAGTTATGTTTCGGACGGGCCTAATCAGGGTATCCCCGGCGGCTCAGTCGATTCCATGATGAGCATTTCGCTGGATGGCATGACTTTAGACAAAGATACCAATAACAACTGGTTCAACTTCCTCATGACGAGTGCTAACCAGCGCACTTTCGGTGAGTACATTGTTGTCTTCGATATGGGCGTGAAATAATCACCTGACTCTCAAAGGGGTTTGCCACACGGTAAACCCCTTTTATTCCTTGAGCCACGTTGGACGGGCATCTTTACTGTACGCTTCACTAATTTGTTTATAAGCTCCCGGTCGCCGTTGATGTAACAGCGGGAAATGTTCGCGCCAGTGGTGTATCACATCCGGTGATAAATCCGCCACAATTACTTCAGTCGTCTCACGTTCGGCCTGTGCCAGCACCTTCCCCGATGGATCACAAATGAAGCTGCTGCCATATAAACGGATGCCATTCTCCACCCCCACGCGGTTCGCCGCCGCCACATACACGCCGTTGGCAATGGCATGTCCGCGCATCACTGTCTGCCACGCCTCGCTGCTGTCCATCGTGCGGTCAGCCGGTTCTTCACCGATGGCGGTCGGATAAAAAATCAGTTCCGCGCCGTTCAGGCTGTAGATACGTGCCAATTCGGGAAACCATTGGTCGTAGCAGGTTGGCGTTGCCAGTGTAAGCCCATCGATATTGAAAGTTGGATATTGGTCGCCACCCACGAAATAATCGGTTTCGTGGTAACCCTCACCGGATGGGATATGAATCTTGCGCGTGAAACCGGCCAGTTTGCCATCTGGCGTATGAATGGTTGCCGTATCGTAGTAGGTGCCATCGTCAGCCTTCTCATATAAGCTGCCGATAATTGTGATGTTGTGTTCTTTCGCCATTGTGCTAAAAAACTGCTCGGATACGCCACCGGGCAGCGTTTCGGCCCAATCAAAACCCGCCAGATCACGCACGCCGGGGAAATATGGAATCAGCGAAAACTCTGGCAGCCCGATCAATGCTGCGCCTTGCGCTACTGCCTGTGCAATCAAAGCGCGGTACTGCGCTTGCATCGACTCAATACTCCCCGACCATGCCAATTGAATTAGTCCCAACCGTATGGGATTTTGCATATCACCCTCACTCTATGAAAACGAATGACTAGAGTGTGGCGAAATTATGGCAGGTTGTCAAAGTGGACGAGTGGGGAAAAGAGGGAGAAGGATCGCCTTCTCCCCCGCGCGATAGATGTCCTCTAGAAGAGAAACATCAAAGGGTGATTGTATCGTTACATACTATATTCAGCTACTCGTTTGGGTGTTCATTTCTTCATTACAGTTGTCATATTTGCTAGTGCTGATATCTGACTTGACCAACCGCATGAGCCGCTTGAGCAGCGAAGGCCTTACGGGTTTATCGCTAACAGGATAAATATGGTTGGCTTGCTTAAATAATTCAGCTAAGGCTCCTGTACCGATTGTCTGATAAGGTCCCTTGTCGAAATTCATGCTCATGATGTTCTCCTCGTCGATCTAATTTCCATCCTTACTGTACGCCTCCAACCCGGGTAGGTGTCACCTATCGAAAGATAGGTATTGGCGTATCGAAAGGATGGACTTTATTAAGTGAGGAGGTTGAGTTCACGGGCGCGCACTACGGCCTGAGTACGGCTGCCCACATCCAACTTGCTGTAAATCTGGTTGACATACCACTTGACCGTACCCAGTGAGAATACCAGTTTTTCAGCAATCTCACGGTTAGAAAGTCCGTCCGCCAGTAATGCCAGCACATCTTGTTCACGCGCTGTCAACGGCGTACTGGCAGCAGGTGTGGATGCAGCTGACGCAGCCTCAAGGGGTGTATCGAAACCGGATAGGAGCAGTTCTACCGTTGAGGCGATTTCACGCGCTTTGCCGCGTTCCCATGCATTGGCGTAGGCGTCGATGCCCAGTTGAGCTTCCCATTTGGTGCGTAAGCGGCTCATGAGCGGCCACTGCTCAACCCACTTAACCGAAGGCAGCGGCGATTCTTCGGGGATACTCATCAGCGCTGCTGTCATTTCAACGGCCAGTTTCGTTTGCCCTTGAAGGTCCAACACTAATATGCCGCTGGTACCCAAATTTACCAAAGTGTCGTATTGGGTTTGTGTGATCCATGCTTTGCTAACGTGGTTAATTGCCTGCTGAAAGTATGCACACGCTGCGTCGGCATCACCATTCAAGTACGATACGATGGCGAGGCCGTTCAGCGCGTCGATTTCTGCTTCGGTGATGGAACTCACCAGCGGTAAAAAGGTGGACATTACTTTACGACAAAGTTCTTGACCTCTTGGGATGTCCGTTTCACTCACAATCAAAATCAATCCCAATGTCGCACAGCTTGCCCGTTCTGGTGTGAGCATATGCATGGTGGTTGCCACATCCAGACTTTCCTCTGCCGACACAATGGCCTGCGCGGCTTTCCCACGCCGGAATGTCCACATCGCATGGTTAATCAGGCTGTAGTGCAAACCTTTCCAATCATGGCGTTCGCGCTGGAGAGTCCTGGCTCGTTCATTATAATGGTCGGCAATATCATAATGATGTTCAACATAATTACTGCGTGCCAGCTGAGTCAGCGACCAGCTAATCCCATTGCGATCACCAATTGCTTCCTGAATATGAAAAGCCTGCTCGTAATAGCCTTTGGCTTGTTGGAAGTCGTTGATCGATGTCGCCAGCAGATGCAGCGAATCCGCCTTGTAAAACAGATCACCAACTTCAGAATAGATGCGGACGCACTCGGTAAAATAAGGGGAACTGACTTCGTTAGTGCTGCGGAAACTCTGCACAAACCCGATCTGATAAATAGCGAAGGCCGTTTCCATCGGGCAGTTGAAAGCCTCCAATGCCTTGAGGATACTTTGGAGTTCAGCCAGCAGATCATTGAGTTCCTGGAAGACGTAGGTCTGCGCGTTTTGGAACATGCGTGAACACCGCAGCCGCAAGCGATAATAGGTGAGCTTATTCTCGCTGTCTTCCAGATAAGCAAAACGATTGCCAGCCGCCTGGAAGAGTTCCAGACCTTCATCAAAACGTGCCCGCATGTCGCAAAAGAAATTCAGCGCCTCGACCATCGGGTTAATCAGGCTGCTGCTGCGTGATTCTATTGCCCACCGCCAGGCCAGCCGCACATTGGCGAAATCACACTCGATGTCATCCAACGCCGCGTCCTGCCGCTGGAATTTAATCTCACCTTCGCGCTTCTGCATCCAACCCGCATAGAATGTGGCGTGTGCCTGACGTGCTGTTTCAACCAGTTCAGCAGCAATCAATTGTTCTTCGGCATATTGGCGCAGTAGCTCGTGGAGATCATATCGTCGGTCGTCCGAATTCCACCGCAGCCACGACTTATCCACCAATGCCGTCAGCACCCGCAGCGATGCGCCGGCCACAGCTTCTGCCGCCTCGCGGGCAAAACCACCCTGAAACACTGCCAACCGGATCATCACCTGCTGTTCTTCATCCGTCAGCAGTGCCCACGACTGTGCGAGTACGCCCCGCATCGTCCGGTGACGTTCCGGCATGTTGCGCGCCGAAGTTTCCAGAATATTCAGGTTATTGGCGATCTCATTTGCAATTTCGTCACAGGATAGGGCGCGTACCCACGCGGCAGCCAGTTCCAGCCCCAGCGGCATCCCGCCGACGAGCGAACAAATTCGCACGATGCCCGCCCGTTCATTTGCCACCGAAAACCCCGGATGCACCCGCCGTGCGCTTTGGATGAATAACCGCACCGCGCTAAATGACTCGAAGGTTTCGATGTCATCTGCCGTTGGAATACCCATCCCGCCGACCGTAAATAACCATTCTTCCTGGAGGTTAAGTGCCTCGCGGGAGGTCGCCAGTATTTTTACACCCGGCGCGTGAGCCAGAATCGTGCTGATAATTTCGACACCATCCAGCAGATGTTCCAGATTGTCCAGCAGCAGTACCAACTGTTTGTTTTGGAGGTGACTCAGCAGTTGCCGCTGCGGATTTTCACCCTGGAAAAATGAGAAGCCTAATTCCTCGGCTATGGCGGTGATAATCTGGTTCGCAGCGCACAGCGATTGCAGCGGGATGAAGTAAACCCCGTCTTTGTATAGCGGGTTTTCGTCCTCGGCTGTTTGTTGCAGGATGTGCAGCGACAGGCGCGTCTTGCCGGTGCCGCCCGGCCCAACCAGTGTTAATAAGCGGCAGCTGGGATCATTCAACCGCCCTTTGATCGCTTCGGTATCTTTTGTTCGACCTACAAATGGAGTCGCTAACACGGGAAGATTATGAACGAGCATCGGCAAACCGCCCCTCAATTTGGTTAACCGTTACGAAATTTTATTATAGCACATTTTTTCTGATTCGTATGTCTGTAACCGAAATATCCACCCTCGATTATCGGAGCCAAATCGGCAAAATTCGGGAGTTAGAATGGTTAAAGGTCAGACGGTGCAGCCCGAAGCCATTTGCGCCGATGACATACAGATCGTAGTCATAATCAAGATCGGATTCGAAGGTAATGGTCTTACCATCCGGCGACCAGTTCGGTGAGTAGCCATTTGTAAAATAGGTTAGCCGTTGTCGTTCACCGCTTGCTACATTCATGACATACAGCTCGTTATAGCTGCCCACTGCCGAGGTAAAGACTAACTTTGCGCCATCAGGTGACCAATTCGGATACGCATCGCGGTAGGTATTCGACGTTAAACGCCGCACACTGCCGTCCTCGACCTTTAGCAGATAGAGTTCTTCACCGCCCTGTTGCTTGGGCGCGTCATACGCAGCAAATGCAATCCATTGTCCGTCCGGTGACCACACGGGCAGCGAGTCAGATGTCGGCTGAGTTGACATGATTGTGTAGAAACGAGGCGGTTCAGGTACCCCGTTATTCATGCGGATTGTCCCGATAACCGTAACCTTAGCGCTATCTGTCATAAACGCCACCTGCGTCGAATCAGGCGACCACGTCAGCGAACGTTGTACGGCGCTGGTGTCTTGCACATCGAAAACCTGCCTCCAACCACCGCCGCTGCGATCTACGGCGATACTTAGCCATCCGCTGGGATGGGTTGCCAGCGCAGCATAGCGACGGTTCGGCGACCATGCGCTGTACCGTAAACAAAAAGGTGGCTGACTAACCAACGCATAGGAGTCTGCCGGACGGTCAGTATCCACCAACTGAATGGTGCAGGGATAGCCCTCTATCTGATACGCCGCACTCATGCCAGTCCGCCTATGACCGACCGCCATCGCTCCTGCTGTTGACACGCCGCAGCAGATCAATGTAGCCATCAACATGCGGGTGAACAGGGCGATCATCGGCAAATGTTACAGGACTTTCGCCATCGATCGTAAAAAGGATCTGACGACCACCTCAAAGCGTTCAGGTTGGTCATACTGAAGCCCGTGACCAGCGTCCTGTATCTGTTCCACATCAAGTCGCGGGTTGAGATTTTGCAGTTCCCGGGCTGTTTCAAGGGTAACAACGCCCTTATCTCCGATAACCAGCAAGATTGGGACATCAATGGCGCTCACTAAGCGGTGATACTCAGGGTTGGGCGGGGTAAGAACGTCAAACGCACATATTGACGTTTTCATTCTCGCCTCGGTTACGAGTTCGATAAGCTCGGGACTGCGATGTGCGTGCCGAACCCGTGCCTGAGCCAGTACCTCCTTCCGATCTGAACTGAGAAGTCGGCGCTGCTGCTCGACGGCATCGCTATCATACACTTCGCGCTGGCGTTCGGGACTCAAAAAAGTGGGATCGGCCAAAACGACGCCGCGAATAGCCACGGCGTTTTGACTCGCCACGACGGCCGCAGTCATGCCGCCCATCGAATGTCCGAGCAGAACCGGCGCAGCAAGTCCCAGCCCTTGAATGAGTCCAATGACATCGCCTGCATAGTCCTCGTAACCATAGCCATTCAACGGTGTGCTCGAATGCCCGTGTCCTCTGGCGTCAGGCATCACGACGTCGAACTCAGTTTCGAGCGCACGTGCCAGAGGACTCCAGCACGCTCCGCTTCCGGTTAGTCCATGCAGTAGAACCAATGGGGGCTTGGACCCTCCAGTTCTCAGGTAGTGGATGTCGATGCCGTTTGCTTTGGAGACTGCGCTCGTCCAGTTCGTCATTAAAGATCTCCGTTCGAGAAGCGAAAATCCTGTGTTATTCTGGGTGTGCCATGTGTAGCATTTCACTTGCGGCCATTAACTGTTCGCCCAACAGCGTTTCCAGATAGGGTGTCACACCCCAGAACGCTTTCAGATCGTTGTACTCTTTGACGAACTCGGCCTCGCCAGCTTCAGTTCGTTTCACGGCGCGGATCATCAAATTGCGTCCGGTATGCTCCGACGAAATGAACTCCACCACATCGGTTTTGTAGCCCATAATTCGCAGCAGCAGCGCCCGAAAACTATCGGTCAGAATATCGCCCATACGCTGCTTGAGGATGCCCTGTCGCATCACTGGCTCGAAGGGTGCGCGGCTTTCCAACTGTTTGTGCAGATGCTTATGGCAGCAGGGCGCGGTCATAATGATGCTCGCCCCGTACTTGATGCCCAATGCCAGCGCCTCATCGGTTGCCGTGTCGCAGGCATGGAGCGCCAGCACAATATCCGGAGCTTGTTCCGGCACATGCTCGATGATCGGTGACGCATAGAAGCAGGCATCGCCCAAACCGAGTTCCTGACTATACGTGTTGCTGCGCGTCATCAACTCGGCATTCACATCTACGCCGCTGAGGTGGGCCGGAATCTGCCGGATATTATTCAGGTAGTGGTAGGTCGCAAACGTTAAATGCGCGGACCCCGCCCCGCAGTCGAGGATGTTAATAGGCGAATGATCGAAAGTGGTCAGTGCGCCAGTGTGGTCGAGCAGTTTGAGGAACTCGTTGATCTGCGCGAACTTATCCTGCATATCAGCCTTGATGCGTCCATCACTGGTTTGGATGCCAATCTTCTGCAAAAACGGATCGGGCAAGCTGGCAGGAATGGGCCAATCTTTCCAGCGGTCATGCTCAACCGGTTCCAGATGCGGCTTGATCGGTGCGCTCCGGTGGATAATCGCCTTACCTTTTTTAGTGATCTGTACGTTGAGTTCTTCCATCGTCGAACGCAGATGGACGCTGTGGAAGGGCAGCGTTAGCAGTTCTTGCAGATGGGCTTCGGCCTCCGCGCCTTCATAATTCTTGGTGATGTCCTGCTTGGCGCTGAAGTGCGCGAATTGCAGGTGCCGCCGCTGTTTGATCTGCACCGGACGAATCGTTACCATGCGCCAGGGCAGGGTGTTGCTGATCTCACCCTTAAGGGTCATTTGTACGAAGGAGGTTTCATCCAGCGCAGCTTGCTGGAGCATGTCACGGTAATTCTCGGTCATGGCTCTGCTTTCAATCGGTTAACCTTCACTCAAGGATTGGAGCGACAAACGGTCGTGCTTCTTACCCCGCATTATACTCTGCTCTCTGCTTTCTCTGTGCCGCTGTGGTTCAACTGTTTTTGTCTTTCTCTGCTTTTCTGTGTGTCTTTGAAGCAAAAAACCGCGTTTTAGGCACATTACCCCATTTTCACCCCATCCATTTCTGTATCTATCGCCCATCGGTCGCCACTACACAGCCCTCATGCCCTACGCTAGAATTGGGCCATGTTACAAATTAATCCCCGCAGGGAGGTATTGAGAAAATGGCAGCAGCATCACATAAACGGCTGGTAATTCCCGGCCCCGTCGAAGTCCGCAAGGAAATACTTGAGGCACAAACCGAGTGGATGATCGGTCACCGTTCCAAGGCGTTTGAAGAACTCTACGCCCGTCTGCAAAGCAAGCTCAAGCAGGCTTTCGTGACCGAAAGTCGTGTGTTCATACACGGTTCCTCTGGCACGGGCTTGTGGGAAGGTGCATCGCGCAACTGCATCCGCGATGGCAAGAAAGCCTTGCATCTGGTCGGCGGCGCGTTCAGCGAACGGTGGGCGGAAATTAGCCAGTTGAATGGCAAGCAAGTTGACGTCATCTCGGTTGATTGGGGTAAAGCGCACACGCCCGAAATGGTGGCTGATGCCCTCAAAAAAGAAACCTACGACGCGGTGTGCGTGGTGCATAACGAAACCAGCACCGGCGTCACCAACCCCATCAAGGCCATTGGTGAAGTCGTGCGCCAGTATCCCGATACTCTGTTTCTGGTGGATACCGTCAGCGGTTTCCTCGGCATCGAACTGCTGACCGACGAATGGGGCATCGACATGGCGCTGACCTCGTCACAGAAAGCCTTCGCCCTGCCGCCCGGATTGGCCTTTGCCGCCGTGAGTGATCGCGTACTGGCTCGTGCTAAAGAAGTCACCAATCGGGGTTATTACTTCGACTTTATCGAGATCGAAGCCAGCCTCAAGAAGAACAACACCCCTTCGACGCCGCCTGTGTCCTTGATGTTCGCCGCCGACAAACAGTTGGATGATATTATGGCCGAAGGCTTGCAAAATCGTTGGGCGCGTCACATTCAGATGCGTGATATGACGATTGCCTGGGCCACCGCGCGTGAGATGGGCGTGTTTTCGCAGGATGGCTACCGTTCACCGACTGTGACGACCGTCGCCAACGGACGTAACATCAATGTGGACGACATGGCAAAGTTCATGGGAACCAAGGGCTTCTCGATGGACAAGGGCTATGGCAAGGTGAAGGGCAAGACTTTCCGCATCGCCCACATGGGGGATATGAGTGCCTCGACCCTCGAAGAAGTACTTTCCGGCCTCGACGAATTCCTGGGCGTGTAAGTTTCTAAGAAGTTAAGTAAAAGGCGGTGGACGTGAGTTTGCCGCCTTTTTGATTCACAACAGTCACAGCCAGTTTCATGTCGTCGAAGATCGAATTGTGTCTAGGTCGTAACGGGCAGGGCATTGACGAGGGCGAGCGTTTGCTCCAACGTCAGGGCGCGGCCTTCGTTCCAATATTTCTGGAAGGTGGCGTCATCAAAGTGTGAACGAATGAAGACCAGATCGCGGTCATATTCCACCTGATCACCGGCTTGCAACCCTACGCCCATCGGTTCCAGCAGGGCTTCGGCGGCTCCCAATATCCGCACGGCCTGTTCCAGTTGACCTTTGGCAGCGATCACACCTGCCAGTGGAATGATACCCGTGACGGTGGTATGTTTGTCATGTTCGAGTTCGACCGACTTAATAAGCCCCTGTGTGAACAGCCATTCGGCTCGCTCAATGTCACCATGATGCCGTGCGATAAAACCGAGGTTGTTAAGCGCCATGCTCTCGCGACGTTTCTCGCCCGTCTGACGTACCAGCGCCAGACATTCGGTGTAAGCGCTCCCGGCCTTCAGGTCGTCACCCATATTACGTGCCAGTTCCCCGATGACGTTGAGGGCCTGTGCCATCCCCGGTTTGTGCCCACGTTCACGGAACAAAGCCAATCCTTGCTCGGTGACACCAATCGCTTGTTCGTAACCCTCCGGCTCTGCAATCGAAAACGCGCCTAGAAAGGTCAGCACCCACGCTTTGATGAGCTGGTCACCCGCCTCAAGGGGAATGTTGACAGCTTGTTCCAACAGTTGTTTGCCCCATGTGCGCTCATCAGATTCGGTCGAGAAAAAGCGCAAGAGTGCGGCAGACGTATACACCCGCACCCGCAAAGCAGGTGAGACTCCATCCAATTTTTGCAGCCCGCGTTTTATCCAGTGATACCCCTCGATAAATTGACCGGACATGACCCAGAAATCGCGCAGTGCGGCCACCATCCGCAGACCGAGTTCGGTATCCCCGCCTGAAAATGACCATTCCAGCGCAATCAAGAGGTTGTGATGCTCGATCTCAAGCCGGTGCATCCAGTACGAGAAGCCTGCCTGTCGCAGTTCGGGTTCGGCTTGTTCAGCCAGTGCTACGAAATACCCGGCATGATGCCAGTGGATGTGCTGTGCTTCACCGCTGGCTTCCAACCGCTCCCGCGCGTATTCGTGCAAAGTTTCGAGCATGATGAAACGCGGTTCGCCATCTGTGCCTTCCTGCTGGCGCAGCAGGTTTTTGTTGAGCAGCGATTCGATGCCATCCAGCGGATCGATGGGCAGGTCAACCCCGCAGATGGTTTCAATGGCGTCGAGGCTGCGCTCACCCCGAAAAACCGCCAAACGCGCGAACAGCATCTTTTCGTCATCGTTGAGCAGGTTATAGCTCCAATCGATGGTGCTGCGGAGCGTTTGCTGGCGTGGAGGCAGGTCGCGGATGCTGCCGGTGAGAGCATCAAGGCGATTGTCGAGGCGTGCCAGCAGGGCTTGAGGTGTCAACAGTTTACTGCGGGCGGCGGCCAGTTCGATAGCGAGCGGCAGCCCTTCCAACCGCAAACATATTTTGGCGACGTCGAGGGCGTTTTCGGGCGTGAGTTCAAAATCGGACTGCACGGCACGCGCTTGCTGCCGAAACAGGGCGATAGACTCGCAGGCAGCGAGTGCTTCGGGATCGATATGCGCTGCGTCCGGTAAGGCCAGCGGTTGGACGGCATATTCCTGTTCGCCGTAGAGGTGCAGAGGTTCGCGGCTGGTCGCCAACACTTTGAGATGCGGCGCGGCAGCGAGTAAATCGGATACCTGCGGCGCGGCAGCGAGTAGATGCTCGAAGTTATCCAGTATAAGCAGGGTTTGACTGTCGCGGAGAACACGCTTGAGCGTTTCGATTAACGGCTGCCCTTGCGATTCATTCACGCCGAGGGCAGCGGCGATGGTATTGATCACCCGCGCCGGATCGTTGATGTGTGCGAGGCCGACAAAATAAACCCCATCGCGATAAGTATCCGCCACCTCACGGGCGACATGCAGCGATAGGCGTGTTTTGCCTGTTCCGGGTGGCCCTACCAGCGTCAACAGGCGCACGGATTCCAGCATCCGTATGAGGTCGGCTGTTTCGTGTGTGCGTCCGATGAAGTGCGTTGTTTCAGCCGGAAGGTTATGTTTGGGCGGAGGATGATAGGGTTTAGCTGGTGCTTCGGCTTCGTCTGTCTCGTCCAGTAGTTGCAGGTCATGAGCGCGGGCGATGGCCTGTGTACGGCTGCTCACACCGAGGATGGCGTAAATCTGGCGGTTGTACCATTTGACGGTATTGATGGTCATCACCACGCGTTCGGCAATTTCACGGTCAGATAAGCCGCTGGCTAACAGCCCCAGAATTTCGAGTGCACGATCGCTTAAGCTCTCATGTTCAGTTTGTTTCAGAGCAGTCATCCTCAGAATCTCTTCGAATTCTTTATCTGATGTGACCATAGTAGCGCAAAACGCGGATCACTGGAAGCAGAGTTCATCCACAAAACCATTCGAAAGAATGGTGACAACCCTACCAAGAGCATCATATCGTGAAGGCATTGTTTAATTAACGGGGAGCGCTTATGAGCATTAATACCGATGCAATGGAAAGCCTGAAACCACGTCTGAAGAGCATGTGGATGTCGGGTGATTACGCCAAATTCGCCACCTATCTGGTTGATGGGGCGATGGATTTTCTGGCCGCCTGCAATATACCGTCCGGTTCAAAGGTTTTGGATGTAGGCTGTGGGGCAGGCCAAACAGCCCTCCCGATGGCACGACAGGGCTATAAGGTTACCGGCCTTGATCTTGCCAGCAATCTGATCGAAACCGCCAAAAAACGGGCGCAGGTAGAAGGCTTAGCCATCCAGTTTGATGAGGGTGATGCTGAACAGTTACCCTACGAGGACGCCTCTTTTGATGTGGTATTCAGTTTGATTGGGGCTATGTTCGCCCCGCAGCCGCAGAAAGTGGCTGATGAAATGGCGCGGGTTTGCCGTCCGGGTGGACGGATCATCATGGGGAATTGGACACCGGGCGGTTTTGTCGGCCAGATGTTCAAGGTGATGGGGAAGCACGTTCCTCCCGCGCCGGGGGTGCCGCCAGCGACCTTATGGGGCGATGAAGCTGCCGTACGTGAACGCTTTGGCGATATGGTTACCGATCTGAAAATGACACGCCGCCTGTATCCCTTTAAGTATCCGTTTGGCGCGCCCGATGTGGTGGAATTTTTCCGCAGCTACTACGGACCAACCAACCGCGCGTTTAACTCGCTTGATGCTGACAAGCAGGCTGCACTGCGCCATGATTTGGAACAATTGTGGTCGCACCACAATCAGTCAGGCAATGGTACCCTGTATCTTGAATCAGAGTATTTAGAAGTACAAGCCGTACGCCGTTCCTAAAGCGAATCAGGCATAAATTGGTCAAGTTTGGCAGAGGCTTGACCAATCTGACAAAACTACCCCTGCATCAGACATTAATCAGCATATGCGTTAGCATGGCGATCAACAGTCATAATGATGGTCTTATACGACCTGCTGAAATCTCTGCACTTGTAAACATTACAAATTATCCTACATCCAAATCGAGAATGTAGAACGATTATACTTTAGACCAAATCTGACTAAGTGGATTTGAGAAAGGTAATAATCAGGAATGCTTCGAACCAATGGACCGGTTTTACACGGAACAAAATTTGTCTCTAACGCGTCTTATCTCTGGTCGGGGCGCGGAAATCATCTGCTGATATAACCTTGGCTTCGCCCCTATGAAGAACGGCGGCCACGGTAAGGGACACTACTACTCTATGGAAGGATTACAGGTTGCCACTGAGATCGCTCACGAGAATCAAAGTGATTTGCAATGCCAATATGGGCCGATGTCAGTATGAACTTGTGGTTTAGGGAATGCTATGGATGCACGAATATACGCCCAAAAAACACTGGAACTGGTTGCACCAAATCCCGAGTTTATCTTGAACTTGTGGGTTATTCCGTCTGTCGTTTACGCACTCAGCGAAACAAATCCGCAAAAAGCGGTGGAACTGTTGGCCTGGGTATTGAGCGCTCCAAAAAGCAGCGTGAATGGGATGCGCGACTGGCCGTTTCTCAACCGTCTTCAGTCCCAGTTGCGCGAGAGCATGGATGAAGAATATTATCAAATTCACTGGGAGAAGGGTGAAGCGCTTACTTTTGAGAGCGTCTATAACTATCTCCAGCACGCGTTTCGCGTTTCAGTCGATGTTGAGACTCGTGTCACTGCTCAACACCTTCTCACACTGCGCGAGAGCGAAATTCTCCGCCTGATGGCCTCCGGCATGACCAACCCGCAAATTGCGGATATGCTGGTCATCGGCGCGGGGACGGTGAAAACCCACACCCTCAATATTTATCGCAAGTTGGATGTTGCTAACCGCACGCAGGCCATTGTCCACGCACAGGAACTGGGGTTACTACCTGCCTAAATCTTCCAAAACCGACCGGTCGGAAGGCGGCAGCTAACCTTTCGCCGGTCGCTCAGCAATCATCAAAGTAATCGACGGGTCAATTAAGTTGAGAGAAGTTTTAATGATCAGAAATTATCCCTTAGGAAATCCTACCCCCTTTGTCGGTCGTACAAAGGAATTAGCAGAAATCACCCAACGTCTTGAAAATCCAGAGTGTCGGCTGCTCACCTTAACCGGGCTAGGCGGTAGTGGCAAAACGCGCCTTGCTGTTGAGTCCGCGAAGGCAGCCGTTGCTCATTTTTCGCAGGGTGTGGTTTTTGTGGGTTTGCAACCGCTGACACGCGGCAATTTGCTAATTCCGACTATCGCGCAGGCCGTCGGATTGACGTTTTATGGCGAAGGTGATTTACAGAATCAGCTTCTTGAGTATCTACGTGACAAAAAGCTGCTTTTGATTCTCGATAACTTCGAGCATTTGCTGGATGCGGCAGAACTGGTGACTGCTATTCTCGCTTACGCTCCGGGGGTCAAGATCTTGGTCACCTCGCGTGAAGCCTTGAGTTTGCTGGAAGAATGGCTGTATCCCATCAAGGGAATGGCGATCCCGCTTAGCACCTACGCAACATCCTTGGAAGAATATGAAGCGGTGCAGCTATTTCTGTATCATGCGCGGCGTGTGCAGCCGAATTTTGATCCGGTGGTCGAACACGACTCGATCATTCAGATTTCCCAGATGACAGCCGGGCTTCCACTTGCTATTGAACTGGCAGCCACGTGGCTTAAAGGTTCCAGCAGCGCCCAAATTGTTCGGGAAATGCGGTGTAATCTCGACTTTCTCTCGACCACCACCCGTAATATTGAGGAACGTCACCGCAGTATGCGCGCGGTATTTGATCAATCGTGGAAATCCCTGACGGATAGTGAGCGGCTGATGTTCGCTCGCTTGTCTGTGTTTCGCGGCGGTTTTGATGGTGAAGCTGCCGGGCAGGTGGCAGCAGCCTTATTTACCTGTCTGGCTGCACTGGTCGAGAAGTCACTGGTGCAGATGGAATCGTCTGACCGCTTCAGCATCCATGAACTTCTGCGTCAGTACGGCATGGAAAAATTGGATGAATATGGCGAGACAGAGCCGACCCACGCCCGACACAGCCAGCACTTTGCCCAACTGATGCTGCGCTATGAAACCGAACTGAAGCAGGTGCAGCAGCTCGACATCATGAAGGCGATTGAAAACGACTTTGAAAATTTCCGGCTGGCGTGGGATTGGTCAACCCAGAATCAGCAAATCACGCACTTACATGCCATGCTCAACGGGCTGTATTTGTTCGGCTTTTTAGGCACTCGCCACCGTGAAACCATCACCATCTTCCAGAATACACTTGACCATGCGATTGCGGATACCGCGCTGCGCGGAAAGTTGTTGGCGCGCCGCTGGGGCTATTTGCAGTGGTGGTATCAGGTCGACTATGAAGAAGCCCTGACGAGTATCAAACAGGCCCTGATGATCGCCCTTGATGAAAACAACACCTTCGAGATTGCATTCTGCCAGTTGATGACCGCCTATGTCTTGATTAATACCGAGCGTTACGCTGAAGCGCTGCCCCACGCCGAAAACAGTCAAGAGCTGTTTGAGGCAATTAATGAACCCTACTACACGAGCTGGGCTTTGCATCGTATAGGCTACGTTTATGGCAGCCTTAACAACAGTGCGAAAGTGAATGAATACACCGAACAAAGTCTGGCTCTGGCACGAACCAGCTTCAATCGGGTGGCACTGTTCATCTGCCTGTTCAACCTTGGCTCGGACTACATCTTGAATGGTGATCACCTTAAGGCCAAACAGTATGGTACCGAAGCCTTACAGGTCGCCACCGAATCAGGCCATCACGGGCAAATCGCCCACGCCTTAAGTTTGTTAGCGCTGTGTGCTTTCTATCAAGGGGATTACGCCACCTGTCAGGACTATGCTGAACGTTCACGAGCCATCATTGCGGAAATTAATTCGTTGGTTTTCGAACCGTATGGCCTCTCATTACTCATCCTGATGGCCTGTCTGCGTGAGGATTATGCCGAAGGGGTGCGCCTCAATGAGTTAGGCAAACGTCACGGCACCAGCAACACCGATTTTCAACTCCATTATTGGGCGCTGTCTGCTTTATCCTGCGGCTTAGGCAGTGTGGACGACGCGCGGATGTACATCCAAAAAATGCTTGACCTCTCCGACGTCGGCGGGCAGATTGCCACCACCATCTGGATTGTTCCCAGCGTGGCCTACACGATTGTCAAAACCCGGCCCGAAAAAGCGGTTGAATTACTCGCCTGGGTGCTTTCATGTCCCGAAAGTAACTTGAATTGGGTGCGCCAATGGCCGCTGCTCAATCGCCTTCTGACCCAGCTTCAAGACAGCATCGACGAAGACTGCTATCAAATCTGCTGGGAGAAGGGCGAATCGCTGAGTTTGCAGAGTGTCAAATCCTATCTCCACCACGAATATCTGACCTCGTCGGATGCAGCGGCGGAAACCGTTCAGCAGCGCATTCTCACCGCTCGAGAGAATGAAATTCTGCGGCTGATGGCCGAGGGTATGACCAACCCACAAATCGCCGAAGAACTGGTGATCGGCGCGGGGACGGTGAAAACCCACACCCTCAGCATCTACCGTAAGTTGGATGTCGCCAATCGGACACAGGCTATTGTTCACGCCCAGGAAATTGGCTTATTGCACGCCTGACTATACCAATTGACCAACAAAATATGCCGTTTGGTAGATGACCTGGATAACCCCAAACTGCTATCCTGTAACCATCTGAACAAACCACCCCTATCCTCCTGATAGAAATTCATTTTAGGGCGGTTGAAGCCAATTCCAAAGTCGCCATTAGACTTGGAATTGGCGTTCAGACTTTTGTCAGGATTCAGGTTGCAGCAAGTGATGCGAGGCTCGAATGTTGGAAGCAAAAACCTTTACCGCCGATGCAAAAGACCGGATCAAAATTCGCATGATCAGTGTGTTGCAAATACGCAAACTCCGCGCAGTGATCCTCCGTCCGGATCAAACACCTGAGATGACCGCTTATCTGGGCGACTATGCGCCGGATACGCTGCATCTGGGTGCTTTTCAAGAGCGTCGGCTGGTTGGCATTGTCTCCATCATCCATCAGGCTCCATCCGAGTTTTCCGGTAATCATATGGATCTGATCTGGCTGCTGCGCGGTATGGCGACCATACCCGAAGTACGGGGTCAGGGCTATGGTTCGGCGCTGGTGCGTGCCGGTTGTGCCTATATCGCGCTTGAGCGTGGCATGAGCCTGTGGTGCGATGCGCGCGAAAGTGCCAGCGGTTTCTACCAGAAGCTTGGTTTTAAGATCAAAGGCAATCGCTTCGACCTTCCCGCGACCGGAATGCACTATCGGATGTGGCGCGACATTACCGCCGCCGATGCCCGCTACTCGCTCTTCTAACGCAGACAGCCGATAGTCGGCTGTAGCGCGACTCATAAACGCATAGCACGAGACAAGAGAATATCGATCAACAGTTTCACCGTAATGAGCTAACCAGCCCTCGTTCTGGTTACGCCTGTCTGCACACCGCGCTCATTTTTCCTAAACCCTGCGGCTGCGGGTCACCATGTTATAGATGAAGGCGATCACTGCCAGCACGAGCAGGAAGTGTATTAACGCACCGCCAATATGGGCCACCAGACCCAACAACCACAGTACCAGAAGAATGACGATAATTGACCAGAGCATAGTAATAATCTCCCTTCGTTGGTGGGAGATTTTTTAGCGTTCAAATCTCCCTTTGTTAGCCGATGTAGGCCAACGGCTTATGCGTCTCTATAGTCAGTATAGATTTATCGCGCAGCCAAACATCCATCTGCGGAGGGATTATCGACTAGCCCTGTCGGTGGGTTATGAGGTAGTACTTCGATGTGGCTTCGGTGCTGCTTGGTCGCTGCCTATCTGATGACCAGATAACTACCGGCCGCAAGCAAGAGTAACCCGAGTAGACGCCCGCCACTTATTAAATGAACAGCACTTCCGAAGAATCCAAAATGGTCGATAATTGTGCCTGCAATAAGCTGCCCGATGATGATGAGCGAGATAGCGGCTGCCGTTCCGATACGGGGGATTGTGAAATTGATGGTCAAATAAAGAATGACACCAAACAAACCTGCCAGATACGCCCACCAGGGTAATGTGCGCCAATTTTGGATATTTTCGCCGCGGTAAGCGATTAAGACCACAACCGAAAAGATCAATCCGGATATATGAACAACGACGCTGCTGGCTGCACTGCCAACTTTTTGTCCAATCGCATTGGCAATCGGGGTTTGTACACCAACCGCCAGCCCACCCAACACCCCGATCAATAGCGTTAAAATGCCCATCTCCCCCATAATCACCCTACCTCTCAGCTATGTGTATTAATCATAGACATCATATTAGTTTGTCGGCAGACGCGCGACAACCACTATAGACCTCTGGAGAGTTGAGGGTGACTTTGTAACTGGCGGATTGATGGCAAAAGCTGGCAATTCCGATGGCGATTCTGGCGATTTCGCCACCGATTCAGCGGATCATTCGGCTAAAGCTGCGGCGATTGTGGCGGTAGGGCTGCCGACGCCAACTTTGCCAATTCCCAAACTTTTAACCGCTCGCTTACTGTCGCAAAATCTTCTCCATCGTTTTGCCTTTTGCTAACTCATCAATCAATTTGTCGAGGTAGCGAATGCCCTGCATGGTGGGGTCTTCGATGTCTTCCACGCGGACACCACAAACCACGCCTTTAATTAAAGCCCGCGCAGGATTCAGTTGCGGCGCGTCCGCTAGAAACGTCTCATAGTCTGTTTGATTTTCCAGTTGTGTTTCTAGCCCTGCCTGACTGTAGCCTGTCAACCAACGAATAATTTCATCGACTTCGGCTTTCGTACGACCTTTTCGCTCGGCCTTATTGACATATTCAGGATAGACACGCACGAAAGGCATTGTATAAATCCGATGCTTTGTCGTCATGATAACTCCTTGTTTCGATGGGTTTCCTATATTTTGATAGGCGTATAATAGGGTCTGTTTGCAAACATGCCCTAGTTGCTCAGCAGGTATCATTGGTGGGGTATTGTACGCTCACTTTCATCCCATGACGACGAATCAGCCGCCTTATATCCCTCACCATAAACCAATCTTGTAAGGGCAAGCCGCTGGCTCGTCCGTATTAATGGGCTCATCCTACTTGTTTAGAATTGCTTAACTTAGGAAACGAATCTTTAGCTTCCAAATTTATTTTTTACCCTTTTGGCCTTTTTTCCATTTTTCGACAGCTCGTATGGCTTCAGGTGTAGCTATCTTTTCCAATGCATTTGCAGCCGATTGACGTACAGGCCATTCAGCGTCATTCAGTGCTTCAATAAGCCCTGTCGTGGCGAGTTTATCCCCGATTTCGCCCAATGCTTCAGCGCTTGCCCACCTTATCCATGAACTGTTTTCCTTTAGTGCTTCAAGCAACCCCGGTATCGAAGGCGAACCTATCTCTTTTAGAATGCGAATTGCAAAATCTCGAATACTACCTTTTTCATGGTAAAGCGCATTGAGCAAGTCTTCTGTAGAATTTGCCCCCATATTTTTGAGGATATTGTATGCAATTTCACGAATTTTACTGTTGGCGTCTGCCAGAAATTCGATTATTACAGAAATCGACTTTGGCGTACTGAGATTAGATAACGCGATTATGCTTGCCATGCGAACATTGTTACTTGCATCATGCAATACCCCAAGAATGCACGGAATAATCGAGTCGTCTTTTAATTTACCTAGTGCTTCAATAGCAGTTTCTCTAGTCTGCCAGTCGTTTTCACTTAGGGCATCGCAAAGCGCTGAAACTGCACTTAATTCAATTCTTCCTTGACGCGCCAAATGTAAAACTGCAAAGATACGTACATCTCGTGTTGGATGTTCTATAGCTTGTGCAAGTGCTTCTAGGGCGGCAGGATGACTCATCTGAGCTAAGCTATTTAGCGCAGATTTTCGGTCTTCGAAACTATGGCTGTCAAGTGCTGAGACTGCCTGTTTGATGGCAAATGGGGCATTTTGCGCAACTTGTATACGGCTTGGAGCAAAATTAGTCATCACCTCATTTAGTTGTTCAAATAGCTTGTTCCAAGGACGATTGGTTCGCCCATCAAAACTAAGGTACTGAAGTACCTCAAGACGTGGATGCAACGACGTTTTTCGAAGCATTAAGGGAATTACTGTAATTCCTAATCCTAATGCAAAAGCCCATTCATAAGTAACATACTGGGATTGATACGCCTCTTTTGACATCACAGCAATTAGGGCTATAGACGATTTAATTGCATCATCTATACCTAAACGCCAATCTTCACCGGCGCGTAATCTTTCATTGTCGATCCAAGTGGAGTAGCCAGCCTTTTCTAATTCGGATTTAAGTAATGCAACAAAATCTACATCATCGTGAGCATACGAAATAAACACATGCGCCATTTTCCACACGCTTTTCCAGTCCCTTTAGTGGACTTGTCTTCTCGTTAGCCGCATGGCTTTAGCCTGCGGCGCACCAACCACAATCACTTTTACATCCCCATATATTCTACACAACATTTATTTTCGTTAATCCGCTAACTCGCTACTGATCCGGCGCGTCCTGCACAATCGTCTCGATGCGCGTCAACTCTTCCGGCGTGAAGGTGACACCGACCGCAGGGGTATAATCCGCCACCTGCTGCGGAGACTTCGCACCGACCAGCACACAGGTGATCGCCGGTAAGCGAAGCTGCCACGCAATCGCCAACTGCACCAGCGTTAAACCTTTGTCGGCGGCGACCTGTTTCAGTTGGTCAGCCACTTTCAGATAACGGGCAAAGGTTTCGCCCTGAAAACGTGGGAAAGTCGAGCGCTCATCATCTGACGGAAAGGTGGTGTCCGGTGTGTATTTCCCGGCCAGCAGACCCTTTGCCAGCGGGCTGTGTGCCAGGATGCCGATGCCTTCGCGTTCGCAAAATGGAATATCCTGTGCCTCGATCTCACGGTCAAACAGGTTGTAGCGCGGCTGGTTAGAGTGAAACCGCGCAGTTTGCAGTGCCTGCTGCATCTGCCCGGCGTTGAAGTTCGACACGCCCAGGTAGCGCACTTTGCCTTCGCGCTGGAGTTTCGCCATCTCATCCATACTGTCCTCAATCGGATACTGCGGATTCCAACTGTGAATCTGGTATAAATCGACCATATCCACCTTCAGCGCGCGCAGGCTGTTTTCAATCGCCGTGCGGATGTCGGTTCGTGAATATTTCCCACTCACTTTGGTGGCAATAAAGCAGCGGTCGCGCCAGCCGTTTTGCAGCGCCCGACCGATAATGGCTTCGCTGGTGCGATAATACTGTGCCGTGTCGATCAACGTGATGCCCTGATCAATACTGGCGTGAATGGTGTCAATGGCATTACCCTCGTCCACCGTACCCATTCCACCCCCAATCGGCCATGCGCCCAATCCGATCACAGGGATTTGCGGGCCGTCTGTACCGAGTTGACGATATTTCATAAGCTGTGTCCTCCTCTAGAAGTCCCGACCTACTGTATTACAAAACCTTATTGTGCGGTTTGTGGTAGCATCACACCAAACGTTGGAGACATTCTCGCACCTGAATTTTGCATTTTCTCCCCCTGACGCTTCGGTTCACGAGACGACACTTTTACAGTCTTATGCGTTTTTCTCCCGTAGGGAAGGCTCTCAGAGCCTTCCGCTTTTCCCTCAATCGACCAAAACTGTCGTGTCGTAAAGATGCTTCGGGGAGGGGTTTTGACCACACTCCACCACGTAAGGTTGCCCTACCTGGCTTGTCGCTACTTCAGCTCGAATACTCTACATCTTCCTGCCAACGCGATGGATTATTTAAAATATACTGCCGTCGGATGTTCAAATCGGCCTCATCGCGGATAATGTGATCGTAGTAACTGCTTTGCCACACGGATACCCCTGGCATGTCCCGTTTTTCATTGATACGCCTTGCCGAAAATGATTTAAATGATCCTATAATTTGAGGCAGTCCACGTGGCTTTTTGTAGGAGGGTTGTGGTGGCTTGGGTGTCGGGCGAAAGGTTTCCTGTAGGGAAGGGTCTGAGACCCTTCCGTCTCCAACCAATACAACAATACCATGTATGTGATTGGGCATGATGACAAAGGCATCATATTCAGCCTCACTGTAATGCTGGGCAAGATCGTTCCAACAGTTTAATACAATTTCGCCCGCTTTATTGAGCTGCATATTACCATCAACGATTTCACCAAAAAGCATTTCCCTATTGTGCGTACAAATGGTCACAAAATAAGCACCGTTTTGAGCATAATCATAACCTTCTAACCGTGGCAACTTACGGGCCGGACGTTCGCTCATTGGCTGTTCCTCTGGTGACATGATTTGTTGTAAATCGGCTCAACAGTAGGCAAGAGTCTTTTTAGAAAAGGTTGCCATCGGAAGGGTCTCAGACCCTTCCCTACACGATCCCTTCCGCACCTCACCACTCCTCGCTTATCAGAAAATGATAAGGCAAATTACCATCATGCAGATATGAGAACAAAAATTCTATCACACTTTTTGTGTTTTGATCGTTTGAATTGGGTTTGTCTTTCCAAGCGTGGCCTTCATAAATGGCCTCAAAACAGTCTGTTTTGACCTGCTCGACCTGCAAAGCAGGTCAATTGTCGCCGTAATCTTTGTAATTATGACCTGTTATCGCCTGTTTATCAGGCAATTTCGACATGTACTGCCTTATCCTGCTACCCGATGTGCATCACGTCGCACCGGAACGTCATCATCGCCCTGTGCCACATAATAAAAATGCCAATCGGCTACGTTGGCTGAACCGATAAAGGCCACATCATGACCCCCCTGGGCATCAATCGCATGGAGCTGAAGTTCGGCATCACCGATGTCCGGCAACCGCAGCATATCGCGTAAAGCTTCCTCAGTCGCTTCTTGTACTGTACGTCCCATTTGCATCAAGGTCACTGTGAATCTCGCCAGATTGGTACGGATTGCCAGTTCGCCTTTGCCGGTACAGGCTGCTGCTCCGTAACGGTTATCGGCATAAAAACCGGCCCCCGCAACCGGTGTATCGCCCAATCTGCCCGGATACTTCCACGCCCAACCGCTGGTACTGGTAGCCGCCACGATGTCGCCGTTGTTGTCCTGTGCCAGATAAACCGTCGTTTCATCCTTACGCTGTGGATCAGCCGACCGCCTGACCGCACTGATTAGATCAGCCGAACCGTCCGCTTGCCCAAAATCCTGCTGCCATTGGGCATAGTTCTTGCGCATCAAATCGGTCAACAGTTCGCCTCGCTCGGCACCAATTTCGTCGGCAAACCGTGCCGCACCCTCGCCTATGACCAGCACATGTGGCAGACGTTCCATTACTGCATAAGCCACGCTCACCGGATGCAGAAACCCGCACAGGCCGCCGACCGCGCCACTTTTCCGTGTACGTCCATCCATTACGCCAGCATCCAGTTCGACTTCGCCCAACGCATTAGGGTAGGCACCTTTGCCCACCGACCAATCCTCGACGTTGGCTTCAACGGCACGGATGCCCTGTTCACAGGCCGCAAGGCCGCTTTGTCCGGCTCGCAGCGCCTTCCAGGTGATTGCAGTTCCACTGTTTTGGTAATCGGCAGCGACAAAAATCATATAAAATGATCTCCATAAAATGAAATTGAGTTACGTATTCGTGGATTGTAGTCGTATTAAACCAGCCGTGCAAAAGGGGTATTGCTGTGGTTCCAAAGACATGAAAAACGGGAGGATCATTGACCCTCCCCGAAGGAAATTTTACAATCCGAGCTTACCCGGACACAAAATATTATTGGGGTCAAGCGCCTTCTTGATGCGTTTCAGGCTGTCCATTCCCGCGCCGTATTGTGCAGGCATATAAGGCGCAAGCCGCATCCCGACACCATGATGGTCGTTCATCACCGCACCTGCTTTCATCGCCGCTTCAATTCCCGCGCGGAAAATTGCGTCGTGCAGTTCCTTGGCCTCGGCCAGATCAGATGGCCCGGTTGGCACTTTCATACGGGCGTAAATCATCGAACCCCACTCGTACCAGTGTGAAAAATGGGTGTTCAAAGACAGGTTGAACTCGGCAGGACAGGCATCACGGATGGCTTTGGTAGTTTCCTCGTAAACCGCTTCGATATGCTCGAAGTCGGCTACCACATCGATCGTCCCCCATATGCTCGGCAGTTCAGGCGCATATGGCGGATAATAAAAGACATAGCGTTTCTCCCACCATACTGCGCCGATGCTTTCCGGCAGTAGTGTCGCGCTGTGCTCAAGACAGATTCCGAGCGCCACATTCGCCTCATGATCTACCAAACTGGGATATTCACCGTCAAACATCATGACCAATGTGGTTTTTTCTAGCCTGGTTTCAACTGCACGCCCAAGGCTGTGGGTAGCCGCATCCGCATCGTAGAGGCGCATTACAGCAGGTTTTAAGCCGCTGGTCATAATGACGCGCCCCGCCTCGACACCATCTTTGAGCGTCGGAAATGCTGCCACCACAAATGCCCGTTTTTGGGGTAGATTGTGCAGCTTGACGGTGGCTGCGGTGATGATGCCTAGCGTACCTTCCGCGCCGATCAGCATCTGCGTTAGTTCAGGCCCAACAGCGTGCCTTGGTACAGAAGGTGTGGTCACTAATTCGCCCGTAGGCGTTACAAATTCGAGGCTCAAAACGTGGTCTTCAATCTTGCCGTATTTGGTCGAAAGCACACCCGATCCTCGCGCCGCTATCGATCCGCCGATAGTCGCCCACTCGGTCGAGGCAGGATAATGGGTGAAGGAATAACCGTCGACATTCAGTTCAGCCTCGAATTCCTTGCAGACTTTTCCGGCTTCCACCACGCAGGTCAGCGAACGTTTATCCACCGATCGCACACGCTTAAGCTTCTTCAAATCGAGGATGATACCACCCTGATCCGCGTTAGCTGCGCCTTGCACACCGCTGCCTCCGCCCCACGGGGTAACCGGCACATGGAAACTATTCGCCAGCTTGACAATTTCTCCGACTTGTTCCGGAGTAGTGGGACTCACCGCCACGTCCGGTTTGCTAATGGCTTGTCCGGCTGCTGCGGCTGCTACTGCGTACCACCACTGGTCGCTGGCATATTGGGTTCGTGCTGCTGCGGCAGGCAGGACATTCGCCTCGCCTACAATTTTCCCGAGCGAATCGGCGAGTATGCTGTTCGCATCCTTGGTTACCATGCTTTCCCCTCGCTCCAATCCTGATTTTTGATGGTGACATCGACTTTTTCGAGTTCTTCCACCGCTTCAATCAGATGATTGGTGAAGCGTTTGAAAGCTTCTTCACCCTTAGCCGCTGTACCACGCTGCGGCACACCCATCGTACCCGAGTCAGTAAATTCCTCGTGATCAAAGGGGAAGTTGAAGTATTGGTAGCCTTGGAATTCGGCATCCGGCATCCCGTCGTTTTTCGCCCACGCATCGCCTAGCCATTTCGGTGCATGAGCTTTGTCCGTTTTTGCCCGATCCAACCGAACTAACTTCGGATTATGCGCCAGCACTTGCGACGTTTCCAATTCACCTGCGTGCCAGCCGGGAGTCTCCTCGACCGGCCCTTCTAGCACATCCTTCAACATGCCTATGTAGCGTTCGGCGTAGGGCTTATAGTAAGCGATCAGTGCGCCGGTTTCGTTCCGCAGTCGTCGTAGCACCGGATCAACCACCTTGACATTCGAGCCGTGACCGTTGACGAAGATCAACCGCTTGAAGCCGTGATGAACCAGACTGCGTCCGATGTCATAGAGTAGGTTGAGATAGGTATCTGCCCGCAGGGTGATCGTCCCTGCACCGAAACCCGGCGCACGCATATGCTGAGGTGAATAGCCCAGCCACAGTGTCGGCGTGTACATAATACCGGCCTGCTCACCGGCACGGGTCGCGACTTCGGTAGCTGTGATGGTATCGCAATACAGCGGCAGATGTGGGCCGTGCTGCTCCAAACTGGCTTTGGGGATGAGGATGGTATCCGAGTGTTTCAGATATTCCTGTATGTCGACGTAGCTCAAATCTCCCATGCAAAACGAGGGGAAATTCAGCGATTTTGTTGAGCGTGTAGCTGCCATAATCCTATCTCCTGCTAATCTCTTGATTTTCTCTGCGTCTCTGCGGTTAAATTAGTATTACTTTGAGTTCCTCAAAAACTGCATCGGCAAAGGCATCACTATTAATATGGGCATCGACCTCACGGTAGCGGATGCCCGTTTTCAACCCATTTTTGAGCATGTCCCAACACTGACGGTTGAGTTCGGACAAATAGAACGCACCACCCTTAATATCCATCACAGAAGCGCCTCCCAGCGGAACCACAACGGTCACGGGTCCTGTCGACTGGTTGAGCTTATCGAGTACGAACTGAGTCGCCGCGATTTGCTCCTCCGGTGTGACGCGAACCAGTGTGAACTCGGGGTTGTGGTAGTACATGGGACGGTCTTTGAACTGCTCCGGTACTTCGTGTTTCGCGCCGAACACGATGAAGTCCAAGCATCCTGGTACAACCACCTGTGGCACGCCCGATTGGGCTGCCGCGTCCATACGTGCTGCGCCACCCACATGGTAACCACCTGCAATCTGTCCGGCGACCTCGCTTAAGGTGAAGTCCAGCACAGCCGCGAATTGTCCCTGCGCGATGAGTTCTTCCATCGCTACACCGCCCACACCATTGGCATGGAAGATCACGAAGTCCATTCCGAGTGCTTCCACACCAGGGCGCACCCGCATCAAGGGCTTGGTGGTGTTGCCGAGCATGGTAGCTGCGATTGCCTTCTTAGTGCCCATCTCCGCTTGCGACGATGGGATAGACTCAAGTTTCTTGCGCGCATATTCCTTCGCCATACCTGCAATCGCGGCGGCAGCACTTTCAAAGACCGTTCGGCTAATGGGATTGAGGCCGAGAATATCAACGATGGAGTGCATGACCATCACATCACGCGTGCCGACGAATGGCGCAAATTTACGCTGACCGGAAGCAATCGGCGAGACGATCAATTTAGGGAAGCCAATCGGCAGCTCCTTCATAGCGGCTGCGGCTAACACTGAACCTTCTGCACCACCCAGCGCGACTGTCCCGTGTATTTTGCCTGCGGTCAGCAGTTCGAGCGTCAGTTTGCGGACACCCTTCAACATGCCTTCGACCGCTTTACCCCGTGTGCCCGCATTCCGCAGCGCATCAATCGACGTTCCGGCAGCAATCGCCACCTGCGCCCGCGTGAAATCGGCTTCGATGCCGACTGCTTCGCCCAAAATGCCGGAGTCCAGCACCAGCGTTTCACAACCGAGCTGGCGTATACAGTCGCGCAGATAAGCCGTTTCCGGCCCTTTGGTGTCCAATGTGCCAATTAAAAGCACAGTCGCCATAAAATAAATCCTATTTCAAATAAACAATATTGCAGGGGCGCATAGCCATGGGTAGCACCACACTATTTGGTGGACATCGCATTGCCGCTGAAAAAGTGCATCAAATGACCCTCAAACTTGTATTTTCTCCCTCCATCGCTTGCGGGCTATCAGCAGAGTGAGCCTGCGAACGTTGCTGATGTGGGTTAGGGTGGGGGTAAATTTCACCCGCCACCACTTAATGCAGTCGTACCTAGCCATGCGCCCCCACGGCAAATAAGTTTATGCGCCGGAAGCCCGTAGATGCTTAATTGTGTTTTCGACATGCTTGGAATATTCTGAGTCGGGCATCAAGTCGCTGCCGTGATCGCGGATAAATTTGAGTTCGGCTTCGGTAGCGGTCGTGCCCGAGTCGGCCATCTTGGAGGCCAGCGGCGAACGATCCAGCGGAACGACGAATTCGCTGGTCAACTGCTGGTTATATCCCGAATCTTTGAGCGTGGAGATGATCTTTTTCCAGTCAAGCGCACCTTCTCCCGGTGGGCGGCGGTTGTTATCGGCTACGTGGAAATCGACCAGATAGCCCCCTTTTGCGGTCGTCGCGATGGCTTGATACAAATCGGCTTCTTCAATATTAATGTGGAAGGCGTCCAAGCAGACACCGATATTACCGCCGACGTCCTGTGCTAAACGGATAGCCTGATCGTGACGGTTGAGGAAGTTGGTTTCGAAGCGGTTCAGTGGTTCCAACCCGATGCGAATGCCGAGTTTCTGCGCGTAATCATCGACCTTTTTAATGTTCTCGACTGCCCAACCCCACTCGGTATCCTTATCTGCCATCGCCACGATCTTACCGACTTCACTGGGAACGAGTGTGAAGATTTTGCCACCCAGGGCAGACACCATATCGAGGCATTCTTTGAGATACACAACGGTCATTTCACGGTAATACGGGTCACCGTGAATGAGGTCGCGTCCGCGTCCCATGATGCTGACAGAGCCGAAGCATTGCAGATGATTTTTATCCAGCAAGGCTCGGACTGCTTTCCAATCGTATTTACGCGGCTCGCCCATAATCTGTATGCCGTCGTAGCCGAAGCGCACCATGCGGTCGATGGTGTGTTCGATTGGTTCAGGGCGCATCCAGTTATGCATACAAATCTTCATTTTTGCATCTCCTATAGTTTTTTCATAATAAACGTGAGCGCTGATATAACGCTCACGTAGACTAACCGCAAATTTTTTAAAGGGCGCACAAACGTGTACCCTTACGAGCATTAATTTATTGGCCGTACATCAATTTGTTGAACATGCTCTCGCGCAAAATCGCCAGATGGTCGCGCATGGCTTCTTCGGCGGCTTTGCCATCCCGTGCCAGAAGTGCATCCACGATGCGGCGGTGTTCGGCAGTACAGGCAGTCAATCGGGCCGGGTTATGGCGCGAGTCGGTCTTGGCGAGGTGATGCACACGGTTACGCAGCATGACCACCGTTTCGCCCAGGAGCGGATTAGGACAGGCTTTACTCATGGTATCGTGGAAGATCACATCGGCCTTTGACCACGCGTTGTAATTATCTTCGCGCAGTGCAGCCTCCATATCATTCATCGTTTCTTTGAAGGTTGCTCGCTGCTGTTCGTTAGCGGATTCGGCTGCCAAACGTGCCAGTTCAGGTTCCAACAGCGACCGCATATGGATGACATCCAACACATCCTGTACTGATCGCGAGGCGACGGTTACGGCACGTCCCGGAATGACCTGCACCAAACCTTCCTGCGCCAACTGCTGCAAAGCTTCTCGCACGGGCGTCCGGCTGATGCCCAGCATCTTGGATAATTGTGGCTCGGAAAGGGGTTCCCCCGGTTCTAAACCGGCGTGCTGCAGCGCGTCTTTGATGCGGACATAAGCGACCTCGCTCCGGCGCATGGAGTCGCCATCATGCAAGTATTGCGTTTGTTCGGCGAGATAATGTTCGAGTCTTCCCATAATGGTTTGTCTTAAGCACTCATAAATAGTTGAAACTGATGAGCGCTTATTTTAGCAGTCGCCCCTGAATAGCCATATTACATTGATCAGTATACAGGCTGTATACAGGCCAATGCCCCATATTTTAACACGCTATTAGTTCCTGTCAAAAAGCTGTTTCCGTTATCCTAGTTCCAACCCTTTGAAGGCAGCGACCTGGGCAGTGATGGCGCGTTCTATCGGCAGGCGTTCGGCGCTGGATGCCCCATAAAAACCGGCAATTCCCGGCATCTGCTTAAGCGCTTTGCCGACGTTGTCCGGTTCGTCGAACGGCCCGCCATGACAAATCACCAGCGCCTCTTTGCGGATCGTCCAGATGGCGTCGGCCATTTCCATCACCCGTTTGATAGCATCATCTAGTGAGGGGGCAATACCAGCACCAATAGTTCCGGCGGTCGTTAAGCCGAGATGACACACCAGCAAATCCGCGCCAGCATGGGTCATAGAGCGTGCTTCATCGGGATTAAAGACGTAGGGTGAGCTGAACAAGTCCATATCGTGAGCCATGTTGATCATAGCCACTTCTTTGTCGTAACCCATGCCAGTGGCTTCCAAATTTTGGCGCATGATGCCATCAAAGAGGCCGACAGTCGGGAAGTTCTGTACACCGGAAAATCCGATGTCTTTAACCTGCTTTAAGAAGTAAGGCATCACACGAAACGGATCAGTGCCGTTGACACCGGCCAGCACTGGCGTATTCTTGACAACTGGCAGCACCTCGCCAGCCATCTCCATGACAATCGCGTTGGCATCGCCGTAGGCCATCAAACCCGCCAGCGAACCACGTCCGGCCATGCGGTAGCGACCAGAGTTGTAGATGATAATCAGGTCAGTGCCACCGGCTTCCTCGAACTTGGCCGAGATACCCGTACCTGCACCTGTGCCGATGATTGGTTTGCCAGCGGCACGCTGCGCCTGTAAGCGGCGGAGAATTTCGTCACGGGGAATAGCCATAATACATCCTTGGTTGTAGGTTAAGTTTTCAACATGTTCAAAAGTGTGTTCACAACTGCCTCGGCAAACAGCGGGTCGTTAATGTCCATATCGAGTTCGACCACTGGAATATCAGGGCGCAGTTTTGCCTTAAGCGCGTTGACAAAGGCAGGCAGCGCAGCCGCGTCATAAAACCGTTTGCCCTCGACATCCAGTTCAGATACGCCGCGCATGGGGACATAAACCTTAACGGTACCGGTTGCCGCGTTCAATTTTTTGGCGAAGATTGCGCCGAGTTGAGCGTTTTCGTCGGGTGTAGTGCGCATCAGTGTAATATTGGGATTCCAACTGTAGAGATTGCGGCCTTTGTACTTTGCAGGGACGGTATCCAGCGCCCAGAAGTTGCACATGTCGATGCAGCCGGGGACGACAATTTGTGGGATTCCGGCTTTGGCGGCGGCTTCCAGGCGGGTTGATCCGGCGCTGAGTACGCCGCCCAGCAGTTCATCCGCCCATTCGGTGGTGGTCATATCGAGGACAGCCGTAATCAGACCATCGGCAATCAGTGACTCCATTGTCCGTCCGCCGCTGCCGGTGGCATGGAAAACTAGCACTTCATAACCGGCCGCTTCCAGTAATCCCCGTGCTTGATTGACCGCGCGGGTGGTGTTGCCGAACATGGTCACGGCGATAATCGGTTTATCGTCGGCTGGTGGCGCTTCACCGGACACCATGCCACAGATCGCTCCGGCAGCGTTGGTATAAATCAGGCGGCTGATGCGGTTGATTCCGGCCACATCGACCACCGAGTACATCATGGTGATGTCACTCTGACCAACGAAACCGCTGGTATCACCCGAAGCGACGGTGGACACCATCAGCTTGGGGAAGCCAACGGGTAAGGCGCGCATAGCGGCTGTGGCGATTGATGTGCCTCCGCCTCCGCCCATGCTGATGATGCCATCGATTTTGCCCTCGGTGTGAAGCAAACGGGCAACAGCTGCCGCGCCTGCTTGCATAGCGGCCATCGCTTCGCCGCGATCCCCTTTAGCGATGAGATCAGCCAGCGTCACACCGCCAGCAGTAGCGACTTGCTCGTGGGTGATGTCGGGTGTGAAGGCTGGTTCGCCCAACACACCTGTATCAACGACTAGTATTTTAAATCCACGCTGTTCGATGGCGGCTTTGAGGAAGGCGAATTCTTGCCCTTTGGTATCCAGTGCGCCGAAAATGGCTATCGTTTTGGTCATAAGTAATCTCTTTATAAAAATCTATTTAATGTTCACTGCAACTTGCGAAAAATGCGAAATATGCAATTTTTACTGCACAATTTGCAATACTTCCGCTGAATTGTCCGGCGGGAAGTTCGGCTGTTGCCACCGAATTGACATTTTAGGTCGGCGGCAGGCTCGCTCAATGCCACTGAAATGACGCCTTTGCAGCGGATGGCTCGGCTAATGCCGCCGCGTTGCAAATGCCGGTGTGCCGTTGCTGTGGTTGCCATAAAAAACTTAACGCAAGGGTGCAAAGAAGCAATGATGCAAAGAATAATTTAAAGACAAGATTCTTCCTCCTTATGCAATTCGTAACACCCTATTTTAGAACAAAAATTCAAATCGGTTGACCGATTTTCGTTCGAGTTTTCTAACTTAAGATGCTCCATTTACGGCGGGCAAAATCTGGATTTGCTCGAAGCCGCGATCAAGCATGAGTTTGTCGTCGGATACAACTAAGTGGTCGTCTGTCTCATCCCGAAAACGAGCGACCTCTCTTATCTTGGAACAAACATTGCCTGATGAATCACATACAAATATGTAATAAGCAGAAGCACCCATATCCACATATTCTGCTGAATATGTTCCGAATGCTAATTGATACACCCTGTCATGAAATTGAACGCTCATAACATGATAAATTGTCCCACGATCAAAGAAGAAGAAGGATGTAATACTGAAACAAGTCAAAAAAGCACATAAGAGTACTGTCGGGACTATCAAAATGGCGTAAACGTGCCACATTTTGATAAATGCAAATATACTGACAATTGTAAATCCTACCCACGCGTACTTAAATAACTCAGAAGTGGTAACAATTGACCAATAATCAACATCAATGAGCGGTGTAAGCCATTTCGACGAGTGTGGCATAAGTGAACGAAAAACAGGCCACCACAGTAAGCCAATGACAATTAGCAGGATTAGAAGCCAATGCTTGCGAAGAATGCGCATAAGACACCTACCTGATGGCGGTTAAGAGGGCGCACAGCCGTGCGCCCCTACATATGCACCCATCATAGAATAGGTTTCATGTCCGCTGCTCGACGGCTTCAATACTTAATATCGACCTGCTTCTTGCTCTGCGACGAATTCACAATCGCATCACAGATGACGGCGTTGCGGTAGCCATCCACGAAGTCCGCACCCCAGGGCGCAACCGGCTTGTTGTTCACGATGGCATCAAAAAAGTGGCTGAATTCGTGTACAAAGGTGTGTTCCCAACCAATGATGTGGCCTTGAGGCCACCAATTTTCCCAGTAGGGATGGTAGGACTCGCTGACGTTGACGGTGTGGAAGCCGCGTGTCTCCTTGGGTTCTTCGTGCGCCCAATAGACATTCATCTCGTTCATGCGCTCCAGGTTGAAGGTGATCGAACCGTTCTCGCCGTTGATCTCCAATGAGTTGAAGTTCTTGCGGCCTTGGGCGAAGCGTGAGGCTTCCAGCGTGCCAAGTGCGCCGTTCTCAAACTCAAAGAGTGAAATGAAGGCATCATCGACCGTGACTTTGCCCTTCTTGCCGCTGCCATCACCCAACGGACGTTCTTCGACGAAGGTTTTGGTCATGCCCATGACGCTCTTGGGTTCACCGATCAGGAAACGCGCGAGGTCAATGATGTGTGCGCCGAGGTCGCCCAACGCACCGCTGCCGGCCTGCTTCTTATCCAAGCGCCAGATCATGGGGAAGTTCGGGTCGATAATCCACTCTTGCAGATAAACCGCGCGGAAATGGAAGATGCGTCCGAGTGCGCCGCTTTCGATGAGCTTCTTGGCCTGCACAATCGCCGGAACAAAACGGTAGTTGAAGGCCACCATATGCTTGACACCGGTTTTTGTGACTTCATCCAGCATATGCTTGGCTTCTTCGGCAGTACGGGCCAGCGGCTTCTCGCAGAAGACATGCTTACCGGCCTGCGCCGCCGCGATGGTCGGCTCGGCATGGGCATCATTTGGCCCGCCGTTGTCGAAGACCTGAATGGCGGGATTTTTGATCATCTCGCGCCAATCGGTGTAGTAACCCTCATAGCCATAGCGTTGGGCTGCGGCTGCGGTGGCTTCCTGGTTGCGTCCGCAAATCGCCACCAGTTTAGGAATGGCAACCGGCGGGTACATCATATACGGTAGTTTCTTGAAGGCGTTGGTGTGTGCCTTACCCATAAAGGCGTAGCCCAACATCCCGATGCCCAGGGTAGGCGCGTTTCCGGCGGCGGCTTTGCTCGCCATACTGACAAAACCGACTTCATCGGCCATGTTCATTCTCCTGATTAAACAGGGTTTGCCAGCGACAAACCCGTACCCATTATTTTATTCGCGGGAGGGGCTTGAACCCCATCCCCTACGAGAACACGATGGTGTGGTGAACGTAGGACACAGCATACCGTGTCCCAACATTCACCGATGAGGTTCAATGATTTACTTCTTCTCGAAGGCCGCATCAAATGCTACCGATGAAGGTTTGAAGTCGGTTGCCTGGATAATCTCAACGGCTTCTGATGCGCCGTGTTCACGATCCATGCCGCTGTCTTCCCACTCGACCGAGAGCGGACCCTCATAGCCGATGCGGTTCAACACGCGGATGATGGCTTCCAGATCAATATCGCCATGACCGGGCGACACGAAATCCCAACCACGTCGTGGATCACCAAAATTCAGGTGCGACCCCAAAATGCTGGTGAAGCCGTTCAGATTGAGCTTCGAGTCTTTGACATGGACATGGTAAATCCGGTCAGGGAAAGCCGTGATGAAATTAACCGGATCAAACTGTTGGTGAATAAAATGGCTGGGATCAAAATTGAAGCCGAAGGTCTTGCGATTACCCAATGCCGCCAGTGTTTTCTGTGCGGTATAAATGTCGTAGGCAATTTCACTGGGATGGGCTTCCAGAGCATACAAAATGCCCTGCTTATCGAATTCATCCAAAATCGGATTCCAACGGTCAGCAAATTCTTTGTAACCGGCATCCACCATCGCGTCTGTTGTCGGTGGGAAGCGGTAAATCATGTGCCAGATGGGGCTGCCCGTGAAGCCGTTGACGACTTTCACACCCATCAGCTTGGCGGCTTTGGCTGTGTTTTTAATTTCTTCGGCGGCACGTTTATTGACACCGTCTGCTTTGCCATCACCCCATAGACGCGGCGGCAAAATGGCTTTGTGACGCTCATCAATGATGGTGTCGGCGACGCACTGCCCGACCAGATGGTTGCTGATGGCGTAGCACTTCAGGCCGTGCTTTTCCAGAATATCTTTGCGGCTCTGGACATACTTGTCACTTTCCAGTGCCTTATCGACTTCAAAGTGATCACCCCAACAGGCGAGTTCCAGCCCGTCATAGCCCCAATCAGCCACCATCGCGGCTAATTTCTCCAATGGGAGGTCGGCCCATTGTCCGGTAAAAAGTGTAACTGGTCTTGCCATAATACCCTTTCCTTATAGTGAAAATTTTAAAAGAAGACTACTGCATTAGTTTAACGCGACTTACGCACCCTGCCGCTAATCATACAAGATTGGTTTTATTCTCAATCATGCCCGTCCAGCCACGGGCACAGCCGCTACGCTTTCGGACGCTGGGTGTTCGGCAGCGATTTCGCGTGCCACGAAATAGACCATCGCTGCTGGAAACAGACTGATCAAGATGATGAAAGGTGTTTCGACGCCGTTGAAGTCGGCTGTAGCTGCCGCTGCGACTTCCGCTTTACGGTCGTCACTGTAGGATTTCCACACGCGGTCACGGACCCCATAAGGTTCTTTAGGGGCGTTCAGACCAATAATGCCCGCCGACATAACCACCACGATGAGCAGCGCGGCGATGCCACCGATCAGATGCTGGCGGGTGCCGAGCGGTGGTAGTGTCGCGGTGGTTTTCGCGCTGGCTGGGGTTACATGACTCCACAGAATGAAGGACAGTACCGCGCCGAGCAGCAGCAAAAAGCCGTAGCGATAGGGCACAATCGAAAAGGATTGGAACAGGAAAATCACGCTGAAGACGATGCATAACACCAACGTGCGCTCGATGGGGCTGTGGCAGCGGGCGGGTACTTTCCCGTTATAGCGCTTGGCGATCAGCACGATGAGCAAGATATACAGCAGCAAAATGCCGACAAACGCCCCGAAAAACGGTACTGCATTGATGAGCACACCTTTGCGTGTATCCTCGCTGAAAATGATGTTACTGATCGCTGGGAAGATCAAGGCAAAGGCGAATAAGATGATCGCAATCCCGCCGAGTCGCTTGATCGGGCCAATATACTTTGAGGTCATTGTGATGCTCCGGTTACTTAGTTCGCCAATAGTTGTTTAAGGAAGCGCAGCCCATTTTCTGCCAGCGCGTCCTGACTGGTTTCGAACGAGCGCCAGATGGCCGCTGCCCGCGCAATGCTCTTAACCTTACTGGTGAAGGATTCGATGACCACCGGCCCATCATAATGAATATCACGTAAGCCTTGAGCCACATCCGGCCATGTGACGTTGCCGCTGCCCGGTGCGCCGCGATCATTTTCGCAGGCGTGGAAATGGGCCAGGCGTGAACCGGTTTGACGGATGGCGTTACCGAGTGATTTTTCCTCGATATTCATATGGAAGGTGTCCAACATGATTTTGCAGGAAGGACTGTCGACACGATCAATGACTTCGATGGCCTGCGAAGCCAGATTGATGAAGCTGGTTTCGAAGCGATTCAGCGGCTCGATGCACAGCACCACGCCTTTACCTGCCGCGTAGTCCGACAACTCCTTCAGGTTTTTGACCAGCAGGTCGAGATCCTGGGCGCGTTCGTCGGCGGGCTGCTGCCACACGCGCCCGACTGATGAGTAGATCGGCCCGACAATGTTGGTGATGCCCAGTGTGTGGGCGGCATCAATACAGTGGCGAATATAGATCATCCCATTTTCGCGCACTTTTCCATCGGTGTGGATCAAATCGCGGTCAGGTCCCATTGCCGCGCACATGCTCCCCATCAACCCGTTGTCTTTGAGGATTTGCGCGCCAACGTTGTAATCCAGATCGAACGTGCCTTCGATTGGGATTTCCAGAATGTCGAAGCCCATTCGCTTCACTTTGGGCGCGAGTGCTGCCAGTTCATCCGTCGTACACGGGGACAGCCAAACCCACGCGTTTACACCAAACTTCATATAATTCTCCTAAAAGATTTAACTTTTGGTACGGCCCGCCAGTGCCGCCGTAATCCCTAGCCCGATAAATACCGTTCCACTGACATAACGCTGAACCAGCTTAAAACGCTGGCTGCCGCGCAGCCTTCCCGCCAACATGCTGGAAACAATAGCATAAGTGCTGTCGGTAATCGCGCCCATTCCAACAAAGATCAAACCCAGCAGCACAATCTGGAGTGACACCGAGCCATGATTAGGGTCAACAAACTGCGGCAGGAATGCGAAGAAGAACAGGGCGGTTTTAGGATTTAAGAGATTAACAATCACGCCCTGTTTGTAGATTTGCCTGAGGGATTGCTTTTGCACCGTTTCGGTCGTATCGGCCTCGTCTTTCGAGAGCAGCTTTTTCACACCCAGATAAATCAGATAGGCCGCGCCGATATACTTCACAATATCAAAGGCCAGCGCCGACGATAATAGAATCGCTGAAAGTCCGAGTGCCGCCGCTAAGATATGGACGAATGTGGCGCTATGAATACCGGCGACTGAAATTAATCCCGCCCTTCTTCCCTGGTCGATACTGCGCGTCATGATGTACAAAACCGCCGGACCGGGTACAAGCAGTAGAGCAAGGCTAGCGGTGACGAACAGCAGCAGATTTGCAGGTAACATATTTGTGAGCATAACCGAATATCTCCTGAGCAATTTGAGAATACGAAGGTGAAACTGCGGGAAACGAAGCCCTTTCGTAAAAGTGTATTCGTTATCCGCTTTCGTTCATATCCGCAAATTGCTCGTTGGCTCAAACAGATGCAACTGCTCGCTCGGTACATCAAAACGAATCGTATCCCCTAAGCGCACCGGACTGGCTCCCGGCACGATGCTCACAATCGTTTGGTCGCCCACGCGAATGTGAATAATGGTTTCTACGCCAAGCGGCTCGATCAGCGCGACTTTGCCTGTGTACTGTCCGTTGGTTGACAGTTTGACGTTTTCCGGTCGGACACCGAGTAACACCAATTCAGGGATGTCACCTATCGGCGTCGGCAGAGTCAGCGGACTATCGACTACCTGCAAGTGTCCGTTCTGGCGATTCGCTTTGAACAGGTTGATCTTGGGTGTACCGACTAACTGCGCCACGACAGTGGTGGCCGGCCGGTCGTAAATGTCGAAGGGTGTGCCGATTTGTAGGATGTGCCCTTCGTCAAGAACTGCGATGCGGTCGGCCATCGTCAGTGCTTCAATCTGGTCATGCGTCACGAAAACGGTGGTGCTGTTCTGTGTGCTTTGAATGTGCTTGAGTTCTACCCGCAGGGATTCGCGCAGCTTGGCATCCAGATTAGAGAGCGGTTCGTCCATCAGGAAGACACGCGGCTCACGGACGATGGCGCGCCCAATCGACACACGCTGCATCTCCCCGCCCGAAAGTTTGGCAGTCTTGCGTTCCAATAGATGGGTGATGCGTAACTTTTCGGCGGCGTTTTGAATGCGCTGTTTAATTTCGGGTTCGGGCGTCTGGCGCAGGGGTGATCGCAGCGGAAAAGCCAGGTTGTCATAGACCGACATGCCCGGATACAACGAATACTGCTGAAATACAAAGGCCACATCACGCTCCGCCGGTGGCAGCTCATCCGAGATTTCACCGTCGAAATACACATGGCCTTCGTTCTGCTTCTCCAGGCCTGCAATCACGCGCAGGGTGGTGGTTTTGCCCGCACCTGTTGGCCCTAACAGCACAAAGAATTCGCCAGCTTTGATCGAGATCGAAACGTCATTTAAGGCGACAGTATCTTTAAAACGTTTGGTGATATTTTCCAGCCGGATATTGCTCATCGTTCATGCCTTCCCTTTGTGCAGCGCCTTCTCGGTTTCGGGATGAAAAAACCGAACCATATCCGGTTTAATATTGAAGTGAACTGTATCATTCAACTGGTAGCGCATCTCGCGGCTTGCGCGCACATGGACGATATGATCACGGTCAAGCTGTAAATGCAGCATGGTATAACCGCCGTGCAAATCGTTGGCGAAGGTCGTGGAGTGGATTTCGCCTTCTTCATGGACATCGACGGCCTCAGGACGGAAACCGACGATTACGCGGCCATCGCCTGGCAGACTGCTGGCTAAGGTGTCGCGCCATTCCACCGGTACGGTATAACGGTTATCACCCACCAGTTGAATGATGCCGTTGGCATATTTACCTTCGATCAGATTCATGCCGGGGCTGCCGATGAAGCGCGCCACGAACAGATTAGCAGGGCTGTTATAGACTTCCATCGGTGTGGCGGCTTGCTGCACTTCGGCGTTGGACATGACTACAATCCGGTCGCCCATCGCCATTGCTTCGACTTGGTCATGTGTCACGTAAACCGAAGTGGCGTTCTGGTCAATGTGCAGTCGTTTGATTTCAGCACGCATCGACTCGCGGAACTCGGCATCCAGCGCACCTAATGGCTCGTCCATCAAGAAGGCTGCCGGACGCCGCACCAATGCCCGCGCCAGAGCCACCCGCTGTTGATCGCCACCGCTCAAACTGCCGGGGCGTGAATTCAAGACATGTTCGATCTTCAACATCTGGGCGACTTCCGCCACCCGCTTTTTGATTTCGTCACGTCCCATGCCCTGCGCTTGTAGGGGAAAGGCGATGTTGTCCCGTGCACTGAGGTGCGAATAGAGCGCGAAGAATTGGAACACGAAGGCAATGTCCCGCGCACTCGGATGCAGCCACGTCACATCCTTACCATCAAAGAGGATGTTGCCGCTGGTGACCGCTTCCAATCCCGAAATCATGCGCAGGGTAGTGGTTTTGCCACAACCGGACGGCCCCAGCAGGACGATGAACTCACCGCTGTTGATGGTCATATCAAGCGGTTTAACGGCGAAACTCTCGCCGAATTTCTTCTCAACTTGTTTTAGTTCAATGGTTGCCATTGTGATTAGTAGATCCTTATCCTTTACGGATCGCGCCGAAGGTCACACCGCGCAGCAGATGCTTCCGCAGCGCAAAGGTGACGATGACCACCGGAATGAGGAACGCCAGCGAACCCGCCGCGATGGTCGACCACTCGATACCGCCTGAGCCTAAAATCAGCGGGATGCTCGGTGGTGCGGTGCGGGCTTTGTCCTGCGTGAGCATCAGTGCGAAAGCAAATTCATTCCACGAGAAAATAAATGAGAACACGGTCGTCGCCGCGATGCCTGTGATCGACTGTGGCAGCACGATTTTGCGGAAGGCCTGCAAACGCGTGTAACCATCCACCAAAGCCGCTTCCTCATATTCCTTCGGGATTTCGTCGATGAAGCCTTTGAGTAGCCACACCGCGAACGATAGATTAAAACTGGTGTAGAGCAAGATCATACCGAGATGGGTGTCGTATAAGCCCACTTGGCGGTACATCAAGAAGATCGGCACCGTCACTACAACTGCCGGTAACATGCGCTGGCTGAGGATGAAAAACAACAAGTCATCTTTACCGGGCACATCAAAGCGGCTGAAGGCATAGGCTGCCAGCACCGCGAACACCACCGAAATGATGGTTGATGCCCCTGCGATAATTAACGAATTCAGAAGCTGTTGTGGAAATAGACTTTGCCCGATAATCACATGTTGTTGGGAAAGCGCTACTTGGTCAACCCACGTCAGGTCGGTTCGCGCCTTTAGCTGTGTCAGTTCGTCGCCATTCACCTGCCGCTGCTTGGTCATCAGGTTGACAAAGCCTTCCAGCGACGGCGTGAAGAATACAATCGGTGGCACGCTTACCGCATCTTTGAGCGGCTTAAAAGCGGTCATCGCCATCCAGATCACCGGAATGAGCATGATGAAAGCAATAATCACGGCGGCGATGGCACGCGTCACACTGAGGGCTTGCGGTCGCCAGCCCACCTTATCAACGCGGGTTGAGTAATTAACAACGCTTACGGGAGTAATTTTGGTTTGCGCTGCCATAATCGTTATGCTCCCCTTGCACGGTTCAGCGACCGGATGTAAAGGTTGCTGACAGCGATAATGATGATAAGGACGATGTAAGCCAGTGCGCTAGATAAACCGGTATTGAGCTGTCCGGCAAAGGCCAAACGATACAACCGAATGGATACCGTTTCCGTCAAATCACCGGGTCCGCCGCCGGTTAGACCATACACAAGATCGAATTGTTTAAAAGCCTCGATGGTTCGGAACAGTACCGCGATCAACAATAGGGGCATAACCTGTGGCAAGGTGATGCGCCGGAATTGGAACCATGCGCCCGCCCGATCAATCGCTGCCGCCTCATATAGATATTCAGGGATGGCGCTCAATCCCGCCAAGCACAGCAGCATCACAAAGGGACTCCACATCCACACATCTACGATGATGACCGCCCACAACACACGGTTAGGGTCGCCCAACCACTCCGGTGCGGTATTGATGTCGGTATAGCCTAGTAAATAATTAAAGATGCCGTAGGAAGGATTAAAAATCATTTTCCAAAAGGTCGCCACCACGATGGGTGACAGCATCATGGGGATCAATATAAGTGTCGTAACCAAACCACTGCCCTTGAATTTATTGCGGAGCAGCAGTGCAAGCCCAAAACCTATGACCGTTTGCAATACCACTGTTAACAAGGCATAACGTCCGGTTGTGGCAAAAGCCGTCCAAAAACTCTTATCGGACAGCAGCGTTGTGTAATTCTGAATACCAATCCACTGTGGCGGCTTATCGGCAATGACCGAGTAATTGGTAAAGCTCAGATATAAGCTGTAAATCAGCGGGAAAATATTCATCACAATCAACAGAATGATGGTTGGCAAAATAAACCACAACACTATTCTGCGGTCACTCATCTGCCTTTGAATGGTGCGCGCGCCCGATGTCTGGGCTGATGGCATAGTTTGGGACACAAAACACCTCAGGGGTAACTAAAACGAAATAATTGCAGGGGCGAAACGTCCGCCCCTGCTTATATATCCGTAACTTCTATTTAGGGCTGTTTACTTGATGACACCCGCATCGACCAGAACCTTGTCCTGATCTTCTGCCAGTTGGTCGAGTACAGCCTTTGCCTCACCTTGTCCACTGACCACGTAACCGCTGAGTGCCGTTTGCGTGGGAGCTAACAACTGTCCAAATTCCGGAATGTTCCAGAAATCCTTAACAAACGTCATGGTTTCGGCAAATGCCGCGTTGTAAGGCGTCTGCTTCAGGAAGGCGTCCGACTTCAACACATTGATGTTGCAGGTGTAACCACCATAGGCTGCCCACGTAGCTTGAGTATCTTCCTGACCGAACCACTTCAAGAAGTCTAAGGCTGCTTGCTTACGGGTGTCGTCAATATATGAGTTGACGCTCATACCCTGACCACCTAAAGCCGCAAACTGTTGACCATCCGGGCCTTTGGGCATGACGAAGAAACCGGTGACATCCTTGAACTTGTTGGTGTCACTGTTCAACGCGGGGAAGAAGGCGAAGTAATTCATAATCATCGCGGCCTGCCCGTTGGTGAACGAGTCGTTCATTTCCTGGAAGAACGAGTTGGTGTTGCCGGGCGGGACGAATTGATACAGCTGCTTATACAGTTCAAGTGCCTTCACGCAGGGGTCAGCATTCACGACACCCAGAACATTGTTGTCTTTGTCTTGCCAGTTGCAACCGTAGCTAAAGAAGACGTTCTCAAAACCCATTGTGATCGCATCGTAATCTTTTTGGGTGTAGATATTGACGCCATACAGACCCTTGTCCGGGCGGGTGAAGAATTCGGCGATGTCGCGCAGGTGTTCCCAAGTGTCCGGGACAGCGAGGTCGTAACCATACTTAGCCTTGAAGGCAGCCATTTCGTCTTTGTTCTCGAACAGGTCTTTGCGATACGCAAAACCGTTGGCGTCGCCTTCGGTTGGGTAGGCATAGAATTTGCCGGAACCTTGCGGATATTCACCGTAATATTTCAAGGTCGCAGGCGTAACAGTCTTATCCAGACCATTGCTGGTCATGAAATCGGTCAAGTCGACATAATGACCCTGAACCGCACCCTGACCAATCCACTGGCTGTCGCCGACGATCAAGTCGAATGATGTACCCTTGGCTGCCCACTCCGTCGTAACACGATCTCCGAAGGTTCCCCAGGGAGTCTGGACGACATTGACCTTGATACCGGTCGCCTTTTCGTAATCATTGCCGATTTGCTGCAAATAATTTGCGGGGTCCCACTGAGCCCACCAAATGGTGAGTTCCGATACTTTATCCTGTGCTGCGACTGAGGCTGCGCCGCCAAATGTGGCGACCATCAGGATTGCGAGCATGAATAGAAGACCACTTTTCTTCAACATTTCTTTTTTAGCTCCTTAAACAAAGAACGGTAGAACGTGTTGCTGATCGAGTCGAAATATTCTTTTGAAACCTAATTTTTCGTTTCCCTGCTCCTTTTCCCCTATGTATACACCCTGTATACAGCTTCCAATTATATAGAGTAACACAGATCGAAGAAGTCAGCTATGCGTCCTCAGAAAATGGCTTGTTTACGGGACAGGACAAAACAATCCGGCAGTACGCGGAGGATGCCCAACACGGAAAATTCAATAAAATTGATTTAATAAATGGCATAAGGAAGTCGTTTATTGCGAACAAAATATCTTGTCGTTAAAGTAACATATCATTCTGATTACTGTCAATAAAACAGCAATGATTGTTCCATTATGAACATGAATTTCTTTTCATGAAGAATGCTCCCCCGCACCCCGTTCATATGTAACCAGTGGTGCAAGTGTGAGTTGTGATCTTTTGCAACCCTCTCTGCACACTGTTTTTCGCCCAAAAAGAGTGTCCTAAAGCCCTTCTCCCTTGCGTGCGGGGGAGAAGGGTTGGGATGAGGGGGTTAGACTTGCACCATTAGTTATGTAGGTGTAGCTGGTGACCTATTGCATTGAAGCCGCTTCAGCCGACTTGTCCTCGGGTTAGCATGAGGCGCTTTAGCTCTCAGCCGTAAAAACCAAATCCCTTCGCCTTGTTCTCTGCGCCTCTGCGGTTCAATTGCATTGCCCTCAGTATTATTTTTCAGGTTTATTTTCGGTTAACCCGACAAATTGATTTCCAACCCGCCACCAACCGCCTTAACAACCCGGCTCCCTAAAAAGGGTTAATGCCAACCTCACGAAAGAGTTACAAAATGGTCTTCCAAAATGTAACCCTTTTGCTGCTCATATCCGTTACACTGTGTTGTAGGGGCGGGATGTGCGTAGCCTTCCGACCGGGCACCTTAAAAACTTGAATGGCAAATTCAGCACAAAACCCATCTTTGCCATTGCTGCTTTTGCCGCTTAATTTGCTGATTGTCACTGACGACCATGACGACATTTCCGACAATTGCGCCTGTGTTCGGGGCCAAAAGCCAATCGCTCTCCGTCAACTTTCGCCCAGATAACCGTGTTCCAGCACCCTGCCTGTGCTGTCGATGCGGTAGCGGATTGGAATACCTGTGGGGATGTTTAGTTCGGGAATTTCCTGCTCGGAAATGTTTTCCAACACCATTACCAGCGAGCGTAAACTGTTACCATGTGCTACCACAAGGATGGACTTGCCAGCCAGTACCAGCGGTTTGATATGCGCGTCATAATACGGCAGCGTTCTTTTGCCGGTGTCTTTCAAGCTTTCGCCGTTGGGGGGCGGGACGTCATAGCTGCGCCGCCAGATATGCACCTGCTCTTTGCCAAACTTTTCAGCCGTTTCGTCTTTGTTCAGACCCTGCAAATCGCCATAATGCCGTTCGTTGAGTGCTTGATCGCGGTCAATCGGTACGTCTGTTTGTCCGGTCGTCTCCAATATGATCCGCAGCGTTTCCTGTGCGCGGCTGAGGGCGGAAGTAAAGGCATGGTCAAAATGCGTGCCCTTGAGCAGCGCACCGGCACGTTTGGCTTCCGCCTCACCTTCAGCCGTCAACGGAATATCAACCCAGCCCGTGAACCGATTTTCGAGATTCCATTGTGATTGTCCATGTCGTACCAGAATTAACGTCCCAACAGTTTCTGTCATGTGATGTTTACCATCCCTGATTGTGGTTTTTGACCTATAATACACCGCATTGTTTATGGTGTGTTCGGCCACTTGGAGCGCCGAATCCATCCACATGGAGGATATTCACATGCAAGAAGCCGGACAAGCATTCCTGGCTGCCAATGCCAAAAAAGAGGGTGTACAGACCACCGCCAGCGGCCTGCAATACAAAGTGCTGCAAGCCGGCACAGGCCCACGTCCCAAAGCGACCGACACTGTGAATGTACATTATCGCGGCACGTTTATTGATGGCAAAACCTTCGACAGCTCCTATGATCGCGGCGAACCCATTTCCTTTGGACTCAATCAGGTCATTCGCGGTTGGACCGAAGGCGTGCAGCTGATGCCCGTCGGTTCGAAGTACGAGTTTTATATTCCCTATAATTTGGCTTATGGTGAACGGGGTGCTGGTGGTGCTATTCCCGGTTATGCGACATTGATTTTTGTGGTTGAACTGCTGGCGATTGAATAACCTGTCGCCAGAGGATTAATCCTCATCTAGATAGAAGAAACACATATGGAACAGAACACATCAGAAGCGCTATGGTGGCAGCGTGGGGTCATCTATCAGGTTTATCCGCGCAGCTTTAAAGATAATAACGGAGATGGTATCGGCGACCTCAAAGGGGTTATCGCGAAATTGGATTACTTCAGTGAAGTTTTAGGGATCGACGCGGTCTGGTTGTCGCCTATCTATCCTTCACCGATGGCTGATTTCGGATACGACATCAGTGATATGGTCGATATTCACCCTATGTTTGGTACATTGGCGGATTTCGACACGCTGATTACCGAAGCGCATCGCCGCGATATTCGCATCATTCTGGATTTCGTGCCTAATCACACCTCTGACCAGCATCCCTGGTTCATTGAATCACGTTCGTCGCGGGATAATCCCAAGCGTGACTGGTATTTCTGGCGGGATGCCAGGCCGGATGGCAGTTTGCCGAATAACTGGTTATCGGTTTTTGGTGGGCCGGGTTGGGAATGGGATGCCGCTACCGGGCAATACTATTTCCACAACTTCCTCGTGGAGCAGCCCGATCTTAACTGGCGTAATCCACAGGTTAGGACAGCCATGATTGATGTGCTGCGTTTCTGGCTGGATCGCGGTGTGGACGGTTTCCGCCTTGATGCGACGCATTGCATGATGAAGGACGCCAACCTGACCGACAATCCACCTAACCCTGATATGGGGATCGGCTTCAAATCATTGGGGCCGTATGACTCGCAGCTGCATATCTACGACCAGGCGCATCCTGATATTCACGACATCTTCCGTGAAATTCGGTCGCTGCTCAATGCCTATGGTGAGCGTGATGGGAAAGCCCGTTTCTCGGTGGGTGAAATCCACATGACTGACTGGCAGCGCTGGGCATCCTTTTATGGCGAAAAGCTGGATGAACTGCACATGCCGTTCAATTTCCACTTCTTGTTCGCCAGGTGGGATGCAAGGACACTTCAAGCCGTAATCGACACAGGCGAAAAGCATATTCCACCGGGAGCATGGCCGAACTTTGTGCTGGGTAATCACGACGAACACCGTGTTGCCAGCCGCATCGGTCTGGAAGCAGCACCATCAGCCATGATGTTACTGCTGACGCTGCGCGGTACACCAACCATTTACTATGGTGACGAAATCGGTATGCATGATGTCGTTATTCCACCGGAGCTTGAACAAGACCCGTGGGGCAAAAATGTGGCTGGTATCGGGCTTGGACGTGACCCTGAACGGACACCCATGCAGTGGGATGATAGTCCGAATGCTGGTTTCAGCGCTGCGGGTGTAACGGCCTGGCTGCCAGTCGCTGACGATTACGCGAAGGTCAATGTAGAGGCCGAACTCAAAGATCCGCGTTCGATGCTGTCCTTAACACGCCGGTTGCTAAACCTGCGTCGTGATACAGCCGCGTTGCATTCCGGCAGCTATCAAACGATCAATCATTCGTGTGATGACTGTCTGGTGTTCATGCGCGAAGCAAACGGCGAACGCTGGTTGGTGGCGATCAATTTTGTGTCGGCTGACCAGACTCTACAATTACCGCCTGGCGGCACAGGTAAAGTGATTCTGTCTTCGCGTTTGGATCGTGAAGATGCCGTTGATCTGGGCAAACTTCAGTTACGCCCGAATGAAGGCTGTATTATCAGACTCGATTAACGGATCTCATGGGGAGGCCGCAAAAACCTCCCCAATCCGCTTTATGCTTTTACCAAACGGTATATTCCCGGTTCAGGTACATAACCCAATTTGCGGTTGATCGCCAACATCGGCGCGTTCTGCGAGTCGTTATTGGTACGGATGCTTTTGCCCTTGTGCTGCTTGGCATAGGTAATCGTCATCAGCTTTAAAGCCAATGCGATTTGGCGACCACGATAGGCAGGCATGACGCCGGTCATCATGTTGTAAAAGTAGTTATTTTCAGGGTTATGGCTGATAGCCGATAATCCGACAAATTGATCACCGTCTGCGGCTAGAAATTGTGACTCGGGAACGAACCAGGTCGATTCAGTCACCATTTTGTGAAATGCCTCAAAATCCGGAAAAGTTCCCGTTGTGTCCGGCATATCCAGGTAGGTGGAGTAGTTGACTTCCCATAGTTTACGCAGGTTTTCGGCTGTGTTGCCGACTTCAGCTAATGTAAACAAGTGAATGCCACCGGCACGAACCTGCTCGATAACATCTTCAAATGGGCGTATGTCAAAGCTGTCCAAATCGATTTTTGACTCAAAAACATGCCGTTCGATCTTAAAACCGCGTTTTTCAGCAAATTTCAGGGAATGCGGCTCGTTATCGAACAGATTACTTTCGAGGGTGTGAGCGCCATTCGATAAGGCGAAGGCGGCAGCGGCATCATATAATTTTGCGCCAATACCTTTGTTGCGCTGGTCGGGATGCGTGCATACTTTGACGAGAAGGCGTCCGGCTTTCATGGTGTTGGTATTGAATATGGTGCCAAAGCCGACGATGGTGTTGTCAAGCTCTGCGACGATTTGATGGTGAATTTGTCCGTCAGATAAAGGTTGCTGCCTGTTCTTTATCAACTGCGCTGCGGTGACGAGTTCATTCTCAGCCAGACTTAATAGGGCGGCGACACCTTCATAATCCTGGTTGCTTAAGATCGGGCGGATCGTCATGGACATGGCTCGACCAACTTTCTCGTATATATATTTTTATAATTATATCGGCATTTTGGAAACTATTTGCCACGCCAATCCAACCGGCCTGTGACCAGCCATAAGGTCACAGCGGTGAACACCACTAAAACACAAATATCCAATGACAATGGGATTCGATCTGCCTGACCTAAAATCACCTGTCGCAAAGCGGATGCGGCATAGGTAGCCGGTGAGATGAGACTGACGGTTCGCATAAAATCCGGCAGCCGTTCCAGCGGCACGATTACAGGGCCGAAGCCGAATAGCACAAAACTAACAATCGTGCTGATACTGCCGACTTCATCCGGTGAGCTGCCGAGAAGTCCGATCAGAGCGCCTAAGCCGGAAAGGGACACGCTAATCAGGGGCAGTACCATGATAATCAGCGGATGAATTTGCAGGGGGACGTGCAAAATCAACCAGCCGAGCAGCAGTGTTGCCAGCATAGACGGCAGGGCCAGTACCAAAAAGGCTGTGACGGTTGCCAGAATAAATGCGACGCGTGAAATGGGCAGTGTTGCGAAGTAATCTAACGTACCCATTGCACGGATAAAGGCGAAATGTCCACTGACCCGGCTGAGGCCGATGAGCAGCAATGACAGCACCACATTGCCGGTTAGCACATAACCCAAAGCGGTTGGATCGTTACTGGCGAAGCTGCCAAAGGCCGCGATGAGGAAAGTGGGTGCAATAAAGCCGACAACGATGCCACCTTTCCATGACCAACGCCAATTCGTCATTTGGATCAGCGTGAGGTCGAGCAGTTGAGTGAGGAACGGTTGTTTGGTGCGTCGCATTTAATCGACCATCGAGAAATAGAGGTCTTCGAGGGTTGCAGTACTCAGTCTGAAATCCTCAACTGAGGGTGTTTGATTGAGGATGGCGAGGTAGTAAGGTGCCTGTTCACGGTCGATGAGCAGCAGCCAACGTCCGGGCGAGAGAATTTTTATTGGCGTATCAATTGGAAATTGCGGGGGTGAGTCTGGTGCGAATACCATTTCGAGTCGCAGTTGGCGGTTAAGCTCACCTTTCAGCATACCGGGACGACCGAGTGCCACCAATTTTCCACGCTGCATGATGCCTACACGTTGTACAACTTTTTCGGCTTCCAGGACGTTGTGTGTCACCAGAATGAGGGTTGTGCCGTGTTCGGCATTGGTTTGGCGCAAAACATCCCAAACACGGGAGCGGTTTTGCGGATCAAGGTCGTTGGTGGGTTCGTCAAGGATGACTACAGGAGGGTTGGCAGCGAGGGTCGAAGCCAGTGCGACCAGCCGTTTTTGCCCACCACTGAGGCGTGGGATCGGCTTGTCACGGAGGCTGCCGAGTTCAAGCAGTGCCAATAAACGGTCACGTTCCAAACGGGCATCGGGGCGTGATAAGCCGCGTAAATGGGCGGTGAAGTAAAAGGCTTCACCAACTGTCAGGTTATTCAGCGCCATGCCAGATTGTGGCATATAACCGATTTGGCTGGCACTGTTATCAGCATTGAGGGGCAGACCAAACAGTTTGATACTGCCCATCGTGGGGGCCAGCAAATGCGCCATTTGCTTGACCAGAGTCGTTTTGCCAGCGCCATTATCACCGAGCAGACCAAAGAATTCACCATCGGTGATGGTCAATGACAGATTATCATTAGCCGGTGTGGTCTGTTTAGGATAAAAGCGTGTCAGATGTTCGATCTCATAAGCCAGCGTCATAAGTTAGCCATCTACCTCGGGTGTGGCCTCCAGTTGATCCGGCTTGGGCTGAAGCACGTCACGGGTACATGACCAGTAACGGTACATACCACCGACATAGACCTTGTAATCGTATTGGCGGTTGGGATCAGGCAAGACTTCGATGCCGTCATCCGTGACTTTGAGGATCTTCTGAATCTTGCCGATAGGACTGCCTTTGGTGGCACCAATGTAGTCCACAATATGATCATATTGGCGGTACTGGGCATCCGGTTCGTCAATGACGGTTGTCTTAAAACCTTCCAGTTCCAGGCGGTCAGCAGCGACCAAATCCAGAGTAGGCATACCACTGGCATTGACGACAGCAATGGTTGGACGCTGTGGCTTAATCTGGCTGGAATTGGGTGGCAGGACGACCTGCTGCATTAAGGTGGTGATGGCTTCGCGTTGCGGGATCAGCACCGCTTGACCTTTGGGCGAGTAGGCATTGACCACTTCATGAGTCTGGCGAAAAGTGAAATAACGGATGTCACTGGTATCGATATTGAGTGCCAGCGGCAGCATTCCAGCCACATCTGCAAGCGTCATGTTGGTAATGACGTTTTGGGACAGGACATTCCATGTTTGGGGCAGGCTTTGGAGCATATTACTGGCACGAATTTTACGCCAGATGGCACGAAGCATGTCCTGTTGGCGGCGTCCACGATCCAGATCACTGCTGGTTTTGCGACTGCGAACGTACCATAAGGCGATTTCCGAGTCCATGTGCCAGCGACCGATGTCCATCGTGAAGACTTCATAATTGTCGGCGACTTTTTTATCCAATTCAGGCGACTTCAATTTCCAGTCACGAATGACACAATCAACGGTGATGTCGATGCCACCAAGCGAGTCGATGATGTCACCAAAGCCGGTGTAATTGACACGAACGTAGTAATCAATTTTCAGGCCGAGGTTATAGAGAATGGCATCCGTCAAAACTTTGAAACCACCACCTTCGACACGGTTTTCTTCGCCGTAAAAATAGGCGGTGTTGATCTTCTGCATGTTAAAACGGTCGAGATAGACGTATAGATCACGGGGGATGGAAACGGCTGAAACGACACCGGCAGTGCGGTTGATCGAAAGAACCATCAGCGAGTCGGTGAGGCCGGGATTGTTGGGATTGTTGGTGGCAGCACCAATCAGCAGGATGTTGACGATGTCCTGATTACCTTCATCAATCAGCGGCATGGCGTCGGGGATGGGTTCGGGCGTGGCAGTTGAGTCTTGAGCATATAAACAGGGTACAAAAACGAGCAGGGTGATGAAAATACATAACAAGCGGCGCATGATAAAAAGTGTACTCCGGTGTGTGAATTGACCTTAGCTTAACATGCTTCGGTGTGCAGCCATTCGACGTCCAACCTACGGCAGGGCTACGGTTAGTCGATAGTCAGCAGGCGATAGTCGATAGCGAATTGCAAAAACGAAAAGTGAAGGCGATTAACCACAAAGACAGAGGAAGCAAAGAAGATTTGCGGGAAAGTGCCTGATAAACAGGCAATAACAGGTAATTGTTACGGATATTATTATAGGATTTTTATGAACGGATGATTTTCTATCTGTTGCCCCAATGATCTATAATCTAACATTGTATGAAAAACTAAAACAGTTTTTACGTATAATGAGAGGTGGAAGGCGAATCTTCGATGTATCCATATGACTAGCAGAGGAGAAAGCTGATGGCGGTAACTTTAACATGCTATGGCGGTGTGGACGAAATTGGCGGCAATAAAATTTTGCTGGAAAACGGCGACAAACGCTATATGTTCGATTTCGGGCGATCATTTCCCCGATATGGCAAATACTTCGACGGCATGTTCGTGAATGAACGTGTAGCACGTGGTCTGTTAGACCCTCTATCCCTAGAAATCATTCCACCGCTGCGCGGATTGCTGCGCGATGATTTACTCCCGGCGCTCAGCCCTGATCAGATAGCTGGAGGCAAACTGAAGCCCGAAGCGGTGGAAGCCTTCTGGCAGCATTGGGCAGTCACCAATCCATCTAGCTTCCGTGATCTGCGCCGTAATAATGCCCCGGCTCTGGACGCACTCCTAATCTCACACGCCCATCAAGATCATATCAGTGATCTAGAATTTGTTTCGTCGGAAATTCCTGCGATTAGTACGGCGATGACCGCTTTTATCAGTAAAGTCTTGCTTGATGTCGGCAGTGGCAAGTCCGGCGGACCATTCCAATATCCGCGTTCATTTGATGAAAACGGTCTGCTCGAAACACCGAGGAACACAGCCTTCGCCACCCGTGCCTGGAAATTTCTAGATACTGACCCCGGCGGAAACGCACCTCCCGGTAATATTCTAGATAGCGCTGCCGCTTTTTGGAACCGACCCGCTAGTTCGAGGGCGTTTGCGCCCCGCCCGGCGCCAGCCATCCCGAACTTCAACATGCGCTCATGGACAGTTGACCATTCCATTTTTGGAGGTGTGGGGTTTGCGGTTGAAACCGAAATCGGCTGGGTGGCCTATTCGGGTGATATTCGGTTTCATGGATTGTTAGGTGCCAAGACACGCGAATTTGGCGAAGCCTTAGGCCAACTTGGAATTAGTGTATTGCTGTGCGAAGGGACACGTCTTACCGAACCAAATCACACCACCGAGGCTCAAGTCCTCGACAATTGTTTACAGGCCACGCAAGCGGCGCAAGGAAAATTGGTTGTGGCGGATTTTTCGCCGCGCAATGTAGAGCGCCTGCAAACCTTCTTGAATATTGCGGGACAAACGAATCGTCTTCTGTTGGTTCAGGCCAAAGACGCCTATCTGTTGCGGGCAATGTTCCTTGCCGACAACAGCATCGGTGATTTGCTGGCGAATCCACGCTTACGCGTACTTTCCGAACCGAGGGCAACGGTTTCAGGTGCCGAGAAATTTGTCCGTGATCGTTATGGAGCCATTATCGTCGGCACGGGTGAAATCGCACACCAACCGGAAGATTATATCCTGTGCTTCAATCTCACTGATTTGACGGATGTGTTGGACATATCGTTGCTGATGGGCAGACAGCCCGGCGGAACCTATATCTTTTCGAATAGTGCTGCCTATGACGAAGAAGCGGGCGCTGATTTGGTTCGCCTATGGAATTGGACCCAAAACCTTGGTTTCAAACTGGTAGGACTAGAACCTGATCGCACCTCACGCGGGAAAGTGCTTTCGTTGAAGTCGCAAGCGGGTTACCACGCTTCTGGTCATGCCGGACAGGATGATCTCGTCCAGTTTGTTCGTACCGCCCATCCTAAGACGCTGGTGCCGATACATACCGATGCTGCCAGCAAGTGGAACACCCTGCTGCGCGGAAGCGGTATTAGCATCCACCGTCCCAAATACGGGGTACCAATTCCTTTGCGCTAGATGGGGTATAGAAGTAATGTACTATCGATAATTATTCAGATAGAAAGTGTTATCCGTCTGCTTTTTAGAGGGATTGCGTTTAGATAATAGGAATCCTATAATGTTAGTTAAGTGGCGTAACCACCGTTCTGGTTGTAACGCTGTTATCCGTCGTTGACCCATTCCACACTATCATTTTGCATCAAGGCATTATCCATAACAGCGGGTAATGCCTTTTGTTTTTCCGATGGACTATAGTCCGATGAAAGGAAACGACAATGGCTATCAACACTGTGCTCGCCAAAGGCTTTATCGAGGCGTTGGAACATGATTCGCATCTTCAGGCGCAATTTACGATTGCATCACCGAATAATCTTGATGGGGTGGTAGATTTCGCCAGTAACAAAGGCTACTTCTTCACCAAAGAGGAGTTGGAAGCGGCGCTGAAGCATTATCCGGAAAGTTCCATCGTGCGGCAGCTCCGCCAGTATGTGCATTAGTATCCCGCGATTTACGCGTTCATCGATGGTAGGAGCAGGTTTTGAGCCTGCCCCTACATCAATCTTCTAAAATCATTCGGTCAGCGCAGAATGACCTCTACGGCGCAGGATGTACGATCCGTCACCAACGGCAGAATGCTGCCAGAGACGGGCGCACCATCGAGTGTGATGCTGACTTCATTACCTTTGCCTTCGCGCTTGACGTGGATGTTATAGGTCACACCGCGATATTGGCGGGTCGCGCGGAATTCCGGCCAATCGGTGGGAACAACTGGCGCAACTTGCAATCCGTTCAGTGTGGGACGGATGCCCAGAATCCACTGCGAAATCGCGACATAATTATAGGCGGCGGTGCCGGTGAGCCATGAATTCTTGGCTTCGCCGTGTGTGGCTGCATCGCGTCCGGCAATCATCTGTGCATAGACATAAGGTTCGCAGCGGTGCAGTTCGCTGATATTTTCGCGGGCAGAGGGATTGATACGGGTGTAGTAATCAAAGGCGCGATCACCGGAGCCGAGAATGGACTCGGCGATCATAATCCAGGGGTTGGTGTGGCAGAAAATACCGGCGTTTTCTTTGTATCCAGGCGGATAGGACGAGATTTCGCCTAGCTCCAGATGATAGTTTGAATAGGCGGGCTGCTGAAGGATGATGCCGTGCGTCGTCGCCAGATGTTCACGTACGGAAGCCAGCGCTTTGGCCGCGCGTCCGTCCGCCACGCCCATCCCTGCCATGATGCAGATGCCCTGCGGCTCGATAAAGATACGGCCTTCTTCACAGTCCTTCGAACCGACCTTCTCGCCAAAGTGATTATAGGCGCGTAAGAACCATTCGCCGTCCCAGCCCTGTGCTTTGACCACTTCGTCCATTTTGGAGGCGGAAGCGCGATAGGACTGCGCCTCTTCGCTCAGCCCGCGTGCAGCGGCAATGTCGGCCATTTCACCGGCAGCGATGCCAAATAGGCCAGCGATAAAGACCGACTCGGCGACCTTGCCATCTTTGTTGGTGGTCGTCTGGAAGGATTCGCCCGGTTCATCCGAGAAGGTATTCAGGTTCAGGCAGTCGTTCCAATCGGCGCGTCCAATCAGCGGCAGGCCGTGTGAGCCAATGCGATCCAGCGTGTATTGAAGGCTGCGGCGCAGATGTTCATAAAGCGGTTTTTCCGATCCCGGCTGATTGTCGAACGGGACCAGTTCATCGAGGATGCCCCAATCACCACTTTCCTTGATGTAGGCCGCGACGCCCAGCACTAGCCACAACGGGTCGTCATTAAAGTTGCTGCCGACCGCGTTGTTGCCGCGTTTGGTCAGCGGTTGATATTGATGATAAGCTCCACCGTTGTCGAATTGGGTCGCGGCAATATCGATGATGCGTTCACGCGCGCGCTGCGGGATCATATGGACGAAGCCCAGCAGGTCTTGATTCGAGTCACGGAAGCCCATACCGCGTCCGATGCCCGACTCATAGCCGGATGCCGAGCGTGACATGTTAAAGGTCACCATACATTGATAAGCATTCCAGATGTTGACCATGCGGTTGGTGTGGACGTCAGGCGTCTCCACTTGCAGGACGCCTAGCAGTCCATCCCAATACTGGCGCAGCAGGTCAAACGCCTTATTGATATTCTCTGTTTGCAAATAATGGGCGATCACGGGCTTGACGGTTTTCTTGTTGATGACACCCTGCGATTCCCATTTATCACTGCGCGGGTTTTCGTGGTAGCCCAGAATGAAGTTGATGGCTTTGGATTCGCCGGGAGCCAGCGACACTTTGACGTGGTGCGAACCAATCGGTGCCCAACCATGCGCCACAGAGTTTTTCGACTCGCTTTGCTCGACCACACGGGGCGCATCCGTTCCCCGATACGCGCCTAAGAATTCATCGCGGGAGGTATCGAAACCGGCCAGCGGCTCGGAGCAGGCGAAGTAAGCGAAATGATCGCGTCGTTCGCGGTATTCAGTTTTGTGATAGATCACGCCATCTTCAATTTCCACTTCACCGATGCTGAAGTTGCGCTGGAAATTGGTCATATCATCGTTGGCGTCCCACAGGCAGAATTCGATGAATGAAAACAGCGATAGATCAGCCGGAGTCGAACGGGTGTTGGTGACGTTGACCTGCCACACTTCCAGATTAGCGCCCTGTGGCACGAAATAACGCACCTGTGCGGTCACATCCCGATAGGTGGATTGAATAGTGGTGTAGCCCATGCCGTGTCGGCAGGTGTAATCGGTCAGCTCGGTTTGGGTGGGCTGCCATGTCGGTGACCAGTATGCACCGTCGGCATTGTCCCGTAGATAGAGATAGCGCCCACCGATGTCACGGGGTGCGTTATTGTAGCGATAACGGGTTAAACGGCGTAAACGCGCATCTTTGTAGAACGAATAACCGCCAGCCGTATTGGAGATAATGCCGAAATAGGCTTCATTGCCCAGATAGTTCTGCCAGGGAAGGGGCGTATCGGGCTGAGTGATAACATACTCGCGCTGTCCATCATCAAAATATCCAAAACGCATTTGCGTAAAATCCTTTTTTAACCGGTGTAATAACTCTGGGAACGCTCCCAGAAATAACTATGACTCGTGTGAGCGGGTGTTGTCAAGACAGGAGGGACTAAGAGCATCGGATAATATAGACAAAAGTAACGGCTGATGAGGGATCCGGCTGTTCATTACTTTTTGGAACTTCATTCCGATCCGTATGCAATTGATCCGATGGTATTTTCCGGCCTCCGCCACAATCAGGTACAATCCGCACCTCATAATCACCTTCACCAAAAGGACACCCTCATGCGCTACCGCCGGATGCCGATTGAAGTCGAATCACCAGAACAGTTTGGATACGGCAACATTGATTGCAACCTCGCCGAAAGTTCCGTCACCGATGGCTTGATTAGCGACCTCGGTATCAACCTCGACGGATTGGTGCTGATGTACGGCGACCACTACGGCAAGCCCGAACTGCGCGAGTTGATTGCTGCCGGGCATCCCAATCTGCAACCGGAGGATGTGCTGATGACGGTTGGCGCGGCTGCGGCCTTATTCATCGTATCAACGTCACTGCTGCAAGCCGGTGATCGTCTGCTGGTGGTCTTTCCCAATTACGCCACCAACATCGAAACGCCGCGCCAGATGGGCTGCGAGATGGATTTTTATCCGCTGACCTTTGACAACGGCTTCCGCATCGACGTGGACGACATCGCCAGCCGCATCACGCCCGCCACCAAACTCGTCAGCCTGACCTGCCCGCATAATCCGACTGGCAGCATGATCACCGAGGCCGACCTGCTGCGCTTGATCGCCGCTGTCGAGGCCAAAGGCTGCCACCTGCTGTTTGATGAAACCTACCGCGAGATGAGTTTTGGCAAGGTGCTGCCGCCTGCCGCCGCCTTATCACCGAGCGTCATCAGCGTGTCGTCACTCTCCAAAACCTATGGCCTCCCCGGCATCCGCATGGGCTGGCTGATCTGCCGTGACAAAACGCTCATGCAAACCTTCCTCGCCGCCAAGGAGCAAATCTTCATCTCGAATTCGGTGGTCGATGAGGAAATCGCCTACCAATTTCTGAGCCGCAAAGCCGAGCATCTCCAGCGCATCCGCCAGCATATTGATACCAACTTCGCCATCACCAAGGCGTGGATGGCCGAGCAGACTGATTTTGAATGGGTTGAGCCGCAGGGAGGCTGTGTCTGCTTCCCGCGCATCAAGCCGGATTCGGGCGTGGATGTCGAGAAGTTTTATAAGCTGCTGAACACCGTCTATAAAACCTTCACTGGCCCCGGTCATTGGTTCGAGTCGGATCGGGCGCATATGCGCGTCGGCTTCGGCTGGCCTTCCAAAGATGAACTGGCACGCGGCCTGAATAACATCACGCAAGCATTGAATGCGGCGAAGGATTGATTGACTTTAGTTTTGAATTGGAAAAAATCTGAATCATGAAAATAGATAAGCGCAATCGTGAAGTCGGTAAGATAACGGCAACGGATGACTCCACACCCGAATACTACGATTCACTTAGTCATCGGGAACAAGACGTGCTTGGCCTGTTGGCACAAAATCTTTCTGATCGGGAGATTTCAGCCCGCTTATTCCTGTCATATACCACCGTCAAATGGTACAACCGACAAATATTTAATAAGCTAGGTGTTGATAGCCGCCAAAAAGCGGTGGAACGCGCCAAGCTTCTTGGTCTATTGAAAACGTCCCTCACCTCTGATAGCTCCAAACATAATTTACCCGCGCAGCTTACGCCGTTCATTGGGCGCATGAGTGAACTTGAACACTTAAGTGAACTTATCCGTCAGCCAGCCTCACGGCTCATCACCATTCTCGCGCCGGGTGGCATGGGCAAAACGCGGTTGGCATTGGAACTTGCGGCAGAATCCACGGCCGAGTTTGCTGATGGTGTGTATTTTGTCTCACTTGCGCCGCTGACCCTCGCCGAGCAGATTATCCGGTTAATCGCCATCAGTATCGATTTTCAGTTTGTGCAAGATGCTCGCACGCCTAAACAACAACTATTGGATTTCCTGCACCACAAGCAGGTCTTACTCCTCTTGGATAATTTTGAACACCTCTTAGATGGTGCACTACTGGTCGATGAGATTTTGCAGGCCGCGCCACATGTCAAGATATTGGTCACCTCCCGCGAACGTCTGAATTTGAACGGCGAGACGGTTTTTACGATCGAAGGCTTGCTCTATCCCGACCAAGCAGATGCCGAATACAGCCTCGACTATCCAGCTATCCAACTTTTTCTTCAATCGGCGCTTCGTGTTTATCCACAGTTCGTGTTGCAAGATCAAAAAAATATGCTCCGGATATGTCAATTGGTGGAGGGTATGCCACTGGCGATTGAATTAGCCGCTGCATGGGCTAACACCTTATCACTTGCGGAAATCGTGACGGAAATTACCCGCAGTATCGACTTCCTTAGCACGACGATGGGGAATGTGCCACCGAGATTACGCAGCATCCGTGCCGTATTCGATGCCACTTGGTCACGCTTGAGCAATGACGAGCGCCGTGTCTTTACGAAGATGGCGGTGTTTCATGGAGGATGTACCCGCGAGGCAGCCCGTGTTGTTGCCGGAGCAAACATCACAATTTTAACAGGGTTAGTGAGCAAAGCGCTGCTCAAGTTCCGCATAGAGGTCCAGCGCTATGACATCCACGAACTCGTGGGGCAGTATGCCGAGGAAAAACTGGCGCTTGACGGTGAAGTTGAGGCTGCACTTGTTCGACATCAGGATTATTTCGGAAGCTACGCCCAACAGTGGGCCGATGCGCTCAAAACCCCAGCCCAATTAGAAGCGCTCGACAAGCTGGATGCCGACTATGAAAATATCCGCGAAGCCTTTGAACGCGCCATCCGAATGGAAGAAGCCGCCACCATTGAGCCATTCGCGGCGCTCTGGTATTACTTTGAGATACGTGGGCGCTATATCGAAGGTTTCAAACTCTTTGAAACGGCCATTAGCGCATTGAACGGCCATGAAAGCGTCGCCCTCGCTATCTTATTGGCGGGTTATGGGCTTTTCCTGGAACGTTATTATAGGTTCGAGCAGGCGCTTTCCTATGCGGAACGCAGCATCTCCATACTTAAACATCTTGGCGAAGAGTCCGAACTTCCTTTTTCAATGATGGTGTTAGGTGATGCACATGGTGGCATAAAAAATAAAGAGCAAGCGGCCGTCACCTATGCCGAAGCAATGGAAATTGCGCGTCAGCACAAGGACGAATGGGCGATTTGCATTTTAACATTCTTACATGGGGCATCATTGACAGACCGTAAGCAAGTTGATCAAGGCGAAAGTCTCATCGCTCAGGCGACCCTCTTAGCCAAAAACATGGGCAATGTTTGGGGAGTTTCATTTGGGTTGGGTTGGCTGGGCGACATCGCCTTTCAACGTAGAGATTATGATGCAGCACGATCACTGTATGATGAAGCACTCGCTCAAGCGCGCCAAGTCCGTCATATCTCCAATATTAGTGCGACGACGTGTGGGTTGCGGGATATTGCCTTCGCCAATCAAGATTTCATCGCAGCGCAACATCTGACTGAAGATGTTCTCAAAATTCAGCAGAATATAAGCAATGACGCAGGCATCTACGATATGACCATTGATCTCGCTCGAATATTCTTAGTGACCAAACAAATGGATAAGGCACGGCAGATGGTCTATGAACTTCTTACCACTACAGAAAAAGCCAGTTCTTTTACGGTTCTCATCCCCTGTATGCTCATCGCTGTGGCGCAGTACTGTCAGTTGGAGAATATGCTTGAACAGTCGGTTGAAATGCTCAGTTTCACCGAGGCACACCTCAAATTTAGCGCGCTCGGCCCAAAGAATATGGGGCTGTGGCAGCGCTTCATAGCCCAAGCGCAAGCCGAACTTCCGGCACAGGTCTACGCAGTCCATTACGACCACGGTAAATACGTTACCCTAGAGGAACTGATCGCACCGTTAATCGTCAAAATTTAACATGCCCCTCTGAAACCCCTCCTACCTCGGAGGGTAACACAATTTATCACCTGACATATTATGGGCACAGTCGCACTCAGTCGCGGCCTTGCGTCCATAAATTTCTATTGAAAGGTGATTTCATGTCCAATAAATTGCTTTTGGCAGGCTTTATTTTTGTTTTGTCTGTTATGTCGGTTACGGCTGCGGATAATCCTTTACCTGCGCCAACAGGGAATTATAAAGTCGGTGTTGAATGGCGACATTGGATCGATACATCACGCGACGAAATTTTCGATAAAGCACCGCACGGCAAACGCGAAATGATGGTCGAAATTCTTTATCCGGCGAATCCCTCTGGGGATGCTAAACCAGGTGCCTACATGGTCAATAAACAATCGGTCTTAGCCGCCTTCACCGATTTGGCTTCCGAAAATGGCATCCCTTACGCTCCAAAAGTCGAAGACGTCGATGGCTTGCAATCCCATTCGTATACGGATGCACCGCTCTCGGACGGTCAAGCCCGGTATCCGGTGCTGGTTTTCTCGCACGGCGCAGGCGGCGAAGTGACGATTTACACCGCGCAGCTCGAAGATTTGGCGAGCCACGGTTACATCGTCGTGGCGATTAACCATGCCTACGGCGCAGCGTCAACCGTATTTCCTGATGGCCGAACGGTGCATTATGACTTGAGTAAAGGCTTGGATGGAACAGCGCCAATCTGGTCGAAAGATCAAATCTTCGTCATCGACCAATTAGAAAAGGTCAATGCGAGCGATCCGAATAACCGTTTTACAGGTCACTTGGATTTGAATAATCTCGGCGTATTCGGACATTCATTGGGCGGTTCCACAGCCACGATTACCTGCCAGGTGGATAAGCGCTGCAAAGCGGGTGCCAATGAAGATGGGCCAGTATTTGGTGATGTGACTGAGAAAGGTTTGCAACAGCCTTTCATGTATCTGCTTACCGACCACCACGTTTTTTACACAGACGGAAGTTATAGTCAGGTGGCGGGACCGTATTATGAAGTCACCGTGAAAGGTACTGAGCATTTCAACTACGGTGACTGGGGTTTTTGGAAAAACATCAAGTCACTGCAAGACTCATTTTGGCTCGGCTCGATTGACAGCGCACGCGGTATCCAAATTCACGATACCTATCTACTGGCCTTCTTTGATAAATATCTGAAGGGCATAGATGGAACCCTGTTAAGTGATATGTCGGCGAATTTCCCCGAGGTCAGTATTAAATCACAAAACGTTATGCTCCCTAAATTCCGCCTTATGTAATGACTGAAGCAGATCGATTGGTTGGGCATGTCCGGTGTGTTCATGCCCAATACGACAAACGATAAGCATACTGTCTCCTAACTGGCTTGCCAAAACCCTCTTTTATCCACATTCAAAGAAGCCGTTTGAAAAGTGGTTTTTGGTAAACGGACGCGATATATCGCGTCCCTACACATCAAATTTCCACTCAAATCATTGTCTTTTGTAGGGACGACATATATGTCGTCCGAACTTCTAGACTTTTCAAACGGCTTCAAACCAGATTCTAATCGACAAATTAGCCCTTTTGTTCTATTGTGGGATTAGTAGTGTTGGCGCAAGCCTTATACCCTCTTGCTTCGTAACCACTATATGTGGATTGGTTTGTAATAGGTTTGAGACGTATACCCTGAATATGGCAAAAATCGGTTTCGAGAATGGCGAAATTGGCGAAATTGACATAACTTTGACACTGAAAAAGCCTTATTCCTCCCTCAAAACGCATCGCAATTGGCAATCTTGGCGGCGGCAGCCCCAATCACCAAAATTGCCAACTTCGCCAGATATCAGACCCAAACTGAGAACGCCAGCATAAAATGCATTCTGAATCTGAAGAATTTGCAGAATCTTCCGAATAAAGCGAGTCCGAAATTAGGGTTGCTTACCCCAGCCTTCATGTAAATCACTAAGTAATCGGGCGATGCTGGCCTTCAGATCATCGCGCAGTTTTGCCCCACCGGATACCGTGTTCTCGTATTGGATGTAACGCAGGTGGCGAATATCGAACGGTACTTTTTCGGGTGCCGTCGCCTGTGTGATCAAGATGGCCGGTTTATTCAGCGTGTGGGCGATGCCCAGCTCATAAAACACGTTGTCGTTCCCGCCGGTGATTTCCGCGATCACGAACTGGCAGTTGTTGAGCGCCGACCACACTTCCTCCATAATCACACCGTTGGCCGAGGTGAACTCATCCCCGCGTGTGATGCTCAATCCCAACTCCTTTACCAGAGGCCGTATAACATCAGTGTAAATGCCTTTGAACGCATCCGCGAAGGGCATAATCATAAAGATGTCGCCTTTGAACTGGCTGCTTTCGGACGGTTTGCCGAAGACCAACTCACCCGGTTTGAGCTTGAGCGCTTCGTTGTATTTGAGCGTTTGCTCGACCAGTTCCTGATCACGCTTTTGCTGGACTTCCTGTACCTTCGCGGCTGTTTTCTCGGCTACCGCTTCAGCCAATTCATCCACGCTGATAGTCTCGGAAGGGAAGAGAAAGTCGCTGCGTTTACGCGATAAACCGGGGGCGGCTGCCTGTTCTGATGCAGCCAGCGGGGCTGAAGGCGGAGGAGCAGTTTGGGTTGCCCATCGGGTCAGGACGGTGGTCAACTTGCGCGAAAAATCAGCCACATCGGTGTAAGCTATGGTCGCACCGCGTTTCTGTAATTTGCCCCAGAAGGCTTGCTGAGTCGCGCGTTCCAAATCCGACTGATCAAGCGCGTGCATCCGCAGGTATTCGTCAATGCTGCTGTTCGCTTCCGGCATTAAAATGACACTGGGCTTGACCGCTTCTAACGCCAGATCACACTCGATTTCCGTCAGTGACTTGCTGCCGGCATCCGGTGGCGTCCAGCCGTGTTGATAGGTAAGCAGGCTGATAAAAGCATCTGCCAAAGCAATTTTTCGACGCACAATATCCAGCATATCGGGGCGCTTACGTTCGTCGTCGGTCAGCCATTCGGTGCTCATCCCTTTTTCGGTAATCTGTTGGAGCAGAACCGCGCGGACGTTGTCGAGTTCAGGGCTGGTGTCACTGATATAAATCGTGAAGGTCATAAAATTCTCGTTTCGGATCAGTCCATTGAAAAGTGTTTAAGAAAAGCTGCCGTGTTAGAATGGGCATCGCGACTTGTGAGGGAGCAAAAACGCTCAGTCATCAGCCGGGACGCTTCAACCTATACACAGTGCTTCGGGTTAATCCCTATCGATTATCTCACACAGCAGTGCGTGGACAAAGATTTCTACCCAAATACCCCCTTTTATTAGGAGAGCCGATTGATGGCCGTTGAAACTATTATCGTAGGCGCCGGTGGACGTGGGCGCGAATATGCTAAGTTTGCGCTTGAATATCCGCGTGAGATGGATGTGGTCGGTGTGGCTGAACCGGATGAACTACGCCGTGAGCGCATCGTCACCGCGCATGATGTTTCACCGGATATGATTTTCAACGATTGGGAGTCGCTGCTGCAATCGGGCGATAAGAAATCGGCGACCATTCTAAACTGCACCATGGACCGGATGCATTTTGAATCCACCATGAAGATGCTCGAAGCCGGATACGATGTGCTGCTTGAAAAGCCGATGTCTCCAGTTCTTTATGAGAACATCAAACTTGTACAGCGCGCCGAAGAACTGGGACGGCTGCTCCAAATCTGCCACGTCTTGCGTTACAGTCCGTTCTGGCAAAAACTGCGCGAGATACTTGATTCAGGCGTGCTGGGGCGCATCGTCAGCGTTACACATGCCGAAAATCTGGTTTATTGGCATATGGCGCACAGTTTCGTACGCGGCCAATGGCGCAACGAAGCCACTTCCGGCCCCATGCTGCTGTCGAAGTGCTGTCATGATTTTGATATGTTGTACTGGCTGCTCCGCAAGAAGGTTGTCTCGCTCAGTTCCTTTGGTTCATTAACGCATTTCCGCCCTGAAAATGCCCCCGAAGGCGCGACTCAGCGCTGTACTGATGGCTGTCCTGCGGCGGAGAATTGCAAATATGAAGCCACGAAGCTCTACGTCAGTGACGCGAATGCCTGGCCGTACAATGCCGTGACGATTATTCCTTCGGCTGCTGCACGTCTGGAAGCATTGAAAACCGGATGGTATGGGCGTTGTGTTTACCACTGTGATAACGATGTGGTTGACCATCAGGTGGTAAATATGGAACTTGAAGATGGGATGACAGTCACGTTAACCATGAATGGTCAAGGTGACGAAGAGTGCCGGACGATGCGCTATGACGGAACCAAAGCCACTTTGTACGGTAAATTCTCCAATTCCGGTCATATGCTCCGTATTCATCATCATCAAACAGGTAAAATTGAAAACATTCAAGTGACAGACCGCGATCATAGTGGACATGGTGGTGGTGATTTTGGGATTGTGCGTAGTTTTGTGAATGCGGTGAATGGTATACCCGACGATAGTATTACAACCGCGCGTGAGTCACTCGAAAGTCATTTGCTGGCATTCGCAGCTGAAGAGTCACGGCACAAAAAGACCCTCATCAATATGGACGAATATCGTCAACGAGTTGAGCAGGAAGCCCGTGACTACGATTTCCATACCTAAGATGTAACACCAGGCTAAAGAGTTTGTGTTAGGAGCGATTCAGGATGCCTAAATCATCTGTCGAACAAATCAAAGAGCGTTTTGACAACAGTGTCGAGCGTTTTTCTAATTTGGATACCGGCAATACGGCCCAAATGGACTCGGTGCTGAGTATGTCACTGATTGCCGAGGCGGCTGCGTTGGCTACACCGCTTGCGAAATCTGTATTGGATGTGGGCTGTGGTGGCGGTAATTATGTACTGAAATTGTTGGAACACTCGCCCGCCCTGGACGTGACTTTGCTCGATCTCAGCCGCCCAATGCTGGAACGGGCGCATGATCGTGTGCAGCAGGCAGGGGCTGGAACCATTTCACTGATGCAGGGCGACATCCGCGAAGCCGATATCGGAAAAGATCAGTACGACATTATTGTGGCTTCGGCGGTGCTGCACCATCTACGCGAGGAAGCCGAGTGGAAAGCGGTATTCACCAAGTTGTATCAGGCACTAAAGCCCGATGGCTCATTATGGATTTATGATTTGATCGAGCAGAGCATCCCTGCACTGAACGCGACTATGCACCGTCTGCATGGGGAGTACCTGGTTCGGCACAAGGATGAGGCTTACCGCGATATGATCTTCGGCTGGATCGAGACGGAGGACAGCCCGCGTCCTTTGATGTACCAGTTGGATTTGATGCGGTCGGTGGGCTTTCGTACGGTGGACGTCCTGCATAAACACAGCCGTTTCGCGGCCTTCGGCGGGGTGAAGTAACTTTATGCGTGAACTCAGCATCGCTTTCCAGACCGATAAGACTCCGGCACAGTATATCGCCCTCGCCAAGCTAGTGGACCAGTATGCTTTCGACGCGGTGAGTGTCTACTGTGATGCCCCCTTTCATCCCAGTTACGGCCCACTGCTGCTGATGGCTCCACATATCCATCGCGCACGTCTAGGGCCAGCAGCGGTATCACCTTCGCGGATGCAGCCAGTGGACATCGCAGCCGATACGGCCTTGTTGGCGAGTGCGGCATCCGGTGGCGTATATCTCGGATTGGCGCGAGGCGCGTGGTTGGAAGATCACGGCGTAACTGAGGTTGGTCGTCCGATTCAAGCTATTCGTGAAACGATCCAGATTGTCCGCAAGCTGCTTTCCGGTGAAGCAGGGGGCTATGCTGGTGAGTTATACAAAGTCGCTCCGCATGTGCGCGCGCCATATCCCCTGCCGCAAGAACGGGTTTCCATCATGATCGGTTCGTGGGGCAAAAAGTTGTGTGCGCTGGCGGGTGAATTAGCCGATGAGGTCAAGGTGGGTGGCTCAGCCAATCCGGATGTGCTGGCCGTGATGCAAAGTTATATCGCGGAAGGTGAACAGCTTGCCCGACGCCCGAAAGGCTCGGTCAGCGTCGTGTTGGGTGCGGTGACAGTTGTCGATGAAGATCGCGCTGCTGCCCGGCAGGCCGCCCGTGAAGCCGCTGTGCTGTATCTGCCGGTGGTCGCGCCGCTTGACCCGACCGTGAAGGTTGAGCCGGAATTGGTCGAACGGCTGCGTGGTCATGCGGATCGCGGTGAGGCCAAAGAAGGCGCGCGCCTGATCTCCGATGATCTGCTGGATCGTTTTGCCTTCTCCGGTAACGCAGCCGATTTAATCGCACAGGCCGAGCGCTGCTTCGCGGCGGGTGCGGGGCGCATCGAGTTCGGCACGCCGCACGGTCTGATACCCGAAAGTGGCATCCGTATTATCGGTGAACAGGTGCTTCCGGCACTCAAAAAGTGATTACACTAGAGAAGGAAACAGAATGACCAACCCTCCGCGCAATTGGGATCAGTTTGCCCTCTTGCTCATCGATGTGCAGTATGACTTCTGGCCCGTCGAAATCGCCGAGCACTTCCCTAAATTCCCTGCCCACGTTGCCAGTCTGCTCAAGTTCTGCCGTGCCGAAGGCCTCGACATTATCCATCTGCGTGCCAGCTTTCAGCCGGATATGTCTGATTGGATGCTCAAATATAAGCTGCGCGGGCGCATCCCCTGCATTGCGGGAACACCCGGCATTGAAACACTGCCCTGCGCCCTCGAGGCTCTCGGCGAAACCGTCATCATCAAGCACACCTTCGATGGTTTCCTGACTCCCGATTTGCTGCCCTTACTCCGCCAGCGCGGAAAACGCTTCCTGCTGACCGCCGGACTCGTCACCTCCACCTGCGTCTTTTTGACCACAACCACGGCCTCCCAAAGCGGGTTTCTCGTCACCATCGTGGAAGACTGTTCCGCCGACCTCCCTGTCGCCCATCAACTGACGCTGGATAACTACCGCTTTGTCTTTGATCGTACAACCGTCAAAGCCATTCCTGACCACTATGTTGAATGGAGTGCCGCCTTAGCCAAACTTGCTAGCTTAAAGTTCCAAGACCAGTCGCAACCATGATCACGTTATCGAGAGGTCGGTACACCGCATGGTTTGGTGGCGGAAATCGGCATTCGTATCATTGGTAAATAGGTGCTTCCGGCGTTGAAGAAACTGCAAAACTGAGGTTAGTTAGGTAGTTCGGAGGCTCAATGAACATCATATTGATGGCGTTTGGATCACGCGGCGATGTACAGCCGTTCTTGGGACTAGCTGTTGCGTTGCGCGAACGTGGGCATACTGTCACACTTGCCGCGCCGAGCGACTTTGAGGCACAGATCAACGCCTACAGTATTCCGTATATAAGTATCCCCATCAACAATATGGACGTGATACAGAAGGATAGTTCCAAACAGGTGGCGAGCAAGATAACACCTGCGACCCTGCTTGCCTTCTGGCGTGAAGTCATTCCAGAGTATAAACGCGCCCTTCACACCGCAACTCAAGAAGTTGCCGGAGCCGCGCGAAACGCTGACCTGCTAATCGCGCATGGATTCCTCATTCCGTCCGCCTATGCAATCCACCAACATGTGCAAATCCCGCTGATGCTGGGTATCGCGGCTCCCATTGTGTCGACACAAATGTTTTCAAGCCCCGCCTTCCCGCCGATTCCGTTTGGGCAGCGCTTTTATAATCCACTGACCTTTCAAGTGTTGGTACGCGGGGTGCTTTCCTTCATGATCGAGCCGATGAACACCTACCGCCGCGAGGTCGGGCTGCCGACGCTCTCGGCTGGCAAGGTGATCGACATTCTGTTTAGCGGGCAAATTTCGGTTATCATGCACTTCAGCCGCTACTTGATGCCACCAGCCTCCGATTGGGGTGCCAATGTGCATGTGGTCGGCGCGTGGCCGCTGCCGCCACCACCCGATTGGATGCCGCCGGATGCCCTCACCGCATTTATAGCGCAGGGTGAGCCACCTGTATTCATCGGTTTCGGTAGTATGGTTGTCCCCAACCCCGCACAAACGGCGCGAACCATCAGCGAGGCGCTGCGGTCGGCGAACCTGCGCGGGGTGCTGCAAACGGGATGGGCTGGCCTTGTCCAAGAAGATGAACACCTCATCACCATCGGCGACGTTCCCCATGATTGGCTTTTTCCGCAGATGGCGGCAGTTGTGCATCACGGTGGTTCGGGAACCACCCACAGCGCCTTACGGGCCGGTAAGCCTTCATTAATTGTGCCGTTCATGGCTGATCAGCCTTTTTGGGCGCGGCGGCTGGTGGAACTCGGCGTGGGTGTGCTACCCATAGCGCCTAAAAAGCTCACTCCAGAACGTCTGGCAGCAGCATTACGCACCTTGACGCAGGACAGTGCCATGAAGCAGCGTGCCGCCGATTTGGGTGCCTTGCTTCGCGCTGAAGATGGACTCGCGGCCACCTGTGACCTTGTAGAAAAGCATGTAACTTAGCCTGAGTAATTACCCTGCCTCAGGTCTTAGTCGGAAAAGTTTGGCGGCGTGCGGTGCAATCTTTTGGCTCATTGTTCCCTGAACGGTACCGAGATCAGATTTGCTCCACAGGTCGCGGATGGCATAACGGTCAGCGCTGCCAACCAATGTCAGATTGGTTTCGAGCGTCGCAGCTTGATCGCCAATATTGAACAGGGCGAGATAACGGGTGTCGGAATCCGCGTCTTCCACCAGCCATGTTCGCAGATCACCCTGTTGCAGTATCTGGACGCTGCCGTAGTTAGCACGCATGACGTTCAGCACCTCGTCATTCGTCAGCAAACTCAACGTGAACTCATCGTTATCCGGCAGATGCCCGCCGAACATCAACGGCGAACGGCTGATGACCCACAAGGTCATGAGCGTAACCTGTTCATCGTGGGTGAACAGGGATTGGCGGTTAGCACCGCGTTCGGCACGGATGCCAATGTGTCCCAGCGGCAGCATATCGGCGTCCGCCCAGCAGCCGGGGCTGGTATAAGCCGCCCATTTAGCGCAGTTGGCGAACTGTTCTTTGAGGTCGATCCAGCGATCCCAAAAGTCGTCCGAAATGCGGAACAATTCGCAGGTTTGTTGAAGGTGTGGATAGTGATCGGTGGTCATGCGCGTGCCGGGGGAGAGGCTCACCACAATCGGGCGTTTGACCTGGGCAACGGCATTGTGTAAGCCTGTAATTTCCGCTTCATGATACGGGAACAGGATGTCGTCGCACTTGATGAAATCCACATCCCAACTGGCATACAGTTCAAGGATCGAATTGTAGTAATCCTGTGCGCCGGGTTTGGACATGTCCAGGCCGTACATGTCGTCAATCCAGGGGGAGACACTGGCGGTATCGGCTACCTCGGCAGCGCGATAGGACGAGTTCAAAATCGCTAGATTCTGGCGCACGGCCTGGCGTGGGATACCGCGCAGGATGTGGATGCCGAATTTCAGACCGAGGCCGTGAACGTAATCCGCCAGCGGTTTGAATCCCGCACTGTTGGCCGCCGATGGAAAACGGTTGAGGGCAGGCAGCAAACGCCCATACTCATCCGTGATCAACTCGGCGTTGGGACGGTAGCCGTGTGACTTTGCATTCGGCTCGTACCACTGAATATCCACGACGATCGTATCCCAGCCGTATTTCAGCAGATGTTTCGCCATGTAATCGGCATTGGCTTTGACTTCATCTTCGCGCACAGTCGGGCCAAAGCAGTCCCAACTGTTCCAGCCCATCGGGGGCGTAGCAGCGAGTCCATTGTGGAGTGTCATGTAAAGATCCTTATTTGATGTGAGCTATTATGCTCGTTAGAAGCCATCTGAGAATTCGGACGACATATTTGCCGTCCCTGCGAAAAGTCATGAATTTCGGTATCCAATCTTAGATTTAAATCATCTTGATGTAGGGACGTGATATATCGCGTCCGCTGGTTTCAATATCTAACCGAAGCCTACCGTTTTTCACTCAACCCCTTTGGAGCGATGTCACCAATAGAACTTTCCAATTCATCCGGAGTGCTGTCAGTCGGTTGTGTGCCACCCGTGTAGGCGGGTTTTGCGGTAGGTGGCAGCGGCGTATCGAACACATAGTCCGGCTCAACTTTCTGACGATTCCATGCCATACGCATTTCTCGCCATGCACCGATCAGTGTACGGGGCTGCGGCATATCATCGGCAATCTCTTGAGACAGTTTCTTGAGGTTGTAACAGGGAACGCCAGCATACATGTGATGTTCGGTGTGCCAATTCATACGCCAATACAAGAATTCCGCGATGGGCGGCAGCGTCATCGAACGGACACTTTTGCGGAAATCAGGAATGTTTTCCATTAGGCCGCAGTGCTGCGGCAAGCCCACCAGGTATCCTAACCAGTTCGCAATGAAGGGCGCGACAGGGATAATCAGGATCATGACCCAATAACCGGTTACCAGTGAGATGATCGTCACGGCTCCGTGAAACAGGAGCAAAAAACGCGACCACCAGATTGACTTACGATATTCTTCGGGTTGATCGTCATGCAGCGCTTGTATCCATTCGTTGGTGGGATTGCTCAAATCACCGACGCGACCAAACGCACCGAGGATCGTCAGCCAGACCGTTGAAATCAACCCTCCTTTGCCGAAGGATCGCCCGCGCTGTGTCAGCAGATTGATCGTGAGCAGTTGGAGCACAAAGGTCGATCTCAGGCTGGGCTCAAGTGGGAGCAGGTTCTCACGGTCACCCTCTGGATGAAGCGTGTAACGGTGATGATAGGTGTGGCTGCTGGCATAGTCAAAGGGGTCCCACCAGCTCAAGAGACTAAACAGATACAAGAAAACACTATTCAGCCACTTGGTTTGGAAGACGGAACCGTGTCCCAGTTCATGCGGCGCAACCCCGACAAAAAAGCTGGCGACTGTGCCATGAAAAAAGAGGGCGATGAGGAAGGCTAACCAGAGCTGCTGTGACCAGAAGTAAAAGACCAGCGAGCCTGTCAGAATGTACAGGGCCAGATGACCACCGGCTTGAAACCACGCCTGTGCATCACTGCGTGCGGACAATTCTTTTAGTTTTTTAGGATCGATTTTTGTCCGATACCATTTTACCTTCAGTGTTTCGCGCACTTCAGAAAGCGGTTGATAAGTATTCATAATGGATGTCCCTTTATTTTTTTACATAAGATCTATTTTTTCAAAATGTCAGTGATAGGCGGTTCTCATAACTGACGTTATTTTAGAGCGAGACGCCGAGCAGCCCGCGTGTGATCTGGAATTGGGTATCGCCGCTGTTGTTAATGCGTGGAGTGTAGCGCCGTGCCAGCGTATCTACCACCAAATCCACTAGCTGATCTATCCATTGGGATGATGGTTGCGACAAAATTGCGTCAAAATCAGTCTGATAGGCCTCGTTTAAGCGCGGGTTAGACGCCACTTGCAGCATCGGAACCAGCGGATGACCGGACATGGGGTGATCGCTGACATGGGCGAGGATCAACTCGACGCCCGTTGCACCGAGGCCGGTGAGCACTTCCGTCCATTGACGCGAGGGCGTCGCCATGACATGAAAACCGGATTTAGTTATGATTTGTGCGTAATCGACAGTCGGCTTCGCAGCTTTTCCGCCCAGCACTTGATCAACAAACAGTGGATGCAGCAGTAACGGATCATTCTCGGTGAGGACGACTGATCCACCACCTGCGACGATCATGCGCGTAAGGGTAGCAAGCTGCGGGATCACCTCATCAGTCAGTGCACCTTCCGACACAATGCCGAGGCGAATGGCGTCTAATCCAGCTTCGGTCATAGTCAGGGCGTCGTCAGCCACCAGTTGCTGATTAAACCAATCCGTCATTTTCTGCACAACTTTGTGGATGCCACCATCGAGTTGGACACTGGCCCAACCGAAATCCTGTGGATCGAGCGACTGATTTTCCATCAATTCGCGATAATAACCGTTGTGGGTTTTCTCGCAGCCATGTTCCAATAAAAGTCCGTAGCGCACCAGCGGATGCCGTAAATAGCCGAGCAGGGTATCGGTCAGTTCGTTACCATTATGTGCGCCGCAGCCTTCGGTGTGTACCAGCGTCACGTAACGCGAGATACCTTTGTCAAAACCAACCTGAGCAGCATTCAATTTTTCGACACAAATCCGCGCGATCTGACCGGAGCATAAACTGGTGGGCAAGATAAGCCCTACTTGATCCGACGCATAACCCTTTTGCGTACGGAAAACAGGCAAGCGCACATTGGGCACCTGAATATCCGCACGGATGGGCAGCGGTCCTCCTGTGAAAGTCGGATGTTCAAACGTGTTCAGATTAACCGCATGGGTTTGCCGCCAATCGCGCCAGATTTGTACCTGCGAATGTCCAGCCCGTTCACCTGCTGAAAGCTGTCCCGAAGCCACGTCAATGGTCAGTTGGAGCGTGTCCGCGCCCAACACGTCCATCGGCGTGCCATCCAGATAAGCACCCGCGTTCACATCCATTTCGTTGGAGAGCAGGTTATTACGCTCGGTGGTGGTGATAATTTTGATGGTCGGCACGTAGGGGAAGTTGGTGATCGAGCCGTTGCCCGTCACGAAAAAGAGCATGTTGCAGCCCGCCGCGATTTGTCCGGCGATGCTTTCGAGGTCGTTGCCGGGACTGTCCATGAAGTAATAACCCGGTTCGTCCATCCGTTCGCTGTAGTCGATGACCGCATCCAGCCGCACATCGGGATGGCGTTTTGTGGAGGCTCCTAGCGACTTCAGATAGATGTTATACAACCCGCGAAATTTGTTGCCACCGGAAGGATTGCCATCCGCGGACGCGCCGTGCCATGCCGCCCACGTTTTGAAACGTTCCTGTGTAGCGAGGAACTTACGGGCAGTCGCCAGATCTTTGACCTTATCGAGCGTGTAGGCTTCAGCGCCGATCAGTTCATCGGTTTCGGCCAGGTTCGCCGAGCCACCGTACCGCAAGACCTCTTTAGTAACCCATGCCAGCAGTGGATTGCCGCTAATGCCCGAAAAAGCATCCGAGCCGCCGCATTGCAGGGCAATTTTGAGATTGCTCAACGGTTCTGGTGTGCGTGGTGTCCTGTTGACCATATCCAACCAGCCTTCGACCACCGCCGCAGCCGTGTTCAGATCCTCTTTAAACGAACGCGACAATGACATGAAGTGGTACGGCATCTCGTCAATCGGATAGTGATGCTCGACCATGAAATCATGCAGCGTGGCATTATTGACCGCTTCATTACCGCGATCAACGGCGAGGACTGCGCCTACATTCGCATTCACCATAAAACCGGCCAGCGTCCGCAGCAGCAGGTCACGATTATTGGGATTGTCATGTCCGCCTTCGGTGTGCGCCAGCGCAACGATGCCGTCAATATTTGGATACTGATCGACATAGTGTTGTAACTTTGCTTCCAACGAGCGCACAAATCCGCCGGTGAGTGCCGAAGTTCCAAGCAGCACAATCATGTTACGTGTGCCGACTCCGCGTGATCCGGTGCGGCGATAACCCATAAAGGTTTTCGTATCTGTGTAAAGCGGCAGCGGTGGCGCAGGATTAAAGTGCGCTTCATCAAAGACGAAGGGTGGGATTTCGTCGGTGAAATTGGGAGCAGCTGGCAGCGCGAAATCAATTTGACGGTGGCGCAGTTCTTGAAGCACACCTTCATTGCGGGCGTAGTCGCCGGGGTGAATATCTGTCGTGGCGAGGCCAAAAGGCTGTCCCCATGACAGCAGCGACGCGCCAGCAGGAATATCCCGAACGGCAAAGCGATGGCCTTGCAGCACCGTATCGCCCAGTGTGAATTGCGTATCATCCAGCGTGATAACACTTCCCACTTCCAGCCTGCGGGTGGCGATGGCTACATTGTCATGCGGGTGCGGCAAACGGCCAACATCTTCAAATTTAAATATCATTATTTTTACCAACTCGATTAATCCAATGGTGATTGGAATACCATCATGAGCTATTGTAATCAGATAAGCAGTCAGCGAGTCAACCAGTCCATTAAACGATTACGCAATCGCAATCGGATGAACCCATGATCCGGTCGCACCCTGTAAGCGCAAGGGTGTCACGATCAGCAGACATTCATAAACTTGCTTGGCGGCCAGTTCGTCCAGATACAAATTCTCCAGGTGCGTGATGCCATGATGCACCAGCAGATAACGGTGAACGGCATGATCCATTGGCGGTAGGGCTTCAACAGTCATATTATCCGCGCCAGCCAGAATCATCCCTTGCCCATGCATCCATTGTGCGGCTTCGAGTCCAATGCCAGCGATTGAGTCGCGCGATGCCAGATTACCATCGGCCAGATGTTTATGAAATCCGGTACGAATGAGAACGGCTGTGCCCGGTTTGATGGCGACCTGCTGAGCAGCTAAGGCTTGCTGGATTTCAGCGGCGGAAATCACATACCCGTCGGGCAGCACATCGACGCCTTTATAACCGGCAATATCCACCATGACCGCGCGTGTGATGATGGGTGGCATGTCAGCAATGCTGAGATGGGTTTGTCCTTGATAATTGACCTGTTCCTTAGCCGAAACAACCTGATTTTCGCCCGCATACAGTTTGACATCGCCATCCTGCACTTCACCGATATGGCACAGGGCATCAATATGTGTACCCGTGTGTGCAGCCATCGTCACTACTTCAGCCGCAGCGGATGCGATAGAGGGAAAATCACCGTGTCGCAGGCGGGGCGAAAGGGTATAGGGAACCATCGGCGTGGGAACGAGCATCCCCTCTTTCCAGACGACCGACAAGCTGTAGACCGTTCCCGTTTTAATAAGGGAAATGAGTTCCGGTGTCATATGTGGGATAGGTAGCGCGCCATAAGGAGCGAATTGACCGGGTTGGGCAGGAGGTGTCATCAGAAATAATCCCTTCTATGGTTTAATTTCGTAGGGGAGAGACTTTGATCCTCCCGCATTCTGTATTCGAAACGGCTTAATAATTTTAGAAGCTGAACATCGCTTTAACCACACCGTTGGCTGGATCGAGCCACGTCGAAAAATCACGGATCATGGCTTCCGGAGAGGGACTGAAGGTGATCCAGGGCTTCACGTCGATCTTCTTGGTTTCCAGCGCGTCCATCACTTGCTTGAAATCCTGCACCGTAGCATTGCGGCTGGCAAGGACGGTCAACTCGCGCCGGTGGAATTCGGGATCGTGAAAGGTGACGTCACCCTGGAATAATCCTACAAACACCAATCGTCCGCCGTGTGCTACGTAGTTGAAAGATTTCATCATCGAGGCCGGGTTGCCGGTGGCATCAAAGACAACAAATGGTAGACCATCTGGGATGATGGCTTTAAACTGTTCAAGCACATCCTGCTTGCCATCAATACAATGCTCGATAGCAGGTTGTTTTTTAGCAAAAGCGAGGCGTTGATCGCTGACGTCCAGCGCGATGACGTGCGCGCCTGCCAGGTGGGCAAATTGCGCTACACCCAATCCAATCGGGCCAACGCCCACAATCACCACATACTCGTCTGCGTCGAGATTGGCACGGCGAACCGCATGAGCACCAATGCTCAGCATTTCCACCAGCGCCAGTTCGTCGTCGCGGAGGATGGTTGATTTGTGGATTTTATCGATGGGAAGGTTGATCAATTCGCGCATACCACCGTCCACATGGACACCCAATGTCTTCAACTTGACGCAGGCGTTGGTATAACCACGACGACAGGCGTCGCACACGCCACAGTTGATATAAGGGCGTACACAGCAGTGATCCCCGACAGCGAGATTATGTTGGAGGCTGGTCGGGCCGATGGCAGCGACTTCCAGCGCCAGTTCATGGCCGAGTATGCGCGGGTAATTGAAGAAAGGCTGCGTTCCGGTGAAGGCATGTAAATCGGTGCCACAGATGCCGACGCGCAGCACGTGCAGCTGCACTTCGTCTGTGGCGGGTGGCGGCGGGGCTTGAGTGTCGATCAACTCAAAGTGTCCCGGTTCGTGCAAAATAACAGTTTTCATAAATTGAATTCCCGAATGATTTTTTGTTGAATGGGATGGTTATACAACATAAAAGCGATCCACACACCTTGTTGGTTTGAAAAGGATTATTAATCGTAATACTCTCATCCGAGCGACTTTAGGTTATAATTTGAAGGTTAAATGCGCAATTAAATGGTCGGCCACATGAAGATCATAGTCGCTTGAGGAGATTATCATAGCAACACCTGCGGAATCAACCTTGGTCATCGGGCATCGCAATCCGGATATGGACGCGATTGCGTCTGCTATCGGTTACGCCTGGTTACTGGGACAAACAAACTCTGAAAAATATGTGGCGGGGCGTGTGGGACAGGTCAACGCGCAAACTGCCTTTGCACTGGATTATTTTAAAGTTGACGCGCCTATATTGGTGACGGACGTGCGGACGCGCGTGAACGATCTGGTCGAAAAGATGCCGTCTTTGAATCGCGGCCAAACCATGCTTGAAGCCTGCCAGAGTATCGCCCGAACGCGCCGCCCTGCGCCGTTGCTGGATGAAAACCAGAAACCGATTGGTCTTATATCAGGTGCCGGTTTGTTTGCCACGATGGCCGACGCGTTGAGTTCAACCTCGGTGCTGGCACTGGCAAAAGAGTTTGACCGTCCGGCGGAAGCGGCTGTTGATACCGCGAGTATCATTCTTCAAGACGAGGAATATATCTTCGACGTCATTAGCCAGGTATTACGCTCGGACTACGACGAATTCTTGGTGGTTGATGAAAACGGTCGCTATATCGGCCTTTGCCGTAAATCGTATTTGCTGTCACCACCCCGTCGCAAAGTGGTTATGGTCGATCATAATGAGCTGGCTCAGGCGGTTCCCGGTTTGGAAGAAGGCGAAGTGGTCGAGGTTCTGGATCATCACCGTTTGAGTTCTGTGCCGACTGCCGTGCCGATCCGTTTTCGCATCGAGCCGGTGGGGAGCTGTTCAACCCTGGTGGCCGAGAAAAGCATCGAGCAAAAGATCAAATTCCCTGAAGGGATTGCCGGTTTGCTGTTATGCGGCATCCTTTCCGATACACTGATTTTCCGCTCTCCGACAGCCACCCAGCGTGACCGCGATGCGGCGATCAAATTGGCCGTTATGGCAAAATTGGCCTCCGCAAAAGATAATGAAACCCGCGTCCTGGAAATCATTGCTGAATTCGGTCAGCAGTTGTTGGCGTCGGGTGCTGGCTTAGGAATGCGTCCGGCAGAGGAAATCGTCAGTACGGATATTAAGTATTACGAAACCAACGGTGCCAAAGTGGGTATCGCTCAGGTGGAAGTGGCGAATCTTTCCGAGTTACCACCACGTCTGGAGTCCCTGCGGGATGCGCTAGAGGAATTGACCAAGACCCAAAAGCTGACACTGGCTCTGCTGATGGTCACCGATGTGGTATTGGGTAACAGCCGTTTGGTGGCTGTGGGGCAGCCGCGCGTGATCGCTACATTGCCTTACACCCGTTTAGATGACGATACACTTGATGCGCCGGGTATCATGTCCCGCAAAAAGCAGCTTCTGCCTACTGTTCTAGCAGTGCTTTCACAGTCGATGTAAGCGCCTCATCATATTGGTCTTACTTCAATTTAAGATAACCTTCGCCCTCTCTAAATTTTGGAGAGGGCTGGCGGTGATGCTCATGCTCAAAACGATAAACAGCATGAATACCCGTGTGGCAGAACGCATAAACTTGGAAGTTTTTCCTCTAAAAATATTAAATCGGCTGTCCGGGTGGGCTTAATTGGGCGGTCACACCGCCATCGACATACATGACTTGGCCTGTGATATAGCTGGCATCTTCGGATGCGAGAAATGCCACCATCGCCCCGATCTCCAAAGTTGTACCAAAGCGCCCCATCGGGATGCGCTGTGAAACGGGTTCGATCCAGGGTGCATCGGGGGGTGCAGAACGTTCGGTAGCAATTGCTCCCGGCGCAATCGCATTCATGCGGATACCGATTTGTGCCAGATCAAGCGCCATCGCGCGAGTCATGGTATCCAATGCGCCTTTGGTCAGATCATAAGGATGTCCGGTCCAATGGGCGCGAAATCCACCGACCGAACTGATATTGATAATGCTGCCCCGTTTGGCAGGACGCATGATTTCGGCGGCACGTAGGGCGCACAGGTAAGGCGCGCGGATATTGATGGCAAGTTGATGATCGAGCATGGCTTGGTCGGCTTCAAATAACGTCTTGCGGCGTAGGTCGGCGGCGTTATTCACCAGCAGGTTGAGTGTGCCGAAGGCGTCTAGCGTGGCTTGGAACAGTCGGCTGATGTCATCATCGCGGGTGAGATCAGCCGCGAGGCCGATCGTCGTAACACCGAGCGCTTGCAGTTCCCGGGTGGTGGTCTCGACCTCTTGCTGATCAAGACCATGCACCACGATTTTCATTCCTTCGCGCGCCAGACGGAGCGCGATCCCTTTGCCGATGCCCCGGCTCGAACCGGTAATCAGCGCCACTTGATCTTTGAATTCGGGATAACGCGGCCGTATAGACTCAAATGCGGATGTGACTTGCATCAATTTTATGAAATCCTTCGCTTAGCATCATGCTGTTGATGGATGGGTTATGCAGTCACAGAATACCGTCAATTGGCGGACGATACCATCCCTTAAAAAGATATGTTGGCTGAAGCTGGCATCCAGTGTGTTGCCGGGAATCACCACCTGATTATGGTCGTTGAGTGTGACGACAATTCGGGCTTCGGTGGAAGCCTGAAGGATGATAGGCATCTGACAGAAGGTGTAAGCCAGCGATTGCGGCGCTAACTCAAGCTGCTGATTTTGCCCATCGACATCGATATAGTGGAGAGTAGCAGGAGCCTTGAGTAACTCATCAGCGCGCACCAACAGCGGATTGATGCCGAGCTTACCCTGCTCGATAATCAGGCCGAGTTCTGCCAGCCGCGTGATGATTTCTTCTTTAACCATGCCGGTCATACCGGGTTGCTTTGCTCCTTGGCCTTCGGGCGAGTGCGAATAGGGGTCAGTTGGGAACGCGCCATAGACATCCGGTGATTTGTTAAATCCCAATCCTAGGCGAATATCGAAGTAAGCATCCGCGAGGGCTTGTATAATTTCTTGCGGTGCGTTTTCATCCTTGGCGGTCAAAACAGCTTCTTGTGCCGCCAGTAGATATTTGGAAATCATATGCCAGTAGATGCTGCCCAACCCTTCGTAAGCGAAGAATGTGCCTGATCGTCCTGTAAAGGCGTCGTGATGAAAAATCTGCTCGAACAACGCCATGATCGCGCCAGATTCGGCAGCGACCTGTTGAGCGAACTGCGGCTGCTCCTTGAGATTTGCCAGGGCTTGAGCCACATCCTTGGCATTCCGAATATGTCCACTGAAGTGATAATCGCCGTTGAGGTCTCGAACAATCAGGCTGTGGTCATGCTGCGCGACCAGGTCAGCGACCAGCGTCAACTGGCGAACATCGTTGGCATCAATATAGTTTTTCTCTAAAAACCCCGGCAGCGCGCGGTTTGGATAAAGCATATAACTGTGCTGGTCGGCACGATACAGAGCGCTGTATCGAATGGCCTGGATGAGTTCAAGTGACTCTTCCGGGGTCAATAATCCCGACGAGAGAATCGCTACCTGACCCTCCAGCATTTCAGCGAGGTGGTGGATGGTGGCACGGTTGCCATCGAATTTGAGGGTGTTGTAAGCGTGATACAGGTCATCGTCGCGTTTGTTAGCGCGGAGTGTATGGTCGACATAATCTTGCGCCAGCACGAGGAATTGTTTGAGGTCGGCAATCGATAGCGGCTTAACCACGCCGGAAAAACCGGTGTTGTAAAGATTCCACCGATAGTCGCTGCCAGCCTGACCCAAAGCATCCATCACCGTTCGCCGCTGCTCATCACTGATGGGACTGTCAAGAAGTGAGCGATGGGCGCTTAGCACGTGGCTAATCGTTTCAAAGAGCGCTTCAACTTCACCGGTAATCGGGATGGTGATCAGTGAGTTGGTCTGTAATAAACCACTAAAAAAGACGATGTAACGTCGCAGATAGCACAGCGTGACGATAGACAATCCTTTACCGACGAGCGCATTGTTGGCATCATTCCATTCGGGGCGCTGGGTGTTCATCCAGATGCCGCCTTCAGGTACGAAGTTGACCAGTTTTGCGAGAAGCAGCGTCAGCAACTTTTCAGCCAGTGTCACATACAAGACCCTGCCATTTGCATCCAGCAGCAGCTTGCCATCGCTGCCATGTTCTTTGACGAGTGTGGTTATCTTCCGGTCTGCATCCCAATCAAAGTCAATACTGGCATACGGATCACGCAGCAAATCAGCATAGGCTTTCAGGCGGTAGGGCACATTGGCATAACTGAACATCTTTCGTGCCAGCAGACCTTCAAGTTTGCCGGGATAAAACTTGGCGCAGACTTCCATCAATTTTTCAAGATAGACGATTTGATGGTCACTCCAGTAGCCGATATTTGCCCAGGGATTGTTTGGTTCGGGCTTCTCCCAATCGATGCCGCTGCGTGTGACACGGTAAGGGTTGTAGCCATCGGCGGTGGTTGCGTCCAGAAATGTGCCGATCATGCCATCGATAAACTCAGGATACCCGTAGGCCAGCGCCTCCCAATTCTGGAAGATGTCGCGCCAATTGCCCTCGTAGTCGAGCTTACGCGAACCGTCAGCTTTCTTCACGTTGATGGCAAAACGATTCCAGGGACGACTTGGATCACCATGACGGCGGCTGAACGTCAGTGGCAAATAGGTGTAGCACAGGCGCACGATGTCAAGATTGCCACTCTCATCCGCCCGCTTCCGCAGATCGTTAACGCGTATAGTCGCTGGAAGGGCCGCAAAAAAGTCAGCCTGATCAGCGAGTAGCTGGTGATTGTGAACCGTCACAAACTCGCGTAAATCAGCCGTATCAATCTGATATTGGTCAGCGAAGATTCCGCCGCGCATGACATTAAACAGCACATTGGCGAAATGATGGGCGGTACTGAGTTGATCATTTGAGACTTGAAGACCGTCAGCGCTGGCAACAACGGTTTCCAATTTCTGAGTGCTGAGATCGATATCACGCTCTAGCTGCTGACCTAAAGCGGCAGGGTCATGGTTTAGGTTGCGAATAAGGCTGGCGATGGCGGCACTATCTTGATTCACTTCGGCCACCAGATGCCACATACTTTCTGATTCTGCATCGAGGTCAAGCGTGGCATGGACGAAATAGGCGCTGCGCTGACCGCGAATATCCGTCTCTTGAATCGCACGCTGTCCGGTACGAATGGCATTAAGTTGTGTGGTGGAAAGCAGATGCTGTGCGCTTTCTAATCCGGTGTGCCAGACGGTAGTGGCCGTGAGCGACTCACTGGGTTCAGCCAGATCGGTCAGGCGCGAACTCAAGGTGAAGATGCCGAGTCCGCTGCTCGGTTCGAGTTCGCCGCGCTTATAGGCATCCAGCAGGATACTGAAATTGGTTTGCGTGGTAGATGTGATGTTAGCCGGCAGAAGGTTTTGCATCCCGTCGACCAGTTCAACCGTACACTTTTCGCTGCCCTGATTATGCAGCCATGTCGTTTTGACGAAACCAAACGCATCACTGGTGCGCCATGCATAGCGATACGTCAGTTGCAGATCGCGGTTAATTTCCTCAAAGACAAGTGCAGAACCCGAAATGTTTTTGTAGAGGTTTCGCTCGATAGTATAAATGTGGCGAAAACGGTCGGAAAATGGCTCCCATAAAGAGGTGCGTTCATCGCGCGTGACCAGGAAAAAAGCCTTACTGCCAGTGTTCTCACTGTTCTCGGTAATTTTATCGGCGGTGTAGTAGGGGAAAAGGGCCGACTCGGCATTAATGCGACCTGCCGAAATTCCACCGGTGGTTGAGATGAACAACCAGTGATCCGAACTGCTGACAACCGATATGAAGAACGGGTTCATCGCATCATAATTTTGGATGCGGTAGAAAGTATCCCCTAATAGGTTGATGTATTCACCCTGAACATGGCTTGTGGCTGGTTTGTAGGGTGTATCACCGATAAAAAGTGTGCGTTCCTGTGTACTCAAAATAGCTATTCCTTCTTAAATCGACACAGCCAATAGACGTTTGGCCGCTGTCTTGCAAGTCGCCCCGGCGATCAGGCGCGACAAATAATTATTGCATATCTAGCCAGCCTGTTCGCGGACATACAGGCACTTAACGAACCAGTTTATCTACGGGAACAGTCGAATACAGGTATAACACACTTGAACTGAAATGGTTTATTCCAAACATCCTGTCTTTAAGGTGAATCTGTTCCCAATTCCGTTTATGTTCTAAACGAACCCAATATTAGTCCCGACATTAACCTGACCAAAATTCAAGCGAGTTTATCTATCCGCGAGTCGATCATCGGACAATGACCGGCTCGTGATAATGACATTAAAGCTGTGGATTTTACTGAACTTGAAAGTCAATCGGTTAATCTGTCAGTTGTTCTTGTGCCACGCATAAGCCAACCGTTTGAACCATTCTTCCTCGTAAACTTTGTAGATATACGCCAGTTCGGTTGTGCTTTCACCGCGTTCGCGCACCTGATTTATTTCTCCGGTGATCTCTTTCATGCGATTCATAAGTTCACCGTTCGATAATCCAACCACTTCCTCGTAATTCGGCATATTCAGCGCCTTCGAAGTCATGTTCCCTCTCCGTTTCATGCCGTAACACAATGTCTTCTAGGTAATCATGCCCGAATAGGTGTGTCATGGGACAACTGGCTAGGAATTGGACTGGAAGAATTGGCTATGCCTTCAGCTATGGATAGGAGGTGACTTTGTTTCTCATGAAGCCTGTTGTGGCTCAAACCCGATCAGCTCACGCGCACGGCTTACATCGACAAGCGATTCGGAACCAACAAGGGGCCGCTTAAACTGTGTTACATGCGGAAAAAACAGCTGTGCCAGTGTTGCCGAATCATATCCCAAAGAGTTGTGGGTATTGCTGACGAACAAGTTGTGACTGCCCTCAAAGTCGGTCGTCAGCGACTTTTCAATTGCCAGAGCGGCATCACGCACATCCAGCGCCGCCCATAAATTGAACCGGTCAAAGGTGTAAGCGTGCCACAAATGAATGTCGATGCCTTCCGGTGGGGGCACACTCCCTGATTGTGTCGGGTATTCCAGATGACGCGCGGCACGAAACGACAAACATTGCTGCCGTACTTCCGTAAGAAGCTGTTGTTGTTGGGCTGGTGGGAGCTTCACAAATGTATCAAGATAGCGCCGCATATTATCGCGCCGTTCAATGGCTTGGGGACTGTTGCGACCGTCTGCCGGATAAATACCCGGCAGACGCAGCGCTATGCTGGAAATTCCATCACGCCGCCAGAAATAAGCACCTATTTCTTCGGCCTGTTGCTTCGAGAAAGAATAATAATCAGTCGTAAACAGCGGATGATTTTCATCTACTGGCAAATAGTGAGGCGCAAAATCGCCGGTATTCCAGGCACAGCCTATCGCATTGATCGAACTGGCTTGAACCACGCGCCGGATGCCTTCTTTGGCCGCCGCTTCAAACACGTTGAAGGTGCCAACTGTATTGATCCGGAACACTTCTTCGCCCGGACCGTAATAAGGATTTCGCAGCGCCGCCAGATGCACCACCGCGTCACAGCCCTGCATCTGGGCGCGGATGGCATCAAAATCCATGATGTTGCAAGCCACAAATGAATCAGCTGAATGCTCGATGCTAGATGCGATATCGATCAGACGCACGTCCCATCCGCACGATTGCAAATGGGTTGCAACCACACGTCCAATTAAACCCTCGCTGCCCGTAATCAGTACGCGCATGGCTAGTAAGTATCCACCAGCGATTGAACTTTGAGTGATGTCACATCCGTTGCCGACACACGGATAGTCTTCGAAACTCCTGGTCGCAAATGGACAAAATTATCGGAAAGCTTTGCCCCGCTCAGTTCCAGCCATACGTACAGAGCGGCACGGTCGGTCGTCAATGTGACATCATACTGACCATCACCGGCAGATTTTACTGTTGATGTGATATTGGATTGTCCAAGCTCCAAATGTTTCGGACGGCAGAACAGTACTAAATCTTCGGAAACAGACTCGCCATTCACATGAAATTGCAGCCATACCAGCACATCACGCACCGAATGTTGTGCGATCAACGCGCTTACGTCAATCGTCCGAACATTAGCAGTCGTTCCTGCGGGGATTGTCACCGCAAAAGTGTCCTGTTCCAGTGCCGTACCCTGTGCATCGGTGATCATGTATTCCACCGTACCTGTTTGTTCCGTCCTCTGGTCATTGGTCACATGAATTTGAAGGCTGTTATTCTCCCAATCAGCCACACCCGAAACCAGCAGCGGGTTAAAGAAGCGCTTCGCCATATAATGCAGCGCTTTCCAGTTACCCTTCCAATCCAAAGATGCCCAGCTCGGTGCTGGCCACATATCATTCAACTGCCAGTAAAGCGCACCCATTGATCGCGGCATGTTACGCCGCCAGTGTTCGACCGCATATTTCATCGCCATAGCCTGTAAAATCTGGCTCAGCCACAGCGTGCCTTCAAAGGATGTCGGCAGGCGGAACCAATCGAGCAGGTAATGAATAATGGTGCTGTTGCCAATGCCGCTGCGTTGGTGATGTTCCATCACATAGCTGGTAATGTTACGGTCTTCCGGCAGTGTGAACTCGGCAATCGTTTGTGGTTCGGGGAACGATTGGAAACCGAATTCGCTGACGAATCGATCCAAACGCGTGTGATACCATTCGAAGGGCTTTTTACCGTGCCATACATCCCACAAATGCGTATCACCACTGTCAGGGCTGCGGTGATCTGAGCGATCACCGAGCGAAGTATGCGGGCTGCCGGGCCAATAGGCGGTTTGTGGCGCGAGTTCATGCACAAGGTCAGCCAGTAATACATCGAATAGGCGACCGTAATCTTCCCAACTCATCGAGTCTTGCCAGCCGGGGCTGTCGGGCATTCCCTGTTCGATCTCATTGTTGCCGCACCACAGGGCCATACAGGCGTGGTGGCGTAGCCGCTTGATATTATCTTCCGCTTCCACTTTGACGTTCGCCATGAATTCGGCATCGAAACTCGGATAAGTTCCGCAGGCAAACATGAAATCCTGCCAGATGGCGATACCATATTCGTCACAGTGTGCATAAAACGCATCTTCTTCATAAATGCCGCCGCCCCATACCCGCAGCATATTCATATTGGCATCGGCTGCTGCCTGTATAAACTGCTCGTAGTTCACAACCTCACCCGGATAAGGACTTGCTGGAATCCAGTCTGCGCCTTTGGCGAAAAACGGCACACCGTTACAGGCGAAGTAGAACGACTCGCCCCACTGATCAAGGTGACGTTCCAGCGTTAACGTCCGTAAGCCGATCTGCCGCGTCCATGAATCGAGCGGGGTATTATCTGTGCCGAGCAGCGAGACTTCGACTGTGTAGAGGGGCTGCTCGCCAAGATTATTCACCCACCACAATTCGGGTTTCGTAATCACGATAGTCGTTTCAGCCGAATCACCTGTGAATGCAGCCGTTTGTGTCGCAACGACTTCGTTGTCTTTTGTGATGGTAATCGCCGCAGTCACGGGCGACTTGGTGACCTGTTCAGCCGTCAGATTGAACATCAAGGTCACTTGCTCTTGGCTGTGGAGCTGCTGAATCATGACATCCGTCAGCCGCGCTGTGTCGAACGCGACCAGTTCAATATCCCGCCAGATACCGCTGGTGGGCATTTTTGGACCCCAGTCCCAGCCAAAGTTGCAGGGTTCTTTGCGAATCCATGCACCGCTGTTGATCCGCATCGGCTCGACCCACCCCGCCATTTTGCCTTTTTCTGAGTCCATACGCCGTACAAAGGGCATGGGCGCGGCGAAATGCACTTCAAGTGTATTCTCACCCGCGCTCAGTAGGTCTTTAATATCGTATTCCCATGTCCTGTACATGTTGTTGGCGTGTCCAAACAGGGAGCCATTCAGGTAGAGCGTCGCAATCGTATCCAAGCCATGACACCGCAGCAGCACACGATCATGAGCCATAAACTCTGGAGGAATGCTGAACGTGCGCGAATATTGCCAATCGGTTTCCCCGACCCACATCTGTTTGAGTTCATTGTCGCGGTAAAACGGATTTTCCAATAACCTGTTTGCCAGCAAATCGGTATGGACGCATCCCGGTACGGTTGCCGGAATAGCTGTTGCTTCACTGTCTTTTATCAGGCTCCACGAGCCATTTAGCGAGAATTGTTTCACGATGTTTATGTTCCTTATAATGTAATGCTCAGCGATTTGGCGGTCTGACGAACAAATTCAACAGCAGGGGGATATTCGCTCATCGGCAGATGTTCCAGCATGAAGGGTGTATCTGCACCAAGCTGATTCGCGCGTCGCAAAAATGTCCGGTAATGTAACGTTCCTAGCCCCGGACGCACTTCATCCAGATGAATCGTCAGCGGATTGCGAATAATAATATCTTTGGCGTGGATGCTCTTGATATACGCACCGAGTTTGTCGAAGCATTCTTCCAGAAAAGCCGCGTTGTCAAAATAGCGGCGTGGGCTGCTGATCATATTTACGGGGTCAAGATGGACTGCGAATGGTGCGCGGTCGATGGCTCTGATGAGTTCCAGATAACTATCCGCCGAATCAGGCACGATACAGGGCATCGGCTCCAGTGTGTAATAGGCCCGCGTCGGATTGACTGCGTCGATAATCTTGCGGACAGTTTCGACGATCAGGTCAAATGTATCTGCCGAAAAATTGTCGGGATAAGGACCGTCCCACTTTTCACCCCGCGCCCCTGCGATGTTGACGCAGCAGCGCGCCCCGATGTCATCGGCCAGTGCCAGTTGCTGCTGGCATTTTTCAATCGCCGCATGACGAATGGCATCGTCAGGGCTGATGGGATTGCTCCACGCGCCCACCTCCGCGATGATAATATCGGCTTGCTCGGCGGCCTGAACATAAGCCTGTCGCGTCGCTGTGTCTGCCGTATAATCAAGCGGACTGTATGCCGCCCGATAACCTTGCTGTTTCAGTGATTCAATCCACGTTTCCGGTGTTGTAGTCGCTTCAATGGGTGCGCCCAAACGCATAACCTATCCTCCGATTGCGAAAACGATGTCAACCCGCGTTGAGCGCAGCAATCCGTTCGGGATATTGAGCTTGCAGACGCAGCACCTCGGCAAAGAACATCGAATGGTGATAACTTGTTTTCCAGATAGTCGCTTGATCTAGCCCAACTAAGTTGTAGATTATGCGCCATGATTAGAGACTCTACAACCCGCTGCGGTCTTGGTCGCATCGGTGGGCAGGAAAGTAATTCTGAGCCTACTTGACCGCGCCCGGTGTCAAGCCGGTATATATAACCAGTGGTGCAAGTGTGAGGTGTGATCTTTTGTAACCCTCTCTGCACAGTGTTTTTCGCCCAAAAAGAGTGTCCTAAAGCCCTTCTCCCTTGCGTGCTGAGGAGAGGACACCTTTTGCGGGAATGTTATTTTTAAAGAACAAGTCTTCCCGTAGGGGAGCACCGATGTGTGCTCCCGAATTGAATTCTCTTGATTACGGTCTCCCTCATTTTCAAACATGTCCACTCCTCAGCCCTTGCGTGCGGGGGAGAAGGGTTGGGATGAGGGGGTTAGACTTGCACCATTAGTTATTGTTGCAGGAAGAGAAATATAACGAATGTCGGGATAATGGTAATCGCCAGACCCGCGCAAATCACTTCCTGGTGAGCATTATGCGACCCGATAAATCGTAATAAGGATGTCGAAATGACTCCTGGTCTTACCGGGCATAACACCCCCTTTTGGAGTTATTTTCTACGGCGAAAGTCACCATATGATTCATTGGGGCAATCACCGCTTTGTCATGAAACCCAAAGAGTGGTGGATTTATTAGTATTCAGGTTTAAATTCGCAAACCTGCTCTACCGGATACCAACCACTTGCCAACCATCTTAACAATATTGCTCTCTCAAAAAGGTTAGCGCCAACATGTGCAAAGAGTTACAAAATGGTCTTCCAAAATGTAACCCATGCGCCTCGCACATCGGTTATGATGTCTGTTGGGACACGCCATGCTGTGTCCGCGCAGTTTAACAGGCTAACTTGGCAAATTCGGCACAAAATTACCATTTGCCATTGCCGCATTTGCTGCTTTTGCTGCCAAATTCGCCGCTGAAGAGCGTTCTGTGGGTCTGGAGTTGACTAGAAATAGTGGAGAGAGGGAAATGTAACAAATGAATGCTGCCTCAAAACCATTTGGGAGTGCGCCCGTTTTTTCAATTTGCGAATACTGTGAACTTTGACTGTCTATGTTGCACCGGCTTTTAATAGTTTTTTGCCAACTCATGAATACGGATCGTATACTTGCCGCTTCTAGCGCAGCAAACTTTATATAAGCATCTCCATGAAGTGACACAGCCTTATGCAACCTCTCGTACAAATCGGGCGCAGTGAAAAACATCACGCGCGTTTAGGCATGGGTGGATCGTTTTACGGCCTCGATCATCGTAATGCACAGGGCGAAGCCGACATTTTAGCCGCGATGGAAGTCGCGCTCGAAAACGGCATCACCCATTTCGACACAGCCACCGGTTATGGTGACGGTTACTCCGAACGCCTCATTGGACGTTTCATGGCAGCCGATTCCAGTCGTCGCGACCGCATCTTCTTAGCCTCCAAGTTTGCGTCGGATGACATGAGTGCTGCCAAAACAATTGAGGCCATCGATGCAAGCCGTTCGCGGTTGCAAACCGATATGATTGATCTGTATTACATCCATTGGCCTCGTACGGACAAAGACCTTCGCCCACTGATGGAAGGCTTGGAAACAGCGCGGCAGCAGGGCAAAATTCGGGCTGTTGGCGTCAGTAATTTTTCGGTGGCGCAGATGCAGCAAATCGCTGAGGTCGGGCAAATTGATGCCCATCAGCTTTGCTATAATCTGCTCTGGCGCTATGCCGAAAAAGATATTATTCCTTATTGCATAGATCATCATATCGCTGTCGTGGTTTATAGTGCCCTGGCGCATGGAATCCTCGCTGGCAAATATCCGCGCCAGCTTGAATTTGTCCCTGATGACCAACGTTGGAGCATCTTATTATTTCGTCAGGATCTCTGGCCGCAGATTTTCGAGTCGGTAGAATCGCTTAAAGCGCTTGCCGCCCGTGAAAATCGTCCGTTGGTACATCTCGCCCTCCAATGGATTTTGCACCAATCGGGGGTGACGTCCGTTCTGGTCAGCGCCAAAAATATGAAACAGGCACTCGCCAATATTGAAGCAGTCAAAAGCGAAATACCAGCTCATGTTTTGGATGAACTCACTGCGCTTAGTGATCGTATTGCCTGGCAAATTCCCGACGAAGGTAATCCCTTTGGCTATCATCCCTGAGTTAACATTATTTTGAACAGGAGCATCTATTTTGTCATTTTTGAGTATCCCTAATAAAAATTTCGTCCAAATTTGCCTTGTGGTCAAGGATATTGATCGCACTGCCGCCTATTACCGCGAAATATTGGGTTTTGATGTCCCTCATGAATATCAGACGATTGAAGCCTTTAGTCACACACGTAATACGTATAGGGGCAAACCAGCCGAATTACGCGCGAAGTTCGTCAGCTTTATGATGGGCAGCGTCTCGTTTGAACTGCTCCAACCCTTGGGCGAACCGGGTGTCTGGAATGATTATTTGGTTCAGCATGGTGAGGGGATTCATCATGTCACCTTCAACGTGCCGAGGACAGCCGCTGCGACTGCCTTATTTGCCGATCACGGCTATGAAGTGACTCAGCAAGGCTTATTTACTGGTCGAGGAGGAATGTATACCTACCTGGATACCGAAAAAGCCTTTGGTGTGACCATCGAATTGCTCGAATATTACAATGGTGAACCACAGCCGACGCCGTCGTCTTTCCCGGCTGATAAAGGACTTGGCACGGATTTAGTTTGTCAGGTGGGCATGGTCGTCAATGATATAAATGCTAGCGTTGCCCGTTACCGCGACCTGTTGGATCTGCCGGAGCCTAATTGGGTACAAACACCCGGCTACGAAATCACCGAAACAACCTTTATGGGACAGCCATCGGAGGCTACCGCTAAGTTAGCTTTCTTCAATTTTGGGCAGGTTCAGCTTGAACTCATCCAACCTGACCAAAAACCAAGTGTGTGGCGCAATTATCTCAACGAAAAAGGCGATAGTGTCCATCATATCGCCTTTCAAGTGGATACCAACCGCGCCGTTGAACATTTTGATAAATACGGCATAAATATCGCCCAGCAGGGACTTTACGGAGATCGCCGGGGCATATATACCTATATGGATAGCGAATCAAAAATGGGGATCATCATCGAATTACTGGAGTCGTTCAAAGAACCCCGTTAGCGCTTTATCTCGTACTGATTGCGATTTGTAGGATGCACGGGCTGTACGCCCAGGTTGCCGTTAAACCCATCTCTGCTTGGGTGTCCTCAAATACGCATGTCAGGAACCATCGTCCGATGCCGTTCGACCAGCGACTTTAGGTGATAAAGCAGCAAATCTACCTCATGGCTTGTGCTGTGTTTTCCAAGTACGAAGCGCATTTGACCCATGAGCCGATCCTGGTCAACACCCATCGCCAGCAGCACATGGCTCGGCTCTTGCTGTCCGGTTGTACAGGCGCTGCCGCCGCTCGCACCAATCCCGACTTCATTGAGATCCAGCAAAAGCGAGTCGCCGTTTAGCCCTTGCATCGTGAAGCTGGAATGTCCCGCCAATCGTTCAGTCGGATGTCCTGTTAGCGCCGCTTCGGGAATGGTGGTCAACATGCCGTTAATCAGTTTGTCACGCAGGGGAATCAGTCGCTTGACCGTTTCTTCGCGCTCTGCTTCGGCCAGACGTAGCGCTTCGGCCAATCCAGCGATGAGCGCTACAGGTTCTGTGCCACCGCGTCGGTGCGCCTGCTGACCACCGCCAATCAGTTGAGGAGTCAAAGCAATCGTGCGTCGAATGTAAAGCAGCCCGATACCTTTGGGCCCGTAGAACTTGTGCGCCGATAAGCTCATTAAGTCCGTGTTCAGTGCTTTGACATCCAGCGGTAACAGTCCCGGCGCTTGCACCGCATCTACATGAAAGGCGATCTTTCGCTTCCGAAGTTCTGCCCCAATTTCGGCAATCGGATTGATGGTGCCGACCTCGTTGTTGGCGTAAATGATGCTGACCAGCACGGTATCCTCGCGCACAGCGTCTACCACCTGCTGTGCCGTCACCCGCCCATATTGATCAACCGGCAAAAACGTCACTTCAAAGCCGTCATCGACCAGTTCTTTCGCTACGTCCATTACGGCATGGTGCTCAACCGCAGTCGTGATGATGTGCTTGCCTCGCCCCCGTACCCGCATCCCTTCGGCTGCGCCCCGCAGCGCCAGATTATCACTTTCCGTGCCCCCACTGGTGAAAATCATCTCTGCCGGATTACAGTTAAGGACAGTCGCAATCGTTTCCCGCGCCTGATTCATGGCGTTTTTGGCGGCTTTACCGGCAGCGTGCAAACTCGATGCGTTGCCGAAAACGGTCGTCCAATAGGGCATCATGGTTTCGACCACGCGCGGATCAGTCGGCGTGGTCGCACTGTGGTCGAGATACGTAAATTGCGCGGTCATGGTTATGCCTTTCGCCTTATCGCCCCATTACACTGGGCGACATTTCAGTCGGTTGATTTTCTTGTGGCAGCGAATCCGCACGGTAATGTGTTCCCCGGCTGCTACGGTTATGCTGCGCCGAAAACGTTACGATTCTTGCCACCTGTACCGCGTTACGCAGCCCGATTAATGCATCGTTCAAGCGCTGGCTGCGGTAAAACTCTTCAATTTCATGCCACAGATGACGTAGTTCGCGTTCAGCCCGTGCCAGGCGTTCGGCGGTACGGATCAGCCCAACATAATGCCACATCACATTTTTGATAGTCATCATATCAACTTCGATTAGCGCCGGATCAGGTTCGCTCTCACCCCGATAAACCCATGTCGGCACACGGGAATCATCAACGGGTTCACGCGGATGTTGATCGATATGTTCCGCAGCCCGATCACCCCACACCAGGCCCTCCAGCAAACTGGTGCTAGCGAGACGGTTCGCGCCGTGCAAACCTGTGCAGCTCACCTCCCCGACCGCATACAGATCACTCAGCGAGGTGAGTCCCCATTCGTCCACAAGCACACCACCACAAAAATAGTGGGCAGCAGGCACTACCGGAATCAAATCATGTGTCGCGTCGATACCATAGGCCGCGCACGACTCGACCATCTGTGGGAAATGATGACGAATAAACTCAGACGAACGCTTGCTGGCAATATCCAAATACACATGCTCATAGCCATGTTCCAGCATTTCCATATGGATAGCCCGTGCGACCACATCACGCGGGGCAAGGTCTTTCCACTCCGGCGCATAATGCTCCATAAATGGCTTGCCGTCCGGGGTCACCAGCACCGCCCCTTCGCCGCGTACCGCCTCGCTAATCAGCAAATTCGGTGCGCCACGTACACTTAAAGTTGTCGGATGAAATTGGATGTACTCCGAATTGACCACCTGCGCACCTGCTCGCCATGCCATCGCAAGACCATCACCCCGTGCGCCTTTGGGGTTGCTTGTGTTGCGGAAAATCTGTCCCAGCCCACCTGTTGCCAGCACCGTATGAGCAGCCAACACACGGATAATCGTTCCTGTTTCGCGGTTGAGGACATATGCCCCTTGGCAAGTAATCGGGTCATAAACCGCTACCGGATCAAGTGCGTGGTGGGGGAAAGTTATAAGGTCAACCGCCGTATGGTCAACTAACAAGGTCACGTTCGGGCGAGTTGCCATCGTATCGAGCATGCCTTTGACGATTGCCCCGCCTGTTTTGTCTCCGACATGGATGATGCGCCGGACGCTATGTGCGCCTTCTAACCCGTAAACCAGTTCACCCCGTTCGTCACGGTCAAATTTTACGCCGCAGCGTTCCATCAAAACCGAGCGCACCAGTTCTGGCCCGACGTCGGCAAGCAGCCGTGCCGCTTTAGGCGAACTCAACCCTGCGCCTGCCTCTAAAATGTCATGTACCAACAAATCCGGCGAGTCATCAAGACTCCGTGTAACGATTCCGCCCTGCGCCCAACTGGAATTGGTATCGGCGGCGTCCGATGCGCGTGTGATAATCGTCACGTGGTGCTTGGGGTTATCGCTCAGCCGCAAAGCGGTCGCTGCACCCGCAATACCGCAGCCGATAATCAGAGTGTTCGTTCGTATATCATCCACAGATAGTGACTACCTTGGTATAGAGAGCATCCGGTCAAGCGAAAGTTTGGCGTTGTGTTTCACATTTTCAGGCACCGTAATCTGGTTAATCACACGCCCTTCAACCAGATTCTCCATCACATTCGCCAGATCAATCGGGCTAATACGATACATCGTGCTGCACAGGCATGAAAATGGCGACAGTAATTCGACCATTTTGTCCGGGTATTTGTTCTTCAACCGGTTGACGAGGTGCATTTCCGTACCCACGGCCCACTTGCTACCGGCAGGTGCTTGATCAATCATCTTGACAATATAAGATGTCGAACCCACATAATCGGCGGTATCCACCACCTGCATCATGCACTCGGGATGAACAATCACGTTCACATCAGGATGATGCTTGCGCCATAAGTCCGCGTGTTCCGGCCTGAACTGCTGATGTACGCTGCAATGTCCGCGCCATAGGATGATCTTGGCGTTGCGGATTTGGTCGTCGGTCAATCCACCATAGGGCTTGAAGGGATTCCAGAGTACCATCTGTTCCAGTGGAATGCCCATCGCCTTACCCGTGTTACGTCCCAGGTGTTGGTCAGGGAAAAAGAATACTTTCTCACGCTGGGCGAATGACCACTTGAGCGCACCATCAGCGTTGGATGAGGTGCAAACGGTTCCACCATGTTCGCCTACAAACGCCTTCAAATCAGCAGCGCTGTTCATATAGGTGACGGGCATGACCGTGTTTTCGGGATCACTGCCTAATACATCTTCCAACTCTGACCAGGCCGTTAAGACTTGTTCGAGGTTCGCCATATCCGCCATGCTGCATCCAGCTTGCATATTGGGCAGGATGACGACTTGATCTTCACGACCCAAGACCACAGCACTCTCGGCCATAAAATGCACACCTGCAAACAGGATGTACTTGGCTTTGACCTTCGATCCTTCCTGGCTCAATTGGTAACTGTCGCCTTGAAAATCAGCAAAGCGTACCACTTCATCCCGTTGATAATGATGCCCCAATATCACCACATCCTCACCGAGTTGAGGGCGCAGTGCTTGAATACGTTCGATAGCGGCTGTTTCCTGCACCACCAGTGTTTCATTAGCCGCTATATCCAGCGGCATGACCATTTCTGCCATATGATTCTCCTTTATCCCGCGACATTACAGCCGGATAATTTTCATGGACAAATCGAGTGCTGGAGCCGAGTGTGTCAACGCCCCGACGCTAATATAATCAACTCCGGTCGCGGCTACGGCTGGCACACGTTGTAGGTTCATATTACCAGACGCTTCCAGCTTCACACGCCCGTTAGTGATTGCAACGGCTTCGCGCATTTGCTCGTCGGTCATATTATCCAGCAGCACACGGTCAACCATTAGCGGCAGCACTTCTCGCAGCTCATCAAGCGTTCGAACCTCAACCTCAATCGGGATATGTTCGGCTGGCCGATAATCACGTACGGCCTTTACTGCCGCCGTAATGCTCCCTGCGCCGTCGATATGGTTATCTTTAATCATGACCATATCATAGAGACCGATGCGGTGATTGTGCCCGCCACCCTGCGTAACGGCGTATTTTTCGAGCAAGCGCCAACCGGGTGTCGTTTTTCGAGTATCCAGAATAACAGCTTTTGTGCCACTTACAGCCCCCACAAATTGGGCCGTTAGGGTAGCGATTCCGCTCAGCCGTTGTAAGAAGTTCAGAACGACCCGTTCTCCGGTAAGAATCGATTGACCTTTGCCTTCTACTTCGCCAACCGGCGTGCTGCGTGCGACGACAGCACCATCATGACTGGATAAACGCACCTCGACTGAGGTGTCCACTTGCTGATAAACCATTTTGACCAGGGGCAAACCCGCAATCACGCCGTCTGCTTTAGCTACTATGCGTCCACGCAGACGTACACTATCGGGCAGGGTCGCTTTGGATGTCAAATCGCCAGCTTCGCCCAAATCTTCATGCAGCGCGAGTTTTATCAGATGAGATGCTGAGTCGATGTCGAACATTAACTTATGACCATCTTTTTCTTAACTTAAGAACCGAATAGTAAGCACAAATTAAGAAAATGCTAACCGCTAGAAAGCATGCACGCACTTTAACCGTGTCAAAGTGCGTGCATCCAATTTGGCTATCTATTTGACGGTGTCTTTCGACCAACTATTACGTCAGCGTGATTGATTAATAGTTTCTTCAACAAGTGTCTATAAATTAATGAATCTGTGTCATGTAACAATCTCTTTGTTTGAATTTCACAAAACCGATTTGCAAAATATTTCTCCCTTAAAAGTTAAACAGTCAATCCATAATTGAAATCTTACAGTGATAAATGTCACTAAAAAGTGAATACAGAATTAAAAATTAAGAAATCTTACATTGTGTCACAATTTTAAATCAAGTATACTGTCGTTATTAATGAATTAACCTATTCACTACCCAATAGATATACATTGGGTAAGAGACTGAGGCAGTATGAAGTTCGTTCACCATTCGCGATATGGCCGCCATCACCTAGTTAGTGTATTTTTCCTTTTGAGCATTTTCACTGTTTTAATATCAAGTGTTTCTGCTCAATCGGCGCCTAACCACCCGCCCGTCATTAATGGAATTAGCCCCCAATCACTGCAAATGGGGCAATCGGTCGTGGTTCCGATCAGCTATAGTGACCCTGATGGCAACACGTTAACTGTAACGCTGGCCTCTGATAACCCTTCTATCGCGAACGCAACCGAAGCTGATGCATCTGCCTTGTCAGTTGTTGGTAATGGCAGCGGTACAGCCAACATTACAGTAACAGTAGATGATGGGCAGGGCGGTACAGCCAGTACATCATTCCCCGTTACTGTCAGTATCGCACCAACAATTCCACCACCCAATCAAGCACCGATTATCGGAGTGATTACCGATCTCAATGTGCAAGTTGGGCAGGCGCTTTCAATTCCTGTTAACCTCAGCGATCCTGAAGGCAATGCGACTGTTTTAGTAACTTCTTCAGATAATCCCGCAATCGCGACTGCCATTGTAGTTAATAATTCAACATTGACCATTACCGGCAATGGGGTGGGTATTGCCCATGTTGTAGTTACCGCAGATGATGGACAGGGTGGTTCTTCCAGCACAACCTTCGCTGTAATCGTGAATGCTGTGCCAACCGAAATGCCAACCTCCACTCCCGTACCGACCGACATCATGCCAACATCTACCCTGGTTGACCCAATCACATCAACCCCGGCTGATGTCGCGACACTTACCTCGACTGAGGTCGTAACACTTACGGCTACATCCGTTGGGACTTTGACTGGAACGGTGCAGGCAACCAACACACCGCAGCTAAGTGCTACCCCGCTGGCTAGTCCCACAGTTGACATACCGGTAACATCCATTATTGTGCGTACTGCTGTTGGCTTAACACCCGATCAGCAGCAGCAGGTAATTATGCGTAACGGCGGTGTTGAGACTTCTTCAGTCGCTGTATTACGGCTTCACTTTATCGATGTTCCGACTGCTACCGTTAACGATAGTTTGCAGCGCTACCGCTCAGATGCACAAGTGGTCAGTGTTGAAATCGACAAATCGCGTGAAGCCCAAACGCTTTCACCTGAATCAGGATCTACCAATCAACAAAGTTTGCCCATTTGGGCAAACAATTTTGCTTTTAGCCCTTTGGCGCAGGGAAGCAATAGTGCACTTGCTATCCTTGATACCGGTGTGGATGCAAGTCCCCCCTACTTCAATGGTCTGGTTCTACCGGGTTATTCGGCTTTTGAAGGGTCAAGCGCATCAACTGATCCCAACGGTCACGGAACGCAAATGGCCGGGATTGCGTTGGCAGGCGTTAATGGATCGAATATCCAAATTATGCCCGTTCAGGTATTGGACGCCGATGGAAACGGTCAGGACAGCAATATTATCAACGGTATTGTGTGGGCAACCGATAATGGTGCTGACGTTATTCTCATGGCCTTCAGCAATCCAGGATACTCCTCGGCCCTCCAAGCAGCCATTGATTACGCATGGAGCAGCGGTGTGGTATTAGTCGCTGCAACGGGTAATGAAGGCGTATCGAGCGCCATGTATCCTGCGGCAGACCCCGGCGTGATGGGCGTTTCGGCAACAGACGGCAACAAATCATTTGCACCCTTTAGCAATTATGGTGCGGATGTATTTATTGCAGCTCCCGGCGTGAATATCGCAACGATTACAACCGGCGGCGGAATGACGAACGTTACCGGTACATCAGCAGCGGCGGCCAACGTCGCAGGTGCGGCTGCCTTCTTGCGAGGGCTAAATCCGGGCTATAGCAACGGTACTATCGTGGGCAAGCTGGCACGCACTGCTGATGCGGTCGGCACACAATCACAGACGGGCAACGGTCAGATTAACCTAACCCGTGCTATTGACGACAGCAGCACCGATGCGGTGAAACCATTAGGCGTTTCAATGATGGGCAGCGGCGGGCCATTCGTTGGACCTTATAAAGCTGCCTCAGTCACCGCAGCGACATTAACTATTAAAGAATCAACCTGTACAACTGCTCACAGTGCATTTCTTACGGCAGAAACGGCTTGTGCCAGCACCACCATTACGACTTCTGGCTCCAGCAACAACTTGCGTATGCAGTGGTATAACCCCAGCGGAACATTAGCACAAGACACTGCTCTATCAGGTGTGAGCAATGGCGTTACATTAACCAATAGTTATGCCCTAGCAGCAAACGCCCCTGCTGGTACATGGACCGTGAAAACTTGTGCCACCAGTACAGCCGGTGCTTGCAGCGTAGCGAACACGAAGAGTACACAAACCTTTTCAGTGACGACAGCAGCACCTCCGACTATTACGGTCGGCGCAGTTGTACCGAATACCAATTATTCGCCCACACCGGGTTTTGTCATGTTAACCACAGGCAATACCTTCACGATTTCGGTCAACGTATCTAGTTTGGGCAACGGTGATGACAGCGTCGATGAGATCACTATAACCACCGTTCCATCGGCTGGTACCAAGCCCATCAGCTTCCAAGCATCAGGCAGTTCGGGTTCCGGTGGCGGTGTCACATGGGGAACGCCGACCGTAACCAACAACTCTAGCAGCACATCATTCATTGTTTTTCCTTATACGGGGACATTAACGACAGGAGATCTCACTTTTACAGTATCGGTATCAACTGTAACATCCTACAACACTGACCAAACGGATGCATTTAATGTTACGTTGCAACGTGGCAACAGTGGAATCTCATCCAGCGTGGCAGCTGGCAATAGCTTAAAACGTTACTCGCTGCTTATTACTGACATCACTCCCCCTACGACCAGTGCAACCGTCGGACAAACAGTGTCGCCAGTCATCAATTTTACGAATAACAACTCTGGTTCAGTGACCCTAACGTCTTCCAATACGGGCATCAGCGGAACAGCATTCCAATCAACCGGTACCGAAGGTTCATTTTCAGGTGTTAATACCGGCAAGACGGGTACCGTAACCTATACAAGTGCCACCATCACTGGCACAGCGGGCAGTCAAACAGTTGAGGGCGATGCAGGCAAAGGTACCACTATTACCGCGCCACATTTCAGTAAGACCATCACTGTCAATCCCGCATCACTGACTATTACATTAACGGGTGATACGCCTGATCCATCAACAGTGGGTGCGGCCTATGCCGTAACATGGACTTATTCAGTCGTTTCTCCCGGCAGCGGTACACCAACTGGAAATCTTACGGTCAGCGATGGGACGGCCAGTTGTACAGCTCTCCTCACCGCAGGAACCTGTAATCTCATATCTACGACCGCCGGTACAAAGACTTTAACAGCCAGTTATGTCGCCGATGGCAATTACACAGGCAGTACTGCTAGTAGCATAACCCATACCGTTAATAAAGGCACACCAACCATCACCTGGGCAAATCCGTCCTCAATCGTGTATGGCACAGCCTTAAGTGCTACGCAATTGAATGCGACGGCTTCTGTTCCAGGAACCTTTGCCTATACCCCTGCGCTCGGGTCAGTTTTAAATGTTGGGTCAAGTCAAACGCTGCAAGTCGCGTTTACACCTACCGATACCACTAACTACAACACTGCCAGCAAGAGCGTGACCATTACCGTCAGCAAAGCAGCCTTGACTGTCACGGCTGATAACCAGACCAATCAATACGGTACATCGCTGCCCACGTTGACAGCCAGTTACAGCGGGTTCGTCAACGGCGATACAGCAGCTAGTCTGGATACCGCTGTTACGCTGACAACAACCGCGACTTCGACGAGCAGCCTTGGAACGTATCCGATAACGGCCAGTGCGGCTGTGGATGCCAACTACACCGTGACCTTTGTGGCGGGTACGCTCACGGTCGTTCAACGCGCGCTCGTCGTCAGCGTTGACAGCGGTACGCCCGATCCTTCGGCAGTCGGGCAAGCCTATGTCGTTACATGGATCACATCCATACCTGAAAGTGGTACTGGCACGCCTAATGGAACAGTAACGGTCAGTGATGGCACGGTTAGCTGTAACGCAACTATCACGACGGGCAGTTGCAGTTTGACATCGACCACCGCCGGTTCCAAGACCTTGACGGCTACCTACTCGAACGACACCAAGTTTGTGACCAGTGCACCGAGCACCAGTTCACATACTGTTGATAAAGCCACCACAACCATCACGTGGGCAAATCCGTCCTCAATCGTGTATGGCACAGCCTTAAGTGCCACGCAGCTGAATGCGACTGCTTCGGTTCCCGGCATCTTTGTCTATACACCTGCGCTTGGGGCAGTGTTGAATGCAGGAAGTGGACAAACTTTACATGTTGATTTCACGCCCAGCGATACTGCTAACTACGTAAGCACGTCCAAAGATGTCGTCATTAATGTGCTTTCAGCCGATTCAATCACGACGATTTTTAGTGATCAACCAACCCTTACAATTGTCGGGCAATTGTATGCCGTAACGTGGCAGGTTTCACATGCTGTATCCAGTTCTGGTATACCCACTGGGACTGTGACTGTCAGCGATGGTACAGCTAGCTGTACAGCTAACGTTGCCAGTGGCACTTGTAACCTGACATCGACCACTGCCGGAACGAAGACTCTGATCGCCACCTATTCAGGTGACAGCAACTTCAACGGCAGCACGTCGACTGGTCATACACATACAGTCGATAAAACGACTCCCGCCCTCACATGGGAAAACCCTGCTGCCATTACCTACGGTATCCCACTAAGTGCTTTGCAACTGAACGCAACCGCCACTGTCCCTGGTAGCTTTGTCTATACACCAGCCGAAGGCACAGTCCTTGATGCAGGTCGTGGACAAACTTTGCATGTTGATTTTACCCTGACCGATTCTGAGAACTATGTCAGCATATCTAAAGATGTGACCATTAATGTGGAAGCATCGAATATCGCTATTTCAATCCACAGCGATATACCTAACACGTCGGTGGTGGGTCAGGCTTACACGGTAAGTTGGACTATCTCGACGACCAGTGCGGGAACACCTACTGGAACCGTGACGGTTAGCGATGCAACCGATAGCTGCAGTGCTGATGTTGAGGTTGGTGAATGTACTTTAACATCCACTACAGCCGGTATGAAGTTGCTGATCGCGGTCTATTCGGGCGATGGTGGTTTCGACACCGCTGTGTCAACGATCCGCTTGCATAAGGTCGATCCCGCCGTACCAGCCCTTAACTGGTCAAATTCTGCGGACATCACACACGGTACTGTGTTAGGCAGCAGCCAATTGAATGCGACTGCTTCGATCCCAGGTACATTTGTCTACACACCAGCTTTGGGCACAGTACTCAACGCAGGTGACGGTCAAACATTACATGTTGATTTCACTCCAAGTGATGCGGTTAATTACATCGCAGCTTCCAAAGAAGTGAAGATCAATGTCAATCTGTCCGGTACCTCTATCGTACTCACAAACGATTTATCCACACCATCAGTGTTGGGAGAATCCTATACGGCTAAATGGACACTATCCGTAGTTAATGTAGGCAGCAGTATCCCAACAGGAACTGTAACTGTTACTGATGGTACGGATAGCTGTACTGCAGCTGTGATTAATGGTAGTTGTGATTTAACTTCCACGACTATCGGCAATAAGACACTGACCGCAAGCTACTCGGGAGATAATAATTTCACAGGCAGTACATCAAGTGGTGTTGCACATGTCGTTACCAAAGTAACGCCCACGCTCAACTGGTCAAACCCAGCCGCCATCACCTATGGCACCGCACTAAGCAGCACCGAGTTGAATGCCGACAGTTCTGTACCGGGTACATATGTCTATACACCATCTCAAGGTGTTGTATTGAATGCCGGTGAGGCCCAAATACTTCATGTAGATTTTATTCCCACCGATTCAAGCAATTATGCCAGTGTGTCTCAAGACGTAACCATCAATGTTGGCAAGGCTGACCTGACCATCACGGCAGATGATCAAAACAAAGTTTATGGCGCTGCACTTCCCTCACTGAGTGTTACCTACAGCGGTTTTGTAAATGGTGATGCTGCTTCTAATCTGGATGCACCGGCACTGATAAACACCAGCGCAAGCGACTCGAGCGATGCGGGTACTTATCCGATTGTGGTCAATGGCGCAGCCGATTCGAACTATAATGTGACCTTTGTTCGAGGGGTTCTAACTGTTGCCCCACTAACGATCACGGTGACTGCCGATAAGCAGACCAAAACCTATGGCGCAGCCGATTCTTCATTAACCTACACCTATACGCCGAAACTGGTTGCTGGTGATGCCTTCAGCGGTAAGCTCGCCCGTTCAGCCGGAAGAGATGCAGGCAGTTACGAGATTAACCGGGGAACCCTGGCACTCAATCGCAACTACAATGTGGTTTTCGTGCCTGCTTCCCTACAAATCGACCCGCTTGGCATTATCATAACCGCTGACAAGCAGAGTAAGACCTATGGCGCAGTCGATCCTTCATTAACCTACACCTATACGCCGGAACTGGTTGCTGGTGATGCCTTCAGCGGTAAGCTCGCCCGTGCAACCGGTGAAGATGCAGGTTCCTACGAAATAACGCAAGGAAGCTTAGCATTAAGCTCTAACTACAGTATGACCTATGCCGGCGACCATTTAACGATTAACCCGCTGGCAATCACGGTGATTGCTGACAAGCAAACGAAGACCTACGGCGAGAGTGATCCGGCGCTAACTTACAGCTACAGTCCTGAACTCGTTGGTACTGACAGCTTTGTTGGTAAGCTTGGTCGTATTCCTGGCGAAGATACGGGGAGCTATGTCATCACACAGGGAACCTTGGCCTTAAGTTCTAACTACAGTGTGATCTATGCCAGCGACAGTCTAACGATTAATCCGCTGGCAATCGCGGTGATTGCCGAAAAGCAAACGAAGACGTACGGCGAGAGCGATCCAGCCTTGAGCTACAGCTACAGCCCTGAATTGATCAGTGGCGATGCTTTCAACGGCGTATTAGCGCGCTCTGAAGGTGAAAATGTCGGCAGCCACGGCATTACACAAGGAACCTTAACACTAGGCGGCAACTACACGTTGACCTACAAGCCTGCCAGCCTAACCATTAACGCATTAGCCATCACTGTAACCGCCGATAAGCAAGCGAAGACGTACGGTGAGAGCGATCCAGCCTTGAGCTACAGCTACAGCCCTGAATTGGTCAGTGGCGATGCTTTCAACGGTATATTAATGCGCTCAACGGGTAAAGATGTTGGTACTTACGGCATTACACAAGGGACATTGGCACTGAGCAGCAATTACAGCCTAAGCTACGTGAGCAGCGACCTGACGATCAGTCCGCTGGCAATCACCGTAACTGCCGATAAGCAGACCAAGATCTACGGTGCGGCTGATCCGGCTTTGACCTACAGCTATAGTCCTGAGTTGGTCAGTGGCGATGCTTTCAATGGCGCGTTAGTTCGCTCAACGGGCAACGATGTTGGTGCTTATGGCATTACGCAGGGGACGTTGGCGCTCAGCAGCAATTACAGCCTGAGCTACGTGAGCAGCGACCTGACAATCAGTACGCTGACAATTACCGTAACCGCCGATAAGCAGACCAAGGTCTACGGCAAGAGTGACCCGACACTAACATACACATACAGTCCCGAATTGGTGAGCGGTGACGCTTTCAATGGCGCGTTGGCTCGTGCAGCAGGCGAAAACGCTGGTAGTTATGAAATCGCTCAGGGGATGTTGGCGCTGAGCAGCAACTACAGCCTGAGCTACGTGAGCAGCGACCTGACAATCAGTACGCTGACAATTACCGTAACCGCCGATAAGCAGACCAAGGTCTACGGCGAGAGTGACCCGACACTAACATACACGTACAACCCCGAATTGGTGAGCGGTGACGCTTTCAATGGCGCGTTGGCTCGTTCAACGGGCAACGACATTGGCACATTTGGCATTACGCAGGGTACGCTGGCACTGAGCAGCAACTATAGCCTGAGCTACGTAGGCAATGATCTGACCATCACACCATTGGCCATCACTGTGACTGCCGACAAGCAGACTAAGACTTACGGCGAGAGTGATCCAGCCTTAACCTACAGCTACAGCCCTGAATTGGTCAGTGGGGATACCTTTAGTGGCGCATTATCACGCCCTGAAGGCGAAAATGCCGGTAGTTATGAAATAGGGCGTGGCACGCTGGCATTGGGCGGCAACTACAGCCTGAGCTACGTGAATAGTGACCTGATAATTGCCCCTCTATTGGTCACTGTGACCGCCGATAAGCAGACTAAAACCTATGGCGAGAGTGATCCAGCGTTAACCTACAGCTACAGCCCTGAATTGGTCAGCGGTGACACCTTCAGTGGCGCATTATCACGCCCTGAAGGCGAAAATGCGGGTAGTTATGAAATAGGGCGTGGCACGCTGGCATTGAGCGGCAACTACAGCCTGAGTTACGTGAATAGTGACCTGATAATTAACCCCCTGGTGGTCACCGTCAAAGCGGATTCACGGGATAAGATGCTGCGAGAAACAGATCCCGATTTAACCTTCGCATTTAGCCCATCCTTGATCGGCGACGACAAGTTTAGTGGGAAATTGGAGCGAGCAACCGGTGAAGCGGTTGGTACTTATCCAATTGTTCAGGGAACGTTGGAACTGAGCAGCAACTACAGTTTGAATTATGTAGGCAGTGATTTGACCATTCTATTCCAAGCCTATGTCACAGCAACGACCCTGACAACTGACCCGTCTAATACACCGGTAGTAGGACAACCTTACTCGGTCAATTGGACAGTAACGGTGTCCGAATTGGCGAGCAGCGTCCCAACCGGAACAGTTAGTGTTACCGATGGTAATTCAACCTGTATCGCCAATATCGAAAGTGGTGGTTGTTATTTGACCTCCATTACGGTTGGAACCAAAATGCTAATAGCCACGTATTCCGGTGACAGTGACTTTGGTCCGAGCCGGTCGAGTATTCTGTTATATACAATTGGCAAAGCCACTCCCACCCTCAACTGGGAAAACCCGGCAGCCATAACATATGGCACAGCCTTAAGCACGACTGAATTGAACGCGGTTACGCTTATACCTGGTAATTTTGTCTATACACCAGCCTTAGGTACGGTACTTAATGCGGGTGACGCACAAACTATTCACGTTGATTTCACGCCATCCGACATAGCAAACTACAACACTGTCTCACAGGATGTGCTGATTAATGTCAACAAGGCTGCTTTGACTGTCTCTGCAGTGGATCAAACGAAAGACTACGGCGTAGCTCTGCCTACTCTGGTTGCTACCTATAGCGGTTTTGTTAACGGTGATACGTCCGCTAATCTTGATGTACCCGTCTCACTAAACACCAGTGCCGTTGCTTCGAGTGATGTTGGCCTTTATCCGATCGAGGTTACGGGTGCAGTGGATGCCAACTACGATGTAACCTTCATACCCGCCAATCTCACAATAACGCCGCTTGCTATCACCCTCAGTGCTGATGTGCAGACCAAGATTTATGCTAATCCTGATCCGTCGTTAACCTATACCTATAGTCCTGAGTTGCTCAATGGCGACGTTTTTAGTGGGGAATTGGCACGTGTCGCGGGTGAAGATGTGGGCAGCTACAGCATCACACAAGGCACTTTGGGATTGAGCAGCAACTACAGTCTGGAATATATTGGCGCTGATCTCACCATCGACCCTCTAACCATAAATATCTCGGCAGATTTGCAGTCAAAGACCTACGGTAATCCTGATCCGTCGTTAACCTATACCTACAGTCCAGAATTGCTCAATGGCGACGTTTTTAGCGGGGAATTGGCACGTGTCGCGGGTGAAGATGTGGGCAGCTACAACATCACACAAGGTACTTTGGGATTGAGCAGCAACTACAGTCTGGAATATGTCGGCGCTGATCTCACCATTAACCCCTTAACAGTAACAGTCGTAGCAGATTTGCAATCGAAGATCTACGGCAGCAGTGATCCGGTGTTGACGTACAGCTATAGTCCGGCACTGGTGAATGGGGACAATTTCAGTGGAACGATGGAACGCGTTGCCGGTGAAGATATCGGTAGCTACGGGATTTCACAGGGTACGCTGGCACTGAACAGCAACTATGATCTGACCTATGTGGGCGACAGCCTGACAATCAACCCGCTATCCATCACGGTTAGCGCCGATGCACGAACTAAAATTTACGGCAGCAGTGATCCGGTGTTGACGTACAGTTATATCCCGGGATTGGTGAATGGCGACAGCTTCAGTGGAACCATGGCACGTGTCGCTGGTGAAGATGTCGGTAGCTACGAAATTTCACAGGGAACGCTGGCACTGAACAGTAACTATGATTTGACCTATGTGGGCGACAGCCTGACAATTGATCCCTTAGCGGTCACGGTTAGTGCCGATGCACAAACGAAAGTCTACGGCGATAGTGATCCAGTGTTGACGTATAAATTTAGTCCGGCACTGGTGAATGGTGACAGCTTCAGTGGAGATATCGAACGTGCGGCTGGTGAAGACGTTAACAGCTATGAGATTGGTCAAGGTACACTCGAACTAAGCAGCAATTACATACTCAACTTTGTCACTAACAAACTGACTGTGACCAAGGCTGTTTTGATCATCACAGCAGATAACAAATCACGCGCTTATGGCGATCCCAATCCTGCTCTGACAGTATCCTATGCCGGATTTAGAAACGGGGATACGCTGGCTACTAGCGGCCTCAGCGGCAGTCCACTGGTTACGACAACCGCTACACCGCTCAGCTTATCCAGCGGCAGCCCTTATCCCATCAAAGTGGGTTTGGGTACCTTATCATCTGGTAAGTACAACTTCTCCTTCGTTAATGGCGTACTGACCATTCTGAAAGTAGCGGTGACAGCCAATAACCAGACTCGTCAGTTTGGTGATACGAACCCTGCTTTGACCGTATCCTACGCAAATCTGAAAACTGGGCAGACGTTTGCGACCAGCGGCATAACCGGTAGCCCGGTTTGTTCTACCTCGGCGACGGCCGCCAGTCCGGCGGGTAGTTACCCCATTAACTGTACAGTTGGTACGTTGGCTTCCAGTAATTACAGTTTTGTCTTCGTCGCTGGCACGCTGACCATCAACAAGGCTCCTGTCACCATAACCGCGACCAACATGACTCGCGTATATGGTAGCGCCAATCCTACTTTCACCTATTCGTATGTAGGTTTCAAAAATGCTCAGACCTTGGCTACAAGCGGCATAAGCGGTAGTCCATCTGTAGCAACCTTTGCTACCGAAACCAGTCCGGCGAGTAGTATGTATCCTATTACACCTGCTCTTGGTACATTAGCCTCCAGTAATTACAGTTTCACCTTTGTGAACGGGTTACTGACTGTGACCAAAGCGCCTTTAACCATTACGAGTGAAGCAAAGACCCGTGCCTATGGTGATGCTAATCCTTCGCTGACCGTCACCTATGCGGGTTTCAAGAACGGTGAAACGTTTAATACGAGTGCCATCACTGGACAGCCAACCTGTAGCACGCTCGCGACAACCTCTAGCCCAGTTGGTGCCTACAGCATAACCTGTGCAGTTGGTACCCTGGTTTCGCGAAACTACAGTTTCACAATGGTTAATCTAGCATTGACTGTGACCAAAGCACCCTTAACCGTAACTGCTTCCAGCTTAACCCGCGTTTACGGTACCGCAAACCCAACGCTAACGGTTGCCTACAGCGGTTTTAAGCTGGGGCAGACACTTGCTACCAGCGGTATAACTGGCACTCCAGTCGTGGCGACGACCGCAGGGTTGACTAGCCCAGCGAGTATCACGCCCTATCCTATAACAGTTACGGTTGGTACATTGCTCGCCAAAAACTACAATCTGGTTTTGGTCAACGGCGGAATCACCGTGACCAAAGCGCCCATAACCGTGACAGCGGCCAAACTGACCCGTGTATATGGTGCTGTAAATCCCGTTTTGACTGTCGTCTATACGGGTTTCAAAAATGCTCAGACTTTGGCAACCAGCGGCATTACGGGCAGTCCAAATCTCGCGACGACCGCAGTACTGACCAGCCCGGCGAGCGTCACACCTTATCCTGTGACAGTCGACCCAGGTACTCTGGTATCAAATAACTACAGCTTTGTTTTGGTCAATGGTGCGATAACCATCACCAAAGCAGCACTGACGATAACCGCCGATGCAAAAACACGTGTCTATGGTGACATAAATCCTGCTCTCACCGTTTCTTACACTGGGTTCAAGAATGAGGAAACTCCTGCGACCAGTGCTATGACGGGCAGCCTGATTTGTACAACAACTGCAACGACAACCAGTGCAGTCGGCAGTTACCCGATTACCTGTACAGTTGGAACATTGGTTTCAGGCAACTATACGCTGACGTTCGTCAAAAGCACATTGATCGTCACGAAAGCGCCTTTAGTCGTCACAGCCGTTGACAAGAGCCGCTTGTTTGGTACAGCTAACCCGGCTCTCACCGTCACCTATACAGGCTTCAAGAATGCACAGACCTTAGCGACCAGTGGTGTAACTGGAACTCCGGTATGTACCACCACCGCTACAACCACCAGCCCGGTTGGAAGTTACCCGATCACCTGTAAGGTGGGCACATTGGTTTCGGCGAATTACAGCTTGAGCTTTATCAACGGAACACTGCTTGTGCAGTAATCTGAACATGTGACACGGCTTTTGAAGGATATGATTGCTCTAGGGGAGAGTCGTAGACTCTCCCCTCAGTGACAATATTCAACTTCTGAATCTAAAAAATAATGTGAAGTTCTATCGAATTACTTCCCGAATCGTGCGAAATCAACCACTTCAGCAAAGGGTACAGTTGCCAAGTCGATGACATGATCTGCTCCACCATAATAAATGGAGTCGATCACCTATCACCAGATTGGCGCAGCTAAACACGACGTTTTGAACGTCACCTTCCGTTTCCCATTTTTCTTCGGTTCCATGATAAAGGTTTTAGGACGATTAATGATCTTTGGTGGGTCGTCTAAATCCAGTAATGCGACCGATTGGCGGTAAATATGCTTTTTACCGTAACCATGATAGAGAAGTATCCAACTGTGTTTAGTCTTAATTGGTACACCATTCGCGCCAACTGAACTGGTGTACAAGTCACTTTCGTGGTTAGGGTTCATCAAGTCTTGATTGCTATCGCATGTTTTCAAGTCGCTGCTGTAGCCAATCCAGATGTATGAAGGTCGTCTGTGCAAAATGGTACAGCGCCCGTTGATCTTTCCTGGAAACAGCATCATCTTTGTTCTGCGCCCGCTCCAGCGGCCCGATATCGTCCCATGTAATCAGATTGTCCGATTGGGCGATCATGGGAAATCAGTCGTTCGCGCCGGAAGCTGTATAGGTCATATGGAATTTGCCATCGATTTGGGCGACGCGCGGAGCTTCGACACCACGATAATCATCCTCACCCTATTAGTGAAATCTGCTCTCCATAGTAGGACTATACAATACTCACTTCACCACATCCCTAAGGAACGCGCCTCCCAAATGCGATGTTACTTGCCCGTTTTCACCGGATAGCCTGCTCGCTGCCAACCTGACATACCACCGCGCATATTAAGCACATCGAATCCCGCGCTGGAAAGCTGACCTGTCGCTGCACTACTGCGTGCTCCTGATGCACATACACATAGAATCTGCTTGTCTTTAGGAAGCTCGTCAATGCGACCACCCAATTCGTTTAAGGGGATGAGTTTCGCACCAGCGATATGTCCGGCGCGGTACTCATCGGGTTGGCGCACATCGAGGATCACCAGCGGTTCTCCAGTTTCGATAAGCTCTTTTGCTTCTTGTGTGGTTAAGGAGTTAGAACTGCTGCCAAAAAGTGATTTTAAGATATTCATTTTAGTCCTTGTGGTTTAGCCTTATTGAATCGGAAAACGCTGTGACAGTCGGATTGCTGCTGTAGAAGTACACCCCAATCAACAGATTAGGGTGTACTTCGTTCAAATGTGTTTACCCTTGTCAGTTTTAACAGGTCGAGTGATGATCAGGTTGGTTTAACAACTGGCAAACCGCCATTAACCCAATTGTTAAAACCGCCTCCAATACTCGTGACATCCGTATAACCGAGCAGACGGAGCGCCACCATCGCCATCGCGCCACGATGCCCGATCGCGCAGTACACGATGATAGGTTGTGCCTTATCAGCAGGCAGCAGCGTCAAATCATCCAGTAAGGTCTTTAGAGGAATATTCACCTGTCCTTCGATATAACCACTGGCTTTCAATTCGGCTTCCCCACGCACATCAATCAGGAACGGTTTGGGTTCTTCGCCCAAACTTCTGAGGGCAGCGCTGGGTGCGACCGCATAGAAATTGTCAGGCATCGTCGTTATAAACTGGTCGACTGCATCAAATAGTGCTTGGTCGAACTCAGGGGCTATTGCTCCGCTAACTATTGGTGCGGCGGGCACACCCTTTTCTGAAGGCAAACCGGCTGCTTTCCAACCGGCATAACCCCCAAAAATGCTGCGAACATTGGTATAGCCCAACAGATGCAGCACTTCGGTCGCAACGCCACCACGATGCCCGATACCGCAGTAAACGATGATGGGTTGGTCTTGAGCAGGAAGTTTGTCAAGGTTTTGCGTGAGTGTGCGAATTGGGATCAGTAGCGCACCCGCAATGTAACCATTTTCACCGATGTCTTTTTCATCACGCACATCGATCAAGAAGGGTTTTGCATCGCTTGTAAGTTCTTTCAAAGCATTTTCGGGTTTAACACCATAAAAGTTGTCGGGTAGATTTTGTAGATAGTCAACCAATACAGGTTGGACATCAAAATCGGCAGTAGCAGTTGCTTCTGCGGTCGCTTCCTGTGCCACGACCACCACTCGTGTTCCTAAAATCAGGACAACCGTCAATAGCAGACTCAACACCAAAGTTCTTTTTGCAGTTTTCATTTACTTTACTTCTTTCCATAATACTTTCCAGGTCAATACAACATGACCTGATGATAGCGATGATGATTTATCTTCTGCAGTCAAGTTGGTTACCTTCCATGCACGGCGATCCTCATTAAATGGCACCCAATTTGTTTGAGAAATATCGTATGGTGATATGACTTCTCACATAAGGATGCGGGGTTCTTTGTTACTAGGTGATTGCGCTGATGTATTCGATAATTCACATATACGAACAGATGACATTTCCAGTAAATCAGTACACCTATGAAGATACGTTTTCCCCTTAAATACACGGTTTCAACCAACCTGTTCTTATTGCTCAGCGGGGTGGTCTTGATGCTGGTTGGGGTTATGCTCTTGCTGCAAAAGCCCCCAATCGAAATGACACCCACACTGACCGGTAAACCTGAACGCTGCTTGAACTGCCACACCGGTATCGAGCCGATCAGCCTATCTCATTCGACAGAGAAATTTGGTTGCGTTTCCTGCCACAGCGGCGTGGCGATGGCCCTGGATGCGGAAACTGCCCACACTGGCATGGTACGTAATCCCGCAGCCTTGAATGTCGCCCAAAAATACTGTGGCGACTGTCATGCGGCGCAGGTTTACCTTGTTCAACACAGCATTATGACCACCTACAGCGGAGCCATCGGCCTCGTTCAGCGCGCGTTCGGGGCGCAATCCGATGGAACTGCACTGTATGCCATCCACGAAATCGATAACCTGAAAACCTTTGTTCCGGCAGTAACTGATCCTCAGCCTGTAAAAGACTTTGCAGCCAATTGTTTGAACTGCCATACGGATGGGCCAGCCCAGCAAACTGATTACTTCCGTCGCAGCACGGGCTGTGCAAGCTGCCATGTCTTGTATGATGAAAGCGGTTTGTATCAAGGCAGTGATCCGACTATTCCGAAGAACGTGTCCGGTTATCCACAAAAACATCAATTTACGACCTCAATCCCCTACACCCAATGTAATCACTGTCATAATCGGGGTAACTATGATCTTCGCTCCATGACCTTCACGGTGCGTCCGGATATTCCTTCTACAGAACCGCTTTCAGGACAAGCGAAGCGCTTGCATGATTACTACCAACCCATCGGTGAATTTACCCGCTGCGAATGGGAACTCGACTGTATTGACTGTCACACTTCGCTCGAAATCATGGGTGATGGCATTCTGCATAATAATCGCGCTGAGGCGCAGTACCTCCAGTGTTCAACCTGTCACGGGACATTAGATTCGCCACCACTGGAACAAGTCGTTCAATTCCCTAATGAACTAGCAATGACCCGCGCCGACCTCAATTCCTTCGTGGATTTGCAGGTGGGCGATGCGATTCTTAAAACCGATCGTGGTGAGCCACTTTATAACATCCGCAAAGTCGATGATCAGTGGCGTTTCACCAGCAAAGTCGATGGAACCAGTTACATTCTGCCGTTGGTCATCGGTTCGAAATGCCTCCAAAAACCGGATGAACAAGCCAGTAGTTATTGCCATCAATGCCACACAGCGGATCGGCAGTCAACCACCCCTTGAACGCTCATTACTTCACTAGGTCGAATGCTGAAGTCCATCTTTGACATAGCTTTCCAGTTGATCAGCCGTCACCATCCCTTGATGGGTTGCGTACACTTTTCCTTTGGCATCGAGAAATAAACTGGTCGGATAACCTTTGATACCAAATTGTTGTTGGATGTCCGCTGAATAATCCAGCAGCACCGGAAAAGTCAGTTTGTATTGGCTGGCAAAGCTGGTTACCTGATCAGATCTTTCCGCATTATTGACGGCCAAAACCACAAAGCCGCGATCTTTGTACCGCTGATAGGTACTTTCAATGACAGGCATCTCCGCTTTACAAGGTGGACACCAGGTTGCCCAGAAGTTGAGCATGACCACATGTCCCCGATAATCGGCGAGTAAGACTTTATCTCCCGCCAAATTGACGGTCGAAAACGAATATTCCTGAGTCGGCGTTTGTACAACCAGCATCAAAACAACGACCAGACCGAACGCAGCCAGCGCCCCGGTGATCCATTGCAGCGGTTTTTGAACTCGCTGACGTGTAGTTTTTGCCACAGGTTGCGGATTAGGAGCCACCATAAATATGTTATCCACCTAATGTTGTTTGACAGGCTGAGCGTCTTCGAATGAATGCGCTACCGTTGTGGACTTGGTGTAGACGATAGTTTCTTCATACACAGGGAAGTAATGTGCAATAACGATATAGATTATTGCCACCACTGCCGTAACACCGACCAGGATAGCGATTTCCATCCAATGCGGGGTGTAAAATTGTCCTGCAACAGGTTTCATAGCAAACCACGTCACATCAAAGCGATTCAGGATAACGCCGCCTATGATCAACAATGTCCCGAAAAGAGAAAGCTGGCGGCTGAATCGCACTTGTTTGAAAGCAAATAGGATGATCGGAATGACAACGCCGATGATGATTTCTGTCCAGAACAGTACAGGGTAGATGCCACCCTCAAATAGCAAGTTAGTCTCGCCAGTAATCATTAGCTCACCGAACTTTAGGACGAGGTAAACCCCCAATATCCAAGGTAGGAACCAACCTAGTTTGGCGATAGTTTTGGTTTTTAAGCTGCGTCCGAACAGCCAGTAGCTGATGTTTGCCCCGCCGATAACCAGCGAAATACCGGATGCTAATGAACTCACAAGGAAGAAAATCGGCAGCAGCATGGAATGCCATAGCGGATGCAAACGCGGCGACATAATGACGAACATCGTTCCCAATGAGGATTGATGCATGACGGAAAGTGTCGTCCCAATGATAACCATCGGCACAGTATATTTCTTGATGGTCGGCAGCAGCCACTTCAATCGTGATCTTTCCAGTAATACCGGGCTGATTTCATAAACCAGAACCAATGAATAAGCGGCGATACACCAACTCACAATAAACAGCGCTGAACTGACATTAGGCCGCAGGAACACATTATAGAAGCGATCCCAACGTCCAAGATCAAATAGCAAGATCATGAGTACTGCGATTTCGCCCAACAGCCCTGCCAGAATGGTTGGGCGTGTGGCGACATGTAGATCCTCAAATTGGAAAACATAGACCAAAGCCGCGAGGATGAATGCGCCACCGGCTAGGGAAACGGTGATCAGATCAAAACTAATCCATATACCCCACGGGAATGCCTTGCTGAGATTGGTCGTCGGACCCAATCCGACATAAAAACGGTAGAGTCCGACCCCTATGCCAAAAACCGCGAAAACTGCTAACACATAGACGACCCTGGGCAAAGTGCGTAATTCATGCAGTAGTTTATGAAACATGGTTGTTTACTTCCGTCTCTGGTTGAGCAGCTTTTTCTTTTTCAGCTGCCAAGCGCTCTTTAGCGGCTTCTTCCTTGAAGTGTTTGATGGTCAAATAGGCACCTGACAGGCCAACTAACGTCATACCTGCGACCATCGGCGTACCTTCAGTCACCAGCCGGTTAGAGAAAGCAGGCGATGTCGTACCGGCGATGGGGAAGCCGAGTTCCGCAAACGGAACAGGTGATATATAGAGCGTGGCTGTGCCACCATTTTCTTCTTCACCATAAATATGTTGAATGTACTTGTCAGGCCGGTCGGTGATGCGTTTATGGGCTTCTGCCAGCATGTCTTCGTACTTGCCAAACTTGATCGCCCCCGTAGGACAGGTCGCGGCACAGGCTGGTTGCTGCCCTTCACTCAGACGTGCAAAGCACATGTCGCACTTCACCACCAACGGTAGCTGCTGTTCCCATTCATAGTTCGGCACTTCAAATGGGCAGGCGTACATGCAATAACGGCAGCCGATACAAATCTCACTGTCGTAGACTACGATTCCGTCTTCGCTGCGTGTCAGTGCGCTGACCGTACAGGCCGAAACACAGGATGGATCTTTACAATGCATACAGTGATAGGGGGCTGTAAAACGGTTCAGATTTGGGAAGTCACCCCTAACGCCCGTTTCCTTAATCCAGATGCGGGTGCTGTCCATTGGTACATTGTTCTCGACACTACAGGCGACCATGCACGAACGGCAGTCAATACAGTGCGAGACATCAATCAGAAAACCGTAACGAGGGTTTTTAGTGGGTTCGCTCATGGTGCTATACCTTTCTTACGGTCACAAAAGTCTGGGTGAGTGCTTGGCTACCACTGGCCGGATCGGTATAGGTCACATGCAAAACGGAAGAACTGGCACCAGCCCCGAAGGCTGTGGTCAGCCCTTGTGATAGGTGACCATAGCCCGGTGTCATGTACACACAATCGCGCCGAATTGCCGGAGTGGCCTTCACTTGAACATGAACCTTACCCACTTCGCTAACGACCTCTACCCAATCGCCATCTTCAATCCCGCGATCTCCTGCTACGTCGATGTTCATCCACATACGCGGTTCATCTGCGTATTTGTGTAAAAGCTGGTTGTTTTGCGTTCCAAATTGTGTGGATTGCGCGACCTTACCCGTCAATAAATAAAATTGCCCCTGCGGCGGCTGCGGTGGCTCTTGCCACACCGGGACACCGGGGAACCCCACTTTGGCGAGTGTGTCCGAGTAGAACTCGATCTTGCCGCTGGGTGTATTCCAGCTAAAACCGGGTTCTTCAGCGGCAGCTGGAAGTTGAACGTAGCCTTTAGATTTAAGCTCCTCAAGGCCCACACCAAGCGGTGCTAACTGCTGGCGGATATAATCTTCCTCATCTTCATATTGGAAGTAATCACCGAGTCCCAGACGTTCGCCCAACTGCTTGTAAATCCATAAGGCAGATTTGGCCTCTCCTTGTGGTTCGATGACGGGTTGGCGTAGGAATATTTTGTCGCCTAGCGGCACAACTGGATCAAATCGTTCCAGATAAGAAGCTTCTGGCAGCACCACATCTGAGAACCACGCCGTGTCATTCATAATGATGTCCACCGTCGCGATGAAGTCCATTTTCCCAAAGGCTTGTAGGGTTTTGGTGCGGTCAGGCAGGGACATCACCGGATTTTGACGCGCAATAAACCAGCCATGTGCCTGGTAGGGTTGTCCTGTGAGGATGTTGTCGCGCAGTTCTTGAAACACGCCGATTTTGAGCGGTACAACCGGATATTTTCCCGGCACACCATCCAAACGCAAAGCTGAATTGCGCGGATAGGATGGTTGAGGCGGTTTGCCTAATCCGCCACTGCCTTCACCCGCCGCAGCGCGCATGGTCACATTCCAGTTGCCGACCAGCGCATTCAAGATCGTAATGGCGCGTTGTGTCTGGAATGAGTTCACAAAGTTGGATGTTCGCCAGCCATTGTGGGCTAAAGAGTGCGGAGCCGCAGCGGCAAATTCCCGCGCAATACGTTGGATGGTCTCGGCAGGAATTTCGGTAAGCGGTGCCGCCCATTCCGGCGTATACTGTGCAACTTCCTTTGCCAGTTCATCGAAGCCAATCGTGTACAGATCGACAAAGGATTGGTTGTAAAGTTTTTCCCCAATAATCACATTTAAGAGTGCCAGATGAAATGCCAGATCCATTCCGGGTTTGATTGCCAGCCATTCTGTCGCTTTGGCAGCCGTCTTGGTAAAGCGTGGATCGAGATAGACAACCTTAACACCCCGCGTAATGGCCTCGCTTAATTCGCCTGTTTCGGAGGTCGAGATCGCCTCCATTAAGTTGCGACCGGTCAGGATGATGTATTGGAGCTTATCATCGTAGATACGCGCAGGTTCTTCCATGCCATAAGTCATCAGGTTAGCAACGATCATGGCATTAAAACACAGGCTGCGCTGGGTACCGTAATTGGGTGACCCGTAAGCGTAGAGCAGGTTTTCAAACTGTACCTGACTCAAGTTATGGGTTGATGAAAACACCATCGCCTCAGCGCCATAGGTGTTCTTGATTTCCAGCATCTTGCTGGCGGTTAAGTCCAGCGCTTCTTCCCATGTCGCTTTACGGAAGCGGCCTTCACCACGTTTTCCTACCCGTATCAGTGGTGTCAGCACACGGTCGGGATCATAAGTATTCATGACCCCTGATTGCCCGCGCACACACAGATGACCTCTGGAATGCGGATGATCAGGGTTGCCATCCAGCTTGACGACACGTCCGTTTCGAACTTTAGCGATCAAGCCGCAGCGCCATACACACATTTCGCACATGCTGGGGACAAAGCCATCGCCCGATGCATTGAGCAGCCCCGCATCTTGAGCGGCCCGCGCTACCATTGGCGAGATCATCTGGCCCACCGCAAGTGCTCCGGCAGCAGATCCGCTTATTTTGAGAAAATCACGTCTCGATAAATCAATTGTCATAAGAGTCTCCAGTATTCACTGGCTATATTTAAAAAGCATCCATAGATTGAAAACTGGTTACATCTTGTTCTTGCGCTGCAACCCTGCCCGGTCAATCAGGTAAAACAGAAACATCGAAATGAGGGCGAAAAAGACCACCGTCAAGAATGGGCTGATATTCCAGACATCGGGGATGACGACATTACCGATATTGGCGATCTTTGAAATAGCCGGAAAAACATATTGATAGGTCAAGCCATAAATTGTCGCCCCAACGAGGAACCCCAGCAGCCCGGGGATCAGATAGTCGAGCTTGCCTTCGCCGCTGCCAGCCGCACAGGTACCGGGGCAGTAGCCACTAAGCGCCATGCCGACACCGAATATCAACCCACCAACAATATTGCCGACCACATAAGTAGCCGGAACGTTCGGGAATGTGACCAGCCCTAAACCGCGTAAGAGATACAGCCCACTCATCGAAACGATCAATGCGGTCATCATGAACTTGAGAACCGCCATATCCGTCAGACGGAAAACATTCACGATTTTGTGGTACTTGGTCAGACCGGCTTTATTCAGCGAAAAACCGAAGAATACGCCGAGGAACAAAGCAATAACAAAGGTACTCATTTTTAATATCTCCGACGGTAGATAATCAGTGCGGTGATGATGCCGGACGCAAACATTCCGGCAATGAAGAGGAAGGCCGACGGTGCGAGTAGCATCCCGCCTGAGATTGCCAAGCCACTGGTGCAGCCACCGGCGATGCCAGCCGCATATTCAAGAATGATGGCGCCTATGAACGCCAGCACCCAGCGCTTCCATGTCTGCTGCCCGAAGATGCTCTTCCATTGTTCGTCATCGTTGGCAGCGTCTTTCTTGCCCCATTTAAGGGTGCCACTTGTAGCAGCGCCGATCATGCCGCCGAAGAAAATACCCACCAGCAGCACCACGCCCCATGTAATGCCGGGTGGCATCACGTATTTGAAGTAGGTGTTATCAAACAGCGTTGGTGCAATCCGGGTGCCAATCAGACCGGCGATGTTCTCGAATGCGCCGGACGCGCCCAGTAAACTGTTGCTGAGCCAAACCGCCAATACACCGACGACACCGAGGAGAATACCAGCGATATAGGGTGACCACTCGTCCTTGCGGATATAGTTGATGATATGTTTCATGGGGTGTGTTCCTCTGATTCTTCGTTCGAAACCAGCGAGTCGATGACACTCAACACTTTGTCAGTTTTCTTGGGATTATTCAGGATGTGTTTCAAGGATTGTCGCGTTTGAAGTTTCAAATGGGCTATAGCAGGCATCATCTCGACGACATCAGCCGGATATTCCCCTTGGACAGTTGCCAATTTGGCAGACGGTAATCGCAGTCGCATCTCGTTAAACACGACGAAAGCGCCGCCACCCACAATCACTAACCCGATCAACCCGATTAAGATAATGTTGCCCCAGTTGACGCGACGTTCTCCGAGTACGATTTCGTTGTAGCGCTGCACATAATCAACGGTATTGGGGTCATTGACGACGATTTCATTATTGATCGGCATGCTACTTACAACGGGTTGCGTTGTAGGCTCCGTGACAGGTGTCGGTCGGGCGCTTTGCACTTCACCAACAGCGGCGGCAGGTGTATTGGTTGGCGCACCGGGGTTCGGTGTACTTTCGCTGCTGCTTCCTAATTTGACGTTGAGGATGGTGGCATAGACTTGGGCGCGTTCCATCAGATCATTTGTGTGACACTGCTGGCAAGCGGACTTCACATCCGAAAGCGGCGGAACCATGCCGGTATGGGCGGCGACTTTGTCCGTTGACTGATCATTACCGGCGTGGCAGAAAATACAAAAATCACCAAAGGCGTGTGATTCATGCCAACCAGTACCATCGTTGTTAACGGGCTTTTGGGCTTGAACTTCGTGGCAGTTCTTGCACGAAGAGGCCTGTGAACCACACTGAAGCACAATACCGGGCTTACAGTTGGCTATAGGGGAGTGACCAAGTGCTGGTGGAAACAATTCAGAGGAGGCCGAGACAGGTTGGGGTGTTAGCAATAATGCGCTCCCTACCAGAATCATCAGCCCACCAATGGTTAAAAGGAACAATAAACTTTTGTGTCGCATAGTTCTCTCCTCGAAAGAAGCCGATGCGGACAAAGTCACGAATCAGGTTTCTACCTTTTCGATCAGGTTAGCCCGATAGGCGATTCGGTCACGCATTAAAGATCTAAGTATGTCAAGTGCTTGAATCAAGCGTTTGTCGACCAGTTGATATTGGACGTTCGTCCCTTGCCGGACGCCGTTAACCAATCCGCGATCTCTTAATACTTTGAGATGCCGCGATACCGATGGTTGTGGGATTTGCAGTTCAGTTGCCAATTCGCCTACATTACGCGGTTTTTCATCCAGCGCGTATAAAATCAAAATGCGCGTTGGATCAGCGAATGCCGAACAAAGATCGGCTTCCATCTGTGATACTTCTTGGGCTAGGGTTTGCGAAATCATGTATTCACCGTTCCTAAGTTAAGAGAATTCGGTTATCTGCTAGATTGAATGGTTGATGAGGGGATATAAAAATGACGCCGATTGCAGACTGCTGGACATGAAATATCGCGCGACGGTCAACTTTTTCAAGAACACAATATCGATTTAATCCTCTTATATGTGAATAAGCGCATATACCTACATTCATATGCTAACCGTCCAAGCCTCATACAGACAGTACATGGCGTAATGAATAGTAAGTGCATTTTGTCACAAGTGAATTGAGCATAGAGTTTGAACTGAACCATAAATCGATAACGTCTACAGAAGGGTTAAAATCAATTATTGAGCGTTCTCAACGTCTACGGGTCCTGCTAACTCTTAGCGCTCAACAGGCCGCTAAGAAAGAAATCAACGGTTACATTGACTTCAAGCTAATCCCATTTCCAAATTGGAATTCAGTGTTTATAGTTTGGTGAACAAAATATGTGAAGCTTGTGCTATTAAATACTTTAAGGTGAACTATGAAATCGGTTGCATTTGAGACTCGTGCCCGTGAACTTGTTAAGCAAATGACTTTGGACGAAAAAATCAGCCAGATGATGTTCGAAGCGCCCGCAATTGAACGATTGGCTATTCCAGCTTATAACTGGTGGAATGAGTGTTTGCATGGTGTCGGGCGTGCCGGAATTGCGACGGTTTTTCCCCAGGCCATTGGAATGGCTGCTACCTGGAATGTGCCACTTATTCATCAGGTCGCCACGATCATCTCTGACGAAGCACGTGCTAAGCATCATGAAGCGCTGCGAAATGATATTCACACCATTTACACCGGCTTGAACTTTTGGACTCCCAATATCAACATCTTTCGGGATCCACGCTGGGGACGTGGGCAGGAAACCTACGGCGAAGATCCGTTTTTGACGTCCCGTATCGGGGTGGCATTTATCAAGGGTTTGCAGGGGGATGATTCAACATATCTCAAACTGGCTGCAACGCCCAAGCATTTTGCCGTGCATAGCGGGCCCGAACATGCCCGTCACACCTTTGATGTACAACCGTCTGTGCGCGATTTGTGGGAAACCTATTTGCCAGCCTTTGAAGCATCTATTAAAGAAGCTGGAGCCGTGTCGATCATGGGCGCGTACAACCGCGTGAACGGTGAACCATGCTGCGCCAGCACGACATTGCTCGGAAGTATTCTGCGTGATCGGTGGGGCTTTGATGGCTTTGTCGTGTCTGATTGTGGTGCGATAGGTGATATTTATCGGCATCATCACACGGTCGCCAGCGCTGCGGAGGCGGCTGCCTTGGCTGTCAAAGCGGGCTGTGATCTCGAATGTGGACAGACATACGGGGCCTTGAAAGAAGCGGTCGAGCAGGGCTTTATCAATGAAGCCAACCTGGATCAATCGCTCGTACGCCTGTTCACTGCACGCTTCCAACTTGGCATGTTTGATCCGCCAGCACAGGTACCTTATGCCCGAATTCCGATCAGTGTAAACGACTCGCCGGAACATCGGGCTTTGGCGCTGCGGGTTGCCCGTGAATCGCTCATTTTGTTAAAAAATGAAAATCAACATCTGCCCCTTGCCAACACACTCGCTCGGATCGCGGTTATCGGCCCCAATGCCCATAACCCTGAGATTCTGCTGGGTAATTACAACGGAACGCCATCAAGCAGCGTCACACCGCTTGATGGTATTCGGTTGAAAGCAAATTCGGGAACCGAAGTCGTTTATGCGCGCGGATGTGGCGTGTTCGACCCTGATACCAGCGGTATTGCCGAAGCCGTAGCACTGGCACGACAGGCGGATGTCGTAATCTTTGTAGGCGGTTTGTCGCAGGCCCTTGAGGGTGAAGAAGGGCAGCAAGAAGGTCTTCCCGAAGGCTTAGTCAGTCAGGGAGATCGTCTTCGCCTTGGTCTGCCCGATGTTCAAGAAAACCTGCTGCATGCACTTTATGAAACAGGTACACCCATCATTCTGGTGCTGCTCAATGGAAGCGCGGTAGCGGTCAATTGGGCAAATGATCATGTACCAGCCATCCTCGAAGCATGGTATCCGGGCGAAGAAGGCGGCACAGCGATTGCCGAAGCGCTCTTTGGCAAATACAACCCGGGCGGCAGATTACCCGTCACCTTTTACAAATCGGCGAGCGATTTACCCGCCTTTGAGGATTATCAAATGGCAGGTCGCACCTATCGTTATTTCACAGGCGAACCTCTGTATCCTTTTGGATATGGCTTAAGTTATACCCGCTTTGAGTACACGAATCTCACTTTAAGTGGGGGGAAACTTACAGAAAGTGACACACTTACACTCTCAGTTGAGGTTACCAATAGTGGCACACTTGCAGGTGATGAAATTGTTCAGGTCTATATCAGCGCAGAACGAGTCGGTTATCCATTACAACAGCTTGCTGCTTTCCAGCGTATTCACTTAGCTCCTCAAAGCACTCAAAGCGTTTCGTTCTCACTGACATCAGCTCAGTTCACTCGAATAGGCGAAGATGGGAAACCGATTTTGGAAGATGGAATGTTTGACGTCTTTGTAGGCGGTGGGCAGCCAAAATGGTCGGACGGTTTGCAATCACGGGTAGAAATAATAAGCCGCTAATTAATAGATCAGATGAGAATCGCGATGAGTTGTTTAAAGAAGAAACAACTCAGCGATACCGTTGTTTAACAGTTCTATCTAGATCAAAGTACCCTTGCTCATATCGATTGAGTTAATACCTTTTGCACAGCCGAAAGTGTGGACTGAACTTCATCTTTGGTATGGGCGCTGCTCATAAAGGCAGCCTCAAACTGGCTTGGCGCAAAATACACACCCTGTTCGAGCATGGTATGGAAAAAACGTGCATAGCGACCAGTATCGGCATATTGTTTGGCGCTGGCATAGTCGTGAATCGCGGCATCCGGCGTGTTCAAAAAGTAGAACCCGAACATCGTCCCCACGTAACCTGCTTGTAGCGGGATACCCACTGACTTTGCCACATCAGTCAGTCCGTTCACCAATGTCGCCGTCATTTGTTCGATATGGTTAAACGTACCATCTGCTAACAACGCTTTCAAAGTGGCAAAGCCTGCCGCCATCGCTAGCGGATTGCCTGAGAGTGTTCCCGCTTGGTACATCGTCCCAGCGGGTGCAACATGTTGCATAATTTCGCGTTTTCCAGCATATGCGCCAACCGGTAATCCCCCACCAATTACTTTACCTAAGCAGGTCAAATCTGGGTCGAGATTCCAGTGTTCCTGGGCACCGCCTGGGGCGACCCGAAAGCCTGTCATGACTTCATCCAGAATGAATATCGAGCCGTACTGTCTGCACAAGTTATGCAACTCAGACAGGAAATTAGCCTGTGGCAGCACAAAGCCCATGTTGGCGGCGATGGGTTCAACAATCACCCCGGCGATGTCATTTGGAAACTGCTCAAACAATGCGTGTACGGCATCAAGGTCATTATATGGAGCAGTAAGCGTATTCGCAGCCGTTGCAGCGGGAACACCCGGCGAATCGGGCAAGCCCAGTGTGGCGACACCACTGCCAGCCTGTACCAGCAACATATCCGCGTGCCCGTGATAGCATCCGGCGAACTTGATAATTTTGTCCCGCCCTGTATAGGCGCGGGCAAGCCGCAAAGCACTCATGCAGGCTTCAGTACCACTGTTCACAAAGCGGATCATTTCGATGGACGGAACAGTCTGAATAACCAACTCTGCTAATTCATTTTCGAGTTGGGTAGGTGCGCCGTAGCTCGTGCCACGCGCTGCGGTGTCAACAATAGCCTTAACAACGTCTTCATGGGCATGTCCTAGAATCAACGGCCCCCATGAAAGCACATAATCGATATACCGATTGCCATCCGCATCCCAGATACAAGCACCTTGGCCGCGCTCAATAAAACGTGGTGTACCGCCGACACTGCGAAATGCCCGAACCGGACTGTTGACTCCACCCGGGATAAGCTGCTGTGCTTTTTGAAATAAAACCTCGGATTGGAACGTTTTCATGATATAACCTCGACCTGTTTTAAAGCTAATTGTCCTAGTGCTTCCAGTATTTTTGCGACAACTTGCTGTGACTGGTATACACAGTCTGGCATTCCGACGCCGCGAAAAGCTGCGCCAGTAAGATAAATGCTGTGTGGTAAATGGGCTTCAATATTTGCGACCCGTTCCAGGTGGTTAACGTCATACTGGGGATTAGCCTGATGCCAACGATAGATGCGATGGAATAGAGGTGACGCTTCGATGCCAAGCATAGTACGAAGTTCTCGATAAACCACATTGAGCAGTTTGTCGTCATCATAGGACATGGTTTCAGGGCTGCGAGAACCACCGAAAAAGACCCGCAGCAGCACATAGCCATGCGGTGCGCGGGGGCTGAACTTGACTGATGAAATCGTGATGGCATTGATAGGGCGCCGTTCGCTCTTGGGTACGACCAACCCGAAGCCATCTAGCGGACGTTTAATGTCATCCGCATGGAAGGCCAACGAAATGGTGCCAGAGCTAAGATAGCGAATACGTGAGAGTTTATCAGCAGTTTCGGCGCTTAATGGGCGCAGAATATCAGCCGCTGTATAGGCGGGTGTGGTGAGTAACACCGCATCAGCATCCAGTCTGCCGCCAGTATTGGTTGTCAGGTGGTATCGACCATCAGGCGCTGCCTCCAGTGCTGTTAAGCGCATCTGCAACTGCAAATCACCTGTAAGCTGGCTGACCAACGTATCAGTTAATTCCTGCGTACCACCCGCTAAGCTCATGAATGCAGCGGTTTTGGGTGCTGACGAAGCATTTGGCTGCCTGCGCGCGGCCAATGTCCCGCGAATCAGGCTGCCATGTTCGTGCTCCATCTGCCGGAAGCGTGGGAAGGTTGCCAACAGACTTTGCCGTTCGGCCTCTGCATTGTAGATGCCAGCCAGCAGCGGCTCGGCAAAGATGTCCAGGGCTTCGCTTCCGAGGCGGCGATGGACGAAATCAGCCAGGGTTTCATCGCGGTCATCACGCTTAGTCGGCATAAAGAGCTCCATGCTGATACGCAGCTTGCCCCGCCATGAAATCAACGGCGAACGAACAAACGGCATCAACCGGGTTGGGACGATCAGTGCCACACCCGCTGGCAGTTTAACCGGTTTACCGTGATGCAAAACATAGGTAGTTTGCTGTTGGCTGTTGATATTGATCAAGCGGTTACTCAAACCCAACTCATGCGCCAGTTGGATCGCCCACGGTTTTTGCGCCAGAAAAGAATCAGGACCCGCTTCGACAACGAATGGTTCATCGTCAAAGCCATCGACCTGTTCGGTAAGAACTTTGCCTCCCCAGCGATTGGCCGATTCTAAAATGGTATAGCGTATATCTATGCCCTGATGCTGGGCCTTCTGTAGAAACCACCCAGCGCTCAAGCCTGAAATCCCCCCACCAACGATCACCACGTGGTGTGTCTGGGACAGCCTATGAGCGGCTGTCGTCATGCTGTTGCCCCCGCTTCACGGTTCAACTTCTGACTGTACTCATGGACGAAATCAATCAGATGGCGTACGTTATCCACCGGTGTTTCCGGTAAGATACCGTGACCGAGGTTAAAGATGTGCCCGTGTTTGCCTTTTACACTGTCCAGAATGTGACGGGCGCGGGCTTCCAAAGCATCCCGGTCAGCAAAAAGCGCTGCCGGATCAAGATTGCCTTGTACGCTGACATTCTCGCCCAATAGCTCCCATGCCTGCGCCAGATCAATCCGCCAATCTACCCCAATGACATTACCACCTGCTGACTGGATCAATTTCAACATGCCGCTGGTGTTCGTTCCAAAATGGATAATCGGAACACCATTCTGACTGGCGATTTCAATGGCATGGCGACTGTAAGGTAGTACAAAATGTTCGTAGTCGTACGCACTGAGTTCGCCGACCCAACTATCAAACAACTGAAGAACATGTGCACCCGCCTGTGCCTGTGCCAGTAGATATTGACCCGCGACTTCACTCAGTTTAGTCATCAGCATGTGCCATAGGGCTGGTTGACTCATCATCATGTTCTTGACTTCGATACGATTACGACTGCTGCCACCCTCTATTGCATAACTGGCTAAAGTAAAGGGCGCACCGCTGAAACCAATCAATGGAATCCCTCGTGAGTCTAATTCATGCCGTGCCAGCTTGATCGCATCCAATGTGAACCCGAGCGTTTCCTCGGCGGGTAGCACCTGCAAACGCTCGACGTCAGCCACTGTCCGGATCGGATTATAGATCGTCGGACCCTCGCCTTTGATAAAGTCCAGTTCTAGCCCCATTCCTTCTAATGGCGGCAGAATGTCTGCGAAGATAATGGCCGCATCCAGGTTAAAAGCGTTAATGGGTTGCAGTGTCACTTCACAAGCGAGTTCAGGTGTTTTGATAATTTCGAGAATACTATATTTTTCACGTAGCGTACGATATTCCGCCATGTAGCGTCCTGCTTGGCGCATCAGCCAGATTGGAGTAGCGTCGGTGGGTTGGCGTCGACAAGCACGTAAAAAGCGGCTGTTTTCCAACAGATCAGGTGCTTTTACTTCTGCGAGGCTGTTTATTTGGTGATCCATTGTGCGGCCTCTTTTGCGAAATACGTCAAGATCATGTCCGCGCCGGCCCGTTTAATACTGGTCAGAGTTTCCAGAGCGCAGCGTTGCAGATCAATCCAGCCATTGGCAGCCGCCGCTTGAATCATGGCGTATTCCCCACTGACCTGATAGGCTGCCAAAGGCAGATCGTAGGACTGTCGAACAGCGCTCACAATGTCTAAATAAGGCAAGGCTGGTTTGACCATTAGCATATCCGCCCCTTCAGCCACATCCAGCGCGACTTCTTTAAGTGCTTCGCGTCGGTTTGCAGGGTCCATCTGGTACTCGCTTCGGTCACCAAACTGAGGTGGACTTTCAGCAGCTTCCCGAAACGGGCCGTAAAAACCGCTGGCATATTTGACGGCGTAACTCATCACAATAACATGTTCGAAACTAGCTGCATCTAGCCCTGAGCGAATCGCGCCAACCATACCGTCCATCATTCCTGATGGTGCTATGATGTCCGCGCCAGCTTCGGCGTGAACAATTGAGGCTTGAGCCAGCAGTTCTAGGGTAGGGTCGTTCAGCAAATAACCTTCGGGCAGATGTGGATTATGATATTGCTCGCCTCGTTGGTTGATGATCCCGCAGTGACCATGATCGGTATACTCGCAAAAGCACATGTCAGAAATGACCATCATCTCTGGCACAGCATCCTTTATTGCCCGAATGCTGTTTGGGATAATGCCGTTTGGATCATAGTTTTCGCTGCCACAGGCATCTTTGGTGTCGGGGATACCGAACAATACCACTGCTGGGACGCCAAGCTGATAAGCACTTTTTACTTCGTCCACCACCCGATCAACAGACCATTGGAACTGTCCCGGCATCGAGCGAATAGGCTGTTGGACATCCCGCCCGTGACGGATGAACAAGGGATAGATGAAATCATCGGGAGACAAACTTGTTTCTCTCACCATTCGTCGCAGCGCGGGCGTGCGTCGCAAACGGCGTGGACGAATATGGGATGAATTCTGTGTCACGATTTCGCTGTGAATTTCGTTTTCAAATCCTGTCATGAGTGTTTTCCTGCTTGTGTTGCGTGTGTAAAATAAGTATCCAGCGCATCGATTAGACCTTCCAATGTGTGTTCGGTGGCTATAGAAAGCACCGCGAAACCGCAATCTCGGGCAGTCGCAGCCGTCTTGGAGCCAATACAGGCAGCACATAAGCCCCGTGCTTCGTCCAATTGTCCTTCTTCTTTGCGGAGACGTTCAAGAAAGTAGGTAACAGTTGACGAACTGGTGAAGGTGATGGCGTCAACTTGTTTCTGTGCCAATAGGTGTGGAATATCAACTCCTCCACAACCGCATATGGTTTGATACGCGGTGACCACTGTGACTCGCGCCCCACGTTGTGCCAGCTTGTCGGCTAATATGGGGCGGGCAATGTCCGATTCGGGCAGGAGTATTTGTGAGTCCTCGATGATCGGAAGGAAGGTCGCCAGATTTTCTGTATCATATTGAGCTGGTACATCAACGACTTCTAAATTAAGCAGATCTCTTGCTGCCTCTGCGGTCATAGGTCCCACAGCAGCCGTCCTAAAGGCTGTGCTTGTCAGGGGCAAGTCTAAAAGACTGAGCCGTTCGGCAATAGCAAATACGGTATTGGCACTGGTCAACGTCAGCCAATCGTAATGTCCAGCCGCTAAATTGAATAACGCGGTATCTAGGGCTGCCGCATCTTCAGGCGGGACAATATCAATACAAGGGTACGACAAGGGAAATGCGCCGTGTAAGTGCAGCAGCGCGTCGAGCGCTTTTGCTTGATGGGCTGCGCGTGTATTCACAATCCGTTTGCCAGTTAACGCCACCGTCACGGAGTTGGCTCCATTAGCGCTTTTGCACCTTTTTCCAGCGCATCTTGTGCAAGAGCCTTGCCTGCTTGATGAGCCTTTTGCATATCGTTTGCGTCCGCCATGATCGACACGTCAATCTGCTTATTACCATTCGCCGCGGAAACACGTCCACGAAGGATAAGCTGCTGATCTTTCCACTGTGCATAAGCGGCGACTGGCACTGAACAACCGCCCCCTAGCCCGGCTAGGAAAGCTCTTTCTGATGTGACCGCGAGTGCCGTATTTGCATGATGTATGTATTCGAGTGCTTCCAAAAGTGCAGGATCATTGCGTGTCTGAACAGCAATGGCGCCTTGTCCGGGCGCTGGTAACATGTCCTCGAAATTCAGTATTTCGCTCACGACATCCATTTGCCCAAGCCGTTCGAGTCCCGCGTAAGCCAGCACAATCGCGTCATAATCGCCGTTGATCGTGAGGGCTTTACTGATGCGAGTGTCTATATTTCCTCTAATATCGAGCATTTTTAGGTCAGAGCGTATATGGAGCAGTTGTGCTGCACGACGATAACTGCTCGTACCGATACGCGCTCCTGTTGGCAGAGTTTTAAGGGTATATCCCTGCTGGCTAATGAGCACATCAGCCGGATTGGAACGTATCGGAATGGCGCCAATCACCAATCCATCGGGCGGTTCAGTAGGCAAATCCTTAAGGCTGTGTACGGCACAATCAATCCGTTTTTCATAGAGTGCGGCTTCCAACTCGGCGGTGAAGACCCCTTTACCGCCAACCAGCGGCAATGGCGTATCTAGAATACGGTCACCGCGCGTTTTGATGATTTCATACTCGACTTGTAGCGAAGGCATGGCGGTCTGTAACAAAGACATGACATATTTCGTCTGCCAGAGTGCCAGATCAGAACCGCGCGTCCCAAATCGCAACCTGTTTATCGGCATACTCATCGGAGTTGCTCCATCGTAGATGGCATAATGCATTGGAGATCACATTGATTCGTTATGTGATTGGACGGCTTGAGTGTGCCACAACGTACCGGATCATGCTGGCACTCGATGGAATTAACGTGGTCCAGAGCAAACAATTCTCGAACGGCATGGGCGTAACCATAACCGTTCCCTTCATTTGCCTGAATTCGCAATCGAGCAGTTGGCTCATGCAGCAGTCTGTTAACCAGCCGATGTGCCATAAGACTGACCAATTGGCGCGTACGGTCGTCCGCATCTGATAAACGATTGAGTGTGTGGATTAGTTCATCATCCGCTACACTTTGCGCCCAATCACGCAAATTCTTGATCACAGGTGTAACTTCAAGTCCTCGATACCATTCGGTGAAGCGCAATATCTCCTGCCGAATGATCATCTCTACTTGTGGAACAGCCGCAACGCGCAATTCCACATGGGTATCGACCACTAATTGCAGATCATCAATGTCGTAGTAATTGATGCCTCTTAATTCACTGACCGTGTCTTCGACATCACGTGGGATAGCTATATCGATTATGACGAGTGGGCGAGTTTGCCGCTGATCCAGAACAGCGGCCACATCACGTTGATAAATGACAATATGCGGTGCACCCGTCGCACAGACGATTGCGTCTGCCCAAATGAATGCTTCCTTCAATTGATACCAGTCCAACGCTTTGCCGTCGAAGCCAAGCGCTAATGCTTCGGCTTTGTTATAGGTGCGGTTGATGAAGGTGATGTCATTGAAGTCAAAACGCTTCAGTGCCTGTGCAGCCAACACTGCCATTTCGCCTGCACCGATAATCAGGATTCGGCTTGCAGGTGCTTGAGGTAATTTTTCAGTTAGTAGCTGTGCTGCAGCATGACTTACAGATGTGGTATGGCGGCTGATCGGGGTTTCAGTCCGCGCTCGTTTGCCTGTGTGAATCGCTTGTGCAAATAAGTGGGACAGAACCGCACCACTTACACCGGCATCGTGGGCTTTTTCAAAGGCATGGGTCACTTGCCCTAGAATCTGGGTTTCCCCTAGAATCATCGAATCCAATCCACAGGCAACGCGCATGAGATGTAAAACAGTATTATCTCCACTAAAGCTGTAGAGATAGTTTTTTGATTCCGTGTTGCGGACATTCTGAATCCCTGACAAAAACTGCTCAACCAGTTCGATTGCATTTTCCGCTTGCTCGGTCGAGGCGTAGATTTCAAGCCGGTTACAGGTAGAAAGAATCACTACCTCACGGATAATCGAAGTAGATGGATCGCTGCCCATCTGAATGCCGATTTGGCTTCTTAAATCTGCAAATGCACTTTGCAGAGCATCATCAGTTAGGGCGAGTTTTTCGCGCAGTTCTACAGGTGCAGTTCGATGATTCAACCCGACAACAATGATCGTCACAATCTCAATTCCCGTGTGATTCTATGATTACGGACATATAGAGGTTAGCCCTTTAAGCAGCATTCTAAGGGGCAAATATCGTGGCTGGGACCACAGTGACCAAGAGCCTGACGTTCCGGGTTTTCCGCCATCCGTTCAACGATCAATTCGCGGATCATACGGACAAACGCCGGGTGTGTGCCAGATGTCGCTGAGCGTACCATCTTTATGCCTAATGCCTGTGCTTTTTCGGCGGCTTCTTTATCCAGGTCATATAACACTTCTATATGATCTGAAATAAATCCGATGGGGTGGATAACCATATCACCGACGCCTTGTGAACAGAGCGTTTGCATATAATCCATAATGTCCGGTCCTAACCACGGGCTGTGTGGCGAGCCGCTGCGACTCTGGTAAACCAGCTCATAGCTGTTGATGCCAACTTTATCCGCGACCAATCGACATGCTTCCCGCAGTTGTGCTTCGTAATCACTATGTTTTGCCATTGCTAAAGGAATGCTATGTGCGGTGAATGCAACACGTACATTTTCACGGCGCTCGACAGGAAATACATTGAGTGCTTTTTGTAAATGATCGGCGTTTGAACGAATAAAATTGGGATGATTGTAAAACACGCGAATTTTATCGATTACAGGTGCACGTTCTACCGCTTCACTGGCTTGTATGATGTCTTCGCGGTATTGACGGCATCCCGAGTAACTACTAAAAGACGATGTAAAAAATGCAATTGCTCGTTTGATGCCGTCATCACGCATCTGGCGTACGGTATCGCTAATTAAAGGATGCCAGTTCCGATTACCAAAGTAAATCGGCAAATCGATTCCATGTGTTTCCAACTCGGTTTTCAGGGCGGCTATTAGCGCCCGATTTTGCGCGTTGATCGGACTGACACCGCCGAAAAGTTCATAATGATGCGCTACTTCCGCCAATCGTTCGCGTGGAATGTTGCGTCCTCGGGTGACATTTTCCAAAAAAGGGATCACATCATCCATGCCTTCCGGACCACCGAATGACATCACGAGTATCGCATCATACACATGCGCGTGATTATCAAATTTCGGAGCATCGGTAGTCGCTGCGCCATAAATATTCATAGTCGTGTCATCCTCAGGTTGCTATGCTAAAACACGTGTACCGACGTAAACCACGCCATTCCGAATTTCAACCTGATAGGTTTCGACCGATTTGCGTACAGCACCATCAATTGCTGTTCCCGTTTTAAGATCAAATTTCTCATAATGCCAGGGACACACCACACTGCATTCGTCTGCGTTCACACTGCCTTCTGTGAGTGGTCCACGCGCATGTGTGCAGCGGTTGTTCAGTGCGTAAATCGTGCCTTTGACATTAAATAAGCCCACCATCTTACCTTCTAAAAAGATGGTCTTTGTTTCACCGGGCGCAAGTTCATCCAGTGGACATACTTCGGCCCATGCTTCATGTACTTCACCCAATGTGAGAGGTTGTGCAATAACAGGGCCGCCCAGCGCATCCAGAGTTTCTTCCAGTCGCATATTGATGCAGCTGAACAATGGCGTGTCCTGAAGGGTGTAGCGGCTGGATTCTGTTTCACGCAGTTCTTGTACCAGATCAAGAAAATCAGAAGGCTCATCGGTTTCGAAGGCAAGGATGAATTCATAATCATCCAAACCGAAGCTGTAGGTTGTGTTCAAACGCACCGAGGGATATTTACGCCCGACCTCGATGTGTTCATCCATAATTCCTTGGCGTGCCTGCTGGGACATTTGATACCAGTCGCGGGTTTTGATGAAAGGGTAGACAAAGAGATATTTGGCCTCGGACGGATCAATGACGAGCCGTTCTTCCTCCGTATCGTTTGCCGTTCCCCGTATTTCATAGATTGAACGTTTGGTTTGTGAGAGGTACGAGTACACCATATTCAAGTAGCCGCCCATTTGGGTACTCACGACAGCAGTTGCCAGTTCATGGAAGGCTTGAGGACTTTCCGCAATCTGCCATAACAGTAGTTCGACGTCTGCCCGTGTTCCCATCAAACTGTAAGGCCGCAGCAGCATTCGGCGGTTAAAGCTGCGAATGACGCCTGCTAACTCCTGTTTCTGTACCGCTTGTTCGTCAGCATCCAATCTACGCCATGATTGATCAACCTTATACAAAGCAAATCGAACATATTGGCGACGGGCTAGCTGTTTGCCCCGATCTTCAGGTGTGCTGTTCGGATGAATTGAGGGTTGGTGAGTGGATCGTGGTCTTGAGGTCATGAATACCCTGGAGTTAAAAATGTTCATAAAATTATGAAAAAATCTACATAAATCTACATTAAAATATATAGGATTGCAAATCTATAACGGAACACTCATTTATGCAGAAATCAACCATTTAGGTAGGCTGTTAATGGATTTCATGCTCTGGCCCTGTCTGGCCTTACCTTGCTAAAAATATCGCCCATACAATACTTTTGTTTTTATATGGGAGGCACTAAGGAATAGCCATGACAAGTACAAACAGTGTTTTATTAGAGCATAATGGTGCGATCGATCCGGCACTGCCACCGCAGCAAGCTGACTTGCTTAAGCGTGGTCTTGCCCAGATGCTCAAGGGTGGCGTGATCATGGACGTGGTGACGCCCGAGCAAGCTAGGATTGCCGAGGATGCGGGAGCATGTGCGGTGATGGCGTTAGAGCGTGTTCCGGCTGATATTCGCGCACAGGGTGGCGTGGCCCGCATGAGTGATCCTGATATGATTGAAGGGATTATGAATGCTGTGTCAATTCCAGTGATGGCGAAGTGCCGCATTGGTCATATCGTTGAGGCCCAAATTCTAGAGTCGTTGGGTGTGGATTACATTGATGAAAGCGAAGTACTCACCCCGGCTGATGAAGCCAATCATATAAATAAACTGAAGTTCAAGGTTCCGTTTGTGTGTGGCTGTCGCAATCTGGGTGAGGCATTACGCCGGGTTAGCGAAGGCGCGGCGATGATTCGTACCAAAGGTGAAGCAGGTACTGGCGATGTGGTAGAAGCTGTGCGACATGCACGTCAGGTCAATTCTGAAATTCGCCGTTTAAAGAGTATGGATGAAGACGAGTTGTTCACGTTCGCCAAGGAAATCGGCGCTTCTTACGCCTTGGTTCAGGAAACGGCTGCATTGGGACGTCTCCCCGTTGTGAACTTCGCAGCCGGTGGCGTGGCAACGCCCGCCGATGCAGCGCTCATGATGCAGTTGGGTGTGGATGGGGTGTTTGTGGGCAGTGGTATTTTTAAGAGCGGTGATCCGGCCAAGCGCGCGGCAGCCATCGTGAAAGCCACGACCCATTTCAATGATCCTGCAATATTGGTAGAAGCCAGTCGCAATTTGGGTGAAGCGATGGTTGGAATTAATGTGAGTAGTTTGCCCGAAACAGAGCGTATGGCGGGGCGCGGATGGTGACACGCATTGGTGTACTCGCCTTACAGGGCGATTTTGCCGAACACAAAGCCGCATTACAACAGGCTGGGGCCGAGGCTGTCGAAGTACGTTTGCCCCGACATCTCGACATGTTGGATGGCTTAATTATCCCCGGTGGAGAAAGCACTACACTGCGACGGCTTGCAGATATTTATGGCTTGATGCAGCCACTGCGTACATTTGCACAGGAAATGCCAACTTGGGGTACATGTGCCGGAGCAATACTATTAGCGCGCGAAATTGTTGGGCAAGAAGCACATTTGGGCATTATGGACATCACAGTACGACGCAACGCTTTCGGGCGGCAGTTGGATAGTTTTGTGGCTGATCTCCCGATTGATGGTATCAATTACCCTGCGGTGTTCATTCGCGCTCCCTTGATTGTTTCGGTTGGGGCAGATGTTGATATACTGGCACAACTATCCGATGGGCGAATTGTAGCAGCCCAGCAAGGCCATTTGCTGGCAACGGCTTTTCACCCTGAATTGACGGGTGATTTGCATTTTCACCGCAAATTTATCGAAATGGCGGCTGCGGTTGATGGATGAGTCATGATTACGCTTGATCGTAATGCGCCTGAAGCATTGTATCAACAACTTTTCAATTATTTCAAAACACATATTCTCAGCGGCGAATTTGAACCGGGTACGCGCTTGCCTGCTAGCCGTACCCTTGCCCGAGAACTCAATCTGAGTCGCATCAGCGTTGTGAATGCCTATACGGCGCTTGAACAGGCTGGTTTAATCGTCAGTCGAGATCGACGCGGCTTATTTGTTGCAGACAAGTTGCCCGCGTCTCTACCGGATTGGACGCTCAATGACGGTGATTTCATGCCTGCACATGGAGATCGTCATGCCAATAATCGCGATTATCCCGTACTTATTAACCTGAGCAGTGGCAGCCTCCCTGTTGACTTTATGCCTGTGGAAGCAATGCGGCGGGCGTTGAATGCCGTCTTGGATCGCGATGCTGGTGCAGCTCTTGGATATGAGCCAACCGATGGTTATAAGCCTTTGCGCCGTGCGATTGCCGATCAATTGCACTCGCTGGGTATGACCGTCGAAACAGATCGCGTGTTGGTAACAGGCGGTTGTCAACAAGCGATTGATCTGGCGATTCAAGCAATTGTGCCACAGGATGGTGTTCTCCTAACGACTGACCCAACCTATATTGGTTTAATTGATGTCGCCCGTACCCGCCATTTGGAATTGGTCACTGTTCCTTGGACGGAAAATGGGATCGATTTGCATCAGGTCGAAACGATTATTCAAAATCGGCATCCCCATCTTTTCTACTTGATGACGACCTTTCATAACCCGACCGGTGCAGTTCTACCTATGCAGCAGCGCCGCCGATTATTGGCCTTAGCGGCTCATTACAAACTCCCAATTTTGGAAGATGGGGTTTACGATGGACTAGCCTATGAAGGTTCGCCGCTGCCATCATTACGTGCGCTGGATGAAACTGGCATGGTACTGTACGCCAGTGGTTTTTCAAAAACGGTTGTACCGGGTACGCGCATCGGTTATCTCGTCAGCAGTAAACAACTCCATAAACGTATAAGCCGCGTGAAGCAGGCGGCTGATGTGTGTACGCCCGGTCTTAACCAACGAGCCATGACAGAACTTCTTCGCAGCGGACAGCTTACGGCTCACCTGGAAAAAGTGCGTCATGCGTGCAAGCACCGCCGCGATGCGCTGGTGGTTGCACTAGATCGTTATGCAAATGAAACATGGCATTGGGTAACACCGGCTGGGGGACTGTACATCTGGCTAGAGCTTCCGAAGACGGGACCAAATGCTGCTGAACTGCTTCAAAAAGCTGCCAAATTAGGCGTTGATTTTGCTATTGGGAACAGCTTTTCGCCGGACGCCGTGTGGCCCTATCATCTGCGACTGAATTTTACCTGTTACCCGCCTCATATCCTCGAAGAAGGTATACGACGTTTGTGGATGGCGTGGTCGGCTTGTTAATCATTTCGGAAATTTAAGCGGGTATCGCTGCTGATTTATTTAGGAATAAAGATGTGGATACCAGACTCCTCATAGGATGTATTGCTATCGTTCGCAAGCTATGATGCTGCAAATCTTTAACAGTGTGCTGCCACTCCCCGAAGCTATCTTGTTGCCCCAAACGCTTTAAGATTTGATTTAATCGTACTCAGGTTTAAATCCACAAACCATGGCAAACGTATCTTAAACCGTTTACTAATTGGCTTAAAAGTCTTGCTCCCTTAAAAATATTAGCGCCAATATCTCGAAAGAGTTACAAAATGTTCTTCCAAAATGTAACCCATTTCCATTCCACATGTTTTATCATATCTGTAGGGACGAAGGAGCCAGTCGTTGACAATCGTACATTCGAACCCGCGCACTTTAACAACCATTGTAAATGTTACGAAAATGGCCTCGTTACAATTGCAACAATAACAATATTTGCAACATTTCGATTCTATTTTGACGGCAAACAGACAACTATGTTGGCAAATTTGGCGAAGAGGGCTGCCGCCGCCAAATTTGCCAACATTGCCAACGAAGGGAGTCCTGTAACGCTTGCCCGGTATTCTATTGATCCAAATTCACAGCTGAATCAGGGCTGGCACTGAGCTAAACCTCGCGAACATCGGAATTTGAAGTCGCTTATCCTCATGCGAGGCAAGCCACAAGATTCTAAATATCGGACAACGCTCTGTAGGGCTTGTTCAAGGGCTATCCTCCGCGCTTCAGCCGGATGCGATGCTAAGCAGAATCGCAAAACCCAATACAACCCCCTCCAATGTCAAGGTTGGGGATAATATCGTCTAAACGATCGCGAAGTGAACAGCCACCAAACTTCCGTTCAATTGTGTCAATTCACTGGCAGCGAAGAACCGATACCACCTCGTTGAACCCAATTCCGATAGAAGAATTACGTTTCTTCGAGTGTATTTTTTCGGGCAATATTTCCAAGCCAGTTTGCGCTCGGTTTAGGTGTTCGCACCTGTGTCTCGCGGTCAACCGCCACCAAGCCGAAGGTCGGCTCATAACCCATCGCCCACTCAAAATTGTCAAATACCGACCAGTAGCAGTAGCCTTTGACCGCGATCCCATCCTGGATGCAGCGTTCGACGCCCGACAATGCCCGACGAACAAACGCGATACGCCGCGTGTCATCGCCCGTACCGACGCCGTTCTCAGTCACCAAAATCGGTCGCCCTGTATAATTCGCCACATATCGGATCGTCGCTTCAAGCGCTTCCGGCCAAAACTCGTAGTGCATCTGGGTTAGCTCGACACCTGCTTCCGGTGGCAGGATGCCTTCTGCCCCATAACGCGTCCGGCTGTAGTTCTGCACACCGATAAAGTCATCGTCACGCACCGTGTCAAGGAATATATCATCGACTTCATGTCGTATCCGGTCACGTAGTTCTTCACCGCCCACTGCTGCCTGATGATCAAACATCGCCAGTGCGATACCCACCGGAAAGTCTCCACGTCCAGCCTTGATCGCGTTGTAGCCCAAACGGTGTGCCTTGATCAACGTATCACGTGCCGGAAGCTGCTTGCATCCGAAAGGGTATGCCGAAAATAGTTCACTATTACATGCACGGGCAGCTGCCACGCGGAAAGGTGCTTTTGCAACCACCTCATCGCCTGGCAATATACCCATAAATTGGAGCATCACACCCAAATTAGGTTCGTTTAAGGTGCAGGCCGCACCAATTAAATCACCTAAATAGGCGGTCGCCCGCTCACAAAAACGGGCGAAATATTCTGCGTTAGCCGCCACTTCCCATCCACCTTTAGCGCCAAACCAGCGTGGGCAGGTGAAGTGGTTATATGTGACAATCGGTGTTAGTTTATGCTCATGGCAGGCCACTAGCATCCGCCGGTAATGCTCTAATAGGGCTGTCGAAAACTCACCTTCCGCTGGTTCAATCCGCGCCCACTCCAACGAAAAGCGGTAGCTGTTGAATCCCAGCGAAGCAATCAACACGATATCGTCCGCATAACGGTGATAATGATCGCAGGCATCACCCGATGGTTCTTTAAAAGGTGAGCTGGGAACATGCTCCAGTAACCATGCATCACTGTTGACGTTGTTTCCCTCAATCTGATGCGCTGCCCCTGCTACGCCCCACATGAACCCTTTGGGAAAGGTGAGTTGTTCAGCCATACTAGACCTGCCTTATTAACCGACCACGATATGATAAGTTCCAGCGCCGACTTCTTGTACTGAGCTGCTCACGGGTGCGCCGTTGACCGTCGCCTGCCCTTTGTCCGCCATCGGCACATTAAGTGTGGCAGTCGTGTTTGGAGGCACAACCACTTCCCAATCGAACTTCCCGCCCTCCAGCTTCCAGTTGGAAATCAGGTCGCCATATGCGGTCTTGATCTTCCCGCAAGCCGAACTCAGGCTGCCGTCGAGTTGTGGGCGCAAAATACTGTGTTTATAACCGGGCTGTTTGGGATCAATCTCGATGCCCGCGACCGTGTTGTACATCCACGCACCAATCGAACCGTAGGCGTAATGGTTGAAGGAGTTCATGCCCGGATCCTGGAAACCACGATCTTCTGTCCATCCATCCCACCGTTCCCAAATGGTTGTAGCACCTTGCGTCACCGAGTACAACCACGAAGGCCATGTCTTCTGATTAAGCAGGGTGTAGGCCATATCCAAACGCCCGTTTGTGCTGAGCACATGAGGCAGATAAGGCGCACCTACAAAGCCAGTTGAAAGATGCATATTCCGCCGTTGAATATCCGCTACCAATTCCTCAACCGCTAACGGGCGCAGTTCTTCGGGCAGCAGATTGAAGTGTAGTCCCAACACATAAGCTGTTTGTGTGGGTTGAAATACCTCGGTGTTATAGACCTTCGAGCTAACTGATCCGTAATCGAAGTTTTTTAAATTCCCGCGTGAGATGGCATCGGCTTCGTCCATACGCCGTCGTGCTTCGGAAGGCATGGGCTTGACCGCCGGGACTTTGCTACCAATCAGATAACGGTTGGCGAAGGCTGTCTTCACATCGGCGAACAGCTTTCGATATTTCTCAGCATCATCTTTCTTGCCCAGCACATCTGCTATTTTGGATAACAAATCAGCATCGTAGGCGAGGAAGGCTGTGCCTAATAAATCGCGCGGCGTGGCCGCATTGATTGAAAGCCAGTCACCAAATCCGGGCCAACCTTCATACTCCGGCGCACACCGAATATAACCGGGGCTGTTTTCCAGTAAGAAGTTCATGAACTTCAACATAGTCGCATAGCTAGTTTCGAGGATGCGCTTATCGCCATAGCACAGGTAGATCGTCCAGGGACAAATAATCGCCGCATCCGACCATGCTGGTCCACCATCAGCCAGGAATGACGTTTTCATTTGAGGCACGACTGGGGGCACAATTCCATCGGGATATTGGGCATCGGTCACATCCTGCGCCCACTTAGTCATGAAGCCTGCCACATCAAAGTTATAAGCCGCGGTTCGTACGAATACTTGAATATCGCCCGTCCAACCCAACCGCTCATCACGCTGCGGGCAGTCGGTCGGCACATCCACGAAATTACCCTTTTGCCCCCACTGAATGTTGTGTTGCAGCTGGTTCAAAATCGGGTCGGAGCATTCAAAATCGCCTGTCTGAGCCATATCCGAATGTAGGACAACTCCGGTAATCGTATCGGCTGTCACCTCACCCGGATAATCAACCAACTCTACATAACGGAAGCCGTGAAACGTGAAGTGCGGCTCCCACACTACTTCCACATCTGACTTGAAGGTGTAGTAATCCACTGCCCGTGCGCTGCGGAGGTTAGTGAGATACATCGTTCCGTCTTCGTTCAGTACCTCGGCAAATCGCAGGGTTACAGTGGTGTTGGCTGGCGCACTACCTTTGAAGCGGACACGTCCCACCATATTTTGTCCCAAATCGAAGATTTGCCGGTGAGAATTGAAGTTACTTTTATCCACTGGATCGCTAATGGGTTTGATTTCTTGGATGCGCTTGACCGTCGGTCCATTGGTCGCCACAAGCGCGATGCCAGTATCGTCAAATTTCTTCGCCGGGTACCAAGCAGTGGCATCAAATTTGGGCATATCCCAACCCGGTATTTCTAGCCGCGCGTCATATTCTTCACCCATCAACAAATCGTTGCTAAGTATCGGGCCAAATTGATATTTCCAGTTGGTGTTCGTTGATACGGTGACAGTTTTGCCATCACTCAAGGTAATTTCGAGCTGTGCTAATAAACGTGGACGATCTACATAACTCTGTCGGTGATTCCAACTGATATGTCCTACTGCCCAACCATCGCCCAACATCGCGCCAATCACATTCTCGCCCTGTCGCAGAAGATCCACTACATCATAAACCTTGTATTGCACCCGCTTGGAATAATCCGTCCAACCGGGATTAAATACATCATCACTCACAGGTGCACCGTTAATCGAGCATTCGTACAGACCCAACGCCGTGACATAAAGCCGTGCTGATTTCGGCGCGCTATCGAGGCTCAACGTCTGACGGAACATCGGCGCAGGGATCAAACTGCGTGGGCCACCGCGCAGATCCGTTCCAATCCAGTCGCCGTGCCAATCACTACGCGCCAACAAGCCCAGTTCAAACCATGCCACTTCACTCGTAGAAGCACTGCCTGACTCGTCCCAAACCGTTACATACCAATACACTCGCTGCCGGGAAGCTAACGGTTTTCCGGCATACACCACATGCACCGACTGGTCGGACACGACCTTACCACTGTCCCATAAATCCGCTTGACCGGCACTGCTACCTGCCCGTACTTGATAGGCCGTCTGCTTTGCACCCACCGCATCACTTTCCATCTGCCACCCCAGGCGTGGCAGCACTACATCAATCCCTAACGGATTGGTGCGGTATTCACAGATTAAGTGTGTTATTGCAGTCATCATAAGTCTCCTTTTTGAAGCGACATAATTAAACGATCTCTTTAGCTTTAGACTGAATTTTCTCAGAGCATTGGGACGAGCCCTTCCGATTGCACTACCCAGGTCCCGTCGTCAGGAAAGCCAGGTGCATGATGGCTTGGACTGCCATTCCAGCCAGCCGCCATCATCGCGACGGCCATCAAGAGTCCGCCATTACCCGGCAAATACAATGGCAGGATATTCGGGGTCTGACGGTTGTGACCATTTGGTAAGTATGTATTCTTTGGCATGTCCATGAGCAGAGCATCGACGGCCAGAGCTGGTTCGCCGAGGCGGGCTGCACACATTGCCATCATGGGATAATCCCATCCCCATGTACTCGGCCAATCCCAGTCTCGCAATACGGCAAATAATGTATCTCGCATCACATCTGGATCAACCAAAGGCGTCTGTGGCACAAACCCAAGCGCACCCAGCATAGAGGGATGATCGTTACGGATGGTATAAGGTGGGGTCGATATGGCTGTATATATGCCTTCGCGGACGGTTGGCTTTGCCAATCCGTTTTTGACACGCTCCCAGTCGGGATCGGGTGGAAGACCGAGGCGTTGACGCCAAAGCTGTGCCGTCTCCAATCCCCAGTACCAGTATGCCAATTCAAATGTCGGGTTGGCGGCTGTTGTACGGTCGTAAGATTCCTGTGCAGGCATGAGCGGTGAATCAAGGATGTAGTGTTTGCCATCAAAGACAGCAAATGCGGCCATGAATGCAGCCGTTTCAAAAACAATATCCTTGAACTGCTCCAATGTTGTATATTCGGGATGAGCACGCCATTCTAGTTCCGCGTAATAAATTGGGTGTGGTTGCTGCCAGATCAAAAAGGGGCCAATCTTATTTGGGCTTTCACTCGCCTCGGGTCCAATCTCTTTCGGCCAACGTGCACCGGCGTAGCCCTGACGCTGTGCTGTCGCCCTGGCCTTTGGCAGCATATTTTGGTACCAATCTAGACTTCGCTCCAATAAATGTATTCTGCCCCAGAGCGCAAAATGCGCGGCGTGCCACCAGTGCATTTCTAGATGAAATTTGCCATGCCACGAGTTACAAACTAATCCAGTTTCCTGTGGCGGAGTTGATCCGGCGCAATTGATTGCGGTCAAATATTGTGACAGGATTACTCGGCGTTCCAACTCGGAAGCACGTGGGTCAATGCTGCCGCTAAAATCTATGGCTCCGCCATTGGTCCAGAACATTTCCCAATGCGCTGCTGCTGTACGATAGGTTTCCGCATATGAGGGCAGCGAATTATCCATTGGACCCGGCGCGAAGCCGATGACAAATTCGAGAGCCGAAGCTCCGATCGCGTCGAGCCGATATTGATGTGCTCCTGTGAGGGATAGCGCTGCGCCGTTGCTCCAAGTGACAACAGCATAGTAAATATCGTTATCGAGAATACGGGTAAAGGTACAGTCTATATCGTTGATTTGGTGCTGCGTACTATGACGTTCTGGATGTTCCCAGTCTGCGGCCACGAACCAATTCGTGGAAGCATATGGAAATGCGATGCGTACTCCTAACTGACCATTGGCAATCAGTGGTGACTCAATTCGCACCGCAAGCAGATCACGTTCGGGATGACAAATAGTCACCACACGTACAAGCTGGTTATCGAAGTGAAATTCGCTCCGCAAAATACCTTGCCATAAGTCGAAAACCTGCTCAGTATGAGTAAGGTCGGTGATAGAGGTAGTTCCGGGTTCTGATGCATCTTTTCTCAACTCAAGCCCGATTCTCCCCAAGTCAATTCGTTGTGGATTGTCGTACAACCACTCTCCGGGAGATGGATTCACCGTAGGGTCTCTTGGGCCAAGCTCATGTTTATCAGGATAAGTTACAGGACCATGTGCTGTTTCATAGCTTGTCAAAGCGTCTTCAATACGATAGCCACCGGGATTTGGCATAGTATGCCATCCCCATTGTGCTTGCGTACCTAATTGCATTGATTGCGTTGGCGGATTCGTGTCCCAATTTTGGCCTGTGGATTGTGGAATTATTGGTTGATGGAATTCGGGGAAGGTTTGTAGTCCTGTAATGTCAGCAGTAAAAGCAAATTCACCATTGTCTACCGAAAGAGGCGACTGCGGATCAGGTTGCGCAAGACGGACGCAGTGGCGTGCGACGAGGTCTTGGCGATTAATGGTCATGTTCCACCTACATGTTTAGAAAAAAACTATTTAAATAAACGCTTCTATCTGATTCTTTTGAGAGTGTTTCATCTAACTTGACAAATATCAATTTGCTTTATATTCTTAATTTACACGAGTAAGCTTGATCCTGTCAACAGCATTAGAATTACGACTTAGATTTTTTGATTTTTTTGGACTTAAACTTAAATGAAGCGACCCACGCAAAGTGATGTTGCCCGCATAGCCGGTGTATCGCGGGCAACTGTTTCTTATGTCCTTAATGATCAAACTGATCAACGAATCCCTATTTCGCCTGATACTCGCCAGCGAGTATTAAGTGCGATTGCTCAACTGGGATACGAAATTGATGCGCGTGCCCAATCCCTACGAAGTGGTGATACTAAAACAATCGGGGTTCTCCTTCCGATATATGAAAATCCTTTCTTCTGGCAGCTGCTGGAAGGGATATCAAATGAAGCCGCCGGTGCAGGTTACAGCGTCCTCCTGGCTCATAATCCAATGACTCCAGAACAGGAAAAACGCAGTATTACAGAGTTGGCTCAGCAACGGGTTGACGGGTTAATACTTCTAAGTGGTTTGAAACTCTTGCCTGAGTCAATTCTAAACCAACTTCGTAAATCAAGGCATCCCGTTGTCGGAATTTCCTCAACAAGTTCAGAATTTGATTTTATTCACCAGGATTATGCTGAGGGAACACGAGCGTTAATGACACATCTCTTTGGCAATGGTCACCGACGCATTGGCTTCGTCTATGGTGTTGTCGCGGATTCTCAAGGGTATGACAGGCTGTTTGCATATCAGCAAGCTATGAAAGATGCTGGATTACAGGAGGATGACTCCTTAGTCCAACATTGCGGCCCCTTAATTGAAGATGGATATCAAACGGGTCTTAAATTATTAAGTCGTGAAGATCGTCCAACCGCGCTACTGGTCATCAATGACCTGTTAGGGATGGGCGTAATACGTGCCGCTACAGACTTAGGTTTGAGTATTCCTGGCGATGTCTCAATTGCCAGTTTCGACGATATACCGTTTGCCAGTTACAGTGTTCCGCGCCTGACCAGTGTCTCCGGCGACCCACAACAAAATGGTCGGGATGCCGTAAAATTGCTGCTGAAGCGGTTATGTGGGCCGGATCGTCCTCGGGAAGTCATTTCGGCACGTTGGCAGCTTAATATTCGAGAGTCTACTGGACCTGTACCAAAATAGATTTATGGCGATGCACCCATCATCCTGAACCTCGACAAGTAAGGAATGGGTCAAGGATAAAAGGTCCACTTAATTTTTGTGAACAGGAGAGCCGTCACAGGCACTCTTGGAATGAATATATATTTTCAAGGAGAATTTAGGTATGTCAAAGAGATTTCTGTTTTTACTCTTGATGGCGCTACTCTTAGTAGTTCCAACCTCAGTTGGGCTTGCCCAACCCTCTAGCCTTCCGGTAGATGTACCCCGTAAGGACGTGTTCGTAGCGGACCAAATCTTCCGTTACGATAACGTTGATAACTACAACATGTGGATCAATGGGACAGTTACACCAACCCGTCACGGTTTACTCATGGATACGTTGTGGTATTCAGACGCAGAAACTGGTAAACGCGTTGACGGCGCTGCTGTATCTGATCCAGAATACAACAAAGATTTCACTGAGATGACTGTTCACCTGCGTGACAACATCTTCTGGAGCGATGGCGTTCAGTTCAATGCAGACGATTTGGTTTATACAGTGCAGACCATTATGGCCAATCCTAAGCTGGATGCCTTTTTCTCGCAGCTCGACCAAAATGTGGCGAAGGTGGAGAAGGTTGATGACTACACGGTGAAGTTCACCTTGAAGTCAGCCAATCCCCGCTTCCACTACTATTTCGAGACCCGCTGGAACGGCGTTTACATGATGCCCAAGCATGTCTTTGAAAAGGTAACTGAACCGCTGAACGAATACAAGTTCAACCCGCCAGTTTCGCTGGGTGCGTATACCGTAAAGCAGGTTGATCCTAATGGTTTCTGGGAATTGTTCTCGCGTCGTGAAGACTGGCAGAAGACCTCTGCTGGTATCGTCAGCGGCAAGTCCGGTCCGGCAAACGTGTTGTCTGTTTTTTACGGAGACAGCGCCAAGAAGGCTATTGCTATGTCGCGTGGTGACCTCGACGTGGCCTTCGACTTTGACTACGAGGCATTCCAGTCTGTACTGAAGTCAGATCCAACTGCCCGTTCGTGGTACAAGGATTTCCCGTGGGCCTACCCCAACGAAATTGACTCCCGTTATTATGAGTTCAACTACGAGAAGGAACCTTTGTTCCAGAATAAGGACGTGCGTTGGGCGCTAGCACTCTCGCTGGACATTGTCGACCTCTCGACTGAATACATCGGCGCGGTGACCCCTGTGACGGCCATCCCCGAACCAGCGACCGCCTCACTATCGAAGCTCTACCATCAGCCGCTGGAAAGCTGGCTGCAAAATCTGGAAATCCAGGTTGATGGCGCGGCTTATAAACCATGGGATAGCACAGTTCCTGATCAAATCGCGCAGTGGGCAAAGGATCAAGGCAACACGGTTACAGGCGATCCTAAGGCTCTGTTCGGTATCGGTTGGTGGAAACACGATACTGATGCCGCTGCTAAGCTGCTGACGAAGAACGGTTTCACCCAAGATGGTAACGGTAAGTGGATGACCCCTGATGGTCAACCGTGGAAGATCGAAATCGTGGCCCCCAATGACGAACCGGATGCCTTCCGCATGGCCAATGCAGCAGCCGACCAGTGGAGCGCCTTCGGTATCGATGCTACTGCCGCTGGTGTGGAACGCAATGTGTATAATCAGCGCCAACTTGTGGGTGATTTCCAGATTCTCGTTCCGTGGGGGAACTGGAATCTCTCGCTGGCCAACGGCGACAAGTGGTCGGCAATTCAATGTCTCAGTTCGAAATTCTTTGTTTCCATTCCCGATGCATTTAACAGCAAGGGCGGTTGTAACGACATGCGTCTCAAGGGGATTGATGGGCTCGACGCACTGATTGACAAGCTCACCAAGACCGATCCCCAATCGCCAGATGGCCTGGCACTGAACCAAGAATTTGTGAAGATGATGACCGAGAATATGTATGCCATCAACGCCATCAGCTTCAAGAAATTCATCACCTGGGATTCGCGCTACTGGAAGGGTTTCCCATCGGCTGAAAACCCGACTGTATTCCCTGAATACTGGTTCCAAATCGGCAAGTTTACATGGCAGCAACTTGAGCCAGCAGGTTAACTAGCCAGCTAGACAAATGAGACAGATGAGGATGTATTTCCTCATCTGTTCTGGTCGTAACTGGTAGTCATTAATCAATTATTCATTGGTGATGTGGCCTTTAACTTGAAAGGGGCAAGTATTTTGCCCCTGCGTCCAATAATTAGATACGGACTTATTCAACAATTATCGAATATCGACTTAGGAGTTTTGTTAGGGGCGGTTCACAAGCGGTCGGACAAAGTTATAAGTATTTTCAAATAAGCAAGATAGGTCGAGAGTTATGACACTCTTTAGAGAATTTTTTTTACCCCGGCTGGTGCAGTGGCTCGTCGTGATTTTCGTGGGTGTGACCATCACCTTCCTTATTCCACGTCTTTCACCAATCAATCCGGTTGATCAGGCAATGACCCGTCTTACTCAGTTTCAGAATCTGAATCCGGAAGCCACGGTTGCCTTACGCACATCACTACAAGATCTTTATGGTGTGAATGGAACTATTTTTGATCAGTATATTAGTTTTTGGAAGCGTGTGATACGCGGTGATCTTGGACCGTCTTTTAGTTCATTCCCCGCAAAGGTAACCGACATGATCGGTGTCAGCATCTGGTGGACTATAGGCTTGCTGACAACGTCGACTATCATTGCCTGGGTACTGGGGATTATTCTCGGGTCATTGGCGGGGTATTTCCCAAATCGTTGGTGGTCGCGGTTCATGGATGCGTCAGTCATCACAATTTACCCAATACCCTATTACATACTGGCGTTTGTCCTGCTCATCATCTTTACCTATTATCTGCCGATTTTTCCATTGGTCGGGGGAGGGCAAGGCATACCGCGTTTGACTTTGGATTATATTGGCAGTGTGCTCTTTCACAGTTTCCTGCCCGCTGTGTCGATTATCATCGGTGCGGTAGCGTTCCGTTTTATCGTCTCCAGAGCGCTGACCTCTACTGAAAGATCCGGTGATTATGTTCAGTATGCCGAAATGGCTGCACTTCCCAAATGGAAGATCTTGTTCTCATATGTTATCCGGAACACTATGCTGCCCCAGGTGACGGATTTAGGGTTATCACTGGGAGCGATTTTCGAGGGTGCGTTGATTACCGAGGTGGTATTTGGTTACCCTGGAATTGGAAATACGCTCTTTAACGCTGTTAACTCGTCCGATTACAACTTAATTATGGGTATAACGCTGCTCTCCATCATCGGTATTGCAACGGCTTCCCTATTGGTCGATCTCAGCTATCCGCTGTTCGACCCGCGTATCCGCTACCGATAAATTCTTAATCTAAGGTTACAGATCTGATGACTGCTACAAGAGACCTGTTTCGGTATAGCCCATCTTTTCGCATCGGCGCGATTATCCTTACTGTCGTAGTAGTGATGGTCGTATTGTCTTTTTTTTCGCCATATAAACCAGACGCTAATCGGGCGGTGCCACGTAATAAGCCTCCCTCAGCGCAATTTGTTTTTGGAACCAATTCAAACGGGCAGGACGTTTTTTGGATGTTGACGTTTGCTGTGCGTAATAGCTTGTTGGTCGCTGGCCTCGCAGTTGTTATCGGACGCGGCATCGGTGTATTTTTGGGGATGATTTCGGGTTATATCGGAGGAACTTTGGATCGCGTTCTATCGTCCATTGTGGACAGTTTCATTGTGATTCCCCGATTGCCTCTGCTGATTCTCATCGCTTCAATCCTGAAGGGTGAAATGACGATGATTGCGCTGGGGCTGCTGCTGGGTCTCCTCGACTGGGCCATTCCTTCCAAGCGCTACCGTGCCCAAATTTTGAGTCTGCGCGAACGCGAGTTTACTCAGACGGCTGTGTTCGCCGGGATGGGTACGTTTAAAATTATTCTACAGGAGCATCTGCCATTTTTGATCCCCTATTTGTTAGCGGATATGGTGAGCGGGTTCTTGTTTGCTATCGGCTTTGAAGTCACCCTGTCAGTACTCGGACTAAGCGACTTAAGCGCACAAAGCATTGGGACGATGATTTATTGGGGCAATTACTACAATGCTTTGCTTTCCAATCGCATATGGATACTTGCTGCACCGATTGCGGCTTCTATTGTAATCGTGATTGGTTTTTATTTAGTATCTCTCGGCTTAAGTAGTTTTCTCGATCCACGAACTCGACTATTACGCCTTCAGGTTAAGGAATAAATCCATGTCGATAATTGTCGAAGCCAAACAATTAAAGGCTTACTACATGACCCAGGCCTACGGTGTTCATCGTACCGTTCAGGCTGTGGACAATATCTCAATTCAAGTGGAAGAAGGAGAGGTCTATGGGATTGCCGGTGAATCAGGATGTGGTAAATCTACACTTCTCAAAGTGCTGCTCGGCGCTTATCAACCGCCATTAAATGTGGTAGACGGATCGGTAAAATACCGATTTGACAATATAGAAACGGATGTCCTTGGCATGACCGATGCCAACCGTCGTAGTCTCCGCTGGAAGAAGGTCTCTTATGTCCCCCAGGGATCTATGCATGTCTTGAACCCTGTTCGGCGTATTAAGGACATCTTTCATGATTTCATCTCTGCCCATCGCCCGATGAGCAAACAGGATTCTATGGAGATGACCAGGACTTACTTGCATGATTTAGGGCTTACTGAAAAGGTGCTGAAAGCTTATCCTCACCAGCTTTCCGGCGGGATGCGTCAACGTTTGACGATTGCCCTGGCTACTATTTTGTCGCCTAAGTTAATCTTTGCCGACGAACCGACAACCGCGCTGGATGTGGTTGTTCAACGGGGTGTGATACAACTTCTGAAAGAGATTCAACAAAAAGAAGGTAGTACGATTGTGCTCATTACGCATGATATGGGTGTACATGCCAACTTGGCGAATCGGATCGCTGTGCTGTATGCGGGCAAAATCGTTGAAGAAGCAGATACGCGAACTATTTTGAAAAACCCACGGCATCCCTACACACAGTATCTGATTAAATCACTGCCCAAGTTGGATGAACGGGCCGAGCGTGTGAGCATCCCTGGGCGTCCACCTGCCCTCGATAACCCGCCGAACGGTTGTCGATTCCATCCGCGCTGCCCGCTGGCAATCGACCGATGCCGTACCATCGACCCGGAAATGATCACCATTCGCCCTGGCCACCGCGTTGCCTGCCATCTAGTAACCGAGGAATTGAGTCATGCAACAACCGTCTGAGTCCACACTGTTGTGCGCTGAAGATTTGACGAAAATATTCAATATTCGTCAGGGATTTTCTACAAAAAAGTTTCATGCGGTAGACGAAGCAACCTTCTCCCTCGATGCCAACAAGCCAGAAATCTTCACCATAGCGGGAGAAAGTGGGAGTGGGAAGACAACACTGGCACGTATGATCTTGGGCATGGAGGGACTGACGACAGGTGTTTTGCGGTATAAGGATCGCAATGTTGCGGAGCTGTCTGGACATGAAAAGCGCTCGTGGTTTTTCAGGGAAGTGCAGCCAGTATTTCAAGACCCGTTTGCGACCTTTAGCCCGCTCAAACGGATTGATCATTATCTCTATGAAACGGTCTATAACTATAAAATCACCGACAAAAGCGGGGCAGACGACTACATCAACAATGTCTTGAACCAGGTAGGGTTGTCTCAGGCTGAGATCAACGGTCGCTATCCTAATGAACTTTCAGGAGGGCAGGCTCAGCGTGTATCCATCGCCCGTGCGTTAATTACTCAACCATCGCTCATTGTGGCTGACGAGCCGGTATCTATGGTGGATGCGTCCTTGCGGATGTCTATAGTGAACATGTTCCGTAAGCTAAAAGAAGACAATGGGGTAAACATTGTATACATTACGCACGATTTAGCGACGGCATATTACACGGCTGACCGTATTGCCATCATGCTGCGCGGGTGGATTGTCGAGATGGGACCAGTAGAACGCGTGCTAGGGGAGCCGCTTCACCCCTATACACAGCTCCTCAAACAATCGATACCTGCGGCCGACCCCGATAAAATGTGGACAGAAGAAGTAAGCCTGAGTGTACTCGAGTCCGACGAATACAGTCAGACCGGGTGTAAGTTTGCCGGGCGCTGCCCTGCTGTGATGGATATTTGTCGTAAGAAAGTGCCGCCGAATCTTATTCATGAAGGCCGAATGGTTAAGTGTTTCCTCTACGAGTAATTTGCGTCAGTAAGTACTTAAGTTAGCGATACGGTTGAAGCATGTTATTCACTCAAGACAAGTATCTGATGAAATATGAACGCGTTTAATAATGTTTATTACGTTTAGAAGGGAGTGATTTCAAATCGAACAATCTTAAAAGGATGAGTTTGGAGTACGGGATGCACATGCGCATATCAACTTGTTTGATGGGAAACCTGGCTCGCAAGTAATGTGCGGTTCTGCGGCACTTCAAAATATTCCTGTAGATGAGTTGGAAAATGTGTATGAACTATCAGAATGAAAATTATGCTTTTATGAAATTTTTATGCCGGTGAAATGATTTTCTAAACTCAATTGTTTATGCCACCGTGTATATCTAATATCTTCGATATTGTTTACTGACGAGTTAAGAATTTTAATTTTTATGCACTTTTGTCCAAAGCTTACATGGCATGGTGTGACATACAACCTGCGGCGAAGTTATTTCTATTAGATTAGTGAACACGGGCGCAGATCATAAGCCCGTCACTTTTTAGGAGAATTATGACTACACAAACCAAACCGAATATTTTGTTAATTGCTATCGACTCTCTGCGGTCGGATCATATGAGCTGCTACGGCTATAAACGTCTGACCACGCCGCACATTGACCGCTTCGCATCCGAGTGTGTCCTTTTTGAGAACACATTCAGCGCACATATTCCAACGACCTCTGCCTATGCATCGATGTTAACTGGTATGGATTGTTTTAGTACTCAAGTGGTCGCATTGCGTCACAAAGGCCCCTTGCGATCTGAAGTCAAAACTATGGCAGAAGTGCTCCGCGATTTTGGTTATAACACAACCTGCGTTGGCTTCTCCGGCAATCCTAGTTCGCGCGGATTTGACAAGTATTTGGATTACCCTGCTTGGGGAAGTTGGAACGAGGGCCGCAGTCCAAAAGCTGAAAAACTTAACGAAGTTACACTGCCTGAGTTGGATCGACTGGCTAAAGAAGACAAACCCTTCTTTATGATGCTGCGGCACATGGATCCGCATGCGCCTTATCTACCGCCAGCCCCGTTTGAGCGCATGTTCTATCACGGAAATGAAGCCGACCCTGCAAATAAGTCAATGGAACCGGTGATGAATTTCAAACCGTTTCGCGACTTCTTTGCGTCGTGGATGCCACCAGGAATAACAGATAAAGATTACGTTATTGCCCAATATGACGGCGCGGTAGCCTACATGGATTCCTGTATTCAGTCGATCTTTGAAACGCTTTCTTCCCTTGGCATTCTTGAAAATACTATCGTTGTGCTTAATGGCGATCATGGCGAAACCCTTTATGACCACGAATGTTGGTTCGACCATCACGGTATGTACGATAATGTATTGCATGTGCCGCTTATGATTCGCTATCCGGCAAAGCTGCCGAAAGGAATCCGGTTGAAAGGCTATAATCAGTATAAAGATTTGATGCCTACGGTGATGGAATTGGCTGGACTGCCGCAAGATGAAATTGAGTGGGCATCTGACATTCGTTTCGATGGGCGTAGCCTGCTGCCAATGGTACGCGGGGAAGTGGTTTCGCACGAAAGTGAATTTTATATTACAGAATGCACATGGATGCGCAAGCATGGTTGGAGAACACCTGAGTGGAAATTGATGATTGCCTTGGAACCCGATTTCCATTTTAAGCCAGAAATTGAACTCTATAATTTGATCCAAGATCCGGCTGAAAATAATAATTTGGCAGACCAGTGTCCGGATGTAGTGGCGTATTTGCGCAGCAGTATGGAGGCGTGGATCGCTAAACGTGAGAAGGAAACCGGAGCAGAAAACCCGATGCTTCATCAGGGAGACTGGCATGGGCAAGCAGGAGTCGGCTACTTCACATCGTCGCAGCAAGCCTATGACACCCTTCATATTGGCGATCCTGCCCATGCAGCACGTTTACAAGCAGAATCACGTTCCTAAAGTTAATCTCAAATTAGGATCATAAGGATCACGTTTATGACATTAAAAGTAGCGATTGTCGGCTTAGGGAATATTGGGAATACACATGCGCGCGTTTACCATGCCCATGCGGATGTGGAAATCGTAGCAGTTTGCGACATCATCCATGAGCGTTCGGATAAGGCGGCTGAAAAATATAGCTGTCAAGGCTTTTATTCGGTGCAGGAGATGCTCGCCAGTGGCATCCAGATTGATATGGCAAGTATGGCAACAGCTGGTGTGGAAAACGGCGGCGACCATTATCAACCAACAATCGAGCTTTTACGCGCTGGAATCCCGGTATTAGGTGAAAAACCCATTTCCAATGACATTGCAAAAGCTAAAGAAATGGTTGCACTCGCTAAAGAGAAAAACGTGCGTTACGGGGTCAACCTGAATCATCGCTTCACGCCTGCAGCAGTAAAGGCGAAAGAATGGGTCAATAAGGGTCGGTTGGGCGAGATCAATATGATCGACATGACCATGTGGATTAATAATCCCAATGAAAGTTCAGAGCATTTTCATATGCGGGCGCTCCATCCTCATTCATTCGATGTCATGCGTTATTTTACCGGTTCGGAAGCCAAGCAGGTGCAGGCGTTCTTTAAAAAAGGCAAGGATCGTGCCATTTGGTCAAATGTTCAGGTGAATTTGCTTTATGAAAACGGCATTATCGGGCACTTGCGGGGTAGTTACGATGGGAACTTCGGCGCTGCTGGCACCTATGGTTTGGAGACAGTGGATGTCGTAGGTTCAGAAGGCCGTTTCTTCTTGCAGGACGCTTGTGAACATCTGACCTACTATCCGCGCTTCTCAAAAGACATAGAAACATATGACTATGTCGGTGGAATGAAACATTTTAGCGAAACATTTGACAGCCGCATTTCCCACTGGATAGAACAGAATAAATTAGGTGCTGCGCCTGATAAGATTGATGGCTCAGGCGACGATGCACTTAAGGTACAAATGATAATTGAGGCAGCGATTGAATCTTGGAATACCGGGAAAGTGATTAAACTCTAGCCATGCCCCTCATAACCGTTATTGGACGTGGGCACTCCGGCACACGCGCCATATCACATACCCTTTATACCAGCAATGTTTATATGGGTAGTCTCCTCAATGCCTCTGGCGATCTTGTGCCGCCGGCGGCCATGTATGATGCGTGTCGTGTTATGGCGCGCTACGTGGTCTGGAAAGGTGGCTTAAACTGGGATTTCAGCGCCCTGCACACGATGGACATTCCTGCTGAATTTACTGACTTGCTTCATCATTATCTGGCATCTGTATTGGAGAATAAGTCCGAATTTAAAGGCTGGAAAATCCCGGAAACGACCTTGATTTACCCCTGGCTCGTTCGACTTTATCCTGACATTCAATATATTTACTGGATACGGAATCCCCGTGACTGTATTTTGGGGCATCATGTGACCGATGATCTGTCTGATTTCGGCATCGAGTATCCCAAAACGGATGACATACGTCTTCGCCGTGCAATTTCGTGGAAATATCAGTTTGACATCGTAAAAGCCACACCACGCCCTGCAAAATGGATTGAAGTGCGTTTTGAAGACTTGGTAATGCAGCAGGAAGCAACACTCACGCGGTTAGAATCATTTTTAGGTATTCCATTGGCGCGGATTATTGTGCGTCCTGACTCAATTGCGCGCTATAAAACCGATACAAACATTAACCACTTCGATTTTTTTGAACCGTGTATGCGGGAATATCACTACGAGATACCGGAGGAAATATGACGTTACGCGTCGCAGTCATCGGGATGGGTGCGATTGGAAACCGTCATGCAGATCTTTACCAGCAGAATTCATTGGCGGAATTGGTTGGGGTTTGTGATCGCATCCCCGAACGGGCGGATGCGGCGGCTGGACGTCTCGGTGTGCCTGCTTTTTATAATGCTGAAACGATGCTAAAAGCGGTCTCGCCAGATGTGTGCAGCGTGACGACCAGCGGCTACGAAAATGGCAGCGATCATTATGAGCCGACGATGCAGGCCCTCGAGTATGGTTGCCATGTGTTAGGCGAAAAACCTATCTCAAATGAGGTGGAAGAAGCGGAGGAAATGGTCGCCAAAGCCAGGGATAAAAGGCTGTATTATGGCGTCAACCTGAATCACCGTTTTACCCCGGCAGCTCGACTGGCAAAAAAATGGGTAGATGAGGGCAGGTTGGGTCACCTACTGTTTGTCAACATGAGCATGTGGATTATGAATCCTGCAGAAAGCTCACCCTATTTTCATATTAAGTCATTGCACCCGCATACTATCGATGTGATGCGCTATTTTTGCGGGGATATTGAAGCGGTTCAGTGTTTTGCGACTAAAGCGCCGGGACGATCTATCTGGTCAACAGCACAGTTTAATTTCCGCTTTAAAAATGGCATGGTGGGGCATCTCACCGGGAGCTACGACATCGAACGCGGCCATCCTATGGAGCGCTGTGAAGTCGCTGGGACGGGTGGACGCTTCGTATTAGAAGACATGTGGCGAGAATTAACACTTTACCCTGCCGGAAATTTGGAAAAAACTGTGTATACCGATCCGTCATTTGGTGGCTTTCATAACTTCGAAAACACTTTTAAAGACCGTATTGGGACTTTTTTACAACAGATTACGCAAGGTGTTGCGCCAGATCTTATTGATGCTCAGGCGGCAGAAGCACTAGCTGCACAAAAGGTGCTTGCGGCAGCCATCGAATCGCTTGAAACTGAAACTGTGGTCTACATCAAGGGGTAACGAATGATAAAACTGGGTGCCAATTCAGTGCTTTTTGGCGGGTACGATATGGAAACCGCCTTTAAACACATAGCCATGGCGGGTTATGACGGAATTGAATTATCCGCTATTGATGGGATGAGTGAACATTTGGTGTTGGATCGTTGGCAGGAACTTGTTCCAAAGATAAAAGCATTTTCGCAAACCTATGGTTTAGAACTACTGGCAATGGAGCAACCGTCGCAGATTACTTCGGTAATGGAACGCGCGTTCCAAGCGGCTGCCGAATTGGGTATTCCTGTTATAAACTGTGGTCCAGGTGGTCAGTCTGACGACGAAGCTAGTTTGCAGCAGTCGATTAATATTCTTGGTGATTTGGCACAGCGTGCTGAAAAATACGGCGTAACTTTGTGTGTCAAGGCACATGTTGGCGCGAGTATTTATAACACAGCCACTACTCTGAAGGTCATGGCGTCTATTAACAGTCCCGCATTTGGCATTGATATGGACCCATCTCACATTCATAGGGCAGGCGAAAATCCAGTAGAGGCCCTCGAAGCGGTTGTTTCGCGAGTTCGCCACATTCACATAAGGGATTGTAAAGGCCGCCAGCAAAACCCCGGCAAACCAGAAATGCAAACAAATGGGCGCGGCGATATTGACCTACTTGGGTACATACGTGTCTTGCATGAACATGGATATTCTGGCTCGGTCAATTTAGAAATTATCGGTGCTAAAGATTATAGCCTGGAACAATGCTGTGTCATTGCCGCCGAAGCACGTGGCCACATGCAGGCAAGCTTGCAAGCCTGTGGGGGGCTTTAGTTCAGAGGTAGCAGGTCTGAATAATCGCAATCAATGGCTGGAATTTGACACTATCTAACACCTTCATGGGCTGTGAGATAGAAAAACAAACACTAGGCTTAAGAGATCCTTTGCCCAACTTACATAAACCAATGCGGAATAAATCAGATGGCAACAGGTAAGAAGGCATCTGGCAGGTAGTGTCAATTTTTCTCCCTGCAACTGAATAAATGATTTTCAGTCTTGTTTCTATCTCATTAGGACTCCTTCTTTTGGCTTCTGTTGGTCGTACAGCGACCTGAACTGCGCGTGGTTTAGGTCGACATTGCTATGTTTGTCGGTCAGTTCCAGACTTACTCGAACTGCTTGCTAGCCTGAGCGAATTTGGTCACCATCGTACCTAATTCTGTTACTGTTGCCATTCCAGCGCTTCTATATCCAAGCGATCGCCAGCAGTTCTTCAAGGAGTATTTTTCTGTGTTTGATTAACTGGCGCTTGAAGATTGCTTAACCTTAGTGACTAACGCGAAATCAGAATTATGTTTGTGACACATCAGTTTTTAATTTCAGCTTATCCCATCAACCCGATTCAGAGTACTCAAAAGTGCAACTTCAATCCGTTCATTTCAACCGCGTGTACTAGCCGATGGGCGATTTTCCATCAGGCGATGCCCGCGCACAGATGTAATCGTGGTACATTGGGTTGGCGGTCGCTTATATCCTATATCCTTTGTGAGAGAACAACATGTCGATGCCGGAAATTAAAATCACTGCTCTACGTATTGAACATCTCCGCGAAACATTGGGAATCGGTGCAAGTCAGCCTCGCATATCGTGGAGTGTCGAAACTGAGGCGCAAAATTGGGTCCAGGCGGAATATGAGATTGAATATCAACGCGCCGATGGTCAGCAGCAAACCGCGCGGATCGAGTCCAATCAGTCAGTTCTGATTAATTGGGCGTTTAAACCACTTGAATCCCGCGAACAGGTGCGCGTGCGCGTCCGCGTGTGGGGTAGCGACGGGAGTGAATCTGCCTGGAGCGACCCGCTCTCGCTGGAAACCGGATTGCTGCACCCGGACGATTGGATCGCCCGCTTCATCACACCAGATTGGGACGAAGATAAGACTCAATCTAATCCGTCACCGTATTTGCGCCGTGAATTCAATGTGCGTCCCGGCGTGTTATCAGCGCGGCTGTATGTAACCGCCTTAGGGCTGTACGAAGCACAAATCAACGGTGCAGTCATCGGTGATCAGGTGCTCGCGCCCGGTTGGACGGTCTACGATCAGCATATGCGCTATCAAACCTTTGACGTTGCGGAGCTACTGCACGAAGGTGAAAATGCTTTTGGTGCAATCCTCGGCGATGGCTGGTATCGAGGTCGGATAGGCTTCGGCGGTGGGCGGCGTAACATCTGGGGTGATCGGTTGGCACTCCTTGCTCAGCTTGAGATTCAGTATGCTGATGGATCGAGCGAATGCATTATCACCGATGAAAACTGGCATGCTGCGACTGGCGCGATCCTCACTAACAGTATCTATGATGGCGAAACCTATGATGCTCGCTTAGAACCTACTGATTGGTCGCTGCCGGGATACGCTGCATTGGGGTGGAGCGGCGTTCGCATACTTGAGCGAGATCTGAGCATCTTGAAAGCGCCTGTCGGTCCGCCTGTACGCCGTCTGGAACAAATTACGCCCGTGTCGATCACTTATTCACCTGCGGGTAAAACGCTGGTTGATTTTGGTCAAAACCTCGTCGGTTGGGTGCGTATTGCAGCCAAAGGGATGGCGGGGCAGATGATTACATTGCGTCATGCCGAAGTGTTGGAACACGGTGAACTTGGTACACGACCGCTGCGACTTGCCGAAGCGACAGACCGCTATATTTTGCGCGGCGGCGGGGTCGAATCATGGGAGCCTCGCTTCACGTTTCACGGATTCCGCTATGTCGAGGTCGAAGGATGGATAGGCCAACTGAATCCAGCGGATATCTGTGCGGTGGTAATCCATTCCGATATGGAGCGTACAGGCTGGTTCGAGTGCTCAAATCCGCAGCTCAACCGGCTACATAAAAATGTCTTATGGGGAATGCGTGGTAATTTCGTCGATGTGCCAACTGACTGTCCACAGCGTGACGAGCGCCTCGGTTGGACAGGCGATTTGCAGGTGTTTTCCCCAACGGCGAGTTTCATTTATGATGTGAGCGGCTTTTTGCAGTCGTGGCTGAGCGATTTAGCTCATGAACAGCGCAAGGCGGGCGGCGTTGTGGCGCATGTAGTCCCCAATCCAATGGGTGATCCCTTACCGGGTGCCGCGTGGGCAGATGCCGCGACCATCGTTCCTTGGGTGTTGTATCAACGCTTCGGCGATGCGGGTATCCTTGCCGATCAATTCGAGAGTATGCACACATGGGTCGATTACATCGCGTCGGCGGCAGGCGAATCGCGTTTGTGGGACAAGGGCTTTCAGTTTGGCGATTGGCTTGATCCGACCGCGCCACCGGACAAACCCGGTCAAGCGCGTACCCACAAGGCGATTGTCGCCACCGCGTATTTCGCCCGTTCGGCGGAATTGGTCGGACGAGCTGCTGAAGTATTAGGGCGAAAAGCCGAGCAGCAGCACTATCAATCGCTTGCCGCTGATGTCCGAACCGCGTTTGCGAAGGAGTTTATCACGCTTTCCGGTCGCATGGTCAGCGATGCGGAAACTGCTTATGCGCTTGCGCTAGAATTTGATCTGTTTCCCACCCCTGAACAGCACCAGCGTGCCGGAGATCGACTAGCGGAACTGGTGCGAGAAAGTGGGTATCACATTCGTACTGGCTTCGTGGGTACACCATTGATATGCGATGCGCTCTGTCATACCGGACATTATACCGCCGCGTATCGCCTACTCTTGCAGCAAGGCTGTCCCTCGTGGCTATATCCGGTAACGATGGACGCAACGACGATCTGGGAGCGGTGGGACAGCATGTTACCCGACGGCTCGATCAATCCCGGCGAGATGACTTCGTTTAACCACTATGCGCTCGGTGCGGTCGCCGACTGGATGCAGCGCACGATTGGCGGCATTGCGCCGCTTGAACCGGGCTACCGCCGCATCGCAGTTCGACCATATCCGAGCGGTGGGCTGACCGCCGCCCATGCAAGCCACCTCACACCTTATGGCATGGCCGAATGCCGCTGGAAGCTGCAAACTGGGAAGTTCGACATAACAGTCACCGTTCCGCCGAACACAAAAGCACTGGTCACATTACCCGGACGCGAGTCCACGTCTATCGAGGTCGGTTCGGGCACATGGCAGTGGTCGGTTCCATTTGACCCGAACTACCGTACGACATTCACCCTCGACGATTTCGTCGGTGACATCATGAGCGACAAAGCCACATACGACACCATCCTGAAGACATTGGCGCAGTTGGAAGCGCCCGGTATCGTGTTTGGCATCATGGATAATGAACGAGGTGAGCCGCTTCGTCACATTCTCGGCCTGGCGGGGGATGGTGCGGATCGCTTGATGCAGGCGGTAACCAATGTGCTGGCAGCTAACGTAACCACAGGATAAACAATGTTTCACCAAACATTTCAGCTGTAAGACGGTCGACGGTCTGTATGATTTTACACTGACGGACCTATGTTCTGGCGGATTCGCTAGAGATGTTGAACGGCAAGAAGCGTCCGACCGTGCTGGTGTGTCCTGGTTGGGCATATCTCGGATGTTCTGATCGTGAAGCGGATGTAGTCGCGCTGTGCTTCGCCGCGATTCACGCCTTTGAACATTCCCCAGTGGTGGCATCATGAAGGTCATATCTGTCGTCTGAAGCTGCTGAAACGTCAGATGTATGGCCGGACGAAGCTCGATTTGCTTCGTATTCGTGTGTTGGCTCCTTCCTTAACGCTTGCACCAACTTAACGAATGAGCAAGTTTTTGGGGGGATAGATCGCAGTCACTCGAAAAACTCGTAATCAGTTATCCTAAAGCCAAAGAACTGATCGAGAAGTATAGGCAAAAACGAATCGCCGAAATAGCCAAATATACTCGGGATCAACAATGCAAGAATCCCATAGATATGTCATTCGTACACTCAGAAAGAATGGCACTTTCTATTCTGCACCTGAAGATGAGAACTATGCTTGTGGTAACGGACTAGCCTACATCATGGGAAAATATATAACCTTTATCAATCATTAACTGGACACAAGTATGAGATTGAATTCGGCAACTTAACTTAGCTCGCACTATGTCGTACAGAGATTTGAAGTTGGACCATATCACGTAGTGATTATAAATCTTCCCAGTTTATATCGAGACTTCAGTATCAATTGTGAAGAATGAACCCTGGTTTCACGATGAGTAATGGACATTGATTCTTATTGTCACGCTCTTGGATGGTGGTCAGTACACGATAAACGAAATCGCCATAGGCTTCAGCAGCAATCGCTATCAAATCATACTGCCCTAGCAACACTTCAGCGGCGATTTCATCTTCAGGATGTGGTGTAGATCCTTGCCGCAATTTGAGGCGTCCAGCAATCTTTGTGTCGTTGAGAAGCTGTACACAATCTGTAATGTGTGATCCAAAAGACGACTCAGTGGATAATAGATCAGTGAGGTTAACAGTGGCGATAAATTCTGAAACCGGTTGAGCGATGGCTAACAAAGTCACTTGAGCGTGACAGAATTGAACCAAAGGGAGTACAAAATCTAAGACACTAAAATCCGGTGTGTGACCCCTCAGTACAACTAAAACGTGTTGAATAGGGTGTTCTTCGCCTCGCACCAATAGAATCGGAGTTGCCACTTTATTCAGTAGGGATGGGAAATCAGCAATACCTTCGTTGGTGATCATGAGACTAAAATCGCCTGCATTGACAATTTGCATGATCATCTCAAGTGTGCTGTGTTCGTTGCTGATGACTGTGGTCTTTGCGGAAAGAGCAGCTGCGAATGCTTCAGCATGGCGGTACTTAGCTGCCTGCGGGGAGGAACTATCTGTCCACACCAGAATTGCCGGTGGGTTCATATTGCCTTGTACTTGCCAGATTGCATCCAAAACAGCTTTAATCTCGTCGGCCAGACTGCATACAGGTATGACTTGAGCATTCAGCACGGTGCCTAACAGCTTAATCACTTTCGGATTATCGGAATGTGCAACTGCCACCGTAATTTGATGATCGTCAGATGCAATAGGCAGAGCTAAATGATAATAAGCAAGTTGACGAGGCAACCGCCGAACTAATTCCGGATCGATTGTAATTTGTTTTAAGGATAAAAAAGGGTACATGGGTGGTATCACTCAGCCATCGGCCTTGGTAGTGCGCATCAGTGAATATCCGATACCCGGAACGGATTCAATATAAACCAATTTCTTGGTAATCTCCGATTCAATTTTATGGCGCAATCTATAAATCAACTGTTTAAGCATGACACGATCCCCGCTCTCTGCTCCCCATACACGGTCAATTAAGGTGTCGATTGGAAGCACATGTTCGCTGTTGAGAACGAGTGTTTCCATTAGTCGATATTCTAGCTGGGTAAGGACAATGGGATTTTGGTCAGGATATTCAATCATCCGGCGTTCTGGGTTCAATACGATGCCCGCAAATTCGAGGCGTTTAGGCATACTGACTCCACCGCTACGTCGCAATACAGCCTGCACCCGAGCAACAAGCTGAGCCGGGCTAAATGGTTTGTTGATGTAGTCGTCAGCGCCCACGCCAAGCCCACGAATGACATCTTCATCAGTGTCACGCACTGTGACCATAATAATCGGCGTTGTGGAATGGGCACGAATTTTCCGACAGACATCCATGCCATCCATACCGGGTAATTCCAAATCGAGAATGACGACATTCGGGGCATTCTGGCGGAACCGTTCCAATGCCGTGGGGCCATCATGAGCTAACAACACTTCGAAACCAGCACGACGCAGTGTAAACGCAACTACATCGGCTAATACTAAATCATCATCAACGACTAAAGCTTTCATAACGCAGCTCCCTCAAACGGCAGCGTGAACCAGAAAACTGAACCGCCACCGTCTCGCGATTTAACTCCCACGCTCCCCCCATGACCTTCCACAATGGCTTTGACCACAGATAAGCCTAATCCGCTGCCATAATCTTCCTTGGGTTTCAGATCTTTGCTCGAATCTTTCAGGCGGACAAAGCGATGGAAAACCGAGTCACTCTGTTCGGTAGGAACGCCTATGCCGCGATCTGATACAGAAAGCCAAAGAAGATCAGATTTTGCTTCGATAACAATATCAATGATTGAATCCGGTGGACTATATTTGCTGGCGTTGGATAATAAATTAACCATGACCTGTACCATTCGTACCGGATCGACATTTAATTGTGGCATTTGAAGGGGTTGCGCTAAGGTCAGGGTTTGCATACGCCGATTGAGCAAAGGATAAATGACTCGAAATCCATCGGCCAGTAAGTCATTGAAGCGGATTGGCCTGCGACGTAAGGTGAATTGGTTGGCTTCGATTTTGCTGCTTTCAAGCAGATTGTCAATCAGGTTTTGCAGACTCGTTGCGCTGAGATGAATAGAATTCAGCAGCTTGTTGATTTCTGCCGGAGAAAGATGGTGAACATGCTCCAATAAAAGTTCGATAGAAGCCTTTAAGCCTGCAAGTGGTGTCCGAAATTCATGAGACATATTTGCCAGGAAATAGGTTTGTAGATTGCGGCGATTGGTTTCTTCTGTGATGTCGTGTAAAACAATTGTTGTTTGTCCGTCAGGAGTTTGTCTGGCACGCGTGACGGCTAAGGTAATCGTTTGCATTTGCTGATTCACTGTAACAATTGGCTGGCGTTTTCCAACCGGTGGTATCTGTTCGGTAAAAGAACTCTGATTGTTATCGTGTGTCATAAAGAGGTCATTGATAGGCGTACCAATTACGTCTGACTCTTTCCAGCCTGTCATTCGGGCAGCGCCATCGCTAAAAAAGGTAATAGTGTGATTGGAATCGAAGCTTACGATGCCTTCGGTAATGGATTGAATCAATGTCTGCGACCAATCCCAGGCTTGAGCCAAATCTCTGAGGGTTTGTGCCAATTGAATCCGACTTTGTTCGAGGGTGACTGCTAGTGTAAGAATATCCACGGTTCTTGGTATAACGTGAATCGGAGTCGTCAGATCCCCCTGACCCATATTGCGTGCTGCTCGTACCAGTTGCCATAGCGGTTGAACATTATGACGCATATAAAGCCCACTAATCACCGACCCGACAATGGCAATAAGCCCACTACTGAGGAGGAACAGTATAACCATTTGATCTGTGAGAATAACGTTAACTAGCAGAAGCGTGGACACCATAGCGATCAGCGTGGATAGGAAGATAGTTACGGCTAGAACGATAACAAATTGGCGGGTAAGGCTCAAAGGCATAATCGGCGACGTTGCCTCCTGTGCAAGCGTTATAACGTTAAATTGTAACGCAGCTGGTATTCTTACCCAAGCAACGAGCTGACCGAATATCAATCAGTCCGCTGTTTTTGATGAGGATAATTTATGATGATGAATATCCAGACCGTCACCGTGTAGGTCGAGATGACTTTCCTGAAGATTGAAAATCAGGTCTCGCGACACTATCCAATCCACAAACCTTCTACACGCACCTGCAGACCCTCAGAAGTTCGGTTTACAAAATTGACTAAGCCACTATGCCGCCATTGCAGCATGCACATACGCGGCTGGAAAAAATAACGTCTACCGATCTCAATCTTGATACGATTCTGTTTGATTAGGCCATCATAGCCTTCAGCAATGTAGTAGCCCAGATCCTTAAAACCTTCTTGACGAGGTCTCAGTGGCTCGGTAACGCACCAAACAATCACCCCGGTGCGGCGATCCACTTCCATAACAATCCCACAGTGTGTAATCGGACATCCACATGACATGCCTAGTGGACGCCCAACCAGAATGTCACCTGCCGTGATTTCCAACTCACGGGTGAGCATTGGGTTATGAGGAATGATGGTCTCGCGAGGGCCAGGTTCTTCGGGGAAAAATTCGAGATAAAAGTCAAATTCACGCCCTAATGTATCTTGCCAGGTCGGTTCGGCATTAGCAATCATTTGTCTCTGGTTACAGATACCGCAGGGCAGCGTACCGTGGGTTGGTAATGTTGGCGCAGCAACTACCGGTTGGATGGAAGCAGATCGTGGTGCAACATTCTGTGAGAGGTGGATACAGCGTTGAATCAGTTCAGGGCGCGAAGGTAGTTGGCTGACCATTTCTTCGCAGCTTCGAAATCCGCAAAGGCCGCAATCCAACCCCGGCAGATCGTCAATCGTGATGGTTTGTAATTGAGTTGACATCATTTTTCCCTGTTAGATTGTGATACTAAATCGTGACAATGTAGGACGTAGGGTTGCGGCTATGCGCGGGAAAATATCCAGAAAACGGCTTACCTCGTCCTCTGTATTAAAACGACCCAAGGAAATGCGTATGGAACCTCGCGCCCGTACGGGATCGAAGCCCATCGCTCGAAGGATATAAGAGGGTTCGGCACCGTGTTGGGCACTACACGCACTTCCGGTTGATACTGCTATTCCTTCATCATCCAACGCCATCAGCAGGTGGATGGCTTCGCCTTCTTGATTCGCTAATCCGAGGCATACATGTCCTGGCAGCCGCTGGAAAGGATGCCCGATCAGATAGGCATTGGGAACCGCTTGATTAATTCCATCAATAAGACGATCACGCAGCTCGACCAGACGTACAGCCTCCGCTGACATTTCGGCACGCGCAATTTCAGCAGCAGCACCCAGCCCTATAATCCCGACGACATTTTCAGTCGCGGATCGCAAACCGCCTTCCTGAGCGCCGCCATGAATCACCGGGCGAATGGCAACCCCTTTACGGATATAGAGTGCGCCTACGCCTTTGGGACCGTGCAATTTGTGCGCCGACAGCGATAGTAAATCAATCGGTTGGGTTCGCATATCGAAAGGGATTTTCCCGACTGCCTGAACGGCGTCCATATGAAATAAGGCGCCATGACCGTGCGATTCGAGCCAGTTCCGCGATGGGTTGCAATGTCCCAACCACATTGTTTGCCGCCATAATGGAGACAAGGCGGGTTTCTGGTAGGAGTGCAGCTTGCAATGCCTCGGGTTGGATCAGTCCATCTTCCGTGACTGGTAAGTAAGTCACAGCAACACCGCGTCGCTCTAAATAGCGACAGGTTTCCAAAACCGCAGGATGTTCAAAAGCGCTGGTGATGATGTGAATGTGTTTCGTTGAATGCTTCTATGACACCCATCAGTGCCATGTTATCCGCTTCGGTTCCGCTGGCTGTAAAGATAATTTCTCGCGGATCAGCATTTAGCAAGAGGGCGACTTGCTGCCGTGCGGATTCCACAGCCTGCCGCGCTTCACGACCCGGTTGGTGCAGGCTGGAGGGGTTAGCGAAGTCTTCTATCAGCGTTAAACACATAACATCTAACACACGCGGATCGAGGGGTGTAGTTGGTGCGTTATCGAAATAAATATGGCGTGACATGTTCATTCTCCCCGATAAAATGTCTGGTTCTCAAGGGCACGTACCACACCGAAATGCGACTGCCAACCAATTTCCTTTTTGCCGACACAAATGGTGCAAGTCCCAACTGGAGGGTTGCCGCGTAAAACCATTCCTGCTGGGTGATGGTTGATGTCAAACTCAACTTCAGGCATGCAGGAAATAAAACCGATGAGCGGATCAATGCCGATTCCATAGAGCGCATTCACTTCGCGGATACGCACGTTTGGCGCGACATCCTGAATACGGGCGCGAAACACTTCCCGTTCAGCCTGTGATATGCGGTCAATTTTGGTGACGACCGCCACATCGGCTAATGACAGCATCGGGCCGACCTTTAGCGGGAGATTCATGCCGCTGGTCGCATCCAGAACAATCATACCTAAGCCGCCATTGACGTAAGGTGAGCAGCGTAAACAGAGGCCCGCAGTTTCAACTAACAGTGTGTCGCTCCCACATTGATATGCCCATTCCAAGGCATCGCCCAAGACCATCACATTGCAGTGGTCGGGGCAGAGTTCACCTGAATGGACTTTGCGCGTGGGGATGCCGAACTCCTGCGCCAATAATTCGTCTTCCTCGGCAAACTGTACATCGATTTTTAAGAAGGCTGCTTTTTGTCCGGCATTAAGCAGCTTTCGAATCACATGCCGCAGTACAGCCGTTTTACCTGTGGTCGCTGGCCCGGCACAAATCGCTAATTTCATGTTGATGACTCTAATTCAAAGGATGTAATGCGCTCACCGTGTCTGATTTTGTCGCGCAAACGTGATAAGGCATCGTCCAGTTTGCCGACTGCGGCTGAGAGCTTTTTCTCTGTTTCATCGCTATATAGAACCTGGGTGATGCTGCCGTTTTGCATGACAATACGGTAGTCCGATAACAAGGCAATGCGTGGATCATGTGTGACAAAAATGAATATTTTGCGGTGCTGCCGAAGCAGCTCTAGGGCGCGTGTGCGATGGATGCCAGCATTCTCAACCTCATCCAAGAGCACAATCGGTGTGTTGCAAATGATGGTTGCGTCGGCGATGAGCAAGGCTCGTGTCTGTCCGCCTGAAAGTTCGGTCATTCGACTTTTTACTTCGACTGGCTCACCGGTTAATTGATTCGCAAACGCAAGTGTGCGCTCGACTACCGTATGTCTGTGTTCAGGATCGGAGTTGCGAATACGGGCATGTGTGGTCAAGAAGTCATACACCGACAGATCAGACAAAAATGTGGTGTGTTGGGTAATCAGGGCGATGGGGTTATGTGCCGGATCATCGCGGTATTCAATTGGTGGGCAAGTGCCGTTTATTAAGACACTCCGTCCCGTGGGTGTATTGGCATCAGCAAATAATTCAATGTCATTGATGAGGGTGGTTTTTCCTGATCCCGTCGGACCTACTACGCTAACAATATCACCCATCTTGAAGTCAATCCGTTTGACCGGCTCTGGACTACCTACTTTGCTGCGTCCCCCTAAAATGCTTATCGTTTCAATCAAAGTAAACTCCTTCATGTGACCGGCTTCGAATGTCATGAAGCAGTATCTTTCAGCAGTCTACTTGATGCCGGTCACAAACCAAGATACATCCGAGTGATAAGTTGGTAACAGCTTGGTAGGATATGCTAGATAAGTGGGGTAAGCCCAATAGCAAATATTGACTCGTTTGCGCCTTTGTTGTACTCTCGCACTTATCTCACGATTTAAAAGTGCAATTCCGATGAAAATCATGTGCTGTTGTAAACAATCCAGGTGTTGTCAATTTGCGAACCTTCATTGCGTTTACAGACCGGATGTTTGTTTGTAGCACCTCTATAACTTGTGCCACATGTCAGAAGCCCCGGCTGTTTAGTTGGGGCTTTTTATTTGTTTAGGATAGAGATGATATTGCTGGCTATTTTTACCCGTTTGGCAGGGGAAAACACGAATCAATATGGTGCAGGATTAGGCCACTCTGTAGTGAAAAGTATTGTTGATGGGCATGGTGGTCGCGTCAGTATTGATGACCAACCCGGCAGCGACAGCATTTTTGGATTACGCTGCCCTTAAGTGTGATGAGGAGTGAACATGAAAATCCTAGTGGTCGATGATGATCTGGCCTTGTGTGATGTCATCGGATTTACACTACGTCGGGCTGGATTTGAAGTGGTTACGGCGCATGATGGACATATCGCATTTGAGCGCTGGCAATTTGAAACGCCTGATTTGGTGATACTCGATATTAAACTTCCCGGTATGGATGGTCTGACCCTGTGTAAAAGGATTCGGGCACAGCGCAATACACCAGTCATTATTTTAAGCGTCCAAGGGGCAGATGAAGATGTTGTGAATGGTCTCGATATTGGTGCGGATGATTATATTGCCAAACCCTTTAGTCCAACGCAGCTTGTAGCGCGTATCCGCGCGGTGCTGCGGCGCTCCGGGCTAACTGTATCTCCAGGCTTATTGCGGTTTGAGGATCTCATTTTTGACGTGGCACGGCGCGAGGTACAACACGCGACCAATAGCGAAGGCATTCAGTTGACACAGCTCGAATGTCGTCTACTTGAAGTTTTGATGGTGAGTGTTGGGCAGGTCTTACCCAACGAATCGCTTGTAAATTATATCTGGGGCGTGGACGGTGGCGATAAGGTAATGCTAAAGCAACTCGTTCGCCGACTGCGCCAGAAGATCGAACCTGATCCGACGCATCCCAGATATATCGAAAATGTGCCGGGTGTCGGCTATACACTGATCCAACGGCACTAGCTTGTGCATTCAGGCCATCTATGAAAACGATCCCACTCATATCCCTAAAGCATATTGTGATTGACCCTCAACTGGTGTGACAGCTTCTACACAATTTAGCTTATTACCATCAAGCACTGCCGTTTGCGATGGATAATAATCAAATAACAATGGCCCTGGTACACACAGGTAATCCAGCCACATTGGAGATATTGTCCCATTTTTGGACGCTCGACTTCGTAATTCAGTCGGCAAAACGTTATCAAGCATAGATGACTATACTGGCAACAAGTGATCTCTAACTTGAAAGGGCATGACCAAAGCGCTTCCGTCATAGAGATTAGTGCAACTTCGACTGTTTGAAAGTGTCACCAATTTGTCACCGCTTTGAAACGCATTTTGTTACCGCCTTGTGTTAAAGTCATTCTCGTTAAGGGATTGTGTTTTCATTTGGATAAGGGATTGACCTAAGCATGACGCATCTGCAAAAAACTTCCAACTCAATGTGTTGTACGACCTGTCCCATGTGTTTGTCATGTTGTCTTTGCTGTACGCAATAACACTTCGTTAACCACCTGTGTTTAGAAGCCGCTACAGCAACCAGCGGCTTTTTTATTGCCTGATTCAATTGAAGTGACTACATAAGGAAAAATAATGGCCGACATCGTGACTATTGCTGGCAGTCCATCTCATCCTTCTCGCTCATCGGCAGTACTGGAAATCATTCGAGAGCGCTTTGAAGCTCGGCAGTTTACAACTGAATCCATTCAGGTTCGCAATTTACCAGCCGAGGCACTTTTGTTAGGCCGGGCAGATGATGTGCATATCCAAGAAGCGATTCAGTCCATTACAGATGCCTATGTGGTGGTCGTAGCAACACCGGTTTACAAAGCAGCTTACACTGGATTGCTGAAAGTCTTTTTGGATCTGCTGCCCCAACAAATTCTGACGGACAAACTTGTGTTTCCGATCGCCACAGGCGGATCACAAGCCCATTTGCTCGCCATTGATTATGCGCTCAAGCCTGTCCTTTCAGCATTAGGGGCACAGCACGTTCTGAATGGACTTTATATTCAGGACTCACAACTGAAATACACCGATGGTTTAGAACTTGACCCTGCCATTGAACAGCGGATAGACAAAACCATCAGCTCTTTGACCCACCATCTTATTCATTCTCAAGCTATAGCAGCGCCTGCCGCTGTCGGAAAGTGAACTTTCAAATGCGTACCCGTTTTGTTACCACACTTGCGGTCTTAATCGCCCTGTTGGCAATTGGTATTTCGGTACATGCCCAAGCCAGTGCCACACCTACAGAAATCCGTATTGGTTATCAACGCAACGGTGTTTGGCCGCTAATTAAGGCCAAAGGGGTTATCGAAAAGCTTTTCCCGGATGCCAAAGTCACATGGGCAGCCTTTCCTGCTGGACCACAACTGCTGGAAGCCTTGAACGCTGGATCAGTCGATATCGGTTCGACGGGTGATACCCCGCCAATCTTCGCTCAGGCAGCCGGAACCCCATTAATCTATGTATCTGTGATTTCCGGTTCAGGGGCAGGCAGTGCTGTTCTCGTGCCAGAGAACTCACCAATAAAAACAGTGGCGGATTTGAAAGGTAAAAAGATTGCTTTCCAGAAAGCATCGAGTGCCCACTTGCTTACGGTTAAAGCGTTGGAACAGGCTGGCCTCACTTATAACGATATTGAACCGATTTTCCTCGCCCCATCCGAAGCCCGGGCAGCTTTTGAAAGCGGCAGCATTGATGCGTGGACTATTTGGGATCCCTTCCGCTCAGCCGCCATCAAGGAACTGAACGCACGAGCATTAGTTGAAGGTCAGGACGTTGCCAAGAGTAATGCCTTTATCGAAGCCTCGAGCGATTTTGTATCCAAATATCCCGACACGTTGAAATCCATTTTGGAACAGGTCAAGCAGTGGCAGAGTTGGATTTATGACAACAAGGACGAGTATGCCGACATTCTGGCGAAAGAAACCGGCCTAGATGTCGAAGTCATTAAATTCAGTCTGAATTCTGAAGTTCAACAATATCGCTGGATTGACGACGAAGCGGTTGCAGCGCAGCAAAAAGTGGCTGACATTTTCTTCAATCTCCAATTGATCCCATCACAACTGAATATTAAAGATGCGGTTTGGATTGGCGGTACTAATCCAGCTGCGGAAGCAAATGCCGCTTCTGAAGGCGAAAGTACACCAGAAGCCACTGCGACAAGCGGTTAGTATCTGAAAATCACATATATCCGGGGCGGTTCAAAATCGCCCCCACAAACACGTTTTTGACATATGCAGCAATTGTAAGGAAATAACATGGAAATCAATTGGTTTTTGCCAACGAGCGGCAATGATGGACGGTATTTAGCGACTTCTATTGGTGGACGCAACGCCGACTTCAATTATTTACAGCAGGTGGCCCAAGCAGTCGATAACCTCGGTTTCAAAGGTGCGCTGCTGCCCACCGGACGTCATTGCGAAGACGCGTGGATTTTGTCAGCGGCTCTTGCGTCTGTCACCAAGCGCATGAAATTCATTGTGGCTTTTCGTCCCGGACTGATCGCTCCAGCACTGGCAGCTAGAACGGCATCAACCTTCGACCGCATTAGTAATGGTCGCGTATTGGTCAACATCGTCACGGGTGGCAGTGATGCTGATACCGCCGCCGATGGCCTGAAACTCACACATGACGAACGCTATCAACTGACTGACGAATTCCTGACCATTTATCGCGGTATTAGCAGTGGCGAACAGGTCACATTTGAAGGCAAACATCTCAAGGTTTATGGCGGACACAATGTCTTTCCCAATGTTCAGCAGCCATATCCACCCATTTATTTTGGTGGTTCTTCTGACGCTGGGCATCGCGTGGCCGCTAAACATGCTGACCTCTATCTGACATGGGGCGAACCCATACATCAGGTGGCGGAACAAATCGCCAAAGTCAAACGTTATGCCGAGGAACATAACCGCAAAGTCCGTTTCGGCATCCGATTGCACATTATCGTGCGCGAAACCGAGCGTCAGGCGTGGGATGCCGCCAATGATCTCATTAAGTATGTGGATGAAAAGGCTATCAACTCAGCGCAGGCCTTAATGTCCAGTTCGCAGGCCACCGGTCAACACCGGATGCAAGCACTGCATAAAGGCAGTAAGGAACATCTCGAGATTAGTCCGAATCTATGGGCTGGTGTAGGGCTGGTACGTGGCGGGGCAGGGACAGCTTTAGTCGGTGATCCAGACACCATTGCTCAACGGATGCAGGAGTATGTTGACCTCGGTATCGAGTCCTTTATTTTTTCTGGCTATCCCCACCTGGAAGAAGCCTATCGCACCGCAGAGCTACTTTTCCCGAAGCTCCCAAAGGAATATTTGGCGGATAGTGATGCTAAGTCAGATTTGAAGGCTGGATTTAACGAATTCACGCCAGAGCATCTTGTCAGTTTGGGAACAGTCGGACAACGCTAAAGTAAAACCTCAAATAGGACACGAGAGAGGGAGTCGTCAATGGCTAGTGAAAATCTAGTGAGTTCAAAATCGGTACTGCCTGTTGCAGAAACCGTGATTGTAAATTCGCGGAATGTCTTAGCGAGAATTCAGAAATCAACTGCTACGGCATTTAATCGTCATCTGATTTATTGGATTGTACCGATTGTCATCCTGATCGTATGGCAGGTGGCAGCACAGATGGGCTGGATCCTCGTACGCATTTTGCCGCCCCCGCTGACCATCCTTAAAGCGGCAATTAAGCTCATTTCAAGTGGCGAACTTTTTACGGACATTGTGATTAGTACCGGGCGAGCCTTGACTGGACTATTGGTTGGTGGATCGATTGGTTTCTTATTGGGCATGTCCAACGGCTTGTTCAAGCTGAGCGAAAAATTACTAGATACCACTGTTCAGATGGTGCGAACCATACCGAACTTAGCCCTGCTGCCGCTGGTTATTCTGTGGTTTGGTATCGGCGACAGTGCCCGACTGTTTCTGGTTTCCTTTGGTGTGTTCTTTCCGATCTATATCAATACCTTTCATGGCATTCGAGGCGTTGATCCGGATTTGATTGAAATGGGGCAAGTCTATGGGCTTTCGAGATGGCAGCTTTTCCGTGAGGTCATTTTACCCGGCGCACTGCCATCAATTTTGGTGGGTGTTCGGTTGTCGCTGGGCATCATGTGGCTGACGCTGATTGTGGCCGAAACGATAGCGGTTGAGTCCGGTATCGGTTATCTGGCAGCGACTGCCCGCGAATTCATTCGGGCGGATGTGCTGATGTTTGTGGTGGTGCTCTATGCCATTCTCGGCAAATTATCTGATGCTGTGACACGCATCTTGGAAGGACGATTGTTGAAATGGCAGCGTCAATATCGCTCCAATACTGTAACCTCATAACGTTAGGAATCGAAATGACTGAACGATTGAATGGTATCTCGCTTTCTATACACGATGTTTATAAGCGTTTTGACGAGAATCATGTGCTGCATGGGATCAACCTTGATGTCAAAGCAGGCAGCTTTGTCGCCATTGTCGGTAAGAGTGGCAGTGGTAAAACGACACTTCTACGCTTGATTTCTGGCTTGGATACGCCTGACAACGGTGGAATTCTTCTTGCCGATAAACGGTTGCAGGGACTCAATAATCAAATTCGCATCATGTTTCAAGACGCGCGTTTATTGCCGTGGCGCAGTGTGATTGAGAATGTGGCTATCGGTTTAAAAGGTGATTGGCGGACATCGGCTGCACAGGCACTCGAACATGTTGGTTTAGCGGCGCGGGTGCAGGAATGGCCCAACTTACTTTCAGGAGGAGAACGGCAGCGTGTTGCACTGGCAAGAGCCTTGGTCACGCGTCCTCCCCTGCTGCTGCTGGATGAACCGCTTGGGGCGCTCGATGCACTGACCCGGATTGAAATGCAGCGCTTGATCGAACGGGTATGGCTAGAAGACGGTTTTACCGCCGTCCTGATTACCCATGATGTTGAGGAAGCCATTGCTTTGTCGGATCGGGTTGTGTTGCTCGAACACGGGAAGATTGCGCTGGACTTGCCGGTTGATTTGCCCCGTTTTCGTGCAAGGGGCAGCGCCGAATTTGCAGCGTTGAAGGAACAAGTTTTAAGCCGTGTGCTGCTTGAAGGACCGGTTGTGAACAGTGCGGTTTAAGCATAACCGCGCTCGATTTGATGATGTGGCGAAGAGGTTAACGCGGTGGTCTGCAAAATCACTATTCGCGGGTTCGAATCCCGCCATCATCTCTTAATTTTATTGTTGCTGACATCGTAGAAGAGGTTATGTGGTGGAGGTTTTACTCACTTCTGTTGTACAACAACCGGTAGCCCTCACACCGGATTATATGCTTTTGCCGGTTGAGAGCAGTTTTAGTTGGCATGAATGCTTCCATAATGTGGAAAGCGGCGAATGGTATCTGGTTGTCTTTCGTTCCAAACATCGTCATGATGCTGATGAAGCGTTATTGACCGAATTAGACAACACGGCTTCGGCTGCCGCCCGCGAAACCCCTGGCTTTCTGCATTACTTTATCGGTGTTCCGCGTGCTACAGGTGAATGTCTGTCGTTTTGTTTGTGGGAAAACCAGGCCAGTGCGCGTGCTGGTTCCGCTAAGCCAGGCCATCTCAAAGCTGTCGAATTAGGAATGCAGTCATTTGAGTATTACACATTAGAACGCCATGTTATCACTAAAACAGCTAACCGACTGTCATTTTTACGTGTGTCATAATCGAACGTTTTCCACTGTTGAATATGGATTGTATGTTCAATTGGTGATCTGACTCGCGGACTATTCTCACGTGGTGGATAGTCGATATACACATTTATCCCAACACGCAAATAATCCTTTGGAGTGCATGATGTTTATTACACCCACAAATAGATGTGAATCAGTTTTCATTAAACGCTTGCAATCCGGCGATGAAGAAGCTTTCCAGCACCTCGTTCAAGAATATCATGAGGTTTTGATTCGCTTGGCGGTTGTGATTGTGCCTGAGATGTCCATTGCGGAAGATGTCGTCCAGGAAACGTGGCTTGCCGTTTTAAAAGGCATCCGCAATTTCGAAGGACGATCAACAATCAAAACGTGGCTTTATAGTATCGTGATGAACCGCGCCAAGACACAATTACAGCGTGAACGGCGACATGCGTATCGATCCGCAATCAGTTTAGATGATAAAGATGGCGATGTGTCAGAATTTATCATGCCACCAATTGTTTCTCATCCTGAAACTATTGTTGACATCCATGATTTACAGCAAAACCTCTCGCATAGCATTAAACTGCTTCCGCAAAACCAGCAGAATGTCGTTCGATTGCGTCATATCGATGGTTTAAGCGCGGCAGAAGTGAGTCAGAAGCTGAGCATCTCGGACGCGAATCAGCGGGTATTACTGCATCGTGCCCGCAAACAAATGCCTATGAAATTGGCAAGTTGTTGATTTGCGGTCGAGCCTGGCACAGCGAGACTTGGGTCGTTAGCGATGCCGGTTGTAACCGAAGTGTCGACGGGAATTATGACGATATAAGCCAGCAAAATATCACCACATTGTCACCACGGTATAACCCTTTTTGTTACCCGATGCTCCTATAGTTGGTTTTTGGCATCCAATCTTATTAACTTGTCCAATAGATTGGATACCCTTATTTATAAAACCTGTAATGAACAGGTACTCCCGTGTTGAAACTGGGTATGAGGATCATCAAGATGAATACTATGGATCATATCATTACGCCAATAATTGCTGTCGTGGGCGGAGGGGTAAGCGGAAGCCTGACCGCCATTCAGCTTTTGCGCTCCGCCACCGAGAAACTCGATATTCATCTGATCGAACGCAGCGGCGTTTTTGGTCGAGGCGTAGCCTATGGCACTGAGGAATACTCTTCACTACTCAATGTCCCCGCTGGCAAAATGAGCGCTTTCCCTGATGATCCTAGGCACTTCTTACGTTGGTTGCAAACTACTGATTTTTACATTGAACAAGAGCAGCCTGCGACCGAAACCAGTTTCGTCCCTCGGACTGTTTATGGGCGATATATCTCTGAGGTGTTGGAGGCTGCCGAGCGCGAAGCAGCGGCTATGGTAAGACTTTTACGCCATCATGATGGCGTGTTGGATATTGTGACATATTCCAATGAAGCACTGCTTTATTTGCAGTCGGGAGATCATATACGCGCTTCTAAGGTTGTGATAGCATTCGGCAACTTTTCACCTCGTAATCTGTCATTTGTTGACCTGGCTTTTTCAGATAGTCCTCGTTATGTCAGAAATCCTTGGTCGTCACAAGCACTTGATCAAATTTCATCTGAAGATTCAGTGTTGATTATTGGGACGGGCCTGACGATGGTTGATGTGGTTTTGGGTTTACATGCGCGCGGTCATCAGGGCAAGGTTTTCGCCATATCTAAACACGGGTTACTCCCACAAGCCCATCGTGTTTCGTCAACTACTTTCGCTGTACCTAATTTCGCTACTCTGCCGAATACAGCGCGGCAATTGATGCGATATGTTCGCCAGCAAATAGATACAGCAGCCAATACAGCGAATATTGATTGGCGGGTGATTTTTGACTCATTGCGGTCAATCACTCCCGTGCTCTGGCAGCGTTTGCCACTAGATGAAAAACGCCGATTTCTGCGGCATATCCAGCCCTATTGGGATAGTCATCGTCACCGGATGCCACCTCAAGTGGTGGTCATCATTGATACGCTGCGAACTTCGGAGCAGCTCGTCATTCATAAAGGAATGGTTAAGCAGTTTCACCCCCAAAATTACGGTGTTCGGGCGGAGATAGGGACACTGCAAGGCCAGTTAGTATTGGATGTGCAGCATATTATCAACTGTACCGGACCGAACACTGATTATTCGACGGTAACCGATCCTTTGCTCGGTAATTTGTTAAAACGCGGACTTGTCCAGCCTGATAGCTTACGATTGGGATTGGATGCGGAGTCAAACGGCGCGTTGCGGGATGAGTCGGGCTGCGTATCCACCCTGTTATATACGATTGGCCCATCGCTTAAAGGGCTATTGTGGGAAGCGACGGCGGTTCCTGAAATTCGGCAACAGGCGGTGGCTCTTTCAAAGGCGCTACTAGACGCTGTGACACTCACTGAAACTGTATTGGCGACAGGTTATTAATTCGGCATAGGTAAAATTGTTGTCCATTAAACAGTAGCTTTATCTACAGCACTTAGAGCTGTTATTTTGTAGCATCTGTATCTAGCCGCAAACTTGAGATCGGAACCTCTGCATTGTGACGTCAGGACTCTTAATTTGTTTTGTTCGATATTCAGTGGCGAAAGCTGTAATTATCACAAGTTCTTCTACATGCTGTTGTGCTTTGGATATTACAATTTGTACGTCGTCAAAGCTGCCTCTTCTTTTACCTCATAGTTAAAATGATCTCTGGCCATCTGAACCCAAGTTAGACGGCCTTTGTGAAGATATCCTGTTACATCAATATGAAAAGCAAGATCCTTTTCATCATCAGAGGCCATTTCCCGATAATCCTTTTCGTGCAGTTTTAGTTCTTGCATCCACCTTGCCGTTGAGTCACACCAGCTTGAGTGTGAATATAGACGAATTGCGAACGAAATAGTTGGTAAATCAAGCATAATGTATTGGCTTTCATTGAATATTCGGCTCTTTATGAAGATAAAATCTAACCGCTGCACATTTCCAACTATGAAATTTATATATCTATATTTATTTCCACTTGCAGGAATAAAAAAGAATAAAGAAGCCTAGAAAAATCATCAAAAAACAGTCAATATTACTGTTGAATAGTTTTATTGTTTGTGCAATTTGTACATTTATTCAATCAATAAATGATCAATGCATCTAACACTGTAGAAAATACGATCATATGACTCAGAGTATTTGTTTATATTGTCTAAATCTACCACTCAGAAGTTATCTAATTTAATCCCTGTAGAAAAATGCACTAAAAGTTACCGTTGTGATATGGTCATATTGGTCAGTTCGGGGCAGAATGCATCATTTCAATTGGCTGCAACGCAGAGGTAGCTATATTACATGAGGAGGGGAATGTGAGTGCAACAACCAGCACCACAGGAATGAAGAAGACTCTAGGTCTAACCGGGGTTACGATGAATGCAATGGCATTAATTGCTCCAGGTGCATTTTTATGGATTACTTACCAATTGCAGGCAGCGAATCTTGATTCCACTGGCGCTAGCACTGCCCCGGATATGTGGACAGGAATTATTGGCGCACTCATCGTTGCCTTCCTAACTGCGTTTGCGTTCGCTGAACTCGCCCGTCGCTATCCGGATGCTGGCACGGGCAGTGCATATTACTTCGCCGAAAAGGCCTTTCTTGATCGGGAAGAACCGCATCATCGCCGTTGGGCACGGATTTTCAAATTCATTACTGGTTGGGCCGCGCATCTTTTCTATTGGGTGTATCCGGGTGTCATGGTAGCCTTCATGGCTACACTGCTGACTTATATTGCGGGACAGTTCAATATCACCATTCCGATTGCGGGACAAATTGTTATCGCCTGTCTCTTTGCCGCAATTGTAGGTTATATTGCATTTCGTGGAATTAGCGGTTCAACTAACGCTAGCATTGTGATTAACGTTATTCAATTAGTGGTATTAGTGGTTTTTGGCGTGTTAGCCATCGTCTTCCGTAATACTAATCCGCTTAATTTGCCTGCAGATGGTTGGTATCATGCTAATGCAGCTTCAATCATTATTCCGCATAATTTAGCGGGCTTATTGTTCCAGTCCACGATAGCGATGCTCATTTTAGTTGGATTTGAGTCATCAACAGCATTTGCGGCGGAGGCGAAGAATCCAAAGCGCGATATTCCAAGAGCGGTCATCATTTCGCTGGTCGTCCAAGGTATATTTGCCTACCTATTTCAATATTTCGCCGCGAATTACGCTATGGGAAGCTGGTTAGGGGGTGATGTAGTGGGCAAGGGGATTGGTGCTGCGAGTCTTTCAGGGGCACCAATTGGCGATATGGCAATTCAATTTGGTAACTCGCTTTTAGGTGGTAATGGCTTTGCACTTATGATTGTCATGGCGATTAGTGTTGTGATTGCTATTCTTGGTACCACCTTAGCTGCTATGAATACCGGTGTACGCATTACCTTTGCAATGGCACAAGATCAGGAAATGCCTGAAATCATGGGACTTCTACACGGCAAATATGCGACACCGCACACAGCCTTGGTCGGGATGGTCGTCGTTTCAGCCATCATAGGATCAATTGGTGTTCTAGGCGGTGCAGTCACATTGACGGGTGTTACACTGGCATCAAACTTGGGCACCTTTGTCCTCTACGGTATCATTTGTGCGGTTACATTCGTAGCCTTCGCAGGTCGTAATGAGTTTAGCTCAGTACGACATGCGATTGTTCCGTTTTTAGGATTAGTGACCAACGTGATTATGGTGCTGGCGATTTTCATTATTGGAATTGCGTCCGGCGGCACAACGGCACAGGCCACTTACTTAGGATTAGGTATATCTGGCTTCTGGCTAATTGTCAGTCTTATCTATTTTGTAGCCAACAGTCGAAGCAGTGGCAAAGCTATCTTCCCATCCGTTGAACAGATGGGCGCAAAAGGTTCAGGGGAATAATTGCAGGTAACGTTTAAGCTACCTGTGGTATTGACCTCAATTGTGTGGAGAGGCTGCATCAGTGCCTCTCTTTTTCTGTTCACAGGAGTCGGCCAGTGAGTTTGTTGTTATCGTATGGAACGAGCGAAACCGGGATGGTGAGAACCGAAAATCAAGACGCGATTCGTTCCTATGAGCCGGATGATAGTCAAATATTTCAATCGCATGGACAATTGTATGCTGTGGCTGATGGCTTAGGTGGATATGAACACGGTGGTCTTGCCAGCACATTGGCGTTGGACACATTTTTCAGTAACTTCTACAGCGGTACACCCTTTAAATCCCCCCAGAATCTTCGGCAGGGAATTCAAGCGGCTAATCTTGCAGTTGCGAAGGCGGCTCAACGGATGCAAGTACGTATGGGAACAACCTTGAGTGCGATTAATATCATTGGTGATCAACTTCATATCGCACATATTGGTGACAGCCGCGTATACTTGGTACGTAATAACAAAGCAGTGTGTTTGACCCAAGATCACACGGCTGTCGGAGAATTGGTTCGAATGCGTGTCCTTTCTCCAGATAAAGTGCGAACCCATGAAAGGCGTTCAGTACTAGAGAAATGCTTGGGTATAGATCTCTTTGTACAGCCGGATATTAGCCGCCATCTGATCAAAGCCGATGACGTTTTGATACTTTGCACAGACGGTATATGGGCTTATGTTGAGGATAATGAATTTGCCGAAATCACAATGGCGAAGCGGGAACCTGAACAAATCAGTCAATCGTTGATTGAAACCGCACTTGCTAGGCACAGTGACGATAATGTTTCTGCACTTGTCATCCATGCAGTGCAACTCACGTCATCACTGGTATCCCCTGAAAATAATCGATTTAGCCTGACACAATTTATACTTGGGCGTTTAACTGGAAGAAACTCATGAGCTTTGGCAATCACATTAGGCAGCGCTATAATTTATGACTATTATGTTGCAAATTGGCGATCAATTTGACCGGTTCCAAATTCGGTCTCACATGGCTCAGGGTGGGATGGCTGATATTTATCGTGCCTATGACTTGATGAACGGGCAGGAAGTTGTCCTAAAAATCCCAAATCGTATGATGATTGGGGATCCGGCGCAATATGAACGTTTTCAACGTGAACTTGAAGCCATCAGCACCCTTAATCATCCTGCGATACAAAAAGGGCTGGGTTCAGGACAGTTTAACCGTACCCCCTACCTTGTGACGGCGCTTGTAGATGGTCAGTCTATGCGTGATGTGGTTTCAAAAGATGCTCCGATGCCAATTGAGAGAGCCATCGGCCTGATTCGTAAACTCGCTGATGGTATTGCCTATATTCATGAGCAAGATGTTGTTCATCGCGATCTAAAACCAGAGAATATTCTGATCACTGAAGGAGATCAACCGGTTATTTTGGATTTTGGCCTTGCGCTGACCAAAGGTGCCCGTCGAGTGACCTATGCCAATCTAACACCCACGTCCGGGACGCCCGATTATATGGCTCCTGAACAAATTGAGGGACAGCGCGGTGACGAACGTACCGATATTTATGCGGTTGGTACGATGCTATACGAATTGCTCACCGGACGTCTTCCGTTCTCAGGCGATAATTATCAAGTTGTGATGACCCAACATCTCCAGGGTGCTATTCCTCGACTTGATAAGGAACAGCCCGGCATTTCTCCTCAATTAGCCGCTGTCGTGGCACGCTGTTTGCAGCGTGATCCAGCTGCACGTTACCCGACGATGCTCGCAATTTCCCATGATTTGGATCATCTTGATGCAGTTAACCTATCGATTTTAGAAATTGGGACAGGTGTATCTACAACTGTTCCGTTCTGGCGTTTGCCCACTTTTCGCACTATTGTCATTAGTATATTTGTCTTGCTTGGAATAGTTATTTTTGCATTGGCTGTTCAAGGAATTGCACCTAAATGAGTTCTCGTCCGACTACTGAGATTCTAAGTGAAGTTGAACAGAAGCAAATAAAATTTATTGATCTGCAATTTACTGATATACTTGGTGTCGTTAAGAGTGTTACTATTCCAGTAAATGAACTGGCAAGTACACTCGATCATGGTATATGGTTTGACGGTTCGTCTATCGAGGGTTTCGCCCGCATAGCTGAAAGTGATATGTATCTGATACCAGATACCAGCACATTTGCGGTCATACCCTGGGTTTCGGGAAAAGATTCAACCGCTCGTTTCATCTGTGATGTTTATACACCGAATGATCAGCCATTTATTGGAGATCCGCGTGGAGTTCTCAAGCGAGTCTTAGAACAAGCTGATCACATGGGTTTCGTCTACAATATCGGGCCCGAGCTTGAGTTTTTTCTGCTTATTCCAGATGACAAGGGCCGCATTATTCCGCCTGTGCCTCAAGATAATGATGGTTATTTTGATATTCCAACTGATTTGATCGGTGGTCTGCGTCGAGAGATGACTTCTACGCTAGAAGCATTCGGAATAACAGTAGAAGCGATGCACGCCGAAGTAGCAAATGGACAGCACGAAATTGATTTTCGCTATGCTAATGCCCTCACTACCGCCGATAATGCGGTAACTTTTCGTACTGCTTTGAAAATTATTGCACGGCAGAACGGTCTGCGGGCGACCTTTTTACCCAAGCCTATTCGTGGCATGAGTGGGAACGGAATGCATGTCCATCAAAGCCTTGTATATAAAGCTACAGGTGTCAATGCTTTTGCCGATCAGGGCGACCCCTATGGATTATCCAATATTGCACAACATTTTATAGCAGGTCAGCTCGCCCATGCTCGCGGGATGTGCGCCATTCTCGCGCCACTGGTAAACTCCTACAAACGGCTTATACCGGGATATGAAGCACCTGTTCACATTAGTTGGGGACGTATTAACCGCTCGGCACTTCTGCGGATACCTCGCGCACATGGGGCTGATTCAACTAGGGTAGAACTGCGCTGTCCTGATCCAAGTTGTAACCCCTATTTGGCCTTTTCAGTCATGTTAGCGGCTGGCCTAGATGGCATTAAACGTGAACTGCCTCTACAGGCATCAAGTGAAGAAAACTTATATTTGCTTGAAAATCAGCGCAATCTTGGTCTTCAGTTCCTTCCCAAAACACTAGATGAGGCTCTAGATGCCCTCGAAAGTGATGCTCTGATTCGCGATGCTCTGGGACCGCATGTATACGAACGTTTTATGCAGGCCAAACAAGCTGAATGGAATGATTATCAACTTGAAGTAACCGCTTGGGAACTTAATAAGTACCTGAATACCTACTAAACCTAATATTCACTAGAGCATACTTCCCACTCTCCATATAGTCATGCGTCATCAGTAGCTACCTCGTTAGCTGGGTTTTTCAGTGCGCAAGCACTTGCTCGCAACTAGACCCAAGGACTATTGCATTGCCGCCCCCATCACCTTCTGCATCGCCAGTTTGTGGGTGCTGATTTTTATGAGCCAGATTGTCGGCAAGTTTGAGGAAGGTGGTTGGATTCACGCTTTGAGATTCTCGTCGCTTTACAGTGCTGGACATCTCATTCTGTTGAACAAGCGCAGTGAGCGATCCACCGAAACTGCCTGCCATTTCATCCACGATGTGTCGCGCATCGAAGGCGCATGGCTGAGTTGTTCGGTTGACAAACCCGCCTGATACAAAACTACCGCCACAACTTACTCCAACAGATCCAATGCCATTGCAAATTTGCGATGATGCCAAATATGGAAACCTATACCCCTTATGAGATTCACTACAATAACCAGTAAATAAGTTTAAAAACTCTTGACTCCATGGTTTTTAGAATAGGAATCCCTCTGTGCCTCTGGCTTTACCCCAGTTTAGCGGAGAGTAAAAATGTCCGTTAGACTGAAAGTAAGGAGCAGGAAATGGGAACGAACAAGAAGTACAGCAACGAATTCAAGCAAGAAGTGTTGGCAATGGTGGCAGCAGGCGAGCGGAGCGTGAGCCAGATTGAGCGGGAATTAGACATCAGGCCGGGGCTGATCTACAAATGGCAGCAGCGCTATTGGGTGGTGGACGAGAAGCTTGGAACGAGCGCGGAACGAGCCGAACAAGCGGAAATTCGACGGTTAAAACGGGAGTTAGAAATTACGCGGCAGGAGCGAGACATCCTAAAAAAGCCATTCGAGTGTTCTCGCGGGGGGAGTCGTGAAGGGCTACCAATTCATTGCAGCCCATCGCCAGGATTATTCAGTACAGCGGATGTGTGCAGTGCTGGGTGTGGCCACGAGTGGCTTTTACGACTGGCTGCGACGCCAACCGAGCCAACGGCAGCAAGCGAATGAGGCGTTGGTACTGCGTATTCGAGACATCCATGAAGCGCACCGCCAGACCTACGCTTATCCGCGTATTCATGCCGAATTGCGGGAAGCGGGTGAAGTCGTGGGCAAACACCGGGTTGCGCGTTTAATGGCCCGGATGGGATTGAAAACGCGCTGTCGACGCCACTTTCGGGTCACTACTCAAGCGAGCCAACGCCGTACACCCGCAGCCAATTTGCTCGCTCAGGATTTCAGTGCCACTCGTCCCAACCAGAAGTGGTTGGTCGACATCACTGATATTGCAACCCGTGAAGGTTGGTTATATCTAGCCGGAGTTCTGGATACCTTTTCGCAGCGTATTGTTGGTTGGTCGATGCGTGAACGACTCACTGAATTGCTGGTGTGTGATGCGCTTCATATGGCTCTGGCTCAGCGTGGCGCACCCGATCTCCATCATTCCGACCAAGGCAGCCAGTACACCAGTCGCGCCTACTTAGCCTTGTTGGAAAAGGCTCAAGTGCAAGTCAGCATGAGCGCGGTTGGTCGCTGTTACGACAATGCCATGAAAGAGAGTTTCTGGGCGACCTTGAAACGTGAATGTGCTGACCACACCTTTCCAACCAGAGCCTCGGCTCGGCAGGCTATCTTTGAATACATTGAGATTTGGTACAACCGTCAGCGGCGGCATTCGGCTCTGGGCTATCTCAGCCCGTCTGCCTTTGAGCACCTTGCACACCCCTGACATTTTCTGTGTCCGTCTTAATCGGGGTAAGTCCAGTATCAACCGGATGTCGTGCTGATAGACCTGCATATGTCCAATATGGATGGAATTGAAGCAACCCAGCTCATCCGCAACGAATTCCCATCAATCCAGGTGGTGATCCTGAGCATGTCGATAGACCAATTAGCATTTACAAGGTACTGAATGCTGGTGCTATAAGCTACTTATCCAAGTCCGGGAAAATCATTGATGTACCGATCGCGCTGAGCAATGACTATTACGGTACATCAATGTTAGCACCAGAGGCCACTGCTGTACTGGCCGCCGCACAAGTTCATAAACCATCTGCGACTGAGCATCACTAGCCCGGGATTTTGTCAGATTGCGAACGTGAAATTTTGGCGTTGATGGTCGCGGGACTTAGTAATGGCAAGATCGGCGAACACCTATTTATTAGTAACCAGTGGTGCAAGTGTGAGTTGTGATCTTTTGTAACCCTCTCTGCACACTATTTTTCGCCCAAAAAGAGTGTCCTAAAGCCCTTCTCCCTTGCGTGCGGGGGAGAAGGGTTGGGATGAGGGGGTTAGACTTGCACCATTAGTTAGTAGATCCACCGTAAAAAACTATATCGTCAATATTTTTTCGAAACTCAAAACCGATAGCCGTACCAAAGCCGTCGGTCTGGCTATGCGCTACAAGGTGCATGAAAGACCCGTTTCGCTTCCTAGGTGATTCATAAAGTTTGCCCCCCTTTTGCCAGCATCTACCACTTCACTTCATGACTTAAGGCAATACGTTATTTCGGCTGCAAAAATCAATCTATCTGTATCACGAAACTTTCCACGATGGACCAAACACTCCAAGTATTATCTGGTTTTCTAGCCCGTACCCGCCAGTAATAGGTTTCATTGGTTGGCACCGTAATCGTGAGAAAAGTATCAGTTACCATAGCATTATCGACAATGAGATTTGATGGGTCGAACGTCGGTTTGTTACTGACTTGAACTTGATATATTTCTGTCCATGTCAACGGATTCCACGTGAGGGTGAGAGTATCAGATGTCCCATAATTTCGAATTGGTGCGGCGTTGGCTTCGGAAACTACAACGAAACAGGCTGAAAACTCGGATGTATTTCCGGTGCCTGAGGTTGCTGTTGCAGTAATAACCTGGCCGAGCGCAACCGATGCAGCAATTTGAACCTTGAAACTTGCAATGCCAAAATTGTTCATTGAGACACTTTGTGCGCCCAGAAACGACGCTCCTTCACCAAACCTAGACGTGTCGCAAGATTTGCTTGCAAAGAACTCAACGCGATAAGTTTTGCTTGGGACACTCGCTAAAGATCCACTAATGCTCAGGCTGGTGTAGTCGGAATTCGCGTCAGAAAGTACAGGCTTATTCTGAATATTACTAAGCGGATAGTCATAATTTGGAGTTGGGCCATCATCCCCCAAATCAAATCCAAGGAGGCCGTTTTCGAAAATAGAATTTCCGACCAGTTGAATACCTACATAATAACTAGTTGTGACACCGTTTTTCGCATTGAAGCCAATACGATTGCCAGCATTCACACCACCAATAAGGATTTTGGAGGAAGAATATGTTTCGATACCGTTATACCCATTAGGTATAGGCAAAGAGCCAGTGATATCAGTACCGATGAAATTATTCTGGATAGCTGTGCCAGTAACGTCACCTGTCATCATCACACCATTTTTGTCGTTTCCAGAGATGATGTTGCGAGCGTTGGACATATTTCCACCAATCATGGTGCTTGCTGCGTCCCACATGATGGTTATGCCATCACCGTGATTGGGCAATGCTTTCGTCCCGCTACTATCAATACCAATTAGGTTACCCTGTAAAGCATTTCCACTTGAACTTAGGCCATTGATGTTAATCCCGTTTCGCCATCCTGCAATCAAATTACCCGCGCCGGGGGTTATACCGCCAATTGTATTAAGAGATGCATCCTGCACAGTAATACCATCGACCATCGAACACGAAATAGTTTTCGTCCCGGTAAAATCTGTGCCTATATAATTACCAACAACAGAGTTAGCACCCCCATCTCTGATGAGAATGCCACCCCCATCGTTGCAACCAATCACGTTTCTCGCTCCAGAAGATATCCCACCAATTATGGTGTTGGTGGCTCGGTCAAGAAGAATACCCGACTGAGCGTTCTTGAGCAGAGAATCTGCAGTAGGTAGAGCGCCGTTGATATCCACACCGATGTAATTACCTATAATCTGGTTACGCTGGCTGTAGTTACCGGACGTTGGGCTGTAATCGCCAATGACGTTGATCCCACTTTGGAGATTGCCAGAAATAATATTGCGTTTATCAGGGGTCATCCCACCAATCACATTGTCAGATGATCCAAAAATCTTAACACCAGCACCACCATTACTGGCGTGTGCAGTTCCATCCGAATTCGTGCCAATGTAATTACCTTCAATATGATTTCCGCCATTACCTTCGATTTTGATACCATCTGAGGAAAATCCACTCACGACGAATCCGCGTATAGTGCTACCCGATGTGCTTGGACTACCCACAACATTCAAACCGATGCCATCCATAGCCGAACCGGTCATACTTGAACCGCTTAGGACAATAAGGGGACTACCAATAAAGCCGGGCTGAGTTGTCGCGTCAAGCACAACCGGACCAAAGATAGGTGGGAGCGGCGTGGTTAGTTGGATGGTACTAATGCCACCCCCGGCAATGTTGAATATAATCGGATTACTATCGGGATAGGCATCTGCAAGTGTTATCGCCTCACGGAGGCTGCAATGTACTGCATCACAGGCCCCGTCATTGATGTCGTCGGTAGTATTAACAACCAGCGATTGGCCGGGTTGAATACCGATTGCCTTTACACAGGCTGAAAACTCGGATGTGTCGTTCGTTGAGCTGGTTGCTGTTGCGGTAATCCATTTTCCTGGTGGAAGGTCGATCTGGAACGCCGCAGTGAACCGCACAGTATTGTTGCTACCCGTTGCTAAGTTTATCGTTCCTACAAGAAACTGGCCTTCTCCATAACCACTTGGATCGCAAGTATCATTCGCAAAGAAGTCCAGCCTATAAAGTTTGTTTTGGACACTATTTAATTTGCCAACTATATTTACTGAATTAATATCTTGGCGTGTCCCAGCGGCAAACAGCTCTGGATAATTCTGTACCGTATTGCCGCCAACATCGACATCATTTAGATCATTAGCTGTTACGCCATACTGCCGCAATCCGAGACTTAAATCGATTCCCAAACCGCGGGCTGGATTACCCGGATAATCATTGTCGTAGATGCGGTTGCCCAAGATAGGATTATGCACAAAAAAATTAGGATCGCCGAGACCATTTCCACTTACTAAAATACCGGTTCCCGCGTTATGGGCAATTAAGTTACCTGCTCCGGGAACTGTACCGCCGATGGTCGTATTGTTACCTGTCACATCAATACCAACTTGCTGAGCCCCCACATCCAGTGTACCTGCGGAGTTCGTACCGATAAAATTGCCCTGTATGATTGAGTCCTGGCTACCAACCGAAATACCCACGCGTGTATTACCAGCAACGACATTGCCAGCCCCAGCAATCGTGCCACCGACCAGTGTTGTGGGGCCAACACCGATCCCTGTCTGATTCCCGATCGCGCTTGTAGCACTGGCGTTCAAGCCAACGATATTGCCCTGCACAGTGGTCGGTCCCAACAAAATACTCATACCGTAACTCGAATTGCCCGAGACCAAGTTACCTGCTCCTGTAATGGAGCCGCCAATCAGGTTCGGCGTGCCTGCGGTCGTGGCGATTTGCAATCCTACTGCGTTGGGAAGTCCATTGTTGCCGGTAGTGTCTGTTCCGATCCAATTTCCTTGAATGGTTGTGTTACTGGCACTTTTTTCGATGTAAATACCATGTTGACTATTACCAGAAATCAAGTTACGTGCCCCTGAACTAATTCCACCTATTAAAGTGTTTGAAGCAGCTTGAAATGTAGCTGGTGTAGTCGCATATTCAATACCTGTAAGCAAAATGCCTTTCGTATTTGGAATGGCAGATGTGCCGGCTACGTTAGTACCAATATAATTCCCTTGAATTTTGTTTCCGATAGATGCGGAGCCAGTAAGTACCACCCCACCACCATAATGCCCGGAAATTACGTTTCCAGTGTGAGATGCTGTGCCCCCTATGATGTTGTTAGCACTGTCTTCGATGTGAATACCTTGAACATAAAAGCCCGGGTCTTGCACGGCTGTCATTCCGTCAGCAGAGATTCCAATGTAGTTTCCTGCAATAGTATTACCATTACTATTTAGTAGATAAATACCACTTACCCAGTTTCCTGCAATTACATTTCGCTCGTCGGCGGTCACTCCACCAATTACATTTTTACCGACACCCTCGATGCGAATGCCGCTACCTACCTGACCATAGGGCGTCGATTCGGCCATACCAGACGGGTCCGTACCAAGGTAACAACCCGTGACAGTATCACCGCCTGCACCTACGATTTGTATTGCATCACCCCAAAAGTTATCAATAATTAGCCCGCGAATTGTAATATTTACACTTTTAAGAACCAAGGCACTGCCAATGCCCAGTTGTCGGCTACCATTCAATTCAATTAGGGGTTCTCCCGAATATCCAGGTTGGCTACTTCCATCAATGATGACTGGTGCCGTAATGGGCGGTAAAGAGCTACTCACGAAAATCGTATGAACATTTATTCCCGGAATGTTGAATTCTATGATATCGCTATTGGGGGAGGCATTGGCAGACATGATGGCATCGAACAGGCTGCAATGAGCTGCATTGCAAATGCCATCGTTTGTGTTATCAGTCGTATTGACGGTCAAAGTTGCAGCCAAGGTGGGTTTAATAACCACCAGCAGTGCGATGAAAATGATTAGGACAATTAATCTATGATTACGAGTACCAAAATAGAATTGGATATTCATCAAAGTTTAGTGCCAATGAATACTATTGTTACAGATAAACTTATTTTAGATGAAAAAGCATTGCACGTTGTTAACAGCCGAAAAAGTCATGATATTTATACCTAATTTACTGAGTGACTTTTCGAGAAATCCTACATCGTTTGTTGTACAAACTAAAGTTTTAGACGGGCTTCTTGAAAATATCTATGTTGATGTCTTTATCCCAGCTATAAGCATCTCCGAAAACGCTCCTTTGTAACAAATCTCCTGCCATTTCTCTTTTCTCTATAAGCACATCTGTCTCCCAAAACGGCATCTTGAAATTCTGCCTTGTTTCTTCAAAATCTGAGATGGCAACGGTTTTTTGTATACTTAAATTATTAGATAAGATGACCATAATCCTGATTTTGTCACTTATTTCGACCACTAAAATGCATTCATTGCCATCTGTATGAGTTTTCTTATACATCTCCCAAAACAACTTACCAACATCGAGGCCAATATTGACCGCGACCGACAAAGCTTCGAGTTCGGCGACAGGTCACGATGTCAGTGAATCGTTTTCGGGTTCAATGTAGAAAAACCATACACGGAGGGTATGAAGTATTACACTCGCGAATTGTTGTCTTTTTCTAAGCGGGATCTTTAACATTACCTTGATCACGCATTAGTTCATTGTTGAATATAATTTGCGCCTACGCTCATCACGTACCCCATGACCACTATCTTCAGTTTGATAGCTGGAAAAATTTAATCAAATCTCACTTGTAATAGATTTTTATTCACACATTTTTTGTGAACTTGACAGCATCCGAGTCGCATGCAAGAATATAGGAAAACGTTTTCCTGACTAAACTTAGCCTTGGTTATTGCTTTATCCCTAGATTGGAGTGTGTGATGGGCTTTTCTCAAAAAGTGCGCGTTGCGATGATTGGCTGTGGTGGTATGGCACGCGGACATGTTCGGAACATCCTCAAGCAGCAAGATACGACTGAAGTCGTCGTCGTCACCGATCCTTCGGATGAAGCCTATGAGGAAATGCGAAAATTATTTACGGATGCGAACCTCACTTCGCCGCCCAACATTAAAGACCTCGGCAAATTATTGGCAGACTATAAAGGGCGCATTGATGTCGGCTTCATCGTGACGCCACATGCCTTCCATTATGAGCAAGCGAAAGCTTGTCTCGAAGCTGGATTGGATGTGCTGCTCGAAAAGCCGATGGTCGTCACTGCGGCAGAGGCTGAAGACCTGATTAAAGTGCGTGACGTTACTGGCAAGCTGTTGGTGATTGCCTTTAATGGCAGCTTGTCTCACCAGATTCGCACGGCCTCCAGCATGATCGCATCGGGTGAAGTCGGTAAGCTACAAAACATTGTGGCTTATGTCTGGGAAGATTGGTCTGAACATTACAGCGGCCATTGGAAACAAATCCCCGAAATTTCCGGCGGCGGCTTTATGTTTGATACGGGCGCACATATGCTCAATACTGTATCTGATCTGGCAGGGCAAGATTTTGTGGAAGTGGCGGCATGGCTGGATAATCGCGGTAAACCGATTGACATTCTGGGCTGCGTCATGGGACGGTTGGAGTCCGGCGCACTGGTGACGATGAACTCCTGCGGTAATTCGATTCATGCTTGTGCCTCCGAAATTCGTCTGTTTTGTACGAGCGCCATCATTCGCACTGGCATCTGGGGTGAATACCTCGAAATTCAGCGTGAGGGTGAAACCAAGCTTCAGCCTGTGAGCGTTCCACCGTCGTTGGGTGCGTGGGAGCAATTTTATGCTGTTCGCAGCGGCCAGATGAAAAACCCATCACCGCCTGAAATTGGCCTGCGCATGGCAAAATTGTGGGATGCCATCCGTGCTTCTGCCGCCCAAGATGGTGTTCCAGTTCGCTTGAAATAATATTGAATTTACATAATAAGGACTAATCTCAATGACGAATGCACTGCGTGTCACTATTTGGAACGAAGGGCGGCATGAACAAATTCATGACGCTGTGAAAAAGGTTTACCCCGACGGCATGGGCAATACAATTGCCAAAGGCTTACAACCGTATGGCTATTCCACACGAGTGGCAACCTTTGATGATCCTGAACACGGTTTAACTGAAGACATACTGGCGCAGACTGACGTTTTAACATGGTGGGGACATATGCTGCACAACGATGTCCGCGATGATATTGTAGACCGCGTACAAAAGGCTGTACTTAATGGAATGGGCTTAATTGTGCTGCACTCCGGCCACGAGTCGAAGATTTTCAAGCAGCTGATGGGAACGTCGTGTGATCTCAAATGGCGCGAGGCTACCGACACTGAACGGCTGTGGGTAGCTGATCCGGGACATCCAATTGTCGAAGGCATTGGCGATTATATTGAACTGCCACAGGAAGAAATGTATGGCGAACCGTTCTACATTCCCACGCCGGACGCACAAATCTTCATCAGTTGGTTTGAAGGTGGTGAGGTGTTTCGCAGCGGCGAATGCTGGACACGCGGTCGCGGAAAAATCTTCTACTTCCGCCCCGGCCACGAAACCTATCCAACTTATCACAATCCGCAGGTGATCCGTGTGATTGCCAACGGTGTGAAGTGGGCCGCACCGACTTCAGGTGCCACGATTACTGCTGAACGGCACCGTATCGTGCCAATTGAAACACTCAAGGCTAAGAGCTAAATTTATCGCGAAGGGGGTGCAGTTGATTCTCGTACGATCAATTGTGTCCCAACCGTCACTGTTTGGAATGAGTCGCCAGATTTGTTGATCTGGTTTAAGAGAAGGTCAACGGCGGCTTTGCTGATGAGTTCGGGCGGTTGTGCCAGTGTGGTGAGGCGTGGGATAGCGTGGGATGCCAACGGAATATCGTCAAAGCCGACAACCGAAAGATCACGTGGCACACTTAATCCCAGTTCGTAAACAGCACGCAGCGCACCCACCGCACAGGCATCCGTTAGCGCGAAAATAGCCGTTATCTCAGGTGATTGACGTAATAGGGTAAACGCGCCTCGATAGCCAGCTGCGGCTTGCGTTGGCTCATCCGTAAAAATGCAATTGCGGCTTTCGAATTCCAGACCTGCATCCCGCATAGCTTGTTGTAGGCCAGCGATGCGCTCGCTGCCGGGACCAAATTTTGGGAGCAATGCATCTGTACCTGCGTCCAACATGCCAATGTGCTTATGCCCCAAGCCGATGAGATAGCGTGCAACGTCATAGCCACCCTGAAAGTTGTTGGAGATAACCTGATTAACTTCGAGCTTCGGCACAGCACGATCAATCAGCGTGACGGCGATACCTGCGTCTTTTAAGCGCTGGATATTTTCAACTGCGCCGCTCACCGGCAGTGATGGCACAAGAATCACACCTTCCACGCGATGCTGGATGAGATTGTCAACGCAGATGGCTTCTTTGTGTGGATCACTTAAGGTGCTGGCGAAAAGCGGGCTATAGCCGATGGCTGAAAGCTGCTTCTCGATAGCGAAGGCCAGATTGCAGAAGTACAAATCGTTCAAGTGTGGCACGAGCACACCAATTGCCTGAGTCTGCTGCAATCGCAGGTTGCGCGCTGGCATGCTCGGTCTATAATTCAATTCCTCGACTACCGATAGCACCTTGTCGCGGATATCCGGACTTACATATTTGGTACCGTTCAAGACCCGCGAAACCGTGGCAATCGAAACCCCCGCCGCTTTGGCAACTGACTTAATTGAACTCATTTGTGAATTTCCTAGCTTTGTTGACAACTGTTTGCCGATTGTGCTACAGTCTAGCACACATTGGGAAAACGTTTTCCTGAGTCCATGTGACAGGTTTTGGCTTGAACACAGAGGAGGCAAAATATACTGAGAATCCCATCAGAGTCAATGTTAAACAAAATTTAATGTCCATATTAGTTATAGGAGCGATGGTGTTATGGCATTTCAAAAATCTTTGTCCCGCCGTGACTTCTTGAAATTATCCGCCGCAGCCGCTGGTGGGGTGGCTGCCGCCAACATGATGGGGATGCCTTTCCTCACGATGGCGCAGGACACCACTGATATTTCAATTGTTTCCGCTGGCCGTGACCTCGGCAACAAATATAATGACGTCATTATCCAGGCATTTAACGCCAAAATGCAGGCTGATGGCAAACCATTCCGCGCTGTAGCTGCCCCTGGCCCTGCGACTGACAATGACTATAAAACCAAAATTACTCTGGATGCCGCTTCTGGAATACTTGGTGATGTGGTAAACGTCAATGGCAGCCTGTATGCTGACATGGCTGCGGCTGGCTATCTGGCCGATCTGACGGATATGCTGGCTGCCTCAGATGACTGGAAGCAGTATGCACAGGTTGTCAAAGATCAACTTGCGATAGATGGTAAAGTCTACGCTGTCTCTGATCCCACCACCTTTACCATGTTCTATCGTAAGGATGTGCTGGCAGACGCTGGTATTTCTACTGAGCAACCGGCCACTTGGGACGATTTCTTTGCCCGCTGCGAAGAAATTGCTGGTAAGACCAAAGCGACCCCGGCTGGTATCCCCGCCGCGACGCCTTGGGGTGGTGGAACCTGGGAAGAAGGCTTCCGTCATGTTTGGATGGGCTTCGCCGAATCCAACCAGATTTATGACCCAACCGATAGCAAATGGGTTGTCAAGAGCGACGGCCTGCTAAAGGCGCTGCAAGTTTATGAAACATTAGCGACCAAGAAGTGGCTCACCGTTGAAAGTCTCCTCAGCCCCAATCCCTGGGCACCGATCAAGTATCAGGGCTTCCCGGCAGGTACGGTGGCCGTTGTTACCGGTGGTGACTGGCAGTGGGAGTTCGACTGGGGTCCAAAGGGCGCAACACCCATCGAAAACATCTTTGATAAGGTGGATCGCTGGTTGTTCCCGTCCGCAGTTGGCAAACCGTTCCCATTTGTCTCTGCAGGTGGCGGAAACGCTGTTTTCAGCGGATCGAAAAATGCTCAAGCGGCCTTTGACTATATTATGTTCTCGGGCAGCCCTGCCGGCAATTGTAAGGCCCTCGAAACCTATTTCGGTGGCCCGTCTGCTCGTGCCGACTATGCCGACAACTGCCCCTATTACAAGACGGCCATTAATGGCAAGATGTACGAAGCAGGTTTAACACTTGCGGATGGCCGTTATCTAAAGCCTGCCGTTGGTGAGTCCAAGATTGCTGATGGTATCGCCAAGGCAACCGAAGCAGTCATCACCTTGGCAAAAACCCCTGCGCAGGCAATGGACGACTTTGCAGCCTTTATGAAAGATCAAATCGGTGAGGACGGCGTCAAGGAGATGTAAGTGTCCCGTCTGACCGTGTAAATTATTCAACACTGTAGAACGATACCGGCGCGGCTTAGACCGTGTCGGTATCCTTTTTATAATTATGCCCCATTTCTTACGGGAGATATTAATTTAATATCATGGTCGCAAATCGTTATGAAAAATGGCTGTTATATGGCTTTTTGGTTCCTGCCGCTGTCCTGCTAATTGCCTTTTATGTTTTCCCGTCAATATGGGCCATTCGAACCAGTTTTACCAATCTTGCGCTCACTGGCGTAGATGCCGCGCATCCCCGCTATGTTGGGCTGCAACAGTACCAGAAGTTATTTAAAGACCCCGAGTTTTTCAATGCGTTGGGACGCACCTTCTTGTATGCAGGTGGTACCATTTTCGGGCAGTTTGTGATCGGCATGATCTGCGCGCTGTTGATGAACCGGCGACGTTTGGTTGGCCAGGGAATTTTGCTGGCGGCAGTGATATTGCCAATGGTTATCCCCTCGCTCATTCAAGCACTACTATGGCAATCCATGCTGGCAAATGGGGACTTTGGCACCTTAAACCGCATTATCGGCATTGTAGGTATTGCGCCTGTGCAATGGACGCGTGACTTTCCGATGCTGTCAGTTATTCTGGTGAATTTTTGGAATAATTCGGGCTTCGCCATGATTCTCTTTCTAGCAGGTCTGGAAAATATTCCCCGTGAACTCATTGAATCCGCACAAATTGATGGCGCGACGGGCTGGCAGCAATTCATTTACATCAAAATCCCACTCATTCGATATGTGATTTTGTTGTGGTTGTTGCTGAATACCCTCGGTTGCTTCAACACCTTTGAACTCATTTATGCGCTCACAGGCGGTGGCCCAGGTACTTCGACCACGACAATGGGCATCTATGTTTACAACGCCGGTTTCCGTTATTTTGAACTCGGTCTTGGCAGCGCTGCTGGTCTGATTTTGCTCGTCGTGAGTTTGGTTATGGCGCTTATTTATGTTCGGCTCATGCGAGTAGAGGTATAAAAATGGCAGCACAAACTGACTATCAACCATCATCACGCCCGCGTGAGGCACAGCCTATTTTGTCGTGGAGCAGAGTGGAACTGATTGGTATTTACGCTTTCATCCTTATTATCGTGATCTTTGACCTCATTCCTTTTGGGTGGCTCTTTACCAGTGCTTTCGGTGTTAAACCAGAAAATACATCAGGGTTATTTTTTTATATTCCAAATCAACTCACGTTGGACAACTTTAGCAAGGCGATTGATCCCAAGAAGGGCGATGTTGTCCGCGCAATGGTCAATAGTCTGGTGACTGTGGGTGGTGCCGTGCTGATGGCCATCATCGTTTGCGCACTGGCAGCCTATACCTTATCACGCTTGCGTTTCCGTGGTCGAACAACTGTGATGTATATGGTTCTGCTGCTTCAAGTGATCCCTGCAACAGCGACGATTTTGCCATTTTATTTGGTCATGCGTGACTTGAAATTATTGAATACTTTACAAGGTGTGGCAATTGGACTTGCGACATTTCAAGTGCCTTTCATGTTGTGGATGCTCAAAGGCTTTTTTGACGCTGTTCCAATGGAACTTGAAGAATCAGCCTGGCTCGATGGCGCCAGTCGTCTACAAGCACTGTTTCGGATTGTTCTACCTATGGCTTTGCCTGGTTTAGGAGCGGCGACCGTGCTAGCTTTCAATGGCGCATGGGGGCATTTTTTCTTGCCACTCATTATGCTTTCTGACCCAACGAAAATGCTCCTGCCGCAAGCCTTATTCCGTTCGTTGCTTAATTACACCGCGATTGATTACGGCATGATGAACGCTATTTCATTAATTTATGCTATACCTTCACTGTTGTTCTTTTTCTTTGCCCGGAAGTATCTTATCCGTGGAGCGATGGCTGGTGCCCTAGCAGGGCAATGATCTACTTTGATAAAAGTTGTGCAGTTTGTGTTGAGCTTGACTTTGAAAGGTCATTATGAATAAAGATCAACGAGTCATTATACCGGCGTTGCCGAATCCGCTGCGATGGCAAAATGCACCCCAAAGCTGGTCATCTGACAACGGTAAATTGCTGATTACTGCTGGAGCGCAAACCGATTGGTTTCTAGACCCCGGTGGTAGTATCAATGTGCTGAACGCACCTGCCTTACTGACTACAGTTGATCAACCCTGCATGATCAAGGCATTAGTCACGTCCGAACCATCCGCCATGTTTGATGCAGGTGTTTTGACCGTATACCAGAGTGATAATCAGTGGGCGAAATTGTGCTTTGAGTTATCACCACAAGGGCAGTTGATGGTGGTTTCGGTGGTTACTAAAGGCACGTCAGATGATTGTAACTCTACGGTCATCGAGGGGCGTTCGATCTATTTACGGCTCAGCGTTTTAGAAAAAGCCTACGCCTTCCATTACTCTCTGGATAATGTCACATGGAATATGGTACGTTACTTTAACCTAGGTGAGCGTAGTAAAGCCGAGATTGGTTTTTTGTCCCAATCCCCGACAGGCAAGGGGTATACCGCCAACTTTAGCGAAATCAGCTTTGTTTCACAAACACTTAGCGACATTCGATCAGGAGCATGATATTAATCGTCAGCACTTCTTGGAAAGTTCCGTTGGAATGCATCGAATAATGAATGTTGGATAAGACAGTAAAGAGTTTTGGCCTATACTTATCAAGGTTGAGTTCATTTAGCCGAGATCTAGAACAACTACAAACATTATTACATGAACTCCGGATGTAAGAGTACGCTTAATTATCTCTCAGGCTAACGGCTTCACTGAAACGATTGAAGACCTGAAAATACAGATGCTCGTCGCAATTAGCTAACGAAAAATCAGCTTTTCAAGAGCTGTTTGAAAACAAAACAAGGCGTTTCATTATCCCAAAATCGCATCTGAGGCTAAATACCTGTAATTCGATTTTTAGATTGTAGTGTATGTCGTCAAACTTTCTTGGGCATTTTAGATGTTGGGGAGAGAAATCACTTTTCGTACTCCCTTTAGCTACAAAGTAGCTCTAATAATGGCATCCTTATTGATCTGACGACATACAAAAAGGGCTATTGGCCTGCTTAAATGAACAACAAACGGGAATTGAATTGAAACCTCATTTTGGGAGGAATAGGAACATAGCAAATATTGGTCACAGATCGACATAGTCTTTCCTCCATCCGAGTTCTTGAAACTTATGGAAGAACGAATTTCTCAACAGGTTTAACCCAACCTGGGAGCAGTGCGTCAGGATGGCATTCCAAACAAACCTGCACTGAATCGCGGTGCATATTGTGGCACGACCCACAAGATAAGTTGCGATGATGATCATCTGTAAAAGACAAGATTTCATCTGACACCCGTGACTTGACCGACGACTTTATCGAACGAGTCGTCGGGAATGCCTAACATCTTCTCCTGTTGTTCAAAAAGCGTATCCAATTGTTTGGCTTGTGCCAAATGCTTTGTCTCACGGAACGTCTGCAAAGGAGTCCGTCCAAAACAGTATTTGCCCGTGTGGGTACGCTCACGGTTGTATTGTTCTATCCAGTCATCCAGATCGATTTGGAGTTGCTCAAGGGTTGTATAAATCTGCTTACGGAAGGCGATAGCATAGAACTCGTCTTGGATGGTGCGGTGGAAACGTTCACAAATGCCATTGGTTTGTGGGTGGCGCGCCTTGGTTCGAGTATGGTCGATGTTCTCAATGGCAAGGTACAACTGAAATTCATGGTGTTGGAGCGAGCCACAATATTCAGTCCCGCGATCCGTGAGTATCCGCAGCAACGGCACCTCCTGTTGCTCGAAAAACGGCAACACGCGGTCATTGAGCAAATCCGCTGCCACCAAGGCATTCTTACGGTCATAGAGCTTCACAAACACGACTTTGCTGTAGGTGTCGATGAAGGTTTGCTGGTAAATGCGGCCTACACCTTTAATCGTCCCGACATAATAGGTGTCCTGTGCACCCAAGTAGCCGGGATGCTCGGTTTCGATCTCGCCATGTGCTTCTTTTTCCTGCTTACTTTTCTCCAGTGCTGCCACCTGAGCCTCAGTTAAAATCAGGTTCTCTTCCGCCACCTTCTTTTCCAGCGCCACCAAGCGTTTGCGAAAGGTTTCTAACTGGTGCCGCAGCCATATCGAACGGACTCCACCCGGTGAAACGAATACACCGCGCTTTTTGAGTTCATTGGATACGCGCACCTGTCCAAAGGCAGGATACTCCGTTGCCATGTTGACAACAGCTATTTCTACGGCACTGTCTACTCGGTTTTTCGGATTGGGCTTTTTGCGACTGATCTCTTGTAGACCGGCTTCCCCTTGTTCGTCATACAGTTCTTTGAAGCGGTAGAAACTGTCGCGTGAGTAGCCCATGACTTTGCATGCCTCGCTCACGTTGCCCAACCGCTCCGCCAGCTTCAACAGTCCCAACTTCCCGGCTATGATCTTCTGCTCGTTCGTCATCCTGACACTCCTTTATCCTCTTGAGTTTACTCAGAGTGTCAGATTAAGTCTCGTCTATTTCAGACATCATGAAAATCGATAGTAGCATGCGTAATCGTTATCTTTGTTAAGGATTTGACCCTGTTCATACTCCCATGACAGGAAAGGCATAATTCATCTGACTGAACCGTCTCCGACAAAGGAAAGGTGTAATTGCCTCTCGCATAATCAACAATTTCGGTCAGGGAGGCATCAATTGTTCGGTTATGGCAGGTCTGGCAAGATATAGACATCTTGGCATGTTCATGTGCCAATGAATAGGACTCTCCATCGCTTGCCCAAGTGTTGTAGTAGTTCTCGTGGCAATTCGCGCAATATGAAGCATTCTTGCGCCTGTCTTTGACCTGCACCACCTACAATCAGGAACATAATTCCAGTAAGCAGAATAGCCGTTCCCAATTTGCCAATTAGTGCTATTTTTTCTCGCCTGCTCTTCGAGATAAATATCTTCTTCATTCGCTTACTTTCCTTCGAGTTTTTCATCCTGTTGATTAGCAACCAACATGCCTTCCTTCATGAGTCGTTCATACTCCAGAGGATGCTCTTTCATCATACGCTCTCGCGAAATTGTGCCGGTAAATATCGTCGTATCCAGCGGCCACATGCCTTCAGCAAAATGAGTACCGTACAGATGCCAAGTTATAATGGATACAATCGCCAATAGTGCTTCTAACCCATGGGCAGCTTTGGCTGCATATACGATTACGCCCGGTACAAACTGAGTGACAATCTGTGGGAACATGAGGATCAACCCGATTGCGCCCATCAAGAAAGTCCCCAAATCAGCGCCCAGTATTCCATTTTCTGCCGGAAATCGAAGCGATCGTATTTTGGACTCTCAGCCAGGTGTCCTAGCTGGTAATTCACGGAACGGACAGCATCTTTTACATCCTGCAATCGGGGCAGCATCCGTTCAGAACGACCCGCTAGTACATCCCAAAAGATACTCAATAGATGATATAAGAGAACAAAGATCAGCAAGACGCCTGCCACGTGGTGAATCCGGCGCACACCATCAATCCTTCCAAGAACACGCATGATTTGCTGCGCCCATGATGACTGAACAAGCAACTGCAACAGACCGGTGATTGCAAGCGTGGTAAAGGAAATAATCAACAAAAAATGTTGTATTCGCTGGGTTAAATCAAAGCGCTTAATGTTTTCGTTTTGTTGCTAGACATGGTGTTTCTTCCTATTCTTCAACCGAAAACGAATATCGACCACGATGTAGAAGAACATACCGCCTAATACGATCGGTGTGAGGATCTGATAAAACAGCTTTACCCAGAACACGATAGGCGATTCAACTGAAGAAACCGGCGTAAGTGCTGTTCGATAATGTCCGAATGCTGATGCAAAAGTAGTGGAAACATCGTGATGGCATTTTTGACAGGTTGCCGTCAGATTATTTGTATTCACCGTAGAATCTTTATTCTCAGGGGCATAGATCGCATGGCTGCCATGGAAGTCGCTGCGCATCTTCATCAATGAAGGAAACGCAATGAAACAGCTGCTAAACCAGCATTTGTCAACATCCGGGGACAACAGATTGCAGAACTATGTTGATCGGCTTGTTGCGGTGTTCAACGCGAAGTCGGATCCAATTACCGACAACGGAGCTAAGTTACTACCTATGACTACAAAACTTGCTGGACAGGCACCCGATCTTAGTCAGCGGGAGTTAGAAGTTCTGCACATGTTAACGACTCCGCTATCGTATAAGGAAATCGCGACTGCGCTCACTATTTCAGTTAATACCGTGAGAATTCATGTTAAGAAAGTTTTCCACAAACTGGATGCTCACTCCCGCAAAGCAGCACTCGTTCGTGCAAAGGAACTAAAATTCTTGGATGACGGGTACTAATAATCGGCTTTCCTGCCCACACAATTGCAGAGTACTATCAAAGCTACTCTCTACTGCATGAGAACAATTCAATATTGTTTGTTGTGTTTCCATAAAACAGTCTCTTGAAAACGTTCGTTTCTGAGAGACACTTTATAATATTTACGAATCAAATACTTGTTAAGTCGCCGCAAAAATTTCCACTAAAGGTCACTCCTGCGAAGTGTTCTTTATATGGATCCATTTTGAGGGGAAATTTTGTTATCTATTCGCCGACTAACAGGTTATTTAGTCAGTTATTTTAAGGATCTAATGACCAAAATGGCATCCAAAAAACCACTTAATTGAAGCGGACAGTTTCTTGCTTTGCAGTCAGCGACTCTACAACCGCCTTCTCATTTGGTCGGATAGCAGAACAGAGACATAATCAAAGCTATAGCGGTACCCTAAGTAGTCGAGCTGCTCTCAGCCATCGAAAATAAATTACATTGGCATAACCGGAACAAGGCTAAAATGCTGGTCAGGCTGCGCAACTATATCAATCGTTCGTTTGCCCGCAGGCTACTTTTCTTTTTTGTCCCTTATATTGTCCTGCTACTGGTGTCTTTAACACTGCTTTCCTTTAGCAGCTTCTTTAATACCCTCAAAGAGGAAAAGGAAAGCAGTACGCGGACACTTGTCTCACAAATCCGTGACAATTTTGATTATTATTTCCTAGACATCAAGACCATGATGGCGTACATCAGCATCAATAAAGATGTTCAGCAAGCCTTGTCGCAGCGTACAGCGCTAAGTGTTTCGGATCAATATTTCCTCAACAACCGGATTATGGATGCCATCGGTAACGTAAATGTTTTCAAGAGCTTTATCAACGACATCATTGTTATAGGGAAAAATGGCTACAAGCGAAATCTGCCAAACTATTATTCCCTGAATTCCACGCAAGACCTGTACGATACAGTATGGTTAAAAAACTATCATCCCTCAATCACCTCCAATTTCGATTTTACACCTCCGCATCAGGCCAATTATTATGTGACAAACTCGCCTATACGCCGCGTCGTTTCTTCAATTTTGCCCATGACAGTACAGGGGCGAATGGTAGGATTTCTACAAGGTGATATTGATTACGAAAAACTGCGTGCTGTCCTCGATACGGTTTATAGGCAAAACGAGATTGAAATTACTGTCGTCACCTCAAAAGGAACGATTGTATTTGATCGTAATCTGGATCAAGTGAATGCACAGGTTGATGATGAATTATTCTCTCATCTCCAAGGAGTAGAGGGATCGTTCGTCAACCGGCAGCAAAATGACAGTAATTTAATTGTCTATTTACAGTCCGGTGTGACGGGTTGGTATTTGATTGCGTCCATTCCCTATTCTGCATTGCTGACACCAAGTTATACAGTCTCACGAACCATATTGTTTGTTATCCTTCCAATAAGCCTATTGGCTGCATTAGCGCTCTTCATGTTCCTTTCCCGGCAGTTGAGACAACCTTGGAGCAGACTCGTACACCGAATTGAGACAGCAACAGTTACTAACTACCTGCCTGAAAAAATTGACTACGGCGTTGGAGAAATTGCCGAACTGGGAAGTAAGTTTGAGACGATGCTTGCTCAAAATAGCCAGCTCATTGAACAGATCTATATGGCAGAGATCAAAAAGAAAAATGCCGAGTTACATGCCCTGCGTGAGCAGATAACACCACATTTTGTCTATAACTCGCTCCAAGTTATCAAAGCCGAAGCGATTTTTTCTAAGAACAAAGAGATTAGCCAGACTGTCACGGCGATAGCCAACCTACTGCGATATTCGATGGATAGTCGGACCTCTCAAGTCAGAGTAGGCGATGAGGTCAATTATATTCGGGATTACCTCGAAATTTACCAGCGCCGCTACATTGGAAAATTTGAGTATGAAATCAATGTGGCCGAGGAAATTATGAGCTGTATGCTACAAAAGATGATCTTACAACCGCTGGTCGAAAATTGTCTGAAACACGGCTTTGAGGATATGAAATCGGGCGGTTGTATTCAAATTCGAGGGTGGAGAGACGGAAGCGATTGTATTTTTGAAGTGCGCGATAATGGTAAAGGTATGTCCAATGAGAAAATGGATCAACTGAGACGAGAAATATCAGAAGCGGATCAGAGTAGGGTCGAGGGAATCGGGATCTTCAACGTACACCACCGTATCATTATGGAGCGTGGTGCAGAATTTGGCATCAGGGAGATTGATAGCAAGCAGGGAGAGTACACACGCGTCGTATTAAAAACTTAAGAAGCCATTTGAATATTAGGAAAGGAGCCGAGTGAGAGTAGTATGAATAGAAGACAGATAAATCATGCCCTGACTACTCGAGGACAATTTCTCATAATCTTTACTCAAACGGCGATAATGACCAAACCAAGCAAAAGTACGTTCAACAATCCAGCGTTTGGGTAAGACCGCAAACCCATCTTGAGTAGGCGGTGGTGAAACGATTTCCAAGACAATTTGCCATTGTAACCAACACCATTCAATTAACTGAAATAGACGAGACTTAATCTGACACTCTGAGTAAACTCAAGAGGATAAAGGAGTGTCAGGATGACGAACGAGCAGAAGATCATAGCCGGGAAGTTGGGACTGTTGAAGCTGGC
>JBGAHG010000060.1:0-32938 GCA_044226325.1 Aggregatilineales bacterium
GCGTACACTGGCACTGGATCGGGTTCCAGCGTTGTTAGCGGGTGCGCTGTTCGGTTTAGGCGGTTATCTCGGCGGGCAGAGCGAACATATCAACCAGTTACAGGCGTTGTCGTGGATGCCGTGGTTGTTTTTAGTCGTCAATTATCAATCGACAGTGGTAACGCAAGACGGTGGGTGGGCACGATACAGAATCGTGCTGCCAAACGTACTTTTATTCGGTGTATGTGTGGCGTTGCAACTGCTGGCCGGACATCCACAGACTGTTTTTATCACCCTGGTTGGGCTGGGTGTTTACGGGATCGGTCGAGCCGCTGGCAGTCGAACGCGGTGGCGTTTCGCATTTAATGTTCCCTACTTCATCCGGTTCATTCTGTTGATCGCGTTAGGTGGCATACTCGGTTTAATTTTGGCCGCGCCGCAGCTTATTCCTATGCTGGAACTGGCAGGGTTGGGCAATCGCGGAAGTGGACTCGATCCGCAAAAAGTGCTGGCTTTTTCATTCACACCCTTGTTGATGGGACGCGGTTTGCTACCGAGCTACGATGGTCTGCTATTTGGTGAGTATATCGCTTACAGCGGCGTCATCGGGTTGGGATTAGCGGTAATCGGTTTATTTAGCTCCCGGTCATCAGTCGCAAGTCACCAACCAGAAAATGCTATCCAATCAAATGGAACACATCGCCGTACATTGCCCTATATCCTGCTGATTATTATCGGTTTTATGTTTGCCTTAGGAGCCTTTAACCCGTTGAATTGGCTGCTGGCTGCACTGCCGGGGTTCAGCTTTTTCCGTGTGCCCGCCCGTTGGATGGCACTGGAAGCGCTCGGTGTGGCAGCGTTGGCAGGTGTCGGCTTGCAATCGCTCAAGTTGGCGCGTCCACGCTGGTGGGTGATGGGGCTTATCGTAATCGTCACGATTGGTCTGGCGGCGGCGAGTACTCTGGCGGGCAAACAGGCGGTGGATGTTATCGGGCCAGCGGTGCCGACTCTGCGGAGTTGGGTGGGATGGGGTGTGGCTTTAGTCGTCCTATTAGGCCTCATAATCGGGTGGCGATGGCTCGATCCGACACATACCGTGGCACTGCTGATGAGTGCCGCTCTACTCGAATTGTTCCTTGCGTCACAGATTATGCCCTTCAATTTGGCTGCACCCAACGATGTCTACAGCGCGTCACGCTTTACCATTCGTCAGTTACAGACTTACGAAGCAGATCAAACGCCGCCCGGACGGTTACTCAGTATCTCGCCGCTCGAATTTGATCCCGGCGATAAAGATGCACTGAACAAACGCTATGCCGATTTGGGTATGGATGCGCTGTCGACACGGATTGCACTGGTGGCGACCAAACTGCGTGAGGTGATTGGCCCAAATCTGGGAATGAAATGGGGGATTCCGAGTATTGATGGGTTTGATGGTGGTTTGCTGCCCACCCGTTATTACACGGCTTTCTCATCACTTTTGCTGCCAGCCGGTGACGACCCTTCGACGGACGGGAGGCTGCGCGAGATGCTGGCACTACCGGAGTGCAGGGGGGCGTGTATACCGGATCAGGCGTGGCTCAACCTGAGCAACACCCGTTATTTGATTACCGACAAAACGCCTGATCTGGTCAAAGACGGGGTATTTTACGATACATCCCTGTCGCTTGAGCTTATCCCGACCACGTCGCATGACATTTCTTTTGCTGTTCAACCCGAATTCACGGCCAATGCGGTTGATATTCTATTTACATCTGACGGTTGTAGGCCGTCGGTGACCTGTGCGCCACTGCTTAACCATCAGCTACCAAGTAGTGTCGAAGCTGTTGATCCATTTACATTGGCGCGTTGGGATTTACCGTCACCAACCAGCATTAGCGAAATCACTTTAAGTGCATCTGAAAAGCTAACGGTTCATGCGCTGACATTAGTCGATACCCGCGCCAAGGTCTTTCAACAGGTGGCGCTTCCACCGTGGGTTCGAGTGCTTTCCAGCGACATTAAACTGTACGAAAACACCAACGTGACACCACGCGCCTATTACGTTGATGACTCGGCGGTTAGCGTAGTCGATGACACCGCGACGGCGTTGGCTAAAATGCGTGAAGCGGCAGCTGTGTTACATCAAAAAGGCGAGGATAGCCAAACCTTCACACCCGCATTCGTAGTACCCAATTATGTGCCTGTCAACAGCCGTGGAAATCCCAAAGACGACTCCGCTAAGGTCGCGATTACCACTTATTCCGCCGAACGGGTGGACATTCAGGTGACAAACCGAAATTCAGGGTTACTGGTGTTGTCGGACGCTTTTTACCCCGGCTGGACAGCGACCGTGAACGGTGAACCTGCCCCGATTTACCGTACCAATATCATGTTTCGAGGGGTGCCGGTTCCCAAAGGCGGAAGCACCGTTGTGTTTGAATATCATCCGTGGTGGTGGCCGGGTGTGCCGATGGTTGGATTGGCCACGTGGGTCGCAGTCATGGGGGTAGGCTTAGGGTGTCTTCGGGAAGTATCGTTCCTTCGTATAATTATTTCTGTATGACAAGTATCACATTTTCCACGGAAGCAGGTCTATTTTAAAAAGAGGAATGCTAGAATGTGTTGTATTGAATGTTATAAAGACAGATTAACTTCTGTAGAGTGAGTATCATGATCAACAACCAATCTGCTTGTCCTATTGCACGAACTGCGGAACTCGTCGGCGATACATGGACGATTTTGATCGTTCGCGACCTGATGTCCGGCCCTAAGCGCTTCGGCCAACTTCAAGAGTCATTGGGCCATGTAAGCCCCAAAACATTGTCCCAACGCCTCAAGACGCTGGAACATGCCGACCTGCTAACGCGGGAAGCTTTTGCTGAAATTCCACCGCGTGTTGAATACACATTGACGGACAAAGGCCGCGCACTTTCCAACGTTGTTGATGCCATGTCCGCATTTGGTGAGAAGTATCTGCCAGTGTTAGAGACTACCATGCTGCGCGCGGCAGGTGACTGAACGTTCTTAGCAATTTGTATTGCTAAAAAGTATAATAACAATAGTGGCGATAGGCATTTATCGTGATCGGCCTATTCGCCATTTATTGTTGATCTATTTCCTTTGTATGTCGCTTTTATAATATGGCATACTCAGTGAGACATCAGATGCGAGGAGCGCAGATGATTCGAAATCGCGGCGCATTAATCGCATTACTCGTATTTGGGATGCTTATCCTCACAGTTGTGCCATTAGTCACCGTACAAGCGAATTATGGTATCAACTGGCAAGGCACGTTTTATAATCGGCCTGATCTCAGTGGTACGGGCGTCGGCCCCGTTTCAATTCCATCTGGATTAAATTTCGCGTGGGGAGATGGTCCGCCTACAGTTTCCGGTGCAAGTGTACCGCTCAGCGGTTGTGTGGCTGTAGCGCCTGCGTCACCCGGCACGGATGGTGGTAACTCACCCAGTTGCAACAATTACTTCTCAGCCCGTTTCACCTCCACTCAGAATATCACACCTGGACAATATAATTTCTATGTGTCCTCAGACGATGGTGTTCGACTATATATAAACGGTGGCGTAGTTCTCGATAAATTCATCGGACGCGCACAAACGACTGATACCGTTCCCGTAACGATTACAACCTCGCCAGTTAATCTGACTGTCGAGTACTTTGAAGGTTACGATCAGGCCAATCTTCAGGTACAGTGGTTCAGTGTAGGCTTTAATTTTCCAACTGCGACTCCTACTCCCTCGGTACCTGTGCGTAACTATTTTGAGGTTTCTTCGATCCCTCTCAGTTGGAACCGAATCTCTTGGGCTATAGGCTATAAAGTTCAAGTCGCGACTGACAAGCTATTTAGCCATGTTATCTGGAGTGATGACACCCTTTCTGCAGATACCCTGAGTGTTACCACGCCATACCTTAGCAATATGGTGTACTACTGGCGAGTGAAGGCGAAAGTTAATCCGACAACTTGGGGGAATTGGAGTGTTGGTGATAGGTTTACAATACAGGCGCAGGATATAGGTATCAATTGGCAAGGCACGTTTTATAACCGGCCTGATCTCAGTGGTACGGGTGTTGGCCCCATTTCAATTCCATCCGGATTAAATTTCGCGTGGGGAGATGGTCCGCCTACTGTTCCCGGTGCAAGTATACCGCTCAGTGGTTGTGTGGCTGTAGCGCCTGCTTCACCCGGCACGGATGGTGGTAACTCACCCGGTTGCAACAATTACTTCTCGGCACGTTTTACATCAACACAGAATCTGACACCGGGGCAATACAATTTTGTCGTGTCTTCAGATGATGGTGTGCGATTATACGTAAACGGCGGCGTGGTTCTTGATAAATTCATCGGTCGCGCACAAACGACTGATACCGTTCCCGTAACGATTACGACCTCACCTGTTAATCTGACTGTCGAGTACTTTGAAGGTTACGATCAAGCTAATCTTCAGGTGCAGTGGCTCCTAGTTTCAAGTAGCGGTTAATAAGTTAACGGTTATAAGCTAATGTATTTGTACCTACTATCTGTTGCAGCGCTGAAACTGATTTTGCATTCAGGCTACAACCGTGCCTCCATCGACAGCCATCGCGTGACCGGTGACAAACGACGAATCATCGCTGCACAGCCACAAAATAGCCTGCGCGATTTCTTCTGGCGTGCCCAGCCGCCGCATCGGAATCGCGTTGATGGTTGCCTCCACCATCTTCGGATTGGTATTCGTCATGTCTGCGACCATTGGCGTTTCGGTAAAGCCCGGACAAACCGCGTTCACACGGATATTTTTGCGTGCGTATTCCAATGCAGCCGAGCGCGTGAGGCCGATCACGCCATGCTTGCTGGCCGAATAGGCCGAAGCATAACGAAAGCCGACTAATCCGGCGGCGGATGATACATTGACGATTGATCCGTAGGATTGATCCAACATAGGTGCGAGTTCATATTTCATACTCAACCACACGCCCTTGAGGTTGATCCCCAGCACCATATCCCAGGTGGCTTCTTCGCGTAGATCAGTGGGAGTCATATCGCCACCGACACCCGCACTGTTGACTGCACAATCCAACCGTTTGAAACTACTCACGATACGCCTCACCAGCGACTCGACCTGAATCGCGCGCGTCACATCACAGGGAATGAAGATGGCTTCATGCCCCGCTGTGGTGAGTAAATGCGCCGTTTCTTCGCCGCCCGTCGCATTGATGTCACTGACGACGACCGTTGCGCCCTCTGCTGCCAGCGCCAGCGCTGCTGCCCGTCCAATACCGGACGCGCCCCCTGTGACCAATGCCACGCGATTTTCTAGTTTCATGAGTTTAAACTTTCAATAAAGAGTATTGCGGGTAGTTACGCACCGGTAACCAGTGCAATTGACAGGCCATCGTAACCTTTGCTGCCGACGGTTTGCATGGCGGTCGCAATCACACGTTTGTCAGTTGAGAGCATTGACAGCGCTTTTTGAACACCCTTCACATGCGGATCGGTGGTGGTCGGGTCGGCTACTGCACCGTTGCGAACCACATTATCAATGATAATCAGGCTGCCGGGTTTCGTCAGACGGAAAGCCCACGCCAGATAATCGGGTGTGCTGACCTTATCGGCATCAATGAACACCAGATCAAAAGGGCCGGCACCGCTTTCGTCAAGCTGTGGCAGCGATTCGATGGCTTTGCCCACCCGCACCTCGACGTTTGAGGCGAAACCTGCACGGGCGATATTGGCACGCGCGACCGCCGCATGGGCAGGATCAATTTCGAGTGTGATCAGGCGACCATCTGCCGGAAGGGCACGCGCTAACCAAATGGTGCTGTATCCACCTAACGTGCCGATTTCTAAAATCGAACGTACATTATGCATCCGCGCCAGAAGATAAAGCAGCTTACCCTGGTTTGGCGATACGCTAATCGCTGGCAACCCACCATCAGCCGTGGCTTTCAAGGCAGCGCTAAGCACCTCGTCTGATGGCGCGAATAGTTCATCAAAGTAATTGTCAACTGTAGTCCATTGGTCCTGTGACATAGAGTTCTCCTGCAGCTACAGCGCCATATGTTGCTAAATATCAAATGCGAAATGACGCAGCTATTAGTATTGCGTATTCCCTTACGAAGAACAAGGTTAATAAAAAGAGGCAAACCAGCGGCTTGCCTCTTCCGTCTTTCTTCAGTGCGTTAGGTTAATTATGCCTTCGGTTTGAAGGCATCAATGGCGGGTATGAAGAGAGCCTCATACAGTGCATCTTTGTCTTCAGCGTTACCTAGCATGAGGATCATATACACCTTGCCGTTGGAATCGGTAAGCGCCAGATCGACCGGGATATTTTGCAGCTCACCCGATACCAGACGCCACTTTAAGCCATTGGCTTCACGGGTAACGGCGGTATCGCTCTTAATTCCAAATTGTGCGCTGAGGATGGGCAGCACCAGATCTACGTTGCCACCGGGCAGCACTTGATAGGAGATGGCGGCTACATCCAGGGGATTTGAGCCACGCCCAAAAGTGTTAGGAGCGGCTTCTTTCCAATTCTTGGGCTTAACAGCCGTAAAACCTCCCGTTTCGCTAGTGAAGGTTTCGAGATCAATCGAGACAGTCGTGGCTGTCGCGATTGTGAAAGCGGGTTCCTTCATATCTGCAATGCAGGTTGAGTCCGGTTTGGTGGTTGGATCTTTGAGGAACGCTTCTGCGATGCTGAACGCGCAATCGCTGGATGGGATGACACCATGCCCCATGCCAGGGAACTCGAAGAAATAGCTGTTGCTGAGTGTTGAAGCGGTTTCTTTGCCATAATCCGGTGGCGTAATCGGGTCATATTCCCCGCTGACGACCAACGTAGGAATGTCACTCTTGATAGGCTCATTCTCAATCGGATTGGGTTTGGCTTTGTTCCATGTGGCACATAACGCAATCTGGCTGGCATCAATGCCGCTGCGGCGAGCAAACCCCACTAACTTTGGATTGAGTTTTGCTAGTGTCGCATCAATGCTGTTGGCTGTATCGAAAGCCAGTTCCTCGGTACACTGAACGGCATAATTCATACCTGCCGAAACGGCGTCGATGTTGCTAAGTTCGACCAGAGTCCATAAACTCAAGAAACGGGTGTCGCCATTATAAATATCATAGATATTCTTGGGCAGCGCCGGGATAATCTCGGTGGCATACAGTGCTTGGAAAATGTAACTCGCAAAGCCGTCGCCATCCATCTTGACTTCGCGCTGTTGATGGCTGGTAGGATCGATGACCTGAAATGTGGCGGGATTGGCATTCAGTTGGTCGATGGTGTCGTAGAAGACTTTCTCTAAATCAGGGAAAGCCGTATTACATTCAGTGTTTGCCGCACAGCCTTTGAACAGCACATTGAGTGACCGTTCAAAGTTCAATGGGGCGTCATTATTGGTGACCTGCGGTGGAAAAATCGAGTCGATGATAGCACTGCGAACGGCTTCCGGATGATCGCGCATGATGGTCAGTGCCAATTTTGTGCCGTAGGAAATGCCGTATAAATCGAGCTTGTCGTAACCCAGAGCGATCCGGACATCGTTGACATCAGAAGCATTTTCGGCGCTGTTATAGGAACCCAGTTCAATGCCCGTGTTTGCCAAACGGTTGGCACAAGCTGCTGCCGCATCATTTCCTTGTTGGAGGGCCTCATCCACCGTCAAAATTTTGTCCAGCGAATTCATGGTGAGGTCCGTGATTTCCTGGCAATCCAGGGCTGGCTCGGAACGACCTACGCCGCGTTGGTCGAACAGGATGACATCCTGATTTTTCAACAGTCCGGTATAACGATCATCGAAGGTTAGTGATAGAAATTCCAGGGCGCTGCCACCCGGCCCACCTTCGAGATAAATCAATGGTGTCGTGTTTTTGTCGGGGTTTGGGCTGTGGAAAACAGCGACTGCCAGTTTGATGGTACGACCATTCGGTTGGCTGCGGTTTTCGGGAACAGTAACATAGCCGCAATCTGGTTTTTGCCCTTTGGGTACGGTAAACATACAATCGGCTGATTCAAATTTGGGACTATTCGCGTCTTGTGCCGCAGCAGGCAGCGCCAGCAGCAGGCACAAACTCACGATTAGAAACATTGCACTTTTACGCATGTGAGTCCTTACTAATAGATGGGTTTTGGGCGCATGGCGCCGATATTCACTGTATATCTTAATTATAAAGGTTAATGCTGCCTGAAGAGTGTGTGGGATTATCATATAAGAATAGACGAATCGATAATGGTTCCATCGTCAAGGATGACCCTTTACGATTAAATCCCCTAATCCGGTGTAACGTAAAGTTGTATTTATTGTAAAGCAGGTCTAAGGATGCAGTTGATTGAGTGGTGATGTTATGACACCGATTCGAATTATGATTGTTGATGACCAAGATGTGGTGCGACGCGGCTTGAGCCTCTTCTTTGATGCCTTTGATGATCTGGAACTGGTTGGTGAAGCGGCTAATGGTTTACAAGCAGTTCACTTGTGTGACGAGATCATGCCGGATGTCGTTTTAATGGATTTGATGATGCCAGAAATGGATGGTATCGCCGCAACCAAGCTCATTCGCCAGAAGCATCCCAATGTTCAAGTCATCGCCTTAACCAGTATTCAAGATGACAACTCGGTGCGCCAAATGTTGGATGCCGGTGCGTTGGGCTATTTGCTGAAAAATGCTTCCGTCGATGAATTAGCAAATACCATTATCTCTGCCAGCAAAGTTGCTCAAGCCAGCAAATGACGCTCGTGTGAAGAAAGTTTAATCTACCGTATGGCCGTTCGATCACCCATTAAAACTTCTGCCGTATTGTTATTCGCCAGACTGTTTGATAGCGAGAGCATCAGTCCTCATATGCAGGTTGTGTTCATCCACGCGCTTCAATATGTACTGGAAAAATATGGTGCGACCCTTCTAACCGATGATAGTTCACATATTATGGCGGCCTTTAATGTGCCGATACAAATTCCGCTGCCCGCTTACGTAGCGATGAAATGCGCCACCGAAATGCAGCAGGTCTTTAATGGCTTGCGCCGCGAAATGTCCGGTAGTGGTATAAAACTGGCGATTGGCCTCAATCGTGGGCCAGTGGATTTACAGGATATCAGCGCTGAAACTGCGCAGCTTACCGAGTTTGTTGCCCGGCAGGGACTAGCCGGTGAAATTGCAGTTTCTGGCGTGGTTTACGAGGAAATCAAAGCACTCGGTGATCAGTTTAATCTGGTCACACAAGAGCAGAAGGCGATGCCCGAGAGCCTCGAGACCGTTTGGCTCTATCATTTTATGCTGCCCGATACCAGTCAGCCCCTCGTAACCCGCAATCTCAAATCGATCATTCGGAATACACCGGGTGAGAACGAATCGCGGGTGTTGATCGCCGAAGATGCGCCTTCGCTGCGGTCATTATTTGCGAAAGTGCTGAAGAACGCAGGCTTTGATGTTCATATTGCTGTCAACGGTCTTGACGTCATCGCCCAGCTTGAGCAGCAGTTGCCGGACGTACTGGTGATCGATTTGGGGATGCCAGGAGTTTCTGGTGAAGAGGTCATTCGCTACGTACAGCAGCGCCAATCCGTCAAACGGGTGAAGATCGTAGTAGTGACCGGTAATCATCTAGCCTCGCAAAGTGCACTGGCGGATCAAGTGGATTTGATGCTCATTAAGCCGGTCAGCCCGCGCGATTTGGTCAGCTTCGTCAAACGTTTCATCTAGTTAATGTTTCACTCACTCTAACCCCTAATTCAAATGAATGGACTTGTTGTTGTGCATTATACATCAGCAGTTCTTACGTTTTTCTATTAGCAATCGATGGGGTAGTTTGCTAAAACCTCTTGACGGGTTATAGCTGATTTGCTATTCTTATGAAGATAATTTAGCACTCTAGGCCTGTCAGTGCTAACGAGGGTTTTAAACTCGTGCAGTATGACGGCTGGGGCTGCCTAGTTTACATTAAGTCGAAATGGAACTGAAGGAGGAGATTGGAATGGCTTCAAAAGGTAACAACCTGCGCCCATTGGCTGATCGTTTGATTGTGGAAGCGATTGAGCAAGAAGAAACCACAGCAAGTGGTCTCTATATTCCCGAAACAGCAAAAGAAAAACCCCAACAGGGTAATGTCCTGGCCGTTGGCCCGGGCCGTACCGAAGACGGCAAGACCATTAAGATGGACGTCAAGGTTGGCGATAAGGTTTTGTTCGCCAAGTATGCTGGCACCGAAGTTAAGATGGACGGCAAAAAGCTGCTCATCATGAAGGAAGCCGATATTCTGGCTGTTGTTGAGTAATTACTCGACTTATTCGTTTCCTGATTATCACACGATTTATATGCAGTTTGGAGGACTGATCAATGTCTAAGCAACTCGTTTTTAGTGAAGCTGCTCGCCGCAGCTTGAAAATTGGTGTCGATAAGTTGGCGGATGCCGTCAGTACGACTCTTGGCCCTAAAGGCCGTAATGTAGCGTTGGACAAGAAGTTCGGCGCACCCACTGTTACCCATGACGGTGTGACCGTGGCGAAGGAAATCGAACTGGAAGACCCCTATGAAAACATGGGTGCCCAGCTTCTGAAGGAAGCCGCAACCAAGACCAATGACATCGCTGGTGATGGTACGACCACCGCCACCGTTTTGGCTCAGGCCATCGTCAAAGAAGGTCTGAAGAATGTTGAAGCCGGTGCCAACCCGATGCTGCTCAAGCGCGGTATCGAAGTCGCTACCGAAGCTGTTTCCAAGTACATCAAGGGCCTGGCAACCCCCATCGAGACGCGCGAAGAAATCGCCAAGGTCGCCAGCACCAGCGCCCAGGATCCTGTCATTGGTAATTTGATTGCCGATGTTATGGATAAAGTGGGTCGTGACGGTGTTGTGACCGTTGAAGAGAGCAAGGGCCTCGAATTCGAGACTGAGTACGTTGAAGGTATGCAGTTTGATCGTGGCTACCTTAGCGCCTACTTCGTCAGCAACACCGAAGCTATGGAAGCGGTTATTGCTGATCCCTACATTCTGATCTACGAAAAGAAGATCAGCGCTGCTCAGGACATTGTCCCGATTTTGGAGAAGTTGCTCCAAATCGGCAAGCGCGAATTCGTGATCATCTGCGAAGATGTTGACGGCGAAGCGCTGGCAACACTCGTTCTGAACAAACTGCGTGGTATGCTGAACGTGCTCGCCATCAAGGCCCCTGGCTTTGGTGATCGCCGCAAGGCTATGCTGAACGACATCGCCATCCTCACCGGTGGTACGGTCATCAGCGAAGAAACCGGTCGCAAGCTGGAAACCGTCACCCTGCAAGATCTCGGTCGCGCAGCCAAGGTTGTCAGCACCAAGGAAACCACTGTCATCGTTGATGGTGCGGGCGAAAGCAATGCGATCAAGGGTCGTATCGCTGAAATCCGTAACGAAATTGATGCCAGCACCAGCGACTATGACCGCGAGAAACTCCAGGAACGTCTGGCGAAGCTCAGCGGTGGTGTAGCGATCATTCGTGTCGGCGCCGCTACCGAAACCGAACTCAAGGAAAAGAAACATCGCGTGGAAGATGCCCTCAGCGCCACCCGTGCCGCTGTTGAAGAAGGTATTGTTCCCGGTGGTGGAGTAACCCTCATCAACGCTATCAGCGCCCTCGACGGCCTGAAGCTGGACGGCGACGATGAAAACACCGGTATCGCCATCGTCCGCAAGGCGCTGGAAGCCCCGATGAAGAAGATCGCTTCCAACGCTGGTCAGGACGGCGCAGTCATCATCCAGGAAGTTCGCCGCCAACAGAAGGCCAAGAAGAATCTGCGTATCGGCTACAACGTCCTCACCGACGAATATGTCGACACCATTGACGCTGGCTTCCCTGACCCGGCCAAGGTGACTCGTGGTGCAGTCGAAAACGCGGCTTCAATCGCCGCCATGATCCTCACCACCGAAGCCCTGATCACTGACGTGAAGGAACCGGCCTCGGCTGCTCCTGCACCTCAGATGCCAGAGTACTAGGACTCAGCAGGGACACGGTACGCCGTATCCAGTTTGAAAATGACAGGGCGCATCCGCAAGGGTACGCCCTGTTTTTATTTCTTGTGTATGGCATATTTCATACTTACCAGTGATGGCGAAACCCTGCCTGCGGCTTCATAGCGAATCAGGGGCTTCCAGTCTGCGATCCGACACCTTCACCAGCAGTTCCACCGCATAATGATCTGAGAGTTCGACCTGTTTATTCCTGTGGGGGATTACATCCTCGAACTGAAAACGACTTTCCACAACAACCCCATGCGTTTGTGGCTTACGCAGCAGTGCATAATCAATCGGCATGATATAACGGCTCGGCAAAATGGAACGTGGGCGCAGGGTCGGTTGCGAATTACCCGCCAAAGGATCCGTTAGGCCGCTTTCATTGAGAAACGCTTCGTACATCCAACTGCCACGTGGGATATTAAAGTCACCACACACCAGCACGAGCGCTTCCGCAGGTTGCATCCGTACACGTTCCGCTAATTGATGTAGTTGGTTATATTCATGTTTGGCAAAGGCATTGCTGCGGCTCCAATCGCCCATATAATTGGCGGTGAGGTGTGTGTTAATCAAGATTACGGGCATGTGATCCCATGCGATATGGGTAATCAGAATGCCTTTATGTAAAATCCAATCGGCCAGCGCCGGTGTATACCAGAGGCCACGCTCGTCATAGAGGACGAATTCGGAATGAACAATGGGCGCGCGTGATAAAGTCAATAAGCCACCTTTAGGCGCATGGACGAACGGCTTATAGGCGTGGTCAGGATAGCTGTCACACTCCCGTTCCAGCACACGGCGATTGTGGTTGGATTGTACTTCTTGTAGGCAGACAGCCGACATATCGAGGGTATTGAGTTTATGAGCCAGCAGCTTCATGCGCCGGCTTGTACCGGGCGTAGGCACACCATAGCAGTTAAAGGTCAGAAGCGAAAAGGTTGGCATTATCCTCCAGTTGGCTCAGGTCGAGCCGATAGATATAGCTTATCATGCTGTGACGTTTATTGAATAGCAAAAGAGGTTGCCTTGAAAGGTCCTGATTTCCTACGTTATGGCATTTGGGGTGTATTGGCCTTAACTGCGGATGCCAACCGCCGTGAATATCACATGACAACCACGTGGCTGCCGCATCTAGTTGTGAACTCGATTGCGCTATTGCTGCCGGATGCCATGCGCTTATTGATCCCTGCTAAGCATAAACCTAGCAATCTGGTTGAAGGTGTCATGGATGAAATGGTGCGAGATAACCCCAGGTATATCACCTATGTGTTTCCGCTGGCTGCCGGATATATCCTGTCCCATCCCAGGTTCAATATATTTAAAGGGGATATGGCTGAGATCCGCGTGGCGGGTTTAGGTTTGGATGCCATCCCACACGGCGCGACTGGTTATGCGCTGACTGCTCTTGTTCAAGATACACTGGAAACTGCTTGCGAAATCGAACCGACGAAAAATAGTCCATTTGCGCGGTTCGTCCATGTGTGTAATGCTAAGCCAGCCCTGATTTCCTTTGGCATTCTTAGCCTGCTGACTTTTTTCTGGGAATATGGTGAATACCGCGTTCATGCCCATGAACTCGAGTTACAGGGCGGGGATATTTCCAAAATCAACATGATGTGGAGTGCAGACGATACAGCCCGCGATGTGGTCGCCAATTTTTTAGGCTGGGCGGTCGCGGCATTATTGCACCGGCGGCGCTAGCGAAAGTGTTTTGATCAAATGGTAATTAGGGGCGATTCGCACTTCGCCCCAATTGATCGTGTCTACTTGATCGTTGTTTCGTAGCGAACACCTGCAAATTGTGCAGCATCGGGCATCAGAGCCTTATGGGCTTCTTTATCCCCCTTCAAAACATCCAGTAGGAATGCAGTTGAATAGTGGTCAAGCAAATCGTGTATGCGATCCATATCCCATACTCGATCAGCACATAATGGGTATGCCGCTTGAGCCAACCAAGGTCCGTCTGCACATTTAAATATGCCGAAGAAATGGTCAGCATTCATGAACTCAACCAATGTCTTGCTGGGACTACCGAGGTTTTCCCATACTGAATAATTGCTGTATTTAGGTATGACTACGGTATCGGCGCTGGCGATGATGAGGAGTGTAGGCACAGAAACGGTCTTGGCTCCCTCACCGATAACCTGTGGCCCCGGTACAATCGGGACGATAGCGTCAACACGGGAATCACTCCACGAAGGCCAATTTCCCTCTGGTACGGTGCTGAGTCCTGCGACAGTCGCCAGATCTTGGGTGTGGTCAAGGATTTCGGCGCAGCGCCCATCCTCTGGGTATGCCTTGCAGTACACTTTTAGATCACCCATATTGACTGTTGCGCCACCTCCCAGCAGCGCGGCAGCACCACCAAAAGATATGCCCGTGACTCCGACATGATCAATATCAATCATGTCTTTTAAAAGTCCTGCGCCTTTTGTTTGTGTTGCTGCTTCGTCAATGAGGCGGGTGATGTCCTTTGGGCGATGGTACAGACGGGAGGTAAAACTTTGTGGTTCTGCTGTCATCAAATCGCCAAAATGATCTGGAGCCATCACAATAAAACCATATGATGCCAGATGCTCTGTGTAGTAAGGTGAAATCAGGCGTGTTCCTTGCCCACCATGCGACAGGATGATCAGCGGGTAAGGCCCTTTTGTCGAGTCGGGGTTACCATCCAGAAGGGCGTGTCCGCTTATGGACATATCAGTATTGCCCTGCATCACATAATAGGTCACGGCTTCCTTGGTGCCTTCGGCATTAAGCGCTGGGTACCAGATGGTGACGGGTAAAGGGCGCTCCTTGTCTGCATCGACCACAAACTCGTGCGTCCCTACCCAAAACGGTCCATGTACAGCATAGGGTGGGGCATCAGGACGCAGCCCGATTGCTTCCGGTTTCGCGTCTTGTGCCATTAAAGGTAGTGTAAAGATCAGCAAGAACAAACTAAGTAAGAAGAATCGAGTACGCATTTTGCCAGATCCTTTCTTTAAATAAAAAAGCCGAAGATCTTACCCTGAATATTCAGAACAAGTCTTCGGCAGCTAAAGCGGAACTATGATGTTTCTACCGCTGCAATGTAAGTATTTCTAACACTTTTATTGCATATACTATACCGCTCAATAATCTCGCCTGTGTCATCATTCGCGCATAACAAATGTCATTCACATCACCAAAAATGAGGATGTAAATAGGGCTATTGGCTGATTGAAAATAGTTTGGGGCTTTGGGAACAGAAATACAGGTATGAAGTTGAAGCGTTCTTAAATAGATTTAGCTGCGAGGGTGGATTTCCACAATTTCGCCGGTATTGAACTCCACCAGAGTCAGACCGGCACGTTTGCTGCACGTGAGCTGCCCGCCGTAAGGTGCACTGAAACTGCCGGACGTCGGCGGCACATCGCGGTAATCGCGCCCAACTGCGACCGTTATATAACCGAGATGTGGAATCCGGTTGTTGGTGGGATCGAAGGCAAAGGCGCTCAAACCGTTGGCATCGGGCAATAACACTTCCACCCACGCATGTGAGCCACCTTCACCCAGCAGATGGCCGGATACATAACGCGCGGCTAAACCCGCCGCCCTGCAAATGGCCAGCATCACGTGGGCATAGTCCTGACATAAGCCATGCTCGATTTCCAGTGCTTCGGCGGCTGTCGTCGCCACCGTCGTAACGCCTGACGCGTACTGCATGATGCCGTACACATAATCATGGATGCTTTGTGCCAGTTCGTGCGGGGTATGAGTGATCTGCTGCAAGTCACGCGCAATATTCTTGATCTGACGATTAGGCGCAGTTAGCGTTGACGGTTGCAGAAAATAATCCCGTTCAGCCGTTGAAATGGGTGGCCGACAAACAGGCCGTGCCTGGTTCTCAATTTCCAGCGACACATTGAATGAAACACTGTGTTCTGCACTGGGAATCTCGAATTCGAGTACGCGGTTGCCGAACGTATCGGTTGCCTGTCGGCTGCTGATCGGAGTCGGGTTTACAGTGAGTTGATGTTCGCGGAGTTGTTGAGTGCCGTATTGGTCAGCGGGGATGACCACGAGGCGCTGTTTTAAGTCGTAGATGGGACCGGGGTACTCGTAATGGAAGCTGTGATAGAACCGACAGCGTACTCGTGTTACATCATGCCAGCTCAGGCCATGATGATCAATAAATTCCGAATTTTCTGACATCGCTATCGTACTCATATTATGTCTGAATTTGCAGCGGTGCGTCGATCAGCCGTAATTCGTCCTGCACTTGATCTGCCCAAACCTTGAAGCTGACCAATTGTGCGCCACCATAAATGGTCGAAAAGGCGGTATCTACCGCGTCCCGACCCCGCGCTATCAACACCCGGCCCACGCGTGGGAAATTGTGACGAGCGTCAAACGTGCGCCACGTTCCATCTATATATACCTCAAACCACGCATGAAAATCCATTGGGTTTGGATCATACGGCACATTGATGTCTGGCAGATAACCGCAGACGTAACGTGCTGGAAAGTTCAATGCGCGGCAGAACGATACGCCCAGATGGGCAAAATCACGGCACACACCGCTGCGCTGCTGGTAGGAATCCCATGCAGTTGTGGTAGAAGTCGTGCCTTTGGCGTAAAGAATATTGGTGTGCAGCCAATCGCAAACCGCTTGTACCTGCGCCCATCCGCCGATGACATTTCCGAACATTTCCCAGGCATCTGCAATAAACAAATCTGACGGACACAAACGGCTCGGCAGTGTAAAAACCACCACTTCATCAGGTAGACTTTCAACCGGTGTTTTGGGTAAATTAGGCAGTATGAGATCACCAATGGGCGACACATCGGCCAGTGCGTCATAGACCACCGACAAGCGACCAGTCGGAGCCATCATACGCCAAATAGTGTTACGGTAGCTGTCGGTGTAATCATGCAGGGTGATATTGGGATTAACCACACGCTGTTCTTCAACCAGTCGGTGGTTATCAAGCTGTGGTGGACGCACAGCCATGAGCAGGGGCGTCGGTTGAGGGAATTCATATTCGATGCTGCAACCTATTCGGACGCGCATACGGCTGGGATCTCCCTATATGATCTATTCACGCATTCTAACTGGTTTACATAGTGCCTGCCATTAGCAAAAACATACAGAGACAAACCGTATTCAAATGTAAACCCCTACTAATTGTGGGGCGCGCACTATCCAAAATGCGTTATACTTTCCAAAGGATATGTGTTCGAAGGGACAAATGATGAGTCCAACAAATAATGTCGTTACGGTGCGTCCACAGATTTATCAAGCACGCAAATGGACTGACCGCCAGCTCGTGGAACAGGGGTTCCAATATTATCGTCCTGTTAAACGGGTCACGATGGCGCGTCTTTTGCCCGCGTCTGAAGCGCCGAAAGTCATTAAAACTGCCTGGGATACTATCGTTGCGCGTCCCGGCTACATTATCGCCTACGTTGCCGGAGATACAGTGAAGTCGACTTTGGACGACTATGAGCCGCGCCCTATCGAGCCCAAAATATTCGCCAAAACCTATAAGCCCTGGGATGATCCACGCTGGCGGCCATCATCTACCGAACGTCATCTGATGATCTTAGGCTGCAAACCTTATTTTAAAGTAGCAGGCGTGTGGGCTAAAAAACTGAAATACGATACCTACGTACAAAGTATCGAGAGCTCTAAACCGGTGATTTCTCCGGCAGGTGCCTGGTTATGTATAGGAACCGAGGGCGAACCCTGGAGCGTAGATGATCACTGGTTCCATACCCGTTATCTCTTACCCGGCAGCACGATCGGTGGCATTCGCTAAAGGATTGCTTTCAACTTGTCGCGGTCAATGTTGCCGCCTGATAAGATACAAACCACTGTGCTTCCTGCTGGAACATTCACTTTGTTATAGAGCAGTGCCGCGAAGCCTGCCGCCCCTGATGGCTCGACGAACAACTTACTCCGCTCCATGATGAGCAGCATCGCCTCTTTGATCTCGTCGTCTGTCACCAGCACGATTTCATCGACATATTGCTCGACATGTTCCAATGTGTGTTTGCCTGCAAAAGGTGCCGCTAGCCCATCCGCGATGGTGTTGAGTTTTTCAGCGGGCAGCGCTTTGTGCGCCTGTAAACTGGTCAACATTTTGACTGCGCCAGTCGGTTCGACACCTATTACTTTGGTCGCTGGATGCAGCGTTTTAATAGCAGTTGCAACCCCGGCGATCAATCCACCACCACCCACTGGTACGAATACAAAATCCGGTGCTGGCACATCTTCGATAATCTCTAACCCGACTGTTCCGGTCCCCGCGATAACCATCGGATCGTCAAACGGATGTACGAAGGTCAAATGCTGCTGTTCGGCGATTTCCATCGCTTTTGGCACCAGGTCTTTGCCAACTCCATGTAAAATCGCTGTCGCACCATAGGCGCGGGTCGCTGCCACTTTGCCTTTGACCGCCGCTTCTGGCATCACAATTGTCGCCTTCACACCCATCACAGATGCGGCAAATGCCAATCCTGCCGCGAAGTTCCCCGCTGACATCGATACCACGCCGTTGGCTCTTTCATCGGCGCTTAAACTGTTGAGCTTGTTCATCGCCCCGCGAGGTTTATACGAACCGCTTTTTTGGAAGAGTTCGGCCTTAAATAACAGATTCATATTCAGCATCTCGCCGAGCAGCGTCGCCGTAATCGTTGGCGTGCGATGCAGGTGCCCGCTAATGACCTGACGCGCTTTGTGAATATCATCAATCGTGATTAAGGTCATGCGCTTTTATTCTTTTCGTTGTGGATCGACTGATTCATTTTCTTCCGGCACGAGGAACACCTGCCATGCGCCATGCATCCCGCTGTCGGTGACACCGTAATACACACGCATTTGCCCATCGACACGCTGCACCAGATCGTAGCGCGTTTCGCCATTCTTGACGTAACGCTGCCACATGCCACAGTCGCCGTGCCATGTCATTTTGTCGGGGCGGGGCATATTCCCCTCGTGCTGTTTGATGGCGTAGTGCCACAAACGTCGCGCCGAGGTTCGCGTTACATTTTGAACAATGTTGCCGTTGCGAAGATCACGCATCGTGTAATAGCGCTCATCGCCGCGCTGCTCCTCACCAATAATTTCGACGCCGCCAGTCGGGGGTGCTATCTCCAGTGTTGGCGGTGGCACGACAGGTGGAGTCGCATCAACGATTGGCGCGAAACGTTTTGCCTTCGGACGCGGTGGATCGACTGGTACAGGTGGTGGTTCCGGCGTTTTTATTTCTACCGGGGGTTTCATGCCCTGACCCTGCCGTACCAGATTCACGATCTCATCGCGTACTGCCAGCGTTGTATCGGCTTCGTCACGCACGTAAATCTTGTTGTCTTCGATGGCATATGGTCGGTCACTGCCGGATGGCACCTGTACACGGATAATCGCTTTACCCTGTGTTTCCTGTGCATCTACTTCCACATCCAGCCGGGGACTAATCATGCGGCTGATTTCCTGTTGCAGCGTATCGATTCCTTCCTGTGGATTTTCGATCCCGCTGGGTGGACGCTTAGGATCGGAAGTCAGCCCGATGTAAACCGTACCGCCGTTGGTGTTGGAGAAGGCGCACACATCGGCAATGATGCTGTACAAGCGTCCGCCGGTTTTGGTCATGCTTTCGTGGAAGGATTGCACCAGGGACGCACCTTCTTCGCGTGCCGCTTGAATATAATCCAGTGGTTGGCGGCTGGGGCTGTAAGGGCGTGTCCGTGAAAAATCTGTGCCCTGGAACATTTCCAACAGCGCTTCAAATGTACGCTCCGGAAGCAGCACCTCGGTCACGCGGTCGCCTACACCGAGATTGGCATTTTTGGCGTTCTTATCGGCGTTGGGCAGCGCATTCAACCGGTGTGCGTCTGAACCCTGAATGCAGCGCATACGCCGGTCATAACCGGATTTTGTGCCGTTGAAGAAGCGCTCGGTGCTGTTACGGTCTTGCCGCCCCAAATCCGTCACTTCTAGAGCATGAAGAAATCGGTCTTGTGTGTAAGCAATCTTGGTCTGTCCGCCGAAATCGAAGCCGCGCATGGCGACCCCGTGACTGCTGTTGACATGAGCCGCGATGCAAATGCCGCCGGCCTCATTGATCGTTTCGTAAGCCGTCAGTACATCGGCGGATGCGCCCACTTCGGAGTTGCCTTCGTCCAGCACATGTGGCGGGACGTTCAAACTCATCAGTAGATGTTCAGTTAAGCGTACTGGTGTCGTTGGCGCGAAGATGCCCAAAATATGAAAACCAAAGGTGGCTGTGAATTCAAAACCCGGCAGCACCAGAATTTTGTCGAGCAGGCGGCGGTATTCGACCAATCGTTTGAGTTCTTCGGGCTGTGCACGTCCCAATCCTTCCAGATAAGTGAGTTGTTCGATGTCACGCATCATACGGGCGTAACCTGCCACCGAGTTGTGGTCGGTAAATGCGATAATATCGATGCCGCGAAATTCGGCTTTTCGCAGGATATCGATGTAAGTTGTATTCGGTTCTTGGTAGTCGGCTGAGGCAGGAGTGTGCAGATGGAGATCCATCCGGTACCACTGGTTGCGCGACTTTTTGCGGGATGACATAACGTTTAAGATTCTTTATTCGTTTCTAGAAACTACATACTATAACTCATTGTTTGAGTAGCGGCATTAAATAGGTGATGTATTCACCCAAACAGGCGGGATCACCTTTGGGTGGCAGTAAGATAATTGATTCGGCGCTGGCCTCTGCCAAGCGCTTAAAGGTCGTCGCACCCTGCTCCGGCGTGCCGGATATGGATAGTTCATCCAACCACGCTTCGGGCATCAGTTCGGCGGCTTTGTCTGCGCCATGTTCTTTGAAGAGCGCATCGGCTTCGTCAGCGATGCCAAGCGGTGTCAGATGTGGACGTGCCCAGCTTAACGTCTCACCGAGAATTTTGCGGACGGGCTGCCGTGCTTGTTGGCTGTCTGTTCCAACCTTGGCATAGACAAAAACGGCCAGTCGATTGCTTGTACGTCCGGTTTGGCTCATTCCGATATTGATCTGTTCGCGTGCCCAGCGTACATAAGCTGGCGACGCCATCTCGGTTAAAATGGTTCCATCACCCGCGCGTCCCGCCAGTTGCATGGTTTTCTCGCGGATAGCACCGATATACAAGGGCGGTTGTTGCTGTGGGATGTGTTTTAACTGCACATTGTCCAGATGCACATGGTCACCATGCATGGTGACATTTTCCCCTAGCAATAATGCTCGTACTGCGTTGACTGTTTCTTCCAGCGCTTTCAGACTGGATTTTGGCGCGGCCCCGATTTGCTTTAACCAGCCATCGACACCATGACCGAATCCAGGCATGAAACGCCCCGGATACAAACGTGCCAGTGTCACGATTTCCATCGCCACGAACAATGGGTTACGGACTGTCGCTGGCATCAGCCCGATGCCCACCTTGATCCGTGATGTGCCTGCCAGCATGGTTGCGGCGGACGTTAGCGCCCCAACCCAGAAAGAATCTTCCCACAACCACACTTCATCAAATCCGCCCGCTTCTGCCTGCCGCGCGAATTCGACTAACTTTTCCGGTGGATTAGAGGGATGATAAATAACGCCTACAGATGGTTTTTGCATAATAATCTCGTTTCAAAATAGGCCGCTAATTTGTATTCGCTTTCGACCACTGAGTCATCAAATTTACAGCAAGTGTGAGTTGTGATCTTTTGTAACCCTCTCTGCACAGTGTTTTTCGCCCAAAAAGAGTGTCCTAAAGCCCTTCTCCCTTGCGTGCGGGGGAGAAGGGTTGGGATGAGGGGGTTAGACTTGCACCATTAGTTAAATACTTTTCGTTTTGATGGTTCAATTAGTCTCTTTCTTCCACGCGATCAACATCTCAGTTTCTTTTTCCAACGTCAGCGCTCGCGCCTTGATTTTTTCCATCAGTGCTTCACTCTTGAAACCGTCGCCATGCAGCCATGCCAGAGTTTCGCTAATCATCTGCTTGAGTGGACGTTCTTTAAACCCTGCCGCGAATACTTTTTCGACGTTAGCACGCATGTAGCCTTCGGCCTCGTGCGGAACCCAATAACCCACACCATCCACTGGCTGGATGTCGTGCATTTTCAGCAGTTCATCGTTCGTATACGTGATCGTAGTTTGCTTACCAGTTACTTCGACCACGGTATCCAGCAGTACCCGCATCGGGAACGGTCGTCCGGTTAGGTTATACGCACCGTGATAATCAGCCTCTACCGCTTTCATCATCCAATCTGCCATATCCCGTGCATGAATGATTTGGACAATTTGATCCGCTGGCCCTGCTACCCGTTCGCCATCGCGGTCATAGCGCCACAGCAGCCCCGGCATACGTGGCACGCTGTCATAGGGGCCGATGATAAAACCGGGACGGATATTCAAACCACGTTCACCATAATTTTCTGTCACCACATTTTCGCAGGCCACTTTAAGCGCGCCATAATGTTTTGGAATATCCTCGCTGTTGGGATCGTCCAGTACATTGAGCGGTGCCGTTTCGTCTGCATTATCCGAGTTCACATATACTGATATGCTCGACACATACACATAGCGCCCGACCGCGTCTTTCAGCAGTTCGGCGGATTGCTGTACGATGCGCGGCACATATCCCGCCGGATCAAAAACTGCATCCCACTTACGCCCCTTGAGTGCATCGAGATCACCATCCCGGTCACCTATCAAATGTTCGACCTGCGGATATAAGTCCGGCCCGGTTTTGCCCCGGTTAAACAGCGTCACATGATGACCTACCGCCAGCGCTGCCTCGACCAGATGCCGCCCGACAAACTGCGTTCCGCCAATAATGAGGATGTCCATTTAACCCAAACCTTTGTAATTTTGTATCGAATTGAAAGTGCGTTTGGGAACACATTGTCCCCTCGCGATATGATACACGAGGGGAAGAGGTGAGGTTCAATGAACGATCCCTTAAACCTCAGTCAATCCAAAACCAAAGCGGCGCTAATTAAAGCCCCATGAGCTTATTAAACAGAGGTGCTAAATCACTTGGCTCGAAAGGCTTAATCATGAAGTGGTCAACACCTGCGTCTTTGGCCTCATCTTCTACATCGAGGCCCGAAGCCATCACAATCGGCGTTTTAGCAAAAGCATCGGTCTTACGCAGTTCTCGTACCACATCCACGCCGTCCATATCGGCCAGATGGTAATCCATCAGGAAAAGGTCGGGTTTCGCTTGCTCAGCAGCAGGTAATACATCCGCACCACGTCCCGCCACTACGACCACGAATCCGTCAAGCTCCAGCAGGGTTTGCAGCAGCTTCACTGTATTCCGATCGTCATCCACAATCATTACTTTGGGCACGGGGTTATCTCCCTGTCATATCAACGGCAAAGAAGGGATAAGTGTTGCTTACCCCTTCTTGAATATACACTACTTTTTGGCCTTGTGCCCATTCTTTGCGGGTACCTTAGGTACTAATGCCGCGTCCAGAACATCTTCGACATGTTCCGCCAGTACGAACTTTAGCGCCTTGCGGACATCCGCTGGCAAATCATCCAGGTCGTTTGCGTTTTTCTTGGGGATAATTACGGTGTCCACACCGAAGCGATGTGCCGCCAGTACCTTATCCTTGATGCCACCGACCGGAAGTACCTGACCGCGCAGCGTGATTTCACCTGTCATCGCCACGTTGCTCTTGGTGGCGCGTCCTGTTATCAACGAAGCCAGCGCTGCCGCCATCGTCACGCCAGCGGACGGCCCATCCTTGGGTACGGCACCTGCCGGAACGTGGATGTGGATGTCGTTCTTCTCGAAGAAAGTCTGGTCGATCCCAAAGTCGTCGGCCTTGGAACGAATGTAGCTCAGTGCCGTCTTGGCGCTTTCGGCCATGACATCACCCAGCTGTCCGGTGAATTGGAAGCCTTTGCCACCCGGCATCCGTGCCGCTTCGATGAACAGCACATCGCCACCAACAGGAGTCCATGCCAATCCGGTCGCTACACCGGGAATATTCGTGCGTTCTTCGATCTCCTCGCGGTAGCCATAGCGCGGTTTGCCCAGCAGATCGCGGACCTGCTTTTCCTTGATGACGACCTTGCGCGTCTTACCTTCAGCGATACGTGTCACCACTTTACGGGCAGCCCGTCCGATTTCGCGTTCCAGTGTACGAACTCCGGCTTCGCGAGTGTAATCCCGTACAATCGTGGTCAGCGCTTCATGCGTGAACTCGATTTCCTTGGGACGCAGGCCGTTTTCTTTGGTCTGGCGCTGCACCAGATATTGCTCGGCAATCGCCACCTTTTCCGCTTCGGTGTAACCGCTGAGTTGGATGATCTCCATACGGTCACGCAGCGGGCCAGGGATCGGTTCAAGTTCGTTGGCTGTAGTGATGAAGAATACGTCACTCAAGTCGAAGGCCACGTCCATATAATGGTCGCGGAATTCGGCATTCTGTTCGGGATCAAGCACCTCCAGCAGTGCGCTGGCCGGATCACCACGGAAGTCACGTCCGAGTTTATCCACTTCGTCCAGCATAATCACCGGATTGCGCGATTCAGCACGACGAATCGTCTGGATCATACGGCCCGGCATAGCGCCGATGTAGGTCCGGCGGAAGCCGCGAATTTCGGCTTCGTCACGTACACCACCGAGGCTCATACGGATGAACTTGCGTCCCATAGCACGTGCAATTGAGGCGCCGAGCGAGGTCTTACCGACACCGGGCGGCCCGATGAAGCATAGAATGGCACCGCGTCGTTCACGACGGATGGTGTACTGCGATTCGGCTTCAGCTTCGATTTCTTCAGCCCGTTCGTTGCGCAGTTTGCGGACAGCCAGATATTCCAGAATGCGTTCTTTAATATCCTTGAGTCCGTAATGGTCTTCGTCCAATATGATCCGCGCATGGGCGATGTCGAGGTTGTCCTCGGTGGTTTTTGACCAGGGAAGGGTGGTCATCCAGTCCAAATAGGTACGGATGACGCCGTATTCGGCAGCGGCAGTCGGCAGCTTGGAAAGCCGGTCGAGTTCGCGTTCAGCTTCCTTTTGTGCTTCCTCTGGCATTCCAGCTTCAGCGATCTTTTTACGGAAGGTTTCGACTTCCACCATCTGCTCGTCGGATTCGCCGAGTTCACGTTGGATAGCCTTCAGTTGTTCACGTAGATAATACTCACGTTGAACCTTTTCCATCTCGGTTTGGGCTTCGGTCTGGATTTTACGACCGAGTTCCAGCACTTCCAACTCTTTGCTGAGGATGGTCATTAACCGCCGCAGCTTGGCATCGGTGCTTTCCAGTTCGAGGATGGCTTGTGCGTCGCCTAAACCAATGCGAATGTAGGTCGAAATCGCGTAGGCCAATTGCAGCGGGTCGAGTTCTTCGACGTTGACTGCATTGGTAATCAATTCGCTGGGGATATTTGGCACGAGGTCAGCCAGTCGAGTGAATTGGTCAGCGACGTTGCGTACCAGCGCTTCTACCTCAACCGTGTCTTCGAGCGTTTCAGGGATGGCTGTCACCTTGGCCCGTAGATAGGGTTCGTTTTCGGTGTATTCGTCAATGCGGATGCGTGCCAAACCTTGTACCAACAGACGGATTGTGCCGTCCGGTGCGCGGAAAAGCCGGTGGATCGAGGCCAACGTACCAATCTGGTAGACATCATCCGGGCCGGGTGTTTCCATATCAGGATCTTTAGCAGCAACCAAACCAATTAGGCGATCACCGGCGATGACATCATCGACCAGTTTAATGCTGCGTGGCTGCCCGACAGTCAGTGGAATAGCGGTCTGTGGATACACGACCAATCCACGAAGCGGCAAAATCGGAATAATGGCCGGAATGTCGCTTTTCGGTTGTTTGTTATGTTCGACAGGGTCTTCTGCGCCATCTTCAACTGTAATATCCAGTTCGGTGGTAGCGGTTTTGGCCGTACTTTCATCTTCGTCTGCAAAGTAGCGAGCTTTGGTTACTTCTGCTGTTCGTTTGGGTGTCATCTTTTCGCCTTTATGCGTCACCGCTGACATCCACTACCGGGATGGTGCGGGAAGTCTTACGGGGTAGTTCTACGGCTAATAAACCAGCTTCGTAGGTTGCTGTTACGGCATCTTTCTCAATAGTCCAGGGCAAATCCAGTTCGACTTTGAAGTCGCCGAATCCAATTTCCAGTTGATGATAGGCGGCTTGCTGATGTTCCGGTTTTCTGCGTTTACCGCTGATCGTCAAGCGTCGTTCGTGCAAGCTAATATTCAAATCGTCAGTTTGCATGCCGGCAATTTCGACCAGCACCAGTATTTTGTCCGCCAGTTCAATCACATCCGTCGGCGGACGGTGCGTTCGGGTTGAACGGATCATAGGTTTCTGTCTTTCATCTGTTCACTAATCCAGTCATTAGTTCATCAGTACACTTTCGTCTTCAAAACTAAGCACCAAAAGTGGACTGTTAAATGCGCGAATAGTGTTGATTAGATGCATCACTGGTTAGCATAGCTTACCGTGTGTGCGTAAGAACCCTGTTAGATTTTTTATAAGGAGAGCATTATAACAGACGTGAGGAATTTTCGGCGGCATAAATGGCACGATTGGTGCAAAAAAACGTCATCACCTGATAAACAGGCCATAACAGGCAACATTAAGAAGAATATTATTTAACAAAGGTTAATTTTTTCTGCGACAACAGTTCATCTTATAAGGAAAGTTTGTGACAGATTGTGTTTCATGCGTATAATATCCGACATCAATAATTCTTGAAAAAGTTGAATAATCAAAATGCAGATTTTTATCAGCTATGCCAAAGCCGATACTTATACGCTCGCTGTTCAACTTCGGGATGATCTGGTCAAAATCCCAGATGTCAGTGTGTGGATGGATGAAACCCTCGAACCAGGTGAGAGCTGGGCAGCCCAGATTCAAGATGAGATTGACGCGGCGGATTTCGTGATTGTCTTGCTGTCGCCAGATGTCAATCGACCGGCAGTCGGTAATCGACATCGCAGTTTTGTCCTCAATGAGATTGACTACGCTCAACAACTCAACAAGACGATTATTCCGGTGATGGCTCAACCCACCCGCGTGCCGGTTCAACTGGCGGGTGTGCAATATATTGATTTTGCGGGTGATCACGCCAAAGCTTTGAACCGTCTTGTTCGGCGGATTGCGCCGCGTGCCGGTATCCCACAGTCACAGGTGCCGCCGACTCCGCCGCTTGGAACACCTATTGTCGATCCGGTATCGCCGCCCATAAAAGCCAATGACGCTGAGCCAGTTTACAACCAAACGAATCGCCCTCTTTATCGGCGTGCTGTTTTCGTTGTGCCTATAGTTGTTGTCGCGGCTTTGTTGGCGATTGCCTTTGTCATGTCCGCCTTGAAGCCCATGCCGACTGTGTTATCGAATGTGGCTCTGGATGTCACAAATTCACCACAACCGGAGCAGCCTACTGCTGTGGAGGCATCCGCAACCAGCGGCCCCACGTTGACCGCTACCCAAATACTGGATATTGCTTTCGTCGTTGGCACGATTGACGCAAAGGCCACGCTGGATCAGGCCGATTTGAATGACGAAGCGACTAACGCTGTTAACGCCACGAATTATGCCGTCGGAACCCGAAGCCTGCTTGATCAAACCGCCACGGCTACACTCTGGACAGCGACTCCGACTCCCAATATTACCGCGAGCATCGAGGCCTACCGTACCCAGCAGATTGAGACGGTCACGGCACAGTTCATGATCGGATTGACTGCCACAGCCAGCATCTGGACAGCCACGCCGACTGCGACACCAACGATCACGCCGATCCCGGTGGGCTTTTCGGGAAATCCTGTGACCCGCAATGCGGATTGGACGCCGAGCGCTCAAACCTTTGATGGTTATGAGATGGTATTGGTTCCTTCAGGATGCTTTATGATGGGCAGCGATAGTGGTGCGGATACCAAACCAGCGCATCAACAGTGTTTTGACCAGCCGTTTTGGATTGACCACTACGAAGTCACCAATAAACAATTTGGCTCATCCGGTGCCTACGCGGGTGATGACCATCCCCGTGAACGTCTTACATGGACACAAGCGCGGGACTTTTGCCTCCAAAGGGGAGGGCGCTTACCCGGCGAACGCGAATGGGAATATGCCGCACGGGGTCCCGACAATCTCATTTATCCGTGGGGTAATGATTTTGTGGCTGATAATGTTGTCTATATCGGGAATTCGAACAGCCAGACCGCGCCTGTCGGCAGTCGCCCCGCTGGTAATTCCTGGGTTGGTGCGTCTGACCTCAGTGGAAACGTCTGGGAGTGGGTGAGCAGCCTTTATAAAGCCTATCCCTATGCGTTGGATGACGGACGAGAAGATTTGGGTAGTTCGAGCGTTCAACACATCACACGGGGCGGTGCATTCGATTTTTATATCGATAAATTGACGGCGGTATTCCGCAAACAGGACGCACTCTCAACCCGTAATTACAACATCGGCTTCCGCTGCGCCCGTGATTATTGATTGCCGTCTGTTTTTTTTGATCTCAAAGTCATTCAGCCGCTTAGTATTCGTTTACGCGTTGCGACTTCGCATTAAACGTGCATATAATATGCTTGAATAATCAGCAAAACGGATACCAACTCCTAATGCCTTCTGCTTTCATTTCTTACCGCCGTGTCGATAGCGCAGCTCTAGCTACTTTAATTGCGGTTCGGCTCAAAGAAGCATATGGCATTGATGCTTATGTTGATACCCGCAACACCGACGGCGGTGGTCCCTTCCCGAACCGGCTGCGTAGCGCCATTGAACATGCTGACGTATTTGTCTGTCTGCTCAGCGCAACCTCACTCGAATCTGCTTGGGTGCTGACGGAAATCGAACACGCCCATAAGCTACGCAAGATATTGATCCCCGTTTTTCAAGAGCGGTATGTCGCCCCTGTGCTCATACCCAATGAACATGTGGAAGCGCTGCTGCAATCTGATGGTGTCCAATTTCTGGATGTACGCAACCTCTACATCGACCAGGCCATCGCCCAGCTTGCCCAGATGATAAGTAAGTCTGCACCGCACAACCGTATTTACAATCGCCCTGCGTTGATCCTAACGGTTGCTGGCCTTGTGGTCGCCTTGCTGATAGTTGCGCTTCTGCCTACCATTACACCATTAATCTCGCCCACTCTCCCGTTCAATGCTTTTATCCCGTCTGGCACCCCTCCCTCGTCTTCAACCGATGAGCCATCGGTTGATCTTACGGGAACTTATATTAATCAGGTACAGTCCACCGCCCAACAATCACATGAGCTTGGCACTGATTATTTCGAAACACAAGCTGCGCAGGTGCAGGGTACTGCTCAGGAGGCAAACTTAGCGTTGACTCAAGTGGTTGAGACACAAGTCGATCAAATGCAGGCTATGACTCATCAGGCTAATGCACTCACTACTGATCTTGCCACTCAGAACGTCATGATATTGACTCCTGTAGCTCACAACACCGACTGGAAACCTGTCTATCAAACCTTTGACGATATTGAAATGGCACTTGTCCCGCCTGGCTGTTTCTTGATGGGCAGTGATAATGGTCAAGTTGACGAAAAACCAGTCAATCAGCAATGCTTCGACCAGCCATTTTGGATTGATCGTTATGAAGTGACGAATAAGCAATATGGTTCGGACGGTAATCTTGGCGGCGAAAATCGTCCTCGGGACTCTGTGACATGGGCTGAAGCCCGCGATTTTTGTGCCGGACGGAGCGCACGGTTACCAACCGAGCGTGAATGGGAATATGGGGCTCGTGGGCCGGATAATTTCGCATATCCTTGGGGCAATGACTTCGAAGGCACTAACGTGGTTCATGTAGATAACTCCGGTGAGCAGAGTGCGGATGTGGGCAGCCGAAGTCCTGCGGGTGACTCATGGGTTGGCGCATCTGACTTGAGCGGCAATAGCTGGGAATGGGTTAGCAGCCTTTATCAACCTTATCCTTACGCCAGTGATGATGGACGTGAGGATTTGGAAAAGGAAGGTTCTCGTGTTTTGCGCGGCGGTTCATGGGGGCGCGAGGATGCCTTAATGTCGTCAACCCACCGCTCCGCCAACGACCCCACTGAAGTGAACAACGAGTTCGGCTTCCGCTGCGCCCGCGATTATTGATTGCACATGTCATCTTGTTGATTATGTTGCGGCTCATTGTCTATCGGGCATATAATCTGTTTAAATAACCTATTAAATCAAATTGCTAACGCTTTTTGACTTACATCTTCTAATTTAGGATTTTAATGCGATTAAACAGACCTATAAATGTAGGTGGTTGCTTGGCGCAGTCACTGTTGATTTAGCTTGGTCGCTAACCAGATCCATTTTCTTTCTTCATAGGCAATATCTCATGCTCGGACCCAACCCACAAAAGGGATTATCTTCCAATCAAGTAACACTAATTGCTGCTGTTATTGCCTTAATAGCCGCGGTAATCGTAGCGATAATTAATACTAATCAGACCCCATCGGAATTTCGGGCACTTACAGCGGAAATGATCAGAACACAAGCAATTGCAACATCAATCCAACAAGCAACTAGTGACGCTCTATCAACCGACGCTGCCCGTGGAACAGCCTATGCGGTAGCGACGCAAAATAGTATTGATCAAACGGCCATCGCGGTACATGGCACAGAAACCGCTTTGCCCACACCAGCTCCAACTGATACGTTAACTCTGACTCCTACCGTCACACCGACAACTATTCTGCCCGGACCCTCGGTCACAAAAATCCCAGCCTGGAAACCGTTCTATCAAAGTTTTTATGGCTACCAAATGGCACTCGTTCCCGCTGGTTGTTTCATGATGGGCAGCAATGATGGTCAATCTGATGAACAACCCGTCAACCAGCAGTGCTTCGACCAGCCGTTTTGGATCGATCTGTATGAAGTCACAAATGAACAGTATGGCTCAGAGGGATATTTTAAGGGCGATACTCGTCCTCGTGACTCGGTAACATGGTTTGAAGCGCGTGACTTTTGCGCCCGCCGCGGTAGTCGCTTACCGACGGAACGGGAGTGGGAATATGCTGCACGTGGTCCATCTAACTATATTTACCCGTGGGGCAATCTTTTTATTGCTGACAATGTGGTATTTAATCGTACTTCAGACCTCGGAACAACTAAAGTTGGCAGTAAGCGTGGAGGTAGATCATGGGTCGGAGCATTCGATCTCAGCGGCAATGTTTGGGAGTGGGTGAGTAGCGCAAACGGAAAGTATCCATATAAATCCGATGATGGTCGAGAGCTAAATAACGATACGGCAAGTATTCAACATGGTTTGCGTGGTGGTTCATGGTTTAACCCCGATTCTGTAATGGGCTCGGCTAACCGTGATTATGGCTTTCCTACGTTTCAGGTCAATACTATTGGCTTCCGCTGCGCCCGTGATTATTAATGCTAGGCCATCTGGGGTGTTGCGGCTTATCGTCTATCGTGCATATAATCTGCTTGCATAACCTATTAAGTTGAATCAAATTACGACTGTCTTTTGTTTATTTTGTTCTTGATGGTGCGGTTTTGATACGACTGAATAGGCGGATATTTTTAGGTGACTGATTGGTTCAGTTGCCGTTGAATTAACTTGGGTGCTAACCGAACCCATTTTCTTTCCTTCTAGGCTCTAACACATGCTCGGACCGAACCCACAAAAGGGACTAACTCCAAATCAAGTAGCCCTACTGGTTGCAATTATCGCCGTCTTAGGCACGATATTGGTGGCGATCATCAACGCCAACCAGACCCCATCCGTGTTTTTGCAACTCACTGCGGATGCGATAAAAGAACATGCTGCTACCGCAGCAATCCGGCAAGCGACTAGTGACGCTCTATCAACCGACGCTGCCCTTGGAACAGCTAATGCTGTAGCCACGCAAAATAGTATTGATCAAACGGCCATCGCGGTACACGGCACAGAAACCGCCTTGCCCACACCAGTTCCGACTGAAACATTAACTGCCACGAGCACATTAACATCTACTCCTATTGCACTTACACTTGCACTTACACCTGTTACCAAAAACGCTGACTGGACCCCTCTTTACCAAACTTTCGATGGAGTTGAAATGGCGCTTGTCCCTGTTGGTTGCTTCATGATGGGCAGCAGTGATGGTTCTGGTGATGAAAAACCAGTGACAAAACAGTGCATTCAGAAACCTGTCTGGATTGATAAAACTGAAGTGACCAATAAGCAGTATGGTTCAGAGGGTAGTAGCAAAGGTGATGATCATCCACGTGACCTTGTATCATGGATTGACGCTCATAACTTTTGTGAGGCTCTTGGGAAGCGCTTGCCGACCGAACTCGAATGGGAATACGCGGCGCGCGGGCCTGATAATCTCGTCTATCCGTGGGGTAATGATTTTGTACCCAATAACGTGGTTTATTCGGGCAATTCCGGAAATTTGAGTGCAGCGGTAGGAAGTAAATCTGCAGGTCATTCATGGGTAGGAGCGCTCGATATGAGCGGTAATGTTGCGGAGTGGGTGAGCACAGAATATGTAACATATCCTTATGTGTTCTCTGACGGTAGAGAGGCTAATGATGATACTACTAGCCTACGCGTTCGACGCGGTGGTTCGTGGAATAATCTCCCTATCGCACTTCGTGCATCTGTGCGCTACTGGAATTCGCCAACTGACAGATTTGTGTCTTTCGGATTCCGTTGTGCGCGTGATTATTGATCACCATTGGCAATATTTAGACGCGAATTAATCTCGCTTTTACGTGCGAAGATTTTACCTGTCATATCCAAAACCATTCACCAACTTCAACACCCTTACTATAGCTTGTAGTCGCTGCATGGGTGTCATTTCGGCGTTATCCAAGTGATCTTTCCGAATAAACGATCTAAATGTCTTGCGTTGGTACAGTGGGATAGTTCCTGACCACCCACACATTATTCAATCTGTGCCTCACGCAGCGCCGAAAAGGATGCCATAATGGATAGGCGATTTCCAGCTAATTAAACATTTCTATTTGTGGAACGAATTCATCATGAAAATTGTACTGATTGGGGCAGGGAGCTTTGTGTTCGGGCCGAGCGTTTTG
>JBGAHG010000061.1:0-32639 GCA_044226325.1 Aggregatilineales bacterium
TCTTCACGATCTGTTTCAGATATTCTTTCTCTTCTTCCCTCAAGTACACATGATATTTTTTGTAGCGCATCGCTTGATCTCTTCTTACTTTTTGTCCTTTCTATCTTACCTCCCCTTTTTATCTATGACTAAACAGTACAACAGGTTGAGAGTGAATGGGTTACATTTTGGAAGACCATTTTGTAACTCTTTCGAAGCGTTGGCGTTAACCCTTTTGAGGGAGCAAGAGTGCTAAGCAGGTTGGTGGATAGTTAAAATCCGGTAGAGCAGGTTTGTAAATTTAAACATAGGGAATAATAAAAGCATTAAGACGCGGACACGACATGTCGTGTCTCTACAAATGGCGTCTAATAAGATGAAATTACGGGTAGGAAATCAGAAATCTAAGAGCGGCAGATACGAAAGCCCCAAGTATTTTTCCAATAGTAAGGGGGAAAACCAGATCGAAGATGACAAGCTAACTGATCAGTAGTAGTAACATCCCAACAGCCACCCCGCAAAATACGATTATTTGAGTCCCTAAGCGGATCATTGTTTTTGTTGTCGTAATCGCTTAGGCACCATTCCCAAACATTACCTGCCATATCCACCACACCGAAAGGGCTATCACCCTTCTCTTCGTATTGACGGACAGGTGTCGTAGCGCTATTTGAGCAAGGTTCTATGGAATTATTGCAGCGGTTACAATCCCAATCACTGCCCCAAGGGTAGGTTCGACCATCATCACACTGCGCCGCATACTGCCATTGATGTTCAGTAGGTAGCATAATTGCTTCGCCCGTAATATCTCTTAACCACACGCAAAAAGCTAATGCTTCATACCACGATACACAGATAACAGGCTTGTCTGTACCAATCAGTCGAGGATCTGTCCAATTGCGTGGCTGGGTCCATGCTTTATTAGTTTCAAATATTTTTGTAAGGCTATCATCCCATCCCCAGCCTTTCAACTTGGCATCCCATCCAGCGTCCGTCCACCATTGGGGATTATTATAGCCTCCGGCATCAATGAATTTTGAAAATTGGGCATTGGTGATGGGGTATTTGGCGATGCTGTAGGGCGCACCCTTCCACGTTTTGCCTATTGTGCCGGGGATATCAATCCATGCGAAGGGTTGAGGCATAATGTCGAAGCTGGTAGATTTGACTAATACGGAAGATGTTTGGGTATAGGATTGTGAAATAGTGGAGATACGCGCACGCAGTTCTTCAGCACGTCGCATATTGCGTCCTGTCAATACGTCATCACGGTCAAGTAGACGAGCCAGTAAATCTGGCACAAACTTTTGAAAGGCTTCTTCTTCGTGCAGATCCTCTATATCTAAAATGATACTTCGCTGTTGGTCGGAGTCACCAGTCAAGCGAGCGATGCGGTCAAATAACACACCAACAGGGTCAAGTGGTGCATCAGGTGCAAGTTCAATTGCATTGGGAGGCAAAGGTGGCGCAGATGGCATATTACGGAGAGAGTCTTTGAGTGAACGCTGTTGGTCACGGCTGCGCTTGCGAAAATCTACAATTTGTGTGGCTTGAATTTCAATAGGCAAGTAGCGATATTCAAGATCTATCAGTTTAAGAGGCAAAACAGGTTTACCCAATGCTTGCGCATACATGTATTCTCTTTTACAGGGTTCAGATTTCAGAACTTCGGGGCTGAGAGCATTTATGAAAATATCGCAGCGCCGAATTTCCTCACAAATGAGATTCCACCATTGCTGCCCACCACTACGGTTCAACTCGCGGTCAAACCAAATGACACAATCATCGATGAGTAATTCAATATCAGCAGCCAATTCATCAACGAGTGTGCGATCTTTACTACTGTAACTAATGAAGAAGTGCGGCATAGAGAGAATTAATCCGATGAATAGATCATTTTGTATATTATTGCAGGGACGATAATTGGGCGCAACCGAAGGGATGAAATGGAAAGCGGAACGATCTTAGACCGTTCCCTACAGGGAAATAACACAAATCATGTATTCAATGACAGGATTACAAACTGGCTTCGGCTAAGGTGCGGATGGTGCCGATTTCGCCGCGATGCTCGGTTTCGTGTAGGACGAGATGGTGAATGACCCATTCGGGTGTGACATCGTAGCGCTCTAGAGTGCGCGGACGGCGAAAGTCATCCAGCGTGATACGCTTGAAGGTATCGAGCAGCAGGCGGCGGGTGTAATCGAGGCGCTTGAAGTGGGCATCCAGGCTAAGACCTTTGACCACCATCAGCCGGTCATTTACCCCGCGTACCGGATGCGGGAAGGCCTCCCAGACCGAGGCGGGCATCTTTTCTTCCATGACTTCGTTAAAGAGCCAATCCATCTCGATGATGGCAATGTGATAAAGCAGTGTGCCGATACTGTTGCCGTTGGGCGGCTGCCAGTCGATAACCTCCGGCGAGATACCATCGAGGATGTGTCCGGTCAGGGTGCGGGTATCCTCCAACATCCACAGGGCGCGGCCAACTTCGGGAACAAAGCCGGTTAAGGGCGTGATGTGCAAATTTTCGTGGGGTTTGGTGGACATAGCATACATTCCTCGTGTGATACGAAATTGGTCTCTATAATACCATTAGCATATTGGCCTGTATGTCGGTAAAAAGTCGGAATTTACAGTGCCGGAGAGTCACAGACGCTCCCCTACAGAATGCCATTTCACTTTTGACAGCTTAAGATAAGGATCGAAGATGAAAGCCGCCACCCGCATCGTCCGCGCCGGATTGCCCAAAGCCGAGCAGTCCGCGCCCTTTTTACCCGGCCCGACATTCGCCGCGCCCTATCATGCGGCAGGTGATCCGAAGACCGCACCCTATAACTATGGGCGTCTGCATAATCCCACATGGACACAGTTCGAGCTGGCCTTAAGCGAACTGGAAGGCGGTTCGGCACTGGTGTTCGCGTCGGGCATGGCAGCCATTGCAGCCGTGTTCGGCTCGGTGCTGCGTCCCGGTGATAAAGTGGTGATTCCAGCCGACAGTTATTATCTGGCGCGCGTAATGGCAAACGGTTACTTCACGCAAATCGGTGTACAGGTGGTGATGGCTCCGACAGCCAACAACGCCCAACTGGAGCATCTGGACGGGGCGAAACTGCTGTGGCTGGAAACACCGAGCAATCCGAATTTGGACGTGTGCGATATTCGGATGCTGTCACAGGCGGCACATGAACGGGGTGTGCTGGTGGCGGTCGATAATACAACCGCGACCGCGTTGGGGCAGCAGCCGTTAGCGCTGGGGGCGGATTTCTCGGTGGCGTCCGATACCAAAGCGCTGACCGGACACTCTGATTTGATCCTCGGACATGTCGCGGTGCGTGAGGCTGCGCTGATGGATGGCATCCGCATGTGGCGCAACCAGATCGGAGCCGTACCGGGGCCAATGGAGGTGTGGCTGGCACACCGTTCGCTGGCGACGCTGCATCTGCGCCTAGAGCGGCAGTGTGCCAGTGCCATGGCGATTGCCCAATTTTTGAGCAGCCATTCGGCGGTGCAGGATGTACGATATCCGGGACTGGCGCAACATCCGGCGCATGATCTAGCGCGCCAGCAGATGGATTACTTCGGGCCGATTATCAGCTTCACACTGGCGAATGAAGCCACAGCACAGCACTTCTTGAGTGCGTGTCAATTGGTCTATGAGGCGACCAGCTTTGGCAGTTTGCATACCACCGCTGAACGGCGGGCGCGCTGGGGTGGCGATGTTGTGCCAGCGGGATTCATCCGCATGAACGTAGGCTGCGAAGACGTAGAGGATTTGTTGGCGGATCTGGCACAGGCGTTAGGGGATTAAATTATCACCTAGAGGCTTTACATTGTTCACGCGCACCCCCCATTCTTTGGGGTATTTTGAGTCTCATTCGTGCTACTGTTAAACAGTACGCAGGAGGGACGCACAAAATATGATCGCACGATTAAAGCACGCTGAACCGGTGCAAAAGTTAGGGTTGGGTCTGTTGATACTGGCGGCTGTCGTCACCCTGGTGGGATCACTTGATGCCCATCCCGGCCTTGATCCACTGACCTTTTTTCGCAAGATGTTTGATGATTTTTATACCAATGCAGGCACGGAACTGGCAAGCATTGCGATTACCATACTGCTGATTGACCGGCTGCACCGTCACCGTGACGATGAAAATGAACGGGATGCGCTGATCTTGCAGATGGGCAGCCCTGACCATTCGTTTGCAATTGAAGCCGTGCGGATGCTGCAAGCACAAAATTGGCTCAAGAACGGTGCACTGGCAAATGCCCACCTGACCCATGCCGATTTGGAGGGCGTCAATTTACAGGATGTGGCGATGCCCAATGCCCGCATGGCCCTGACCAATTTACGCCATGCCAAGCTGACTCGCGCCAACCTGCGTAATGTGTATTTTAAAGGGGCGAATCTGCAATCTGCCTGCTTGCGTGGGGCCGATTTGCGGGGCGCGAACCTGAATGATGCCAATTTGATCGACGCGCATTTTGATGAGGCCACGCTGTTGGATTGCGAAACCATTTTGCCGGACTGCACGTATTGGGAAGAAGGAAACGACATCGCCAGATATACCGATCCCAAGCATCCAGATTTTTGGCAGCCCAAACATCATCAGGCGGTTTGAGATTACAATTGACAGGCGGGGCTATCAACATTAAGCTCCACACTATCATCGGTGCAAAAGAAATTAGGATCAGTCATGTTTCGCTCCCTTTTTGGTGCTTCTAAAACAACGTTGATCCGCCAGATGGGCAGCAGCGATAATAAGCAGGTCTTACGCGCTATCGAAGGGCTGAAATCCAAGGGCTGGTTTCGGGACGGTTCGCTGCAAGGTATCCAACTGGAAAATGCCAATATGCAGGGGGCCGCGCTGGCGAAAGCCGATATGCAGCGGGCGAATCTACAGGGCGCAAACCTGACAAAAGCCTATCTGGGTGAAACGCATTTGAAGGCGGCGCGTTTATGTCAGGTGCAGTTGTGTGACGCCAATATGCGAAATGTGATTCTGGTCGAGGCGGATTTATCCGGTGCGGATTTGACACGCGCCTATATGCCCTCGGCACTGCTGACGAAAGCGCTGCTGGTCGAGACGAAGCTGATCGGCGCGAACTTCTGGCAGGCGGATTTACGGGGCGCTAATTTACAGAACGCGCTGATGGCAGACGTCACCCTGTATGAAACCCTATTTGACGAGCATACCATTTTGCCGGATGGCAGTCAGTGGACACCTGATAGCGATTTGGGACGCTTTACCGATACAGCACATCCGGCGTTCTGGCGCGGAATGGATGGTTAATGGATAACCGCTTCTGGAAAGTGGTGCTGGCGCTGATCTTCCCGCCGCTGGCCGTTTTGGATAAGGGCTGCGGAACGGTGGTGGTGGTATCGCTGCTGACATTCCCGCTGTGGTTACCGGGGTTTCTGGTGGCGCTGTACATTGTACTTTCCGATAAGCCGCGCCGACAAAATCAATTTGTCGAAATCGGCAGTGATTGGCCTGAAAAAGAGAAACTCAAGGGCGCATACATCAGGCTGGCGGATGGCGAGGTGGCAGAGGTGGTCGAAGATGACCACGCGCCAGTTGAAGGTTTCAAACGCACAAATAAAACAGAGTAGCTCATTCCATAGTCAGGGGCGGCCCCTCGCAAGGAGCCGCCTGAAGAGTGAGCCTATTTTATAGTTGTCTTATAGTCGATACTCGGGAATTTGACGGCATCTGGCAAAAGGGCTTTATGCGCATCCTTATCCCCTTTTAGCACATCCAGCAGGAAAGCAGTAGTGATATGTCTGATCCGGTCGTGGGCGCGATTCAGATCCCATACCTGCTCCTGATAGCAAACGAAATAACTCTGTTGCTTTTGCAGCGAGTCGCAAGCATCGATCGTAAATGCCCCAACTGCATGCTCGAAAACCGCCATTGCTTTCTGTTGACTCGAAATGCCGTCGTACACTATCCCGTTTTGCTTAGGATCGGTCGTGTCGTCATCTGTTATCACTAGCGCCGGAACTGTCACTCCGCTGAGATCGCCGCCCTCATACACGGAAGTCCAGAATCCCAATGAAACTACAGCCCCCACACCCTTAACATCAAAGGCAGGCCACACCTCACCGGGTTTTGTCGTGACTTTGCGCATGGCGAGCAACCGCTCTTCTGACGGGATATAACTATTACAAAAGACGAAGTAGTTAAAGCCTGCTGTTATTGCGGCGTCATTGGCAACGCTGCTGCACCATTTCCGCATTGGCTCTAGACCAATTCGGGCGCCGACCGCAGCCAGCACGTTGTCAACGCCATCCGATTGTCCAATAACTGCAATGTGATTAGTATCAATCAATCCTGCCAGAGCACCGTCAGGCGCAGTGAGTGTGGTCGCAAAATCAATCTGTCGTTGAATGTCTGCCGGGCCATAGACCAAACTGTTGGCTACGTTTTCTATATCCTGCGGCGAAAAATAGACCGTATCGCCTATCCCGGTACCGGTGCGCTGAGCTGCCATCACAATGAAGCCATATGAGGCCAAGTGCTCAGTAAGGTACCTTAACGCAAACCGTGTGGAATAGTTGCTATGCGCGAAAATTACGAGCGGGAAAGGCGCGCCTGTAAAATCTGGATAGGGGTCAGCAATAGCTTTTCCCTCTATTGTGACAGGCCGAGCGAGAAGCGGCGTGTAGGTGTAATCGATTTTCTCTTGCTCAAAATCTGCATTCATCGCCGGATACCAGACGGTGGTTGGCAATGGACGTTTCCCGTCCTTGTCGGGAATGACGAATTCACGTGTGCCAATCCAATAGGAGCCATGTAAGGCGTAAGTCGGTGAGTCCGGGAAAAGCCCCACAGGCGAGGGAACAACAGGATCCTGTGCCGAGACTGGCACAGCCAAGAAAAGGGCTAACACCGTTATTAGAATTAGAAAATACGATTTGTTCTTCATAACTCTTTAGCCTTTCCAAAAACAGGGTGCAAAATAAAAAGGCGTTCCCCACTGTTATGAGTAACGCCTTGTTTCTCTATGCAATATTTTGATGTGTCAATAACACATAACAGTACGCTTGCGTTCAGACAAGCGTTTTTTATCACTACCTACTATCGTATGGCAACGTATCGATTGTTGTGTAGTGTCGAATGTCATGTATAGCGGGCAATCTGCCTGGTTCTCGATAAGCGGCATTGTAGAACGAGGTAGTTATCGTGTTTAGGGTTCTGCAAACTTGGGTTTATTGATTAGTATTGATACGGACTATTGAGGGAGGGTATATGTACCCTCCCTTACGAAGAATATTTTTAACGGGCGCGGCGGCGAGCGGCAAACCAGTAGATCACGGCCAGCAGCAGCAAGCCGAGTAAACAGGTCGCGCCGATCAACAGCGGGCTTTGAGCCTGACCGACCGCACCTTGATTTTCCGCCGTGAGCGGGATGGGTGTGAAGGTCGGGGCGTTTTGCGCGGTGTTGGTCGAAACAGCCGTCGCCTCTTTGGTGGTCGTGGCTTCGGTGGTATTGGTAGCCGCCAACGCCACTTCGGTCTGTTCGGCGGTGGTTTCTGCCGTCGCGACTTCCGTCACTTCAGTGGTGGCTTCGACCGTTGCCGCTTCGGTGACTTCAGCAATGCTGGCTTCCGTAACCTCGGCAGTGATTTCGGTAGTTGCTGTTGCAGCCTTGGTCGGTATAGTGGTGTTGGTCGGCACCGTCGTATTGGTGGGCGGTACCTTGGTATCCGTCGCCGGCGCTTTGGTGTCGGTTGGCGCAGTCGTATTGGTTGGAACGGTGGTGTTAGTCGCCGGCGCTTTGGTATCGGTCGGCGCAGTCGTGTTAGTCGGCGCTGGCTTGGTATCGGTTGGCGCAGTCGTGTTGGTCGGTTTTGCAGCGCTGGTCGCGGCGGCCTGACTGGCTACCAGATTAGCTTGCACGGCAGCGGTTTCACTGGCGTTGGCAGTCGGCGGTACATTCGTATCCGTCGCTGTTGCGGTTTCCGGCACCGAGGTGTTGGTGGCAGTCGGCGGCGCTGAAGTGTTCGTTGCAGTGGGTGGCGCACTGGTATTGGTCGGCGGCACCGAGGTATTGGTGGCAGTCGGCGGCAGTGGCGTGTTGGTTGAGGTCGATGTGGCAGTTGGTGTAGCCGTCGGCGGTGGCGCAATGACGAAGGCCACATCCGCTTTACCCGTCTTGCCACCTTCATTAGTCGCCTCAACTGTCAGAATGTGGTTGCCAACGCCTAATGCCTTAACATCCAAATCGAGGGTGAAGGGTTCTGCCGTTTGGGTGGCGATTTCTTTGCCATCAACCTTATAGACCACTTTATTCACGGCGGTCTGCGGGCTATCAGCCGTCACATTAATGGTACGATTTTCGATAATCGTTTCACCAGCGGTCAGGCCATCGATGGTGACGGTCGGCGCGAAGGCTGTTACAACAAACTTGACCTGTGCAGTAGCTGTACCACCCGTGCTGTCAATGACCTTTGCCACTAACGTGTTGTCGCCCGGCGGCAGTTTGACGGGATCGATGGTGACAGTGGTGCTGTCTTTATTCCGCGAACTAACGACCACCGCGTCATTCATCTTGATGATCAGACTTTGTACTGTACCCTCGACGGATGCGCCAGTAATGGTAGCAGTGATAGGTGCATCTACGGTATCGCCATCCTTCACGCCGCTAATCGTGACCGTCGGCGGTTTGGGCGCGACGGTAAAGGTTGCGGTGGTTGTGGTGGTATCACCATTGGCATCGGTAGCGGAGAACGTCAGTGTATTTGGGCCCGACTTGAGATCAGCCGGATCAATGATGAAGCTGTAAGGCGCTGTCGCGGCTACAGCCTCCCCATTATTCAATTGGAAAGTAGCCGACGTGATACCATCATCACTCTGGACGGAGGCCATCACGGTCGTCGGTTCGGAGATGGGATCGGTGGGCATATTCGGCAGCGCCACAATCGGTTTATAGATACGCGCCCGCATGGGAACCGTCGCATCCGCAATCGAGCCGTTTTTATCTTTAACCTCAAGATCCAATTTGTAGACTTTGCCATCACCGGGCAAATCAGTAGTTAGGGTGATGATGTACTGACTGCGGAGTGTTTGCGCCAGCCCATTATAGATGTCTTTTAATTGGTCAGGCGTAGGCGACTCGTAGAAGTGGGCGATGGTGCCATCGGCCAGCGTCGTCATAAAACTGCGGTCAAAACCAAAGCCTTCGCCAATGGTATAGACTGGCACACCGACTTGCAGAGCATTATCAAGGGCAGTGTTACGGGCGTTGGTGCTGGCGCGGTATTCCTGACCATCACTCAAAATAATGATGGCGCGGCGCGGAACGGGCGATCTTGCAGCGGTCTCCACTGCCAGCACACTACCATCATACAAAGCGGTTTGGCCGCCATAACGCAGGTTGGTAATCGTATCCGTCAAAACCGTTTTATCGGTCGTATAATCCTGAACTAAACGGGCTTTATTATCAAACGTGATAATGGCAACCGGATCAGTTGGTCCAATGGAATTAATAAAACTAATGGCAGCTTCTTTGGCACGTTCAATCGGTTGGCCGTCCATACTGCTGCTGGTATCAATCGCCAGCACAACCGAGAAAGATAAACTGTCGTCGGTCACATTTTCGACCTTAACAATCTTCATATTATTGACAAGCGACCCGACTACGGAAAAGTCTTCCTGGCCCAACCCCAATATCGGCTGACCTACTTTATCCGTAACATTGGCGTTCACGACGACTGTCGGGAACTCGGTGCGATTGATGCCGGTAATCCCTAAATGAATTGGTGGCGGATTGTCCTGCATAACCACCAATGCTGCCGGTATCACCATCAAAATAGCGATGAGTAAAACGACTAAACGTTTCAAAGCGGCCCCCAAAATTGAAGCATTCCACGAAATATTTACAACAAACAACAATTTACGTTGTTGGATAAACCATCAAGCAGAGTAATCTTAACGTAGAGTATTGATTCGTGCCATTTTACACAATGAGAAATAAAGCTTCATCAGGCGCTGATGATGTATTTAAGAGGTCGGTGGTAAATTGCCGACGTTATAACCGAGCTGCACCAGCGCCCGAACAGCCGCTTCACCGAGGGTGGTATCCCCTGAAAAACGCCGTGACGAATCATTGGAGAGTGCGATTAGCAGCGGAACAGCCCGTTGATCACCAAGCTGCTGGAAGGCCAGGATGGTACTGCGGCGGACATCCACATCTTCAGATTGCAGCGTCGTTTCCAACACATCGAAGCTGTCGCGTCCCAATTTAGTCAATGCAAAGGCTGCCCAAACCACCAACTGCGGGTTGTTCTGGCGCAGGAGCGGAATCAAATAGGGAATGGCAGCCGAATCGCCAATATTACCCAGCGCATTAGCGGCGGCACCACGCACACCGACATGCTCATCTTGCAAGGCATCAATCAATGGTTCGATAGCGCGCGGATCACCGGCCTGGCCTAATAAATAGGCGACAAATTGACGCATCTGGGGATCAGGGCTGGTGAGCAGACCGATTGCGCCTTCAATATCCGGCCGAGGATTATTGGCAGCATCACTCATGAGGTGCGACGTAATAAATGGTGGAGGTCGGTTCGATGAAGCGGGTTCAGCAAGCAATCCGGTTCGACAATCACCGCGTCAACCTGTAGATCGACGGCAGTCTGAATATCATCAAGGGTGGCGAGACTTTCGGCCAAAATGACACGTGTCGTGCCGGTGATGGCTGCACGTAAATCAGCGGCGGGTGTACTGCTGGCTTCGCCTGTCCAGGCATCGATCTGGCTAATGGCGATGACATAGGGACTGAGGCTCTGGGCATAAACCACTTCGTCAATACTGTTGACTTCAACGATAGCGGTCATGCGGTTACGCTGGGTGGTGGAAACTAACGTCCGCAGCAGGTCGTTTTCCATCGTAGAGGCGCGCAGCACCAGCGCCGATGCTCCGGCAGCACGGGCTTCCACGATTTGATATTCATCCACGAAAACATCTTGACTGATGATGGGCAAATTGACCGAGCGTGTGAGCGCAACCAGATCATCAAGACCGTGCGGCTGTAACCCTTCATCGGTGAACAAAGACAGCGCATCCGCACCGGCGGCGGCTAAATGATGGGCGAGCGCATCTAATCCGGCGGCATCGGTATCGGCGACACGTACCTGAGCAATCAGCATCACAGGGGTTTGCTCGTGGGTAGGGACAACCGTCAAAACCGGGAGGGGACGCTTTTGCATACTTGCCAGCGCGCGCACCGCCTCAATCGGGGTTTGAGACTTGCGATCCATAACATATTGTCGGCGGGCGGCGGCGATGAGTTCAAGGTGTGGGATGAGTTCGCGTGTAGCCATAAGATTTACTGTTATTGGCAGGTATTGGTTAGCGACCGCGCCGACGCTTTAATAGGCTGATAATGTCTGTATATTCATTCTATGGCCTTTTTCGATTTTTGTTGTATCGAAATTTTAATACCTCGGTTTGAATTTGGTTTAGTTTCCGCTGGTGTGCTATGATGGATTGTATTAAGAACGCCGTTTTGAAGGTAAACGCTGATGGAACTTTCCCACGATGAAGTCCGCCGTATCGCGGAACTTGCCAAGCTGGATTTGACCGACGAAGAGATTAGCCTGTATGCGGGACAACTCTCACACATCCTGCAATACTTTGAAAGTTTGAAAGAGGTTGATACCTCACACATCGCGCCGACCGCTTCTGTACTGCCGTTAAAGAATGTTTTCCGCGCCGATGTAGCTGGCCCGGCCTTATCACCTGAAGATGTGATCCGTAATGCGCCGGACGCGATGGGCGATCAATTTTTCGTCAGTGCTGTGATGGGGGATGAAGAATAAAGCGCGAACAAATCGCCCGATTTATTCACTCACCTAAAAGCGACTCTGCTTTAACTGTTTAGGGGCTTAATGTTATGCCGGAGACTCGTCTGCTCATCATTGAAGATGATTTCGATCTCGCTGAAATGCTGGAGACGTATTTCGTCAGCCAGCACTTTGAGGTCTTCCACGCGGATAGTGGTATAGCGGGCATCGAGATGGCACGCAGCAAATATCCACAGGTGATTTTGTTGGACGTGATGATGCCGGACATTGACGGTTACGAAGCCTGTCGCCGCCTACGCCAAACATCGCTCACCCGTTATATCCCGATTATTTTCCTCACCCAGCGTGACGAACGGGCGAATAAGGTCAAGGGACTTGAACTCGGCGCGGATGATTATGTGACCAAGCCTTTTGATGTGGATGAACTGCGGCTGCGGATTCAAAGTGTCATCCGGCGCGCTACACAAGAAAGTTTGCACGAACACCGCACCGGTCTACCAACGGCCGCACTGGTCGAAGAAGAATTGGAACGGCGCGAGAAAGCCGAAGTCAAACATACCGATTTGCGCTTTATTATCAAAGGCTTCAAATCCTATTGTGATCTGTACGGGTTTTTAGCTGGTAACGAAGTGTTTGCTTTTACCGCGCGCATCATACGGGAAGCCGTCAGCGCACACGGCACAGCTGATGATTTTATCGGTTTGCTGGGTGATGAATTCGTGATTTTAACGTCAGCGACTGCTGCGGATGCCCTGCGCGACAATGTCTTAAAACGGTTTAAGGACGGCATCAACGCGTTTTACAGCTTTAACGATGTCGAGCGCGGCAAGATGGTGCTGAACCCCGGCACGGAACAGGAAAAACAAGCGCCGTTGATGGAGCTTATGCAAGTCGAAGAAGATTTATAGGTCGGGGCAGAAAACGTCAACTGTTTAGAGGGATATGAAACAATCATATCCCTTTTTATTTCAGGGTTTCGTAGAGGTAGGCGTACTATTGGAACTACTGGGTTCGGGCGTGTGTACAGGTGCCGGTGCTGGAGTCGATTGATGCGGGTGTTTTAGAAAAATCGCAACCGTGTTTAAGAGTTCGTTTTTCATCACAGGCTTGGCAAGATAACCGTCACAACCAGCGGCCATACAATTTTCGCGGTCGCCATGCATAGCGTTAGCGGTCAAAGCAATAACAGGGATGGCGGCAACCGAGGCTTCGGAAGCCTTCAAGCGGGTAGTGGCTTCAAGGCCATTAATATCCGGCAGGTTGACGTCCATCAAAATCAGATCGGGTTTTTCCCGCTCAGCAGTCGCAATTCCCGTTAATCCGTTGCTGGCTTCGATCACTTCATAGCCAGCGGCCATCAGAATTTTGCGAACTAAACGCATATTTTGCGGATTATCTTCTACGTAAAGAATTTTGAACATACTGTTATCTCGTATAGTGAACTTTACTTCGTTAATTATCACGCACTGCGTAATATAGGTCAAGTAAAGAACACAAACCTTTATTATTATTACGAACTGTAAATGCTATCCTATGCCGAGCACATTTTAATACTTTACCATTATATCTAACCGAATTCCAACCGAATTTTTCCCTATTTGTCATTTTGTTGCAAGGTATTCATGCTACAATCACTATACAAAGAATGAGGGAATAATTAAGGCCGTGAAAGATTTCAACTTTGAAATCTGGCGCATGCAGTCTCAATCCGACATTAAAGGGTTAGTTGCAGCGCTCAAAGATCCAAATGTCCTTAACCGGCGCGCAGCAGCCATGGCTCTGCGAACGCTTAGTGCGACAGCGGCTATTCCCGGTGTTCAAGATGCCCTCCTGCAAGAAAGCGACCCCGAACTCCGCGAGATATTGGTCACCACGCTCGAATCGCTGTTTGCCCTTAATAATGAAACCCGTCCACCCCTAACCGTTGATAATCGCAATATCGTCCGGTTGATCGCGCGTTTAAGCGGGTCACATACCGAACAGGCGATCCGCGCTGCACAGGAATTGGGCGACAGCCGCGAAAAGCTGACGATTGAAGCGCTGTTGATGACCTTTAACAATCGCAAGATGGCGGCCCGCGTGCGGTTGGCCGTAGCGGAAGCCCTGCTCAAATTGCAGAGCGCTCCGGCTGAAATTACCCTGCTGGCGGCTTTACGCAGTGAAAAGTGGATGATCCGGCGCAATGCGGCAGCCGTATTGGGGCAGCTCCAGGCCGATTGGGCAGTCGAACCGCTGATACAAACGCTGCGTGATCCTATCGAAGCAGTGCGGCGGGTCGCACGGGCAGCGCTCGAACGGATCGCAACTCCCGAAGCGTTGGCAGCGATTCATGCGCCTGAAGTGCCAGCCGATGATGCGCCGCAAACGTCACCCGTTTACGACAAGCCTATCGCGACGATTATCACGCACCCTGCGCCCGAAGTGACACCCAACAAACCTACAGCGATTGTCACCGACGAAAAACCAGCCGCGACGATTGAGAAATCAGTCCCGCCGCCTTCTGAAAATCCACCACCTGTAGCCGGTAACGCCGTTCCCAAACCTACGATTTCATCAGATGCGGCTGAAAGCATTAAAGTGGCCGCTATTCTGGACGAGCCTCCGCCCAGCGAAGAAGATACCAAACCGATACGCCCTTTGCCTGACGACGTGTCTTAAGAACCAGACCGAATTGCTATTGCCAGAATGCATTCGCTGTTATACTACTCTACGTAACAGGAGCAATGACCTATGCGTAAAGTGGTATTCTGGCTAATTGTCCTTTCGACAAGCCTTTGCTTGTCGGCTGGCAGTGTTTTCGCACAACCGATTCCACAAGGTAGTGTGCAGATTGTCGTTAACCGTGACAATGTGAATATTCGGCTGTCGCCTGCTTTGGGCGCTGAACTGGCCGGTACGGTGAATGCGGGCTACGCGACAGTAGCAAATGGTCGCAGTCCGGATAACCAGTGGTTGCGGATCGACTTTCAAGGGCAGGAAGCATGGGTGGGTACGCCGGTAGTCACAGTACTATCCGGTGACATCGCCGCGCTGCCCGTTGGCGACCCGCGCAGCATCCCTTATGGCGGTTTTGAAAGTCCACGCTCTGGCCCAACCGATGCCACCAGTCCGGTCAGCGGAAGGTTGGCGAACAGTGGTTTGCATCTGCGAGCGGGGCCAAGCACCGCTTACCCGATTCTGGCAAATCCGCTGCGGTATACCGTTTTCTCGGTGACAGGCCGTACCTCTAATAACGCCTGGTTGCAGGTCAACTTTGAAGGCACGTTGGGATGGGTAACAGCGGGCTTCGTCGAAATCCAGAACGGCGGCAATATTGCTTCGCTGCCGGTTGATGGCGTGGTAGCATCCGAACCACCGCAGTCGGCGGACACTAAAGACAATTACTTCGGCATCCTGCAATTGATGCTGGATCGCATTAATATCTCACAAACCGCGTTGGACTCCATTCGCGGGACGTGGACGACGGTAGCACTCGGGCAGCGTTCGGCTTGCCAGAACTTCCCGCCGCGCCCGACCGACATTAACATTCCTAACCCGATTTTGGCGGCATTTAACCAGACGCTCGAACCGCTGCGTGTAGACTTCAACAGTGCCATGTCGAGCCTTCGTTTGGCTATCGATCTGTGGATCGAAGCCTGTGGTCATCCACAACCGCCAGATGGTTTTGTGAGCCAGGCCAGTGTCGTGGGTGCGCTGAACGCCATCCAAACAACCGATTCGTTGTTCGCTGATCTGCGCCGACGTCTAACCGCACTTATCCCCAGCTTTAATCTGGCGGGTGACGAGTGCATGTTCACCTACAAAGAACAATTCGATATTCTTAAAGTCATCACGCAAGGTCAGTTGGTGCGCGATACACTGACACCGCGAAAGACCGTAACCGGTTACTGCGTTGATGCCGTCGCGGGACAATCCATTCGCATCGAATTTGCCGAGGTGAAGGGCAACATCACGCCGCTGGTTTCGATCAGCCCGCTTGATAACCCGACCAACTTCCTCGGTGTGGGGCGAAACTTACTCAGCGAGCAGGTGCTGACGGTCGGCCCGATCAATATTACAGTTACAGGGCGCTATCTGCTGTTGATAGCCGATGAGCAGCAAAATCGTAAGGATGCACTCAACAGCGATTATGCCCTGCTGGTGACGAATACCGCGGGTAATGCGCTGGTCACACCCGGTTTGGGATTTGATCCGGTAACGCATCTCTTAGTGGTCAATCCACCGAGTACAACGCCGGTTCAGGGTGTGGTAACGCCGATTGTGCCCGTGGTGTGTCCGTCAATGTCGTTCACCTGTACACAGCTTACCTGTTCACAGGCAGCGGCGTGCCTCGCGGCGGGTAACTTCGCGCTCGATCCGAACGGTAACGGTACGGCTTGCGACGAAAGTGCTGCGGTTTGTGTGCCGGGGTAAAAACTGAGCGTTCCAAATTCTAAATCATAAGCAGGCAAGCCGATGGGTTTGCCTGTTTTATTTTCAGGGATTGGTCAGGGTACTAAGTTTGATTAGCCAGCTCTGCCAAAATTGTTTCGCCACCTGTGACACGCTGATCCAGATAGACTTTGACCTGTGCATCCAGCGGCAGGAAAACATCACAGCGGGAGCCGAACTTGATGAAGCCCAGTTCATCACCAGCTTGCACCGTTTGGTCAACATTGAGGAAGTAGCGAATACGCCGCGCCAATAATCCTGCAATCTGGCGCACGAGAATTTGCTGTCCGCTGGCATGTTCCAAGACGACCGTATTGCGCTCGTTGAGTTCGGAGGCTTTGGGGTGGAAAGCTACCAGATACTCGCCGGGGTGATAACGGTTGTAGACCACTTTGCCAGTGATGGGCGCACGATTGACATGAACGTTGAGCGCCGACATATAGATGGAAATCTTGAGGCGCGAGTCGTGGAAGTATTCGTTTTCGTCGGTGGGTTCGATGGCGACAATCGTACCATCCGCCGGAGCAATCACAGCAGCGGGTATCCCGGGTGTGGTGCGAATCGGATTGCGGAAAAATTGGGTAAAAAATCCGAATACCAGCGCCGACCCGCCAAATACGAATCCAAAGGCTCGGCGTGGAAGCACAATATAACTCAAGCCGCATAGGGCTATCAAGGCGGCTGCGAGTTTGGTGAGTGTGGAGTAACCTTCACGATGTATACGCATCAGTTACAACTCTTCGGGCTTTTTGAGCCATTTTTCGAGCTGAGGCGGTTGGTATGACAGGAGGCTATCCAAGAGTGTGTCGACATCATTTTTGACGAGTACCGCGCCACGATGTTCGGGCTTGATGAAGCCTTCGGTCGCCATATGCTCGATAAAGGTCAGCAGCGGGTCGAAATAGCCTTCGATGTTCAGCAAGGCAATCGGTTTGTAATGGAAGCCCAACTGTGCCCATGTGATGACCTCAAAGAGTTCGTCTAATGTGCCGAAGCCACCGGGCATAGCGATAAAGGCATCCGCAATTTCAGCCATCATGGCTTTACGCGCGTGCATGGACGTCACGACATGCAGTTTGCTCAGGCCGACGTGCGCCAGTTCACGATCGACCAGCGACTGTGGAATGACGCCGGTCACTTTGCCGCTGCCGGCAATTGTTCCATCCGCAACCGCACCCATCAAACCCACACGCCCACCGCCATAAACCAATCCGAGGCCGCGCTGTGCTAATCCCATACCCATCTGATGCGCGGCGGTCATATAAATAGGCTGTGAACCACTATACGAACCACAGAAAATACAAACCTGCTTCATAGGAGATTATCCTGTCGATGATTATTGCGAATGGTTGATTGTACGTGTTTCAGGAAAGAGCCCACAGACTATACAACACACTTTACGCGTTGATAAGGCGATGTTAATCTACAGTGACTATCTTAGCAAACGCACCCATTCTTACGACAGGATTATTATGAGTACCAAAGTATTACAAATTCTTCTCGACGGATGCCGCCCCGACGCGCTGCAACAGGCCAAAACCCCTAATATTGATCGCCTCTGGCAAAGCGGAGCCTATACATGGACCGCGCGAACCGTCATGCCCAGCGTAACGCTGCCCTCGCATAACTCGATGTTCCGCAGTGTACCTCCGCAAAAGCATGGCGTGGGTGCGGACAACATTTTCCGCGAGTCGGCACGCGCTTTCCCCAGCTTGATCGACATAGCAGCACTCGGCAACAAACATACCTGCATGTTTTATAGCTGGGAACAACTGCGTGACCTCAGTAATCCCGGTAGTTTGAAGGTGAGTTACTGCCGGAATGCCGATTATGGTTTGGACAACGATACCGATGTTGCGAAACTGGCTGCTGATTATCTGGTGAGCCAGAAGCCGGATTACTGCTTCCTGTATCTGGGTGATATTGACATCAACGGACATATGTTCGGGTGGATGTCACCGGAGCAAATCGCCTTTATCGAATCGAACGACTCGGCGGTGGGCATCGTGCTCGACCGGCTGGAAGCAGCAGGTATCCGCGACCAGTATACGATTCAAGTGCAGGCCGATCATGGTGGGCATAACACCGATCATGGTACGGACATGCCCGAAGATATGACTATTCCCTGGATTATTAACGGCGCGCCGGTTAAGCAAGGGTATCAAATCCAGTCACCTGTCAGCATTATGGACACAGCAGTCACGCTGGCCCATCTGCTCGGTTTGGAAATCCCGCCGCTGTGGGAAGGCAAAGTTGTCAGCGACGCGCTGGTTTAATCGATCTCCGACCTGGTTTCCTCCCTCGTTTACGGGGGAGGATTAAGGTGGGGTTCATTTTTCAATCGCCAAAAGTCAATCGCTTTTTTACCACTTGACGCGATACCAATAACGGTAGATTTCGTGGAAGCCAAGTTTTTCATAGAGGTAGAGCGCGGGACTGTTACTCAACATGACCTGCAAATAGGCATAATCCGCACCGTTAGCTTTACCCCAATTGAGCAGATAAAGCATCAACTGGTGACCGTAGCCTTTTTGACGCATGGTTGGCTCGGTTACAATGTCGAATAAACCTAAGAAACCGCGGTCCAACACGCCTAATCCAACCGCCGCAACCTGCCCATCAATATGCACCGCTGCCAAACATTTCTGCGGGGCGATATGTTCCAACATGTGGCGCATGGTGGGCATATACCGTTCCTGCACATTGTTCAAACGGAAGTACGCACCTAGCCACTGATCATTGGCATCGGCAGATAAAGTCACACGTCCTTCATTGGGTTTGTTGAGGGCATCGAGTGACAGCATTTGGACACTCGCACCGGGTTCTTCGCGGTAACCGGAACGCGCCAACATATCATCCAGACCTTTCGGCTCGGCCAGCGCGGTCATTTTATAAACAGTAGGCTGTTTGCGAACCGCATACATGGACTCGCAGTAGGCTATTTTGGTTTCAAGATTGGAGCCAGATGCGTATAAAGGGTTAATCGAGTTGGCGCGTTTGGTATAACCGTTGGCAAAGCGCACCACCCAACCGTCGAGATAAGTGGTTTCCAGCGCAGGCAGCGCGTTTAATGACAGTTCTTCCAGATGACGGATGAGTAAGCCGGGTTCTGAATAACCGCGCCATGATTTCTGTTCAGGCTCTTCCGTGATGAAGGGCGGGACGACTGGAAGCAGAGAATCGGGATCAGGCATAGTAGCTGGTACTCTCAATCAAAATCTTAAGGAGTTTCCATCATTATGCCTGAAATAAAGGTATCTGCGTGTGAATTTTTTGTAAACTAAGTTCGGGTTTCGTGATGAGAGGTTAAGAAACTGAAATACGTCTCAGGTACCATGCATGGACGTCGATATGTTCGGCATAATGCAGCAGCGGTTGGGTATCCGGCAGCGTAATTCCTGCGGCTTGAGCCATTGTGTTCAAAGAGACGTCAGCACTAGCGGGTTGCAGCGGCCAGGGATCATGCATGATGTCCCCTTGATATAAGCTGCCACGACCATCAGCCACATATAGACAATAGCGCTCGGTCAACCAGTGGTCGAGCGCTCCTGCCTCAGATTTATAGATCGCGCCGCTAGGTTTATAGCTTCCCTCAAAGGCGGCTGATGCCGCGCCACGATGCGTACGATGCGCCTTATAATGAACGGTAGCGCCGCTGGCAGACTCAAGCTGCATGTCAGCATGGTAATACGGCAGATGGAAAGCGACCCGCGCCCCCATCACGGCCAAAGCGCTGGACGCATCCAGGCTGAAAAACCACACACCCGGTTTGCCATCTTTAGGCAGCACATAGGTACGGACGTTGAGTTCACAAAACTCGGCAGTCGTCGGGAACGGCGGCACATAATGAAAGTGGACATTGCTCATGTAGAATGGGACAACACCGACCCACGCTTCACCATCGAAGGTGTCGAGCATCAAGCCCGGTGGGATCAACGGACGCAGCATATCCGGTTTGACAGGCCAATGCGCGAAAAGCAGTTTGCTCCACGTCTGGCGCATCACCCATGTGTTATCCGCAGGCAGTGTTTGCATAAAACGGCTGTACCCTTATGTGCATTTGATCTTGGTCGGCAGCTTGGATTCGGCCCAGCGGCGGTTGAATTCGTCAATGTATTGCAGCGCTAAATCGGGATCAGTAATAATCAACAGGTTTTCGTCGTTGGCATCCCGTGCACCACTGGAAAAATTGAACGATCCGGCAATCACCGTTTTGTCGTCAATGATGAACACTTTATGATGCAGGACAAACGGATTGCCATCCTGCCGCACAGTTAAGCCGGAGCAAAACAGCGGCTTGAGTTCGCTTGCGGCGGTTTCGCTGCCCGTCGTCTCGAAGATACCTTGAATATTCACGCCCTGCTGCGCCTTCAACTGCATGACACCGGCGATGTCATCAAGGGTGAAGGAAAAAGCCATGAAACGGATAGAGGTGGTAGCACTGCTGAGCGCGACCGACATGGCCGACACGACGCGATCTTCCGGCGCGAAAAATATCTGTATCGGCGTACCATCCTGCGTAAAGGTGTTGAAGGGCGTGTTCGACGGCTTTGATGGCCCGAACTTGTGCTGCTCGAACATCTTATTAAATTCGTTCTGGAAATCCTGTACCAATTTCTGCGAACGGAAGGCTAGCAGATTGTTGTTGTTGCGGTAGGTATCGTTGACGGTGTAGTTATAAGAACCTGTCCAAACGGTGATGCTGTCCATAATCATGAACTTGTTGTGCATGAGCGCCGGACGACTGTCATCAATAACTGGAATGCCTGCTGCAATCAGTTGACCGAGGGTGGTATCTTTGCTCTTTATACCATTTTCATCATCTACGACCATGCGGACGACCACGCCGCGTTGACTGGCGGCCAATACGGCTGCGGTGATAACCGGATCATTAAACTCGAAGGCGGCAATATCCAGAGTACGCTGAACCTGATTGATGGCATCAGCCAGCTGGTTATCGATACCCCCCACGTAATTGGCACGGTTGCCGCTTCCGGTCGGTGCAGTGAAATAGACTTTCCAGAAACCTTTTTCCGCACCGGAGCCTTGCTGTAAGGGTGTGTGGCCGACAGATGGTGGTGTGCTGGTGGGCAGCTCAGGCAAAGTCGAAGGCTGCGTCGGTGGGACAAGCGTCGGCAGTTCAGGCAAGGTTGAAGGCTGTGTCGGCAGGACAGTGGTAGTGGCTGGAGCAAGGGTCGGCAGTTCAGGCAAGGTCGAAGGCTGTGTCGGCAAATTGGCTGATTCGGTCGGCAAACTCGGTGGCTGCGTCGGGAGTGTGGTTCCGTCACATGCGACCAAACCCGCTGCCAGAATGAGTACAGCAATCCCCGAACGGATATGCTGGCGGTTAAACGTCATGCTGACCCTCCTGTGGGAGCTGCGGTGGCAATTCGGGCAAATCTTCCGGTTGCGGCGGCAGAGTATGATCCACAACCTCTGGCGCGTTCTGGGGTGTGATAATCTCGGTGTGAGTTTCACCGATAGTCGGTGCAGGGGGTTGGAATCCGGCCGGGGCTTCCTGTGAAGGTGGCTGCGGATGATTTTCGATTGGCGCGGGTGGCTCCGGCGTGACCGTTTCGGCTGCTGCCTCAGCGATATTATGCGAAGGCGGCGTAGGAATGGCAGCAGGTTTCAATAACCCTAACAACTCACTGATGGCATCCTGATTCGTCAACGCGCCCTGATGCTTTAAGAAAGTGGTTTGGTCATCCGGCGTCAGCGCGAAGCCCGAAGCATCGGCAGCGCTGCTGATGCTTGCCATCATCGACAGGTGCTGGCTCGGTGATGTTTTGCGCTTGCCAACACACACATTAACAGCCGCCAACAGTGACCGGAACTGTGCCGACACATCATCAAATTGGCTGTCTGGCAAATCCCGTTGGGCGAGTTCGTTCAGGCGCGCCTCCCCCCACATGAGCAGGAGGCTGGCTTCTTCATCACGCAGTTCACTGCGGAGGCTGTCGCTTTCGTAAAGCTGGCTAATGGCACGTTCGGCCTGAGCATTTGACATTGTAGTTTACCTTGTAGCGCATTCCGGAATAAATGCATTATCCAACACTAAAGAACAGGGTCACTCGACGGCGCCACGACTGCGCAGCACATCCGCAATCGCCGTCTGACCACCATCAACCGCTTTTTTGAGCGGCGTTTTACCTTCATAATTCAATACTTGTAGGTCATTCGCACCGTGTTCTAGCAGCCAATTCACCATATCGAGATGACCATAGCTGATGGCGGCATGAAGTGCGTCGTCAAAACCTTCATTACAGCCTGCGTCTAGCAGCAGATTGGCTAAGGCGGTTTCACCACTAAGAGCGGCGTGAAACAGGATCGGAATACGATGAGCGCCATGCGCGTTGGCCTGTGCCGGATCGGCCTGGATAAAGGCTGCAACATCGGATGTGCGACCTAGCATGGCAGCAGCGAAAATACTCAACGGCACGCCCTGCCCTAGAAAGAATTCGGCAATCGGGCGGTTACCAACATGCGATGCCGCGCCGAGGCCATCTTCATAATCATTTTCGCCCCACTGATGTCGAACGGTGAGTAAGGCAGGTTGTTGGGCAGCCATAGTACGGACTTTTTCGAAATTGAAATGGGCGGCGATGACAAATTCGCGGATGATTTCAGGTGTGAGTTGTGGATCAACAACCATCTAAGCATCTCCATTCCTGGATCGAAAAACAAAGACTAATCGACGAAGCGATATTTAATGAGCGTCCATAAAGCGATGGGCGCATCCGTCCATTTGATCTTTTTGCCCTCGTCCCATTCACGCCCGTTGTAAGAGATCGGCACTTCGTAGATACGAATGCGCTTCTTAAGGACTTTGGCAGTAATTTCCGGCTCGAAGTCAAAGCGCCGTGAACGTATCCGCATATCCTGCACCACTTCAGCACGAAACACTTTGTAACAGGTTTCCATGTCGCTGAGGATGGCGTTATACAGGATATTGGTTGCAAACGTTAAGCCGCGATTGGCGACCATATTCCAGAAGTTCATGGCTTTGCGCGGGCCACCTAAGAAACGGGAGCCATAGACAACGGTGGCGATGCCCTCTTCAATCGGTTTGAGGAGCGTCGGATATTCACGCGGGTCATATTCAAAATCCGCATCCTGAATCAAAAAGACATCACTGGTCGAGGCGGCAAATCCGGTGACAATCGCCGCACCTTTGCCTTGATTATGGTCATGATACAGGATACGCACATTAGGCCGGTTCTCGGCTGCAATCCGCGCCAGAATGTCACGTGTACCATCTGTCGAACCATCATCCACAATGACAATTTCGTGGGCAATGCCTACATCTTCTACACGGTTCAAGACTTCTTCAATGGATTCGGCTTCGTTGAAGCATGGGATAATGACACTCAATGTCAGGTTTGGATTCACGTTGCGGTTAACATGCGGCTCATGCAGCGTCTGCATAGTAACTGGTTCCTCGGTAAGACCTATCGGCAAGATACGTTATCATTCTACACTATCTGGCAAACGGTTACTGTTAACAATTCATGGTGCGCCGAAAGTGCGCCGAATATACCGAAGTCATCTGCGCGGAAAGTCAATTATGGTTATACTAAGAACATATAGCTGTCTATTGAGATCACACATCAAACAGACACCGCCACTTGGTGACGTGTGAACGGAGGTAAGAGTGAATAAAAAACGAGCAAGTGTTTTTGGCCTGATCGTGACGCTGGTCGTACTGATATTTAGTTCAGCTGCCAGCTTAATTCAGGCGCAAGACTTCGGCACGAATTGGACAGGGACATTTTTCCCCAGCAATAACCTGACGCTAACCGGCGTGCCAGTCAGCAATATTCAGGGGTTGAACTTCAATTGGGGAACCGGCGTACCTGTCATCAACAACGTGGCTGTTCCCGGTATTCCAGCCGATAATTTTTCAGCGCGGTTTACCTCGGTGCAAACTTTCATTGCCGGAACATATACGTTCACAGCGGCATCGGACGACGGTATGCGCGTGTATATCGACGGTGCGCTGCTGCTGGACAAGTTCATTGGACGCACGCTGACATCAGATACGTTTACCTCCACTTTAACGGCGGGGCCGCACACCCTGACGGTCGAATACTTTGACAGTATCGGCGAGGCCATTCTGCAATTTCAATGGGGCTTGTCCGGTGGCGCGGTAACAGCAGGGCCGACGCCAACGGCTGGCCCGACGGCAACACCTGCGCCCACTGGACTGCCACCGATTCCCGGCGGAGCGTTGACGGCAACCGTCATCCGTGCCCCTGTCCTGAATGTACGTGGGGGGCCATCAGCCTTTGCTGACCGCATCGGCAGCGTCCTGCGTGGACAGACTTATCAAGTAGTCGGACGGGATGAACACGCGCGATGGTTCCTGCTACAGCTCAGTGGTAAACAAGGCTGGGCGCTCGGCTACTACCTGTACTTCAACACCAACGAATTTAACGCGCCAGTGGTCAGCGATTTCGTTCTCGGTGGCAATCCGGCAGCGGCCTCCGGTGTGGTGGCACAGTCAGTCGGCACGCTCAAACTGCGGGCACAGCATGATGTCCGTTCCGAGCAAATTGGACGCGTGACATGGGGCGGTGCGGTAGCCGTCATCGGACGCACCCGTTACAGCGATTGGTATCAGGTCATCTGGAAGGGTACAATCGGTTGGGTCGCCGCACAGTGGGTGCGCGTAGTCGAAGGTGACATCAACACCATACCCATCGTGCCATAATCTTCTCTGAACGCATTCGTTTAGAATCAACAGCGCGGGCCTTTAACAAAGTTCCCGCGCTGTTTTTATTACGATAGATGCTGTGCTGGACTAATCGTCACCACCACCATGTTCGCCACCGTGATCATCATGATGCTCACCACCGAATGATCCATTGTTGCTGCTGAAGGTGTTACTGTTGGACTGTGAACCATCATTATTGGCGGGCTGCAAGATAATCTGCGCCTGCTGTGCGCTGCGAAGCGGGATATTGAAGACCGACAAATTATCGCAACCGCCATCGATGTTCACTAAGCCCTTGGACACCCATGCCGATCCTGATGGCAGGCCGATAACGATCCAATTTTGTTCGGGGTTGGTACCACCCACCGGATAAGTCTCGTTTTGGTAGCCATATCCTAACACGTTATATCCGGTGCCGGGGCCGCTGCGAAGATTGACGGACGTACCGGCGACCGTCGCGTTACAGGTATTCACAACCGTTTCTGGCGGCAAAGCGGTCGGGGCGGATACGACGACCGGCGCTTCGGTAGCTGCTGGCAGTTGTAACACGGCAAAGTTAGCAGCCGCTGTCGGCATCACCTGTACGCCAGCTGTGATGGTATTGGCGAGGTTGTTCCCAACCAATGTCATACCATAATCGCCGCTGTCCAGAACCAGATTCAGGCCATCAATCGCGCCGCCGAAAGAGGTTGCGACGACCGCCCCACTTTTATCCACCAACTGCGAGGTGACGTTTGCGCCGAAATAGGTGCTGGTCACAATGCCAGTGCTGTTAGCCGGAATGTTCAGTTGAACCGTTCCACCCGGTTTGGACGCATCCAGTTTAAGGGCATGTTCCTGATTGGTGGTCAATGATGCCGTATCCACAAATTGCGCCGTTCCTGTGCTGGTGAGTTCGGGCAGCGCGGTAATGGTTACGGCGGCTTGTGTGGCACCCGGCAGCCGCTCGACCTTAATCGTCTGCGCGCCGGAGTTGGGTACGATGCTCAATTCGATAGTATGCACGCGGCTGTCGGCTACTTGAAACACCGTTTTGCCCGCGCTATCCGTCACGATGACCGAGGCATTATTCAAATTCAGAGAAACAACACCCGTCGCATCCTTTGGCAAGCTGACATTGGCCGTAACCGAGGGCGTAGCATCATCCAGTAAAATGACATCGTTCGATTGCGACTGTGCGAACGCAGGCACAGCCATCACCATCAGAGCGCAGGTCAGCGCAAAAAGTAATACACGTTTCATAAGACAATCCTTTCAAAATCGACACAAAGCGAAATAAAATGACTCAATTGGCTTATTCGTCTTAACGGCTGGAGCTGGTTCTTGGTGCAGGCGCTGGTGCTGATTGTCCACCACCTGAAGACGATCCACTGGCCTGTGCGCTGGACGACTGCTGCTGCACGACAACTGGCGCCGGCGGGGCAATTACGACCGGCTTAGGCGGTTTGATAACGGTCTGCGCCGGAACAACCGTGGGCTGCACTGCAACCGTCTCTGCTGGTTGATTACTGACCTGTCCTGTCTGGCGCACGATGGTGATGCTCGGTGCGGCGTGAACAATATTAATCGTGGGCAAGGCGCGAATGACTGTAGTCGCGGTCGGGATTGGTTGCTGTGGGACAGCCGTGTTTTGTACCTGAACCTCGACAGAACTTGCCGATGCACTGAGGTTGAGGTTCGGGTTTTGCTTATCTACTGTAATTAAAGTTTGTGCGCCGATTAAGGTGGCGACTGTGCTGCCCGCAACAATTGACGTGCGTACCAGCATCCGTTTAGGGCGATCCATGGGGGCCATAACGAGTTCTCCAATTCTTTGACACGAGTCTTTCTGATAGTAGTGTCATCTAAAACGAGATGGTCTGCGTAAAATCTGCTTCAACCTTTCCTTAAATCCGACTTAAATGTTGGAATTATAAGGATCAACTGAAGCTGTTTGCGCCGATTAACCCTACCGACGGTGAAAATCACAAAAGGTTTTGCAGGACTTTAGTCCTAGTGGACGGGTGAAAAGCAACCACAAGGATATTCGCCCAAACGTACAACATCTTCTACAATCACCTTCACTGCACTTATTGTTCTTACCCTTAAGAGTGTAAAGAGGTGAAGCACTATGCCAACCGAAATACCCCTCGAATCGATATACGCATTAGTCAATGGTTATCATGGCAAACCCAATGACATCCTCGGCCCACACAAAGATGAGGATGGGCAGACCACCATTCGCGCGCTGCGTCCGAACGCCAGCAGCTTATCGTTAGTACGCACCGAAAGCGCCGAAAAGGTCGGCATGAACCGCACACGGGAAGAAGGCTTATTCGAAGTCACGCTGCCGGATGAGTGGCCCGCCAACGCTTATCACTTTGAGGCGACCACCTACAACGGGCATGAGGAAACCTTCGGCGATCCCTACGCTTTTCCCTCACAACTCACCGAGTTCGACGTCTATTTGCTGCGAGAAGGCAAACACCTCTACAGCTACGAGAAATTTGGCGCGCATATCCTGACGATCGACGGTGTGAGCGGTGTGAACTTCACCGTATGGGCACCCAATGCCCTGCGTGTGAGCGTCACCGGCGATTTTAATAATTGGGATGTGCGGGTTCATCCCATGAATCCGGTGGACGACAGCGGCATCTGGGAGTTGTTCATTCCCGGCTTGAAAGAAGGCGCGATTTACCGTTATCACATCAAGAGCCGCTTCAACAACTTCCAGATCGAGAAGTCTGATCCCTATGCTTTTTTCAGCGAAATACGTCCCCAAAACGCCTCGGTTGTGGCCGAGATCAACGGCTACGAATGGCATGATGCCGATTGGCTGGATCGGCGCGGCAAACGTGATCCGCTGAACGCGCCCATGTCCACTTATGAAGTGCATTTGGGATCGTGGAAGCGCACAGGCACAAATGAATTTTTGACCTACCGCGAACTGGCCGTTGAATTAGTCAATTACGTCAAGGATATGGGCTACACCCACATCGAACTCATGCCGGTGATGGAACATCCGCTGGATATGTCGTGGGGCTATCAGGTAACCGGATACTATGCGCCTACCAGCCGCTTCGGCACACCGCAGGACTTTATGTATTTTGTGGACACCTGCCACCAGAATAACATCGGCGTCATCCTCGATTGGGTTCCGGCGCATTTCCCCAAAGATGGTCACGGCCTGAATTACTTCGACGGGACACACCTCTATGAACATGAAAGTGACATACAGCGCGAACATCCCGATTGGGGTACGTTGATCTTCAATTATGGGCGCAACGAAGTACGGAACTTCTTGATCAGCAGCGCTTTGTTCTGGCTGAAACATTATCACTGCGATGGGCTGCGCGTAGATGCCGTCACCAGCATGGTACGGCTCGATTTCTCGCGCGAACATGGACAGTGGATTCCCAATAAGTACGGCGGGCCGGAAAATCTGGAAGCCGTCGAGTTCATCCGCGAGTTCAACACCATTATTCCGGCGGAATGCCCCGGTGCGGTGACGATTGCCGAGGAAAGTACCTCGTGGGCGAATGTGTCGCGTCCGGTCTATGTGGGCGGCCTGGGCTTCACCTTCAAATGGGATATGGGCTGGATGCACGACACCCTCGACTACATCAAACTCGACCCGATTTACCGGCGCTATAATCATACGCTGATGACCTTCAGTATGTTTTACGCCTTCAATGAAAACTTCGTGCTGGCGCTTTCGCATGATGAGGTGGTGCACCTCAAAGGTTCGTTGATGACCAAAGCATCGGGTGATTGGTGGAAGAAGTTCGCCACGCTCCGCCTGCTTTTTGGCTATCAATATACGCACAGCGGTAAGAAGCTGAATTTCATGGGGCAGGAATTTGGTCAGTGGCGGGAATGGGACGAAAAACACGCGTTGGATTGGGAGCTGCTTGATCTGCCGACCCATCAGGGAATGCTCAAGTGGATGCGCGACTTGAACCATTTTTATACGGAGCAGCCCGCCCTCTATGAACGTGATTTGGATTGGCAGGGTTTTCAGTGGATTCAGGCTAATGATGCTGATAACAGCACCTTTAGTTACATGCGCTTTGCCAAAGACAAATCCAATTTTGTGGTGGTGGCGATGAACTTCACCCCCGTTCCGCGTCATGGCTACCGGCTGGGTGTGCCAAAAGCTGGCTTCTACAAAGAACTGCTTAACAGCGACGCCTCAGTTTATGGTGGCGCGAACGTCGGCAATGATGGTGGCCTACAGAGCAAACCCGAACCCTGGGGTGAGTGGCAGCACTGCCTTGACCTGACCATTCCACCATTGGGAATCGTCGTCATGAAGCTGGAATCCGGCTAGAGGCGACATTATCCGCTCCAACCTAAGCCTGTTGAACGCAACAAAAAACAGGGGATTGTGTCGTGGACAAGTCCCCTGTTTGGTTTAGATCATGCACCACCGATTTAGTCAGTGATTAAGACGTATTTTCTAATCTTGTACCCCCTACAGACACTATCTTGTTTTAACAGCGTGTCTTAAAGTCCTTCTCCCTTGCTTGCGGGGGAGAAGGGTTGGGATGAGGGGGTTAGCTTTTACCCGCTCGGTTGTTCAGCTTCTTTGGCAGATACCTTTTGTTCGCGCGGCATATCTTCCATACGCTCGACAGCCGCCGCACCGGGGCGATGCCGGTACAGGAAGTAAACCAGCGCACCGACACCCACCACCAGGCTCACACCCTGCCACAGATTGATACCGCCAACGACCGACACTTCCACGCGGATGAATTCTAGCAGGAAGCGGATAACGGCGTACTCGATGACATAGAACAGGAAGATGTCACCGGGGAAGAGACGCTTGCGGTTACGAATGAACAGATTCAGGAGAATGATGAAGAACAGCAAACTCCAAAACGATTCGTACAAAAACAGCGGGTGGAAGAACGTGGTCGCCACCGGATAATTAACCGTGCTGCCGTAAGGCGCGACACGGTGAGCCGAGTCGATAGTGATACCCCAGGGCAGTGTGGTCACGCCGCCGTAAAGTTCCTGATTAATCCAGTTGGCCCACCGTCCGATGGCCTGCCCCAGAGGCAGCGCGACAGCGGCGATATCCAGCCAGGGGCCAAGTGCCAGCTTATTACGCTTGATGTAAATGTACGCACCCAGCATACCGCCGATCACCGCGCCGAAAATATTTAAACCACCGCTCCAAATGGCCAGCGGACCTTGCTGCAAGTTGCTTATGTTTTGCAAAAACCAACCCGCATCACGGCAGACATCCGTTGTCACAGGCGTAGCACAGCCAGCCGTCAGCGAAATCGGCGGGAACAGCACAAAGAACAAACGGGCAAAGACGATGCCGGGGATGATAGCCCACGTCAACGCGCCCCATACGTGTTCGGGATCACGCCCGTCACGTTTCGCTAACCGTGCAGCGACCCATGCCGCTATAAGCATTGCCAATACAATAATCAACCCGTAATAACGGATTTGGATTGAGCCTATACGAATTCCCTCTTCCGGAGTCATATTCAGATACCCTCTCTAAGTATTTCTATAAACGTACCAGATACGTTGGAGCGCAGTAAAATTCGCCCCAATTGCCAGCACCCATAAACCTAAAATGGTCAGCGGCGGAACCAGCAGCACGGCGATAATGATAATCACCCGCACGAACCGATCCAACAAACCCACTTTGACCGAAAGCCCTGCCTCGCCTGCTCGTGCCCGCACATAGCTGACTACGAAGCCTCCCGTTAGCGCCGCGAGGCACAGCAGCATGTAGTCGAATTGACCCTGCACCGCAAAATGATAACTCAATCCCCCAAAAATGAAAGCGTCTGCATAACGGTCTAATGTGGAGTCCAGAACACCGCCGAAGTTACCCTTGCGTCCCATCGCCCGCGCCACCGCTCCATCCAGCGCGTCTAATGGTAAGCCCAGTACCAGAATGATGCCCCCCAACTGGAACTGTCCCCGCGCAATGATGACCGACGCAATCGCCACAATCACCAGCCCGAGCAGCGTAATCATATCCGGATGGACACCCAAACGGTGCAATGTACGACCGAGTTCGCCCATTCGGTCACGAATTTGAGTACGTACCCACTCGGTAAAAATAAAATCTTGCGTTTGCATTCTGCCTCCGGCACTGGATTATAAATCCGCAGCTATCGGAAAGGAATTCCTGACTCAACGGTATTGTGTGGCGATAATGAGAAGTTGATTGGAAAGTAAATATCACTTTCCAGAAAACGTGCTTGACAAAACCGCTTAAACTAAGTATATTAGTTTTTATACGAATTTAATTAGCAAAAGGCAGTCAGTCCAATGATCACCACGATTAATCAACCTAACACCCAAACCCCTGTAAAGGTACAAAGCCTGTCGCTGCCTAATCTTTTATTACGTATGGAAGGGCTAACGGTATTGATCGCGGCCATCGCAGCCTATGCCCATCAAGGTGGTAGTATCTGGTTGTTCTTGGCGCTGATCCTTGCGCCCGACCTCGCCATGATCGGTTATATGCGTGGTGTGCGCGTGGGCAGCGTGACCTATAACGCGCTTCATGTCTATACGCCATCGCAGCCTATGCCCATCAAGGTGGTAGTATCTGGTTGTTCTTGGCGCTGATCCTTGCGCCCGACCTCGCCATGATCGGTTATATGCGTGGTGTGCGCGTGGGCAGCGTGACCTATAACGCGCTTCATGTCTATACGCTACCGGCACTTTTAGCCGGAGCAGCCATTGCCTTCAATGTCCCCACGCTATTGCTCATCGCGCTCATCTGGTTCGCCCACATCGGCATGGATCGCGTCGCAGGTTACGGCCTCAAATACCCCACCGAATTCAAAGACACCCACATGCAGCACGTCTGAGTCTTGTGCCATCTGGCATGACTTATGCTATGATTCAACCAGCGAAAGGGGCAAATATGACAGACTATGCGCCATCAGCTAGTATTCAGGAAGAAGTTCTGACGTTCTTGATGACGGCACCGACTCCTCAACAAATTGTGGATTTTCAGGCCTCGGAAAGCGCTCAGGAACGGTTACGCTATCTACTGGACGCTAACCGTCAAGGAACGCTGAGTTCTGACGAACGCGCTGAACTGGACGAAGCGAGCCACCTGAATCACTTTGTTATGCTTCTAAAGGCTAAGGCCCATAAAACACTTCAAGCCGCATGAGTACAACCTATATCCCTGAGGCACTCCGGCGTCAGGTCATCGAACGCGCCCAATGGCGCTGTGAGTATTGTTTGATTCATCAAGCTGACAGTCTCTACACACACGAAGTCGATCATATCCGGCCTGAAAAACATCGCGGAGAGACAATCTTAAATAACCTCTGCCTGAGCTGTCTCGATTGCAATCGAAATAAGGGCAGCGATTTTGGGTCGTATGACCCCGAAACTGAACATATTACGCCGCTGTTCAATCCGCGCACCCAAGTTTGGAAAGAGCATTTTCGCTTGGAAGGCGCAAGGATTATCCCTCTTTCACCAGAAGGTCGCGTGACTGAATTTGTACTCAATCTCAACAATGTGGTTCGGATTCGTGCCCGTAGGGCTTTGATCGAAGCAGGACGCTATCCGTAGCCTTGAATGATTTAGGATGCGAAATAGATTGTAGTGACAATCGTTTTGGGATTATGCACATCGGTATGGATCGCGTCGCAGGTTACGGCCTCAAATACCCGACCGAATTCAAAGATACCCACATGCAGCGCGTCTAATACCAGGTTACAAAATCAC
>JBGAHG010000013.1:0-210423 GCA_044226325.1 Aggregatilineales bacterium
AGGTAATGTAGGAATATAGGTTTCCGAATGGAGTGTACGGGCAATCTCCAACGCTCTCTGCATTGCTGGAGGCGTATTATCTAATCCGACAAACAAGCGCCGGTGTCCTCGCAGCCTGTTAATCAGGTCATCGTTGACAGTCATACCACCAATCGCAACTGCCGGAATACCCCATTCGGCAAATGTGATTGCATCGGCCTGTCCCTCGACCACAATCACCTGATCGGCATCATCGCTGTACATGGTGTTGAAGTAAGCATGACGTTTGCCAATAATGTCAGCAGGCGGATTGTAGTGCCGCTTGCCTTCGATAGAACGTCCACTCAAATAGACCAATCGCCCCTTCTCAAAATGTGGATAGACAACCATGTCCGCGGGAAACTTGTTTATCACTGATCGCCAAGAATCAGTGAGATTGAGGTCCGCTAACAATTTTCGTCGATCTTGTGGCATGAAACCTAATCGGGCAGCGCGGATGGTCGTGGTTTGCCACCCGCGCTTGTAAGTGACGTAATCGAAAGCCGATTTATGGTTGAGAAGTGCTTCATGTAGCCGACTGACAAGCTGTCTTTCTGCCCAAGTTACCGATTGCTTTAAATCACTGTTTGTCTCTATCGTAATTCCAGCACGTTGGGCGAGGTAACGCACACTTTCCATAAACATGGTGGTATCTCGGCTATTCCATGAGGTTCCAAAGTTAAGAAGATAGCGGCCCGTAAAATCGAAGACATCACCAAATTCACCATGCGAGTTCCAAAAGTAGACGCCCATTCGTGGTGTCACTACTAAGCTGTCATGTTCAACACCCACATAGCGATTACCTGTTTTTCGTAACGTAACCTTTTCATTCACTACATCTTCAATCGGGTTACGACTGCGGATATGTTCCAAATCGATGCTCATTATTTTGTCTCCAAGCAAAATTTAAGATAAGCCATGTCAAAAACATGACCAAAACGAATGAAATTCACTTGCGTGGAGATTCGGGACATGATACATTGTTAGGTAACCAGCCATAACAATGTCATTGTCAGCCGCGCTCCAGCGCCCGCCCACCTTAGCATTTGCTGGTGGGTTTTTATTTTTATATGGTAAGTGGTGGACTTCTATTTCTAAGAATCATTATTTCCTCCTCAAGCTTGTTGCCCCGGGGCAACAAGCTCACTCACTTTGTAGATGTTTTTCCGCCTCATCGATCAACCGTCTTATCATTTGAAGTCGCGCCCTCGCAAGATTTGTATCGTGTTCTTGGCGAAGCAGGGCACGCGCTAAATCAATACCTGACATTTCATTACTGTTCCGTGTTGCCCTAGCGATTTGCATTGCAGGACGCGGAATTGACACCTCACCATCGTCTTTTGCCTTATCGCTATCTTCAGTCATACCTGTTTCGCAAATTTCGCGCACTTGCTTACTTGTGAGATTGAGGTCAATGATTTGGCGAACGATTTCGGTGTGATATTCCTGCGATAGGCCTGTGACATAACGAAGTTTCTTCTCATCAACGTTATAGCGGTCAGCAAGCTCTAAAGCTTCATCAGAGAGTTTGAGCAAAGTCTTGTAACGACTGAATTGAAAACGACTGATGCCACCCATCGCACTTAGGAGTAGCGTAGAAAACTCCTGTTTGCTTTGCAAACTAAGGTCAAGTGCTTGGCGATAGAAGTCATTGGTGACAGCATCTGACGGGATTTCATAGCCATGTACTGTCAACATCAGTAAAGCTGCCTGACGTGCCATTGCGACAGCCGTCAGCCCCGAGCGGGCTGTGTTTTCTTTGGCTTGGCGAAAAGGAGATGCTTGCTGCACTGGGATGAGAATGCATGGGATCATGCCATCCCCGGTATATCCCGGAATGAAATCACGAAGCAACCACGATGCCCAGTAGCGCCGCTCACCTGTTTCAATGCGGTAAAGTTGGGTTACGCCTTCAGTAATATCAACAACTGTAAGTGGATTTACCTGACCATCATCTCGAATGGTCACTGCCAGAATCACAAGATCCCGCAGCAAAGATTCTTCAGGTGAAGGCGCAACTTTAGCCTCGTCATCTGTTTCGTCATCGCCACTTGGTAAAAGATCAAGCAGTCCATCGAATGGCCGTCCTCGCTGTCGGGCAGCGATCTGTGCGACCTGAACCAGTTCCCTCAGTGCTTGCGTTGGTGTCAGGCGATTATTATGGAAGGCGAAGTGCAGTCGCTCAGGCAGCACTCGGCGCGGTTGTACCGGATCCGGTCGCACCAGTTCCAGCAGGATACGCTCAACCCGTAACCCGAAATCCTGAAACTGTTCTATCACTTCGCCGCCGAGCATGTCGTCTGTGACAGAAGCGAGTAAGGCATCCAATTTGGATGTGTTGTCGCGTTTGCCGCTCATGATGCTGCACCCGCTGCCAAACGACGCATGAGCGTCCCGACCAGTTGGGCATAGGCTTTACTGGCTGGTGCTTTCGGATCGTAGTTGAACACATTCTGATGGTCGCGATGGGCGTAGGATACTGCCTCATTGGCTGGAATTACACCACACAGCATTTTGCCAAGGATGTTGTGGTTTTTGAGTTCATCCAGTAAATGTCGATGTCCGCGTACCCGTGTGTCCATCTTGGTGACGAGGATGCCTCCGACGCGCAAGTCAGGACGACGCCAGCCCTCGCGAATGTCGTTGATTTTGCTCAAAACACTCAGCAAACCGACTGTTTCAAGATAGCGTGGCTCGACTGGAATAAGAGCATCGGTTGCCGCCACCAATGCCATTTCTGTCATCAGGGAAAATGAAGGTCGAGTATCAATTACAATCGCAGCATAGTGTCCCGCTAATTTGCTGAGTGGATCAGCCAGTCGATAGGGTGCGCCTGCCACTCCCATCATTTCACGCTCTGCACCTTCCAAAAGAGGTGAAGCGGGCAATACATGCAGATCAATATCCCAATGACTTTGGACGATGGCGTTTGCCAATATCTGAGGAGCTGTTTGACGATCCGCCATCAATACTGAATACAGACTGTCATCCGTACCAAAGTCGTTGCGCCCAGTGGTAACCAATGTGGCATGTCCCTGACTGTCGGTGTCAATGAGCAGCACGCGATTATTTGGCGCTCCAGCACGGCGAAGTAATCCCACCATACCGAAGGCAATGTTGGTTGCGGATGTCGATTTCCCGACACCCCCTTTGTGATTGGTCAATGCGAAAATGCGGGTCATACAAAATCTCCTCTATACAAATAACGAATGGTTCGCCGAGAGGCCGCCGACCCTGCTACACTTCTGCATAAGGGTCGCGCTGCCAGTACCAGCGAGACTTTATGGTGGGTTGGGGGAGGGGATGATCTCTCCCTGTCCACCGCAAAGCACAACTCAGTTGTTCCTATTCGTTTGTAAGAAGGTTTTCGAGGGCAGTCCGCTGTGGAAAGCGGATCAGATCCAGAAACTGCACAAAGTCATCGGGGTCACGAGAGAAAAAAATCTTCGAGGGTTCATCTTGGGTGTCATTGGGGTCATACACGGGAGAAAGCGACTCAAAAACGGGTCGCTTTTTTCGTTTTTCCCTCAACTATGTTCAAGTCCTGTTGGGTATGCACACGGGAGAATTGATATTTGGTCGTTGGTAATTCATATCCTTTAACGCCCGTAAATTTAGGATCAAAATTACACACAGTAATTCGGTTATCTGTCAAATCCCGCATAATTATGTTCGAAGTATATTCAGTCAATAGCTCCATCGAAGTATAAATAGATATCTTTTAATTTTTCACAATTCATGTTCGATTCCAATTAGGGTCACCTAAAGACACCTGAAGTGAACTTCCATCGGTTTGAATACCTCTGGAAGTTTTCTTTTTCATTCCCTTTATCTCTGATTGATGCCCATTCGTATTCCCATTGCTCCCAATCTTTAAAGAGTGCCAATAGGTAAACTGTGGGTGCAGTTCTAGTCTTACAACGTTTCCGGCCTCATTGATTACTGACTATCTGCCGCAAAATTTCTCTTTGTCTTTTGAAATCTTGCCTTACGTATCGCTCCCCAATTTCAACAATCACTTCAAGTGCTGTATCAAGAGTAGCGATATATTCTCTATTTTCCTGTTTAATAGCTCGAAGTGCAAATTCAATTCGCTGCCTCTCCTCTTGATATTCTTGAGCGAGTTTTTGATACATGGGTGCCTGCATACCATGCTCGGTAAATGCCGCGCCAAAGATTTAGTTCTTTAAGTTCTACTTTTTGTAGGGCAGTTTTTAACTGCTTCTCTTCCCGTCCTTGATGAGTTGTGTAATGAGCGATATCTGCAAGGTAGGCGCGGCGAATTTTTGGCAAAACTTCTGGAGCAATCTGCACACGCTGAATATGCAACGCTATTTGCTCGTCAATACTTATACAGGCGTAGTTGAAATTACTGCTAGGTACACAGTAGTAGGATTTGTTATTTTTTGAGGAATCAAACATCATTTCTATGATGTACCTAGTAGGAGATTTTTGGAATGAATAAGTGATGTAAAACTGAGCCATCGCGACTTATTTTTATCATTAAATATATAAATCACGTCTGTACGGGCTGGATCAGCTTCCGTGTCGCCTCGCGTGGGTGACAGAGAGCGACAAAACCCCTATCCGCAAGCCAATTGCAGGTAAATGTATGCTTTAGATTGAAGAGAAAGATTGTTTGCCGCTATCGCAAAACTTACCTTTGTTAATTTCAGATCCTATCCTCACTATACGTCGCTCCTACACAATTTTTGCACCTATCTGGAGTAAAGCGCCGATTGTGTTTGCTTCACCCCAATGCTCAATGATTTTGCCGTCGATGATTCTGTCAATGTTGATACCTGTTAATGTAACGTTCGTTCCCGTAGGTTTCAAACCCAACCATTCATTTTGATGAATGCCAGTTGCCGTAACACGCGTAATCACATAATCCCCATCCAAAAATTGATCCTCAATAGTCAGACAGAAATCTTTATAGGTGTGAAATACAGCAGATAAGTGTTCTTTATAAACTTCAATTCCTTGGGGTGAACCCTGCGCATTATTATGATCAATGATAGCCTCAGCGATAAAATGATCCATCATTTGTAAATTCCCTGTATTGACGACTTGCTCAATAAAATCACGCACAATCCGTTTATTTTCAGACAGCATAATCACTTCGTCCCCCTATGGTTAGTTTGCCAATAGCATCACACTCTTCGGGGTTGGCAAATTGCCAACCCCCATATCACTGGCTCAAAATTCTTCACGACCGAAGCACCAGAGCGTCACACTCACGAAGACCACAATCCACATGATTGTAGCGATAATAGGGCTAACTGATTGCAGAGGTTGACCCAACATGGCTATATGTGCCAGTGCTGACGACCCTCCTCCAGTTGGAATAACAATTGACCACGGCATGATTTGTGATAACGCTGGAGCTAACTGCATTAAGAATTGTGCGCCGAACAGTAAGGCGATAGGAATACCTATTATTGCACCTCTCGAAGCGAAGAGTGTCCCCAACATCAACGTCAGAGTCAGATAGAACAGCATATGTAATGCAAGCAGCCCTAATCCTATGACGAATGGGAGAAAAACAGGTGGTGACGGATCAAACAAACTCAACTGCACAAACGCGATCGCTCCCTGTAAAACGATCATAATAAGCAGTGCAGCCAAGCTATTGGCAGCTAGTTTGGCAATGATGAAGGCTGGACGCGACACTGGTTTCGATAGTACCCATGCGGCTGTGCCACTCTTTTTCTCATCCAAAATAGCACCCTGCATGACAATGATGATCCCTAATCCGGTCATCAACCCACCCATGATGACGAAAATCATGGTGGCAGAATCTTGCGGTACGTTTTTGAGTTCGGGAGGGACTGGCGTTTTTAATGTTCCGAATACAATCCCGTTGATCAGAACAAGCCAAATAATGCTGTGAACGAGCCATGTACGAGTACGCCACCACTCATTATGTTCCTTGCGAAAAAGATTAGCGAAGCCCATCCTCCATCCCTGTACACTTACAGATTGCAGTTTGATTTCATTTGTTGCCATGATCATTTCCCTCCACAATGCCCATAAATACTTCTTCCAGATCGTATTTCTTACGTCCAAACTCGGTAACGACAACATCTTCCGCTGCCAAAAGTTTGAATAGCTGCTTTTCTGCGACTACTTCATCGCTGACGTTCATTAACCAGCCCGTATGACCGTTGCCTCCGGGTGCAACATTGATGCTCGATACCCAAGGTTGACTGGAGAGATGTTTCTGAGCTGCTTCAGTTTGTCCTTTTAGTGTTACGGCATATACCACAGAGCCATTACCTGCTAGTAGCTCATCTATCGGCGCTTGAGCAATCAGTTGGCCGTGATTCATAATGGCTACTATATCGCTCACTCGCTGGACATCGCTTAGAATATGTGTGCTGTAGAAGATGGTCGTATGTTTCCGCAAACGTTCCATAACTTCTAGCACATCATGCCGACCCATAGGATCGAGCGAAGCGGCTGGTTCATCCAGAATCAATAAATCGGGATAGTTTATCTGTGCCTGGGCGATGCCGAGACGCTGGCGTTCACCGCCAGAAAAACCTTTGATTGGGCGATCTGCTTTATCCGAAAGTCCCACCAGTTCCAGCGTTTCATCAATGCGTTCCTCGATAGCCTTTTTAGGACCTTTGAAAAAGAACGAGGCGGCAAAACTTAGGGTTTGTCGGGCGGTCATATGTTCGTAGTAGCGTGGGTCTTGTGCTAAATAACCGGTGCGTTGACGAACCCGAGGGCTATCTTTCACAATATCCAATCCAAAGACAGTCGCGCTTCCAGCCGTTGGGCGGGATAGTCCCAACAGCAGTTTGATGGTCGTGGTTTTTCCTGCGCCGTTCGGCCCTAAGAAGCCGAAGATCGAATTCTTAGGAACGGTAAGGTTAAGCGGCTGAAGCGCATTGACCCCTTTGAAGGTCTTGGTCAAGCCCTCTGTGCTGATAACGAGTTTATCATTTCTATTCATAGTCCAATTTTCTCCTTACTTCGACAAATTCTCTGAATTTCTGCTGACCTTTGACTATTCTTGGTCATTGCCCCTCCGTATCGGCTTGACTGTTGCCCGGCAGGTTCTCAACTGGATTTACTGAGATTAATTGCACACCTATATCACGTAATTTATTCAACAGACCGTGTAATGCCGCCTGATCAGCTACCGCCCCACTGAGTAATGTTTCGCCCTCCATCTGGTGAGTGATGCTAAGACCATCCAGCCAATCTGACCAAGAGAGATCGAGATGACCTTTGATGCGGATTTCGTAGTATTGGGTCATAGCGTTCGCTCTCCATTACTTTCTTGTTTATGCACTGACCATGTTCGGCGTTTGGATTGCTTGTGTTTCTATATGTCCGTAGCCCCCTCGATATGCCCATAGCACGATAACGATAGACAATACAAGGCCAATCACCAGATAAAGCACAGTGGCACCGGGTTGAATATTGGTCGGTAAGACAAAGATGTAGACGAGAGTGTTATTCACTGCGTGAAGCAGGGCAGAAGCCCAGATAGTGTTGTTTCCGCGCTCGTAGATATAAGCCGTAAGAAATCCAGTAGGTATCGCTATCATCACGCCGATAACACCGAACAACACCCCAGCCGTGAAGATTAATACTGAATGGTATGCCGCGAAATATATGGTGGACAATGCCGCGGCACGCCAGAAAGGTCGTCCGTCACGCAGGTGCCGGAACACAAAGCCACGCATCATGGTTTCTTCGGCTAGACCATTGGTAAGTAAGGCACTTAAAACAAGCCATTGCCAATTGGGCCGTGTCGCCAGCGGCGTACTGGCAAGCAGTGAAAACAGCGGGAAGACGACGAGTAGTGGAAGCAGGAAGACAGCAGCGATACGGATTCCCGTCCAGTTGAATCGTGTTATGCCGATGTCGCTCAGAGCCTGTAACAGTCCTTTCTTATACAGCACTATTTCCAAAACCACCGGCAAGGCGACAAATACCAATGGGATTATCAAGGAAACAACGATTTCTCCGACACTGAAGGCACATTCGCCATCAAAACATGTACCGAGGATTTGGGGCAAATATGACAACCCCACATACCAGACGATCACGATGATCGCCAATTTGATGAAAAACTGCCGTGATATAGCCATTTGTTCCCTCCTTAAAATAATTCGTTACATGCACTCTAAGCAAAAAACGGGTTAATATTTGGATGGGGCGAATCAACAGATCCACCACCACCGCCTGCCTTCAACCTATCGCGTGATCGGCTTACCCGTCTGTACCGCCTCCACCACCCGTCGTATAGCGTCAATCGTCGTCTGTGCATAATAACGGTTATGCACGAGAGAGACGTGGTTTGCGCCCTCAACGACAAGATAGAGGCTGTTAGATGACAAAGTGAGCAACTCGAGCTGCATCGAGCGTAGAATCGCATTATCTTCTGTAGCCCCAGCATCAACTTCGCCCGTTGTCAATACAACCAGCGGGATGTCGCCAAAATCCATGAAACCTCGCGCCTGTTCAAGAATTTCGGGAAACGCACGGTCAAGTTCAAGCGCAGCGTTAGCGAACTTTGTTGAAGCGAAAAACGCACGCATTTCCATCTGCTGGCGTTCTGGCAGATCAGCATCTACAGGTACAAATTCCATCAGACGCAGCACTCCAAAGGGAGCTACTATAGCCCCCATCTTCAACATATTGGGATCAGCGCTTGCCCCCTCACGCAGACCAAGCCTCTGCCAACTGTCCGGGTATGAAGCGTCAATCTGCACCAGCCCGATCACCTCGTCGGGAAACTGCTGTGCATAGATGCGTGTATAAAGTCCACCCAATGAGTGTCCCGCTAGGATATAGGGACCAGAAATACCTGCATTGATGAGGAGCCTGTGGAGTTCGTTGGCATTTTGTACCGCAGAGTAGCCATGTGGGCTGGGGTCGCTCCAGCCCCAACCCGCACGATCATAGACGCATACCTGCGTTATCCTTGCGATCTCTGGCTGAATCCATGCCCAACTGCTTGATGTGAGTCCGCCACCCGCATCTAGAATCACTGTTGGATTGCCTTCACCCATACAATGAATGTGCAACTGATAACCGTTCACACTGATCATTTGACCGGACGGTGGATATTTTTGGGCATCACTTGCACTCATGATGGTTCCGTAGGCAAAGCCCAGAACCGGTAGTACCATCAGCAGGACGACTAGTGCCAACATGCCGCACTTGACATAGAATAGACAGTAACGTTTGTTTTGTCGTGGCTGTATCATCACTAAATTTCCTGACGTTGCGGTGCTCATGATTTTTCTTTCAAAAATTGTCAATCGTTCGATATACCAACTCTAAGAGCTAACGGGGTTGATTGCGGGTAGCCAAAAGGCGTATTTAGGAGGTTGATTATTTTTTGAGGGCTATTCGTCTACCTTTTCATCTTCGGGCTACTTCGTCAGCCGTTCACCCGTTTGGGCGGCCTTGATGACATCCAGAACGGCATTGCTCACCTGCTGCGCGTACTGCTCGTTGCCCAGAATTGAACCGTGATCTGCGCCTTCGACATTACGAAATACACTGTTGGTCGAATAGGTGGCAATTTCCCGCTGAAAGTCGTGTAGGTGTTCCAAGTCAGCGGCGGAGAAATTCAAGCCCTCGGTTCCCCAGAGGACGACCATCGGCAGATTGCCCAGATGTTCAGCGGCAGCGGAGGCTTCGTTGAGCGCCCAACGCGCAGGTAGCCGTTCAGCGTAGTCACTGTCAAAAACCTGATTACTCGAGCGCAACGCCGCCAGTTCGCTGGCAATGTCCGTTGGAAAACCCCAACCTTGAAATGCTGCTGGCATCATGAGCCTCACCACGCCGAAACGGGTCATGCCCCACAGCATTGCTTGTAATATGTCGTTCGACGATTTCCAACTTTCGAACTCGCTTTGGCTGGCAAACTGCTTGGGGATAAGCAAACCACTGTCAACCAGCACAATACCGCTGACCTGCTCCGGATACTGCTGCGCGTAAATACGAGTCAGGATAGCGCCAACCGAATGACCCGCCATTATATAGGGCGCGGAACCCCCCGCCTGTTCCAGCAGTGAATGGAGTTCGCGCACGAGGGTAAGGGCATCACGCGACCCGGCAGCGGGTTCACTCCATCCTTGTCCGGCGCGGTCATAGGCGCAGACGCGCGTGTGTTTTTCCAACTGTCCTTGCACTCGATACCACCACAGTGAATTGGCAACCCCACCGGCCTCTAAAACGACAGTGGGGTTGCCTTCACCTGTGCAGTAGATATTCATCTGATGGCCGTTGATGCTGTAGAACTGACCGCGTTGTGGGTAGGTGGCTTTGTCTGTTTCGGTGGCAATCGTCTGATAGGTCGCGCCGAACAGCGCGAGCACAATGAGGATGATGCCAAACAACATTAGTCCGCGCCTAACATAGAACATACAGCCACGTTTGTGTTGTACCATTAGTTGCTGTATCTTCACTCCATTTGCTGCTGTAGAAGTCGTCATGATTTTTTCCTGCTCCTGTTGTCCAATCGATCATTTCACTCACTCTAAGCGGCAAAGGGGTTGATTGCAGGTAGCCGAAAGACGTATTTAGCAGGTTGATTGTTGGAGGGGCAAACCCGGTTCGTCCAAATCATTTGTTGCAACTACTTGATCGCTACGGAACTTTCTTGATCTGCTAAAGATTCACGTGTACGTACCGCCTCGACGACCTCAAGAATGGCATTGGATACGACGGTGGCATACTTCTGCATGGAGACCAACGTATAGTGTGTCGCCCCTTCGACTGTGACGTGCTTACTATCGGAGGATAGCGCAGGCAGTTCTGCTTGAAGTTCTGTCAGCACATCGGCATAATGGTCTTGCTCGGTCACACTGATGACAAATAGGGGTAGATTTCCTAAACTGCGTGTGGCGTTCACCTGTTCGCGTGATAAATCGCGCCACGCAATTAAACCATTTGCGCCTGCCAACCAACCATCTGACCTTGATAGATAGGCCCTCATCTCGGCGTATTCGCGTGGAGGGAGCCCGGTAATGTACGACTCCTCAAGATGAAAGAGGCGCATCACGCCGAAGCGGGTTAGAAGTGCTGTTATGCGATTACCTACTGCAACCGTTTGACCACCTTTGGAAGCGGGGATGTGCATCCACTGATCGGGATGCGAGGAATCGACCAGAACCATCCCTGAAACCTCATCCGGGTACAGGTGGGTAAACATCCGCACCACCAACCCGCCGTAGGAATGTCCAGCCAGCACATACGGTGCTTCGATGCCCATTCGCGCCAATGCGGTATGGAGTTCTCGCGCACTTTTGGCTGCATCGAGCGGCTTTGTTCCAGCATCGCTCCAGCCTAAACTCGCCCGATCATATGAGACAACCCGTGTAATTTTCGCAAGTTCATTTTGTACCCAACCCCAGTTTGATGAGATAGACGCCATGCCTGCTTCTAAAATGACAGTGGGGCTGCCTTTAGCTTCACCTTTCACGTTCAGATGCAGCCGATGACCGCCCACATCGACCAGTTGACCCGGTGGTGGAAAGTTCTTTTTATCGCTGCGGGTGGCAAGCGATTGGTAAATTACACCGGCGGTTAGCAGACCAATCACAATCACGACAATTACCATCAGGATGTTCATGGCTTATTCCTTTCTACTTTTCAAGAGAATTACCAGTTTGGGCGGCCTTGATGACATCCAGAACAGCATTGGTCACTTGCTGCGCATACTGTTCGTTGCCTAAGATTGACCCATGATTTGCACCTTCAACATCGCGAATTACGCTGTTTGATGAATAGGTGGCGATTTCGTCATGAAGTTCGCTTATTGCGGGGATATGCTGCATCATGGTATTCGTTTCAGATGCCCATAACACCGCCATCGGGAGGTCACTGAAGTTTTCGGCAGCAGCCGAGGCTTTTGTCAGCGCCCAAAATGCCAGGACAGCCTCCGCATAGGCCGTATCGAATACTTGGTTCGGCGAGTGCAGCGCTACCAGCTCTGGCACGATTTCCGGCGGGTAACCCGATTTCTGGAAATCACCTGCCCCGATCAAACGCGCTACGCCCAATCGGTATAAACCCCAGACCAAGGCTTGAAACGTATCATTCGACGTTTTCCATGCATCGAAGTCGCTCTGAGTAGCAAACTGCTTTGGATTCACCAATCCGCTGTCAACAAGGACAATGCCTACGATCTCTTGGGGATATTGTGCCGCGTAGATGCGTGTCCAGATGGCTCCGTAGGAATGACCTGCCATTACATAGGGCGTAGAAATGCTTGCTTGCTCTAGGAGTGTATGAAGTTCAGCGACGATGGTGAGCGCATCGCGCGATCCAGAAACCGGTTCGCTCCAGCCCATTCCGGGTCGGTCATAGGCACAGACGCGAGTGTGTTCAGCGAGTTGGGTTTGAACGCGATACCACCATAACGACTCGGCGGAGAGGCCCGCTTGTAAAATGACTGTGGGGCTGCCTTCGCCCATGCAGACCATATGCATCTGGTGACCGTTCACAGTGTAAAATTGACCGCGAGGGGTGTAATGGCCTATGTCAAGTTTGGTGGCAATTGTTTGATAAGCTACACCCACAACCACAAGCGCAATCAGAATGATGACGATCCCCATCAGTCCACGTTTGACATAAAACAACCTTCCACGTTTGCGAGAAGTGGCTTCTGGACTGGCCGTAGTTTGTGAGGAAATCAAGTTTATCATGGTAATATCCCCTCGGAGCAATCCTATTACGCAGCCGACAGAACTGTTTGATCAGACAGTTTATCTACGGGACGAGCGAACCACATATGCCCGTCGATGAGCAAGAGCACGATTGCTATGATGCAAGTGCTGGCGACGAGAAACCACAGCCCTTCAGCAGCTGGAGCATTCACCCCAATGATGCCAAATCCATTTATCGCGCCATGCAAAATTGTCGTGATCAAAACATTCCGTTTGCTCTTGATATAAATCCAAGACAATGGAAACGCTAGTGCGACGACTGCAAGCATTTCCGCGACGGGTGAAACATTGGGCATGGTGTACAGAAAAAGCACAAAGTGTAGTAACGACCAAGGGACACCTAACATTAATGTAGCGACAAAGAGAGAACGTCTTTTCAGCAGGCGGCGCAACACAAATCCGCGCCAACCAATTTCCTCTAAGAGGGCGAGCGGAAAATAGACGATAAAAAATGGAGTCAGCGGGCCGTTTTCAATGGTTGAAATCTTGACTGTCACGAGTGCTAATAGGCCAGCACCCAATCGGATTATAAAGCTCACAGAAAGAGCGATGACTACCCACTTCAGCGCCACACGCCAATTGAAGATGTGGTGCACAAAAGTGCGCAGTCGCTGACGACCATCTATGAGACGTACCAACGCGAATGCAACGACGGTTGGGATAATGACCAGTATGAAGGCGATGAGTTCGAAGGCATTTTCTTTCGGGACTGGCAATAGAAAGATTACCAGCGACAGCCCTAGTGTAAGGGTAATGAAGCTGACAACGGGATGTTGTTTGATGGTGGTGCCCATGTTCATTTTGTTCTCCTACCAAATGCGTAAATCATTCATTACACCCACTCTAAGCGACAAGGGGGTTGATTATGGGTAGCCAAAAGGCGTATTCAGGAGGTTGATTGTTGTCGGGGAGATTTGCAGGTCTCCCCGACAATTTCCGATGAGTAGAGTTCAACCCAACTTGGCGATGGTTACGGGCGGTTGAGAGTCACCCGCGCCGATGGTAAAACTTCTGCCGTCTTCGGCAAACTGAACTCCCATTCCAAATGCAACTCCCATAAGAAAAGTGCCCGGTTGTTGGGGCACTGCATACAAGGGGAAGTCGCCGAAAGCAGCCGTCATTACAAGGTCACCCTTATCATTGAAATGTATTGAAGTATTGTGTTCATATTTGCCCAGATAATTGGCAACCGTTGCAGGATCGATCTTGGTTTCAACACCACTGACCATCTGCGCCACCATGCCCTCAAAGCCCTGCTCTTCTCCCAAATAGCCAGCATCGGTGTCGTATCCGATTCCGAAGGCCGTTTCATATACGTGGTTGGTTACTGCGGCGGTAAAGGCATCGCCAGCAACGCGGTTGGTTAGGACGACTACACCCAAGTTCGCCTCTGGCAAGAAGCTAAGAAAGGAGGTGTAACCCAAATTGCCGCCACCGTACTCAAGCTGTTTCAGACCGTGATATTCCGGTTTGACGACCCACCCTAATGCGTAGTGATTGTTATTTGGTGTCGGTATTTCCGGATTCCAAGTATCATGCAAGCGCTGCTCGGAAACGACCTGTTTTCCGTCCGGGCTGACACCGTTATTCATCTGCGTAATGAGATAGCGGGCCAAATCCTCAGCACTCGACCAAGTTGTTCCACCTGCCGGGATAATTGAAAAACCGCCGCGTTCCAATTCGACTGGAAAAGATGAAAAGCCACCTGTTGACAGGTCAAAACTATGTGGAGAAGCTACATTTGAGTCGTTGACACCCGCATCGAAATCAAAGGTGGTGCGCTTCATTCCAATTGGATCAAACACGCGCTTTTGCATGAGTTGGTTATAAGTCCCATACAGATTGTCGCTGTAGTGGGCGCCCGCTGCAATTGCCGCAATAAAGCCCGCCGCCGCATAGCCTTGATTGCTGTAGGCATAGGTTTCACCGGGTTTGCCAATCACGGGTATGTCGGTTAACGATTCGATGATTTGTTGCGCCGAATAGGGTTGAATAAAGAGCGAGATGTCGAAGTTCGGCAGACCGCTGCGCATACTGAGCAGGTCACGGAACGTAACAGTGCGGCTTGAGTTGGGATCGGTCATCTTAAAGGCCGGTAAGATGTCGACAACCGGCGTATCCCATGTCAGAAGCCCTTCATCAATAAGCGTCCCGATCATCATAGAAGTCATGGACTTCGGAACTGAACCGATCATAAACAGTGTATCGGGCGTAACCGGATTATCTTTACCTAATTCCCGTACTCCAAAACCATTCATGTGAATAATTTTGCCATTTTGCACAATGGCAATCGTCACACCGGGAATAGAGAAACGGGTCATCGCATCGGCAACATAGGTATCGATTTTGCTGAGGATTTCTTCGTTGAATGTGGCAGGTGCGGCCCCTTTCAGATCAACCGTTTGATCCTGAGCCAAGGTAGGCATCACCATTAGTAAAATGAGCAGTGCGAGTGTGACGAGCGAGAAGCGCTTTCCGGCATTGTGGAACAGGACATTCCCATTGTTGGTTGATGTAACCATATTCATCATCATTACCTTTCAAGTAGAGTGATTCGTTTAATGGATTCAGATCAGTGATACATAGGTCGATTCTGGGAGGTTGACTCGTAAGTTATCCTCCGCTGGACAATTTAGTTCTCGTGCCGTTCAAAGGTCACTTCCGGATAATCCAGTGATGGGGCATCTATCAGCGGTACAGCTTCTCCTTTCAGGTGTTTGTCGAAGAAAGCCACCACATAAGTGTCGATGATGTCCACTGCTCGCGTAGGATCAATCGCGCCAATAACTTCGGGCGGATATTCGGAAGGAAACAGTGCGGCCAACAGCAGATAGTCGGTTGTATAGGTGTTGTGGGTCGAGCCGTGAAGCGTTAACCGGTAGCCTGTTTTAGCCTGTCCATAAAGAGCGTTAATAGGCGCATCCATTGCGGCATATGCGGCTTCGAACTGTTCGCGGGTGCTACCTGCGGCTTGTAACTGCTCGTCGGTGACAGACAACCTTTCAGAGCGCAAGATCATGAAGGGCTTGGGAAGACCGTCTTCCAATACGCTTCCTGTAACTTGACTATCTAGGCTCAGTGCGGCTTGAATACGGCTGTCCAGTGATGCGGTTTCGATTGCGGTTTCCCCGCCTAGGGAATGACCGAACACGCCCACCTTCGTTAGATCGAGATGTCCACCAAGCAGCGGATCATGGGCATCCATCTGTTCCAGTTGGTTAAGAACAAAACGCTCATCACCTACCCAAACACCGAGGATTTTGGCGCGGACGATTGCATCGGCTGCCTCTGAATCGGTGTGTAGTTGGCTGCCTGCTTCATTCGCCAAAACAATACTGTCATTGGGAAAAACAGTGATCGCCGTGCTGTAAGGATGCGCGATACTCACCACGATATAACCATGACTGGCGAGATCTTCGAATGTCACGCTGTAAAACTGGGGCAAATTCCCCATCCCCGGCGAAAAAACAATCACGGGGTAGCTGGTTTGTGCCTTTGAGACAGGAACTTCAGCATAAGCATGAGGGTGAATCTGCGATACGATGTCATGGTTTATGCCTAAGGCATTGGCTAGAGCGTCATTTATATAGGGTGCAGCTTGGTCATTAGCCTCAGGTTGACCGGGATAGTAAACCGTCACCATCAATTCACGCTTGTCATTAGGATCGTCGGTGAATATTTCTTCACGCCCTGCATCCGTCAGATGATATTCCATCTTGCCCACCTGAAAGGAGCCTGTCAGTTTAGGAAACATCACCCCGGTTGGAGATTGAGACACAGCGGATGAAATGGCTTTCAAAGTCAGTATGAGATTATCCGGGTACATGACTTCTAAAGTGTGTTGGCTATCGGTTCCTGCAAATCGAACATGAAGCGAGCTGTACACACCCGTGCCCGAATACTCACCCGGTTGAGGAGCGGGGTAAAGGGGAGTTTGCGCGAAAGCGCCAACAAGCCACAGTTCATGGCCACGCAGTTCGAGGGTAACACCGTAGTCATAAACACCAAGATAAGGGGCGACAATCTCCGGGTTTATGGGAGTCACGGTAGGTATAGGAACCGCTTGCATTTGCACCTCTTGGGCTTCTTGTGCGGCTACCATACCTTTCGAAACATCGTGTTCCAACCCAAACGCTAGTTCAAACGCGTATTGACGCACACTCTTATAGAAGTTGTTTGCATCCCCTGCATTCGTCAAAATGACGACACCGAGATTGGCACTGGGCAGAAATGCCAGATCAGATGTAAAGCCTTTTGTGTTGCCTCCGTGCCAAACCAGTGGCAAACCGTTGTAGCGTTCAATGATCCAGCCCATGCCATAGCCTTCAAATGGGCCAGCAGGCGTGATTTCAGGGGATTGAGTCATGCGCAAGGTTGCTTCTGAAATGACTCGTTTGCCATCCGGTGAGATGCCGCTGCTGAGTTCGGTTTGCAGGTAGCGCACCATATCTTCAACGTTTGACCAAACGCCTCCCGCCGGGGCAACATTGCCCGTAAAGCCCTCATCATTTAACGACACAGCGATATATTTTTGAGTCGCTGGATCATAAATATAGGGTAGAGCGTGGTTGGGATTGGTCGTGGCCGCCTCAAAATCAAAAGTGCTGTGTGTCATTCCGATAGGATCGAACACACGTTGCTGAACCAGCTTGACATACCCCTCATAAAGCCCGTCCATAGGTGAACCAGCCGCCATAGCACTCAAATACCCGCCAGTTGTCACCATTTGATTGCTGTAATTCCACATTACACCGGGCGCAGCCACCATCGGTATGGTTGCTAGTGACGCAATCAGTTCTTGCGGTGTGAAATGGGCAAGGGATAATAATTGGTCATATCGGGGTACACCACTGCTCATATTCAACAGATCGCGCAATCGAATGTGTGGAGTAGCCGCTGGATTTGACAGCGCAAACGAAGGCAGAATGTCGGTTACAGGCTGATTCCAATCGAGTACGCCTTCATCGACCAACGTACCCATCATCATGGTCGTCATGGATTTAGTGGTCGAACCGATCATAAACAAAGTGTCTGAGGTTACCGGTTGCCCGCCATCCGGCTCAGTCGTACCAAAACCACCGCTATACACGATCCCGCCGTTTTGTACGACAGCAATAGATACACCCGGCACATGGAAACGCTGACGGGCATCCTCAATATAGGCTTTAAGATCTGTCAGCATCTCATCGGTGAATGGTTTGGCCTTAACGCCTGTCAGATCAAGGCGTTTACCTATAGTAAATCCATTGAAGAAACTGAGGATCTCGCCTTGATTAGCCACAAGCGCATCCTGACTGGGTAAGTCAAACAACAAAGCGTAAGTCACACCATTGATCCATTGGCTTGCCAGTACGATGAAGCGCCCCGACGCTGAGACGAAGATATTTACCGTCCAAGTACCATTCGATCCGGGCTGTGTGCTCGTCTGTACAGGACTACTTCCTGCTAATTCAGGAATGATAGCTGTCAAGATGGCTTGGTCGCCTGACTTGGCATCTGCCGCTTCAATGGCGAGAACCGATACGGCTATATCATCTGGGCTGACAAAGCGCCCAACCTCAGGCGTACTTTCATCCGTCCATTTGGGTGGAATGGGTACGCTGAAGCGCCCAGCTGGGTCTTCGTACTTCGTGGTATCCTGCGCCAGCGTCGGCATGATAGTGAACACTAATATCAGAAAGATTGCAGTTACAAGTTTCATAATGATTTATCCTTTTCGTTCATCGGTTAGGCTCACGGTAAGCGGTTAAATGGTTGATTATGGGTAGCCAAAATGCGTATTTAGGGGGTTGATTGTTTGGCAGTTACTGAGGGCGTTTCGACCAGATTAGCCCTCAGTAACCAGATTCGATTACTATGAATTTCGTACAGGAACTTGCACGAGCTTGACTGCATGATGTTCGTTCCCACTGGCTCGCCAACTCAGGGCAATTAGAAAAAGCGCAATTAGGCAAGATACGACACCCGTTAGGAGAAAGCCGCTGCCTACCCGCTGGGTGATCGAAATAACCACGTCGCCTATGGCTTGCTGGAAGGCTTTACTGTATAGAATGCTATCCCATTGAGTGGAACTCAGTTCGGCACGGAGTGGACCGTCGATGAAGGGTGTGGCCAGACTGATACCCATTAGCATAAATAACGAGGCGGGAACAATGAGTGACGCACCAAGCCAGCGCAGCCGACCACGTGTGTCATCACCACCTACATAAGCGAGGAAACAGCCCACGATGACAGTCGAAACGATGACCACCAAGATACCCAGATCAAAACCGCCGCGAACCGTAACACCCAAGAACCAATCCACTGAATTCCAGTTTTGACGTAAATTGATAGGGTTGCTGAGCAGAATACGGTTGGGTACATTTTCAAGTGCTGTGGGGAGTGCTTGGGCAATTTGAGAGGCGGCTGTGTCTATCGACATATTGTCACCGATACAACGCACGAGATGGCCGCCCGTCGCAATGGGTTTTTGACCATCTGTGCAGGTCGGCAAAACTGCTACCAGTGTATTTGCAAAACGTTGCCCACCTTCCCCCGCCAAAGCTGCTTTAATCGGCGCGAAATCCATTGAAACGTCGAAGTTGCCGTCGCGTCCTTCAATGAAATCAAAAACCTCGTTCACAATGTTCACTGATTGCGTGCGTAGATAGTCGGGTGTGATTACTTCGCGCAGCGCAGCGTTTAATGCGCCTAATGGAAGTTGCTCCGGAGTACCGAATACCTGACGATTGAACTGATTAGGCAAAGCCTCGGCAAACAGGGCATCATAGATCCGTCCATCGTTGACAATCCGTTCGTAGAAAGCGCGATCCAGAACCCAAGGGCGAATAGATGTCAGCGTCATCGCAGCAACTGCCAGCGGAAAAAACGCGAATAACCAGATAAATAGGATAAGAAATTTACGCATCATATTGTCTCCTTTTGAAGTTGAATGATTATTGTTATTGGGTTTTGATGACGTAGGTTTTGGCGAGCTTGTCATGCCAGCCTTGCTGGTTGTCATCGATGAGCACCCATGCCCAGCCAATTAAGAAAAAGCTGTTGATGGCATAGCCGATATAGCGGATAACCGCGTCGCTGTCGCTCATCGAACTGCCATCAGTTTTAATCACGCGAATTTTCATGAGCGCCTTGCCGGGTGTTTGTCCTTTATTGCGCGTCAGGAAAAACCAGTAATAGACCAATCCGATGAAGAAGCTAACCACTCCCCATGGTACTTGGTCCGCGATAAACCCAACGCTCCCTATGGCTGCCAGTACTAGACCGTCAATAAATAACGCGATAAAACGCGTCCCCATATCAGCTAATTCATAGTCCGTCGTCTCATATACTGTAGTTGTCATGGCGAAGCTCCCTTTGTAGTACCAATTGATGTATTGACTATCGTTGATAGATCAATGACCTGACTTTATTTGGTAAAGGGGTTGATTATGAGTAGCCAAAAGGCGTATTTAGTGGTTGATTGTTTGGAGGGTCTGATTTGCATCCAGCTCTATCATGTGTTAGATTCTTCTATCTTATTGAGTTAGGGAAACTGAATGATTGCGTCAGTGCCGGAGCTTCTCCACACAAAGCTGGCTATCCCGATAGCTCGTGCCGACCGTGTATCGCGTCCCCGTTTGACTCACAAGCTGAATGCTTGCCTAGAACATCCACTTACTGTTATCTGTGCGCCTGCAGGGTTTGGCAAAACGACTTTAATCACCGACTGGAATGAGCAACCGGATAAACCTTATTTCCCACTTGCGTGGCTGTCTCTCGATGAGGACGACAACGATCCCATTCGTTTTCTTATTTATCTTGTCTCGGCGGTTGGGACAATTCACTCACACATAAGTGATGCCTTATTGTCAAGATTGCAATCTCCCCAACCACCACATATCAAATCTTTTTTGACACTTTTACTCAATCATTTGGGTGAGCTGCCAAACAGGTTTGCATTGGTCTTGGACGACTATCATTTGATAACTGCCCAACCCATTCATGATGTGCTGACATTTCTACTTGACCATAGAACATCAAATATGAGTCTCATCCTCACCAGCCGCGCTGATCCACCACTGGCGCTAGGTCGTTTGCGGGCTCATAATCAAATGAGTGAATTCCGCGCTGATGATCTGCGTTTCACGTCTGAGGAAACAGCTACTTTTCTCCAACATACTCTCTCTATTGATTTTCCAGATGAACAAATAACTGCGCTGAGTACTCGGACAGAAGGATGGGTCGTCGGCCTACAACTTGCTGTATTGGCTATGAAAGGCCGTAAGGATGCCCTAAATTTTATAGCAGCCTTTGCCGGAAGCCATCGCTATATTTTGGATTACTTGACCGATGAGGTCTTGAGCCGACAACCTGAATTACTTCAGAATTTTCTGATGCAAACCTCGATCTTAAATCGTTTTACCGGTAGTCTGTGCGATGCGGTCACAGGCAGAACCGATGGGCAGACATTGTTGGAACAAGTCGAAACAGGCAATTTGTTCTTGATCCCGCTTGATGATGATGGCTACTGGTATCGTTATCACCACCTATTTGCCGATATGTTGCGTAAACGCTTACAGCAAATTTTTCCCGATCTATTATCAATTTTGTATCTGCGTGCCAGCAAATGGTTTGAGCAAAATGGATGGATAGGCGAGGCGGTTGAACATGCGCTTCGTGGACAGAGTTATGACCGGGCTGGTGATTTAGTCGAACTATATGGCGAAAAGATTTGGCGACGTGGCGAAGTATCGACGCTCTTGCGCTGGATAAATGCTTTGCCTGAGGAAACAGTCCAAACCCGTTTTGAATCACATCCCGAACTCGGACTAAATTATGCCTTAATGCTCATCATGGCTGATGAGCATACTAAAGCCGAGTACTATGTGGAAAAAATGGAGCAAACACTTTCGCAACAGGAGCATCGTTTTGAGGCAGATGAATACAAGTTGTTACTGGGACGCGCGGCTGCCGTTCGCTCTACACTAATGCTACAACTCGATAACAATGGCGATGGAGCCATCAGTGCAGCGCAACAAGCACTAGCCAACCTGCCATTATCTGAAGTGCAATGGCGCGGATGGGTAATGTTGATAACAGGAGTTGCCTATTATGATGCCAAGGGAAATCTCACAGAAGGAGAACGTTATCTTACTGAGGCTACTAGCTTAAGTGAGAAAGTAAATGATGTCTACACACGTATGGTCGTGCTTTCCGTTCTATCAAAATTGCATATCCTCCAAGGAAAGCTGCGGAAGGCTGAGTCCGTGTCTAATCAGCTCTTGCAATACATTGATCATCAGGACTGGATGGGGCAAGCCTATTTGAACCGTAGTCGTGTACGGTACGAGCATAATGATTTATCTGGTGCACTGGAAGATATCACCGAAACATTCCACCTAATGCAAGATGCCCCTGTTAAACGAGTCATTCTCGAAAGCCATTTTTTTCTGTCCCAGATTAAGCAAATTCAAGGCTATGAAGACGAAGCGCTTGATCTGATGAGTCGGGCTGTAGAGTTGATGCAAGTGGACAATTTAGGAGATTATTTTAATTCCGGGTTTGCTCGACAAGCTCAGTTATGGTTGGTTCAAGGCAACCTTACAGCCGTCGAAGAATGGGCAAATAGGATAGCGTTAACAGCTCATGATGATTTTAGTTTCGCGCACGAATTTGAGCATATCACCCTAGCGCGTATTCAAATTGCACAAGGACGGTTGGAAGAAGCCCAAACGTTGCTTGCGCGACTATGCACATTGGCTATAGATGCTGGGCGGATGGGACGCGTCATTGCCATTTGTGCGCTTCAGTCACTCGCTGCCAAACGCCAAGGAAAAATTGAGCAAGCATTTACATCTCTTGAATACGCTCTCTCACTTGCAGAGCCAGAAGATTTCGTCAGAACCTTTGTTGATGAAGGGATTCCTATGGCAGAACTCCTACACGCAGCGCTTAAACGTGGAATAGCGCCCTCATATGTGGCAAAGCTTCTGGCAGCGTTCAACCACAATATGTCATCTGCAAATGTTTCCCCGCTTCAATATCGAGTGAGTGGTGATGGTGAAGCCCTTAGTGAAAGAGAATTTGACGTATTACGGCTCATAGCTGAAGGTTCCTCTAACCGGGAAATTGCAGAACAACTCATCGTCAGTTTAGGCACCGTGAAGAAGCATTTGAATAATATCTTCCTTAAGCTAGATGCTCATAGTCGAACCCAAGCGATCGTTATTGCTCGGAAACTAAATCTTCTATAAAGGTGGTTTGTGATTGGCAGCATAGAACATCCCAATTTGCTCCTATCCTAAATTCTGTAGGTATTATTCATCATCAGTCCGAAAACTGCTATTCGACGCTTCTGCTCAGTAGCATATAATGAGCTTATCTGTGAATTAGTTTTCGTTCGAAATGCGGAACGAAGTTCAGTCTGTCACAACTTTTAATGGTTAATAAACGCAGCATATTTTCCAGTGATATACGCCATTCCCGCAGGCATAATCTTCTTTCTCCGCTTTTGACCAGAATGTCCAATTTTCTGCGAGTGCCTGAATGTATAGCCAGCCGGATTCTTCCGGTCTTGGTCTTTTGTGTGCTGGATAACCTCAGCGACTCGTTTGTGACCATGCTTTTCGATGAGTTCTTTCGTTTTGAGGTATCCAATTCCTAATTTTCTGAGCGATTGAAATATTTCTTTTTTCTCTTCTCTTTCAGTGTCCACAACAGCAGCAGAATAGCTGTTGTGTTGTATATCTTGATTGTATTTATGCTGTCTTGTTTGTAAGTCAGAGTCTGTTGTGGATTGGGCGCTTTCAGCCGAATTTTTTGGCTCATCTTCGTCAAATGAATTAGGATGATGGTGCTCATCGGGTTGGTCTGAATCCGCTTGTTGAGATGAGCTGGATTGACTATCTTCATTGGGTGTTTCTGTCCACATCCACATTTTGATACGGATTGGCATAATGTCCAAAAACTCACCAAGCCTTTGAATTAACTGATTTTCGTCCAAGCGATAATGAACGGTTGGTGTGCCATTGGCTTTCATAATCGTGCGTTCAATGCCAATCATTTCTAGAAAGCCTTTACCATGGACACGCTTGACCTGTGCCTGCGAGAGGTTGCATTCAGCATTCCAATCCTGCCACGACTTGTAAACCCAGCCGCCGACTTTCTTTGATCGTGAGAACCAATGCAGCAATCGAACCGCCATCAGACCTGCGTTTTGATCACCAACAACTTTGGCAATGAGCGCAGCGACTGTTCGAATATCAGATCGATTGAGTTGTCGAACAACATTTTGTAGGCGAGCGAGTAGATCAGGCTGGCGATCAAGCGCGCCAGCCGCAGAGCAGCCATTCATGAGTGCCTCCAAGCAAAGCTGAACAGAAGTCGAGTTTGAGAAACAGGACTGAAAGGCGGTTATTCAGTTGCAGGGGAGGAAGGACTGTGATACATTGGAGTTACCACACAGCCAATGTATCTTCGTCCGTCGCCCACCTGCACATTTTAGTCGGTGGGTTTTGTTTTTTCGGCGGCGAACGGATATTATTCATAGTCTTTTTGCCTCCTAATATGTTGCCACGTGGCAACATTTCTTTACTCTATTCAGCATTGAGAATCGCTTCTGTCTCATCGATTAATTTGCGTAAATATTGAAGTCGTACCCGGGCTACAAAAGCATCTCCTTCCTGTTCGACCAACGCGAGCGCCAAGTTGTATCCACTGAGTTCGCTCATCGCTCGCATCAATTTCACCAATTGACGGGCTTGGCGCGGTACATCAGAATTTGAATTATCCAATTCGGCTTTAGGACCTTTAACAAGGTCGACTATTTGTATAGCAGACAAATTCAATTGAATAACTTGTCGTACCATCTCAATTTGATCATCTGGGGACAACTCTAGCAGTTGACGCAACCGACCTTCATCTAGATTGTGTCGATCTGCCAGTTCAACTGCCTCATCACAGAGACGAAGTAGTGCTTTGTAACGACTGAACATCGGCGTCCGAATTCCGCCCATTGCCGACAATATTTCTGATGTGTATTCCCGTTTGCCTCGCAATGTAAATCCGAGTGCTTGCCGGTAGAAATCATGAGTAACTGGCCCATTCGGGATTTCGCAGCCATGGACATAGAGCAGTAAAAGAGCCGCTTGCCGCGCCATCGCAACAGCGGATAATCCAGTGCGGGCTGTATTCTCTTTCGCTTGCCGGAACGCAGAGGCTCGTTCGGCAGGAGTGATGATGCAAGGGATCATGCCATCGCTCTCGTAGCCGGGAATAAAATCTCGCAGCAGCCACGTTGCCCAATACCGTCGTTCGCCCGTTTCAATGCGGTAGAGCCGTGTCACGCCTTGGGTAGCATCGACCACTGTGAGCGGATTAACTTGCCCATCGTCGCGAATGGTCACCGCTAGATTGACCAAGTCTCGAACGAGCTGCTCTTCGGGCGACAGTACTTGAGCCTCAACCTCGGTTTCATCATCTGGATTACCTAGCAAATCCATAACATTGGTGAAGGGCCGCCCATTCTGTCGAGCGGCCAGTTGAGCAACCTGAATCAGTTCGCGCAACGCCTGTGTCGGGGTCATCCGGTTGGCATGGAAGGCTTGATAGATGCGTTCTGGCAAGACCCGGCGCGGTTGCACCGGATCAGGTCGTACCATCTCTAAAAGAATCCGCTCCACCCGCAAACGATTGTCCATCAGGATGTCAAAGCTACCACCACCCAACATGTCAGCAGTAATCGTGTCGAGTAAGCCAGTGTTAGCTTGGCGTTTCTTGCCGTTCATGAAACAGCAGCTTTCTGTCCGGAAATCTCACGAACCAGCTTCCCAACCATCTGGGCATAGGCTTTGCTGGCTGAGGCTTTGGGATCGTAGTTGAATACGCTTAGATGGTGATGATGTGAATAGGACACCGCTTCATTGGCCGGGATCACGCCGCAAACTAGCCGTCCTAATACGCTGTGTGATTTGAGTTCGTCGAGGAGTTGTTTGTGACCTTTGACCCGTGTATCCATTTTGGTGACCAGAATGCCGCTGACATGCAAATGCGGATGCCGCCAACCTTCCCGAATGTCGTTGATCTTGGAAATGACTGACAATAACCCAACTGTTTCCAGATAACGGGGTTCGACCGGAACAATAGCATCCGTGGCGGCCAATAAACCCATTTCTGTCATCAATGAGAACGATGGACGGGTATCGATCACGATGGCAGCATAGTGGTTAGCAATCCTGCTGAGCGGTTCCGCTAACCGATAGGGCGCACCCGCTACACCCATCAATTCGCGTTCTGCGCCTTCTAGCATCGGTGAAGCGGGCAGCACATGTAAATCATCATCCCATGTACTCTGGACAAGACAGTTTGAAAGAACATTTGCGGCCTCTTTGCGATCCGCCATCAAGACGGTATACAGACTATTGTCAGCACCATAATCCTTGTGCCCGGTCGTGACCAGCGAGGCGTGTGCTTGACTGTCAGTATCCACCAGCAGCACCCGACAATTGGTAGATCCGGATCGCCTGAGCAAGCCAACTAAGCCGTAGGCGATATTGGTGGCGGATGTCGATTTTCCGACACCCCCTTTATGATTGGTCAGTACAAAAACACGAGTCATTTTCCATTTCCTCCACCACACTCAACAAACCGATTAAGAAATCGCTGCGGCTGGCAAGGACTTCGTGGAGGTGTGCTACACTATTCTTCGGAAGTCTTGCTGGACGAGTCAGCGAGCCTTCAAGGTGGTTTGGGGAGAGGTTGAGTCTCTCCCAATCACCGAAAAGCCGTACTATAATGAGGTTGAGAACCGTGTTAGCTGAGCACGTTGGGGAAAAGCAATTTGCTCGAGGAAATGCGTTCTTTCAGGGCTAAAATGTTCGGTTAAGTTCCTGTCCTCCCAGAATTTTTCTCAAAAGCGCTCCAAAGGCGCTTTTTTCTTGCCTGGTAAGATTCGAATCTCATTTCCCCCTATTACTAAAAGAATAAAGTTTTAAGGGAATATCAATCCATATTCGCAGTCTTTATTTGAACATCGATTGGCAACTTTAATGGGCTGAGTTGCCACATGTTGGCCTTACTAAACAAGAAAGCGGAATCACCCATTCACAATTCCGCTTTCTCGATTCGGTTTTCCTTCACCTAGTGTTGCGTCAAGCTCATGTTCGAAGGAGAATGGGCGTGATTTTGCCATTGTTGGGTTGAGGAAGAGGATCGACACGGTCTGATTTAATAGCGCCGTGAGTTTCGTCATTCATCAAGTTAGAGGACGAAACACCAACACTCCCCACTACGCCATCTGAAACTGCTAGCGATTTCTGAACGCTATGAGCAGATAAACTGCTGACCATCACAGTCAGCAGAACCAGCACGGCAACTAAGGCGAATGATCACTTCATGATGTTTACTTCTGCCGAATATTAGCGTTGTAGTGTTCTTTGAATTTTGATTACGCCCCGTGAACTCTGGTACTCATGATTTTCTGAAACGACGATCTTCACGGCGGCGCTGGGGTGTACCCATGAAGGCAAGCAGCATGACCACAGCCGTCAGTATCTGTCGAGGTTTCATGATGTTGCTCCTTTCAATCATTAGTTGATGTGGATATGGCCGAGGTAGTCTCCACCGGGAACCAGTGGGCCAGTCATGGTTATCAATCCATGCAGTTGCGCTAGGCCCTTTGCACCTTTCAGAATGACGAGTGGGGCTTGTACGTTCCCCTGAGCGTCGGCAATACCCACGATTTGGAATTCAAACGTTCCAGTAACCCCACCCACGTTTCCTTGGAACGTACCCCGCGACTGGAATGTCTCCGAGGCCGGTTGGTCACACGGGCCAAAATGCTGGACCGTGGTGTGCTGTGTGGACATTTCGACAAAGTCTCCCTGCCAGTTCAGCGTATCGTCCATCTCGATGGCGCAATATTTACCCACCGGATGGGCTGAACTGGAGAAAATTGTGCCGATCTGCCAGGTTCCATTCACGGTTTGAGATGCTGATGCCCCGACAACTGAAACGCTGCTGACCATCACGACCAGCAATCCCAAGACAATTGCAAATAACCGTTTCATGATATTTCCTTCTGCCGAATACCGGCTGACATATCTTGACTTGCTTGACAAGCAAACTTGGGAAAACCTGCTGCATTCACCTTCAGGGCGGTAAGCTCCCGGTTGTTGAATGGGGTCGTATTACGGTGCTACCTCAACGCTGGCTAGAAAAAGGATCGGCGTGGCTTTAATATCGGTAACCGGCGCATTGTCGTCCATCGTGACCACCGTTTGATCAGCGCCAGAACTGATGTCGCCCGCTACAGGAGCGGCCAGCACATTGCTGACGGTCAAAGCCAGTACCAAAATAACCATTCCTAACGCGAGAACTCGTTTCATCTTTTTGTCTCCTGCCGAATATCGGCATTGTTTGCATTGCCATTACTATAGGCATACATGCGGGGTGGCAGTCACCACCCTGCAGGGGGGATTTGTCGGCAGAAAGCGTATCCGTTACTATTGAGGGCAAGCCCAAATGTAGAATTTTCCTGTTTGTTGATGGGGTTAAGGATAGTGAGATGGACGATTTGCACGATTCACTCCCTCCCGAATCCCTTACTGATCGTGAGCTCGAAGTCCTGCGTCTGGTTGCACTCGGACTATCCAACCGTGAGATTAGCGACCAGTTGGTTGTCGCCCACGAGACTGTTCGCTGGTACACGAAGCAAATCTACAGCAAACTTGGCGCGCATGGTCGGGTTCCTGCCCTCATCCGCGCTAGAGAGCTCGGTTTATTGGATCCGTCTAGTAGCGATAATACTTTTACGTCTACCACGTCATCCAACCATAACCTGCCCACTACTGCTACGCTTTTCATTGGACGCATACAGGAAATTAATAATGTAAAACGCTTGCTGAATACTTCCCGGCTTCTAACTTTGACCGGGCCAGGTGGCACTGGTAAAACCCGGCTAGCGTTACAAGTAGCGTCCGAGGTAATAAATGATTTTGCAGATGGTGTGTATTTTGTCGATCTTGCCCCTCTCACGGATGCCACCTTAGTTGCAAGAGCTGTGGCATCTGCCATTGGTATAGAAGCGAATACTCAAGGTTCATGGCCGAACACACTGAAGCGGATGCTTGCTAGTCGCAATATACTGCTCCTGATTGATAACTTTGAACAGGTGATTGACGCAGCTCCGCTCGTATCGGAGCTATTGGTGGCGTCGCCACGCTTAAAAGTTCTTGCCACCAGCCGTGAAGCACTACACCTTTCACGTGAGCAGGAATATCCCGTTCCACCATTGGGGGTGCCCGGTCATGAGGGCCTTGATCTTCGTCAGATTGCCGATTCTGAAGCCGTTTCGCTCTTTGTACAGCGTGTTCAGATGATACTGCCCGACTTTGAAATTAATCCCGACAATGCGCTGACTGTCGCGCAAATCTGCATCCGCCTGGATGGATTACCCCTTGCTATCGAACTGGCTGCCGCCCGTTCCAAGTTGTTTTCGCCTCCGGCCATGCTCGTTCGCCTTGACAACCGTTTGACGGCGCTAACGGGGGGAATGCGCGATGCTCCACAGCGGCAAAAAACGTTACGTGACACCCTTGAATGGAGTTATAACCTGCTGGACGAGGGTGAAAAAATACTGTTTGCACGGTTGGGCGTGTTCAGGGGCGGGGGTTCACTAGAAGCCATTGAGACTGTATGCGGCACATCCCTACCCATCGCCCCATTGGATGGACTCGAATCTCTTATCTATAAGAGTCTGGTGCAGCGCAAGGAAACGCAAGAGGCCGAACCGCGATTTGTGATGCTAGAGACGATTCATGAATATGCCTGTGAGTGTTTGGAAGCACACGGCGAAGGGGCTGCTGTTCGGGAGGCTTATAGCACATATTTCGCTCAGTTTCTTAGCAAACGTGAAGGAGATTTGAAAGGCAAACGCCAACAAGAGGCTGGAAATGAGATTGAAACCGATTTCGACAATCTTCGCGAGGCTTGGTTTTATACTGTGCAGCAGGCACAAATAGAGCTTCTCGACCAATTCTTATATGCCCTGAACCTTTTTGCCTATCAACGCAAGCCTTATACAGAACTGATTGACATAGTCCATGCTGCTGTTGCAACGCTGGAACCCGAATTCGGTCAGCATCAGGTTTTTGGTCGGTTACTGGTCTTGTATGGACAATGCCTGGATGGTATGGGACAGTATGAAGCTGCGCGGAATCATTTACAGCGGGCATTATCCATTGCCCATGCCCATAATGATGTTTTTGGAATCGCGCAAGCTTCCTTATGGCTCGCGCGCGAAATGGATTCCGACTTGTCTAAACGCGACGAGGTGTGGCAGCTCTGCAAAAAGAGTGTTGAGATTTTTCAAGCGCTGGGTGAGGACTATGAGCGCGCCAACGCCCTTCATTACCAAGGCTACCTATTGTGGGACGAGCAGAAACATCAGGAGTCTTTGGAACTGAACCATCAGGTACTCGAAATCCGACGAGGATTGGGGGATGAGGTTGGGGTGGCTTCGTCATTATACAATATTGTGGGTTCGCTCTATTACACCAATCCCGCGGAAGCGGAAATTTATGGTCGAGAAGCATTGATGCTCTATCAGCGGCTCTGTCAACCATTTGGACTTGCCGTTTCGATGTGCCGGTTGGCGACGATTGAGCTCAACAAAGGTGACATTGAAGTTGCCCGACAATACGCTGAAGACTCACTCCATATTGCGCGAGAAAATGGTTTTGCATTTGTCATTTCCGATGCGCTGACACAGCTCGCATGGATCGATATTGCCAGTGATCGCTTTGATACTGCAGAAGCTTATATCGACCAAGACGAAACTCGAGAAGATGAAAAGACCCTGACTGATCATGCGCTCCTCCAGAGTCTTATCTGCCTTGGACTAGGCGATTTGTCCGCTGCGAAGCGCAAATTGGCCGCTTATCTGCAACGCGCAAAGGAATCACGCGACGCCTTCAGTATTGTGGTGATGGGGCTTATCGCCGCAGCCGAAGGACGCACCGCAGATAGTGTTGAACTCATGTCGCGGGCAATCAATAAATCCACCTCCTTATCGACATCCTATCGCATAAGGGCACCTTTGGTCGTCCGGTATCACCAAGCGATCCGAGCCAATTTGGATGAAGCAATCTATGCTGCGGCTTGGGAGCGCGGCAAAGCGCTGGACGAGGAGGTAGTTATTCATGAACTGATAAAAGAACAATCTGGATAAAGATTTTAATGAGCGAACTTTCATCGCATTCCATACTTATCTCCTACTAAAGTGTCCAAGAGGATCTGATGTATCACAAGGAGCGATATGGCATTTCGCCACATCCCGTAGCCAACGTTGTGGGTTGTGCGATTGACCTGCCAGAAGACACCAATGTGAACGAATTTACGATTGGGCCAACTGAGCAAGCTGTGGTGCGATCTATCTTGACGAAATTCGGCATGACAAATAGGTAAGAGAATGCAATGACGAGGCTGTCGCCCATGTATATGACCTGAAAGGCAGCTATAGTTATCACGTTTTCGTTATCAGTGGCGGTTCCACGCCGGCATACAACTGTTTTGCCGGACTTCCGTCTGATGTTCTTGAAGGTAGCATACATGCCGGTCATGTCTCGATTGTTCGTGCACTTATATAAAGTGTCAGAAGGAAATCGTGCTATAGATAACTAGGCGTCTTTTGAGAATATGATAAAGTCGTAATATCGAATCTAAAATGGAAGCAAAGACAGCATTGCTTGCAAATGGTTTCGCCACTCAAAAGCAATGGCTGTCGGCCGCCGTGCTCGACAACGATATTTCGACCAGCATAAGTATAGTGAAGGCTTAATTCATGAAAAACATTCAATCGATTATTGAAGGCATGACTCTTGAAGAGAAGGCGGCGCTTTGTACCGGGGCGACTGCTTGGACGACGACAGCTATTCCCCGACTGGGGCTGCCTGAACTCGTCGTTTCCGATGGGCCGCATGGTGTTCGTCGTGTGCCTGACAACAACTCCATGACCGCTGAGAGCTTCCCGGCGACCTGTTTTCCGACGGCCTCCAGTTTAGCCTCGACTTGGAACGTGGACCTGATCGCAGATGTGGGGCGAGCCATCGCCGAGGAATGCATTGCGCTGAAAGTCGATGTCATCCTTGGTCCCGGCAATAATGTGAAGCGTTCGCCGTTGTGTGGGCGCAATTTCGAATACTATTCTGAAGATCCCTATTTGTCAGGCAAACTGACCGCTAGTTTTATCGACGGCGTGCAAAGTAAGGGTGTTGGTACTTCACTCAAACACTTCGCCGCCAACAACCAGGAATTCCAGCGATTCAGCATGGATACCATTGTGGATGAACGTACACTGCGCGAAATTTACCTTTCTGCGTTCGAGACAGCGGTTAAAGAGGCTCAGCCTTGGACAGTGATGTGTGCCTACAACAAGGTGAATGGCACATACAGTTCAGAACATCATGAGCTTTTGACGGACATCCTAAAGACGGAATGGGGCTTTGAGGGGTTCATCGTCTCTGATTGGGGCGCAGTCCATGATCGCGTTGCGGCACTCGGCGGTGGACTAGACTTAGAAATGCCCGGTCCACGAGATCGGCAGGTTACGGCGGTTATCGAAGCCGTGCGCAGCGGCCGCTTAGAAGAAACAGTACTCAACGAGTCGGTGCGCCGGATTTTGCAGATTATCGTTAAGGCTGCAGAAACGTCAAAAGGTGGACAATTCGACAGTGTAGCTCATCATATCCTCGCACGGCGCGCCGCAGCTGAGGGGATTGTACTGCTTAAGAATAATGGACTTTTGCCTTTACAGAACCCATCGCACATTGCCCTCATTGGTCGCTCTGCTCAGATCCCACATTTTCAAGGCGGTGGAAGTTCTCACATCAACGCGACTCACGTCGATATTCCGTTTGTTGAATTACAGAAACGTGCCGAACAGAGTGAACTGACGTACTGTGATGGCTATCCAGCCGACGACACATTCCAACAAGCACTCATTGACCAAGCAGTGGTCGAGGCGCAGTCTGCCGATGTAGCACTTCTGTATATCGCCCTGCCTGCCTTCAAGGAGTCGGAAGGTTATGACCGCACTGATTTGGACCTGACTAAGCAGCAGATAGCCCTGATCAAAGCCGTGTGCAGTGTTCAACCGAAAACAGTTGTGATTCTCAACAACGGGTCGGCAGTTGCAATGGACGAATGGATTGACGATCCAGCAGCGGTACTCGAAGCGTGGATGATGGGGCAAGCCGGTGGTGGAGCTATCGCGGACGTACTGTTTGGCGTGGTCAATCCGTCTGGTAAGCTCGCTGAAACATTTCCCAAGAAACTGCCTGACACGCCCTCCTACACCAATTTTCCCGGTGGGAATGGCGAGGTCCGCTACGGCGAAGGAATCTTCATCGGCTATCGCTATTATGATGCCAAAGAAATTCCTGTTCAGTTCCCGTTCGGATATGGCGGAAGCTATACCACTTTTGAATATAGTGAACTCAGGTTGTCAGCGTCAAACATCGCGGACGTCGATGGGCTGACGGTCTCGGTGGATGTGACCAATACCGGAAAAATGACCGGTAAAGAAACGGTTCAAATCTACATTCGTGACCGGCAGTCGAAACTGATTCGTCCGCCAAAAGAGTTGAAAGGTTTTGTTAAGCTTGATCTTCAACCCGGGGAAACCAAAACGGCAGAGGTTCATCTGAATTGGCGTGCCTTTGCTTACTATCACCCCGGCTACCATCAGTGGATCACGGAAGATGGCGAATTCGACATTCTGATCGGTTCATCATCGGCTGATATTCGCACCACTGGAGCCGTTACACTGCACTCGACGATGCAACTGCCATGCATTTTAGACTGGGAATCTACACTGCGCGACTGGCTGGAAGATCCACGAGGACGGAGCGTACTAGAGCCGGTTTACAAGCAGATGCAGGATAATTCGGCTGCCGTCTTTGGCAGTGGTGATGGTGCAGTTGGTATGGACATGACCAACTTTTTGATGGATCTGCCTCTGATGAGCGTCCTGCAATTTCAGGAATCGCTGTGGCCGATCCCGGTTAATAAGGTGATCGATGATTTGCTGCAAAAGGTTCACGCCACCGTGGCTTAATCTTAATGGACTTGTGTCCAACAACAGCACAGGTGGGTTTGAACACTTCAACGTTGGGTTGTTCTGTTCCTGCTGGTTGATCATTCTGATAAGTATGGATGCCGCCGGCAAGTCTCGACCAGTAAACTCTGGTTCGAGACTTTAATTAAAGCGAAATTGGTTTATGAACCTGTCCTTTGAATATAAAGTCGCTCTAGTTAACGGTGGAGGTATGGGCATGAGGCTGGCCGACATCAATGAAAATGCCAATTCTTCTGCAGCAGAAGAATTGGCATCTGCCGGTCCTAAAACACTTGCCATCCGATCCAATATCGCCGATGAAGCTGACGTAGAAACGATGATCACTCAGACGGTTGCTGCATTCAACAACGCGCGTATATTGTCCCCTGCTATAGAATAGTTAGGCGTCGAACTCAATGTGAACAATCAAGCCGATTTCCGCGAGTTGTTCTAGGAACCCTGCATGGAGTCGCTGTTCGCCTTGATGAATTGAAATAAAAGATGAGGACACAATCAAATGGATATTGTCACCTTACGAAAATGGATCGCGGAACGTGATTCAATCAGCATTCTGGAAACGGTAGATGTATTTACAGGTGAAAGAACCATCCTGCAAGAGTTCGACTTTATCATTGAAGCTCCCAACTGGACGCGTGATGGCCGCTATTTGGTTTACAACGCGCGAGGGCATATGTTTACCTACGAACTGGCGACGGGTGAAATCCAAGAGATCGACACCGGTTTTGCAACGGACTGCAACAATGACCATGTCCTCTCGCCTGATAATACCCGACTTGCGGTTAGCCATTTTACCAATGAAGATGCCACTTCGAGAATTTATATCCTCCCGTTTAACGGGGGTGAACCGAGACTCATTACAGAAAAAGGCCCCAGCTATTTGCACGGCTGGTCACCAGATGGTAAACGTCTCGCCTATTGTGCCGAGCGCAATGGTCAGTACGATATTTACACCATTTCGGTGGATGGCGGCGCTGAAACACAGCTAACGAATATCCCCGGATTGGATGACGGTCCTGAATATTCACCCGACGGCCAGTATATTTGGTTTAATTCCACACGTACCGGACTGATGCAGGTCTGGCGTATGAAAGTGGATGGTTCAGAGCCGACCCATATTGCCAACGAAGATGCGAACTGCTGGTTCCCTCACGTCTCTCCGGATGGTCAATGGGTTGTTTACATCACCTATGACAAAAATGAAGTGGAGGCCGGTAACCATCCACCAAACAAAGACGTGGAACTCCGGTTGATTCCTGCTGAAGGCGGCGACTCCAAAACGATTGTAAAGTTATTTGGTGGACAAGGGACAATCAATGTGAATTCGTGGTCGCCCGATAACCGTCGTATTGCCTTCGTTTCTTATCGACTCAAGCTGTAAGTTCGTGGCAGTGAAAACAATCTGGCTAATTCTCATCACATTAAGATGCAGATGATTGAATTGAAATTACCTTTAACCGCCATAAACCCTACATACCCCGGAACACCATGTAGGGTTTTCAGGTGGATTCCCTGAATAACAGCCACACCATAACTCCGCATCGTAGCACTCACCTCGCCACGCTGTAAGGCATACACCATGCCAGCTTGTGAAGCACGTTATCTAGCAGGTACAACCGCCTAGAGCATACATCCAACCCATTGAGCATCACAGAAATCTCGGCATACGGACTTTATATTGTCCTGTGCTTATTTAGTCAGCTACCAGAATGAAAATAACTTTCGGCTGCTTGTTATTTTCACACTTCACTCTGGCGCATATGATGTAAATACGAACGACACGTAATTTTATTAGCAATATGCTACTATCTTGACCAACACTTTTCGATTTATGACCGAAGGTAGAAGGCACTAAGATGTTGTTGCTAAACACAAAACTCAACGTCCCGCCTGTCCGTTCATCACATATGCAACGGGTCGAGCTCATTCAAAAGCTGGACAAACTCCGAGAATATAAACTTGCCCTAATCGTTGCGTCAGCAGGATACGGCAAGACAGCATTGGTGAGTGAATGGATCGCACAGAGTCCCATGAAAGCGGTCTGGTTTTCGATTGACTCAGGTGATAATGATCCAGTGCGGTTTTGGGATTATGTTATCGCAGCGATACAAACCATGTATCCCGATATCGGGGAGCAAACGCTCACGCTTTTGCACGAACCACACCCTTTACCTGTCGAAACAATCTTATCCACCTTGATCAATGAGCTTTCAACATTTCCTGACTCGCTGACTTTAGTGCTGGATGACTATCACGTCATCGAATCGTCGTCCATCCATGAAGGATTAGCCTTTCTGGTTGAACATATGCCTTCCCAGATGCGGCTCATCATGACCACCCGAACCGACCCACCATTATCACTTCCACGAATGCGGGTGCGAAGCCAACTGCTCGAATTGCGCAGCGCTGATCTACGCTTCTCGCCGCCACAGATCAAAACTTTCTTTACGGATGTTATGGGGCTGACACTCAATACGGACGAGGTAACTGCACTTGATACCCGTGTCGAAGGCTGGATTGCCGGTTTACAACTGGCAGGCTTGGCGTTACAGGGGAAGAGTGATCCGGCCGATTTTATCACTTCATTCGCTGGTGATCATCATTATGTGCTGGATTATCTAGGGGACGAAATCCTTGACCGCCAGCCCGAAGCGCTGCAACAATTTTTGCTGCAAACCAGTATCCTTGAGCGCCTTAACGTAGATCTATGTGATGCGGTTACTGATACGATGGAAAGTCGTAATACTCTCGAGCATCTGGAGCGTCATCATTTTTTCGTAGTCGCGCTGGATGACAAACGCCAATGGTATCGCTATCACCGCCTGTTTGCCGATTTCTTACATCACCGTCTGCGGCTCAAATATCCAAAACATGTGAAAGAGCTGCATCAACGGGCTTCGCACTGGTTTGAACGTAACGGACTTCAAGCGGAAGCCATCAGCCATGCGCTTGCTGCCCAGGATAATCAACGGGCGGCTGAATTAGTGCAGGGTATTGCTGAACTGCTTATCTGGCGGCGTGGGGAACACAATACACTGCTCGGCTGGTTGACCGCGTTACCGGATAATGTTATTCAGAATTATCCACGCCTCTATCTCTATCATGCGTGGATGTTATATCTGATCAATCAGATGAGTGCGGCAGAACAGCGCATCCAGGATGCTGAAATTGCGCTGAATCATACCATTGGTGATCCCGACCCATTAACGGCAGGGATGCTGGCTGCGGTTCACAGTACGCTAACCGGCGCACGGCATCAATTTCCAGAAACACTGGCATTGTCTCGACAAGCCTTAGAACAACTACCGGAAGATGCCGTAAGCTGGCGTTGTATGGCCGCGATCAATCTCGGTGTGACCTGTGCCTATATTGGTGAAGTTCGCGAAGCGGTAGAAACCTTGTCATATGCCATGGAGTTGAGTCAGGAAATCGGCAGTTCCTTCGCAATGTTATCCGCGTTCTGGCATCTGTCCTCACTTCAATTGGCACAGCTTACTTTACGGGCCGCTGAACATACCTGCCAGCAATTGGAACAAGCCGCACAGATGCCGGGTTTACAACGGTTCCCGATCAGTGGTTATGTCGCGCTGCTGTTGGGAGAAATTCATATGGAGCGCAACGAGCTTGACGCAGCAGAACCTTACCTGCTGGAAAGCACCGAGCAGATTAATCCGGAAAGTTTTCCCGTAACGCTGCTGCGAGCCTATGTTGCTTTATCCCGTCTCAAAACCCTGCAAGGTGATCGGGAAAGCGCGGAACATTATTGGCAGCTTGCGGAGCAGTTGGAACGGATGAGCAAGTTGCAAGGGCGCTCGACTTTGCTTTCGATTTCTCGGGCGCACCGCTGGTTAGAGCAAAGCAATCTTGATGCTCTCGAAGGTTGGTCGGCCGAGAATCGGTTGGGGCTGGATGATGAGTTCGGTTATCACCGCGAAGATTATTACCTGATGCTGGCGCGAATGTATATCGCTAGGCGAGACAACGTTGATCAAGCGCTGTATCTGTTACAGCGGATGGTCAAGCGCGCTGAAGCAAGCCAACGGAGTGGCAGCCTGATCCGTGCGCTCATTTTGCAAGCCGTCGCGTATTACACATCAAATGACAGCCAAAAAGCGTTGGAATCGTTGGCGCGGGCGTTGATACAGGCTGAACCGGAACAACCGATACGTGTTTTTGCCGATGAAGGACACCACATAGCGCTGTTGCTGGAAAAAATCGTTGATATGCAGCGTAAAGGGCAGCTTACGACATCCATCTCATCTGAATATGTCGCCCGATTGCTCACTGCAATGGGAAAACATACTGCACCTTCTACACAGCCCCGCCGTACTGTAAGACATCTCCCCGATGCGCTCAGCGAACGGGAATTAGAGGTGCTGCGCTTGCTGGCCGACGGTCTGGAAAGCAACGAAATCGCAGAACGGCTGGTTATCGCCGTTGATACGGCACGTAAGCATATCAAGAACATATACAGCAAGCTCGATGTCCACAGCCGTTGGGAAGCCATTAAGCACGCCGAAGAATACAATCTGCTCTAAATACCCTATATGGGGTATGACACTACCCCACGCGAACCGATACCCTGAGATTGTTCAACTCGTTTGTTTCTATTCTCAGGAGGTTCTGTTATGTCTTTCCAACCAATTGCCTCATCAAATACCGATTCTGCTCAGAGCAGCGAAGCCCACACCAACAATGATCATAGCGCTGTCACGGACATGCCCCAATCACTAAGCAAACGTGGGTTTGCGTACCGGGCAAAAAGAATCGTTGTCTCTGTTTTGGTGCTGTTCTTTGGTCTGGTCGCCATTACGCTCTTACTCGGTGCTAAGGCCAAGGCGGATCTGATTGCTAAATATCCGCCCGTTGGACAGATGGTGGATGTCGGTGGCTACCGATTACACATTAACTGTCAGGGAACAGGTAGTCCAATAGTCATTATGGAGAGCGGATTAGGAGAGCCTTCGCTATCGTGGGCTTTGGTTCAGCCGCAGGTCTCGACCAAGACCCGCGTCTGTGTCTACGACCGTGCGGGTCTTGGCTGGAGCGATAAGAGTCCGAAGCCACGCACAGCAGACATCATGATCGAAGAACTGCATACCTTGTTGAAGAACGCGAACATTGAAGGGCCATACATCATGGTTGGGCACTCGACGGGGGGAATGCTTGTGCGCTTGTATACCCATTCCTATCCAACCGAGGTTGCAGGGATGGTGCTGGTTGATGCCCAACATGAGGAACAGTTTTCACGCCTGTCACCTGCTATTCAGCAAAATCTAAAGGCCATGTTCGCCCAGGGCCAGCAAACCTTACCCCTTTATCAGGTTGTAATTAATACCGGTATTGGCGCATTGGTTCCGGCAGTTGGTGCTTTAGCTGACAATCCCCAATTGCCCGGTCCAGCCCGCGAGACTTTTTCAGCAATTGCCCTGTCTAATTCTAAGTACATCGAAGCCAAAACCGCCGAAGAGACCGCAATTTTCGACAGTTTGGCAGTGGTACGCGCTGCTCATATCACCAGCTTAGGCAATATCCCGCTCATCGTGCTGTATCGTGGCATTGATGACTCCCCTACGCCCGGCCTGACTCCTGAGGAAAACAAACAGCGATGGCTGGGTTTACAAACGGAACTGGCCGCTCTCTCGCCGCAAGGCAAATTAGTCATCGCTGACAAAGGCGGTCACCATATTCAATTGGATCAACCCAACCTCGTCATTGATGCCATCGAGCAAGTCCTAGCCGCGACACATTCATAAACCAAATCTTTTCCGGGGCAGTGAAGTCGACTCATAAACACTTTGATGCACGTGGAGTCTGCCCCGGTGCTATATCACTCAAGACGTCCGCACCGCATGGGTTGCGTAAAAAAGTACATGATCCGGGAATGGCATCGACCTCCGTCATTCGCCTAAACCCCGGACATAACGATCTGCCAGATGTTAATCAGTAATTTGCGACAAACGATCAGACAAACGGCTGAACAAGCCAATTAGAAAGAAGGAATACTCATGAAAGCAATGATTTACACAGAATACGGATCACCCGATGTCATTCAATTCAAAGAGGTCGAAAAACCGACCCCCAAGGACAATGAAGTGCTCGTCAAGGTTCATGCCGCATCTGTGAATGCCGCTGACTGGCATTACCTGAGGGGCACACCTTGGTTGTTTCGCTTGTCATGTGGGCTGCTCAAACCCAAAAATATCTTCCTTGGAGCGGATGTTGCGGGGCGAGTAGAGGCTGCCGGCAAAAACGTCACGCAGTTTCAGCCGGGGGATGAGGTATTTGGAGATCTAAGCGCGTGTGGTAGAGGTGCTTTTGCCGAATATGTGTGCGCAAGTGAAACCGCATTGGTCTTGAAACCCACCAATATATCGTTCGCGGAAGCCGCAGCCGTCCCTGTAGCGGCAGTTACCGCCTTGCAGGGTCTTCAAAACGGGGGACAGATTCAGCCGGGGCAAAAGGTATTGATCAATGGTGCGTCGGGCGGTGTGGGTTCGTTTGCGGTGCAGATTGCTAAAGCATTCGGGGCGGAAGTCACCGCTGTGTGCAGCACCAAGAATATCGACAGGATGCGTTCGATTGGGGCAGACCATGTGATTGATTACACCCAGGAAGATTTTACTCAAAACGGGCAGCAGTATGACTTTATTCTTGCTGCGAATGGCTATCGTCCATTTTCTGATTACAAGCGGGCGTTAAACCCCGGTGGAACTTATGTCATGACCGGAGGTGCTACGGCTCAAATGTTTGAGGCTATGCTCCTTGGGCCATTAGTATCGATGACCGGGAATAAGAAAATGGGCAATGTGATGGCGAAACCCGACAAACAAAACTTGGCTTTTATGAAGGAACTCCTTGAAACCGGAAAAGTAAAACCTGTGATCGACAGATGTTACTCATTGAGCGAGAGTGCTGAAGCGATCCGGTATCTTGAAGCAGGACATGCTCAAGGAAAAGTCGTTATCACTGTGGCGCAATAACAAAGGCTGACCAATCGCTACGCCTGACCCTGTCAGCGCGAGATCGAAGTACAGTTGGAACTCGTTCCTACCTCACAACAATACCCTATGTGGGGTATGACACTACCCCACACGAGCAGATACCCTGAGATTGTTCAACTCGTTTTGTTCTCAATCTCAGGAGGCTCTGTCATGTCAATCACCTCAAGCTCGTCCTCTCAAGTTAATTCTACGCAGGGCAGTGAAGTTCATCACAGCGGCGAAGCTAGTGCTTTTGCAGAGATGGCTCAATCATCACTTAGCAAACCTCGCCGCTTCCGCTGGTTGGTCCGAGTTGTAATTATTGTGGTCGGCTTGATTTTGGCAGGAACGATTTACGAGTCGGTGTCAGAAGCTGCTGCCATGCAAGCTTACCCTCCCCTTGGTCAAATGGTAGACGTGGGCGGCTATCGTCTGCATATCAACTGCACAGGTACTGGCAGTCCCACCGTGGTCATTGATGCGGGATTGGGCGGATGGTCTCTTACATGGAATTCGGTTCAGGAGGAGGTAGCAAAGACCTCACGAATTTGTACCTATGATCGAGCTGGGATGGGCTACAGTGAGGCTAGTCCACTGCCACGGACCGCCAAGCAATTCGCTAAAGAACTACATACATTGCTTGAGCAAGCCAATATTCCAGGACCTTATGTGATGGTCGGACACTCGTCAGGCGGTTTAACAGTGCGTATTTTTGTCCACGATTATCCGACAGAGGTTGGCGGCGTCGTATTGATTGAATCAATGAATCCTAGACAAACGGCACAACCCCACATGGAAATCCCACCTGAGACTTCTTACCAACCCAGTGCCTTCTCACTTCCCTTCCTCTTGGGGCGTATCGGATTAGTGCGTGTGTTAGCTGAGCCATTCGGATTAATTCAACATCTGCCAGCCCAAACACAATCTGCATATGCCGCTTACGCAGTGACTCCGCGTACTGCCCAAGAGTGGGTGGACGAATTCTCGAGCCTACAAGTGAGTTTGGCTCAGGCGGATGCAGTTAGCAGCTTCGGCGATTTGCCACTGATCGTTGTGACAGCCGCTTTAAATCAGCAGACGGACTGGCAGACGATGCAGACCGAACTTCTCCTGTTGTCCTCTAATAGTAAACAGATGATTGCAGACAAGAGCGGTCATAACATGGAAATCGAACAACCGGAGGCCGCAGTCGCAGCGATTGTGGATATGGTGTCGCAGCTTCGGTAAGCGATTGTAAAACGTTGAATCATGTAAGGCAAAGTAATCGGTACTTTACCTCAAACAGGGAGTAGTGGCATTGGCCACGGCCATAATGATTGTATATGCGTAGAAGCGCTGATTAAGCGTTGTGATGTATCAAAGAACGTTCGATTAAATGATATGAGGAACTGGAATATGAACGGTTATTTTCTTATCGCAGGTTTGCTGCTGGTGCTGCTGTCTATCGCCCATGCTATATGGGGAGAACGCCGCGTCTTCACAGTACTGACACCCAACGCTACTGATCCTGAAACCTATCTCAGCGTCTATGTGCCTTGGCACCAACTGACAGGCGTCTTGCTGCTGTCCGGGGTCGCACTGCTGCTGACGGCTTTCCAGTCATCATCGCCCACATTCGTACCAACATTCATCTTGGCACTTATTACATCTAATATGCTGGTGTTTTTTGGTCTTGTCATTGGCAAGAAGCAGACGCAGATGTTCGCCCGAACGCTGCCTCAAACCGTACTCTTCTTGCTACTAATCGTCCTCATTATCTTGGGCATCACCTCATCAGCACTTTGATGCTGGATTAATTTCCTACTGGCACTGCCTCAATCAAAGCGTCTGCACCTGTCAGCGTCATCACGAAAGTAGTTCGTATGCGGTTGAAATCTGCTCATACCCCGCAACAATACCCTATATGGGGTATGACACTACCCCATTGTCACAGCTATTCTGTAAATCATCAGAATTGAATTAAAGAGGGAGCATTTCTCCCTCATCCATTCGTCGAATAAACAAGGATATCAGGAGTAAACACATGAAGAAGTTCATCAGAATTATCATCTATGTACTCGCGTTCATACTGCCGATTGTGGCACTTGGAACGATTGGATACTTTTCGACTATTTCACTGACTTTGCCCAAACCAACCGATTTGGCTATTCCTCAAACTGGTGTGGGTTCGCTGCAAACAAAAAGCTTTGACCCAACCAAACCAACCGTAGCGATTGTCCTTGGCAGTAATCGTACTGAAGACACAGACTTTCTCATTCCCTACCAGCTATTCTCGGCCTCGGAAGCCTACAATGTCTACGCGGTAGCACCGGAACGCAAAGTGACCTCGCTGGCTGGCGGTTTAGAGGTCATGCCTGACTACTCCTATGCTGAACTCAATACCCTGCTGGGCAAGTCGCCCGACGTGGTGGTGATACCCGCTATCCCTAATCCAGACAGCGCGGACAATCAACCTGTTCTCACGTGGATCAAGCAGCAATCCGACAGCGGGTCATATATTTTCTCCATCTGTGTAGGCGCAGAAGTCTTTGCGGCCACGGGATTGCTGGATGGTCGTACCGCCACGACCCACTGGGGCGATATTGATCGTATCGAAACTCTTTATCCTGCTGTGAATTGGGTGCGTGGTGTACGTTACGTGGATGGCAGCACGTACATGACATCAGCCGGTATCACTTCAGGTATTGATGCCGTGCTTCATTACATTGCCCAGCATAACGGAAATGCGGTAGCGCAGACTATTTCGGAGAAAATGCACTATCCTAGCTACGCGTTCGTGGATCAGCCAGAGGTTGAGCAGAATTCCGCTGGCACTGACTTAAACTTGGTGGGACTCATAAACATCCTGTTTCACTGGAATCACCCAACTGCCGGTGTGCTTTTGTACGATGGCATCAACGAACTTGAACTGGCTGCCACCTATGATACTTATGTCGCTACCTATACCACCAAGTTAGTGAGCGTTTCCCAAACTCGACAGCTCATTACCACTCAGTATGGTTTGCAGATTGTACCGCGATGGGCATTCAATGATGTTCCCATGATGGAGCGTTTAATCGTGCCGGGAAGCCAAGCGCATCAACTGGCTGCGTCTGAAGTGAGTGCGTGGCAGTCAAACAGAAATTCCGCTCCAGTTTTCTACCTTCACGCAGACAATCCCGATGGTTTTGCCTTTGATGCCCCTCTCAAAGATTTAGCCCGTCAAGAAAATATTCCTACAGCCGTTTTGAATGCCATGCGCCTCGAGTACAGACCGGGAACGCTGCAAAGTGAAGGGGCTACCTGGCCGCTGTGGTTGACCATCCGCCCGCTGCTGGCTGCACTAGCGAGCCTAACAATCACATTGGTCATTAGCAGACGTTTACGTCGTCTGCCCATGACCCGCATAAGCGGCTTAACCGCCCAGACGCAAGCCTGAATTGACATCTTCTGAGTAGTAATTGACAACCCATTACGACGATTTGCATAAGATATGAGGTGAACAAATGGCGCTAGCAGCATGGTGGGCTTCTGATCCACTGATGGATTTAACCCCTTTATCGGACTTTCATGTGCAGTTGGCAGCAGATGACGCACAGATGGCAGCAATTAATCATCTTACGGTCGCTGAAGTCGAACAACGGCGGCAGGCTGGACACCTTCCCTATGCGGGCTATGTGGGCGAAACCGCAGTGACCTATGGTTGGGTGGCAACCCGCGAGGCTTCTATTGGCGAACTAAATCTCATGTTTCCCATCCCCGCAGATAGCCGCTATCTATGGGATTTCGCAACTGTACCGGAATGGCAGGGACGCGGACTTTATCCGCGTCTATTGCAGGCCATTGTGCAGGCGGAACGGGCCGAGCGCTTCTGGATAATCCACGCACCGGAAAACTTGCCATCAGGCGCGGGAATGCAAAAGGCAGGTTTCCAAGCCGTAGGGCAGCTTTCCTTCCAGCATGATAACAGTTTGGGACTCATTCCTCTTAATCTGCCTGAACGTGCGCGGATTGGCGCGGCGCTTCTAGGTGTCCCGGTAATTGAAGACGGATTAAGCCCGTGCTGGCGCTGTGTCGGTCAAGTCGTCTGCACCTGTCAGCGCGATCCTGAAAGCTGTTCGTGTGGCGTTGAAGTTCGATCATCCCCCACAACAATACCCTAGGTGGGGTATGACACTACCCCATCGTAACCACTACAGTGGGATAGTCAGAACTTGATCCTAGTTCAATTCATGAGGTCAACATGTCCAATACAAAATATTTCTTCGCCCTACTAGTGATACTCATTTTCATGAGCTTCGCGCCTATTGGTGCACCGGTTCATGCCGCACCTGCCCAGGATTTTTCTCTGCAACAGGTCGATACAGATAAAATCGATGCCTATATTCAATCCCGAATGCAAATCGCCAGTATTCCCGGTCTAGCATTGGGCATAGTTCAGGACGACCAGATTGTCTATCTCAAAGGTTATGGTGTCGCCGGGCCAGACGGGCGGGCAGTGACCCCTCAAACCCCATTCATCCTCGGTTCAACCTCGAAATCCTTCACCGCGTTGGCAGTGATGCAATTGATTGAGGCAGGCAAGATTGATCTGGATGCACCAGTCACCAGGTATCTGCCTTGGTTCCGTACGAGCGATGCAGAGGCATCCGCCCAAATCACGGTACGCAATTTGCTCAATCAAATCAGTGGGCTGCCGACCTACGATGGCCGCTTGGGTCTGTGGGATAACAACCAGAGTAGTATGGCTCTCGAAAACGGCATTCGTGGGCTATCCAGAGTGCGGATGAGTCATCCGGCAGGTCTAGCCTATGAATACGCCAACGAAAATTATGACACATTGGGCTTAATCGTTCAGACTGTGTCAGGAATTTCATACGAGGACTATATCCGCTCATCGATCTTTGCCCCGCTCCACATGAGCCACAGTGCGGCTGTACTCTCTGATCCTGTGGTAAGCGACATCGCTACCGGCTATCGTTACTGGTTCCATTGGCCGGTCGCTTTTGATGCTCCTTATCCTCGAAGCACAATACCATCTGGTTTTCTGATTTCATCAGCTGAAGACATGACCCATTATTTACTTGCCCAGATGAACGGCGGTATTTATGGCAATAATCAAGTCTTGTCCGCGAAGGGAATTGACACACTTCACACGCCTGGCGCAAAAATCAGTTCTTCAAGTTCGTATGGAATGGGGTGGGTCATCCAGGGCCAACCCGGATCGACCGAAATATGGCACAACGGCGATGTCAGCAACTTCCACTCTAATATGCTGTTGCTTCCTGATCAGCACATCGGAATTGTCGTACTAATCAACATCAGTGAATTCTATAATAGTTCCGCCATCAATATTCCCATTGAAGGCGTAGCCGCAATACTGCTTGGAAAGAACTTAACCGAAAGCACCAATCCACCATTAACTATAACCATGCAGGTAATGATGCTGGCTATACTTCTCATTCCTGTCCTTTGGATCGTATGGTCTTACTCTTCCATCAAGCAGTGGCAACATCGCGAAGAGCTCCCTCCGCGTGGAATCAGTCGTTTCTGGCGATTGTACCTACCTCTAGTAATCGATTTTTGTCCGGTGGTTCTTGCATGGATAATTCTCCCGGCCAAGTTCGATACGCCTATGGAAACGATTGCTCTGTTCGTTCCCGATATGTTTGTCGTTATCCTGATACTAACCGTCCTTAGTTTGGGCTGGGCGCTAGCTCGCATCTTCTTGACCCTTCACCCCCGCCGTTTGATAGAGCACACAATCAGTTCCGCACAAACGGTAGTCCCCATAAGGATTAGTGAAGATAGTTTGTAGCCTATTGCAAAAGTACAGAATGTGGGGTGTGGACCAATACCATGTACATGGAAATCAGAATCAAAGGAACTTTGAAAGAGGACTGGTCAGACTGGTTGGAAGGTTTAAGCGTCTCTAATCAGGCTAATGGCGAAACACTCTTAAGTGGACAGATTTCCGATCAGGCCGCGCTGTTAGGGCTGTTGAACCGTATTCATGGTTTGAACCTACAATTGCTGTCCTTTTCACAATCCGACCATGCTCCAACAATAACCCACTCTGGTGATGTCTGAACAACCGATCAGCTATTATTTTCCCAATAAGAGTGGAGAGGGATTCAGGTCTGCTATTACGCCCAGTCAAATAAATTGAACCCGATGCCTATGGGGTTTTGACCCGACCAACTGGACGCCCAAAAATCCTCCTCCACTTAATGCTGCCTACCCATGACCACTACCTTGACGGATTAGGAACTTTTGTTCTATAATGAAATAGGGGGATGAACTCGTTTTTCGTAGGGGTACGACCAAATAGACACCACAAAATCACTATCCATCACTTGATTCAGTGGCAAATATTTCAATTTGAATATAGAAGTAGTTCACTTGAAAACGATTGGCTTGACGGATTGTTTTTGCTGGCGTCTAAAGACTACCAACTACCTACGAAAGACTTCAAGCAACCACAGCAGCGACACCAACATTTGCAACGCGGCAGACATATGCGAACCATCCGCTGCAAAAGTGCCATATCAGTGGCATCAGGCGAGCTTCCCGCCGGCACAAAATGCCAACTCAGCGCTGCGCTCCCCTAAATCCGCCTGTCATTTCGGCGGAAATAATGCGAAATATGCAGCAAATGACAAGTATGTGCAGCATTTACTGCAATTCACTAATCGGTTCATCAGTTAAAGTTAGAGCGCGTACGGTTTACAAGTCTACTGAGAGGTAACCTTCTGCAAACGGTTCTCAAGCACGGCCTTCCAGAAGAACCAGTAAGCAATCTGCGATCCCATATACACGGTTGAGGTATCAAAAATAAGGGTCATTGCCCGTTCTTCAAGCCCCCCAATCTGTTCACCCACAATCGCGCTTCCTATAAAGCCGACCACTACACACAGGATGAAAACAGCAAAAAATTTAAGACGGCTCGACCACTTTTTGGGGAATAGCAAAATATAGATCGGTGGAACCACGACCATGCCGAGGATAAACGGGAGTAATTCGCGTATAACTTCCATGAGATTTTTCCTCTCCAATCTGTACTTCGAAATTCAGTATTCCCAGCGCCGCCGCAAAAATCTGGATTGAAGCAGCGTAATCACTAGAATAATGACAAACAAGACCACACCCATCGCAGAACCGTATCCTAACCGCAGTTCGTTAAAAGCCACCTGCCACTGGTAAACCCCGACCACAATTGTGGAGTTCAGTGGTCCACCGGGTTTATCCGCTCCGGAAGCAACCGTCATCACGTAAATCGGGCCAAATACCTGAAGCGAGTTGATAATACCCGTTATGATGATGAACACAACTGTCGGCTGAAGCAGTGGGATGGTAATATTCCAGAAAATGCGCCAGCGTGACGCACCATCCACTTTGGCCGCCTCGTAGAACGTGGGTGGAATAGCCGAAAGTCCAGCCATGAAGATCACAACATCATATCCGATATTCTTCCAGATGCTGTAGATAACCACCGAGAACAAGGCCGTATCTGGTGAACGCAGGAAACTTTGCTGGGGTAGACCTGTCATCGAAAAAATCTGGTTGAACAGGCCGTAGCGCGGTTGGTAAAACCCTACAGACCAGATCAAGGCAGTAGCAATTACGGACGTCACCACCGGCAGGAAGTACACTGTACGGAAAAAGCCCGCTAGCGCACCGGATGCATTAATCGCCAGCGCCAGTAGGAGCGCGAGGATGACCGAAAGCGGCATATACATCAGCGCATATTTGAAGGTATTCACCAGTGAGGCGATGAATACTGGATCAGCAAACAGTCTGTTGTAATTTTCCAGCCCGATATAGATCCGCTCGGCAGGGTTTTGAAAAGCCCTCCAATTGGTCAGGCTCCCGATAAAACCGATCATGATAGGCAAGATGTAAAAGATCACAAAGAATAGGAGCATCGGCACAATCACGGATAGAATGAAAATCCGTTGATTGCGTCCCAGCGAACCCGAATTGGAGGGTTTCGAAGATGTTGATAGTAATGCCGGTTGGACCTGGGGTACTGTCATCGCATGTCCCTCACTTCATACCGGTAAGGGTGATGCCCTCAATAAAACGGCGCTGTGCGAAAATGTAGACGATCAAGATGGGCAAAACCGCCACAAACGAAGCCGCAGAAAGTGGGCCAATATCGACACCGCTTCGTCCGCGAAACTGCGATAATCCGAGTGGCAGAGTATACAAATCGGGACGGTCCAGCACGACTAACGGCCAAAGGAAGTTATCCCATTGGTAGGTAAATGTAAAGATCGCCAAAGCAGCCAGCGCAGCCGTCGAAAGCGGCAAAATCACCCGAAGATAGATGCCGAATTCGGATGCGCCGTCAATCCGTGCGGCATCTATAAGTTCGGTTGGGATATTCGAAATTTGCTGGCGCATCAGGAAGATGCCAAACGGGCTAAACAGGATGGGAACCACCAGCGCTAGATAATTGTTGCGCCATCCCCAATCCGCCACCATGCTAAACAGAGGGATCAGTGTTACGCTAAAGGGAACCACCAGCATACTGATGACAAATCCAAAGATGATATTTTTAAAGCGGAACTCGAATTTAGCAAAAACGTAACCGGCCAGGCTGCTCGTGAACAGTGTAATGATGGTCACAACCAACACCACGAACAAACTGTTGCGGAAGAAGATCGGCATACTACCCACCGTGAGCGTCGTCAACCCCTTCCAATTATCCCATGTAAAGGTTTGAGGCCACCATGTGGGTGGAATAGCAACCCCTTCGCGCTTGTTCTTGAAGGAACTGATGAACATCCAGTAGAACGGGCCGATCATGGCAATAGAACCGATACCCAGCACAATCCATAGAACCCAACGTTCGAGGTTCAGCCGCGCCCAACGCCATTGATTATTATTACGCGTGTTTGTTGATATTCTGTCTGTGGCGGATTGATTCCCGGTCGCTTCCATCAGCAATACCCCACCATGAACACACTGTCATCCGGTTTAAAAACAAAGGGGATGTTGCCATTCATCGCCACATCCCCTCGCTGATCAATTAGGGTCTACGATTTTGGTGCGACGTAGCTACGTTCGGTAATCAGATAGGGCTTTTCGGCAGTTGCCATTGTTTCATTGAAACGCTTGGTAACATCTGTAAGCACTGCCTTTGGCTCTTCTTTGTTGGTAATAACACGATCCAACATTTCTCGCCAGTATGTGTCTGCTTCAAGTGGTTGTTCGCCCGGATTGACGCGGTAAGGGATGGTTGCTCCCTGTGAGCGGATAACATTCCCTTCATCGTTGTCCTTGAACGCTTGGTTGTCGAGCAGGTCAACGCGGTCAGTTGGGATCGCATGGATAAGCGCCCACTTGATGCGCTTCTCGTCTGAACCCAGTGCATGTTTCAAGAAACTGAACATAGCCGCCTGCACGTCTGCAGGATAGTTCGCGAATACCGCCGGACCTTCTTCGGGTGCGACCATGCCCCAGGCCGGTAATCCTGTGCCGCCCCATGTAGCGATAGAAGTGGTGTCCCACTTGCCTTCCCACGTGGCGTCGGAAATCAAATCACCAGCCCAATAGCCGTGACTGATGAAGCCCGCGGCACGTTCAGTTTGGAACATATCGAAGTGACGTTCGAGCAGCGGATCGTCAATCTTGTGAACATGGTACCAGTCAGCAATGAATTGCAGAGCAGCCACACTTTCGTCGCTGTCCCAAAGAGCCTTCTTGCCCTCTTCATCGTAGAGGAAACCACCCGCCTGATAGATGAGATCCTGCCACAGCCAGCGTTGCGAATAATAATGGTTCAAGGCCACACCGGGGCGCTCAACATTCCCGTTGGCATCATACTTGGTGAGGTTTTTAGCGAAGTCCACAAAGTCTTTCCAGGTCTTGGGCACATCTGCAACCGTCACACCGGCCTCTTTCAACATATCCGTGTTGAAGAAGTTGATATTGCAGTAATAGCCGAAAGTTGTGGTGTAAATCTTGCCATCCATTGCCCGTAGGAAGGGGGTACTGGCAAGCTTGTCAAAATCAGTAAACAGATCATCGGGATACGGAGCCAGCAGGCCAGACTTCTGAAGGGCCGGACGCCATTCGCTGTGGACGTTCGAGATGGCCGGATTCTGGTTGGCTTCGTTGGCCGTCAGCAGCTTTGTTCCCAAATCGCCGTATGGAAAAGTAGTGTAATTGAGGGTAATGCCAGGGTTAGCGTCCTGCCATTCGGTGATGAGCTGCTTGTAATATTCCTGCCGGGGGGCGAATTCCCAATCCCAAAAATCGCTTGTTCCTTTATAGGTCAAAGCAGTAGCATCTTGTGCAAAAGCGAAACGCGGAAAGCTGCTGGCAAACAAACTACCCGCAGCAGCGGCAGACAGTCCCAAGAAACGACGACGGCTTAACTTCTGGTTACTCATTTGCATGTTCCTCTCTAAATTTTTTCATGGATTACTTAGGCAGGTGCTAATGCGCTTATCTCACTCCACTTTCAATCGCTTCCACATCCAGATTGACAACGGCGTTTAAGCTGTGGGGCCTATCCGGGTTTAGCCCCTTGATGAGCGTGCGGGAGTAGTCAAGCACATGTAAAGCCGGTAAATAAAGGGGAGCACGTTCAATATCCGTAAGACCTTTCGGTAGAAGAACCTGGTAATCTGCAACACTCGAATCGAGCGCAACAGGCGTGATTGCCAGTACGCGTGCGCCACGTGCGCGCATTTCGCTTAAAACGGCTACCTCATGCGGCAGTCCCGATTCGGAAACCAACCCGACAATCAAGGTCTGGGGTGTAATCATCGCCATCGGACCATGCCGGAACTCCATGAAGTGGTATGGCTCGGCAGAACTGAGTGTCATTTCTTTCATCTTCAGCATCGCTTCACAGGCCAACCCATAATATGGTTCACTGCCGAGGAAGAAAAATTGGTTGAGGGAGGTATCCTGCCCAAGTCGCTGCGCGAGATCACGGTTCTCGTCAATGATAGAGCGGCCAAGCGCAGGCAGTTCAAAGTAGCGAGGGCCGGGTGTTTTGTTAGCAAGTGCAAAAAGGAGGTGCTGTGTCGCAATCAACATCGACGTAAACGAACGGGTTTGGGCCAAACCGATTTCCTGTGACTGTTGGGCAATTAATGCAAAAGATGTTGCTTTTGCCAGCGCCGATTCCGGATAACAGGTCACGGTGATCGATTTAGCATTCGTGACCCGCTGCGCTTGCTCAACGGCTTTAAGAATTTCGGTGGTTTCGCCGGAACGTGAGATGGCTACAACCAAGGTGTTCCCGCCCTTGTTGACGGTCATGTCGGGATAAAGCCACACACTTGATGAGGGGTGGGCTTCAGCACGCAGTCCGGTCAGTGAGCGGCACATAGATGCCGCCGTCAGTGCCAAATAATAGGGTGAGCCGCAGCCCGTAAAAAGTACCTCGGTAACATTGTGGGTTCGGATTAAATCCTGAAGAGCGGCTGCTTTCGTCTGAAGATCATCCAGTGTTGCCTGCCATGCGACCGGCTGATCAATAATTTCGCCGTATGTCGCGTAGCTCTGGTTAAGCGCTGTATTTGCCATAAACCTGTCCTTAACTTGAAACTGTCAGTGCATGCCGAACAGATAATTCAGACTTCAGACCAGCACGACAGTAATACCTTTTTCTCTTAAGATCGCGATCTCATCCTGCGGCGCTCTGGTATCTGAAATGAGCGTGGATACCAGTTCGATCGGAACCAGTCGTACGGCACCAGTTCGCCCGAACTTGCTCGAATCCGCCATAATTACGAGTTGTTCGGCAGCACTGATAATCTCACGATCGGTTTGTACTTCCTGAATGTAGGTGCCGGACAAACCGCTTTCGGAATTTAGACCATAAATGCCGTGAAAGATTTTGCTGACATGAATGTCTTTTAGCGCTTCGATTGTTAAGTGACCGAGCAGTGTATATTCCGAATGGCGGAGGTAACCACCCAAAACCACCACATTAATGTGAGTGTACTGCGCCAGTTTCCACGCAATGTTGAGCGCATTCGTGACCACAGTGAGGTTAGACTTGTCCGCGAGATAAGGAATCATCATCTCAGCAGTTGTACCACCTGTTATGATGATGGTTTCGCCATCATTAACCATGCCCGCGGCTGCCTGGCCGATGCGCTGTTTTTCCTCGATATATTCATCACTGCGCTGCAAAATGGGCGATTCGGGTACTTCTTGCATAAGCATTGCGCCGCCATGTACACGCCGCACGCTTCCAACCACTTCCATATCGCTCAAATCGCGCCGCACTGTCGATAAGCTAATACCGAGAATGTAGCTCAACTGCTGCACCTGCGCAGACTTATGTGTTTTTAAGTAGTCTAGTATCAATTTTTGTCGCTGCTGGCTGAGCATATCTTTTCCTGTTCTAACATCCAGTTCAATGCGGTAATTATGATGTTAGCCAACAAAGGATAAAGAGCAAAACCGCGCATTCAGTCAAAAATTAGCACGATTAATCTTATTTGTCAAATAGTCTGATCGATTTTGACTGAATTATGACTGATTTTGCTCGATATCGTAGATATAATTAGATACAAGCTGCTTGACGGTCGGGTTGAAAGGTGCTATTTTATGGTTGAAATTGATTGATTTTGATTGTTTTGACTAACTATAATGATTGCAATATAAGGTTTACCGAGAAATCCACTATGGAAACACAAGTGAATTGGCTTGATTTGTTCCGTTTGATGGTGCGAATACGACATTTCGAGCAAATGGCCTTTGAGCTATATACAGGTGGAAAGCTTCCCGGCTTCCTCCATCTTTCTATCGGTCAGGAAGCCACGAGTGTCGGTGCATGTGCCGCATTACGCGCAGACGACTATATGGCCAGCACGCATCGAGGACATGGCGATACGATTGCTAAAGGGGTTTCGGTCGAAGCAGCCATGATTGAGCTTTTTGGAGGTGCAACGGGTGCTTGTCACGCTAAAGGTGGCTCGATGCACATCGCAGATTTCAGCCAGGGCATCCTCGGCGCGAACGGCATTATTGGCGCAGGTATCCCTATCACGGTCGGTGCAGCACTTTCGGCCAAACAGCGTAAGAGCGGTCAGGTAGGATTATGCTTTTTTGGCGACGGTGCGACCGGAATTGGTCCTCTGCACGAGGGCATGAATATGGCGATGCTGTGGAAGCTACCCGTCATATTCGTGCGGCAGAATAATCATTATGCCGAATCGACGCCGCGCCACGAGTATCAAGGGATACCGGATGTAGTGCGCTGGGCAGAAGGCTATGGGATGCCTGCTGTTAAAGTGGATGGCAATGACATCCTTGCCGTTTACACCGCTGTTGCTCAAGCAGCAGCACGCGGACGACGCGGCGAAGGCCCTAGTTTCATCGACAGCGAAACCTATCGCTGGTACGGGCATAACATCGGCGATCCCGGTACAGCACGACCAAAAGAAGAAGTCGAGATGTGGAAAGCGCGCGATCCTATCGCCCGGTTCCGGCGTGTCATCGTCGAACACAACGTTGCCAGCGGTGCTGACTTGGATGCGATCGATGCAGAAGAAAAAGCACGGATGCAGGCAGCGGCTGTCATGGCCGAACTAGAGCCGAAACCGCCGCTGAGTGCCGCGTTGGAGGATGTTTATTCTGATCCAGTGTTGGGCTCACGAGCCATTCAAGGAGTGCGTGTATGAGCGAGATAACATTTCGCGAGGCGATCCGCGACGCACAACGCGAGGAATTGGAACGTGATCCAAGTGTGTTCTTAATTGGCGAAGATCTACGTGATCCCTGGGGCGGCGCATATAAGACCACTCAAAACATTTCGAATATCTTGGGCAATGACCGCGTCATTAATACCCCAATCGCGGAAGAGTCGATTGTCGGTGCGGCCCTGGGTGCTGCACTGACTGGAATGCGTCCGGTGGCAGAATTGCAGTATCTGGATTTTGTGATGCGCGCAATGGACTCGGTGGTTAATCAGGTAGCAAAAGTCCGTTATATGTCCGGCGGCCAGGCGAAAGTACCGCTGGTCATCCGCGCCCAGGGCGGCGGTGGGAAGTCGTCGGCGGCACAACACGGCAATAGTCTCGAAGCATGGTTGTGCCATGTGCCGGGGTTATTTATAGCGATGCCCTCTACGCCATATGATGCTAAAGGGCTGCTGAAAACAGCGATCCGTATGGATGATCCGGTATTCTTCATCGAACACAAAATGCTTTACATGACTAAGGGAGAAGTGCCCGAAGGCGACTACACTATTCCTTTCGGAGTAGCCGATATTAAACGCGCAGGTGAGGATGTGACAATTGTCGCCACCTCGCGTATGGTGCTGTTCGCACTGGAAGCCGCTGCTGAACTTGAGAAACAGGGCATCTCGGCTGAAGTGATTGATCCCCGTACCCTCGTTCCACTGGATGAGGCGGCTATTCTTGAATCAGTTCATAAGACGAACCGTTTAGTGGTCGTGAATGAAGCGGTCGAGCGCTGCGGTTGGGCGGCTGAAGTCACAGCCATGGTACAGAAATGCGCCTTTAGTGATCTGGATGCGCCGATTGAACGCGTTTGTGCGCTGAATGTGCCGTTGCCCTTCCAACCGGATTTGGAACGATTTGTCCTGCCGTCGGTGAATGATATTGTCCGTGCTGCCCGTTTGACGATGGGCAAGGTGTGAAATGCGTACTGAAGTCACTATGCCCCGCATGGGACAGAGTATGGAAGAAGGCATTGTCCTCAAATGGTTGAAAGCCGTTGGCGATACGGTTACGCGTGGCGAACAATTGGTGGAAATTGAAACGGACAAAGCCACCGTCGATATTGAAGCATTTACAACCGGCACACTGGTTGAAATTGTTATACAGGAAGGCCAATCCGTTGCAGTCGGCACGGTGATCGCCATCGTTGAAGATCAAGTATCTATCAGCACACCGGTTGTTGAAGCGCCTGAGACTGTGGCTTCTGTGCAAGCGCCAAAATCTATACTGTCGATGCAGGCAAGCCATACCAAAGTGCCCCGCGTAAATGCCTCACCGCTGGCAAAACGGCTGGCCTTCGAACATGGCATTGACCTATTTACTATCAAAGGAACTGGCCCTGGTGGTCGCATCGGCAAGGACGACATTCGCACGTGGCTCGGTGAAAATCAAAAGGTAGTATCAACACCGGTCGTATCCAATTCGACTGCGACTCCTGTTCGGGTGACGCCCGCAGGTGTCGCACCAGCAAGTGGAAACAAGGTTGCGCTGACCAAGATGAAACTGGCAACCGCACGGCGGATGGTCGAAAGCAAGACGACCGCGCCTCATTTCTATGTATCGATGGATATCGAGATGAGTCGGGCGCTTGAACTGCGGGCTTCTCTCAAGGCACGAGGGAAAGACGTTTCGGTCAACGATTTGCTTCTGAAAGCCACTACGCTGGCGTTGAGTGAATATCCTAACCTAAACAGCACCTTCACAGGTGACGCGCTCGAATGTCATGCTGACATCAATCTGGCGATTGCGGTGGCGCTCGGTGAACAAACATCAGAAGGCTTGCTAACACCCGTCATTTCAGGCTGTCAGAAACTTTCACTAGTCGAGATTGCGGCGGCTTCCAAGAATGCTGTGGAACGCGCACGAGCCGGGAAGCTTAACGCAGATGATCTGGGTGGCGGCACGTTTACGGTCAGCAATCTTGGCATGTTCGGTGTAAAGAGTTTTGAGGCGATTGTGAACACACCACAAGCCGCGATTCTGGCAGTGGGAACCATACGACGTGTACCGACATTCGACGCATTTGATCGGGTTGTTCCCGCTCAACTGATGACAGTAACGGTTTCAGCTGATCATCGGGTGAGTGATGGCGCGGAAGCAGCACGCTTCCTGAAAACACTCAAGAGCTATCTCGAAGATGGGTACGCATTAGTGAGTGCAGTCTAAATGGCAGAGCTCTTTACCACGTTGGGGCCAAAACGCGAAGATGAAGTGGGTATGATTTTGGCGCATGAGCATATCTTCGCCAATTTCCCAACGGGCGATGATATGGGCTGCAAGGCCGAAGATGTGGTCAGAGCGATGCTGCCTGAAGTGACGAAAGCACAAACATCAGGCGTAAGTGCTCTGGTGGATGCTACCGGCGTGGGTGGTGCGAGGCGCACAGACATCCTCAAGGCGGTATCAGAAGCAACCGATTTCCCAATCGTCGCAGCAACGGGAATTTTTAAAGAACCCTGGAAAGCCAATTGGGTGAAAACCTTCGGCATGGACGGGCTTGCCAATTGGATGATCGATGAATTGAGTTTTCAGATTGAGGATACAGGCGTTCGTGCGGGTTGGATCAAGCTCAGTGTGGCAGATGATGGGCTTACGGATAGTGAACGAATATTACTACAAGCGGCTGCCCAGGCTGGACGTGCAACCCAGGCCACAATTGGTGTACATACTGTCAAAGGCCATGTGGCGCGTGAACAGCTTGACATCATTGAACGGGCGGGGTATACCCCCGAACGCTTCATCTGGATTCATACCCAGATGGAAGACGACTTTAATCTACATCTGGAAATCGCGCGGCGCGGCGCATGGATTGAGTATGATTCCATTGGGGATTACCGCTCCGATGAGGAATATATTGACTGGATTTGTCGTCTGATTGACGCCGGCTTGCAGAATCATGTGCTGCTTAGCCATGACCGTGGGTGGTACGATCCATCCCAAGCGGGCGGCGGCATTTTTAAGCCCTATACCTACATCAGCGAGGTATTCCTGCCTAAGCTGCGTGAAGCCGGCATTAATGAAAACATCATCCATCAATTGACCCATACCAATCCATTTCGTGCCTATGCGCGCTGATGCCCAACGCTAGGAGAATAACTCGTGGCTGATAATCTTGACTCGAAATGGTTACAAGGGCTGCGCTGGCGAATGGTCGGGCCATACCGGGGTTCGCGTGTCGTAGCGGTGGCTGGTCACCCGACTGACCCGATGACCTTTTACTTCGGAGGCTGCGGTGGCGGCGTTTGGAAAACCACTGACGGCGGTTTCTTGTGGAACAATGTGTCGGATGGATATTTCAAACGCTCATCAGTAGGGGCCTTAGCCGTATCAACCTCCAGCCCGGAGATTATCTACGCGGGCATGGGCGAATGCAGCATCATTCACGGGCAAACGCACGGCGACGGTGTATATCGCTCTGCGGACAGTGGCAAAACGTGGCAGCACATGGGCCTGGAAGACACACACTGCATCGGGCGCATTCGAATTCACCCTACTAATCCAGATATTGTCTATGTGGCAGCATGGGGACATCGCTTCGGCCCGACGCGTTCACGCGGTGTGTATCGCACAACTGACGGTGGCAAACATTGGGAACAGGTGTTGTTTCGGGGTGAACAAGCCGGCGCGATTGATATAACCATGAATCCGCAAAACCCCAACGTGCTGTATGCCGCGATGTGGCACGCTTACGTCACACCATGGACGCATGTTAGCGGTGGGCCAGACAGCAGCATTTATAAATCGGTCGATGGTGGTGATACATGGACAGAACTGACGCATAATCCCGGTTTGCCTAAGGGAACGCTTGGTAAAATCGGAATTACGCTTTCACCAGCGCGGCCTGATCGTTTGTGGGCATTAATCGAACATGCGGATCAAGGCGGCGTATATCGCTCCGACGATGGTGGCGATACATGGTCGTGGATGGATAACAACCGCAGTTTTCTGGTTCGCGCCTCCTATTTCTGCCATATCGTGGCTGACCCACAAGACCCGAACATTGTCTACCTGCCGAACCGCAAGGTATGGAAATCGGTCGATGGCGGGCGCTCGTTTGTGCAATTGAACACGCCCTATGTTGACCAGCACGACTTGTGGGTCGCGCCGAATGACTCGCAGCGTATGATTATCGCCAATGATGGTGGCACAGCCGTTTCATTCAATGGCGGTACTTCGTGGTCAACGCTTACCAACCAGCCCACCGCCGAGATTTACAGGCTGGCTGTTGATAACCATTTCCCATACCGCATCTACGGATCGCAGCAGGATAACAGTACGCTCTGTTTGCCCAGCCGCACCGAACGCGGGCCGATCTCACAGATGGATTGGTATGACATCGGCGGGGGCGAAAGCGGCTTTATCGCCGTACGGGCGGATAATCCAAATATCGTTTTTTCAAGCGACCTTCCTGGCCTGGGCGTTACGCGCTATGACCACAGCAATTTCCAAATCCGCGAAGTGGGTCCCTGGGCTGATCCTACAGGCTGGGATGTCAAAAAGCTCAAATACCGCTTTAATTGGGCAGTTCCAGTAGCACTATCGCCACATGATCCCAATATTTTGTATGTGGCAGGGAATGTGGTTTTTCGCAGCCACAACGATGGGGAAAGTTGGGAGGTCATCAGCCCTGAGTTGACGCGCAATGATTCGACCAAGATGATGCCTTCGGGTGGGCCGGTGATGCGGGAAGATAGTTCGGCTGACCAATATGCCAACATTACCTCGATTGCCGAGTCATACTTTGTGCGCGGCGAATTGTGGGCGGGAACGAATGATGGTCTGGTGCAGATGTCACGTGACGATGGTAAATCCTGGCAGAACGTTACACCATCGGGTTTCCCTGAGTGGGGCATCTCGCAAATCGAGCCGTCACATCATGCAGCAGGTAAAGCCTATGTCGCGGCCAGTGGTCATTATAGCGACGACTACACGCCGTACTTATTTGTCACAGAAGATTATGGGCAAACATGGACGCTGCGCACCTCAGGCATTCCTAATGGTTATTTCTTACGGGTGGTGCGGGAAGACCCACAACGGGCAGGTCTCTTGTATGCGGGAACAGAAGCCGGTGTTTTCTACTCGCTGGATGATGGCGAACACTGGCACTCCTTACAAACCAATCTCGCCGTAACATCGGTTTATGACATTCTGGTGAAGAATGCCGATTTGGTCGTCGCCACACATGGACGTGGAATGTGGATTCTGGATGATCTGAGTCCTCTACGACAGTTGACCGAGGAAATCATGACTGAGTCAGTGCATCTATTTAAGCCTGAAACGGCTTACCGGATTACGCGACAGGCCTATGGATTAAGCAGCTTGAACGCGGCTTACTTCAGCTACGCGGCCAACAATCCACCTGGCGGCGTCATTGTCCAATATTATTTAAAAGATCGTACGGACGCACGGATAACCCTATTGCTGTTGGATGCCAATGGCGAGGAAATCCAGAGTTTTACAAATGAACAGCCGGAAATTCAGCCCAAACCGGTAGGCCCATATAGCTATCACATGCGCGGCGGATCGGTGGCGCTTAAGACACAACCTACAGGCGAACCGGAAACGGGCGTAAAGTGGGGACCGCTAACGTTGGTGGATGATGGGGGGAGCGTGCCACCGTCTGAGGCCGGAATCAACCGTTTTGTGCTGCCGATTCAATATCGGGATATTCAACGCGTAGCTGGTCAGCGCGGTGGCGGGATTACGGATCCGCTGATTGTACCGGGGACGTATCAGGTACGGCTGACGGTTGGCGACCAGACATGGATGGAGCCGGTCGAGGTATTGAAAGATCCACGGGTAGCGACAACGCAAGCCGAGTTCGAGGCACAGCTTGACCTGATGCTCAAGATCCGAGAACGCGTGGCTGACATTCACCACGTGGTGCAACAGTGCCGTGACTTACGCCAACAGTTGAATGACCGGCTGCGTCCTCTTCAAAACCGCGCAGAGGCAGTGACACTTAACGAAGAAGGCAATGCCCTGATTACCGAACTCACAGCTATTGAGTACAGCCTGATTCAACCCGATTTGAATGTAAACAGCGGTGAACTGGACGGTTCGCACTACGAAGGGATGCCGGATGGCAAGCTAGAGGCGTTGGGCTACAAGGTCGGACGGTCGGATAACGCGCCGACACAGCAAGCCTACGCCATGTTCGACGAGTTCGTGGCTGAAACAGTTGAACCCTATGCGCGTTTTCAGCAGGTTATGACCAAGAAATTACCTACGTTTAACGATCACTTCCAAGCGGGTGGTTGGACAGCAATTGTGTTGTGAAACAGATTTCATTTCGACAGGAATGTAGCCAAACATTATGCCACCGATTCATGTATTGAGTACCCGTTCGTTCTCAGAAGAATGGTTAAACCGGCTGCGGGCTGTATCACCGGATATCGAGGTTCGCCAGCACAGCTGCGAATATGGACACGAGATTCCGAGAGAATTACTGGAATGGGCACACGTGCTGTACACTTGGGGCGCATTTCCTGAGCCATCTCAGTGTTCAAACCTGCGTTGGGTACAGTTGGATACCTCCGGTTCAGATGCGGCTTTGAGCAGCTCACTGGCACAATCTGATGTGGCAATTACTACATTGATTGGGGTCGCACCGCCCAACATGGCTGAACACACCTTCATGATGATGATGGCAATCGGGCGACGGCTGCCACTCATGATTAAGCTCCAGAAGCAAAACGAGTGGCCGAGTTTTGAATTTCGGTGGAACAACTTCACACCCAATGAATTGTTTGGTTCGACCGTTGGTATCGTCGGCTACGGCAGTATTGGTAAGGAAATTGGACGGCTGGCACACGCCTTCAATATGCGCGTGATTGCAATTACCCGCCCCGGTTCAACTGTCACCTTAAATCCTCTGCTGTATCAGATACCGACGCTGAGCGGGCTGACGGGAAGTGAACCAGATGTAACCTACACGTCAGATCGGATTTTAGAGGCGCTGCCGCAGTGTGATTATGTGGTGCTGTCGGTTCCGCACACAGCAAATACGCATAATCTGATGAATGAACCGGCATTCCGTGCCATGAAACCGTCGTCGGTGCTGATCAATGTGGCGCGGGGCGGTGTTGTGGATGAGGCGGCGATGATCCGTGCGCTGGATGAAAAGTGGATTGCAGGGGCGGCACTGGATGTATTCGAACAGGAGCCGTTACCGGCAGACAGCCCGTTATGGCAAGTGGAAAACGTGATTATCTCGCCACACATCGCTGGATTGACGAGTCGTTATTACGATGTCGTGCTGGATTTGTTTAGCACCAATTTACGGCGGTATATCGCTGGCGAACCGTTATTGAATCAAGTTTGGCCGCGTAAGGCCTAGGTTTTGGGAGATAGCTATGTCCAAGAAAATTGTGCTCATCGGCGCAGGCAGCGCCATGTTCACGCAGGGTTTGGTGGCTGATCTTATTCTTTCACCGCAGCTTGGCCCGTATCATTTGTGTTTGGTGGACATTGATCCAGATGCGCTGGCTGTAGCCGTGGGATTGGCGCGGAAACTGGTGGAAGCCAAAGGTGCAGACCTGACCATCAGCGGCTCGACTGACCGGCGCGAACTGCTCCCCGGCGCTGATGTGGTTTTGATGACTGTAGGCGTGGGCGGCAGACGCGCATGGGAACAGGACGTGTTCATCCCGCGCAAGTACGGCATTTATCAACCCGTCGGAGACTCGATGATGCCGGGTGGTGTCTCGCGCGCAATGCGGATGATTCCAGCGCTGGTGGCTATTGCCAGGGATGTGAAGGAACTTTGCCCGAAAGCGCTGTTCATCAACTACAGCAATCCGATGACCGCCAACTGCTGGGCAATTATCAAGGAAACCGGCTTGCCTGTGATCGGGTTATGTCATGGAGCATTCCGTGTGGAGCGTGCGCTGGCTGAAGTCGCAGGTGTGCCACCGGAAGAAGTATCCTCAATAGCGATTGGCTTGAACCACCTGACATTTTTCTATGATCTGCGCTGGAAGGGGCATGACGCCTGGCCACGCATCCGCGAGAAATTGGCGACCGAGTTACAGCCTACAGCCGGAGCGCATCCTTATCCAAAAGCAGGCAATACGTTCAATGATGGTGGTATCGGCAACAATCCGTTCTCGTGGACGCTGTTCCAAGCCTATGGTGGCTATCCATCAGCCAATGACCGGCATGTGGTCGAATTCTTCCCTGAACGTTTCCCTAAAGGCGAATACTACGGGATGCAATTGGGTGTGGACGCCTACTCACTGGAAGAAGTGATCGCGTGGGGCGACAACATTTATGCTGATATGCGGGCGCAGGCACTGGGTGAAAAGCCACTCGAAAAGAAGCTGTTGGAGCGCAAAGTCGGCGAACACGAACAGCTCCTTGAAATTCTGACCTCGATTGAGCATGACGAACGGCGTATCTTCTACGCGAACTTGCCCAACGAAGGCGCAGTCCCTAATCTGCCGGATGATGCTATCCTCGAACTGCCGGCAATCGCCATGGCTGGAGGAATGCGCGCTATTCATTTCGACGATTTCCCGGATACGCTGGCGGCGATTATCAACCGCAAGCTGAGTGGAATCCGGCTGACGGTGGAAGCAGCTTTGACAGGCGACCGCAATCTGTTTATTGAGGCACTGCTGGCGGATGGTGCGGTGACTGACCGGAAAATCGCAACCGACATGATGAACGACCTGCTGGACGTTCATCGCGCGTACTTGCCGAATTTCTTTTCAGCGTAAGCTGCGGCCTGAATGCGATACTCCTTTATTTGATGAGATCTGGAGAAAACAATGCAGCGAGTCAATGCGGTTATAAGCGGGTTGGGCAATATTGGCTCGCGGTTCGTGGGCGTATTGGATCGTAAACGCGAGGTTCTGCGCGAGAAATACGACCTCGACGTGCGTTTGGTGGGGGCGGCGGATGTGACCGGCGGCGCGATGGCTCCTGAAGGACTGGACCTCGCACGGGTGGCACAGCTTAAAGGCCAACCAATAGCCACAATGGGACAGGATGGGCTGGGCATTTTAGACATCCTACAGGAAGTGAAAGCCGACATCTTTTTTGAGGCGACGCCGGTTAATTTGCAAACGGGCGAACCCGGCCTGAGCGCTATCCGTGTGGCGTTGAAGCGCGGGATGCATGTGGTGACACCCAATAAAGGGCCATTAGCCCTGGCTTATGGCGAACTACGCACTTTAGCCAAGGAAAATGGCGTCCAACTGCGACATTCGGGCGCGGTGTTCGGTGGACTGCCAACAGTGAACATCGGGCAGCGTGATCTGGCCGGATCGACAATCCTTAAGATTGAGGCACAGGCCAATCTCGCCAACAGCTATATCCTGTACCAGATGGGCAGCGGCGTGCCTTACCGTGATGCTGTCCGCGCGGCACAGGAACAAGGCTGCTGCGCCCCGGACGAGACACTGGATGTTGAAGGCTGGGACGCGGTTATCAAGCTGGTAATCCTCGCGAACGCGGTGTTGGGCATGGACGCACGTATAGATGATGTGGTGCGGGAAGGGATCACCCAATTGACACCGGAAGCCGTGAGCGCCGTCAAGGCGGAGGGTAAGGTGTTGAAATATATCGCCTCGGCAGTTTATCAAGAGGACGGTAAGTACAAACTTAGTGCGGGCCCACGCGCTTTGCCGCTTGATCATTTGCTCGCGCCACTCGGAGCGCTCCAAATGGGTGTGGCCTATACCAGTGATTTGTACGGCACGATTATGGCGACGATCCGTGAAGAAGAGCCGACACCGTCCGCTTCCTCGCTACTGCGGGACATGCTGACGATTTATTCGATGTGAGCGATGAATTGCAGTAAATGCAGCACATGCTTCTCATTTGCTGCATATTTCGCATGATTTCCGCCGAAATGGCAGGCGGATGTGAGGGAGCGCGGCGCTGAATTAGCATTTTGTGCTGGCGGGAAGTTCGCTTGATGCCACTGATATGGCACTTTTGCAGCGGATGGTTCGCGTATGTCTGCCGCGTCACAAATATGGGTGTCGCTGCTGTGGTTGCTTGAGGTTTTTCGGTTAGAAAATATATCCATCGTTTAGTGTGCTGCTACCAACCCTAATTTGACGTTTTATTATAGAACAAAAGTTCCCACCTTGTCAAGATAGTGGTCACATGATAAGACTGCATTAAGTGGTGGAGGGTGATAATCTCTTCGACCATCTGGCCGATTTTTATCTACCGTCACCTGCTTTGTAACCGCTATCCAGCCCTACCGATTAACAAATGCGGGGAAGTTGTTCTCCACTCAACATATCCACGATACGATTAGCACCTATCAGACTTCGCATTGAAACCAATCCCGGCGAGTCTGATTCAACCCGACCAATCATGCGGCTGCCTGAACCGAGAATAGTTAGTGTACGCTCGACCTGTGCCGACGGAACAAAGACAATAAAACGCCCTTCATTAGCGACATACATAGGATCTAGACCGAGTATTTCACAAGCGCCCCTCACATTCTCGTTTACCGGAATCGCACTCTCATCAATATGAATATGCAATTCGGCACTGGTCGCAATTTCGACCAATCCACTGGCTAGCCCGCCGCGTGTCAAATCGCGCAAACAATGAGTATCGATTCCCGCATCGAGCAGCGCGAGGACAATCTTTGCCAGAGGCGCGCAATCGCTTTCAATTTCGCTCTCGAATGCCAACCCTTCGCGCGCCGCCATGATTGCCATGCCGTGTCGTCCAATATCACCGCTTAGTATGACCGCATCATCGGGGCGGACGCTTGAGGGGGCAATCGTTAAGTTGTGTTCGACGACGCCAACTCCCGCCGTATTAATGAAAATGCCATCCCCTTTGCCGCGATCGACCACTTTCGTGTCGCCAGTGACAATCTGAACATCAGCCGCTTTTGCCGCAGCCTGGATTGACTGGACGACCTGCCATAAGGTATCCATTGGCAGACCTTCTTCAAGAATAAACCCAACACTCAAATACAATGGACGTGCGCCACCCATTGCCAGATCATTAACTGTCCCGCAGACAGCCAATTTACCAATGTCGCCACCCGGAAAAAACAGCGGCTTCACGACATATGAGTCGGTCGTAAATGCCAGTTTCGCACCGCCGATTTGAAGCATTGCGGCATCATGGCGTGTTTCTAACAAAGGATTGTCGAAAGCAGGCAAGATCATTTTTTCAATCAGGCTGTGCATCAACTTGCCACCACTGCCATGTGCTAACAATACCTTGGGATAATCAGAAATAGGTATAGGGCAAGTGAAAGATTCGGCAAAAGAAACCGTTGGCGATTTGATTGGTTGCATACTCATAACTCGACCCCTAACTTTGACGCTCTTTCCATGCTTTGCGGCCCACGATAGCGATAATAAGCCGCGCAGGCTCCTTCTGTAGAAACCATCGTTGCGCCCAACGGATGCTCGGGTGTACAAGGTGTACCGAAAGCAGGACATTCAAAAGGTTTCTTGATACCGCGCAAGACGGTTCCGCTGATACAAATGCTGCTTTCCTCAACCCGATAATCGGCCAGGCCGAAACGTGTTTCCGCGTCGAAATTGCTGTACGATTCGCGTAAACACAGACCGCTGCTCGGAATTTCACCTATTCCACGCCACTTGCGATTGGTGACCGCAAACACCTCACGCACAATCTGCTGGGCAGGCAGATTACCCTCGCGCCGGACACAGCGTGCATACTGGTTTTCAACCTCAGCACGCCCTTCTTCAAGCTGCTTCACAGTCATATAAATGCCCTGCATAATGTCCAGAGGCTCGAATCCGGTTACCACAAAGGGAATCGCATACCTGGCCGCCAGCGGTTCATATTCCTCATACCCTACGACTGCACATACATGTCCGGCGGCTAGAAAGCCCTGAACTCGATTGTCGGGTGCAGACAGGATGGCTTCAATAGCCGGTGGAACAAGTACATGAGACACAAGAATTGAAAAGTTTTGCAGATTTTGCTGTTTGGCTTGATAGACAGCCATTGCATTAGCCGGTGCAGTCGTTTCAAACCCAACGGCGAAAAACACTACTTCTTTATCAGGATTGTCTTTGGCGATCTTGACTGCATCCAACGGCGAGTACACCATTCGCACATCACCACCGGACGCTTTGGCAGAAAGTAAATCACCGTTGGTCCCCGGGACGCGCATCATATCGCCAAAAGAGGTGAAAATCACATCGGGGCGCGAGGCAATATCGACCGCTTTATCGATCAACTCGACCGCCGTTACACAAACAGGGCAGCCCGGCCCATGCAGCAGTGAAATCTGTGGCGGCAAGAGTTCATCGATACCGAATTTGACAATGGCATGGGTTTGCCCCCCACACACCTCCATCAGCGTCCAATCTCTGGTCGTAATCTGTGCGAGCAGCTGTGCAAACTGCTGCACAGTTTCTGCATTGCGATATTCATCCATGAATTTCATCGTATTACGGCTCTTTCAGTCATTTTCAAGTTCGTTCAGTTCGCCCATTTCAGCCAGATAATCGAACACATGCTGTGCTTCTTCTTCATCCACCGTGCTGAGCGCAAAACCGACATGCACAATCACGTAATCACCAAGCTGTGCCTCAGGAACATAGGCCAGGCTTACTTCTTTGATTACCCCACCAAAACTCACACGTCCGGTTTTTGCGAGTGCATCTCCGTCCATGCTGATAATCTTCCCCGGTACGGCTAAACACATACTTTTTACTCCTTGAGGGCCGCCATAATCTGACCTAAAGCAATACCGCCATCATTCGGCGGAACCAACCGATGCCAGTATGGCTGAAAACCTTCCACAGATAAGCGCTGAATCGTTTTTTCCAGCAGCGTTTTATTCTGGAAGCAGCCTCCACTCAAAACTACTCTTTTTTCGGCTGTCGATTGCGCTATAACGACAATCATTTCGGCTAAGGTATTATGGAAAACCGCTGAAATCTCACTGACTGGAACACCGGTACGCATGTCTTCAATGATGGCTAATACTATCGACTTTAAATCAATAATGCGCCGAGAAGTACCTTCCTCACCAGTAACCTCTGTAATATGAAATGGATAGCATTTGTCGGTTTTACTTCCATCCTGGATGAATTCAAGCTCCATCGCCGCCTGCCCCTCAAAACTGGTCAATTGTCGCAGCCCGATAAGAGAAGCTATCGCATCAAACAAGCGTCCAGCGCTGGAAGTCAGCGGCGCATTGACCTGTTTGCGCAAGGCAGTTTTCAACAGCTTAAGTTCAGATGGGGTAAAACTTTGCATAGGTGGTAAATTCATCGGAATCGCATCGCCAAACACGGTAAACAATAATCCCAGCGCACAGCGGCGCGGTTCCCTCACCGCTTGCTCACCCCCCGGCAAGGGAAAAAGATTGAGGTGTGCGACTCGCTCAAACGAACTTTCGTTGATGAGTAGAAATTCCCCGCCCCATACTGTTCCGTCCAGCCCATATCCTGTGCCGTCCCACGACACACCCAGAACCGGCGCGTCGAGCTGATTGTCAGCCATGCACGACAGCACATGCGCGTAATGATGCTGCACACGAATAATCGGCAAACCGGAAGCCCCCGCATATTGTGTCGAGCGATAATCAGGGTGCAGATCACAAACGATTGACGAGGGGTGCAGATCATAGAGCTGCTGAAAATCACGGATCACAGTCTGATAGCTGTCATAAGCCTGTACGGTGTCCATATCGCCAATATGCTGACTGATGAATACATGTCTTCCGGCTGTGACAGCCGCCGTATTCTTCAAATGTGCGCCAGCGGCGATCAACGTTGGTGCAGCTTCAGGGAGTTCGATGGGCAAAGGTGCATATCCCCGCGCCCGTCGCAGCATCATTTCCCGACCGCCTGCCACACGGATAATCGAGTCGTCTACATGCCGTTCAATTGGGCGGTTATGAACGAGGAACAAATCAGCGATTCCTCCTAACCGTTCTAAGGCTTCGTACTCGTCCGTACAGATAGGTTCACCGGATAGATTGCCACTGGTCGCAACGATCGGGAAACCGAGTTCGCGCATAAGGAGATGATGCATCGGCGTATAAGGCAGCATGACACCCAAATAGGGATTATTGGGTGCGACATTGGACGCAACTTCGCCTCTCATACGCCGCAGCAAAACAATGGGCGCTGGTGATGATCTAAGCAGGTTTGCTTCGAGTTCTGAAACTGCACAGTCATTTTTGATGAGATCAAGCGAGGGATACATCATGGCCAGCGGTTTTTCCTCGCGATGTTTCCGCAGCCGCAGCCGAGCAACAGCTTCAGCGTTACGCGCGTCAACCATCAGGTGGAAACCACCGACACCTTTTACCGCCACCACCTGACCCTGGCGAATCGCTTCGGCAGCAGCCACCAAAGCCTCGTCTTTAACCGACAAAACAGCACCGCTCTTATCCCATAAGGCAAGCTGTGGGCCGCACTTCGGACAGGCATTCGGCTGTGCATGAAAGCGTCTATTGAGTGGGTTTTCATATTCCGCTTGGCACTCATCACACATCTCGAATATGCGCATGGTCGTACTAGCCCGATCATAGGGCAGCCCCTGTATGATCGTAAAACGCGGCCCGCAGTGAGTACAGTTGGTGAAGGAATAACGGTAGCGCCGGTTGGTAGGGTCGAGCATTTCATTCAGGCATTCGGGGCAAGTCGCCAGATCGGGCAAGACGAGCGCCGTTTTTGCGCCTATCGCATCGCTGTGGTGGATCTCAAATTGCTGTTCTCCACTGACCGGTATGATTTGCCAATCGAGGTGTTGAATCGCTGCGTGAGGAGGAAGATCACCTTGTAAGCGTAGCAAGAAGGTATCGAGCTGATTTGCAGGAGCCTCGACCTCAATGGTGACTCCTTGCGAGGAGTTCGTGACCCAACCACTCAGTTCAAGTTCATGAGCAAGGCCATAAACAAAGGGGCGGAAACCCACCCCTTGTACAATCCCTTGAACACTTATACGGCGACGTTCAATCATCGCTCAGTCCGATTCTGCGATAACCTCAATTAATTCAAGGTCATGCGCCTCATCGACTTCATGGACATGGCCACACGTGGGACAAATGAACATATGCCCTTCCAGATCATCCGACGTAATCACTTGCTGATAACCGCACTTACAGACGTAATCCAGATTGACGGTATCAATGACTAATTCAGCACCTTCGAGTGGTGTACCTTCTGTAGTCGATTGATAGGCCTGCCGCAATGAATCCTCATTAAAAGCACTGCCCCGACGGAAATGAATTTGTGCGATGTGTTTAACACCCTGTTCATGAAGCTGTGGCAGCACATTATTGACGATGCCTTCAACAATTCCAAACTCGTGCATAATGGTCTATCTCCTAATTGAGAACGCCTATATTCGTTCTGATGATGTTTTCAACTTGTTCGGCCAAATCCGGCAGCATATTATTAAGTTCAGCGGATAGCTCACTTCCATACTCAAAGTCAGAACCGATAATCGAAATCAAGATACCTGTCGGCATCCCTCCATACAGATCATGAGATGCGCCTAAGAGTGTCGCCGGACTCACGTGATGTGTGAATGCGCCTGCGCCTATTTCTGGCTCAACATTTTCCCAACTCACTTTACCGGTGATTGTACCGACACGTGCATCGATGAAAATCACGAGCCGTGCCTGACTGATCGGCTCCATCAACTCGGGAGTAAGCTGGTAGGCTGTTATCATGCGCAAGGCTTCATCATCGAGGCGCTGTGCCATCATCTGAGCCATACGCTGCCCGATGGCATCATCCGTTCTCAATGGATTTCCGTAGCCAATAACAAGGATCACCGTTTCATTTCCTGTACAAGATTACCATCAGGACTAAGGAGTTGTATCTGTAACGGCATCTGCCCAATAGCGTGTGTGGAACAGCTTAAGCACGGATCGAATGTGCGAATGACCGCCTCTACACGGTTGAGCATACCTTCCGACATATTTGTTCCCTTAACAAACCGTTTTGCGACATCCAAAACACTTCTGTCCATCGCATAGTTGTTGTGTCCGGTTGCAATAATCAGGTTTGCCCGTGTGATAAGCCCATTTTCGTCAATCTGATAATGATGCATCAGAGTGCCGCGCGGCGCTTCACTCGTACCGATACCCTCAACGTTATTCGGCTGCGCGTGCGCGCGTACCCGGTCGCTCAGAATATCTGGTGTATGCAGCAGTGCATCGATCTTCTCAAAGCAGTACAGAATTTCGATCAAACGCGCATAGTGATAATGGAACGAACTTTGCGAGTCGAGTGTTCGGAAGAAACCGAGTGCTTCATCAGCGCGGGGTGTTCCACAGGTTTTCACCAGATTAAGCCGTGCCAACGGCCCTACCCGATAGATACCTTCCGGATAGCCCATCGGTCTATAAAACGGTGACTTGAGAAATGACCAGGGTTCCACTTTTTCAGCAATAAACTCTTCATAGTTCGCTGGTTTCAAATCATTCGCCACAACATTGCCATCTGCATCCTTGATTCGCAGGAGGCCATCATACATTTCAAGCTCGTCAGCCTCATTCGTCAGTCCCATAAACATGGTACGTACAGAGGCAAATGCCCGAATTTCTTCATCATAATTCGCCAGTACGCTTTGGAACCAACTGAGGGTACGCTGTGCTATTTCAATACCATCAGGCAGCATCGCCAAAATCGCTTCACGTTTTTCGGCGCTCAGGGGTTCGCTCACACCGCCGGGCACAACCCATGCCGGGTGAATCCGTTTGCCACCCAATATTTCAATGATTTTCTGCCCGATTTGGCGCAGCCGTACACCATCTCGTGCAAGCTGCGGCTGCATCTCTGCAACACCGAAAATATTGCGTTTGTCAGGGTCGCCATCCATGCCTAGCAGCAGATCAGGCGAAGATAAGTAAAAGAAACTCAGTGCGTGGGATTGAGCAATCTGCGCCAGATTAAGAATGCGGCGCAAATTGGCGGCGGTCGTCGGAATCTGAACGGCCAGCAGCGCATCACAAGCTTTCGCCGAAGCCACCAGATGGCTTACGGGGCAAATGCCGCAGATACGCGCCATCAAAGATGGCATTTCGTGGAACGGACGGCCTTCGCAGAACTTTTCAAAGCCACGCAATTGTGTAACATGAAAATGGGCATCCTCAACATCACCCGCATCATTGAGATGGATGGTAATTTTGGCATGGCCCTCGATACGTGTTACAGGGTCAATGATAATTTTCTGTGCCATGCTATCTCCTAAGCGCCAAAGCGCGTTTTGCCATTCAAATCTGGCATGCGTCCAGCTAGTAATTCGCTGAGAACATATAAAATGGTAGTGGATGAAGGAGGGCAGCCGGGTACATAGACATCAATTTTGACGACTGAATGCACCGGACGCACCATTGGTAGTAAGCGGGGAACGCCTACACTTGGCAGTTGAGGGTCAATTAAATCAGGTTCGAGATAGGCCCGCCGCAGCACAGCTTCTCCACCGACCGAATTGCGCATTGAAGGCACATTACCGGTTACTGCACAATCCCCGAGTGAAATGAGGATGCTGGTATGCTCACGGATGTGGCGAATTTTCTCCAAATCGGATTCGCTGCTAACAGCCCCCTCAACCAGCGTAACATCGACATGGTCAGGAAACTCTTTGCGATCGACAAGCGGACTGTATACCAATTCAACCTGATCAGCCAACGCCAACAACTGCTCATCGATGTCGAGGAAGGACATGTGACACCCCGAACAGCCATCTAGCCATACGGTTGCTAGTTTTGTACGGGTCATTTTTCAATCTCCCTCATCTCAGCCAAGGTTGTCAGAAAATCTCGTTGTTTGGTCATTTCACCGACTGCTCGCCCTTTTATGAACAAAGCACCGGTCGGACAGACTTGTACGCATTTGCCACAGCTTGTGCAGGTTTGAGAGTCTCCCCAGGGTTGGTTTAAGTCGGTTATGACGCCAGCCTGAATGCCACGTCCCATCACATCCCAGGTATGCGCGCCTTCAACTTCGCCGCAGACACGGACACACCGCGTACATAAAACACAGCGATTTTGGTCAAATTCGAACCGGTCGTGGGAAGCATCTACTTCCCGGCGCGCGTTCCGATAATTCAGGCTAATGTGGTCGATACCGAGCGACACGGCCAGGTATTGCAGGTCACAATGACCGTTAGCCACACAAACGGAGCAAATATGGTTGCCTTCGACAAACAGCAGTTCGACCATCATGCGACGGTATTTCTTCAGCCGGTCGGACTCAGTGTAAACTTCCATACCTTCCTGTGGACGGATCACACAGGCCGGCATGAGTTTCGCCATACCTTTAATTTCGACCAGACACAACCGGCAGGCACCGATATCTGACAGCCCTTCCAAATGGCAGAGGGTCGGAATATAAATGCCATTTTCAGTCGCGAGTTCAAGGATCGTTTCATCATCGCGACCGCTCACATCTCGATCATTTATTTTTAGTGTAACGACGCGACTCATGATGCCACCTCCGCATGTTGATGAATCTTGCACACCCCGGCAGGGCAAACTTTATCGACAATGTGTGCCATATATTCATCGCGGAAATAACGTAATGTGCTTTGAACAGGGGTTGGCGCACCTTGCCCGAGTCCACATAAGCTCGTGTTCTTCACCATATCTGCCAGACTTTCGAGCATCGCCAGGTCATCAAGGGTGGCCTCGCCTTTTGTAATCTTGTTGAGGATGTCATACATTTGGGCTGTACCGACCCGGCAGGGAACACATTTGCCGCACGACTCGGACATACAGAATTCCATAAAGAAACGCGCCACATCCACCATGCAAGACGTTTCATCCATCACGATCATACCGCCGGAACCCATATAGGTTCCAAGTTGAAGCAGCGAGTCATAGTCTACCGGCATGTCGAGATACTGTTCGGGGATACAACCACCGGATGGCCCACCCGTTTGCACTGCTTTAAAGCGCTTACCGTTGGGGATTCCGCCGCCAATGTCGAATATGATCTCCCGGAGCGATGTTCCCATTGGGACTTCGATTAAACCGGTGTTCTCAATCGTTCCGGTAATCGAGAAGACTTTTGTACCCTTGCCTTTTTCCGTTCCAATCGAGGTGAACCAGTCCGTACCATTGCGGATGATGGGTGTGATATTCGCGTAGGTTTCCACATTATTGATAAGTGTGGGGCATCCCCAGAGGCCATGCTCTGCTGGATAAGGTGGACGCGGGCGTGGTATACCCCGCTTACCCTCTATCGAGGCGATTAAAGCGGTTTCTTCGCCACAAACGAATGCACCCGCTCCCAGCCGCACATCGACCTGGAAACTAAACGTTGTGCCACCGATATTACTACCCAGTAAATTATGCTTTTGAGCTTGTCGGATAGCCGCTTTTAGCCGTTTAACCGCCAGCGGGTATTCAGCGCGTACATATAAATATCCTTGATCCGCACCCACAGCATAAGCAGCAATGGTCATCCCTTCGATTATCTTAAAGGGATAATCTTCCATAACGCTGCGATCCATAAACGCACCGGGGTCGCCTTCGTCACCGTTGCAGATGACATACTTATGTACACCTTGTGCCTTGGCAACAGTACCCCACTTCAAACCTGTGGGATAACCCGCACCACCACGTCCACGCAAGCCAGCACGTGTGACCTGCTCAATCACCTGCTGCGGTGTCATTTCACTCAGTACCTTGACCAGAGCATCATAACCACCGGCTGCAATATAGGATTCAATCCGTTCGGGATCAAGTTTGCCATTATATTCCAGAACAATTTTCTTCTGGCGGCTGAAAAACGGAGCTTCAGTGGAGCATTCGAGCCGTTTGACTGGCTTGCTATCCAGACTCTCCAAAATTTCAGCTGAATCTTCTGCCTTCACACCCTGGTATAAAACACCCTGTGGTTCAACCGATACCAGCGGACCACTGGCACATAAGCCGCGGCAACCGCCATTGGTAATTGAACAGACTTTACCAAGGCCATGTGCTTCGACTTGCTTTTGTAATTCAGTGTGAACCTGATCGCTGTGGGCAGACATACAAGCTGTCCCACTGCACACAAAAATACGATGCTTGAACGCATCTTGCTCGGCCAGTTCTTCAGTAGCGACTTTTTGTAGTTCTTCAGCATTCATGATTTCAACCAGCCTTGAACTTTGTCCTCTACATCAGAGGGTAATAATTTGCCCATCACTTCACCATCGAAAACCCCGGCGGGTGCGAGACCACATGCACCCAGACATCGCGCCAGCAACAGCGACACTTTTTTATCTGGTGTCGTTTCGCCGGGTTTGATATGAGCTATATCATTGATCGAGTCCAATAGTTTTGGCGCGCCCTTGATATAACAGGCTGTGCCTAAGCACACGATACAACTGTGGTCGCCTTGCGGTTTGAGCGTAAAAAAATTGTAAAAGGTGGCGACGCCGTAAACGCGGCTTAAGGGGACTTTCAGATTAGCAGCAACGAATCGCAGTGCATCATCATCTAGACAACCAAACGCCTCTTGGACACTATGGAGCGTTTCAATCAATGCGTCAGGCTCATTACCATGCCGTCGCATGGTAGCCGTGACAATGCGCCATCGTTTGTCATCTGTAGGGGCGGCTGTCTTCAAAGAACGGGGTTGCATTGTTCCTCCAGACATCAATTCAAAATATAAGTACCACTCATTTTCTTTCTTTAGAATAGCTATTTAAGAGAATACCCATACCTACTAATACTCAGGGATTGACAGTAAGGAATGTCACCTTTTGTGACAAAAATCACTAACACCTTGTAATACCGTGCAAGATCGATTATTGCGAAGACTGCCAATGCAAACTTACGCCTGCATTTTCATCTTATAGTTTAAGCCTGCGTAGTGATTGCGTTAGCTGATCGCGCAGTTTCATCCGGCGGATTCGGTCTACAATACACATAAATGCATTACGTAAGGGGGTATAAATGAGGCGCTGGCTTTTGCCGATCATTGTTATAATCTGTGTGCTTTTTGTATCACGCCTTTCAACATTCGCGCAGGACACTACAACGGATGCCAAATACGGGCTGGTTACGGTCGATACGGCTGATGTACGCGCTGGCCCCGATTTCGCTTATCCGGTGATTGGTCAGCTGCCGCGTGATGCTTCGGTTGTTATATTGGGGCGTGCCGGAGACTTCTTTGAGCGCTGGGATGGTCGCCAATGGGTACAAATCGATTATGGCAATGCTCCAGCCTGGGTATATGCACGGCTGCTGCGAACCAGCAAAGCCTTTAACTCCATCCCACCAACCGGGCGACTGCTCCCGCGCGATGCCAACGGACGTGTACCCGACGAATTTGACCTTTCAAGCGAGGTTTGTTCGCAGTGGCAGGGTGATTTTACGCTGAGTGGCGATTTCATGTCCGGTGGCAACAAACTCACCGTCACTTACCCCACCTTGAAGGGATCAAATGTTTACAGCGTAATCGTGATTGCACCGAATGGGGATCGCCGCGCATTCGACAGCACAACCGGCACGTCAATTATCGACATTGGCTTCCTGCCGCAAGCAGGTGGAACCTACACATGGCGTGTTGCGCCCTATTGGACAAACTCGTCTTATCGCTATGACTGGCAGCAAGTCTGTTTGCTGCGTACGGGTGGCACCTTCCAAAAACCGGATACCACACCGCCGACTCCGACACCGCGTCCCCGCTAAATAAAATACGGAGGCTGGTAAATACCCGCCTCCGCATGTTCATATCGAATCCTTAAATTGCTTCCAAACTACCGCCGGCTTTGTACAATATCTTCGATTCCTTTGAGCCGTTCCAACTCCGCGTTGAGAATCCCCTTTGCGTTGATGGCATCATTACGCGCACTGGCTACCAAATCCGGTGATAGTACTCCACAGGTATCCAGGGGTAGTATTGAATCGTTTATATCTGTTATGCCATCCATGACGCGTGGAACTAAACGATCCAACTCCGGAAGTTCACGAATATCTTGATCGCTATAGTTGTACGCCAGCACAGCCGCAGGTGGTTCACACGGCTTAACCGCACCGCGATACACATCCCACCAGAACGATTCGAGTATCACAGCTAGATCACGCTGTTTAATGATAAATGCCCGCAGGCGGTCAATCTGCGCTTGTTGTATTTCCGGTGGTATCACAATCACAGCAATCGTCGTCAGGGGTGGCAATCCGCGCGCTTCAGGGATAGACATGATGTTGGCGATACGCGCCGCATACGAAATAACCCAACCGTCATAGCCCAGATAATTGACGTGCAGCCAACTCCCATCCTGGTTCCGCTCAAGTACGGGTATCGTCACTAGAGGTGGAATGTTGATAATCAGGGGGCTAGAACGAACAGGCGCTTCGCGCAGCGCCAAACCTTCCTTCAGATATGCGCCGTAAGGTGGTGCTTTCGTCAGCGGATTTGGCCCAATGGCATCTGTATTCAAATCGCCTAAAGGCAGTTCTTCCGGGCTAAAATCCCACTTGAGCATTTTGTTGAAAACCCATCCGAGGTTGGTTAAACGCCCCGGACGGCGAACTTCAAACCATGAGCCATCAAGGCTGCGGCTGACGACTTCAAGCCGATTATCACGGAACAACGAAGCCACCATCTTAGCGTTCTCGCTGGGCAGTACCCGTACGAATGCACTATCAACTTTTACTGTGGCCTTAAAGCTGACGGCATCCTGTGCCTGTACAGCACTGACCAGAGATAGCAAAATGATAAAGATCAACCATCTTTTTATCATGATGCAACAATCCAATCCTGGATATTCCAAAAAGGCTGATTGGGATAGGGAGCAGCGCCGACGATGTCCCGCGTGACCACCATATCTTGCGCAGAATATAACCAGATAAAAGGTTGATCAGCCTGCAAAATCCCCTGAATTTGTTGGTAGATTTCCGAGCGTGCATTCATGTCACACCCCGATAATGTCAGGGCTTTGCTCATCAGTTTTTCAATCTCAGGATTCGTGTACGAGCCAAAATTACCGCCGCCATACAACACGTCGCCGGTTCGGGTAAACATTGTGGTTTGATCGGCATCCGTTGGAAAGGCCTGGACTTGCCCATCCATATAAGCATCAAACTGCTGATAGCGCACTTGATCGCGAAGCGATCCTTCGTCCATAACGTTGACATCAACACTGATACCAAGTTCCCGAAGCTGCCTCGAAATCAGGTTGGCAGCTAATTCGCGACCATCATCGCTGGCAACCAAAAGGGAGAACGTCAATGAACGACCCTGCGAAGCGTAGAGGCAGCCACCGCACTCGCGGACGCCATCCGCATTATAATCGACCCAACCGGCCTCTGACAAAAGCTGCTGCGCCCCATCTGGGTCATAATCATTTGGCGGCAGCCTATCGTTTGATGCCCATGTCCCCGGTATGCGGCTGGAAAGAATGGGGAGGCCATAACCCAACAATGCTGTATCAATCAGTTCATTGACATTGATTGCCTTTTGGATGGCTTGTCGGACGCGAATATCCCCAAAAACAGGATGATTACCCTGCTCCAAAGCCTTCCCATTTCCATCGACAGCGCTGCGTGGCAAACCCGGATTAGCTACATTCATGGCGATGTAATTCCATGTGCTACCGGGCGTTTGCGTGACTTTAAGTTCGGGATCAGCCAACAAATCATCCCGGGTTTCCAGCGGCGGGTTCACGAGTACATTACTACCACCGGAGCGGAAAAACTGAGTCTCATCCATACCCGCCTTAACGTCCCGGTAGATGAAAGCCAGCGCACCATCGGGCGTCTGCAAGCGGATTTCTTCGCCCGGCAAACGCTCGGCAAAACGGAATTCACCCGCTGTGACGTTCGGCGTAAGATTGAAAGCATTACTATTCATAAAATCAAAATTGGAACGTGGATATATTCCAAACCACGCCTTGTACCATTCTTTCAGGTCGTCATTCGCCAGCGTTTTGTCCACAATCGTTTTGAAGTTCGGATCAAAGACGTGTGATGGCACAATTGGAAAGTTCATGCGGGCGGGCGTTGAGCAATTCGCCTCTCTATATGCAAACTTGATTCGATGGTCGTCAATCACTCTGGCGGCTTGAACAGTTGACCCAAGATAGGCATACGGTGTATCCAGATAACCACTGGTAATAGCCAGATAACTATAAAGTACATCATAGGCAGTGACCGGCTCGCCATCGCTCCACACCAAATTATCTCGCAGTTGGATGACACTGGTATCACCCGTCGGCGCTGCCGTATCCACAGCCAGACCAAAATTACCATCTGCCGCAGCGGTAACAAGCCCGGTTTGCGGATCAACCGCATACAGGGTTGGAAACAAGAAATCGGTAATCCGGCGGCAGTTCGGGTTATTACATAACAACGGATTTAGCGGGCCGATTTTTTCTGTGCCAACCGGATTCCCTTCGACAATAATTCCTTTTCCAGTCGAAGCCGCCGCTGCCGGTACCATCCCTAACAGTGTGATAATCACCGTCACGGCAAAGACTAAGCGTAACTTCGGATATTTCATAATGATGCCCTTCATTGTGAGGGTGTCAACAACGGCAGCCAGACTGCGAAGTTCCCATTACGTAGGCTGTCATCCATCGCAGTTAGAACTTCGTCCGGCGTACCGGCTGGCAGACGTGCCGCTGATCCGGCTACCTTCACGTAATCTTGATAGCTGCGTGCGGCCAGTGCAGAGTAGACAGCGGCTAATGAAGCATGGGGCGTGCTATAAGTCGGATCAAGCACGATTGCCTCCTCAAAATCAGCGATGGCATCGTCAAAATTGCCTTCTGCCGCGTGGACGATACCGCGATTGTTATAGGCGACCGCGTTATTGGGATCGAGCGAAATCACCAGCGTAAAATCGTTGATCGCCAAACCAAAATTACCGAGTTGGGTGTAAAGTGTTCCGCGATTGTTATAAGCTGACACCAGATTTTCATCGAGTTCCAAAGCATGGCTGTAATCGGCCAGGGCCGCGTCACTATCCTGCAAGCCAGCGTAAGCGAAGCCGCGCTTGACATAAATCGGTGCATAATCTGGCTGCAAATCCACTGCACAGGTATAGGCTTTTACGGCAGTGGCGTAATCCTTCCGTATGAACCACGAATCGCCTAGCCCGATATAGTAGCTTGGTTTGGCATCTGCTACCGATGGTGTGTCACACTTTTTCTCATTGTCCGTTTGTTGTGCCAGAACACTGGCTGATCCCATTGCTAAGACAATGATGACCAGAAGACTCCAGAAGCGTCGCATCATGAACTCCGTTCTTATGAGCCTTCAATCGAGAAATTAGCGACGAGCAGCCACGTCGAACTATCCAAACGCATATCAAATGTGAACTGTGATTCCAGCGCTCCAGCAGCACTTTGAATACGTCCATCGCCGTTCCCGCCGGTCAAAAAGAGATACTTGTGGTAGTTATCCAGCGCACGCGCCGAGTACATAACACCAAGTAAGGCATAGGCCCGCGCATTGATAGGATCAAACTCAATCGGTTTCGCGTCGTTGGGACGTTTAGGATCCGTAAGTTGGGCATAGACAGTCGCAATTCCCGAAATATCGATGGCCTTTTGCAATAAGCTAATTGCGTTGTCGTAATCGCCAACAACGGCATACAACACACTGCGATTGTTCAAGCCAAGGATCGATTTTGCGTCGATCTCCAAAACTTTGTCAAAATCACGCTGGGCGCGGTCATAATCCTTTAGCGCCGTATAGACGATTCCGCGATTGTTATAGGCATCCGGCAAAGCCGGTTGAAGCTGCGTCACACGCGTGTAATCTTGAATAGCGCGGTCAAATTCTTGCTCACGGACATAGGCTGCCGCACGCATCATATAAGCCGGGACGTAATTGCCATCCACCACGCGGATCACACAGGTGAAGCTTAGAATAGCATCGCTCAACACACCCGAAGTCATGAAGCCGAAGCCCTTGCCCATATAATAACTGGTGCGAATATCCTTCGATTCACTTTGGAAAACAGGGCAGTTCGGCGGCGGTTCGAGAGTTGCTACCGGCGTTGGAACAGCCGTTGGCGTGGCATCCTGTGCCGTGACCGGAGCTAACAACGTCATCAACAGCACGCCTGAAAGGACAAATAACACGAATAAAAATGAACGTTTGGACATTATTAATCTCCTAAGGATTAGATGATTGATCACCGGCAAAAGTGCCTAACAACGGATTGCGAACACGTAATGGTTCCAGCAAAGATCCGACCAAAATCAGGTTACGTTCGGCGGAAGCGATTTCAACCTGAGCCGCATCAATATCCGCCTGAGATAGAGTGCGGTCGGTACTGTTGCAAAGATCGATAAACGACGACATCGCTGTATTGATGGAGGTTATCGCCGCGTCTAATGCGTTAACGGCAGGCTGAAATTCAGTCTCGACCTGGACATCCGCATCCGTCAATAAACGGCGCGCATAAGTAGGCGGTGGACTGCATGTGACGGTTGCCCCCTGGCCCAAACGCCGCCACACATCCCTGATCTGTGTATAACTTCCAATCGTAATCGCGAGGTTTTCTTGAAGCTGTAATATCAAGCGTCCGTAGGGAAAAAGATAAGCCGAGTCCAATAGGCGCAAGTAATTACCACTGATGACCCGAATATTCCATGCGCCGACCCAGTACAACTGCTCGTGATATTGAATCTGGAAGCGGAAAAAGCCATTGCTGCCTAAGCGTCCCGTTAGCTCAACCTCAGTACCTTCAGGGAGCGTCCCCACCTGGTCTTCTGGCACAATCTGCGAATGATAAAGCGGTGTCTCGCGTGTTGTGATGCCCACAGCACCAGCGCGTCTTACAAACGGCGCCGGGTTGATTCCGTCAACCGGCAGTGTGGTCACGTCACCCGTCCAGATCAACAGAATCGAGGCAATCCAACCCAATGTTCCCTTATAGTCCACTTGCATCCAACGGGTATCTGCAGTGCGTCCCACCGCTTTCAACGTCATTACCGGCGGCAAAATCGTAATACGGGTGAAACTTTGTCCCGGCCCGCTACGAAGCGAACTGAAATCTTGCGTCGTCACATAAATGCCGGTATCAGGTGTGGTAGGTGTAGGTGTAAGTTCATCTTGTGCAGAAACTCTGGTCAGGCACAGGCATACGATTACCACAAAACTCAGTAAAACTTTCATTGTGCCGCTCCTATCCACACAACCGGATCACCGATTTGATCGCTCACAATCGTCACGCTGCCCGTTTGGGTGTCCAATACCAACGTTCGCGCACTCTGATATTGGTACTGCGTTTCCAATGGAATTGGTGTCGCCGTCGGTTGTGGAGTCGGCGTTGGGTCCTGAGGCGTAGGCGTATAGAGCTGCGGCCACGTATCACCCTCCGGCGGCAGCGACATGCGGAAAGTCAAATAGCGGTTATCGGGCGACCATAAGAACGCGCCACCGCTATTATTTAATCCGCTTTGTGGAATGCAATAGCGCCGGGTTAACCCTGTTACGCTGTCCCAAACACTGATTTTGGGCAACCGTTCATGCTTTTCAATACGCTCACGGTATTCAAGATCACTGAGTGTCGTCCACTGCACACGGAATCGCCCATCGCGTGACCACATGCCATCCGGCAGCGGCGCACCCATCACTTCATGCTTTCCGGTCATCGGATCAAACTGGTACCAACGGGCATCCGTTGGATATTGGTAATACAAGGCTTTGCCCAATGGATGCCATTGGAAGTTCAGGCCGCTGCCCTCTACCCGCGCGAAATAATCAGCGGTTTTAGTCTGCTGGTCATACAGATAGTATTTGGTGCCTACGCCGTTACCATAATCCGTGCTGAGCAGCCAATAACGTTGTTCAACCGGCTGTAAAGATAAAGCGTTTGTCGGCAGATCATTGATAATAGGAGGTTGTAAAGGCAGTGTGGGTTCGGTTTTTTCGCCTGTGATCGGATCAAACTGTCGTGTTAACGGTATCAAACCGCGTAGTTTGTCCGGCATGTAGCCTTGATATTGATACTCCAGAGTGTGCAAATCAACCCAATTGAAAGCTTGCGGCCATACTGAACGTTCAATTGCCTTAAACAACACCGTTGCATCGCTTCCGTCCGGTCGTGACACATTGAGCGTATCCGTTTGCAGCAAAATCCAATTTTGGTCGAACGAAAACTGGCAGTTGCCGTTACAGGTAGGAAGCGTATCGTTATAGGTTACGCGGCCTGTCGTCATATCGAATGACAACATGCCCCGCCCCCGATACTCTGATTCAGTTGCGGGTAAAAGCAATCGACCTGCCGCATCATATCCTGCTGGCAAATGCTTCAGATCATAAAGCGTGTTTGATTGACACAAATCCATTGACAGGCCATTCCACGCCAGATGTTCGGCAACGGGTGGCGGTGTGGGTGTGACGGTTGGCGTCAATGTTGGGCGCACTTGTCCGGCGTACTCATAGGGTTGTGTCGCCGTTGCGGGTAAAGCCAAACTGCGTGGTGCATCGGCTTTCTCGGCAGCAGCGGTCGCAGTTCGATCCGCCACTAAGCCTTCATACGGAATAGCCAGATGGTAAATATCGATGAAGCCAAAGTCGTTGCTCATCGCCAATAAGTTACCATCAGGACTCAATTGCACATCGCCGCTCGGATAGAATTTCTTCTCTTTTTGGAAGGCTTCCAAAACACGGTCAAGCGGACGTGACTGATCTTTAGTCGGTGGTAAATATGAACCGATTCGCCGCTCGCCCGTCTGAATATCCACAAGCATGACTTCAAGCTGTTGGCTAAAACCCGAGTCAACCGTGATCGGCCCTGTATCAAAAGGCGTTGCTGTGGGGGGATTAAACTGATTAATATCGGCGGTCGGGGTTGGTGCAAGCTGATTGACCGAAGTAATCAGCCCTTCACACAATTCCTTCTCAAGTTCGGTTTTAGCTTTATCATCTAGTCCATCGGACATCTTGCGCCATGCTTCCGCAAAGGCCAGTGCTTGATTGGGAAAAGCCGAGGTTAAGCAGGTCGGTACGCCCGAAATCCCCAGCGGAACAGCCGTCGCGTCGGATACATAATTGGCGCGGGGTGTGGGTGTCAGCGCTTTTAATAAATCTTCGGCATTCGCTGGTAAATGCGCGCATAAACGCTGTGTCAAACTGCTAAAGGCATCCGGACTCAGCTTCACATTCAACTGTTCCCAAATTGGAACAAACTGCTGCCATTGATTTGGATATGCGCCAACGACGCATTCCGGCACGCCCGACACATCATAATCCAAACCGTAGATGCGCTGCGGTTGTCCACTGTTGGTCGGGGATGTACTACTAATTAACGCCGTTTCGTTATCCAGCCAACCGTAGCTGCGACCATCAGGGGATGGCAAATCATCACCCGCCAAAAACCACAGTTTGCCGCGATCCATGTTATAGATAGCCACTTCATTGCCGGGGTAATGTGAGCTGGCTGGGCTCGCGGAGTAAACCACTAAATAATTCTGCCAATCCTCACTTGGCACAATCGACTCGATAGCTCGACCTTCAAGCGCGGGAATCGTGATCGAACGCCGTTCCGCAACACCGACCCGACTGATTTCGAATACATCCCCCTGTTGGCTCGTATAGCGCGTCAAATATCGTCTTGCATCAGGTGAAGACGCCACAATATCGCCCCGCAAATTCAAACGTTCACGCTCGATGTTCTGACCCGTAGCAATATCCCACAACCGCCAGTCATTGTCATTAAGCGTGATCAAACTGCGGCTGTCATCACTAAAAAAAGTTCGTTGAAAACCGTTCGTATAACCGGAGTCTAAAACCTGCTTCTCACCGGTTTGTGTACCGATGCGTTCAAAATCCGTGATGATGGTAGTGCCGCTGTGATCAAAGCTGAAAACATGACGTCCATCTGGATCAGGTTCAGTTGGGAAATAGGTATGTTCCAATATGCCGGTCTGCAAATTGTAGATTTCAAGCGGCTGCAAATTAGACCCGCGTCGCACCATTAAATGAATGTTGTCGGGGCTAAGCGTCATATCCACAATATCAACCGGACGAATAAACTCCATCACTCCGTAACCACGACGGGTATAGTAGGTATAGACCAGCACCCCCATTTGTTCACGTCCGACCGTGATCGGCTCCAAGATATCGAGCAGAGTCACCGTTGTCGGTTCAAAGTCTTGATCTTGGCGGTATCCTTCACCAAAAATCAGCCGTAACAGCGCACTCTCGCCGGTATTGTTCGGCTTGCCGATGATGTGTGCCAGATTACTCAACCGCATTTTTTGGACGTTTTGTAATTCCTGCGTACCCAACGTATTGCCCAACGGCAAATCGACCGAACTAAAATCGCGCGTATTAACTTGCAGCAAATCGTTCTGACCATTAGGTCGCACGTACATCAAATCATCACGTACGCTGCGCCAAACATCCATCGTGTCAGACTCGATGCGGTTCATCGGCAGTTCGCTGACCACACCGTAATCTTTCGAATGTCCGTCTAATACTTGCAAACGTCCCGGCAGCGCTGCAATCAGTGTGTCATTCGGTCCGATAATCAACCCGTTGTGAAAAGCGAAAAATGGATACGCTTCCGCGCCACCTGGTAATGTCGAGTTGCGTTCGCCCCGCGCAGCCGATAGATCCCACATCCACGGCAAGATCGCTGTATCATTTTCGCTGCGGCGCAGTTCGGGTGGCGCGCGTACAATCGAGTCAAACAAAAGCAATTGATCATCATCACCAAAGCGCATGGTTCCGGACTCGCTCAAAACACCATCCGGCGTCAGCGAGATATTAAGTTTGCCGGTTTGGGTGTCCCACATATCAATGCGTGTATCAATGGCAACCGCTAAATACTGACCATTATGGCTAAAGATATATCCACTGGTGCTGCCCTGTTCATAGACAACAAAGCGTGTTTGCAGTGTTGATGCTTCCACGAGAAGCAGACGACCTTTTGCATCGGTATAAGCAAATTGGTCAAAATTGGGATCGTATTTAATCCCCTGTGGGCGGGGCTTACCGATCTCTTGAACGAGGGTAAATACCGGTTGATCTGCGATTTGCCCCAGAACAATTCCCACTAACGGGAATGTAATAAAACCTAGCAGCAATAGTAAGTGCTTCAAAATGAACTCCTATTTTAGGCTGGGGCGTTTTTATTATTATAGAATGAACAATGACGTTTGTTCCCTTGTCATCACATGATGATTACCCTACGCTTGACATGCGCTTAATCTTTGTACTTGGAAATATACTTTATAGTGAAAATAAGCCGCCTATATATTAAGTGAGTTTATTATGATGCCCCGCCTCTTTTGGTACATATTAGTAACCTTATTTAGTATGTCATTGAAGGTTGCGGCGCAAGCGGCCTCCACATGCCCCGCACCTGTATTATTGGCATTTTCACGCTCAGGTTCGGCCTGCTTTACGCTGGAGCGCAATCAAGCATGTTATGGCAGTGGCTCCGTCAATGCGACCTTTCAAGACCTGGCTGCGGCAGCACCTTTTGTAAAGGCAGGGGATATTGTTCCGCTAGAGCAGTTGCGCTCAATCAATATCGCACCCGTTGATAAAGGCGTTTCGATAGCGAACTTATCGGTACAAGCCAGCTTAAGCGATACCGAAGCCCACAGCATGACCATCCTGATGTTTGGTGATGCTTCAGTAACCAATCTCGTGGACTACTTACCCGAAATTTCAGTTACCGCAAAAGGAACGCTGAATATACGCAGTGCGCCTCAAACTGATGCGGACATCATTACCCAGTTAGCGTTGAACAAAGGTCTTATTGCGAACGGTCGCACGGGCGATACAAAATGGCTGCGTGTTCACGTTCCCGACTCGCAGGCACTCGGTTGGGTTGCAACCGAAATTGTTTCAGCTCAGCAAAGCATAGATATCTTAGCGGTTGTGGATACGACTACACCGGTTTATCGTCCATTTCAAATCATGACGGTGAAAACGGGGGATGCAGCTCTCTGTGATGGCAAGGTTGCTGGCGGCGTACTGCTTCAAACACCCAACGTCAAGCAGTCGATCAATTTGCTGCTCAACAATGTTCAGTTTCAATTGGCAGGCAGCGCTTATATCCATACGGTCGATTCCGGCTACTTGACTATCAATGTGTTGGACGGCAGCGCACAGGTGGTCGATAATAATGAGGGGCATTTTGTTCCAGCCGGTGCGCGGATTCGCATACCAATTGACGCCGACACGGGCATGATAAATGATGCAGCTTTCGCAGTTGAACCTTACCTTAGTGATGATCTAGCCGGACTACCACTAAACAACCTGCCTAACCGTGTCAAAGTTGTTGATGCGCTGACAGCCCAACAGATTATCACGCTGCAAACAGCCTATCAAAATGAGCAGCAAACAGCAAACACTATTGTGACCCCACAACCATCACCTTCCTGCCGATATGTAACCACCGGTACAGCGACGCTATGGGCAGGCCCCGGCGAATTTTATGAAGCGATTAACGAAGTACGTACGAATGACAGAATCTACCCGACACTGCAAATCACCGATGCCGATGGTGGGTTATGGTACCAACTAAGCAATAGCAATTGGATACACGCCAACGCGGTGCGCCAAATCGGTGACTGTCCCGATATTCCGGTAACCAATATTGTCCCATCACAACCCTATAACACCATCTCGTTGGAAACCTGCAAATCTCTGAACGGGCCGCTGCGAGTTGGGCAGGAAGTTACAATTCAGTTCACCCCGCCTGCCTTTGAAAATTATTATGATGCCAGCATCGCCCTGAACGTCGATCCGGGTCGAATTTCGATTGATGAACGCTTTCAATACGTCGAGGCTTCCCAGCCCATCTCGATTGGCACAGCCGGTACCGATCAGGAACGGTATGTCCGTATTTTCTCAACTCAATGGACAGCCACAGGCGGTTCTCATCAAATCATAGGCAAACGGCTCTCTTATATTCCAACCTGCCACATTACAGTACCCTTCGGTTAACTGCCCACTCAAAATTAAAAATCGGTAGGACGTGCTACCGATTTTCGTTTTATCTTTCATCCTGTGCAGGAACTATGCGAGGCTTGACTCGCTGAAAAACACCTTAGCAGCATGAATGCCGGTTTTTGTGCCTTGAATTTCAAACTGGCCTGCACACGAAATATCCTGTGACGAATTACCGATCATAACGTCCACTTTACCCGGTTCAATTACAAAGTTTTGTGCCTCATCATGGAACCCGAATTGATTGACCTTCAGACAGAAGGTGATGGTCTTAGTCTGGTGTGGATCAATCGTTACTCGTTGGAAGCCCTTCAATTCCTTGATGGGACGTGTCACCGAGGTCGCGTACTGGTGCGTATACACCTGCACAACTTCATCACCACTGCGTTCGCCTACGTTAGTCACATCTACATGAACGGCAACCTCACCGCCGATGGGTGCAGATTGCGGTTCAATTCGTAAGTTATTGAACTCAAATTGTGTATAACTCAACCCATAGCCAAACGGATACAGCGGCTTCACACTAGTCTCGACGTAATCGCCCTTCCAATGTGAACGTCCGCCCGATGGCTTATGCCCGTAAAATATCGGTACCTGCCCGACCGTCCGCGGAAATGTGATTGGCAACTTCCCACCTGGATTTACATCCCCAAACAGCACATCGGCTACAGCATTCCCACCCTCTTCTGATGGGAACCACGCTTCCAATATTGCGGGAACCGACTCGGCAATCCAACCCAGACTCACCGGCCTGCCGTTTATCAACACCAGTACTACCGGTGTGCCCGTATCAAAAATCGCCTTCACCAATTGGCTTTGCACACCCGGCAAATCAAGATCTGCCCGGTCACGCGATTCACCGCTGGTACAATCGTCGGTCAGGCCTGCCTTATCACCCACCACCACAATTGCTATTTGAGCTTTACGCGCTGCTTCGACTGCTTCCGCAAAACCGTCTGTAGCAGTGTCATTCACTGCACAGCCCTTAGCATAATGAATTTGGGCAGCCGCGCTCACCTGTGCTTTAATACCGGTCAAAATGCTAACCGCAGGAATAAAATCCTCTACTGCCCGAATGTTATCCGGCAGTGGTTGATTAAATATATTCTTATTCTTCTTCATTTCCAATAGGGTTTCAACGTGTGCCGGATACGCGTAATCTCCGAACAAGTTACGGATGCTATCGGCGTTCGGACCAATCACCGCAATCGAACTCAACTGCTTGCTCAAAGGCAAAATATCGCCCTCATTTTTGAGCAGCACCATCGATTTTTGGGCAATTTCCCGCGCCAATTTGCGTTCTTCCGGCGTGTCAAAAACCACTATAGTATTTTCAACATACGGATGATCAAACAAACCCAGTGCGAATTTTTGCCTTAGCACACGCTGCAATGACACATTCACCAAATCTTCCGATATGTGTCCTGCTAGCACTGCATCCCGCAACGGGTTACCGTAAGAATCAGTAAATGGCAGTTCGACATCTAATCCTGCATCCAACGCTGCAAAAGCCGCTTCCGATTTGCTACCGGTCACATGGTGATATTCATTCAGCATAGTGATCGCGAAGTAATCCGAAACTGCTGTCCCATCAAACCCCCACTGATCGCGAAGAATCGTGGTCAACAACTCCTTTGAACTTCCGCATGGGATCCCATCAATCTCATGATAGCCGTTCATAATCGAAGCCATCTTACCGTCGCGAACTGCTGCTTCAAAGGGGAACAGATATACGTCGCGCAGTTCACGCCAACCGATATGCGGTGGCGCCCAGTTCATCCCACCTTCAGAGATTCCGTAGCCGACAAAGTGCTTGCCAGTTGCCACGATACCTTCGGCCAAATGCTCGCCCTGCAAACCACGAATGTAGGCCACACCCGTCCGCGCTACCAGATACGGATCTTCGCCAAATGTCTCCTCGACCCGTCCCCATCGTGCATCACGCGTAACATCCAGCACCGGACTCAGAGCATGATGGGTTCCCACCGAACGCATCTGATGGCGGATAACATCGGCCATCCTCTCCACCAATTCAGGTTCCCACATACTGGCAACCCCAATCGCCTGTGGAAACACAGTCGCCCCACGCGCCATATAGCCGCTGCAACATTCCTCATGGATAACCGCCGGGATACCCAAACGGGTATGTTCAATAATGTACTTCTGGATAGTGTTCGCAAGCAGCACACTTTCGGTGGGCAAAACGTTGCTGGCGCCACCCATCCGTGTGATATGCCCGATACCATTACGCAGTAGTTTTCCCGCCTTAGTAGACGAAAACACCGTACCTTCTAAAATCTCATAAATCCAGAAACTACCCAGTTGGGCAATCTTTTCGTCGAGCGTCATTTCGGCCATCAAGGCCGATACACGTGCTTCAACCGACAGAGCCGCATCCATGTGCTGGTATGCCATGATAGATAATTATCCTTTAAGTTCGCCGCCGGTCAGTCCGGTTACGATGTAACGTTGAGTGAGTAAATAGAAAAGGACAGCAGGGACAATGAGTAGGCTGACGAAAGCCATAATCCGCGCCCAGTCTGTACCATATTGACCCTGAAATTGCATGACTCCCAGTGTGAGCGGCCATTTCTTGTCATCGTTCAATACCAATAGAGGCAAGAAATATTCGTTCCAAGCAACAATTGTCTGCAAAACTACGATGGCACCAAGTGCAGGACGCGCCAGAGGTAAAAGCACAAACCGGAAGAATCCTAATGTGCTGCAACCATCAATATAGGAAGCATCTTCCAATTCAACCGGGATCGCGCGAAAAAAGCCGCGTAAAATCAATGTACTGCCCGGAATGCCAAACGCCACCAACGGGAAAATGACCCCGAAGTAGCTATCCAGCAGCCCCATCTGCCGCACCTGAATATATACCGGCAGAAAAGCAATGGTGATCGGGAAAAGCAAACCCAACGTGAAAAAGTTAAAGAGTAAATCGCGACCGGGAAAAACTAAACGGGCAAATACGAACGCCAACAAGCTGGACGTCATCACGGTTAGGCTGGTTGTTCCCACAACAATAATGCCACTGTTCAAAAGTTGCCGCCAAAATGTGGGATTAGCCAAAATGTCGGAATAGTTTTCCCAACGAAAGATCGAAGGCCAACCAAACGGTGCGGCAAAGAACTCACCCGTATTTTTGAAGCCACCTAATACAGCCGTGATTACAGGCGCCAAAACAAAAAAGGATAGAATGAGCAGCGCACCATATTTCAATCCATTGGACACGATGTTACGCATGTTGAAGGCAGTCCGTGATGATTTTTGTAGATATGTTGTCATAATAATTTTGCCTTCATGCCTAACTTACCCGACCGGCATAGTCTTGTCGGAGTAAGGTGCGTTGATAGCCTATGGAAAAGACCAGTGAAATCAAAAACAGAATAACAGCAACCGTTGCGCCATAGCCGAGGTTGAAGCGCACAATGCCGAACTTATACATATATGTGGCTACAAGCTCGCTGGCGTTAACCGGGCCACCGGTTGTCAAAACCCATGTGATCGCAAATTGGTTAAGTGATCCTAAAACCGACAGGAAAACCGTCAACCGGATCGTCGGCCCCATCAACGGAATTGTTACGTTACGCAGAACACCCCACTCGCTCGCCCCGTCAATACGGGCTGCATCCTCAATCTCAGTAGAAACCTGCTGTAATCCTGCCATATACAGAATCATTTGCAGGCCGAAATATTTCCATGTGATGACAGCGAACACGGCAAATAACACGGCGTGTGTATCGGCCAATAGGGTCGCTGGTCTATAGCCTTGAATAAATGTACTCAGGATCATATTCACGAGGCCATTTTTGTGATAGACGTACGTCCAAATAATAGCCGTAATAATTTCTGAAAAGACATACGGGAGGAAGAATATGGTGCGGAAAATCGAACTGCCTTTGAGCTTCCGTCCAACAGCGATAGCCAGCAGCAGCGCCGACGGCAGTTGAATCAACAACGATAAAACAACGATAACCAAGCTGTGTTCAAGTGCTATCTGAAAAACCTTGTGGTTAAGCACCTGAGCATAATTATCCAATCCGCGAAAGTCCGTTGCAGGACCAAGGCCATTCCATTTAAACAAACTAAAGTAAGCAGCTTGAAAAATCGGATAAATCAAAAACAAGATATAAATCACTGCGCCGGGCAATACAAATAACCCAATAATCATCCACTCTTTCAGACCACGACGCTGATCAGTGCGGGCTGCGGTTTGTTGGCGAGGTAGAATCCGTAGTCGAGTCGCACTCACAATAAATTCCTAACTCTGCCAACCTGTAACCGTCAGCAGAACTAAATATACAAAACGCGAACAACTTTGATAATAACGACGAGAGTGTAGAGATGCGTACACCCCCACACTCGACCTAATTTATGGAGCTTCTAGTTCAGTTGCCGCCACGTCTTCAACAGACTGTGCAGCTTCCTGCGGGGTCATTGTACCCGCCGACAATCCCTGAACCGCATCCAACACGGCCTGCGCCAATGCAGGTGGGAAGAATTGATCGTAGTACAGTTGGTAGTACTTCGCATTATCGCGTGCAGCTAAGACGGTCTTCAGTAGCGGATCAGTCACGAGATCATCCATACCCTTGACTGTCGGCAGGATACCCCTCAATTTGACATCCGCTTCAATGTTATCACGGCTGAACATGAATTTCGCGAAGTCTATGGTTGCATCCGGAGCATTCTTGCCGAAGGCAAAACCATCACCACCACCAAATACGTCGCTCGGATCACCCTTTTGATCAGGAACGGACGGGAACGGGAACCAACCGAGCGTGCCGTCAGGCAGACCCTTCTGATCCTTGCTATTGGACTTCATAACGGCGGGTGCCCATTGACCCATCAGTTCTATAGCCGCTTCGCCGTTGCCCATATGCGCCGATTCTTCGGTGTATCCTTCGCCGAGGAAACCATCTTGGAAGGCATTCAGATCAACCAACTGCTTAAAGAGTTCGCCTGCTTTAACGAAAGCCGGATCAGCAAATGAACCGGTACGCTTATAAGCCGCATCAAAGCCTGCCTGACCGCCGACACGGGTGACGAGAGAAGCCCACCAGAAATGACCCGGCCATTTATCTTTTTCACCAATAGCAATCGGGGTGATACCAGCATCCTTCAGCTTCTTGACATCGCTCAGGAGTTCGTCCCATGTAGCAGGAGTAGCGTCGATGCCGGCCTTCTTAAACAAATCCTTGTTATACCAGAAACCGACTGCGCCGAAGGTATAGGGAATACCATAGTACTTGCCACCATATGAAAACAGGTTCAAAGCACCTTGGGTCGAGAAGCTGTCACGCCACTCGTTATTGTTGGCGGTCATTTCTGGCGTAATGTCACGCAGCAAACCTGCTTGGGCAAAGTTCCACAAAACGCCACCACCCCAGCTTTGGAACAAGTCCGGGGGAGTGCCTGATTGCATAACGGTGGCTAATTTAGCCTTGAAGGCTTCGTTTTCCAAAACGGTAATTTCAATGCTGACATCTGGATGAGCAGCAGTATATGCATCAGCAAAGCTTTGCTTCAGTTTAGATTCATCCGCTGCTGTGCCGATATGCCACCAATGGATGACGGTTTTGTCTTGGGCGGATACAGCACCCACCGCAACAACAACCACTAGTGCCAATATGGCCAATACTAGAAATCGCGCAGTTTTACGCATTACAAAGAACTCCTTTAAAACTAATAACTCACAAGAGATTGTTTTTTAGCGTGTCTTAGCCCACGCTTCACAAAAGTAGTTTTTTCGATTTACACTCCTTTTCTTCCTGTGACCAGATAGGCATGTACACTGGTAGTTTCACCAGATCGATCAACAGATTGACGGCTTACCGCTCAGGTACGCGGCCTGTTGATTCGCGAATAATTAATTCTGTTGGCAGTTCACGCCGTAGATTGAGGACAGTACGTCCATCTAAAAGGGAGACTAATAATTCAAACGCGTCTGCTCCCATATCCGCCATCGGTTGGCGAATGGTGGTTAGGGGCGGATAAACTTGCGAAGCCATAAAAATATCATCGAAACCAATCACCGAAAGATCATGCCCCACTCGAAGTCCGGCAGCTTTGGCAGCATCCATCGTGCCAAATGCCGCTAGATCATTTGATGCGATAATTGCTGTCGGCGGTTCGGGAAGTTGTAAGAGAACTTGCGTCTGCCTGAATCCGGTTGGCTGGGTAAAGTCACCTTCCAAGACCAATTCAGGGTCAAAGGGTAAACCAACTTCTGCCAGCCCTTCTTTGTATCCTTGCAGACGATCCAGCGAACACACAATATCCATACGTCCGGTAATGAACCCGATACGGTGGTGTCCTAATGCCAGCAAATGCCGCATGGCATCCAATACGCCTTTACGGTTGGTAGCGGTCACACTCGGTTCATTATCAGTACCATTGTGATGATCGACAATCACATAGGGAAGGTTATGCGCTTTCAAATCATTGACGACGACTTCATAATCCAAAGGCACAACCATCAAAACACCATCAACCATCGTATTGTTCAGGAGCGAAAGATAATAACTGGTGCGTTCTGCATGGTTAACGGAACCTAATTTTCCTTGTGTATAGAGCATCAATCCGTAATTTAATCGTTCGGCTGCACTTGATACACCACGCACAATTTCACCCATATAGGATGTGGTGATGTCCGGAATGAGCAGCGCGATCATCTTGGTCGTTTCGGCGTGGCTGCGGATACCGCCGTTCGGTACATAGCCCAAATGCTGTACAGCTTCCATAATGCGCTGCCGTGTCGTGTCCGATACACCTGTTTGGTTGTTCAACACACGCGACACACTCATCTTGGAAACATGGGCCAACTTTGCGACATCTGCAATTGTTACATGTAACTTTTCCATGATCATTTCCTGTAACGTTATGCTACGTTACTGTAACGTAGCAGCATCTTAACGCGAACGGATTACTTTGTCAAGCAAGCACGTTACACTATAGCTTAGCATGACAAAATGTCTACTTAAATTGATCACTCCTTTTAGGCAAATGACCGCTTTTTGAAGTGATTTATCCACTCTTGGGTTTATTGGATTTCCAGAAAATCAGTTGCCCGAACAGGCCGGGGTTCATATACGACTGATCCTGGGTATCATAAATCGACCAGATCAATTTTGTATCCCGGTCATCGCTGGAAGCACCATTCAGTGCAACCTGTAAACCTAATTTACCGAGTGTGAGTGGCACAGATGACCAAACGTCTGTGACCAAAGGCACAGAGGCTTCGATGAGATACCCCGTTTCAGTTTTAACAGCAACCATCTGTAGATGAGCATCTGCACTATTACTACCGCCAACCAGAGGAGTCGCCGGATTTGTGATGTTGGCCGCTGGTATACCGATTTGTACCACACCCGGCTGATAAGCAGTCAACTGAAGATTGTGGGTTGCGTTGAGATAAAACTCGACCGAATCCTCCCTATTCCATTCCGTCAGGGCGTCATGTTTGCCGTAGACCAGTTTGCTATCTTTCACCTCTGCCAGAAAATAGATATTTTGGGCATCTGCCGCGACTGCAAATGACAAACTGGTTGTGTTATTGGCCGGAATTTGCGGCCCTTTATCAACCGTTGCCCGTGGTATATTTGCCCAATCATCTGTCTTCCCATCCAGCTTAATCGCCACTGGAAACGGTGCATAGTACGCAACACCGGGCACAGGGTCAGGCGCAATCTGTGCCAGATCGGTCTTATGAGGTGGTGGAAGCTTAACTTCGACAACCGCTGGTGGAGGCACGACGTTCATGGCCGCAATCTGCTCATCACTGAGTATCGGAGCTTCTCCAACACGTCGTGCCAGAATATCCAGAACCGCATAATAGGCCGGTTTGGGCTGGTAATCATCATCAAATAGCAGCGGCTTAACCGACTGATTCACGTAAAAACCCAGATTGGAGTTCCGTAGCCACGAATACAGATCGTTCACGCCCCACGTGACGAAAGCCGTACAATAGTGGCTATCCAAACACGTTTGCAGTAACTGCCGATAATCACCAGCCTGCTGCTGCAAAACCGCATCCGAACTGCCTTCAGGATATCGATCATCCATTTCAGTGATCTGAACTTGCAATCCGAGTTCCCCCAGACGCTTCATGTTCTCGGCAATTCCGGCTGCGTCCATTTGACCAACCGTAAAATGCGATTGCAGCCCAACACCGTTAATCGGCACGCCCCGCGCCACAAAATCTTTGACCAGCGCATATACCGCATCTGACTTACTGTTCATGCCCTCCGTGTTGTAATCGTTGTAAAACAACAACGCATCCGGATCAGCCTCGTGTGCAAGCCGGAAGGCCATCTCGATATAATCATCACCGATCAATTTCCGCCAAGGGGTATCGCGCAATCCAGCTCCACTGTCAGCTATGGCCTCATTAACCACATCCCATATTGGAATACGCCCTTTATAGCGCCCGACGACGGTGTAGATATGGTCCCGCAATAGGCTAATGGCTTCTTCGCGGCTGAATTTTCCACTTGCCAACCAACCGGGCACAAATTGATGCCACACCAGGGTATGCCCTCTCACAGTCATTTGATTTTGTTCCGCGAAGGTCATTAAGCGGTCAAGCGCCCGAAAATCAAATTGGCCTTGCTGAGCTTGAAGCGAGCTGAACTTCGCTTCATTCTCCGGCGTCAGCATGTTAAATTCTCGGCTCAGAGTTTTGACATATGCGGAATCACCAAAGTGTGTCGGAGAAGCCGCTGCCCCAAAATAGAAATGGTTTTTTTCCGCGAGTTCGCGCAACGTTGACGTTGTATTTTGCTGCACAGCATAAGCCTTCGCACCGATACCAACGCTCAAGCTGATAATGAGTAGCCCACAAATGAAGATACGGTAAAAGACCTTCGCCATAATTTATCCTTTTATTCCAGTGAGTAACCATTTTTTTCATAACTTTACCGTAACGTTGTTATTACGTTACAGTAACGTGCATAACTTTATCCTGATCCATGAAACCACGCAACCAGTGCTCCCCCTAAGAATTGGGGGAATTTATTTCATTTTTTATTTCAATCTGTTACGATACGTCGCCTGATTGAACCAGTACACAAAGGGTTCATCAACAAGTGTCAACAGGATAAAAGGAGTTGGTATTTCATGTCCGTAATTCGTGAGATCGCATTGCCCGGTATCGGGCAAAAGTTTGAGATCAAAACCCGTAGTGGAGATAAATTAGTGGTGATCGTCCATGACGACGGTCGCCGCGAGTTATATCACTTCTACCACAACCGTCCCGACGACAGCATTTCGATGATTAGCCTGGATGACAATGAAGCGCGGCAGATTTCAGCCATTATCGGTGGCAGTGTCTATAAACCCAACGCGCTGGAAACAATTGAGGTCGCGCTCGATGATCTGGTTATCGAGTGGTACAAAGTCGAAGATAATATGTGGTGCGTCGGCAAAACCATCGGTGATTTGGATGTCCGCCAGAAAACTTCTGCCTCAATCGTCGCCCTTATCAGCCCTGACCAAACCAAGAAAATTAACCCCGGCCCGGAAGAAGTAATACGCGCAGGGATGTTCGTGGTGGTCATGGGTGAGCGTCAACAAATTCAGGCCTTCAAACGGCTTATTCTCAAAGGAGGAACGTGAGATTTGGAACATCACATCGTATTTGAAGCTGGAGTCGCCCTCACCTTAATGGCTGTTGCTGCCCTCATTTCCGCCCGTTTGCGCTTTTCAATCGTACCGTTTCTCATCTTAGCAGGCATGATCGTCGGTCCGCACGCGCCCCATATTGGCATCCTTGATTTGCGGTTTATCACCACAGCACCGCTCATCGAATTCATGGGACGGCTCGGCGTTTTGTTTCTACTTTTCTATCTCGGGCTAGAATTCTCGGTCGGTCGGCTGGTAAAAGCTGGGCGCTCGATTGCCGTTGGTGGCACCATTTACATTGCCATTAACTTTACCTTGGGCTTAGGCTTCGCCCTCTTGCAAGGATGGCCGCTCAAAGAAGTTCTGGTTGCCGCAGGCATCACCACCATTTCCTCCAGCGCCATCGTCGCCAAAGTTTTGGTTGACCTCAAGCGCACCGCCAACCCTGAAACCGAGATGATCCTCGGCATCATCATGTTTGAGGATGTTTTTCTAGCCGTTTACCTCTCGATTGTGTCCGGTCTTGTTCTGAGTGAAGCCGCTTCGTTGGGCGCAGTAGTCGGTTCAGCCCTGTTAGCCCTCGGCTTTATGATTGGGCTGCTCGTGGTTGGACGATTAGCCGTTCCTTTGCTTAACCGCTTCCTCAACATTGCTTCCGATGAAGTCTTCCTATTGGTCGTGTTCGCCGGATTACTGCTCATCGCTGGCTTCTCAGAAACCATCCATGTTGCAGAAGCCATTGGCGCGCTTTTAGTTGGGCTTGTTCTGGCCGAAACCGAACACCTGAAGCGTATCGAGCATCTGGTCATTCCGTTTCGGGATTTTTTCGGCGCAGTCTTCTTTTTCAGCTTTGGCCTATCGATTGATCCCTTGACACTCGGTGGTGCAGTTGGTTTAGCGCTAGCCGCCGTCGTCCTGACGATTATCGGTAACTATGTCGCCGGGCTTTTAGCGGGGCGCAGCGCCCAACTTTCCCCCAAAGCCTCGTCCAATATTGGCCTAACGATTGTCTCACGCGGGGAATTTTCGATCATCTTAGCAAACCTGGCGCAAAGTGGTGGATTACTCCCCATCCTTCAGCCCTTCGCCGCCTTATATGTGCTGCTGTTGGCCGTTCTAGGGCCGCTGCTCACCAAAGAATCAAAGCACATTCACAATCTGCTCAGTAAAATTCAGCTTCCACGGCAGCCCAGCCGCGCTAGCGAATAGCCTCCGCTTTGCATGGGGCTTGCGATCACGCTTAGAACTAAGGCTCGACATTCCAAGTCATAGCGCGCCAGCGGCGATCACAAGTCCCAAACCCATCTTGTACACTTAACCGGACACCAGAACTTTGGCATGTTCCTGCCAGTAATGATTCGTTTTGGCAATCACGGTGATCACATTCTTGATTTCAGCTTCGATGCGAAATTCCGGACTCGCCGGGAAAAACAGGACATTTCCTTCACGCCGCACACTGACATTCTCCACGATAATGGCTCGCAGCAGCCACAAGGCCATCGCCTCATCTCGGCAAACCAACCCCATCCAACCCGGAGATGTACTGCGCTGGGTCGGTAAGCTTGTTACCATGCGAATACCCCGTTCCAACTCTTGCAGCACCTTCTCATAACCCTCAGGATTGGTCGCCACAAAATCCGGCATTACCGGTTCGAGCAGCGTCCCACGATGCGGCGGTCCACCTGCCAGCGCCAAATCGCAAAAGTCTGTCCACATCTCGTCCCATGCCACTTGCCCCGTGGCATCATACTTCAGATCCGCCGCGCCCATCGCCGCAGCGCTCACATCCTCATCACCCTGATACCGTGGTGGCAAAATTGAAACACGCTCGGTTTCCGGCTCGAATTCCTCACGCGCATAGGCGTGCGAGTGTGGCACAACTTTCCACTGACTGCGATCATGGGCATTCATCAACGTGCGCCGACCATCGGCCTGCATTACCCCTTCCAACCAGGCGATAACCGCATCCAGTCCTACTTCTTCCCTGACATTCGTAAATATGAACGGACGCTTACCGCGCATCTTTCGCGCATCCCGATCCATCACTGCCAATGACGCACCCACGAATGGTGCCAGATCAATCTTATTGATGACCAACAAATCTGAGCGGATAATCCCCGGCCCACCTTTACGCGGCACTTTATCGCCACCGGCCACATCAATGACGTAAATAAAAACATCCACCAATTCAGGGCTAAAAGCCGCCGCCAGATTATCACCGCCGCTTTCCACCAGAATCAATTCCACGTTCGGCAGCGAATCTTCCAGATCAGCAATCGCCTCCAAATTCATTGACGCATCTTCACGGATTGCGGCGTGTGGACAGCCGCCCGTCTCCACACCGCGCACCCGTTCGGCGGGTAATGTTCCCTGCCGCAGCAAAAACTCCGCATCTTCTTTGGTATAGATGTCGTTAGTCACCACTGCCAGATCGTACTGCGGCCATAACCGCTTGCTTAAGCGATCAACCAATGCCGTTTTCCCACTGCCCACCGGCCCTGCTACGCCCACCCTGAATGCTCGCTTTTCATTTCCCATAATTTCTTCCTCTCACTCTCATCCCCACAGCCTTAACTTCACTGCATTGGTTCCCTCCATCGCTTGCGGGTTCAGCAGAAGACAGTTTTACAGTCATATGCGTTTCTCTCCCGTAGGGAAGACTCTGAGAGCCTTCCGCTTTTCCCTCAATCGACCAAAACTGTCGTGTCGTAAACGCTTGCGGGTGGAGGGTTGGTTATTACTTGCAACTCTTATTTCTAAGGTTTAAATCTACAAACATTGTCTACCCAACACCAACTATTCTCTTACCTTCTTAACAATCCCGCTCCCTCAAAACCGTTAGCGCCGAAGCCTCGAAAGAGTTACAAAATGTTCTTCCAAAATGTAACCCATTCCCTCCCCATCTCTTGTACGATAGTCATCAGAGCATATATTTTTGCTCCCTCTACCATGAAATGGTTCAGGAGACGACAGTTTTACAGTCTTTTGCGTTTCTCTCCCGTAGGGAAGGCTCTCAGAGCCTTCCGCTTTTCCCTCAATCGACCAAAACTGTCGTCTTGTCAACATGAAATGGAGAGGTCTGGGGGTGAAAACTTCCCCGCCGCAGCTTAACATCATCCAATCGGCAAATTCGGCACAAAATCATCCTTTGCCATTGCCGAAATTGCGACCGAAGGGAGTCCTGTGGGCTGCCAATTTTGCCAATTTTCCCGTGTCCTTCAGCGCCCTTTTTTACTCAGGCAGAGGCTTGAGACTGTGACGACATTCGCGACAAAATCCACTGCTGCATTTGCAGAATTTGCAGCATATTCCGCATTTTCGGCACTTCGCTCCCTCAAACCTGCCGAAAAACCACATTCATGTGATACATTTTTTGCAGTTTCCGCACGTTCCGAATTACCCCTGGCCTCTTTACTTGTACGGGCTTGCCGCTGGCAAGCCCACTTGCCATCTAAAACAGGAAATAGCGCTGCGCCAACGGTAAACTTTCGGCTGGATCGCAGGTCAATATCTCACCATCTGCTTTCACCTCATATGTTTCGGGATTAACCTCGATAGTCGGTGTCGCGTCGTTATGAATCATGCTGGCTTTGCCGATTGAACGGCAGTTTTTCACCGCAGCAGTCGTCTTCTTCAATCCCAGCGTTTCCCCGATACCCGCGTCCATCGCTGCCTTTGAGACGAACGCCAGACTGGTCGCGGCAGTTGCGCCACCAAATGCCCCGAACATCGGGCGGTACAGTACAGGTTGTGGTGTTGGGATTGAAGCATTGGCATCACCCATGACGCTCCAGGCAATAAAGCCGCCTTTGATAATGATCTCCGGTTTCGCGCCAAACATAGCCGGTTTCCACAATACCAGATCCGCCAGTTTACCCGGTTCAATCGAGCCAATATCGCCCGCCATCCCATGCGTAATGGCTGGATTAATCGTGTACTTGGCGACATATCGTTTGACGCGGAAGTTATCATTACGCGCTGTATCCTGCGGTAGTGATCCACGCTGCACCTTCATTTTGTGCGCCGTTTGCCACGTCCGTGTGACCACTTCGCCCACGCGCCCCATAGCCTGCGAGTCGCTGGAAATCATGCTGAACACGCCCAGGTCATGCAGGATGTCCTCGGCAGCAATCGTCTCCGGCCGGATGCGGCTTTCGGCGAAAGCCACATCTTCCGGCACCTGTCCGTTCAAATGATGGCAGACCATCAACATATCCAGATGTTCGGCAATCGTATTCACAGTGTAGGGCCGCGTAGGATTAGTCGATGAGGGCAGAATATTCGGGTAGCCAGCGATGCGAATTATATCCGGTGCATGTCCGCCACCCGCACCTTCGGTATGGTAGGTGTGGATGACACGGTTCCCAATCGCCGCAATCGTATCTTCGACGAAACCCGCTTCATTAATCGTATCGGTATGAATGGCTACCTGCACATCGTACTCATCAGCCGCTTTTAGACAGGCATCAATTGCAGCCGGTGTCGTCCCCCAATCCTCATGCAGCTTGAGGCCACATGCACCCGCAAGTACCTGCTCATTCAGCGGTTCACCCGCCGATGCATTTCCTTTACCTAGAAACCCGAAATTAATCGGCCAGGCATCTGCCGCCTGTAACATCCGCGCCAGATTCCAGGCCCCCGGTGTACAGGTCGTCGCATTCGTCCCCGTCGCCGGGCCTGTCCCGCCGCCAATCATGGTGGTGATGCCGTTGGATATAGCCTCGTACACTTGCTGTGGCGCGATAAAGTGAATGTGGCTGTCGATGCCACCTGCCGTCACAATCAGATGTTCTCCAGCAATCACTTCTGTCCCAGCACCGACTACCAACTGAGGGTCAACACCCTGCATGGTGTCGGGGTTTCCGGCCTTACCCACTTTGACGATGCGCCCATCTTTGATGCCGATGTCACCTTTGACAATGCCCCAATGATCGACAATGATGGCATTGGTAATCACCAGATCAAGCGCACCGTTCTTACCTTCACGGATAGCGGTGCTGCTTTGCCCCATACCGTCGCGGATAACCTTACCGCCACCAAAGGTAATTTCATCACCATAGACCGTAAAATCTTTTTCAATCTCAATAATCAGTTCCGTATCCGCCAGCCGAATGCGGTCGCCTGTAGTCGGCCCATAAAGATCAGCATAAGTGCGGCGTGGTAATTGCAAAGACATGTGTAAACCTCTTTACTTTCGCGACTTTAAGAGCGCTTGTTCGCGCACCGAGGCATCATCCAACGCACCATTGACCCAACCGTTATGCCCATGAACGATTCGTGCGCCACCGAAAGCTACCAGCGGCACTTCTTTCTGCTCACCCGGCTCGAACCGTACGGCCGTACCCGCCGCAATATTCAAACGCATTCCATAAGCACTCGCGCGGTCAAAATCCAGCGCACGATTGACCTCAAAAAAATGATAGTGACTGCCCACCTGTATCGGCCTATCACCCGTATTACTCACCAAAACTACAGACGTGTCCCGCCCTTCGTTGAGCGTAATACTGCCTTCTTCCAGAAAATACTCACCCGGTTTCATATTTTTGCCCTCATATGCGCATTTATCTTGGCGTTCTTTGCGCCTTGGCGGTTAAAATTGTCTTTACTGAATCGGATCGTGGATCGTTACGAGCTTAGTGCCATCAGGAAATGTCGCCTCGACTTGCACATCATGAATCATCTCGGCGATCCCATCCATCACATCCGAGCGATTGAGGATGGTCGTCCCCCACACCATCACATCCGCCACACTCCGTCCGTCACGTGCGGCCTCCATCACCTCGGCGCTAATAATGGCAATCGCTTCGGGATAATTCAGCTTCAAACCGCGTGCCTGACGTTTTCGGGCCAGCTCTGCCGCCACAAAAATCAACAACTTTTCCTGTTCGCGTGGAGTTAAATGCAAGGTCTACGCTCCTCAATAAATGCCGCCAAATATGCTTAACTTTGCCGATTCTAGACTGTCTCAGCATCAGACAATCTTGATGATTTTTCCGCACCTTCTTTAGTACACTTTGCGCGGTGGGGTGGCGATCTGCCCGTACAGCCTTTGTTTCGCAGCCTGCCAGAACGCCAGTAATCCGCTGTTTAAACTGCGCCCCTCGCAGCTCACACCACGCACGACCAACCCATCCCGCACCAACGTACTCACGCCCCACAAGGTTTCGTTAGCACGTGTTAACTGCCCTGCCATCTGACCAAGTTCTGCCTCCAATGCTGTCCATTGTGCGGCAGGCAGCCCAACTTTACAGATATAAAAAGTTGAAAAGTAACGATAATCCCCCAACCGCGCCACTGATGACAACGGATGCACTTTAGGCTCTAAACGGGCGAATTCGAGCGCAATTGGTCTACCTTTGGCTTGAATCTCCACTTCCAAACCCAACAGGTCATAATCAAAGCACTCGTTCCGCGCCTCACGCCCCGGTGTGATCGTTTCCCACCAGAACAAACCCGCGCTATCGGCTAATTGAATGACCGTTCGCTGCTGGTAGGACGATTGTGCAAACGGAATCAGTGGATCGGGCAGCAGTTCCAGCAGCCCATTTTCTGCCACCGACAGCTCATTGAGTTGATACGAAGGCGGCATATCCACCCGATTACGATAGATACGGGTCGCACTGGTGGTCGTGATCTGCGCGTGTGCTGATTCACCTACTCGTGCCTGTAGCGTCAAATGATCGCCACCCAACACACCACCCGATACATTATGCAAATGTACCAATGCCGCCCCATACCCGGCTTCAAACGCGCGAATAACCTTAAGGGGTGGTTGTGCCTCCAATAGGCGCATCACCGTACGCTGGTTCGTTGGTTCGAAACTAAAATAGAGGCCTAAACGCCCCTCAACGCGATGTTTCAACTGATAAACAACCGTGTGTTAAGCGCAGGATGGCGCAGTGAGGCCACATCAACCATCGGTGTAAAGGCTGCTGGATGCGTATCTTCCTTATATTGGTCGATGACCTCGATCATAATTGGCTTTAACGCCCATAAGAGTTGGCTGGCGGCTGTCTGTCCCAACGGCATCAGTCGTTGACAGGCCGAAACTAATCCGGTGATGCTCTGGTTGAGGTAAGCCAATCCGGTACGCCGGGCATCGACCCCCAGCACACCGCTCACTAATCCGAATGCGGCACAGTGATGGATACCCACCCCCTCGGCTTTCGCGACCTGAATAGCTTCTCGCAAATGGGGATGATCTTCGAGATCAGCCGCCAACTGGACAAAACGCCGACCGAGCGACGTGCTGGCGGCTCGACTTTCGCGCGCCGTTTTGAGCGCATCCAGCCGCATATTGAGCGCTAACCAGGCCCCGGCAAAGCCATCACTGTTTGTGGAACACCTATGGGCTGTCAAACAATAAGACACTTCCAGCCTTCCTGTCTCTTGCAGATAGTCACTTAGAAAGGCGGTCAACAACGGCACAGTAACGACGCCATCTTCGACCAGCGTTTCCAGGCCAAAAGAATGTGCCGCTGCCCCAATCGGTACTGCGCTATCTGCCAATTGAAGCAGTCGCAGCCAGCGCAGATCGTCATTTTCGTGAACATTCATCATCATAAGAAGCACACAGTTAAGCCACGTAAACCTGCAAAAACCATTTCCGGTGAATGTACTGAGCCTGCACACAACTAACATTAGCCATTCTGACTAACTTTCCAAATCATCGCTCGCGTTCGATATGGTGCAAACTGCTAATAATCGACTTTGAAGGATCGTTTTAGCTCAGATACTTGAAAATATAGACGCTAGTTCCACGATAACTATTCAAATAAATCATTACGCCCGGCATGACACCAGAAATCATTCGCGCACAAATCATCTGTAAAATCTTCGGCAAATTATCCTCATTGTTTGTGCATTCTGCAAAAATGATCATTTCTTCCCTTTATAAACCAATGGCTTTAAAGGTGGCGTTCGCAAGACGAAATAAAATGGGGCACTATCCACAAATTTTTCTGCTGAAATTCGGCAGATTTGTACGCTTGCACCACAACTTAAACATCGTCTAATCATTCGAAGGTTCACACAACACTTCGGAGGAAACGATGCGAAAGTTTGTCAAAGGGCGCAGTTTGGTTCGTGTGATGAGGGTTGCATTCCTCGTCAGTATGTTAGCGATTATTTCATCAGCCTTTGCAGTGAAGGCGCAAGATACGATTAAAGTCGGTCTATTGCACTCACTGAGCGGCACCATGTCCATCAGCGAAGTCACCGTCAGAGACTCGGAACTGATGGCAATTGACGAAATCAATGCTGCCGGGGGTGTTCTGGGCAAGCAGATTGAGCCAGTTGTCGAAGATGGCGCCAGCGATTGGCCGACCTTCGCCGAAAAAGCGGGCAAACTCCTGCTGGAAGATCAAGTAGCGGTCGTGTTTGGTTGCTGGACGAGCGCCAGCCGCAAAGCAGTTAAGCCTGTCTTTGAAGAAAACAACGGTCTGCTGTTCTATCCTGTTCAATATGAAGGTTTGGAACAGTCACCGAACATTTTCTACACCGGTGCCACAACCAACCAGCAAATTGTTCCGGCGGTTGAGTATCTGCTGAAGGAAGGCAAGAAGAAGTTCTTCCTGCTCGGCTCAGATTATGTTTTCCCACGCACATCCAACACCATCATCAAGGCACAACTTGCCGATGCGGGTGTGGAAACTGTTGGTGAAGAATACGTTCCTTTGGGGGGGACCGAATTCAGCACCATTCTTGACAAGATCAAGGCCGCCGCACCGGATGTGATTTTCAACACCTTGAATGGTGACAGCAACGTCGCTTTCTTCAAGCAGTATAAGGATGCCGGTTACACCGCCGACACGTTGCCTACACTTTCGGTCAGCATTGCTGAAGAAGAAGTCACTGGCATCGGTATTGATAACGTTGTTGGTCAATTGGTGTCGTGGAATTACTACGAAACAGTTGATACTCCTGAAAACACGGCTTTTGTGAAAGCATTCAAGGCCAAATACGGCGAAAATCGTGTGACCAGTGACCCGATGGAAGCCGGTTACTTCGGTGTGTATCTGTGGAAAGCCGCCGTCGAAAAGGCTGGCAGCACTGATGTGGACGCCGTTCGTGCAGCCGCAGGTGGTATCACCTTCGCCGCACCGGAAGGCACCGTCACCATCGATGGCCCGACACAGCATATGTACAAGACCGTCCGCATCGGCAAGATTCGCGCGGATGGTTTGATCGACACTATTTCGGCTACCGATGCACCTGTTAAGCCTGATCCGTATCTGTGCAGCTATAGCTGGGCTTCTGCTCTACCCAAGCCGGATGCAGGTTGTCCTGTACCGGACGAGGCGACACCTGAAGCAACAGCTTCATCTTAACGCAACGATAAGCACTTCGTTCGGCTGGATCGTTATTCTAATTGCACGGTTGCAGGGACGCTCTTGTGCGTCCCTGTATACGTTTCACAGGACAACACGCTTGAAAGAGGTTTTAAAGTGGAAAGTGTAATCGTACAGCTATTCAACGGATTAAGCATCGGGTCAATCTTGCTGCTAGCCGCTCTGGGCTTAGCCTTTTCCTTCGGCCTGATGAAAGTGATCAATATGGCGCATGGTGAATTCATCATGGTTGGTGCCTATGTGACCTATTTCTTCCAGAACTTTATAGCTGTGCAATTGGGTGGCCCGGACGCGCCCAAACAAGGAATTTTCTTTTTACTCTCGATAGTCGCCGCTTTTTTCATTACCGGGCTTTTAGGCATATTACTGGAACGCTTCTTAATACGTCATCTTTACGGACGTGTGACGGATACACTGCTGGCAACATGGGGCGTGGGGCTTATTCTGCAACAACTGGCCCGCAGCTACGACTCGCGCAATGTTCCGGTAGTCGCGCCGGAATGGCTCAACGGTAGTCTCGTGGTTGCCGCAGGTTTGGAGTTTCCATATAAGCGTCTGTTCATTATTGGCCTGGTCATTATTTGTATCATCGGGATTTACTTTTACCTTTATTACTCTCCAGCAGGTCGGCGTACACGTGCCACTATGCAGAACCGCGAAATGGCGGCCAGCCTGGGCGTCACTACCCGCCGCGTTGATGCTTACACCTTCGCCCTCGGTGCAGGATTAGCCGGGGTCGCTGGCTCAGCCTTGACCTTGCTCGGTCAAATTGGCCCACAGCTAGGGACAGGTTATATCGTGGACGCCTTTATGGTGGTCGTCCTCGGCGGGGTCGGCAGCTTACCGGGAACCGTGCTGGCTGCCACGTTGATTGGTGTCTTTAACTCGTTCCTCGAAAGAAGTACCACCGCCACATTGGGCAAAGTGCTGGTCTTCGTCATCATCATCGCCTTCTTACAGTGGAAGCCCAACGGTCTGGTCGCACTGCGTGGTCGTACTTAACAAGGACATTTGCTTATGTTGAAACTTCGTCGAGCGAACCCCATCATACAAGGGATAGTGTTTGCAGCCTGTGCTATCCTCTTCCTGTTTGTACTTCCACGAACCTTATCCACCTTTCAGATCAATCTACTCGGACGTTTCCTGACTTATGCCATCGTTGCCCTCGGCCTCGATCTGATCTGGGGATACAGCGGAATGCTCAGCCTCGGGCAAGGATTATTCTTCGGCATCGGTGCTTACTGTTTCGCTATGTACCTCAACCTGGAAACTGCCGGTAAAAACCTGCCGGATTTCATGGGGTTATATGGTGTCACTGAACTGCCGTGGTTGTGGCAGCCCTTTCATTCGCCGGTTACCGCGCTGATCCTCGCAATTGTTATCCCGATGATCGTGGCAGCACTGCTTGGCTATATGATCTTCCGCAGCCGTGTACAGGGGGTGTACTTCTCGATCATCACACAGGCACTCACAGCCATCGTCGCCCTGTTATTGGTCGGTCAGCAGCAGTTGATTAACGGCACTAATGGCATCACCGAGATGAAAACCATCTTCGGCGCGAAGTTAGCCGCCCCGGATACCAAAATGACACTTTATCTGGTGACGGTAGTGGTGCTCGGTATCGTTTTTATCGGCTGTCGATTTCTAGTCCGATCACGCTTTGGGCGCATTCTGGTCGCACTGAGGGACGACGAAAACCGGCTGCGATTCATGGGCTACAACCCGGTTCTCGTCAAAACGATCGTGTTCGCACTGTCGGCAGGCATAGCCGGTATCGCGGGCGCATTGTTCGTACCGCAGGTCGGTATTATCGCCCCCAAGCAGATCGACATTGTAGCCTCCATCGAAATCGTGATCTGGGTAGCAGTCGGTGGCCGCGGGACGCTGGTCGGCGCGATCCTCGGTGCGATTTTGGTCAATACAGGCAAGACAGCCATTAGCAGTAAATATCCCGACATCTGGCAGCTTTTTATGGGCGCGCTTTTCATTGGCGTCGTATTACTTTTCCCCGACGGCCTCATCGGCGCGGTACAAAAACTCTGGCAGCGAATCACCAGTAGAAGTAAACCCACCGTCACTTTTGACAATGACGCTCAAACAAATCTCGAAATGGACGCGGCGAACGCAAACGCAAAATAAGGAGGATACGATGAACGGTAAAATTTTGGATGTGCAGGGTGTAACGGTTAGTTTTGATGGTTTCAAGGTGCTGGATAGCCTCGATTTCTCGATCAATTACGGTGAACTGCGCTTTCTGATTGGCCCGAACGGGGCGGGTAAAACCACACTACTTGACATCATCACGGGGAAAACGCGCCCAACACATGGCAAGATCGCTTTTGATAAACACCACAACATGCATCGGGTAGCAGAGCATAACCGCGTCCATCACGGTATCGGGCGCAAGTTCCAAACGCCGTCGATTTTTTCCAGCTTGAGCGTTTTCCAAAATCTGGAAGCGGCGATTGGTTTTAGAACAGCCACCGGTCGCTTGCTCAATGCGCTGCCTGCCGAGCAAAAAGACAAAATCAATGAAGTGCTGATGCTGATCGGTTTGCACACAGAAGCCCATAAACGGGCTGGAACACTGTCGCACGGGCAAAAACAATGGCTCGAAATCGGCATGATCCTGATCCAGGAACCCAAGTTGATGCTGCTGGATGAACCGGTCGCAGGCATGTCACGCGCAGAACGTGACCGTACGGGCGAACTGCTCCAAAAAATCGGTCAAAATCGGTCGGTGCTGGTGGTCGAACACGATATGGTGTTCGTGCGTCAGTTCGCGACAACGGTAACTGTCTTGCATCAGGGCAAAATGCTGTGTGAAGGGCCAGTGCTGGACGTCCAAAGTGACCCGCGCGTGGTCGAAGTTTATCTGGGTCGTGGGCATTAATTACCACAGGAGGGAGGTTCACAAACCCGCCCTCCCCTATGAAAAATTTTACACCACGACAGTTTTGGTCGATTGAGGGAAAAGCGGAAGGCTCTGAGAGCCTTCCCTACGGGAGAAAACTCATAAGACTGTAAAAGTGTCGTCTCGTGAATATGAAAATCGGGGGTTTTTCTTCCGACCGCAGGAGTAAGCTCATGCTTAGCGTATCGAACGTAGCTGTTTATTATGGCGAAAGCCGCATCCTGAATGACGTCAGCATTGAAGTGCCGGACGGCAAAATCGTCTGCCTGATGGGGCGCAATGGTGTGGGTAAAACCACACTGCTCAAAACCATCATGGGTAACCTCAAAGTCCGCAAAGGGACGATCACGTATGAGGGCAAAGACATCACGCGGGTTCCGACGCATCGCCGCGCACAAATGGGGCTGGGATATGTGCCGCAGGGGCGAGGTATCTTCCCGTACCTGAGCGTCTATGAGAACCTGCTGATGGGATTGGAAGCCCTCCCCAGCCGCGAACAAAAGCACTCCGGCGACAAGGTGGAAGAGGTTTATGAAACCTTCCCTGTCCTCAAACAGATGGGCAAGCGCGTGGCCGGAACGTTGAGCGGCGGACAGCAGCAGCAGCTTGCAATCGGACGTATTCTGGTACGCTCGCCCAAACTCCTGCTGCTGGATGAACCGACCGAAGGCATCCAACCCAACATCGTTGAAGAAATCGAGCGGCTGATTATGACGCTTGGCAAAAGAGGTGATATTTCCATTTTGTTGATCGAGCAATTTTTGGACTTTGCCCTGCGCGTGGCTGATTACTGCTATGTAATGGAAAAAGGCCATATTGTCTCCGAAGGGAACACGACCGCACTGAGCCAGGACATCATCCGCGAACATCTGTCAGTGTGAGGAAGTCAGTAGTCCTCAGCCGCTAGTCTTATGTCGTCAGTGTCGTCACAGATGGCAGAAGGTTATACGGGTTATGCCGGTACTCATATAAAATTCTGAGGGCTCTATCGGTGGCAAATTTGGCAGCAATGGCGGCAATGGCAAACGAGGATTTATGCCAAAATTGCCACAGCATAACTGCCCAAATGCGGAACATGCGGCAAAAGCAGCAAAAGCGGCACAGACACCGTCCATTTTTGTGCGGGTTGTGCATATCGCTAGATGTTAAGGTGCGCGGAGTGCCAGTGGCAAGCCCCTACAAATGACCCACTTAATATTTTAAGAGATATGAGGAGGCAATGGGTTACATTTTGGAAGACCATCTTGTAACTCTTCCGACGTGTTGGCGCTAACCAAATTGAGAGAGGCTCCAAGGCGCTGATGTTGATAGGCGGTTAGTAAACCGTTTATCGGGTTAACCTAAAGTAAACCTCATTACGAATATCCTGTCCTGATAGGTTGCCAAGATTCCTCCTAACACGGGTATACTCTTCACCAGTTGAGAGGCAGTCATATTTGCGATAAGGACATGGGACACTATGAAAGTCATTCAGGTCGGTATTGGCGGCATGGGCAACGCGTGGATCAATGCCGTGTTGAATTCGGGCAACGTCGAATTTGCCGGATTTGTGGAAGTCAACGACAGCATTATTGAAGAACAAGCGGCGCGCTATAACATTGATCGCAGTCGCATCTTCAAATCGTTGGGGGATGCGCTCAAAAAGATCCGGGCTGATGCGGTCATCAACGTGACACCGCCGCAGTTCCACAAAGATGTCTCATGCCTGGCGATGGACGCGGGTCTGCCGGTGCTTTCCGAGAAACCGCTGGCTGGTACATTGAGTGACGCCCAAGCCATCGTTGCCAAATCGAACGAAACCGGCGTGCTGCATATGGTGACGCAAAATTACCGTTACAGTGTACCAGTTCAAACCGTCAAACAACTGCTTGATTCGGGCGAGTTGGGCAAAATCGGCGCGGTGACGGTCGAGTTCTTCAAAGGACCACACTTTGGCGGCTTCCGTGAAGAAATGCCCTACCCGCTGATTATTGATATGTCGATCCATCACTTCGACCTGATGCGATTCTTCCTTGATAGTAATCCGGTATCGGTCTACGGGCGCAGTTGGAATCCGCCCTGGAGCTGGTATAAAGGCGATGCCTCGGCCTCAGTGTCATTAGCATTCGCCAGCGGCGCGGTCGTTTCCTATAACGGATCATGGGTTTCTAACGGGCAGGAAACACCGTGGAACGCCAACTGGCGCTTCGAGTGCGAGAAGGGTGTGGTCACACTCAAGGATGATCAGGTTTATGTGGAGCATCTGATGGGTGTAGAGGGCGGCAGCGGTTTCCGTAACAGCCTGCACGATGAGACGACTCTTGTGCCACCGGGGGTTATGGAGCGCGAAGCCCAAGCTTATCTACTGCACGAGTTTTACGAAGCCGTTTCAACGGGCAAAGCACCCGCTACCACCTGCCAGGACAACATCAAATCGCTAGGCATCGTCTTTGATGTGGTGCAATCCTTCGCCACTGGCGCAGTCGTACGGTCAACCGTGTGAGCAATGGAAGTTACAGTATAATCAAACCCATACAAGTAGTGTGAGGATAATAATGGTCACACTGGTTATGCCAACAGATGCACCCAAAGTCGTCGGCCCACCCCAAGGTCGATGGACTTATGCCGATTGGGAAACTCTGCCTCAAGATGACAACCGCTACGAAATCATTGACGGAGTGCTGTATATGTCCACGTCGCCAAGCGCATTTCATCAGTGGATTATCAAGCGCCTCGTGACGAAAGTCGGCGCACAAGCCGAAGAACTAGGCTTAGCTTATATTTACTTTGCGCCTATCGGTGTCATTATGCCGGGTTGCGATCCGATTCAACCTGACTTTGTAATTGTCGCGGCAGGTCGCGAATCCATCATCCACGAACGCGGCATTCGCGGTGTACCCGATGTGATTGCCGAAATCCTCTCGCCGGGTAACCACGCCTACGATGAAGAAGTCAAAAAGGCGGCTTACGAAAAAGCCGGTGTCCCTGAATATTTGATTATTGATCCGGTGACGCGTTCGGTTCGCCAGTATCAATTGAACGAAAATGCCGAATATGGGGACGGGCAACTCTTTACGGGCAAAGACACATTAGTTATCGCCTGTTTGCCAACACTACCCATACGGGTTGAAGAATTGTTTGCCGGTTCGCCCCATAACAAAAGCTAGATTAGCTCTCTCCGTCATCCGCGCGTAACCTCGACGGTGGTACTGCTGCTGGTCTGATTGCCGACCGCATCGAAGGCCACCGCCGTAAAGGTGAAGGTTCCGGTTCCGGTGAGTGTGAAGGTGTAGCTGTAAGGATTATCGGTATCTGTACCTAAGAACTCGCCATCGCGGTAAAACTCGACGCGCTGTACCTGATAGTCATCCCCGACATTCGCGCTGAGCGTGATGGTGTTTTCTTGTGGAAAACGGTAAATTTTGCCCGGATCACCCGCGCTGAGCGTCACGGTTGGCGGCGTGTTATCCACAATCACCTGCACCGTGGCCGACTCGGCAGAATTGTCCTTATGCACGACAGTCAACAGCAGGGTGTACAAGCCGCTTAAGCCGGTTGTATCCCATGTGCCGAGGCTCGCGCCCGGTGTGAATGACGTTTGCTGATTGCCAATCTGCAAATAACCGCCGGGGCTGGCCCCTTCACCGTATGAGAGCTGGAAGTACTTCATATCCTCCGGCTTGAGCGTCCCGCGAATATCGACAGAACCACCCACATAAGCATAAGGCTGGGGTTGGAGAAGCTGCACATCACTAAAGAGTTCCGGGCGGCTGACATTATCGTATCCGAGCGGTGGCAGGGGCAAGTTATTCGACTGCCACCAATCGGCGGCATCCTGCGGTGGCACAAAGAACAATTTACCAACCTGTAACTGGTTGGGTGTACTGGCGGTGGCTCGCTGTCCACTCTGGCTGTTAATGACCACCTTTTGCCAATAGGTATCCTGCTGCTGCGGTTGAAAGCCGCTGTTGGTTAAGAAGAGTTCGGTGTGGGTCGGGCAATCGCCATTGGGCAGCAAACCGGAACGGTCGCAGACACTTAAGGCAGTCACGGCGTCAGGGCGAGTCCAATCGGCGTTCGGCAGCGAATCGCGATCATGAGCGTACTGCATCAGTCCGCGCCAGACGACCGCCGCGCCATCCATGCCCATCGGATCGAGCGCCATCGCGCTATCATCTGTGCGCTGCAAATGAACGCTGGTCACCAGTTGAGGTGTGTAGCCCACCGTCCAATCCTGAGACTTATCCGCCGCCAGACCGGATACAACCGCGTTGGCACGGGGTAATTCCAAAACCGAGACACTATCGCCCAATACCTGCCGCCGCTTGATTTGATCCGAGAGAATATTATTCACCAGATAGCCGACGTCATGCGGGAAAACACCCACCTGATTTTGAGCAACCTGCTTATCGTCATATGACCAGATGGCTTTACCGTCACCGTTTTCTATCCGCAGCACGGCGACCGGATTACGCTGACGGTAGCCTTGCCCGATAGCCTGAGTCGGAACACCATGCATATCACCCATCGCTGCGAATACCGAATAGGCGTAGGTCATATCCAACACCGAGACTGCGCCACCATGTTCGAGCAAGGTTAGATCGTAGCGTCCATCTTCACCGAGGCTGTTCAAACCGATGCGGTGTGCCAGCGAAAGCACCGTACCCATACCGCGCTCACTGGCGATCTGGGCAGCGGGCGGCAGCAGCCACGCGCTCATGGCATCGCGCAGGTTGATCGGCCCGCGAAAGCGTCCATCAGGATTAGTCGGTGTGTAAATCAGCCCTTCAGCCGCGCCGGGGAATTTGCGCGGAATGTCCAGCACCATCGTCGCGGGATTGGCCTGTGCGCGCACGAAAGCGGTGAAATATACGAAGGGATATAAGGTTGGTCCTGGCTGCGAATCGAGCTTGGTGGCTGGCCCTACCATACTTTTAATCTCGCCAGTCGCCGCATCCATCATGACGACCGTGCCGATGTCGGGTGCGCTGCCGCTCAGTGGTGCATTGGCGGCGGGCATATAACCGGCGGCGGTACAGGGTTTGCCATTATCGGCATCGGGAGAGGTTGCTTTCCCACCCAAACGCGCTAACTGAATTCGCAGCGCACATTTCGACTGGTAGTACAAATCCAGGTCCAGCGTGGTGATAATTTTCAATCCGCCGCGCGCCACCAATTCGCTGCCATTCAGCCCTTGATCGTCAAGGATGTCCTGCGCCTGACGCCGCGCATAGGCCACAAACTCCGGCGCGATCTGTTCGGGTTGGTTGAGTGCCAGCAAAATGGGCGTCTGTACACTGGCTGCCGCGTCAAACTCACTGCTGGTGATGTCGCCACCTGTTCGCATGGCGCGCAGCAGATCACGCTGGCGTCCACGTGCAGCGGTTTCGTTATCCAGGGGATTGTATTGGGTTGCCAGCGGAATAGCTGCCAGCATCGCCGCTTCATCCAGTGATACAGCGGTGGCGTCCTTGCCAAGATAGGTTTGGGCGGCGGCCTCAATCCCGCGCGCACCGTTGCCATAATCGGCGGTATTCAGATACCACTCCAGGATTTGCTCTGGCGTATAGCGGCGTTCAATCTCGGTTACGAGCGCAATCTCACGGCCTACGGCGTCACTGTCGGGTGTGGTGGGCATGGGCGCGATGACGCTGCGTACCAGGCGTCCGGTCAACGTCTGGTTGGGTGGCAGCGGCCCTAACAACACATTTTCCCACAGGCGCGTATAGGCATTAAAAATATTAGGCGGTTTGATCGTCAGGAAATTCGGCTGCTCGGCGCGAAGGGTGGCTTTCAAAACAAAGGCAGGCATCTGTGCTAGATTGAGCCATGCATTACTGCTGGTGGACGCATCTGCCAGCAGCAGGGTATCACCGCTGCGGTCATAGAGTGCGGTCAGGCCGACTAATGCGCCCTGCGACAAGCTGGTTTGCGGGGAGGGTAAATCCCGGGTGGCATTGCGGTAGATGACAATCGCGCCGCCCAGCGTGATCCCTACTGGCAGCACACCCAAAATCATAAAGGCCAGCGTCAGCAATCCCAAGCGCCAACGGGTGCGGTTTTGAGCAGTTTGCTTGCGGGCTTTGCGGGCACGGCGTCTACGAATAATGTCGGCTGTTGTGGTCACAAATCACCTATCAATTACTCAGTAGACATCATTGTACGCATTATTGGTAAATCGTACAGCCACGCTCATTCAGCGCTTGAAGCCAATCCGGTTGAACGCGAATTTTATTCCAGCGTAAATCGAGCTTTTGCAGGCGGGATAAGTGGCTGATGCTCTCGGGAAGGGTCGTCAATTGGTTAGAACGTAAATCGAGCTGTTCGAGTTTGCTTAATTTACCGAACGACTCCGGTAAGCCGCGCAGCCGGTTGTTCCGCATGTCAAGCAACTGCAATTGGCTTACGTTCCCCATCGCCTCGGGCAGTGTCGCAATTCGGTTCGCCTGAGCATGAAGCTCGCGTAAACTTTGCAGATACCCTATTGAATCGGGCAAGGTCGTCAGTTGATTGTTGTAGATTCGTAGTTCTCGCAAGCCGCTCATGCTGCCGATCCACTCCGGCAGTTCAGTGAATTGGTTATCCGTGATACCTAGATAAGATAAGTGCGTCAGGTTCGCCAGCGAGTCGGGCAAGGTGGTTAGCTGGTTATCACTAATGTAGAGGAAGTCGGTCAAGCCAGACAAATTGCCGAGGCTATCCGGTAAGGTCGCCAGCGCATTATGCCCGATGTCGAGCGTTTGAAGCTGCTTCAAATCACCGATACGCGTGGGCAGCGCGGTTAAATCATTATTGTGGATATACAACTGGCGTAGACTCTGTAAGTCTCCAAGGCGTTCAGGCAATGCGCCAAATGGATTTTCACCGAGCGAGGCAATCTGCAAATTGCCTAACGTCCACAGTGAATCGGGCAAGCGTTTAAGCCGATTGTGGCGGACATACAAATGCATCAGGTTATGCAGCTTGCCGATACTTTCGGGCAATGCAGTCAGTTGATTAAAATCGATATGGAGCGATTCGAGTTCGGTGAGGTTTGCTATGGAAACGGGCAACGTCGTCAGCTGGTTATCATCCAGATACAGGCGCTTAAGCTGGCTCATTTGACCGAGTGATTCGGGCAGGGATCGCAGATAGTTGCCAGTCAAATCCAGCTGCTGCAAACCAGCTAATTTTCCGACCGACTCGGGTAGTTCAGTCAAGCCACAGCCGCGCAGCGCAAGTGACACCACATTACCGTTTGCTCCCTCGGCCCGAATTTCGCGCGGTGTACTGCCCACCGGTGATAATGATCCGGTACGGATAATCTTCCCAATCTCCATCATGACGGCTACATCACTCATGTTTTGCCTTTAATCCATTCCAGTACGACCTTGACCACATCCCCTCCCTGGCTGCGAACGAGCGCGAAAGCTTCCTCAAAATTGACTGCTGGAAAAGTATGCGAAATCAGGCGTTCAAGCGGTAAATGTTCCTCAACCACCAGCCGTACTGCTTCACTCCATGCACCCGCGCTGGCGTTGCTACCCATCATTTCGATCTCACGGTGAATGAGTGTATTCCAGGGAAAGTTGGCACGAGCGGCACGATAATCACCGACTAACAACAGCTGCCCTTGCCTGCCGATCATCTGCAAAGCATTCTCTACACCCTTAATTGAACCAGTGGCCTCCACGATACAGGAAAAGTCGCCGCCTAACTGCCGTTTAAGGGTCGGAATTAGAGCATCACCAAGCTGTGTGAAGTTGAAGGTTGCACTGGCGCCCAACGTCTCAGCCAGCGATAAACGGCCCGCACGTCCGCCCAGCATAACAACGTCCTCGATACCCGCGTGACGCAAACACATGAGTGTCAGTAAACCAATCGGACCATCGCCAGAAATCAACACGCTATGATGCTGAGCCAATCGCAAACGCCTGAGCGCGCGAGTCACAACCGCTAGCGGTTCGATCAACGCCGCAGTCGCTAACGGAAAATCGTCGGGCAAAAGATGAAGATTAGCCACTTCCGTGAGAAAATATTCACCGTAGGCACCGGCATGTTCAAACCCGACTTCACCACCATCCGCAAGAACATTCTCGGCCACACAGGCTTTACCGAGCAGCGCCGGATCAACCTGTGCACCAACAGCATCGACATACCCTGCCCACTCGTGCCCCGGAATGTTAGGCGGCGTGGTGCGCTCCCAACCCGCGATCATTTCCAGGTCGGTAGCACAGATGCCAACCGCAGCCGACCGAATCCGCACCTGACCTGTTTTTGGCTCAGGCAACACATACTCTAACAAAGCTAGTTGATCGGGCGCAGTGTTGACAATCGCTTTCATGGGTTGATAATGATCTTATTGCGGTCGGGCGAACCCATGACCTTAACGGCTTCGTGCATCTGTTCCAACGGGAAACAATGGGAGATGATATGCTCGGTATTCACCAGTCCCGACTCGATTAAGCGGATGGCTTTGCTCATCGCCAGCGGGTTCGTGCCAAAGCTGGCATCCATGCGCCCTTCGAGGAAATGGGTCGGCCCACCTTCCAATTCAAATTTCTCCGGTGTCGTGATGCCGAAAACATTCCAGCGGGTGCCACGCCGCCGCAGATCCACCATCAGTTTGACGGCTTCAATCGGGCCAGCAGCCTCCACTACCAGATCCGGCCCTTTGGGAATAATCTCGTAAACGCGTTTCACCGCGTCTTCGCTGCGGGGGTTGATGGCGTGGGTCGCGCCGAGCGCCAGTGCTTGTTTACAGGCATAATCACTGGCGTCTATCGCAATCAATCTTCCCGCGCCAGCCGCCTTTGCAACCATCATACATAACAGACCGATGCTGCCCACCCCGATCACCACCACATCATCACCAACCGTCATTTCGCTGTATTGGATGACTCCTTTCCATGCGCCGGACAGGGGTTCAGTCAGACAAGCAGCATTAAAGGAAAGATTTGCCGGTTTATGAAAAAGTGAGCTTTCGACGGTCAATGTGTACTCGGCAAAGGAACCGGCACGCACATCAACCGGCCCATCGCCGCCAGTGGTAAAAGCATGTTCACAATATTGATGACGACCGGTGCGGCAGTATTCACAATGACCGCAAAAACCGGAAGGCTGCACGATGACCGCATCACCTTCTTTGAATTGTGTTACGCCCGACCCAACGGCTGATACAATGCCGCTCGGTTCATGACCGGGAATGAAAGGGAAATTCACGTTTCGCCGAATGCCTTTAATCGCTTTGTAATCAGTGGCGCAAAAACCGCAAGAATTGATCTTAACTACCACGTCACCAAATTCCTGCGGAACGGGGCGCGGCACTTCCTCTAGTCTTAGGTCGTCAAAGTCGTGAAGGACGGCGGCAAGCATCTTTGTCAAAATAGTTTTCTCCAGAATCAGGTTATTACTTCACAATTTAAGTAAATGGTGACCGTTTCCGGCAGAATAGAACTGCGTATGAGAGCATAACGCGGTCGGGGTAGTGATTCAACTTTCCATCTACATAACTAATGGTGCAAGTCTAACCCCCTCATCCCAACCCTTCTCCCCCGCACGCAAGGGAGAAGGGCTTTAGGACACTCTTTTTGGGCGAAAAATGGTGTACAGAGAGGGTTACAAAAGATCACAACTCACACTTGCACCACTGGTTACATAATCGGATTTTGACCTAGCGGCAAGTCGTTTCTTCAATTATCAACGATTGATAAGGCAAGAACGGCTGCCCCGGTGGACTGGTGGCGCGGCTGTGTAACACAATTTGGACACGGGTCAATCCAGTTGAGTGATACTCCTGACAGATATAAGCGGCCCAAGCACTAAAAAGCGGGTCATCTTTATCCTTGGTCAAAAGGTTTTCTTCAAGTTTGCCCCAGCGCGCCAGCGGGCCGATATACCAATGTGGATGATCGGCGTTGCTGCGTAAGTCCTTGATCGTTTCATCCGAAAAAATGCCAGTAATCCCGAACCAGCCTTCAAAACTGATGGGGTCGGGTGCGAACAGCGCCCATGACTGCCATAATCCAACTATCCTCAGATTTGCTTCTACCACCGCGGGCATAGCGGGTACATGGAACTGCTGCGAGAGATGGTCATTCGCCAGCAGATTACCCCAGATGACAAACAGCATGACCGCCGCCAAAACACAGGCGACTAATCCACGATAGGCACCATGCAGCATACCACGTGAGATGGCTGTTATCAGGGCAAGGCAGCCTTTGGGCGAGTCCTGAACGACCGATGCTGGCAAAGCGCTGAAAAGACGTGCCCATATATTTACAGAGCGCAGACGCTGATCAATCCAATCCATCCACCCCGAATCCAGCAGCATTAGATAACTGCTCATCATCACGAACGGGAAGTTTGGGACGTTCATCACCACGCCGATGCCGACATGCAAGAGAACGCCGAGAATTAATCCTGCGCGCCGCAAATAAGGCTGAAACACAGGCGCAAACACCAGTACAGCGAAAGCACCTTCGATCCCCAGCGCGATATAGGTCAGAAGACGGAGGATATTGGTCGAAGCATTTAACAGGAGCCAGTCAGCAAGCGGGAAGGCGTGCATCCGCACCTGCATCGCCATATACAGGGCGCTGCCACTCGTCCAGGTTTGCCCTTGCATCTTGAAAATCGTCGTCAGAATGTAGACCAGCGCAAATTGAAGCTGCAACATCCGCACCGGGAAGGCGTAGGTGGTCGGACGTGGTTGAGATGGCCGCCGCCGTGCATCCAGCGAATAACAACGGCCTAATGGAACGAACAGGCTCCAGAAGGCTAACGCTTGCATCACGCCGTCCGCGCCGGTGACAACCAATTGATTGCGGTTGACGACCGATACCAATAATACGAGGTTCAGGAGGCTCATCAGGCGTGTTTGCCAGCCGACCAGCAACAGCAGTGCCACTATGGCCCACACCGCAAAAAAAGCCACCACCATCCAAGTATCGGTCAAACCGGACATGAGTGTGGGTGTGGTCGGGGAAACGCGGGGTAATAAGCGCACTGGAAGCATTCCAGCATCGCTATACCACATCCCGGCTACGAAAATGTGGTATAGGGCTTCTTTGAGCATCAAGGCGGCGAAGGCAATGCGGAATAGCCCTAAGGGTCGGGCATCCGTATTTCCAAACCAATAGGTTGGATGTAGGAAATTTAAGTCAGGGGAGGATAAAAGCCAACGTAGGCGGTTCATCCATTTCCAACATTACTGTGCGACAGCAACCTGCGCCCGCCGCAATGCCATCCGGTCACGAATACCCCACAATACGATAACCATAAATGCGAAGCTGTAAACCGCCAACCAGGGCGCGAGTGCAGGACTTAAACGCAAAGCCAAATAGGTTCCCCACAGTGAATAGGCTGCCAGCAGCAATTCCATCCACATGGCTGGATCACGCTTGAGCGCGTAACCGCTGCCCTGCCATTCTTGGGCGAACTTCGGCGTACGCCGGAATTCGGTGTTGCGTCCGAGCAGGCCGCCAATGACAGCCTGTGTGTTGCTCCACGCAATGCCGGTTCCCAGTGCCATCAAAACGGGGAAGGCCATTAAACGCCGCGCCCAATTGGTATACAGAGCGTGCTGGCTAACCACATAAATCAACGGTGTTACAAGACCGACCACACCCAAAATACTTAACGAGAGATGTTGTAAGCTGTGCGAAATGAGGAGCGGTGGTGTCAAAATCAGAAGCATAATCATGAGCGGATGAGGCATATACTGGCACAGGTGCAAGGTTGCCATAAGGCGCTGCGAAATGCTAAAATTCGAGCGCCACAGCGGGTATAAGGTATACCAGAGGGTTTGTGTCGTCCCTTTGGCCCAGCGTGCCTGCTGCTGTTTATAGGCTACAATTTGTGGAGGGAGTTCGCCCGGTACAACCACATCCGGTAAATACAAAAATTCCCAACCCGCCAACTGCGCCCGATAGCTGAGATCCAAATCTTCGGTTAAGGTCAGATCACGCCAGCCACCCGCTTCGCGGATACACTGTGCGCGCCACACGCCGCCGGAACCGTTGAAGGTCATCAACCAACCGCCACGACTGCGCGCGGTCTGCTCGATAACGAAATGACTATCCAAAGCCAGCGTTTGCCCCAAAGTCAACCAGTTGTTGAAGGGATTCAAGTGTCCCCAACGGGTTTGCACCATACCGAGCCGGGGTCGCGCCACCAGATGCGGAATAGTGTGACGCAGAAAATCCGGCGCAGGCACGAAGTCCGCGTCCAACACCATGATAAATTCGGACTCAACCAGCGCCATGCCGTAAGCCATCGCACCCGCTTTGTAGCCTGTGCGTTCTGGACGGCGAACATGTTGAATATTGAGGCCCTTAGCAGCGAGCTCGGCAACTTTTGCCGCCGCGATTTCGACTGTCTCATCCGTAGAATCATCCAATACCTGTACGGTTAGGAGTTCACGCGGATAATCCAAAGCGGCTACCGAGTCCAACAAACGCCGAACAACATAACGTTCGTTATAAAGCGGCAGTTGGACAACAACTGTCGGCCACTTCGTCACTGGCGGGGTTAGTACGGGATCACGCCGGTGACGGAAGTAAATAAGCAGCAGAAAAAGCTGGCTGCATGCATACATTGTAAGCATGACAGCACACAAGATATAAAGGAGAATGAGTAAGTTGAGCAACATTCGGCAGAGTCTATCGGTATTAAGAAGACGTAGCAAGGGTAAGATCAGAATACGGGCGGAAAAATAAGCCCGCCCACTGCACCTTGCCACAACCCTCTGCTGATCCATCACTGATTGTACGCAATTTTATCCGATTTGTTGCGCCCCAAAATTGGCTCAATGTCCTATTTTTGGAGCAATTTGAGAAAAGTGACACAATTATGACCACTAATTCTTGATCTGTCTAAAGCCTTCTCCATAAGCAACATGCCCCTGTCCAATAACCATAAAGGCATTCGGATCAGCCAAATGTACCAAACGCTGTAAGCTGCTGACCTGTGCCCGCGACACGGTAATAAACAGTACGGTATGATTTTGTTCGGTGAACATACCCTTCCCCTGCCATGCGGTTACACCGCGCCCCATATCGTCCATCACCAATTCGGAAATCGCATCCGGTTTATCGGTGATAATGGTAGCGATGCGGATCACACTTGGACCTTCCAGGACATAATCTGCGGTCGCGCCGCCCACAAACAACGCTACTATAGCGTATAGTGCGCCTTCCCAACCAAATACCAATCCAGCCAATACGATCACAGCCGTGTCCGTATAAAGGGAGGTCGCACTTAAGGGCATACCAAACTGCTGCTGAAGGATACGCCCCAATGTCGAGGTGCCCCCCTGTGTGCCGCCCGCCCGCAGCACCAATCCTCCGGCAACGCCCCCTAGAATACCACCAAACAGAGCATTCAGTAACACATTGGTACCGACTTCGACACCGGTGGTATAAGGCTTAAGGAACTCGACCAAAACCGAGTACAGCAAAACATAAAACACGGTACGCACGACAATGCGCCAGCCGCCCAACATCCGGTAACCCAATATTTGAATGGGAATATTCCCGATGAGGATCAGCAGCCCGATCGGTAAACGCGCGTCAAGTTGGTTCAGGATGACCGCCACACCCGTCACACCACCGGGCGCGATTTTAAACGGCGCAAAAAAGATATTGACGCTGGTGGCATCGATGGCGGCGGCAATAAACAGCATCGTATAACTGGTGACAATTTCCGAAAGGGTCATACTGCTAAAACGACGACCCGACATAAAAGTATCCTTTAGCGGCTGAAGGCGGTCAGACGCTATTGTAACCGAGATCGCCTGTTTTGCCGCAAACCCCCATTCAAATCTGCGTTATGATAGGGCTATAAATTAAACAGGTTGATTAAGAGGCTTATGATGACTGAAATCGTGATTGTATCGGCTGCCCGTACTCCACTTGGTCGGCGCAATGGCTGGCTGCGTGATGTCCATCCGGTTCGCCTCGGTGCCTACGTTTTATGCGAAGCGCTGGCCCGTGCTAACCTCGATGCGGCACAGGTCGACCACGTCATCATGGGCTGCGTGAGCCAGGTCAGCGAACAAACCTTTAACCTGGCCCGTAATGTGGTGCTCGATGCCGGTTTGCCGATTGAAGTTCCAGCCACGACGATTGATTTCCAGTGCGGCAGCAGCCAACAAGCCATCCATCTGGCAGCAGGTATGATCGCCAGCGGGCAAGCTGAGATTGTGGTGGCGGGTGGCGTCGAAAATATGACGTGCGTCCCGATGGGATCAAGTTTGGGCAATGGCACACCCTTTACCGACAAAATCATGGAACAGTACAACATGATTCCACAGGGCATCGCGGCGGATGAAATTGCTCAAAAATGGAGCATCAGCCGCACCGAAGTGGATGAGATCGGCTACAACAGCCATATGAAGGCCGCTCAAGCACAGGCTAACGGCTGGTTTGACAAAGAAATCCTGCCGGTTGAAGGATTGGATGAGGAATACAATCCTTTGATCGTCAACCGCGATCAAGGGGTACGCCCCAATGCCTCTTTAGGAAAAATGGCGGCTCTCCAGCCCGCGTTTAACCCGAACGGCGTTACAACGGCAGGTAACAGCAGCCAGATTTCCGATGGCGCGACTGCTTTGGTGGTCATGAGCCGCGAGAAAGCGGATGAACTAGGCATCAAACCCAGAGCGCGTTTAGTGTCGATGGTGACAGTGGGCAGCGATCCCCATTTGATGCTGACCGGCCCGATTGAAGCCACCCGTAAAGCTTTAGCGCGTGCCAATATGGCGCTCGATCAAATTGATCTGTTTGAGGTCAATGAGGCCTTTGCCAGTGTGATTGGCGTGTGGCAGCGCGAAGTTGGCGCGGATATGAGCAAAGTGAACGTACACGGTGGGGCAATCGCGCTCGGGCATCCGTTGGGTGCATCGGGCGCACGGTTGATGACCACACTCCTCTACGCGCTCGAAACGCACGATCAGCGCTACGGTCTGCAAACCATGTGCTGCGGCGGTGGTATGGGAACCGGCACTATCATTGAGCGCTTGAGCTAAACCAAACGAACATGCAAATGAATGACATTTGTATGCTCTTGAGAGTGCTTTCAATACCAGCGTTGATTTCCGATCTGCGTTCCGCTATATCTAACTTCCTTACAATAGTTATTGGCGGAGATTGGTATGAAAACCTTGTTTCGACACATTCCCAGATTACTGTTTGCTATTTTCCTCGTTTTGCTATCGCTGCCGGTGATGGCGCAGCAGAATGATATCCCTCCGGCAGATGCACCGTATAAGAATGCCACACTGCCGGTCGAGGATCGGGTCAACGATCTGTTAAGCCGCATGACGCTTGCCGAAAAAATTGGTCAGATGACGCAGGTCGAGAAAAACAGCATCAAACTCAATGATATTGACGGCCTGTTTATCGGGTCGTTACTCAGCGGTGGTGGCGGGTATCCCCCGGAAAATACAGCCGGAGCATGGGCCAAAATGACCGACACGTTTCAGGAACAGGCGCTGAAAACCCGCCTCGCGATTCCCTTGATTTACGGCGCGGACGGTGTTCACGGTCATAATAACCTGGAAGGCGCGGTGATCTTCCCCCATAACATTGGTATGGGTGCGACCCGCGATGCAGCACTGGTGCAAAAAGCCTGTGCAGTGACCGCACAAGAAATGGCCGCAACGGGCGTTTATTGGGATTTTGCGCCGGTCGTGGCCGTGCCACAGGATATTCGTTGGGGACGTACCTACGAAGGTTACAGCGAAAATACGGATGTGGTCACCGAACTAGGTACAGCCTGTATCAAAGGCTTGCAGGGAGACAAACTCAATGTGCTGGCGACACCCAAACATTTTATCGGGGATGGCGGCACAGGTTGGGGAACATCTACGACCGATACCTACATGCTCGATCAAGGTGTGACGCAAGGCGACGAAACCAAGCTGCGCACGTTGTATCTGCCACCCTATAAAGCTGCCGTTGATGCCGGTGCCATGAGCATCATGGTATCCTTTTCCAGCTTCGGCGGTATGAAGATGAGCGCCCAAAAACATCTGATTACCGATGTCCTCAAGAGTGAATTAAATTTCAAAGGCTTTGTCGTCTCCGACTGGCAAGCCATTGATCAGATCTCCGGTGACTACTATAAGGATGTCGTCACGTCCATCAACGCCGGAATGGATATGAGCATGGTTCCGACCAACTATACTGCCTTCATCGGAGCCATGACCAAAGCGGTCAACTCCGATGACATTCCGCTAGAACGTGTGGATGATGCCGTGCGCCGTATTTTGCGCGTCAAGTTCATGATGGGCTTATTCGAGCATCCTATGAGCAATCAGGCTGATCTGGCGACGGTGGGTTCGGACGAACACCGTGCGGTGGCGCGACAAGCCGTGAGCGAGTCATTGGTACTGCTCAAGAACGATGACAACGCACTGCCCCTCAAGAAAGACACGCCGCATATCTTCGTGGCTGGCGCATCAGCCGACGATCTAGGTGTTCAAGCCGGTGGTTGGACGATTGAATGGCAGGGGCGATCCGGCAAAATCACGACCGGAACAACCATCCGGGGAGCGATTGAAAATGCAGTTGGCAACACTGCCGATGTGCAGTTCGACCGCTTTGGAAACTTCAAAAAGGCCAAGGATGCCAGCGGAAATCCGCTACATGCAGAAGTGGGTATTGTGGTGGTTGGAGAGCAGCCTTATGCCGAGGGTAAAGGCGATGCGTCTGACCTCAGTCTGTCCGAGGTTGACCGGACCGTCATTCATAAAATGCGAGATCGTGTCGATACACTGGTCATCGTGCTGATCTCAGGCCGCCCGATGATTATAGGCGATGCGCTGGATCAAGCCGATGCTTTTGTGGCGGCATGGCTGCCCGGCACTGAGGGTGAAGGCGTGGCGGATGTTCTGTTTGGCGATCAACCGTTTAAGGGCAAGCTGCCCTATACCTGGCCGCGTTCGATGAATCAACTGCCCTTCGACTTTAACAATCTGCCGACAAGCAGCGACGCTGCGCCACTGTTCCCATTTGGATACGGACTGACAACAGGTTAATGAAATCAATTGAAGGGGCGCAAAATCTTGTGTCCCTTCAAGAAATCGACTTACTTACTTTTGGTGTCAAGCCGTTTTTCCAGCGCTGCCAGAATATCCACCTGCACTTTTTCAACCGATTGTGCCGCGTTAATCACCACCCAGCGCTTCGGCTCGGCAGCCACCAGCGCATGATAGCCATCCCGTACCCGCTTATGGAAGTCCAGGGCCATCGCGTCCAGACGGTTCCATTCGCCACCCTGATCAAGCGAACTGAGGCGGCGTTGGAGGCTATCCTCAGGCGCAATGTCCAGCAAAACAGTCAGATCCGGTTTTAATCCACCCGTGGCGAACTCGGTAATCAACTTCAGTTGACTCAGGTCGAGGCCGTGTCCGTAACCTTGATAGGCATAAGTCGAGTCAAAAAAGCGGTCACAGATGACTAAGCCGCCCTTCGCCATATGCGGTTTGATCACTTCCTCGACGATTTGCGCACGTGACGCACTGTACATCAGCAGTTCGGTACGGGGGTGCATCGCGTGGTTTTTCATATCATGCAGCACGTGACGAATCTGGTTGCCGATGTCCGTACCGCCAGGTTCGCGCGTCAATAACACGTTATGCCCGCGCGTTTTAAGCGTTTCGACGGTCATGGCGACCTGTGTGGTTTTACCGCCGCCATCCGGCCCTTCAAATGTAATAAACATCAAATATGTCCAATATGTTGGTGAACAGAAAACCTGATCCGAAGTTTACAGGCTATCGATAGACAACGAAAAGGGCAGGTTTCGCCCTGCCCTCATCGGTGTTCTGTTCAACGAAATCGGTTGTTAATTCGCCCGCAGAATACGCACGCGGCGTTCCGGTTCATCGCCATAGCTTTCGCTGTAGAGACGTGCCTGCCGTGCCATCTCGTGCTGGCGGCGGCGTGTATCCGGATCCTGGGGATTCAAATCCACATACTCTGCCCCATTCCGAACGCGCAAAATAGCCGACTTGGTTTCTTCCATCGCCAATCCATACGGATCATCAGGACGAACGATGTCCTCCAACCCGTAGAGATCGATCAGGAAGTTCTCGATCTGGGAGACGGTATTGGCGCGAAGCACATAGATCGGTGTGCCGCGACGTTCGGCGTCGACAATCAATTTGGGGCGGCGGCGGTAGTCGTTCTTGATGGTCACAATCGCGTCCGTCTGATTGAAGTCATCGACAACGGTCGCGGGTACGTGCAAACGTCGAGCCGACTGCATCAGACGGTTGCGGGCTACACCATAGGCATACAGCCGAAGTGGTTGCAGCGCGGCGGTGGGGTTGGCATTGCCGTTACCACTGTTGGCATTACCCGAGTTTCCATTACCGTAAGTCGTGTTGAGAACCGGGTTAGGATGACCATTGGAGGGTACAACCTTGCCACGCCGTCCGCTTCCATTACTGGTTTCTGGCACCAGCCCGTTATCTTTTTCGCGAAGGTTACGCCCGCTGCGCTCGGCGCTGATACGCGGTTCAGGGACAACCGATTCGATTTCGATTTCGCCCTGCGCGTTACGGGCGCGGAGTTCAATGGGCAGCGGACGACCACGCAGCTGTCCATCGACCGCCGATGAGACATCTTCATGTACTGCCAGACGATCACGGGTTTGCAGTTCGATCAGCACATCAAAAGTCGGCGGCGCTTTACGTTCCTGCACCGACTTCTGTGTACCACGACGACGGGCTTCCTCATCTGACAGCGTCACCGATTCGATACCACCGATGAGATCCGAGAGCGTCGGATTGAGCATCAGGTTTTCGAGGGCGTTACCATGCGCCGTACCGATAAGCTGCACACCACGCTCGGCAATAGTACGGGCAGCCTGCGCTTCGAGTTCACGTCCGATTTCATCAATGACGATGACTTCAGGGTTATGGTTTTCAACCGCCTCAATCATCACCTCATGCTGGCGCTCAGGGCGCGATACCTGCATCCGGCGCGCCTTACCGACAGCAGGATGCGGCACGTCACCATCACCGCCAATTTCATTGGAGGTATCAACGATGACCACACGCTTTTTCTCCGCCAGCACACGGGCTGCTTCACGCAACATGGTCGTTTTACCCACACCGGGTGGCCCCATGATGAGTACGCTTTGGCCGGATTCGATCAAATCCTGGATAATGTCAATCGTGCCATAGACTGCACGACCAACCCGGCAGGTCAAACCCACTACATCACCGCGACGGTTACGGATGCCGGAGATACGATGCAGCGTGCGCTCCAGACCGGCACGGTTATCGGCATCGAATGTACCGATGTTGTTGACGATGGCATCAATATCGTCACGAGTCACTTCATCTTCCAGAAGGATCATTTCACCTTCAACATAGCGCGCCGTGGGCACACGCCCCAGGTCTAATACGATCTCCAATAAGTCGTCAGTATTTCCGATGTGGTCAAGTGCTGCGTTCAAATGCGGGGGCAAGACTCGGCGTAGTTCGTAGATATTGTCTGTAATGCGGCGTTCCATAAAGTTTCTAGAACACTCCTCTATATAGTGCAGCGGAACAGGGTTTAATTGGTTTCGGGGTGAATACCCCTACGTACCGTCCCGTGTTCATGCACGCGATTATTTCCGGCTCTCCGTAATGCCATTCGGCGGTTTTACGGGACTCGGCACAGCTTCTAACCTTTGCCGCAGCGGTGTGAAGGCCGCGGCCCGTACCCCGGCTGCAATGTGCTTCACCATTACAGCTTGTCGGGCGCAAATCGTAAAGCCCAATTCTACTAGCGCATCATCCAGCCAATCCTGGTAACGGCGAACCCGTACAAAAACGGGTACTTTGCCGGTACGCTCGACTTTAGCAATGGCAGCCGCGATCACATCCGGCGCCTCACTAAAAACGTCCGGATGGAGATGAGGCGTTAGATAGACACCCATTTTACCATCAACTGCACCAATGTAGCCTTCGACACGATCATCACGGCGGTAAACGAAACCTTCGCCTTCGCCCGGTAACTCGGTCACTGGTTGGACGAGCTTGGGTACGATATTCCCGTACAACAGATAGATTCCCGCGAGGTCTTCCTCGGTTGTATCGGTCAATTCAACCGTATGTTTCGGCGTATAAGCCGTCGCATCTTCGGGTGATCGGCACCAGATTTCCTGCCGTGCATAGATAGCATAACTGGCTATACGCATGGTTTTGAAAAGCGGTGCGCTTTCCTCGACTTCAGCCGTCAGCAAATGCGCGCCCCGTTTACCCGCCTCGGCAGCCATCGCGTCCAACACATGCAGCCACGCCGAGTCATCCTCACCCTCTTGAGGGGCAGGTGCGACATACGTGATCTGAGCGTAGGCATCGTTTTGGCGGAGGCGGAACTGCCCTGCAACCTGCTGGGTTTCGGTTCGCGTCACCATCGTGTATACACCGCGATAAGGCAAAAGCAGTGTGATGAGGCCAGAACTTTGGGCACCGGTGGCGTCTGTATAAAACAGCTCACTATCCAGCACCATACCGCCCGATTCACTCAGCCGCCTGACCAACGGAATATCCACTAGAGTCACGGCGCGTGTCTCCGCCGTGTCACGTATGGGCATAAAACCTCGTTTGGTATGACCCGGACAATCTCTGTCCCAAAGGTAACACCTTACACCTTACATTTCCCTTTAGTGACCATGTGTAGGTTTTGGGAGATGATTGTGCAGGGTAAATCGTGGAAATGTACATTGGCTCTATTGTAGCACGCATCAAAGGCGTGTGACAATTCGGCAATGCGTCATTTTCCAGCGCAAACGGAGTTCTAACGTCCACCCTCATCAGAATTATAAATACACATATTTGGATTTTAAAGGGTCAATAAAGGCCAAATCGGGCAATTTTCTGTAGAAAGTGGCGAGCAGTGGTTGTTATTGGCTGCGGCAGCAGGCTATGTTAAAGTTTGTAGAAAATAACGATCTTTAATGGAGTCATCATTATGCAAGCCTTTGAAATTGCAGAACTTATTACCCAACAGGCAGGCAGTAATAAATCCTATTTGGAATTTTTGAAACATCCATCTCTGAGTGTTGGTTTGTATGTGCTGCCATCCAGTGGGATAGACGGACAGCAGCCGCATACCGAAGATGAGGTTTATTATGTCGTCAGTGGGCGTGGTATGTTTACTCATGCAGAGGAAGAACGCCCCGTTCAAGCAGGCTCGATTTTATTCGTTGCAGCCGGTGTTGAACACCGTTTCCACAGCATCACCGAAAGTCTGCATATCATCGTGTTTTTTGCGCCTGCTGAATACAGCAACCGCACGGCCTGAAGATCAGCCAGTATCAAAACGTTGATTGAACATTCATGCGCTGCTTTGGGTAATAACACCAAACCGGCAACCAAAAATATGATCTCATCGGTTGGTTGCCCCTGTTCCATGATAGGGGTATGATACCCGCAGTTGCGCAGATTGAGATAATTTAAGTTGATTAAGGAGCCAAGAATGAAACATCGTTTGTTTCTCGTCCTAACATTAGGACTCATGCTGGCACTCGTGGCTGGCCCATCACTGGCGCAGGACAAAAAAGTTGTTACCGTCAGTTACACGCAAGAACCCCTGACACTTAATCCGCTTTATACAACCCAATGGTTTGCTACAAACGTTATTGACCTTCTCCTCACACCGCCCTGGTTTATTGATGATCAACAGGCTGCTGTACCGGTACAGGTGACTGAAATTCCAAGCACCGAAAATGGAGGTATCAGCGCTGATGGTACGGTGCTGACGCTCAAACTACGCAATGACATGAAATGGTCCGACGGCGAACCGATCACCTCCAAGGATTATCTGTTCACCTATGAAATGCTTATGAGTGACAAAAATACGGTCAGCTCACGTGCGCCTTGGGATACCAAGGTCAAGAGTGTGACCGCGCCGGATGATACAACCGTAGTCGTCACCTTCAATGAACCGTATGCGCCCTGGTTAACGGCACTGTTTACCTTATCGCCTGCTATGCCGGAACATATCCTGCGCCCGGTATTTGATAAAGATGGCACACTGGACAACGCCGAATGGAACCGAACCCTGAATCCCGGCAGCGGCGCGTTCAAACTGAACCAGTGGGAAACCGGCAGCTTCCTGTCGCTAACACCCAGCGATAATTTCTTCGGCGGTAAACCCAAGCTGGACGAGGTTTTCTTCCGTATCGTGGCCGATGACGGCACGTCGCAAAATGCAGCGCTCGAAGCTGGCGACGCCGATATTGGGCCGTTCTTGACCCCGGCTGATGCCGTTGAATTGGAAAAGAAGGGACTGGTTATTGAACAAGTTTCCTCCGGTTACAACGAAGGCTGGTATTTTAACGTCAACCCCAAGACCGCGAACCCTGCCATGCTGGATGTCAACGTCCGCAAGGCATTGGTGATGGCCTTCGACCGCGAGAAAATCGTTCACGATTTGCTGTTCGACAAGACTCGTGTCGCCACCAGTTTCTGGGACGGTTCGATTTATACACGGCCTAACCCTAAAGCATATCCTTATGACCCCGATGCAGCGGCCAAGATGCTCGATGACGCTGGTTGGAAAGATTCCAACGGCGACGGCACACGCGATAAAGATGGGACGGAGTTGGTACTGCGCTTCATCGCCAGCCAACGCCAGATTCGTAAAGATGTTCAGGCCGTTGTCCAGCAGTCCTTTGCCAAGCTTGGCATCAAGGTAGAAACCTCGAATTACGATAACTTCTTCGATACGTACGGCGCGGGCGGCCCGATGGCTACCGGTGCATATGAGATCGGGGAATACTCGAGCGCACCCTACTTCCCTGATCCAGATGCTGCCGACTTCCTCTGCTCGGAAATTCCGTCCGACGAGAAGCCAGAAGGCGGCAATTGGACGGGCTATTGCAACCAGGAAGTGGACAAGCTCTTCCAGGAAGAAATCAAGACCACCGACCACGATGCACGTGTCAAACTTTTCCAACAAATCGATGAGAAGTTGAATAATGACGTGATCTGGACGGGTGTTTGGTACGACGCCGACCTGATGTCACCGGCTAAGCATTAATCTGTTTTGTTGGGTGGGGCGAGGATAATCTCGCCCCGCTTTGTTATATCCATACTCTGTTGATGTGGAGGCACCCCTTATGGGTCGCTATGTAATCAGGCGTTTGCTTCAAGGCATCCCACTCATCATTCTGGTCAGCTTGACCATTTTTGTTTTGCTACAAGCAACCGGTGATCCGCTGGCGACGATGGGCGGACGTTCCCCGACCAAAGCCGAAGACAAAGCCCGTTTGCGACGTCAGTTAGGGTTGGATAAACCCATTCTGGAACAATATCTTTACTGGTTGATCGGCAACGATTGGGCGAAATTCGACCGCGATGGTGACGGTGTGGCTGAATCGCCGGGAACCCGCTATGGTGTTTTGCGTGGCGACTTCGGTACGTCTATCGTGACCAAGCAGCCAGCCATAAAAATTATTTTTGACCGACTACCGAATACACTCCTACTCATGGTGGCTTCTGAAATTATTACATTATTCGTGGCGCTGATTATCGGTGTGGTTTCGGCTGTCAGGCAGTACAGCCTGCTCGATAATGTACTCAGCGGTTTTTCATTTATTACGTTCTCCATGCCTATTTTTTTGGTGGGATTTGGCTTGCTCTATATTTTTGCTGTGAAGTTCCGCGAGTGGGGACTGCCCTATCTGCCCACTGGCGGCATCTTCGATCCCCAGGAAGGACGCACCCTCAACCAATTGGTGCTCCATATGATTTTGCCGGTGGCGACCATCACGATTATCAGCGTGGCAGGATACAGCCGCTATATCCGCTCCAATATGTTGGAAGTCATCAACTCGGATTACATCCGTACAGCACGCGCCAAAGGGCTGAGCGAACGCAGCATTCTTTATCGTCATGCTTTCAAAAACGCGGCCCTCCCCTTAGCCACATTGATCGGCCTCGATCTGCCCTTCCTGCTGGGAGGCGCAGTTGTGACGGAACGCATCTTTGCCTGGCCGGGTACAGGACGCTTATTCCTCGATCATCTGGAACTGCTGGACTATTCGGTCTTGATGGGATTGCTAATGCTCATCACCGTGGCGGTAGTCGTGTTCCAATTACTAACTGACCTGATGTATACGTGGCTTGATCCGCGCATCCGGTACTCATAAAGGAGGCTGTTGATGGCAACCGCAGATGCAGCCGCTAAACCTATCCGTCTGGCACCGACGGACAAAGACATTAAGGCACAATCCCCTACGCAGCGGGTTATCAGACGCTTTACACGGCATCGTGCCGCCATGTTCGGCTTGCTCATTCTAATAGGCGTCATCCTCTATATTTTTATCGGCTCGTTGATTTTCAGTGAGGGACAGTCGAATTTCAACGACACCGCTATTCGTTTACAACCCCCTTCGGCAGAACACCCTTTTGGAACGGACCGCATCGGGCGCGATATTCTGGCGCGGACAATTTACGGCGGGCAAATCTCGCTGTTAATCGGCTTCCTCGCAGTGATTGTCGAAGTCGGATTCGGAACCGCGATTGGTGCCATCGCAGGCTATTATGGCGGCTGGGTGGACGCGGTACTCATGCGGATCACCGAGGCCATGTTGAGTATTCCGCAGCTGCTCTTGTTACTGGTGATGGCAAAATTCTTCGCGGGGAAGATTGAGCCCATCCAGTTTTTCGGGCGCAGTTTCAGCGGCAGCGTCATCGTCATTATTCTCATTCTCGGGTTGACAAGTTGGATGAGTCTGGCGCGGATTATTCGTTCGAATGTGCTATCGATCAAAGAAACCGAGTTTATTCTGGCGGCACGGGCGATAGGCGTTCCCAACTGGAAGATTATCGTCAACCACATTTTGCCGAATACACTGGCGTCGATCATCGTGTCGCTGACGTTGGGTGTCGCCACCGCCATTCTGACCGAAGCTTACGTCAGCTTCCTTGGTTTAGGTGTCCAACCACCGACCGCCAGTTGGGGCAATATGCTGACGGAAGCACAGGAATTCACGGTGATTAAAAACGCGCCCTGGTACTGGTTCTTCCCCAGCTTGATGATTTTGCTGACGGTTTTGAGCATCAACTTTGTGGGCGATGGCCTGCGTGATGCCTTTGATCCTCGCTCGGATAATAAGGTTTAAATTTGATTTTAACGAGACAGCGCTAGCGCACAGTGACTGTCCCAATTGGCACAAGGTTGGCGGACGAATCGGGGACAGGCAGGCGATCATTGGTCAGATTGTCATAGACGCCGATATTGATGGTATAAGTACCGGCTGTATTCAACGTAATGCTATGTGTATCTTCTAAACGATAATTGACAGGTAGTGATGAAGTTAGCAAGCGACCGCCCTGCGGAGGGCTGTCGCTCTGGGCAACAAATGCCCCGTTCGCGTCAAATGCATACACGCCAATCGAATAAGAGCGCTCGATGGGTTGGGCAGTTGTCTGCCAGCCGAGCGTTAAGCTGAAGGCTTTGCCGATTTCGGCGGTCGTGGGCAGTGACCAGTTCTTCAACAGCAGTTTATCCCCGAATACAGCCGCTTTCTGATCCGAGTTATCAACTAAGGTATCAAACTTGCCGTTACCCCAGATGATAGCAGGTTGTGCGATGCGGATGGCAAGAGGTGAATGAGGCGCTCCTTCGGCATGATAGGGAAGATCGGAGCGGCCTTCCGGATAAACGACCAAAAGCAAATCACCGCTCGTGTTGATCGGCCCGTCAAATTTCTTCCACGCGAGGGAAAGATGATCAACATAGATGAGTCCGGCCTGCCATTGGCTAGTCGTCAACTCCGGGTAAGCAACACCGCCAATGGGGTGATCAAACGCAATAACCGGCTTTCCATCCACATAATAGGCCAGCGAAAATTGGTAATTGGCCGTCACAGGTTTAAGCAGCTTCCAGTAGACGCTGACGACATAGGCGTTAAAAGGTTCGATGATTCCAGCGCGGCTGTACTGTTCGTCTACCTTCCAGCCCACCAGTTCAAGCGCACCATCGTACACAACAGATGAAGGTTGCACATCCGGCGGAAGGGCTGAAACCGTCACAGGGTTTGGTAAGGTAACATACACCCACTGCCCGGCCACCACAACTAAAGCGATAACGAATAGGGGGATTACGCGCGGCCATGTCATTTGACGGCGACGAAGTGCAACTGCCACAGCCTCCCAAAGTGCGATCAACGCATAAGCCGCAGATGGAATCATCGCCACGATAACAGGAGTACGTATGCGGCCTTCCACCCAGATCAACAGGGTTGTCCCCATCATCACCAGGGCCATCACGACCAATAAGGAGAAAGAGGGTTTGTCCTGCGGCCACAATAAGACAAGACCAAACAGAAATAAAATCGCCAGCACACGGAAATCAAGCGGGTTAGCCTGCAATACAGGTGAAACCGCCTTGCCCGATTCGACATAGCTGATGTTATTGCCCGGTTCATCGGGCGAAAGATACATGCCGACTTTATGTAGCTCAAGTTCGATAAAGCGGCGTGGCGACAGCAAGACATCCTGCCACAGATTATAAATGTAGTCCGGGCCGCTGGTGGCAGTGGCCTGGGTCACACGGTAATCCCCACGTGCTTCACGGCTATTGCCACGATAAATTTCCGCATTGCTCACCGGGGTGATGAGATAATCGGCTCCACCGGCACGGTTATGCCAGGCAATCGGTAAAATCACCAGACCTGCAAACACAGCCGCGACCAGTATTTGGGCGACGGTCGACCATTGGCGGCGCTGCCACAATATCCACAGCGCAATCATTGGCCCCAGAGCGACCAGTTCCCGGCGCATCAGTGCCAGACCGCCGATGCTCAAGCCTGCCAGCACCGCCCCTGTCCAGTTCCGGGGAAATCGCCACAGCCACAACACGCCAAAAAACAACCATGTGACGCATAACACGGCCTGCGACACGATTACAAAATCCGTATCGAAAAATGCCCCGACAGGGTAAAGGGCGAGTAAGAGCGCTGCAAGGATGCTCACATCACGTCGCCCGAATAATAAACGCACGGCAGCCATCATGACACCACAGTTAATCGAGGCCAGGGCGGCCAGAAACACCCGCAATGCGCCGGGGTTATCCGTTCGCATAAGCTGGCTGGCGGCAATCAGGAGATACGACATGCCAGGTTGGAAAAAGAAGGTGCTGGGTGGGAAAGTTCCCTCGCGAAAACCTTGAATACTCAGATAATAGACATTCTGATCCGAGCCTGCGGGTGGTGTAAAAGCGATATGATCGTTAGCCGCACGATCCACGATGATTTGCATCCGGTACACAAACGCAAAGGCGATAATCACCAATGCAATAAGCGTGTCACGCCGCGTAAAGTGAAAATTCTTCCCGACCATACATTACAGAGTGCTGCGAGCTAAGGCGTAACGACGTCACACCTGAATACGAGAATTGACTGACTGCTGTCAAGACCTTACTTGGCGACCTGTTCAAGTTCGCGGGCGTGGGTAATATCACCCCAGCCTAATCCCTGCCGCACCAGAAAGAAAAATCCGACCAGCGTGACCGGCAGCCAGATGACGACATGCACCACCAGCGCGTAAGCATGGGCGACGGTATCCGGCACGGCAACGGCGATTAACACTAAAGACACGAAAAATTCAAAAACGCCGATTTGTCCGGGTGAGGCTGGAATAAGCCCGGCCAGATTGACCACGCCGACCGTTAGCAGCATCACCGGATAGCTGACGCCTAATCCGAAAGCAAAAGAAACAATCCAGTAAACGCTGGCCTCGACCATCCAACTGGCGAACGAACTGACGACCGCTCCGGCCAAATCCGCTGGGCTGCGGAGGGCCTGCAATCCGCCAATGACCTCATCTGCCAGCCGTGTCATGATGCTGTGTATACGACCGGGTAGAATATTCGCCATGCTGTGCAGGATTCGGCGCAAAAGATCCGGTCGTGCCGCGAGTGCGAAAAAGACCACAACCGCCGTCAAAAAGATCGGTGCTGCAACCGTCGCCACCCGTTTGATCTCGACCGCTTGAATATCCACGAACAAAAGCGATACGACGATGAAGGTCAGCATGACGAGGCCGTCGAATATGCGCTCGACTATGACCGTTGTGGCGGCACGGGTGACCGGGACTTGATAGTTCCGTTGCAGCAATATGATGCGCAGAATTTCGCCGCTGCGGAAGGGATAAACGTTGTTGCCCATATAACCAATAGCAACCAGCGGCACTAAAGCGCGGAGTGAAACCGGTTTGACAGAACGCAGCAAAAATTGCCAGCGCAATGAAATGAGTGTCACGCCCACGAAATACCACACCGCACCCACTAACAACCACGCCACATTCACGTGCTGAATTTGTGCCCAGACCGCGCCGGGATTCAAGTTGCGGAAGGCGAACCAGAGAAATATCAGGCTGATAAGCAATCCAATGCCAACAGCCAACCATTTATTGAGTTTCATCCACCACTAACACAATCAGAGGCGTATCGGGTGCGCCCCCTACCCTTATTAAAGACGCGTATTGTAGCAGTCATTTGTTAGCCTCCATAGACCGTATAGACAGTAAAGGTTGCCGGGTATCAAGCCTTAGCGCAGCGATTGAACCACACAGGTGCTGAGTGCTTTTATTTAAAAAGCGCAGCGGGGGCATTGAGACATTTGTTCCAATTCTCAAACAAAAATAACCTATTCGTACTGTCCGGGTGCTTGTATTTATACACCAGACGAGTACACTTTTACCTAAGTCAATCATGCAGTACGTATTTACTCCGATTAGTTCATGGAGGACTTTTATCACATGAATGACCCGTCACAGCACCCGGACGATCCGAATTGGTTGGATGAATTTGAAGACCTCGCTAACCAGCAGTTGGATTATGGTTCGTCGTGTGATCAGGTGCATCCGCTGGTCGAGCGCTGGTTCCAAAAGTTGATGGAAAATGATCCGCCCGAGTCGCGGGCATCGGTTGAACAGGCCATGTCGTGCCTTTCGACGGAAATTCTTAACGGGCTGCCGGATGATGTCATTGAACCGCTGCTGGAGCATATGACCGAAGACGATCTGGCGACATGGGTGCAGCATATCCTTTTAATCGGACGGTCGTTTGAAAGTGCATTGCACAACGGCGAGTTGGATGATTTATAACCGTCCTTAGTTTTGAGTGTCGTAATCGATCGTCAGGGTTTATGTAGCTTCAAAACCAGATCGATTCTGTAGGGATGAGGCGTGCCTCATCCGTCGGCTAAATACCATACGCATTCCTAAATGACACCCCATCAGCAGAGGTCATACAGTCCAATTGAACCCCACCTCGGCGCGAATGGTATTATGCGTAGCGCGTACTTTCATCTAGACTATTTTCATACGTTATCCACTGAATCAAGACAGGAGTTATCATGGCGAATGCTAAAACAATTCCCTTGCGCAGCGACATCGCGGAACAATACAAGTGGAATGCCGAAGTGGTTTTCCCATCACGAGCCGTATGGGAAGCCGAGTTTGAAACCGTCACTAAGGCGTTGGATGACCTCGCACCGTTTCAGGGACATTTAGGCGACAGCGCATCCAAGCTGGCCGATTGGCTGGAACTTTCAACCTCGTTGATACGGCGGGCGGACAAACTGTTTTTCTATGCACGGATGTCACAATCCTGTGACACCGGCGATGAAGAAGCCACCGGTATGACCGGACAGGCGGGCGGTTTATATGCACGAGTAGGCGCAGCAATCAGCTTCTCTAATCCCGAAACGTTGGCGATTGGCGAAGCGAAGTTAATGGAGTGGGTGAAAAGCGAAACACGCCTCGCAGCCTACGCGCATTATTTCAGCAATCTGTTCCGGCAGCAGCAGCATGTCCGTTCACCGGAAGTCGAAGAAATTCTAGCGATGGCTGGTGAACCCTTCGGGCAGACAAATAACACCTACGACATGATCACCGACGCGGATATGCAGTTCAAGTCAGTCGCGGTCAACGGTCAGGAAATGCCGCTGGCACAAAGCACCATTGATACCTTATTGGACAGCGGTGATCGCGAAGTCCGTAAGCAAGCCTGGGAAAATTATGCCGATACCTATCTCGGCCTTAAGAACACGTTGACCAGTAATTATCTGGCCTCGGTCAAAAGTGATGTGTTCAATGCGCGTGGTCGGCGCTACGAAACCGCGCTGGAGGCCTCGCTGTTCCAGAATAACATCTCCAAAGAAGTCTTTCACAATCTGATTGATACCTATCGTAAAAATATTCCTACATGGCACAAATATTGGGCGATCCGGCGCAAAGCCCTGGGTGTCGAAACACTTGAACCCTACGACATCTGGGCACCCATCGCCAAAAATCCACCGGTCGTCACCTATGAACAAGCTGTCCAATGGATTTGCGAAGGTATGGCACCGCTCGGCAAAGAGTATGTCGGCGTGCTGCGCAATGGCTGTCTCGAGGAGCGTTGGGTGGATGTCTACCCGACCAGGGGCAAATCGGCAGGGGCATTCAGCTTCGGCACCTACGACACCGCGCCTTATATCATGATGAGTTACGCGGATAGTCTCGGCTCATTGAGCACACTCGCCCATGAACTCGGTCACTCCATGCACTCCTACCTCTCGCGCAAAACACAGCCTTTTGTCTATGGCGATTATTCGCTGTTTGTGGCCGAAGTCGCCTCCAACTTCAATCAGGCCACGACACGCGCGCATCTCTTCAAGGTCAACAGCGATGCCAACTTCCAGATCGCGGTCATCGAAGAAGCCATGAGCAACCTGCACCGCTACTTCTTCATTATGCCCACGCTGGCACGCTTCGAACTCGAAGTGCATACCCGCATCGAAGATGGCAAGTCCGTCACCGCCAGTGACTTAATCGGGCTGATGGCCGATTTGTTCAGCGAAGGTTATGGCAGCGAAATGCATGTTGATCGTGACCGTGTGGGCATCACCTGGGCGCAGTTCGGTCATCTCTATGCCAACTACTACGTCTACCAGTACGCCACTGGCATCTCGGCGGCCCATGCCCTCTCTGCTCGTATTCAAGCCGGTGAAGCAGGCGCAGCCGAAAACTACCTCAAGTTCCTGAGCACTGGCAGTTCACTCTATCCAGTCGATGCGCTCAAACTGGCCGGCGTCGATATGGCAACCCCCGAAGCTGTCGAGCGTACCTTCGAAGTCCTCGCTGGCTACGTTGATAAACTGGGCGAATTAACCGCCTAATTTATGTCGGCATCGGGAGGTGGCGTATCACCTATGCGCTTGTCCCACCAACCTCCTTGCTCATGTTATCGCTTATCGTAGGGGACGGTCTGTGACCGTCCCACCGCATCCCGATAAACACATTTCGTGGAGATTTGCCACAAGTACCGACACAATCGTGCCTAACCCTTTTCAAACGCTTTATCAACTTCAACCACCTTGTTTCTCACCCAAAACGGTTATCAAACTCGTCGCGAAAAAGTGACCAAAATGTAACCCGACGTCTCCATTTTTCTGATATGCTGTTCTCATCTCAGCGGTAGCAAAACGACCCTGTTGATTGGATTAGTTCCCTCCATCGCTTGCGGGTGGGGGTTCGTATTCGCGTGAGTTTATAGGTGCTACTTTTGTGTCTAGTGTATTGGGAATATTTTCTTTGCGTCCTTGCAGCCTTGTGTTAAATAACCAGTGGTGCAAGTGTGAGTTGTGATCTTTTGTAACCCTCTCTGTACACTGTTTTTCGCCCAAAAAGAGTGTCCTAAAGCCCTTCTCCCTTGCGTGCGGGGGAGAAGGGTTGGGATGAGGGGGTTAGACTTGCGCCCTTGCGTTAAATATAGGTGATCATATGGCAAAGATGTCGTCGGACACTCCAATGCTACAATTGCCGCGTTTTTAGCCGACCAATCCGCCGAAATGCCAATATTTTTGCCAATTTCGCCAAAATAGACATGGATTTTTGCCATGATTGATGCCTTTATCCAAAAAACAATTTCCGAGCGCCATATCCCCGGCCTCGCCATTGCGATCCAAAAGCAAGATAACCTCCTGCACGAAGGGTATTATGGATTCGCCAACCTTGAGCATCAGGTCGCTGTAAACGCCAGCACCGTGTTCGAAATCGCGTCCGTCACCAAATTATTCACAGCCCAATCTATTTTGCGCCTCGCCCAGGATAAACAGCTAGACCTTGATGACCCCGTAACCAGACACGTAGCCGGTTTACCTGAAGCATGGAATACCGTCACCATCCGCCACTGCCTCGCTCACCAAAGCGGAATCCCCAACTACACCGCCCAGGATCGCTATTGGGAAATGCAGCGTGTAGATAAATCGCGCCATCAAGTGCTTGATCTGGTGCGCGATTTACCCGTGAATTTTGCCCCTGGAACACGTCACAGCTATGACAACACCGGCTTCTATCTCCTAGGGATGGTTATCGAATCAGTCACAAAGCAAACCTACGCCGATTTTCTGCGCGAGTCGATTTTCGTGCCGCTAGGTATGACCTCTTCACAGGGAAATGACTATAACTGGATTGTTCCCCATCGGGCGCAGGGATATAACTTTCGGGACGGCGTATTTTATAACAAGGGTTTTTATGACATCAGTAACACCTTCAGCGCGGGAGTTGTCCTTTCCACCGTCCGTGATTTATTGCGCTGGAAAAAGTCGTTATTCGATGATTCAATTTTGAATGAGCATTACCGTAAATTGTGGTGGACAGAACATCTTTCAAAAGCCGCCAACGAGAAAAATAACCATTACACATTGGGCTTAGGTTGGTTTATGGTGGAAAGTGCGTTAGGCACATTCCTCGGTCATAATGGGGGCATCACCGGCTTTGCGTCAGCGTTTTTGTATTTGCCACATCTCCAAACAACAGGGATCGTATTGTGCAACAGCAACGCGTTTGAAAGTCCACATCAGATTGCGCTGGATGTGATCGAACAACTGCATTTGTCATAAGCTGGAGGGAACGATTATGGAACGCCAAAACTTCGCCGGAAATTCACCCTTTGAATCAGTCATCGGCTATTCACGCATCGTCAAAGTCGGGCCGTTTATCTACGTCGCCGGAACCACCGCCACCAACGCCGAAGGGAAAATCGTCGGTGTGGGTGATGCCTATGCCCAGACCGTACAAATCTTCCGCAACATTGAGGCGGCTCTGAACCGCGCAGGGGGAAGCCTCAAAGATGTGGTGCGGACGCGCATGTATATCGTCAGTTCGGATCACTCAGAGGCCGTCGGGCGGGCACACGGCGAATTCTTCAAAGACATTCGTCCCGTCGCCGCCATGATCGAGGTAAAAGGCTTTATCTCGCCGGAAATGCTGGTCGAGATCGAAGCCGACGCGGTGCTGACCGACTAAACAGCCTGTTACGGCTGCGCCTTCGCAACATTTTCTTGGATGAGCTGCGCGAACGTCTGCAATTCGGCCTCTTCAAGATCGGAAACCGCCCAATAGGTGGTCGAGGCGGCTTTCCAGTTGATCGCGTGGTATCCCTGAATAGTGAGCGTGCTTGCTTCGGACGACTCAGTTGAAGGCCATATGAATAAATTAATGATGTGTTTGTCCCGCTGATACACCAGCGCTGTGACTGGACGATTATCGAGGTAATCAATACGACCACCAATCAGGGGAAAACCTTGATCCGCCAGATTGATAACCACCGGCGCGAAATCCAGCTTACCATCGAACCACGGCTTAACCGTGTGCTGGTCCGTCGATACCACATCCGAAAGATGATCAACCATCAACGACCGGATATGTCCCGCGACCACCTCCTGCGCCAGAACATCGCCAGCGCTGCCGACCGGCGCAATCAAGCGCAAGAGGCCGACAGTTAAAATCATGCCGATCAACAGGGCTGCTGCTCGATTCAACGGAACGTTAGTACGTAGCGCCTTCAACCAATTCGATTGATCCGCTGGCCGCAGTGACACACGAATGCGATTTTCAAGACCAGCCGGTGCTTTAAAATAAAGCGCATCCGCTTGTTGGGCTTCTTTAATCGTCCGCCGATTCTCCAGACGCAGCGTACACGCCGGACAATCAGCCAGATGTTTTTCAACCTCCAGGCTGGTTACCAGATCAAGTTCAGTATCGATGTAACCATCAAGAAGGGTACGCATAGTATTGCAGTCCATAACTAGACCTCCCTTTCTTGTCTATCAATCAGTGTTTTTTGGAGCCGATCACGGGCGCGTGATAAACGGGACATCACCGTTCCCAACGGAATATTCGCCACGGATGCGATCTCCTTATAGGCCAGCCCTTCCAGATCATGCAAAACAATTACCTCGCGATACTCCACAGGCAAAGCAGCGATGGCCTCGCGCAGCCGTTGAAAATCCGCTTTTTGCAGAAAGGAGCTTTCCAAGCTGACGATCTCCGTATCCGGTAATTCATCTTCAAGCAGGGATACGCCCGCATGCATCCGGTTTTGGCGCAGCCATGTATAGGTCGTATTGCGTACAATGGCTAATAGCCACGCATGGCTGTTTCCGCCCCTGTAACTATCGAAGAACTTAAACGCTCGCAGATAGGCTTCCTGAACGATGTCTTCTGCATCTTGACTGTCTCCGGTTAACCAGAGTGCGAGGTTGAACGCCGCATTCAGATGGGGCAAGGCGACTTGTTCAAATTGACTGTGCTTATTCTGAGCCTTCAAACTATTTCCATTCTACTTGGCTGCAGAGTTTTGACCGTATATATCCGTTGGTTTACACGCAATGGGTCACTCTGTCAACCAGCATAACTCTTAAAGACTAGCCTCGATCCGATTTTATTCCCGCGATGAGAAGACATTCATTTTCTGGAATATTGAGCATAGCGATTGAGTTTATATAGTCGGAAGTAAAACACTCCCACACGTATCCATTAGAAAGGGATTACACAAATGAATAAGTCTCAGTCACTTCCGCTCTATAACCGCCGTTGGCTCACCCGCCTGAGCGTCCTGCTCTTCGCACTGATGGCCCTTGCGCTGCTGGTATGGGCCCAATCGCCCATTCATGCGCAGTCACCAGCCCCCAAAGCCTACGTGGGCATCTTCAAGGATAATGTTGTCACCGTCATCGACACCGGCACCAACAAAGTCCTTAGCACCATTCCAGTTCCGGCGGGTCCTCACGGCATGGTCATCACAGCCGATGGGCATTGGGTTTACGTCAGCAGTGATGGCGACTCGAAAGTCAGCGTCATTGACACGACAACCGACGCCGTAACCGACACCATTGAAGTCGGAAAAGCGCCACACGGCCTCGCCCTGACACCCGATGGCAAACAGGTTCTGGTCGCTGTCTCCGGCGAAGATAAAATCGCGGTGATTGATACCAGCACCAACAAAGTGACGGCGCAGTGGTCGGCCCCCAAGCCGCACAACATCGCCATCACACCGGATGGTAAATTGGCTTATGTCGCCGCTCAAAAAGATGGCGCAACGGGATTAGTCATCATCAACATAGCTGATGGCACACAGGCCGGAGTTGTACCGCTGGACACTGCCCCGCGCGCCTTGAACTTCAGCCCCGACGGCAAGCAGTTGTACTTCACCGTATTAAACGTCGACGCCGTGCAGGTACTAGATCCCGCCACCAACAAAGTGACATCGCAAATCGCTGTTGGTGCTTCACCGCATCATCCACTTTTCACGACTGACGGGGAATATAGTTTGGTCGTTAGCCAGAAAACCAACGAGCTTAACATCATTGATGCCGCCACAGGTAAGATTGACGCCAAAGTCACCGTCGGAACACTCCCCCATTGGATCGCCTTAAGCGCTGATGGCAAACTAGCCTATGTGACCAACGAGAATTCCAATGACATCTCGGTCGTGGATATTGACGGACAGAAGGTTGTGACGACGATTGCAGTTGGACAAGCACCGCGCAAAATTGTCATTCAGCCTGCCGCTTCCATGACCGAGGCGACACCTGAAGCAACAGCCGCACAGTAGCCGCTAGACAAAATAAAGGGACGAACCCGCGAATTCGTCCCCTTTAACAACGCTATCCTAAGCACCCATCCAACGGGAACCGTGCGACTTGATCAGGCCAGCATTGATCGCTTTGAGGGGAAGAGATCAATGCCGCCGTTTGATGGGTATCCGACCGCCGTAATACTACGGCTGGTTGATTTCCAGCGCGAATGCCGCGCCAGAAGTCGCATAGGGATAGCTCAAGTCATCACCGTTAGTGGTCTTGGCATAAGTCGTCAGGTTGACCACGAAACTGCACTTCGTCCGTGACGCATCGCCAGCCGTATCCAGCATATTAGCGAAGGTGTCCGTCGGGCTGTAACCACCAGGAGCTGGTGGGTCAGGGTAGCCCACATTCAAATTGCTAGATGCCAACAATGTGCCCGTGCCGCCATAAACACTGTAGAGTCCGCGCCCCCACCCGATTGTGTGGTAATACTGAAACATCTGGTTCGGCACATAGGCGTGATATTGAATGCCAAAGGTTGATGTCGATGAGCCTTCAAAGAACAGGCACTCGTAATTGAAGACCAGACCGTTGCGTACCAGCGCATCAATCTTGGCATAGGGTGCGCCGTTATCCCACCAGAAGAGATGCGTCAAAGCGCCGAAAGGTACTTCAACCGTATCGTCACCGGGGAGGCCGCCCTGTTGGAACCAGCGGCGGTACTTGAACGGCTTGGCAACTTCCGAACCGGATTGGCCGGTAGCGGCAGTACCCAGCGGACGCAAACGCACACCCGCCGCATCAAAAACTTCCAGTGTCACCAGATGCTGCTGGTTAGCAAACTTGGTCGTGTCGACAGCCGCATGGAAACGTCCTGCCCCTGTCCAGTCCGCATTCGAGTCATAGGGGATGGTATAGAGGTTGTTTTCAGTGCCGACCGTAAACGGCCCCAGCACTTCCGGCACAATGTCGATGCCTGAACTCGTCATGACCGCTTTTTGCCACGACAGACCATCGGCGAAATAACTGCGTGATCCAGTCGGTTGACCATTGGCGTCAGCTTCATTGATGCTGACGCGATAGTACTTTGCGCCAACCGCGGCTTGCTTCATGCCCTCACTGAAGTTGAAGGTCAGCAGCACTGTTCCGCCCATGTTGCGATCAGTCACACCGTTCGAGTCGCCCATCGGGAATAACAGACCGCTGTTGGAAGCTGGTATCGCCACCCGATCCCAACCCGCAGCCGCCGGTGTATTCAACTGCCAGCTTTCAGTACCGCCGATCAAATCAAGATAAACATAAGCATCACCGTTCGGATGGCCGGTATCAGCACAGCTAAAGGCTTTGGTTGAATAGGATACCAGATCAGCATCGGCACTCGGCGAGAACCAGATATTGGCCGCCACACCGTCATAAATGGTGCTAGTCGTGCCGCCGATGGTCTGCTTGACCACGTAGGCAAATTCATCTTCGCAGCCGGGGCGCAGGAAACGTGGAAACTCCGACCAACAAATATTAAACGTACCATCGGGGTTAATCTCGCCCTGTGCGACCTTTTGCGGCTTGCCACAGGAATACCAGCGGCACAGGAGATATTCGCGGGCGTTGACGTATTCAGCGATCGCCGACTGCGGCAGACTGCGAAGCACCTGCAAATCGCGCACCGCATACACCGACATAATGTCCAGCGAACCACCTTTGAAGAACGGCATCTTTTCCGGATCAGGCGGTGGAGGCGGTGGTGATGGAATTCGGCTCGGGATGACCTGCGGAATGCGTTCAACGATGTGTTCCAGATCACGGATCAGGTCGGGCAGGCGTGGATCATCAATGACCCACGGTTCACAGCAGCACGTCCGACGGTATACTTCCACCGTGCCATAACAAATGGTGTCACAGCGGAACGGCCAATAAATGAGTTCCGAAATCGAATTGACGTAACTGGAATTGCGCGGGGTGGCGACTTCAAACGAGAACATTTCTGACGGGTTGATCATCAACGCATTTTCCAGCGCCGATTGAGTCACTTTCTGATAAAGTTCCCCGTACCACCACGGACGGCGGCGGCAGTGTCGTACATGTCCGCTGACACAGTAGGTATACCAATACCAGCGTTCCCACCAATTGCGCGAAATATTCAGTACGCCATTTTCGGCAAGCTGTTGCGCGAACTGTGCCGGACGAAAAACAATGGCGCTTTCATGATCAAGAACTTCCGAGTCACCCGCCATCGTACCCAGTACAATCCGGTGAGCGCGTTTGAGTACAGCGGCAGACATGGTGAAGCTGCCATCATCCTTAACGGGTTCGGTTAAGAAAGGCTGTCCATCTTCACCCATAGCCTGCAAAACCACACGCGGTTGTTCATCGCCCTGCTTGAAACCGACCAGATTTAACTTAAACAGGCTGTTTTTCTCGTAATCTCTGTGTTCCGATTCATTCTTCGCCATATTGACACATCCTTATAAGATATATCGACCTATGTTGTGAACAACCGTGCTGGCTGTATGATGAAGTAATGTCAACAGGAGCAGAAATTTAGATGGAACAGATTGCAAGTAGTATTGGGGTACTACCGGATTCGCTTAGTACCACTGAAGGTTTGTCAATCGCAATATTACACGGGGCTGAATATAATTATCGGGTGGTTATTAACCAGTGGTGCAAGAGTGAGTTATGATCTTTTGTAACCCTCTCTTCACACTGTTTTTCGCCCAAAAAGAGTGTCCTAAAGCCCTTCTCCCTTGCGTGCGGGGGAGAAGGGTTGGGATGAGGGGGTTAGACTTGCACCATTAGTTATTAGCTCAAGATTCGGTTGAAGACGCTTCAATTTCATCCAATCCCAGGTCAATCGGCTAGCTGCATCTCATAATCTTGAAATCACACGAAATCGATCAAAGATTTTCATGTGATCTGTTTATTTAATTACGCTCATACATCAAAGACAAAACTTTGGCTAAAAAACAACTCTTCGCTCTGTTTATGTGCAATCTCGTAGTGTTCACAGTTGGAGGTGGATTAGTTCCGCTGCTGCCCATCTATGCCACACGCCTCGGAGCCGACTCAGTTCTGACAGGTTATTATTTTGCCTTTGCGTTTTTAGCGCTTGCCGTCAGTTCAATCTTTGCCGGATGGTTATCCACCAAACTCCAACGGCGCAAATTGCCGCTGATGATAGCGGGACTGTTGATGATCCCGACCGTCTGGTTAATGGGACAAGTCGTCAGCTTTGTCGGCCTCGTCATTTTGACTACAATTCTTTGGTTTTTGGCTGGCGTAACATCCACGATGGTCAACATTCTAGTCGGTTTATTTGTAACCAAAGACGAACGTGGACGGGTATTTGGAATTATCGGGCTAGCAGCACCGCTCTCGGGCATTATTGGTGGTCTTGCCAGCGGCCCGATCGTTGACCGTTGGGGATATACAGCCTTATTCACGGTAGATGCCCTCGTTTACATTCTGTTGCCTATAGCAGCCTTACTCATTATGGATAAGCCCGCAGTGCCGCGCCTATCCAAAAACGCACAGTCATCCGCCCCAACAGTCATGCTAAGCCGTGCCTTTCTGCTGTTGTTTTTTGCCAGCATCTTTGCCCACATCACCAATAGTCAGATTGTATTTGGCCGTTCACTCATTATGGACAACCTGCACTTCGATGCCACTGCTATTTCCAGTAGTGGAGCCATCGGCAGCCTCATCACACTGCCGCTGCCCGTCTTTATCGGCTGGCTATCCGATCGGCTTGGCCGCAAACCACTCATCATGATCTGTTATGCGGCAAGTCTCATCGGTTTAGGTATATTGGCTTATGCGTCTAGTTTGTGGCATTTTTGGGCAGCCATGGCTTTGCAAAGCATAATCGGCGCAGGTGTTGCTGTCGGTTCCGCCCTCATTACCGATTTAGTACCGCGCGATTCGTTAGCAACGCCCCTGTCCGTGTACGGTTCTACCCAGTTTATTGGCTACGTAATCGGCTTAGGTGGGATGGGCACAGTCATCAAATGGGTTGGACTACCGACCACCATATTGATCGGCATGGGGCTTTGTGCAGCGGCGCTCCTCTTGTTGGTCATCGTTCCACGTCCCAGGTCAGTCATTCAAGTTGAGGCCAGCTAGGCACACAAGGAAATCTGCTCATGATAGACCCGACCATCATGCCCGAACTCGATCCACAGAGTGAGAATGCCCGAATGCTCACCCAGAAAGATAAAGCGATTACGGAAGCCAACGCCGCCCTCGAAGAACGCTACATGTTGGGTGATGACTCGACGCCTCAGGCCGGTGTCCCTCGCGGCCAGGTGACCAAATATCACTGGCGCAGCGAAAAGGTTTATCCTGGCACCGAACGCGATTATTGGCTCTATGTTCCGCAGCAGTATGACGCATCACATCCAGCTTGCTTGATGATTTTTCAGGATGGTGTGCTGTATGTCGGGTCGCAGGCTAATGTGCCGGTGGTTTTTGACAATCTTATCCATCGTGGCGAGATGCCTGTCACAATTGGCCTATTCGTAAACTCAGGTGATAAGGGGCCTGGTTCGCCCATCTACGGTGGAGATAACAATCGCAGTTTTGAATACGACTCGCTCAGCGATTTATATGCGCGTTTCTTGATCGAGGAACTAATTCCTGAAGTTGAGAAGCAGTATGTCATCTCGCCTGATCCAGCCAACCGTGCCATTTGCGGTCTTAGTTCAGGTGGGATTTGCGCCTTTACCGCTGCCTGGCACCGACCGGATGTATTTGGGAAGGTCGTCAGTCACTGCGGCAGCTTCGCCAATATACGCGGCGGTCATAACTATCCCTCATTAATCCGCCGACATGAGAAAAAGCCCATCCGCGTGGTACTACAATCCGGTGCCAATGACTTGGACATCGCTTATGGAAATTGGCCGTTAGCCAACTACGACATGGCGAGTGCCTTCGCCTATCGCGACTACGACTACATGTTTGTTTTCGGTGACGGTGGACATTCTCTCAAACACGGTGCGGCCATTTTCCCGGATACGATGCGCTGGCTCTGGCGCGATTATCCGAAATAAACAGCGGCGAACTGACATTAGCCACTTAACTTATCATCGGCACGTCTTAGCTGACGACTTGTGATTGATAGCGGGATGTCTCTACACCTGTGTGATGCGGATCGGTGCACCTTTGGTAATGACAAGGGTGTGTTCATATTGTGCTGCTGGACTGCCATCCGGTGTTTTGAGCGTCCAACCATCTTTTTCGGTAAAAATGTGTTTGGCTTTGGTCGAAACGAACGGTTCGACAGTCAATACCATACCCTCTTTAAGCACATCTTTGAGGCGCGGGTTATAGAAACCCGGCACACTGGGCGACTCGTGTAACTTACGACCGACACCATGCCCCGGCAAATCGCGAATAATGCTAAAGCCAGCACTGCGTACCACGCCTTCCATCGCCCTGCCAATTTCATTAACCTTGTTGCCAGCCGTCGCCACCGAAATCCCTTTTTCCATAGCCGCATGGGCCACGTCCGCCAGCTTCTGTTTGATGCCAGTCACCGGCAGCATAGCGATAGTCGCGGCTGTATCCGCGTAATAACCGTCAAGTTCTGCCGACACGTCAATATTCACCAGATCGCCGACCTCGATCACCCGCTTGCCAGGGATGCCGTGTGCTGCCTCATCGTTGACGCTGATACACGTCCAACCGGGGAATTTATACATGAGGATTGGCGCCGAGTGCGCCCCTTCCTTTTTCAACAGCGACGCGCCAATGGCATCCAGCTCGCCAGTGGTAATGCCGGGATGCACTTCAGCCAACATACGCTGCAATGTCATGCCGACCACTTTGCCAATTTTCACTAGACCTGCCATGTCACGTTGCGATTGAATAACCATCTTACACCTTACCCTCATTCATCGAGATGTCGATTTCATTGTAGCCTGTATATCACCATCTGCCGTGACCCACGCGGTGGGCATATGCATCGTGGTGTGATGCGAACCAACGCTGCCATCCGCACCGATGAGGATAACACCGACCTCAGGCGACGGAATGCGGGCGCTTATAAATTCCACGCCATGTTGTGTGGCAGCCTGAGCATTTTTGTCGGTAGCCATCAAATCAACCACCCGCTTGCACAGGAAAAACCGCATGATATTCTCGCCTACGCCAGTTGAACTGGCTGCCCCTAATCCATCTTCTGCGTACCCACCCGCACCGTAAATAGGCGTATCGCCCACACGACCTTTGCGCTTCTCTGGCACACCACCGGTAGACGTCGCGCTGGCAACATGTCCTGCCCCGTCCAAAGCGACAGCACCACACGTCCCTGTGCCCTGTCCGCCGCTCGCAACCTTGCCATTGATATGTCGTGCGCGAAAAGCTTCGAATTCTTTGGGTGTGATCATCTGGGCATTGGTGACCAGCGGCATACCCAATTCAGCCGCCAGTTGATCCGCGCCATCGGCCACGAAGAACAGATTATTGGTGCGGGTCATCACCAACCGTGCCAGCGAAATCGGATATTGGACACGACGTACTGCTGCCACTGCGCCGTACTTGATCGTGCTGCCATCAGCGATCAGCGCGTCCATTTCGACCTCGCCAGCAGCATTCACAAAGCTGCCGAAACCAGAGTCGAACTGTGGATCATCTTCCATGATGTTGGTGGCTTTTTCGACGGCATCCAGCGCCGAACCACCGGCTTTGAGGATTTCCCAACCGACCTCGGCTGACTTGCGAACCGCTTTTAAGACCGCGGCTTCGTCAAAGTCCACCCAATCCCCCGCACCACCATGAACAATAAGACGCGGTGTGGCATTCACTGTCATACGTCATAACCTTTTGTAACGGTAAACTAAATATGCGTTTATTGTATCAAATGCCTACTAACACACGTAAGGTCAAAGCAAGGTACACTAGAGAAGATAAAATCACACCTGTAAAAGCACACGCTAATAACCAGTGGTGCAAGTGTGAGTTGTGATCTTTTGTAACCCTTTCTGCATACTGTTTTTCGCCCAAAAAGAGTGTCCTAAAGCCCTTCTCCCTTGCGTGCGGGGGAGAAGGGTTGGGATGAGGGGGTTGGGCTTGCACCATTAGTTAATATCGCTTAAAGCAAACTGTAGGGACGAGACGTGCCTCGCCCGCTGACGAATGAATAATAACTACCCGTAAGGACACAGCCTATCGTGTCCGACAGCTTTCTGACCCACCGGAGCCACCTGTATGCTCGATTTGTCCATCATCATTGTCAACTGGAACGGCAAAGACCTCTTAGCCCGCTGCCTCCAGGCCGTCGAATCCACCACCAAAAAGATCACCTACGAAACCTACGTAGTGGATAACGCCTCCACCGATGGCAGTCAGGACATGATACGCCGCGATTTCCCCACTGTGAAACTGATCGCCAACCCCAACAATGTCGGCTTTGCCACCGCTAACAATCAGGCCATGAAAGTCGCGTCAGGTCGCTATGTCCTGCTTCTGAACAGTGACGCCTTCGTCAAAGAAAACACCCTCGATGATATGGTCAAATTCATGGACGAACACCCTGACGCGGGCATGTCCAGTTGCAAGCTCACCTATGAAGACGGCAGCTTACAGCGATCCTGCGCCACCTTCCCCACCCTGGCGACCGAGTTCTACATCGCCCTTGGCCTGGATAAACTCTTCCCGCGCAGTCCTATTTTTGGTCGCTACCTCATGACCGATTGGAATTATGACGACATCCGTCCGGTCGATGTCATCATGGGCGCATTCATGCTGGTTCGCGCCGACCTCATCGCCAAAATCGGCATGATGGATGAAGGCTTCTTCATGTATTCCGAAGAGGTCGATTGGTGCTACCGCTTCAAACAGGCTGGCTCAAAAATCTACTTCTGCCCTGACGTAGAAGCCATCCATCTGTGGGGGGGCAGCAGCAAAGCCGTAAAGGTCGAAAGTCTCCTGCGGCTGTATAAGGCACGCGTCCAGTTCTTCCGCAAACATTATGGTCGCCTCCCGGCAGCCCTTTATAAACTCATCCTCGGATTTAATGCCTTGGTTCGCGTCGGCCCCGGTGCGCTCTATTACCTCACCCGTAATAATCCCGCCTCCCAACAAAAACATTACGCCTTCCGCCAGCTTCTAAAAGCTATTCCAAACTTCTAGATGCGCTTGTCGGATAAAATTTTATTTTCGCGAGTACGTCTCTCATAAACGGCATTTTTGATGGAGGGGGTTTTCTGCTTCGTGCTTTGAAGCTGCTTTAGCAAGCTTGTCCGATGGTTAGCATCCGCGCTTTAGCCGGATGCGGAACAAACAGGTCAATTATTCACGAACGGGCAGCGTTTTTACCCCTTGCGTCCAAAACCCATTTTCGATTACACTTTCCAACATGATATACATTACCGGTCATAACACCATTTCTTTCAACCGCAAGGCATCCAACAAGGGCGCACCTTAATTCGACGCGCCTATTGACCGTGTAACATTTACACCAAATTTGTAAGATTGACGGCCACAGGGCGCACCTGTGGCCGTTTTGATTCTGGTCGATAGCACCTCGTCCAAAGTCGCTAGTCAGAACCCTACAGGTGATGACGACACCCGACCCACTGACGATGGACGAGAAAATGAGGAATGAACATGCACATCATCAATATTGACCACTTAATCATCAACCACGCCGGACGCGAAATCTTCCGCGACCTCAGTTGGGCCATCAGTGACCGCGAACGGACTGGCTTGGTCGGACCAAACGGCGCGGGCAAATCGAGCCTGATGAAAGCCCTGGCCGGTGTTTATCACCCCGATGGTGGAACAATTACCGCGCTCAAGGGCATCCGCGTCGGCTATTTGCCACAGGAAATTGAACTGACATCAGGTCGCAGTTTGTGGGAAGAAGCCCGTACGCCGCCGCCTGAACTCGCCGCCGTTGAAGCTGAACTGACGAAGATTGAAACCTCGCTCGCTGATCCAGCGGTATATGGCGACGAAGGCAAACTAACGCGTGCCCTCGCCCGTCAGGAAAAAGCGCTGGCCGAATTTGAAAAGCTCGGCGGTAATCGCCATGAAGCCCGTGTCAAAGAACTGTTGATGCGTTTGGGCTTCACCACTGCCGATTACGAGCTGCCAGTGGGCGCGCTCAGTGGTGGACAGAAGAAACTGGCGAAGTTGGTACAGTTAGCCATCGAGCAGCCCGACGTTTTGTTATTGGACGAACCCGATAATCATCTTGATCTGACGGCCAAGCACCATCTGGAAGAATTTATCCGTGACTACAATGGCGCGGTCATCATTGTTTCGCATGATCGTTATTTGCTGGATGAAGTCGTCACCCAGATTGCCGAACTGGACAATGGCACATTAACCTTATTCGCTGGCAACTATAGTTGGTACGCCACCGAGGTTGAACTGCGCCGCCTGCGCCAGCAGCAGATGTATGCCGCTCAGCAGAAGAAAATCCAGCAGATCGAGGCCAACATCAAATTATGGCTGGAAAAGGCCGCCGCTGATCTGAACGAGCGTTACGCGCGGCAGGCGCACAGCCGCCAGAAGATGCTTGACCGCATGGAAGCCAACGGCGAGGTCATCGAGCGTGTACAGGAGCGCAAACGCATGGATTTACAGATTGAAGGCTCGCGCGGCAGCAATCGCGCCCTGGAACTTGCGAATCTGGCGATGGGCTTTGACGACGATTTGCTTTTTGTCGATCTCAATATGCAGGTCTGGCATGGCGAACGCGTCGGCTTAATCGGCCCGAATGGCGCGGGTAAATCAGTGCTGTTCAAGCTCATTTTGGGCGAACTCGAACCACTTGATGGACGGATTAAAGTCGGGCCGAGTAACAAAATCGGTTACTACTCGCAGGAGCATCAAACGCTGACCAACTTTCTGCATCGCTCGCCTTTGGAATTGGTGCGGGATGTCAAACCCATGCACGAAGGTGAAGCGGTAGCTTTCCTGCTGAAGTTCTTGTTCAAGTACGATCAACTACGGCTGCCCATCAATGGCTTTAGCGGCGGAGAACGCAGTCGTTTGCAGCTCGCCTGCTTGATGCTCCAGAAGCCCAACCTGCTTTTGCTGGACGAACCGACTAACAACCTCGACATCTACGCCGTAGAAGTGCTGGAAAGTGCTCTTGAAGATTTCGAAGGTGCGATTTTGACCATCTCACATGACCGTTACTTCTTGGATCGCGTCGTGGATCGCGTCGTGGAACTGGACAATGGCAGTCTGCATGGCTTTCCCGGCGGCTATACCGATTACCTGCGTGCCTCTGGTCGCATCAAACAAAACTGAACTGCAATGACCCAAATTCACAAAACACCTTCCAATTTCCTCTCCTGTTACCACGGGGGAGGATCAAGGAGAGGGTATAAAAGGACCAAAACAACATGTTACGCAAACACATGCACGAAGAAAACCGGCAGTCATGGAATGCCGCTACCGACGCTCATAACAGCCATAAAATCGACCAGGCCGGCTTTTTCCGCAGCGGTGGCAGCACACTCTATCCCGAAGAGATCGAACTGCTGGGTGATTTAACCGGCAAGTCGCTGGTACATCTCCAATGTAATTCAGGGCAGGACACCTTGAGTCTCGCGCGGCTTGGTGCGACCGTGACCGGCGTAGACATCAGCGACACCGCTATCGACTTCGCCCAAAAACTGAGCACCGACAGCAGCATTCCCGCAACCTTCATCCGCAGCGACGTCTACGACTGGTTTGAGCAGGCTTCCCGGCGCGGCGAGCAGTACGACATTGCCTTCTCATCCTATGGCGCGATTATCTGGCTGTCCGACATTGCGACATGGGCCAAAGGTGTTGCCAGCATCCTCAAGCCGGGTGGCAAAGTGGTCGTGCTGGATTTCCACCCCGTCGCTATGACCTTTGATTGGGATTGGACGCCCAAATTTTCCTACTTTCGCGCAGCCGAAGGCGAACATTTTGCCAACGGCGTCGGTGATTATGTAGCGATAGCTGGCGAAGCCTCAACCCCCTCAGGTTATGTCGAAGGCATCCAGAACTTCGTTAATCCACACCCCGGCCATGAATTCAATTGGAGCACCAGCGAAATCATCACTGCCCTAATTCAAGCCGGATTAGCAATCAGAGTGTTCAAAGAGTATCCCTACTTCAATGGCGCGAAGCTCTTTGGCGAAATGCGTCAAGGCGAGGCTAACCGCTTTTACCCGCCCGAAACCATGCCATCTCTGCCTTTGATGTATGGGATAGTGGCGGGGTAATTGGCGTGTCGGCATCACCTCCAAAATCCCCCGCCGTAGCGGGTAGTACCATACGATTGATTTCGTTGAAATATCTCTCCTGAAACGATCTCTACCTGCCTTTAAAGCGTCTCGCTAATGCTTTGGTTCAGGAGACAATATTTTTACAATCTGATGAGATTTTCTCCCGTAGGGAAGGCTCTGAGAGCCTTCCGTTTTTCCCTCAATCTACCACAACTGTCGTCTCGTGAAAATGCTTCAGCGACTGAGTTTGCGCAAGGTAGCTGATGTGGGGTATATACGACACAAATCCCCATCCACCGCCTAATGCAGTCGTACTCGTAGGGTTACAAGGCTTTGCGCCCGATCTGTGCAGAATCGTTCTCCGCGCTCTTAGCATACTTGGCGACTCGTTTTGCCTGCGCGTAGAATATTCATAGTCACTTTGCGGTTCAATTGCATTTCCCGACACGTATTATGATGTACATTTAAAAAATCAAACCTGCTCTACCAAACACCAACACTCTACCAACCGCCTTAATAATCCCGCTCCCTCAAATTGGTTAACGCCGACCCCGCGAACGAGTTACAAAATGGTCTTCCAAAATGTAACCCATTGCCTCCCCATATCTTGTATGCTATGGATTGGAAAGATTGTATTGGTCCTTTCCATCGCTTGTGGGAAGGGCTGGGGTTAGGACTTCTGATTGGCAAATCTGGCATAAAACCCGTCTTTGCCATTGCTGCTTTTGCTGCCAAATTTGCCATAGGAGGCATCGCAAACGAGAAATGTTACAAAAACCAGCTTATCGCAGCAGCATCATTCCGATTATGGCACTGCCAATGCCGCTGCAAACAGGCATTCCTGTCTTGGCTAAAAGCTAATCGCTAAAAGCCACTTCTGCATTTGCAGAATTTGCAGCATATTCCGCATTTTCGGCAATTTGCTCCCTCAAATCCGCCGAAAAAACCGTTCCTAACCGATTCAATCGTGTGCATATTCCGCATTTTGTGCAGAATGGCAGTTCAAAATAGGCCGGGTAACCGTTGTGGGCTGTTCACCGTTCACCTATGCTTGCGCTTATATCGGCATCGCGAACGGAGGTTAACGATAGATGGATAACAACAATAGCTGGTTAGTCGCAGGGGCATTATGTTGTGTCATCCCGACATTAATCCTATTGGTGGCTTCGGCATGGGTCATCCGCAGCGGCCAGCGCTATCTGACACCCGCCACTGAAGATTTGCACCAGCAGTTCGAGCACATGAAAGCCCAAAATCCCAACGTCAGTCCCGAAACGCTGGTCAACCGCATCATCAACCGTCAGGCCATCCGCAGCGGCTTAATCGGAGCCATCACCAGTGTCGGCGGTCTTCCTTTACTGCCCTTTGGCATGACCATCGACTTGTACGCCAGCGCCCGTATTCAGAACGCCACCCTCCACTTTATCGCGTGGGCACTCAACCCGCAGGGAGCGACAGCCAACACGCCCATCCTGAGTTTGGGGCAAACCCTCAAACTCGGTGACGGCGGACAAGTTGATCAATATGTCTCCAACCAGACGCAGGCCCTTGGCTTGGGTTTATCCCGCCGCCTCATCGAAATGGTCACCGAAAAAGCCTTCGCCAAACTCATTCCCGGCCTCGGACTGATCATCGGCTTTATCGTCAATTACGCCATCACGCGCGGCATCAGCCAGTTAGCCGTGCGCTGGTATATGGGGCGCTTACAGGCACAACCCGTTCGCGTAGCCGGATAGTACAGGTCAGCCGCAGCCTTTTCGGCGGCCAATCATCTATTTTGTCCCCTCGGCTCGATGTATCATGGTCAGGTGCATCGGGCTTATCAAGGGGATGAAAAGATGACTCGCTTGGCAGTGCTGGCGGATATTCACAGCAATTTACCTGCGCTTGAGGCCGTTTTGGATGATCTGAAACAATTTGCCGTTGATCGCATCATCGTCGCTGGTGACGTCGTCAACTGGGGGCCATTTTCGAGTCAGGTTATGGAGCGGTTGGCCGGGCTAAACTGCGCCTTTATTCGTGGGAACAATGAGCTTTATCTGACTGATTGGCACACACCGCGTATGCCCGAAGCATGGAGAAAATACACCTTCCCGCCTTACACTCTGGCGCAGCTCGGTGACCGTTGGATGAATATCATCTCCACCTGGCCGGATACCATATCCTTACGTTTCAGGGATGCACCAGCCATTCAAGTTGTGCATGGTTCGCCGCGCAGTCACTTCGAAGTCATGCTGCCCACATCAACTCAGGAAGAGCTTGAGCCGATGTTAGCTTCGGTAGAAGCCGCAACCGTCATTGCGGCACATTCGCACTTACCAATGGATCGTCAGGTCGGTCGCTGGCATCTGCTCAACCCTGGTTCAGCCGGAAACATGCTCGACGGCAACCTGAACGCCTCCTACATGCTCCTTGAAAGCAGTTCGGACGCATGGCAGGCCACATTTCGGCGTGTGCCATTTGATAATCAGCCGCTCATCGACGAATTCGAGCGGACAGGCTTCGTTGAACAGTGTGGCCCACTCGGTCGCTTAGTCATGAAAGAGTATCAATCGGCTCGTATGGAGTTGTCACCGTTTCTCGACTGGTGGCACAAAACATGTCCTGATGAACCGCCAAGCATGGCGCTCTTGGAGGCGTTTTCACACGTCGACAAGCGTGATTATATGCCGCCAGCCTATAAAGTCGGGATGTAGATCTTAAGCGATCACCGGTGCTGCCGCATCATGGTCGGGCAAAATATCCTCGGCGTTGCGGATGGCATACACGCGGTAAGCAATCAGGGTCATCATCATAATCAAGATGCCACAAATGACGGTTAGCAATGCCATCCCTGCGCCTGGCCCGACACCAATCAGCCCTCCAAATAGTCCGGTCAGGCTGCCTCCCTCCCGCATAGCTGGCTCGAATACACGGTCAGCCAGCGGCCCTGCCAGCAGGATACCCAGTGGCCCGACCACCTGCGCGATCGTCCGCCGCGCTGCGAAAACCCGTCCTTGCACATCCGGCGGGACTTTCGCCTGCCAGATGGACTGATTAGACGAGTTAATATAGACGTTGACCAGTGCCGCTAAGAATGAGGTGACGATCCATACAGGCAAACTGCGTCCAAGCCCGAACAGCACCATGCCAAACAACATGCCGAAGAACCAGCCCCAGATGACGCCGTTGGTTCGTCGTTTTAAACCGCCAGTCCGCACCAGAATTAATCCACCGAGAACCGCGCCCGCACCGAAAGCGCCCTGCACCAAACTCAGCGCGAATTCGTTATTGCCTGTTCGCGACAAAATCAACGGATTTAAAAGTGTACCAGCCACGCTGCCCACCAAATTACCAAAGAAAAAGACCAGTTGCAGGCCGAGTAAGCTGGGACGCTGAAGAATAAACCGGAAGCCGAACACCGAATCTCTCCAGATACTCCGTTTGACTTTTCCTTCCGCGCTCACCTTGGGCTGCGGTATAGCCACCAATAACACCCCTGCAACCGCAGCCAGGAATGTAATAATATCAACCGTCATGATGCCCGTTAAGCCAATTACACCCAGCAGTAATCCAGCCAACGGTGGTGCCATGATGCCCGAAAGTGACTCCGTTAGGCCGAGCAAAGCATCAGCGCGCGTATACTGTTCTTTGGGGATCATGGTCGAGATTGCTGCCGAGTATGCCGGCCACTGGAAAGACTTGAACGCGCCCGTCCACGCACCCGCCACATACAGATGCCACATCTGCAACTGACCATTGGCGTACAGCAGAAAAATCACAATCGTGGCTAATCCTGCCGCGATATCTGAAAGCATCATGACTAATTTGCGATTCCATCGGTCAACCAGCACGCCGCTGATCGGGCTCAACAAGACTTCGGGTGCAAAGTTGAAGAAGCCCACCAACGCCATCGCAGTCGCGGGGTTCGCGCTTGGCTGCACTTCGGTAACGAACTTCCATGACCAGATCGTGAGGCCGAACTGCGTCATCGTCGTGCCAAAAATCGAAATAAACTGACCAACAGCCACCAGATAAAAGGCGCGCATTCCACTTAAGCGATTTTGCATAACAGCCTCAACAGAAATCGTTTATTTGAATGAACAGATTTATGGGCAATGGTAAAGTTCTACACCATGTAGAACCTATTTGAGCCATTATGAACATTACCTTGATGGAAATCAAGACACGCGCATTGTGCTCTTTAGTACATTAGGCAGCAGAAAATGTTCAATATTCAGAGTGTCGTAGAGCGTTTGGGATCAGCTCCGAGTGATCAAGTTAATCCTTCTCAGGTAGCCCCTTACCACCTATCGGTGTGACTTCAAACCGTTCACCAAAACCGGCGATCAGTGGTTGGGCTTTAGCAATCAGTTCCTTTGCACCTTCCAACAGAAGCGAAGCGTCGTGGTCATCCTTATTGCGCCAAACTTCTGTAACCCAGATGCCGTTCGGATCGTCATTGGCACTGCTAACCACATACATATAACAGCCTTCTAAATCACGCATCCCTTCAGCAGCTTGCAGCAAATAGCCAATTAAAGTATCACGTTGTCCGGGCTGAGCGATCATTTTTCCAGTTAGGCCGTACATCGATGTGCCTTTCGCTGAGGTGGTGATATGCTATTTTGAGCAAGTCCCATCGTAGAACAAAAGGACTAGCCCGTCAAGGCGTTTACAGTCTGGTTTTCTAACCTACCGGCGTTGCCAGCGCTTTGACCGCGTTTTTTTCCGCGCGCCATAATGCAAACCAGATCAGCAAGCTGTAAAAAGCCAGCGCAAGCAAAGCACCAATGACCCAATCTAATGTGAAAGGTGCAATGGGCGAATAATTATCCTTAGCATTATTAACGTATTCGAGATTTAAGGGCGTTGACAGCAATATAAAACCGTTATCGATCGCGGAAAGAATACCTAAAGCCAGCATAGAAAAGAACTGATAGGTTGCTCCTCCCACCGCTCCTAGGCGCAAGCGAGTGAAAAGCAACAAGATGGCAGTTACCGGAACAATTGAAATTACAATCTGATTAGCAAAGCCACGTGCGATGGCAAGCGTACTGCGTCTGCTGACCGCAGAACTCATCACACCACAAGCCGTAGACAGCCCTAGATTAGCAAACGTCAGCGCTCCGGCAAACAGGCCGACGACCAGAATCGTAACAGGATGAGGCAGTTGAATCTGACTTTGATAGTAAATGCTGCGATAGTTAAATACCGATAATAGGGTGATGGCAAGAGCGGCTGTCGCACCGGCACGTAAGATACACAACAAGAGATAGCGGGGTATTTGACGTCGGACGGTTGCCCACCATTTACCCCGCACAATCTGGCGGGCATCAATGCCGGTCAACACCAACATTTCCCACGTCTGAGCTTCTTTTTCGCGGGTGATACTGTTGCCAGCCAGAGCGATAGTTTGAAACATCAGGTAAAAGTGATAATACACCGTAAAGAGCATGAGTAGATTTGGCAGCGGGTTGAGGGCCTCGGCAATCCGGGTCGGATCACGCAGGGTAACCGAGGCAGCTAATAAGCCGCCGTACTGGATGAGTGCAAGGGTAATGGCGAGCCATAGAATGGCGCGATTAATCCAGCGACGCCAGGGACGAACCTTGCGTGCCATACGTACTTGATAGGTTGTTTCAGCCCGTGTGATGGCATTTTCGGGGAAGATAGCCGATGGTAGTTGAAATGAGGTCATGGATTACCCAGAGTTATTTTACTGATATGAGCTACTGAACCTTTTAGGATGCCTTGAGCCATTCTGTTTGTTGTCTTATAGGCCAGAATAGACCATTATTGCAGCACACATTTCTCTCATAGAGTATCATATTCATGATTAAGTATATGCGAAAGGAAGTCTAATGCCGGGCACACTCCCCAACACTACTTTGGAATTTATGAATTGGTCATGGTCCCAAATTGAACCGTATTATGCGGAACTGATCGCGCGTCCCTTAACAGAAGAGACAGTTGAAACCTGGTTGCTCGATTGGACACAATTGGTACGCCTTTTGAGCGAAACCGGCAGCCGTTTGCAAATCGCGACGACGGTGAACACCGAAGATAAAGACGCTGTCACACGGTTGCAGCACTTTATGGTCAATATCGCAGAGCCGGCCGCCTCGCAAGAGCAAAAGTTGAAAGAAAAACTGCTTACTACAGAGCTAACTCCTGCGGGCTTTGAAAACGCGATGCGGAACGTCCAGACAGAAGCTGAAATCTTCCGTGAGGCGAACGTCCCGCTGTTCACTAAAGAACAGGAACTAGGCATCGAATATAACCAAATTGTGGGCGCACAGACGGTGATCTGGGAAGGCGAAGAACTGACCATCACACAGCTCAAGCTAAAACTACAAAGCGATGATCGCGACCTGCGCGAAGCGGTTTGGAAAGCGATTGCTGAGCGGCGGCTGGCTGATCGTCCCACACTAAACACCTTGTGGGCGAAGTTCCTACCACTGCGTTTGCAAATGGCTGAAAATGCTGGATACAAAAACTTCCGCGATTTGCGCTGGAAACAGTTCAAACGGTTTGACTATACGCCAAATGACTGTCTGACTTTCCATGACGCAATTGAGAAAGTGGTCGTTCCAGCGGCGACTCGTATCTACGAACGGCAGCGACAAAAGCTGGGTGTCGATACACTGCGTCCTTGGGATTTGGATCGTGATGAAGTTTATCCACCCAGCCGTCCGCCGCTGCATCCGTTCAAGACAGTCGAGGAATTGGTGAGCAAAGCGGATACGATCCTGCATAAAGTTGATCCCGAGCTGGGCGATTACTTCAGCATCATGCGGCAGGAAGGATTGCTCGATCTAGATAACCGCAAGGGTAAAGCCCCGGGCGGGTATCAATCCAGTTTGGTGCAATCCAGACGCCCCTTCATTTTCATGAACGCCGTCGGTACACAGGACGATGTGCAGACTCTACTCCATGAAGCAGGCCATGCTTTCCATCTATTTGAGGCACTTAAACTGCCCTACTCACAGCAGTGGGAATACACATCGGAAATTGCAGAAGTCGCGTCGATGTCGATGGAATTGTTGGCTGCGCCCTATCTCGCGGCAAGTGAAGGTGGCTATTACACACCCCAGGAAGCTGCCCGCGCCGAAATTGAACATCTCGAACAGAACATTCTCTTCTGGCCGTTTATGGCGGTCGTGGATGCCTTCCAACATTGGGTTTATAGCAATCCTCAGTACGCAGCGGTCACAGCCAATTGTGATGCGAAATGGGGTGATTTGTGGGCACGTTTCATCCCCGGCGTGGATTGGAGCGGATTGGAAGACTCACGTGTAACGGGTTGGCATCGCAAGCTGCACATATTCCAAATTCCGTTCTACTACGTGGATTACGGGTTGGCACAGGTTGGCGCTATGCAGGTGTGGCGTAACTCAACGCTAGACAAAGCCAAAGCAGTGCGTGATTATCGCTCTGCACTGGCGTTGGGTGATACCCGTCCGCTTCCAGAGCTTTTCGCGGCAGCCGGTGCGAAGTTTGCCTTCGATGCAGGCACATTGGGCGAGTTAGTTGCACTCAGTGAAAAACGAATCCACGAATTGGAACAGGTATAAACGATGGTCATAGACTCGGAGCCGATCAATATCAAAGTGGATGCGGGGCGCATAATTGGCGAACTGCCGCACAACTGGAATTTTATCGGTTACGACGAAATCAATTATACCTACACGCCCGAAGGACAGGCACTGCTCGGCAAGTTCGGCGCGCTGCAAGGGGAACACTACTACGTGCGCGTCCATCATCTGTTCTGCACCGGCAACGGTCATGGATTTTACAAATGGGGTTCGACCAACGCCTATCTTGAAGATTACCGAGGTAGGCCAATTTACACTTGGGATATAGTCGATCTGACGCTAGACACCATCCTTAAGTCAGGCTGCAAACCCTTCATCGAACTGGGCTTTATGCCGCAGCAGCTTGCTGATCCGAAACACTACGATTTATCCACCGAGGATTGGATGCAGCGTAATTACCGTGCCTATGGATTCGCCAGTCCACCCAAAGACTATCAAAAGTGGTATGAGTTGATTTTCGAACTTGCGCGACATTGCATCGAGCGTTACGGCATTGATGAAGTGAAGTCATGGTACTGGGAACTGTGGAACGAACCAGATTTAGATTACTACTGGCTTGGAACAATCGAGGAATTTAACCGCTTATATGATTACACCGCTGCGGCAGTCAAGGCAGTGCACCCTGAACTACGCATAGGTGGACCGGGAACGACTAACCCGATTCAGGGGAGTCGTTCGGCGGAGTTTCTGGACAAATTCCTCGATCACTGTGTTAACGGTCACAGTGACTACACTGGGCAGCGGGGCACGCCGCTCGATTTTGTTAGCTTTCATGTCAAGGGTGGCGGTTACCGTGCGGATTTGCGACCACACGGACAAACCCCGCCCTCACGTAAGCAAATCTTGAGCCATATTCAAGTGGGTTATGAGATCATCGTCAAATACCCGGGCCTGGCGCAGCTTGAATGCGTCCTCTCAGAGATCGACCCGGATGGTTGGGCGGCAGGTGGGGCCTGGGATAACCCCGTTTTGAACTTCCGCAATACCGAATACTATCCGAGCTTCGTGGCCGCAACCTTTGACAGAGTAACGCGCTTCGGGCAGCAGCACCAGTGGGATGTCAAGCTGCTGAGTTGGGCATTTCTATTCGTTGGGGAGCGCTGCTTTGAGGGTACGCGTGCCTTTTCCACACAAGGCATCGACAAAGCGATTCTCAGTCTGTTCCGTATGTACGAGAAAATGGGGTCGCAGCAAGTGAGATTTGAAAGCAGCGCTGCCAAAGACCCTCTAACCTACACCGACATCTGCGGACGAGGCGAGGACGCGGATATTTCTGGCTTCGCTACCCTTTCTGATAATACTCTCTCAATACTCATCTACCATCAGCATGACGATTGGGGCGCAACAGGCGAGGTCGAAATTACGCTCGAAGTCGAAAATTTGCCTTTTCTAAACGATTTAGTTTTTGTCCATTATCGAATTGATGGCGAACACAGCAATGCTTATGCCGAATGGGTACGTCAAGGAAAACCGATCTACCCGACGCCGGAACAGTACGCAGCCATCAAGACACGTGACGGACTGGAAATGCTTGAGCCTCCACAGAAATTGACGGTGAATGGAAGCAAAATCAATCTGAAATTCCCGCTTCCGGTACATGGGATATCACTGCTAAGCATTATGGATGGGCAATAAGGATTAGATACGCCTTCCTCTTTAGCAACGCTGCTTGTTAATAATAGACAAGACAGTGTGCCTGAATCTCCTCGTAAAGATCACAATTGACCCCTACGCGAGTTAGTGGCATAGTCGAGGCGAAACATTTCATTTGTTTTGCCTGAATAGAGTCGATGCGGTTGATATTCACATGAACATCAACCGATTATGTGTGTTGAATTGCCATAAACAGGAGAATGTAGTAAATGAGTTTCCACGTCCTTGTACCGGACAGCGTCAACAAGAAGGCTGTCGAAATATTAGAGCAGGCTGGCTTCAAAGTAACCGCACCCGGACAAATGAAGCGCGAAGAAACACTGGCAGCGATTGCTGACGCAGACGCACTCATTATTCGCAGCGCCACCAAAGCGGATGCCGCACTGATTAACGCCTCGACCAAACTCAAAGCTATCGCCCGCGCGGGTGTGGGCGTAGACAATGTTGATCTGGATGCTGCCAGCGCCAGGAAAATCGCAGTCATGAATACACCGGCCGGCAACACCGTCGCGACAGCGGAGTTTGCGTTCGGGTTGATATTGGGATTGGCGCGCCATATTCCACAGTCGTATGTCTCGATGCAAGGCGGCAAGTGGGATCGCAAGTCGTATCAAGGCGTCGAACTGCGCGGTAAGACTCTAGGTATCGTGGGGTACGGGCGCATCGGGCAAGCTGTCGGCAAACGGGCGGCAGCGTTCGATATGACAGTGTTAGCCTTTGATCCTTATATTCCTGCGGACACCATTCGTAAGATTGGTGCAGAACCAGTGACCTTAGATGAATTATTTATCAAGAGCGATTTCATCAGTTTGCACAGTGTTATCACCGACGAAACACGCGGCATGATTAACGCAACCAACATCGCAAAAATGAAAAAGGGTGTGCGAATTGTAAATGCAGCCCGTGGCGCATTGATTAATGATTCTGATTTAGCCGCAGCACTCAAGAGTGGGCAAGTGGCAGGCGCAGCGGTAGACGTCTACAACGAAGAACCGCCACAGCCAGGGCATCCACTGGTAGGACTGCCGAATGTCATTCATACCCCTCATCTGGCAGCCAGCACTGACGAGGCGCAGGTCGCAGTGGCGATTGAAGCGGCAGAACTCATTGTGGCAGCTCTGCAAAAGGGCGAATTCAAGAACGTAGTAAATGCCGACGCGTTGAAGTAAGTCACCCGTCTGTAGTTAGCAGAACCAAAAAGGGATGCTTGTGCGTCCCTTTTGATTCGGAGAATGTTAGATATTTACGGGCATGGCTGTCATGCTGTGCAGTAAAATGGTTTCGTTCCACTCGAGCGCGTCAGGATCGACAGCTAAAGCGAGATTAGGCAGACGAGCCAACATGGTATTGATGGCGACAAGACTTTCCATACGGGCTAAGGGTGCGCCAAGGCAGTAATGAATACCATTACCAAAAGCGATGTGCGGATTTGGATCGCGGGTGATATCGAATACATCGGGATTTTCAAATACCTCGGGATCGCGATTTGCGCCAAGCAAAGAGGCCAAAACCATATCACCTGAGCGAATAATTTGCCCGTGCATTTCTATATCTTCCAATGCCCAGCGCATCGTTGTAGCGCCAACAGGGCCGTTGAAACGCAGCATTTCTTCGACTGCCGTATCAATTAACCCGGGATTCTGGCGCAGTTTCTGCAATTGGTCAGGGTGTTTCAGCAGGTCTAGCGTTCCATTTGCTAACAGGTTGACTGTGGTTTCGTGACCAGCAGCCAACAGAAGAAAAACCATACTGATCAACTCTTCGGAGCTTAGTTTATCGCCCGCCTCTTCTACCTGAAGCAACCCGCTAATGAGGTCTTCCTGCGGCGTGCTACGACGCTCATCAAACAACTGGTGGAAGTACATGATGAATTCAAGTGCTGCGGTAGCGATGCGATCTCCACCAACACCACGGGTGCCATCAATGATTATGGCCTGTGTCCACTCACGGAACTTAGCGCGGTCACTGCTGGTAATACCGAGCAATTCGGCAATTACGGTTATTGCGAGCGGGAAGGTATAATCTGCAATCAAATCGATCTGCGTTTTGCCCTGCATGTTATCGATTAGGGCATTGGCAATCTGCTGGATTCGACCGTTCATTTCGCGGATCATACGCGGTATGAAGGCACGATGCACAAGGTTACGCAGGCGGGTATGATCGGGCGGATCAACAGTCAACATATGACGATTGATGGTGGCAGCAGCCTGTCTACTCATATCATTGTTATCGACAACTTCATCACTTGGGCGACGAAACATGTTTTTAGTGAAGCGATCATCTTTAGTCAGCTTGATGCAGTCATCATAGCGAGTAAGAAGCCAAGGAATGTGCCCCATTTCACGGCGATTCAGTCTATAAAGGGGTGCTATATTACGCATTTGTGCCAAGATTGGATGTGGATCACGAAGCGCATCCTGCGTAAAAAGGTCGAAAGCAAACTCGGTAGCAGGGTACATACGATCTCAATACTCCTACTCAACGGGCAAGATATGATACACTGTATATCATAATACACAGTATATAGCATAAAGTCGAATGGGAAACACGTAAGGTTTTTATACACATGGAAAAAATAGACCGCCGAATCCAACGAACTCATAAGCTGCTGGCTGATGCGCTGGTGGTACTGGCACAACAACATGGCTACGACTCGGTTACCATCCGCGATATAACCGAATACGCGGACATTTCATATTCGACTTTTTTTCGGCACTATCCTGATAAGGATGCCCTGCTGCTGGACATGATCCAAAACACAATCGTGGAATTACGAACCGTGATTGGTGAAAACGAACCTCCTCAAATAGGCGGCAATGTGCTGTTTGAGCATATTGCTGTGAACCAAGCCTTGTACCGGACGCTTTTGGGTGGTCTCACTTCCAGCGCGATTGTGCAGCGTCTTCAGGATATTATCGTCGGTGAAATCTCCAACGTTGCAATGGACGATGATCCGATTATTCCGCATGAAATCAGGGCCAACCATGTGGCTACGTCGGTGCTGGCGCTGGTGAAATGGTGGCTTGACCACGATATGACCTATTCACCGGAGCGGATGGGTGAGATTTATGCGGTGATGATCATTCAGCCAATGCTCGGGAAAGCCTAAAATCGCGTTTTTTGCTTCATAGAAACAAACATCGGTATTGATGAATGTTTTTTCAAATTGCGACAACTGCTGCTATTTTCGCAATACTTCCGCTGAAATGCAGCGCGGCAAGCACGGAAGAAACCGCCGAATTGGCATTTTTATCCGGCGGGAGGTTGCCTGATTGCCACCGAAATGACACAAATCCGGCTAAATGTCCGGCTATTGCCACCGCTGTGCCATTTGGATCTGCTGCTGCTATTATTGCTTTCATTTTAAGTTGGGATTGAAAGGCGGTTGAAGACATGCGGCGTTCTCCAAAATAGTAATAATAAGCTCAATGATGGAGGATGATCACCACCCTATCCCAGTCTCTCTTCGAAATATCAGGGGGAAATGCAAAATTCGGGTGCAAAAATGATTGTTTTCGGCTAGAAAATATCTCCACCGTTTAGTGGGGTGCTACCGTTCTATATTCATATCAATTTTAGAACAAGAGTTCATACCCGTCAACTCGAATCGGTTCGAGTTTCCAAACCTAAGAGGCAGTTAAATCCGGGGGAAAGGTTCTTGCATCACGTAAATCCTTCGAGAACCTTTTTGCAAAGCTCATCTCAAACTACCGGCTGTTCACGCTGGAAAAGCAGTGCAGGCGCAGCGATACCCAAAGCAATCGCTCCTAATATAAGGGCTGTGCGAACTGCATTGGTAGTCGCCGAAATCAGCGCTGCATTGGCAGTGTCAGCATTACCCAGTGATAACTCGATTAAACCCAACATGGTTCGATAGGCGAAAGCACCGGGAACCATCGTTACGGCTGCACTGAGGGTAAAAACTGGGATAGGCGCATGCCAGCGAGCGGAAAAGTACAGGCTTATAAAACCAATCAAGGTTGAACCGATTAAGGTAGACGATTCAATATCCAAGCCTAACTGCATCAGTAACGTCCGCAAGGCGTGACCAAAACCAGCTGCAATAGCGCATCCCGGTAACAAGCGGGGAGGAACATTGAACAACATACCAAAACAGGTCGCGGCCACTGCCGACCAGATGGCATCCTGTAGAACAAAGCCAATCGTATCGAGTATATTCATAATCCGCTTACCCCCAACAAACGCATTGCCATAACTAACCCTAATGCAATACCTAACGAGACCATACCCCCCACAACACCACGAACAATGCCGGTTACCAGATGCCCTGCTATGAGGTCGCGCATAGCATTCACCAGATGAATACCGGGTACAAGCAAAATGACCGAGGCAATAAGGGCATTTTGAGGATGCGGACTGAGTTTATAGAGGGACGCCGTACCCGCAATTAGCGAGGCGACAAAGGAGGTTACAACAACTACAATCAATGAATTGAAATAGCGCCGTTGAAGTTCCTGACGGACAAATTGCGCGATACCTGCCGCGAAAAACGTTATTATGAAAACGGGCCAATCACCGCCGAAAAGACGACTAAAGGCAGCACAGCCAAGGCCTATCATGACGACTATTGTACAACGACTATATTGCGGTTTTATATGGCTCAGACGAGTCAAAATCTCACGCGTACCTACACGATCTGTTTGACCCCGTTCAACTTGATGTACCAATGTGCGAATCTCTGTGACAATTTGCATATTTACACCCATCGCTATTACACGACGGATCTTGGTACGGAATTCTTCGCCGCTTATGGTGGTCACTAAAATAGCGTTGGGTGAAACGAGAATATCCATCCAATTAGCACCTAAGGCCGTGCCCAAACGGTGTACAGTTTCTTCTACACGAGCCGACTCGGCTCCATTTTGGAGTAAAAGCTGCCCCGCCCAAAGTGACAGATCAATGACATCACGCAAGGACTCGTGATCCAAGATTGGTTTAGGCAAAGTAGGTACGGGTATTCGACTCATGCACGCTTCCCTCGTTATAGGATCAACAAATCGAGCTTAGAATACCACAGTAAGAAGCGTGAAAAGGCCGAGACTTATCACTAAATTTTCAGGCCTTCTATCAGCATCCAGTGTTTCAATACTGAGTTTTACAATGATACCTATTCTTTTGAAATGGCCTGATTGATGCTGGCAGCCCGCAGCGTAAAAACGGTGATTTCGGGACGACAATTAAAGCGCAGAGCAGGCCGTATTGTCCCAACACCCCGATTGGTGTATTGGATCATCGTGCCCACTTGATATTGTCCTACCGGATAGTGACTACTGTAAGTTGGCACCTTTACAGGACGATTGACAATAGGAAAGCGTACCTGTCCGCCATGCGAATGACCGGAGATTTGCAAATCGAAGCGACCTGAAGCAGCGCTGATATCCGCATAATCAGGCTCGTGCGCTAAGAGAATAGAACAGGCATCCCCCGGCAGCTGAGCCAGTACATCATCCAGCCGATCCTGCCTTTCCCAATAATCATCGACACCAGCCAGGAAAAGCTGTGCATCGCCACGCCGCACAGCATAAACCTTGTTATTCAAATCAGTGAGGCCACTATCACGTATCATGCCACGTAAGGCACAGGGATCGGTCCAATGATCATGATTGCCTAAGATAGCAACGGCAACATCTTTAGGGGTTAGCTGGCTGAAGGCGGAGACTAATCCGGGGAGAAAGGGATTAATGTCACCGTGTGTTACATAGTCGCCAGTTAAGGCAACTGCGTCGGGGTTTTGAGCATTCACGATTTTTACAATGTGAGTCAGGCGTTCGGTTGTGATGCCGGTGCCCATGTGGATGTCGCTAATTTGTACCAACCGATAACCATCAAATGCGAGATGAAGGCGCGGCAAATGGAGTTCCAGCGAAACAATTTCGAGATTTTCGGGTTCAACATGACGGGCATAGGCAAAAACGCTTAGGCCAACAGCAGTCGTCCCAGCAGCGGACATAAGTCCGAATTTCATAAAGTGGCGAAAAGACATCATTGACATGCGAAGATGACCTTACCTTCCAGAAGCAAACGTTCCGACCTTACGCCAGTTTCCTTAGAATCAACCGTAGAACTGCCTAGAGCTTTTTCATAATACTGGCTTAACCATCGTAACGGATATTCGCTCCAAATTAGTTGATGATATGATCCGAGCTTCAGGTTTGTTTCATTACATTCTACATTGTTAAAAGGCAGTAAAAAGTAGGTATCCTGCGATATAGAAACCAAGGGACAAGAGGTGCTACCATGACTCAAGAATTCACCGAAGCTGAAATACAAGTCCTCATTGCAGTGCTTGAGCTGAACGAGCCGATCGAAACACCCAATAATATTGGCTACAATTTTTATCCAAAAACTTTGGAACAAGCAGCAACCTACTTCCGGAAAAGTAAAGTTGATTGGTCAGAAGCGATCAATAATATGAAAGCTGCAAATTTATTGAATAGCCAGCGCGAACACTATATTCTGACCGAACAAGGAACCGCTTACGCCCATGAATTTCGCCAAGCACGACCTCCACTGTGGTATTGGTACCTAGACTTTTATACCGCTATAGCAAACAGCCAAACCCATGCCCTATATTGTGAGCTTCTTTTCGGGAAAAACCTGTGCCAAGATGGATTTATGGACATGAAACATCTTCAGCAATTACTTGATATGCTCTGTCTCAAGCCTGAGACGCGGGTATTGGATCTGGGCTGCGGTAACGGTCACATTGCTGAATATATTTCGGATACAACAGGAGCCAACGTTTGGGGTATTGACTACATTCCTGAGGCAATACAACAGGCCCAGAAACGAACGGAAGCGAAAGAGCAAAGGTTGTTCTTTAAAGTCGGCAATTTGGACTGCATTGATTTTCCTGATGGTTATTTTGACGCCGTTATTTCTATCGATACTTTATATATGCCCACCAATTTGACAGAGACTGTGCGCCAAATCAAGAACATTCTCAAACCCGGTGGACAAATGGGAATTTTCTATTCGCATGTGCTGTGGGGAAATTCAAGCCAGACTCCTGAAACTCTACAACCCGATAAGACACCTGTCGGTATCGCCCTCAAAAATAATAATCTTCCCTTCCAGGCACGCGATTTTACACAAGCAGCCTATCAACATGCCCGACACAAGAAACAGATTGCTGAGGAAATGCGTAGTGCATTCGAGGCAGAAGGGAATGGTTTTCTGTCTGAAGTCCAGTTAGGTGAAGCTGAAGGTACGATTCACAGTGTAGAAGCCGAAAGGTACGCCCGCTATTTATATCATGTTGTGTATCCAGCGGGGTAATAAAAGAAATGGCGGGTCACAGCGGTCGTGCCACCTGAGGGATTGTCCAAATTACTGAGGACAGCGGCTAAACCGATCATCACATAAACAGCACCTACGACCAACCCACCCCTAAACGAGACACCTGCGCCCCAGCTTGACACCGAAGTGCAAATGTCTAAATCCAGCCAACGGATCGGCATGTATGGTCGTATTCAGGGATCCGGCGACATGCTGGTAAAAAAACTCTAGTGGAAGCTGACCGCTGCGTACATCACCCGTTGAATATTTATAGAACGCCAAATTCTCACCCGCGCAGGAGTAAGGGAAAGATCAATTTTTTGATCGCACTGAGCCAGCATACTTTCGCGTTCACACCATTCGGACTGCTCCGATTCGGGTATCATGATGACGATAACCGCATCCGAGTGAGCAACAGCCTATTCGATTTTTCTAAACCAATCGCTACCGTGATGAATAGTAGTGCTGTGCAAGTGATGGGATATATCACCCGCACAGCTATACCTATTAATGTCGTGAGGAGGCGATTCTTCTACGGAATGACTTTACAGGGGTTGCTAATCTTGCCGATGTTCTGAATTTCAATTTCGACCACATCACCATCTTTGAGGTACTGAGGCGGCTTCATGCCCTCACCCACACCAGAGGGTGTGCCGGTCAAAATCAAATCACCGGGTTCAAGGGTAAACATACGCGAGCAATAGCTAATGAGGGTTGGGATGTTGAAAATGAAGTCTTTGGTATTGCCATCTTGCATGACTTTGCCGTTGACAGAGGTCTTAATGCTCAACTCGTGCGGATCAGCTAGTTCATCAGCAGTTACGATCCAAGGGCCAAGCGGACAGAAAGTATCCAGACTCTTACCGCGCGTCCATTGACTGTCGGTGCGAATCTGCAAATCACGGGCGCTGACATCATGGGCGATGGTATAGCCAAAGACATGACTCATCGCTTCTTCCTCGGTAACGTTACGGGCACGTTTGCCAATGACGACCGCGAGTTCACCTTCCCAATCAACCTGTGTGGCGATACTTTCACTCCATGTGATTGGATCACCAGTAGCAATGATGCTGCTGGGAAACTTGGCGAAGATAATTGGTGCAGTCGGTACTTCACCACCGGTTTCTTTGGCATGTTCGGCGTAGTTTTTGCCAATGGCGACAATCTTGCCAGGGTGCAAGGGCGCTTGCAGCTTTACATCGGCTAATGCCAACGACTCGTAGCGACGAGAAGGCATCAAACCGCGACGGATCATATATTGCATCGAGTCAAGTTCGCTGGTCATATAAATGCGGTCTTCAACCACTGCGCCTACGCGCGTGCGATCTTTATAGGTATAGGTTGCCAGTTTCATGATGTACCTGTCCTTCGTGTAACGGTAAAAATATCCATACTATGGCGATCCTAGAGGTTTTCTCCTGTATCTCTATTATCGTCTTTCCAAGTGGGCCGCCGCAAGCTGTCCCCATACTGAAGTTGGGTCGTCATGCCACAGGCTGTAGTAGGCGGGTTGGGCTTTACGACGATCCGCCAGCAAATCATAACTGAGGGCGCGTAAGAAACGTGCAGCACTATCGAGTGGTGTGCCGGGACGGTTACGCTGTTGAGTATCCAGAATATTGAGGACTTCGGCAGGGTTATTACGTTCTAATAAGGCATCATAAGCGGTTTGCGGTGGCGTCAGAATGGTGGGCAAAGCGGGTGGCGGCAATTCAAAACCAGCAGGCGTTGGGACTGCTTCGGCATCGTAATGTTGTTTATCCAGCGGGGCAAAAGCCCACCATTGTTCACCGGATAAATCGAAAAGGTAAGCAGGACGATCCACACGACCCACCTTGTGAATGGTGGTTTGCTCAACCACACGCAAACCTAAAGCGCTGGCCTGATCTTCAATCGACTGATCACGAATGAACGGTTGTTCCTTGAATAATCTTGCCAGCACAGCATTGACATCACAGGCGCCATATTTGCTGGCGGATTGCAGAGCCGCACAAATGGTTAAAGGTGTGGTGTTGGGTTGCGCGGCAGCCTGTTTGAATGCCTGCACCTGCTCATCCAACCAGGTCCCAGGCTGTGCCCCGGTTGAAAGCTGGCTGATCTGCTGTAAAGCAACATCCGGTTTGTTATCCAACACGTTGAACATAGCAGCCATCACAGCAGCGCGACCAGCCGCTTCGGTGTCATCAGGGGTGGCTTGTGCAGTGAGGTTGCCGATGGTTCGCATTGCATCCGAGGGTGAAAGTTGATAAAGAGGCTCGACCGCCGAAAGCCTACAGGCCAGCGAATTACGCGGTTTAAAGTCAGGCATGGTCGCTGGTGAGCGGAAAAAATTATTTTTCCAAAGCCACGTCACCGTGCGTGAACCGAAGCAGTTCCACGCTGGATCTTCAATACGATATTCGTCTACCGTAAAACCGGATCCATCCGGCAAAGTTTGTGCCGTACCCTGATACAACACTTCTTTACCCGGTTCGACCAGATTGGTGACTGCGCCATTACGATAGCCGTAAATATAGAAGCGATTATTCACTTCCCCGGGAACACTTATGGTGAGGCTGAGTTCATTAATGCCATCACCATTGAGATTATCGACCAGCGCCGAACCCAGTACTTGTGCGCCGATCACCGGATAAGGCGATTGGGTCTGCGGCACACGATAGATTCCCTGAACATCAATTAAAGCCAAGGCGACATCACGAAAGGCCGGGCTGCCATTATCGGGAAGGTAAGACGCAAAAACGACAGCGCCCTTGCCTGCCCGACCATCGAGGTTGGCTGGCGCAATGGTGATGCTAAAGTTTTGGTAATTGATAGACGTTGATGCCTCAAAAGATGGCTTAAGGTTATTCAAAGCTGCTTCGACATAAGGGCGAATGGCAGGGCGTAGATCGACCGTTCCGAGCGGGGCTGCTAACATGGCATGCAAAAGCGCCTCACGGTTGGAGTCGGTGTGTGGTGTACCGGGGAAGCGGCGTGCAACTTCCTGCTGAAACAATTGCAGCGCCAAAATTCCATCCTTATCATCGGCGGTGATATGCCTGACTTGATCGATCCATGCCAGCGTCAGGTTACTATCATCCCAACGACGAAGGGCGTAACGATCAGCTGCGGCATCGGGCGCAGCATTCAAACGTTCTGGCTGCGGCGTATTCGTCGCCAGCAAAAGCGGCACAGCAGTTGGCAGCACTGGTGAGGTAACAATTGGCAAGGCTGATGCCGGTGTATTCGTCACAAATAAGGGCGCGGTGACCGCCGGTGTATTGGTGGCGAAAACAAAATCCTGTGCGGTGAGTGGAACCTGTCCTAATAACAGGAGCATCCCCACGACACTTATTACAGCACATCCGAGTAAGAGACGACGACCCATAATGCAGCCCCCTCACGCAACCAAAAAAGACATGCAGAGTGTGCCACAAAACGGCCAAGTGTCAAACTGATTAAACCATTTTAGGCAGGCGGGATACGTATGTCACAGGTGCTACTGCCAGCCTGAACCGGACAACGGGCGACTTCGGTATCATTCCACAGGATGCGGAAAGTGCTGCCACCCGATGCCGTTCGCCAGAAATACTCACTGGTCTGCAAGTTGGTACGCTTCGAATTAAAGACTTTACATTTGGATGGATGTAAGAACTGGCTGAACTGCACAGGCTCTAACGCACCACAACCCTGAGCGGTCAGGGTTGGATTCTGGGTTGCCCAACGACTGCCCACATATGTGAAAGCCAGAGGGCTGCCAGTAGCATCCAGGGCCTCAAACTTCAAAGATGAAAAGGGAAGTGTCGAACCCGAGTTAAAGACGTAGAAGCTGCTATCGTTATAGATGAGTTGTAAAGGGCGACCAGTTGGGAAGGCAACAGTGGGTGTGAGATTGGCAGCAGACACAGCTTCAGTTGCTTCGGCTGTGGTTTCTACAGAAACAGTCGTTGAAGTCACAGCAACAGTTGGCTCGATGGTTGAGGTAGCCTCTTTGGTTACTTCAACTGTCGGGGCAACGGTGGTCGATACAGCGGCCACCTGTACGGTCGCCGTTGCAGTTCCTTGGGATGCGTTCATTCCGGGCAAGACAACAAAGAGCAAAAGTGCTGCGATGATTGCCAGCACGGCAACAGCACCAATAATCATCGGTGTGCGACGCGAGCTAGCGCCTTTAAGCCGCTTTTCGATAGCGGTAATGAGGTGATTGATGTCGGGGTTGAAGTCAGGATCATTGCGTACAACAACACTATTACGGAAGGCTAAATCCTTAAGCGCAGGCGGCAACGATTCGGCAGATGGCATAGAGGCATTGTTGACCAGCACCGGAACTACCAGTACATCAGTGCGTTTGAGGGCTGTTTCAACTTCAATACGCACAAAGTCATTAGGATCGTTAAGGCGACGTTTACCTTCATCATCGGTAATCATTACCCACTGAGGGCCGATAACAATGATGACTACGTCCGCAACCGTCAGCGCTTTATCGAGAACACTGCGGAAGTCTTCTCCCGGCGGAATATCTTCAACATCTTTGAACACATGGCGAGCACCGAAAGCATTGACTAACCGGTCATAAATGCGTCCTGTGTAAGCCATACTGTCCGCACGACGATACGAAATAAAAATGCTGGTCATTGTATTTCCTTCAAATGCCTGTAACAAAAGACATACAATATTGATTGTAACAAGAGTGTAACGCGAATCAAAACTTTATACACGCCGAAGATAGGGAGTTGATTAGAAATAAAAAAGGACGAGGTTATATGCCTCGTCCTTTTAGTGCAGCAGATGCTTAATTACATGTGGCGGATAACTGACAATACCTTGCCTTCGATACGAACATTGCGTGCATCGACATAAATCGGATCCATGTTCGGGTGAGCAGGTTGAAGGCGAATGCGAGCGCCATCCTTATGAAAATACTTGAGGGTAGTTTCATTGCGGTCTAATAACCATACGGCGACCATATCACCTTCGTTGGCCGTTTCCTGCTTACGGAAAATGACAATGTCGCCTTCTTTTATCATGGCATCAATCATCGAGTCGCCCTTGACGCGCAGTGCATAGGCGTTGGCAGGATCGGTACCACCGAGCAAGTCCTTGGTCACTTCGATCATGCTATCTTCGTCATAGCTGTAATCTTCTGGCACGGGAACAGGTTTGCTGGCGAAAATATTGCCGATAACAGGCACACGAACCTGAAGAGCAGCGGCATGAACAGCAGATTTTTTGCGTTCGCTACCCGGTACAGGGCCTGTCAAACGCAGACCACGAGAAACATGCTGCGAACGAGTCAAATAACCTGCCTGCACCAATTTGTTCAGATTGTAGTTAACCACCGAAGTCGAGTTGATGCCGGTGTTTTCGCCAATCTGACGGATAGTGGGAGGAAAGCCATTGTCTGCCGTGTATTTCTCGATATAACGCAGCATATTGCGCTGCCGTTCTGAAAGTTTATTAAATTCTTTCATGGTTTTACCCTTACTTTAACCCTACTTTGATTCTATCGCGAATGATTGTTCTAAAGTATAACCGAACATGGGTTCGGTTGTCAAATATTTGTTCGCATCTTGTCAAGTGCTCTCCAAAAGCCTTGATTCAAGTATCAATCCGCTGGCAGATTTAGAACATCAAGACTAGACTTGGGAAGATGTGGGACAGACTCGATTAACAAAGATTTCAGTCATGATGTGCAGGAAAAGCATGGCTAATCTCTACATTAACGGACAACAATTATGCAACTCGAATCGACCATCACTTGCCCAAATTGTGGATTTGCGCGACAGGAAATTATGCTGCTAGATAGCTGTCAATTTCTATATCGTTGTACTCACTGCCAAACTATACTCCGTCCGAAATCGGGGGATTGCTGTGTATTCTGCTCCTATGGCAGCGTGCCGTGTCCTTCGAAACAAGAAGCTAGTCAACACAAACCACTTTTACCCCTATGAAAACACTCAATCTGGCACTTCAAGATGATACCGATGCCGGTCTTTTGCCTGTGCTGGCGAAGGTCTGGAAAGTCAACATTACCGGGCTGGAACGGAGCGTGGCAATTACCAGTTTGCGCGATAGTATGCTCGACCCTGCGCGTGCTCAAGCCATATGGAGTGCACTGGCAGATGACCAACGTGGCGCTGTGCAAATGTTGATCGGTTCGGGTGGAAAAATGCCAGCCGCAAAATTCGGTCGATTGTTTGGCGAAATCCGGCAGATGGGTGCGGCACAAATCGAGCGTGAAAAGCCGCTCGAGAAACCTGCCAGTATTGCGGAAGCGCTCTATTACAGGGGGTTGATCGCGCAAATGTTTGAAATGGCCGATACCGGCCCGCGCGTGGTGATCTACGTACCAGAAGATTTGGTGCGGTTACTTTCAGCCGCGAAAAACTCGTACTCAGATTTGAAAGATGAGCCTGTGGCTACAGTCGGCAGTACAGCCGGTGTACACGATGATGTACCGGATGAAGGACTGGTCGAGCCATTAGAAGACGTCACTGGAATTAAGCAAGCCGATACTTCGGTGGTGGATGATGTGGCAACGCTGCTGGCCTATTTGCAGCTTGTCAGTCCAACACTGGACGACACGATTTTAGCCGCAGAAGATCAAGAAAATCTGCAAAAGTTTATGTTCAAAAAGGAGGGTGGACGGCTCGATTTTGTGTTCGGCCTTGCAATGAGCGCCGATCTTGCCGAAATTCAAAGTGGTAAAGCGTTTCCCAAACGGGCCGAAGCACGACGATGGCTGTCGGCAACACGTTCCGAACAGGTGAAGGCATTGGCTGAAGGTTGGAAAAGCAGCAATGTTTACCGCGACCTGTGGCATGTTCCCGGTTTGCATCCCGAACCGGGTGGCGAATTGGACGAATACGATGCGGCAGTAGCACGTGGCAACGCGCTAGAGATTATGCGCGAGTTAGTGCCAAAGCAAGAATGGTGGGCACTGGAAGCTTTCATCATGGCGGTCAAGGAAACCGAACCGGATTTCCAACGTCCGGGAGGCGATTATGAAAGCTGGTATATACGCGGCGAGGACAGCGAGGAATACCTAACCGGATTTGACAATTGGGAAGCGGTTGAAGGGGCACTGCTCGAATATTACGTCACCGGGCCAATGCACTGGTTAGGCCTGATTGATCGGGCTGATGAGGCAGCGCGATTGACAGCCTATGGACGCGCATTTCTAGGTCAGGCAACCTGGCCTACTCCAACTGAACCGGAAGATAAAATCATTGTGAAAGACGATGGCACTTTACTCATCAGCCGTAAGGTATCACGAGTGGACCGGTTTCAAGCGGCACGATTCACCAGTTGGGTTTCGGCTGGTGATCCTTATACCTATAAGCTTGATGGAGCAGGTATTCAACAAGCTGCCGAACAGGGAATCAACACAGGGCATATTGCCAGCTTCATCAGCCGTGTGCTGGGTGATGCACCCGTTCCAGCGAACATCGCCCGTTTGCTCGAAAATTGGCGCGGGGGAGCATCGGCAGCCGTGTCATTGGAGAAACTCCAAGTTATGCGGACAACTGCACCGGAAACACTGGACAAGATACTCGATACACCTGCATTACGGCGGTATTTGGGCGCACGATTAGGTCCCATGGCCGTAATCGTGCGGGTAGGACAATGGGACGGATTGCGCACGGCGCTGGGTGAACAAGGAATCGTTGCCGAGATTATTGAGTGATCTGCTGAAATAAACTATGAAATTACAACTCATCCGTAATGCTACGCTGCGCCTGGGTTATGCGGGGCAGGAAATCCTGATCGACCCGTATTTCGCGCCTCAACATTCGCTGTCTAGCTACACAGGCAAATCGCCTAATCCAATGGTCGAACTCCCGTTACCCGTCGATGCGATTTTGAGAGGTGTTACGCTGTTAATGATCTCACATTTACACAGCGATCATTTTGATACGGTAGCTCAACAGTCGGTACCCAAGAATTGGCCGTTGTTTTGCCAGCCGGGGAATGAGGACATCATTCGTGGCAAGGGTTTCCAACAGGTGATGCCGATCACTCATAAGGCGGATTGGGAAGGCATTCATATCACACGTACCGATGGGCATCACGGGTTGAGATATGTCGAAACCCAAATGGGGAAGGTATCTGGTTTTGTACTGCAAGCAGCCAATGAACCCATCGTTTATTGGGCGGGTGATACCGTGGTTTGCAGCGAGGTTGAGAAAGCGATCGCGCGTTTTCAGCCAGATGTGATCGTTACACACTCGTGTGGGGCACGGTGGCCTGATGATCACGGTGAGCATCAACTGATTGTGATGGATGCTGAGCAAACGATTGCAATTTGCAGATCTGCACCCAAGAGTACGGTGATTGCCACGCATATGGAAGCACTGGACCATACAACCGTATCGCGTGAAGCTCTACGAGCAGCAGCGGAAAAAGCGGGTGTAAGCGCAACACAATTTCATATTCCGGCTGACGGCGAAATGATTGAAATCAATAGTCAGTGATATACTCAGTAATATTTCAACGGAAAATCACTATGAAAATCATCCGTTTCGCGCTGCTTGTCAGTTTCCTCCTTGTCCTATCTAGTCCAATCTATGCTCAAACGCCAACACCGACTGCGCCGGACGATTACCCGACCGTTACGGCGTTGTTGCAAACGCCTGTGCCAGCGGCTGACACGGTTGATCTGGCAGAGCGCTTTAGGGGTGTTGAAACCGTACTTACTCCGTCCGCAAACGTTAATCCGCCTGAAATGGGAGAGCAGGAAAAATTCTGGGCGGCAAATACTGACACGAACCGGGAATTTCAGATTTCAGCAACGCTGCGGGTCATTGGTCAGCACATCTATATGTGGGTGCAATCAGACGTTAGCATCAATACGGATGAACTGCAAAAGTTAGCGGATGCATTCGATGAGCGTGTGTATCCAAAAGTGCGAGCGTTATGGGGTAATGAATCCAGCCCCGGTATTGATGGTGATCCACGCCTATACGGCTTATTCGTGCAGAAATTAGGCGGAGGCGTAGCGGCTTATTTTTCCAGCCGCAATACTTTTCCCAAAACGGTTTGGCCGACAAGTAACCAACACGAAATGTTCCTATTTAATCTAGACGCTTTGGGCACCCAAAATCTAGCTGATAACGAGATCGAAAGTATCGTTGCCCACGAATTCCAGCACATGATTCGCTTCAACATCGAGCCCAATGAGTACAGCTGGCTGAACGAGGGTCTTTCGGCGTTTACCCAACTGCTTTTGTATCAAGATGGAAACTTCATTTCCTATTTTTTCGATAAGCCTGAAACGCAACTCAACAGTTGGCCACCAAATGAAGATACTGCCCCACATTATGGAGCAGGCGCGTTGTTCGCAGCCTATTTCTACGAACGATTTGGCGCAGCAGCACTGCGGAAACTCAGTGACGAGCCGGGGCGTGGTTTGGAAGCCTTCGACCATGTGCTGAAGGCGATGGGACAGCCCGGCGTTGATGCGTTTTTTGCGGATTGGGTACTCGCAAACTTTCTACAGAACACCAAAATCGGTGATGGACGATATGGACATTCGCTGGTATCGGCAGGTAACGGAAGTGCCAAACCGCTTGCTACCGTGACGGAGTATCCATATAACTATACGGGAACGCTCAAGCAATACGCGACCGATTATCACGTTTTCACAGAACTTAAAGGCAAGCCGTCAATTGATATTCATGTCGATGCCCTATCGACAGTCCAACTCATTCCATTGGTTGCGCCGAGTGGCAAATGGATGTGGTACAGCAATCGCGGCGACCAAAGCGACATGATGCTGACGCGAGCTTTTGATTTATCGACGGTAAAAACAGCTACGTTGGACTATAAGGTTTGGTATGACACCGAACAATTTTATGACTACGGTTACGTCACGGTCAGCAGTGACGACGGTAAAAGCTGGCAGATCTTAAAAGCGCCGGACAGCGATACAAGTAATCCGGTTAATGGGGCTTATGGGGCGGGTTACACCGGTGAGAGTAACGGCTGGCGCAGTGAGCAAGTCTCGCTTGACGCTTATGCCGGAAAACAAATACTCGTGCGATTCGAGTTCATCACGGACGATGCCACAACCAGTGTGGGGATGGCGATTGATGATGTTAGCATCCCAGCGATTGGCTATCAAAGTGATTTCGAGCAAGATAATGGCGGCTGGGAGGCAAAGGGCTGGATCCGTACTGATAATCGACTGCCGCAGCAAGTATGGGTACAGGCTGTCCAGTTAACTGGTGAGCAGATCCACGTGAAGCGCTGGCTGGTTCCGGCTGAAAGCGATTGGACACTGCCGATTGAGAGCAGTGTGAACACGGCGCTGATCGCGATTTCACCGTTCGCAGCGGTGACGACAATCCCCACGACTTATACACTGGATGTGAAGGTCCAGTAATCAGTCAAATTCGGATACGAAAGAAGTGGTTTTTGGTAAACGGACGCGATATATCGCGTCCCAAATTTCCACTCAAATCATTTCAAATCATTGTCTTTTGTAGAGACGAATATATGTCGTCCAGAACTTCCAGACTTTTCAAATGGCTTCAAACGTTCTAAATGCTGCAAATATTGAAAATGTTGCCACTGCAACAAGTCGTTTTTCTAATATTCAGGTGGGCATATGCCTCCACGGTAATTCTTCATCAGCTACCTTTGCAGGCTTGTTCGCTCTTAGCCCACGTCTACAGGATGCTTCACAGAGTTATAAACAGATAAAACCTGTTAGCGACGGCGGCGGAAGGGTCTGCTGCCGCTTATTTTTCGGTCAATATTGGCGGCAGAGGCAGTACGTTAAGTGTGTGCTGATTGTGAGCAGCCCAGGATTTGAGTGTTAAAAAGCGTGGTGGTTGCCAGATGCATTTACGGTCTGACCACTCATATGAAGATGATAGTCGATGTGATGATGAAGTGGGTTACATTTTGGAAGAACATTTTGTAACTCTTTCGAGGTGCCAGCATTAACTTTGCAGGCGAGCGTTCGAATAAAGTAGTTTACAGGTGGTTAGAAAATAGTTAGTCACACATACTAAAATTAAACTTTATTTATAATACACGACGACATTGTCGCAATATTATCCCCAATTACATTGCTTCCCGAAAAATAAAATTTGTCTTCATTTGTCAATGAACATTTACTTTTAATTCACACAAAACTATCCATATGGGCTATACAACGGGCAAGAATAGGTGTTAAATTTAGATATAATTTGGATGCAATTATCGCGGTTGCGCAAATTCATTTTAGGGACATTCATTTATTTGACTGGAAGTTGTCGTATGAAACGCTTATTTTGGCTAATATGTGGCGTGATTTGCATAGGCATCGTGCCTGTAATGGCGGCGGATTGCCCAACACTGGTTCAGCAAGCTTTAGCAGCAACTGACACGTTATGTCATGGCACCGGTAAAAGTCAGGCTTGTTATGGCAACATCAACCTGACAGCGAAACCGGCTGCTGCTGCTGAAAACTTCAGCTTTAGCCAGCCGGGTGACCGGGTTGATATTAGCGCGATCAAATCGCTGCAACTGTCACCGATGGTATTGGATACGGGTGAATGGGGTGTGGCCTTGATGAATGTTGAGGCGAATTCCCCCACGAAAAAACCCACCAACCTTACCCTGCTGGCCTTTGGAGATGTGTCGCTTGAGAATACCGTCGCTGCGCCAACCGCACTCGATGTCCATGTTAGTGGTAAACAGGCAATCAACCTCCGTTTAGTGCCTAATCTAAAAGCAGGCGTCGTTGGCACTATAAAGCCGAGCCAAATGGTGAGTGCCATCGAACGATTAGCAGATTCTTCGTGGGTACGGGTGAGATTATCTGAAAGTGATCTGACTGGTTGGGTTAAAAGTGATTTGATAGCAGGTAATGGTGACTTCAGCAGTCTTAACGTGGTGGATGGTACTCAACCCCATTATGCGCCTATGCAGGCATTTACTTTTAAAACCGGCAGTAAAACGAAGAATTGCGCGGAAGTTCCCCAAGATGGTCTGTTGATCCAAACGCCAGAGGGTTCGGGCGAAGTGCAGTTGTGGATAAATCAGGTCGTCGTCAAACTGGGGTCAACTGTCTATTTTGAGGCGCAATCCGGTGGCGATATGACGGTGACTACTGTTGAAGGGCACGCTACAGTCACCGCGATGGGTGTGACGCAGACAGCGGTGGCGGGTACTCAACTTCGCATCAAAATGGACGCTAATCTCAATCCAATTGAAGGGCCAACCGTGCCGGAAGCCTACACGATGGAAACGGTAGGTCATTTGCCAGTCAATCATTTACAACGGAAGATCACCATCCACGCACCACTTACTAAACAAGAGATTGCTGCGGCACAACAAGCTAATAGCTGCCCGACATGCAACGGTAACAATGGCAACGGAGATAACACTAACTGCCCGGGCAACAGCTGCAACAACGGGAATGGCAACGGAAATAATGCCGATTGTCCAGGTAACAGCTGCCATGACCAATGCCCCGGCAACAGTTGTAACGCTGGTTCCAATGGGAATAATGGAAACAACGGCAACGGCAATGGAAATGGCAACGGTAATGGGAATGGCAAAAAACCCTAGCAGCTAAAAAACGATAAGGGCTACCAAAGTAGTCGCTTATCGCCCACTCTGATTTGCAGTATGCGAGGCTCGTCCAAAAGATGAGCCTCGTTTAATTTATGGTTTTCGGGTGGCAAAATCGTGGCAATTATGTGTCGATCATCAGGTATGCGCACGGTGGCAGAGGGGTTACAATTCTGATTGATTAGTTCAGCAAACAGTTTTGGTTAAATACCACCAAAGGATATTTTTTATGAGTAATTTATTCGATCTCAGCGGGCGTACAGCTCTGGTTACCGGTGCAGGACGAGGGATAGGGCGAGAAATCGCTCGGACGCTGGCTGGCGCGGGTGCAGACATTGCTATCGCAGAAGTCGATCCCGCTACCGCTGAAGAGGCAGCGGTGGAAATTCGTGGTATGGGGCGGAAAGCATTCGCCGTGGCGTGTAACGTGCGTGAGGCAGCGAGTGTAAACAGCGCGGTTGCCAGTGTGTTAAAAGAAATGGGGAAGATTGATATTCTAGTGAACAATGCAGGCATCGCGCGTTGGTCAAAAGCTGAGGAAACTTCAGATACTGATTGGCTGGATGTGATCGACATCAACCTCAACGGGACGTTCTGGTGCTGCCGAGCAGTTGCTCCACACATGTTGGAGCGCGGGTCGGGGAGTATCGTCAATATTGCGTCGATGTCGGGATCGATTGTCAACAAACCGCAGCCACAGGCGGCCTACAACGTGTCCAAGGCGGGCGTCATTATGATGACCAAATCGCTGGCGGCAGAGTGGGCAGGACGCGGCGTGCGAGTCAATTCGGTATCACCGGGATATATCGCATCTGAAATGACGCGTAAGGCCGTTTCTACTTATACCGAATGGGCGGCAGTGTGGAAGGAAATGACTCCTGTCGCACATATGGGTGAGCCGAGCGATGTGGCACACGCGGTATGGTATCTGGCATCGGACGCAGCCAAGTTTGCAATGGGAACCGATCTGATTATCGACGGTGGGTATACTGCGTGGTGATCCGCACGGTCATCAGCGGCTTCTAAAATAAGCGAGATTGTAAAACAGGGTAAAGGCAGACTAGCGCACGAGTCGTATTTGCCCTGTTTCATCGAATTTGCAGCGCGCATTCCCCTATCCACCTCATCACTAAAAATAGATGGTACGCCTTGATCCATGAAGGCCGGTCAATACGCGCTATAATTAAGAAAAATTACTATACTTCTCACGGACTTCAAAAGTCTTGTGATGAGGAGAAAACGATTATGACGAAATATGGAGCACATGCATTTGTTTGGGTAGGTGATTGGACTACAGAAAGCGGAAATCAAGCTATTGCAGCGGCAGGACAAGTCGGATTTGATTTTATTGAGATACCTTTACTTAAGCCAGCCAGCTTCGACGCAAAAGCGCATAAGAAGGCGTTGAAGAAAGCCAAAATCGGCGCCGTTGCATCTACTGTTTTGCCCAGAGATGCCCATATCCCACTTGAGCCTAAAAAGGCTAAGAAGTTCTTAGTTAACTGTCTGGATCAATTGGAAGCAATTGGTGGGACCTATTTATGCGGCTGCATCGGTTATGCACACGGTTATATTACCGGTGCGCCCCCAACTACCCAAGAACGTCAGACCGTGGTCGAGACACTCACGGACGTGGCGCACGAAGCGAAAAAACGCGGTATCACCCTTGGATTGGAATGCTGCAACCGTTATGAAACCTATATGTATAACACCCTTGAAGATGGTCAAGCAGCAGTAAAGGCTATTCGTGCGGCGGGTGCCGAAAATATTGAACTCCACGCCGATACCTATCAGATGAATACCGAAGAAGAAGGCTTTTTCAAACCGATTTTTGCCTCGGCTGAAACGCTGGGTTATGTACATATGAGTGAAAGCCATCGCGGGCTGGTCGGCACTGGAACGATTAATTGGGATCATGTTTTTCAGGGTTTGAAAGCGATCAACTATAAAGGGCCGTTGGTGCTGGAATCGTTCGCTGCCATCAATGCTGACTTAGTGAGAGCAACATGCTTGTGGCGACCACCGAATCAGCCGTCGCATGTCCTCGCTTCTGAGGGGCTGCGCTTCCTGCGTGCCGGAGCGGAAAAAGTTGGACTGACTGCATAATTCTAATCATGGTGTCGGCCATCCGTATGAGCCGATAACTCACGGTGCAAAACTAACCCCTCTCCCCCGAAATTTTACGACACGACAGTTTTGGTCGATTGAAGGAAAAGCGGAAGGCTCTAAGAGCCTTCCCTAAGGGAGAAAAAACTCATTAACTGTAAAAGTGTCGTCTCGTGAACCCAAAATCAAGGGCGAGGGCTTTAAGACATTTGAATAATATCAATGCTCCCCTATCTCCCCAACCCTCTTTCCCCATTGCATGGAGCAAGAGGGAGCAAAACAACATCCCGTGAGAGATCATGTGATATAGAGACTGTTGCAATCCAAATATTCAAATGGCTTCTTAAGACATTTATTTTGGTGCAAGGCCTGTAGAGAATAGGCCAAGCGCACATTTGCACAGCCAAGTAATCGCACTAAAATTGCAACGCCTCATTAAGCTAACCTGATCGCTCATCTATTTCCTAAACCGTCTATAACTCCTCTAGCAACCAGCGTTGAATCGAGTTCACTTTGCATCCTCAATAGATGGGCAGCGGCTATCTTTCGGAACTTTCAGGGGGATTTCATCGTACTATGGTTATGGGCAGCGATGTGTGCCCATCGAACAGGCTCAATTAAAGGAGGCTTTTGTGAAGAAACTATTTGCGTTATTAGCAATAATGGTTGTCGCTATGGGGACGCTGTTTGCCCCAACGATGGCCGCACCTACGGCTGATCTGAACGCGCTGGCTGCATATTTCCCCGCGAGCGCACCCGTATTGGTCAGCTTCCGCACAGATGACGGTTATATCAAGGAAATTGATGATCTTATTGCAAAGGTCGCCGCTCAAATTCCGGGCATGAAACAACCCGACACTATCGCGGGACAATTTGATAATGTCGTCAAAGAAGTGGTTGGCTCCGGAGATTTTAAATCGGAAGTCCGGAGTTGGCTGGGCGACGAGGCGAGCATCGGTCTATTCTCGTTTGAAGGCATGATGGGACGTGGTGATTCAAATAATGGCAAGCCGCCTCATTTCCTGGCGGCAGTCGCGGTGAAAGATCAAAAAGCGGCTGAAGCCTTTTGGAAGGCTGCACTCGGCAAATCTTCAAAAGGTAATTACCAATCTTCCACTGAAGGTGACTTCACCGTTTTCACCCCTAGCAAAGACTCGACCGCATCCGGAATCGTCGCGATTGGCAAGGATGTCATGTTCATCGCAAGTTATGTGGAGGATGTGCCATTCAAGGGACAAGATAAACCTCTAAGCGACAATCCGACATTTGCGGACAACATCAAGCTGCTGCCGGAATCGGATTACAACATCACTATCTACACCAACCTCGGTGATGTGTTCCAAAAGTTACTGGCGGCACAATCTGATGCAGCAAATACGACTTCTGCGACTCAAGCGGCAATGATGCAGAGCATGGCACCGCTGCTGAAGAACTTCCCACCGGAAATTGTCGGTTTTACGGTACTCGATAATCGTTCATTGACAATCGACGTTGCGCTGCCTTACGGCAATCTGATGAAGGATTTTGAAGCAGCCGGATTCAGTACGGCGATGCCTGATCCGGTTGACCCTGCATTTGCGGCCAATATTCTCTCCGGTTCGCCGTTGGTATTCCACAGCACGAACCTTGGCGCATCATTGGAAGGCGTGTTGAAGAACTTCCAGGCTCAGGCAGCCATGATGTCGTCCACAACGGGCATGTCAGCCGACGAGATGGAAAAGAGTCTCAGCCAAATCACCTTCGCCATACAAGGGTTGACGGGCAAGAATCTGGAAAAAGATATTTTGCCTGCTATGAAAGGCAACTACGCCCTTTATCTGGCATTAAGCCCGGTGCTAAGTGATGTTTCAAGCGCGGCAGATCTGACCAAACAAATGCCAGTGGACTTCGGCTTCCTGACCGAGATGAGCGATCCGTCCATTACTAAAGCGATTATGGATGGTATCAAAACTGGCCTGGGCAGCGCTAAAGAAGTGAAGATTACTACCGAAAAAATCGGCGGGGCTGATGCGCTGGTGATCACCGGTACGAGCGCAGGGATGCCCTTCCCGATTGAGTTGGTGCTCACAGGCAACGACAAATTGTTTTTCTTCGGCACACGCCGCGCCGCGGAAGCCGCGTTAACGGGTACGGGTGGCCTCGATGCCGATGCATCCTTTAAGGAGGCGGCAGACTATTTAGTTCCCTCACCGACCGTCATTGCGTATCTGGCTAGCGAAGGATTGAAGCCATTGGCTAAGATCATCGGTATAACAGGAAATGAACGTGATGGTCAACAGTTCGCGGCATTCCTCAAGCTTTTGAGCAGCGCGAGCATCAGCAGCACGACAAAAGACAATGTTGGATACGGACGTTTGGTCTGGACACTGCCTCAGTAAATTACCGCTCTATCAATGGGGAGCATAGCAATATGCTCCTCAATCTCCGTAAATTTATCTGCGTCACAAATTTCTCACTTTCGATTGCATGATCGCGTTACAATCTTGAAACAAAGTCCGCGCTAGGACTAAATTCCTATGCGTTGTCTTACAGACCGCGTTATGATATACGAGTCCATGTACACATAAAGATCAATCGATACGATTTCAGGGGGTGTTGGGTGAACAATCAAACTTGCCCACGATGCCAATTTGTAAATGCGAAGCAATCGCCTGTGTGTATTGAGTGTGGTCAACTGCTGAGTGACGATCTGGATGCTACCCGTCCATTGAACAATCCACCGAGCAACCGTCACCGTATTCATACGCTCGTATTCCAAATCGGTGATGACAACCTTTCGATTACATTGAAGATGGCTGAAAGGCTCATACTGGGACGGCAAGCAAACCACATGACTGATCGCCCGGATCTTGATTTGGGACGATTTAAAGCGGCAGAACACGGTATCTCGCGCATCCATGCTACTTTGGAATGCAACGAGTTTGGTGTCTATCTGATGGATTTGGGCAGCCGGAATGGCACGTATGTTAATGGTCAGGCATTGGCAGCATTTAGCCCGTGCTATTTGACAGATGGTGATATGCTGCGCTTCGGCAAGATGACTGTGACACTAGCACTCGTTACAGAAGAAAATGGTGATAACAAATACGCGACCGCCACACATGCCCGTTCGAAAACCGGCAAGTTGGAAGAAAGTATTCGCTTGATGCGTGTGTAAGAACACTTCATTAATTTCATTATGAATAAAAAATCCCTGTCGGTATGGCAGGGATTTTTGTTTGACTATTGAAACTGATAGCCGTCTGTTTATGCTTGGGCGCGAACCATACGCTGACGACGCCGACGCAAAATGATGGTCGGTGCAATCAACAGCACGACAATCGTCACACCCAAGACGGCGATAATTATTGAACCCGTTTGATTGGCGCGTACCCAGCAACCGCCCTTACGAATAACGGGTTCGACTGCACCGCGCAGCCGTTGGGTTATTGACCCCGTTGCAGTTACGAAGGAATTAGCATCTGAAATCGTTTGTCCCCAATCAGCGTTCACAGATGCCGCTTTGAAATAATAGGTTTGACCCAGTGATAGTCCGGTCAGCGTAAATTCATGACTGGTCGAAAGTTTGGTTTCAATACCACCGGTATTGATAATGTGGTCAGGCTGCAATCCGTACCAGAGCTGTCCGGTGCTTTCGACATCCGTCGTCCACTTGATGGTCGTACCATTATCGTCAGTTGTAACCTGTATATCACTAATGGTTGGGCCTTTTACTGATCCTTCTGTCTTTATTCTATCGGCAGGCAGCGGGAGATCAGGTGTATCCGAACCATCTATGATCAGATTATCAGCAGGCGTAGCGGGTTGAACGCCCATATCTGAAAACAAATTGTACGTAATCTGTGTGATATAGGGGTCGGGCGGCACAACATCGATGGCATGAGCGCCTAATCCCCATGACCATTGAATCGTGCTGCTGGCAAATACCATTGCTCCGCCTGGTGCAACGTAACGGGTGGTATTGGTAAATGCCTGTCCCATGTTGCCGTTTTCCGAGCGTCCGGCATCCTGCAACAAAAAACCGTATACCGGTGTTTTGGCTAGTATTTGTAAGCCCTGCGGTGCAGCCCCATTATCGACCGCGGCATCCCATTCCCAACCGATTATTTGATCGCCCACATCAATGTAGGTATTTGGGGGCATCTTCTGTAAACCAGTATGCCGGAACAGTGGGTCGGACGTATATTCAGAAGACAGGCGCAGCGGGAAATACATTTTATCGTTGTCGCCAATATACATAACACCTAGAAAAGCATTTTCTGGCTTGTTCGCGCCCCTGGGGTCACGCCATGTACCGGTTGGTTCACCACTTGGATCAGGGTTACCGCTTTCAGTACTTTTATAGGTGACCATAACGCTATCAGGTTCATTGGTGACTGGATCAGGCTCGAAACGAATGCGCCAATAGGAGGTGTTCGAGCTAAAAACCGCGATATTTACGCCGGCATCACGGGCTGCCGTAATGGCATCGCTCATGGGTTGCGACCAATACTCATCATGCCCAACCGATAAAAAGATTTTATGGTCAAGCAGTGCGTTGTGTGCTCCTGGCAATCCAGAGCGATGAGTGTCCATATTGGTGGAATAACCAACGTCATAACCCTGCTGTTCTAGCCAGCGAACCATCGGATATTCGGCACGATAAAAGTAATTCGGATCCTGAAACGTGGCACTGTAAGGCCGATTAAGCGAAACTTTGACAGCGCGCGGTGCGTTGGCTACGGTATCACAAGTGCCGCTGTTCACAGAATAAAGCGATTTTCCACCGTAATTATTGTAGGCCTGTAATGTCGTGACACTCATTTGATACAGCATGGCGGATTTACGATCATCCTGCCGGACTGCAAAAACGGTTTCATTACCAGAACCGGTTGCGGGCTGCACTACCCGCGCCATATAAACGCCGGAAACCCAATCCGCTGGAACATCCAGCGAATAAGAATTCCGCCAATTGCTACACGTGCGTAAACCAGTGTCCTCTACACGAATACAATCAGGCTGGTCGCCCCCTGCCAGGTTAGGAATAGACTGGATGAGTCTTGCACCAATCCCGCCGTAATATCCAATTCGATAGATATTAAGGTCAAAATTTCCGGCCTGACTATCTACAAAAAAACTGATCTTACCACCAACATTCACACTTTCTGTTGAGGCATAGATTTCAATTGAAAGTGAATGATCGATTTGCTGCCAGCCGTCGGTTCCAGGCAAACAGTTTTCGGCAACGGTCGCATTGGCTGGATTATTGCAATCTGCGGCTAAGACAGGGGCAACGTCCGAACTCGAACGGACACTATCATGGGCGAAAAGCTTATAGCCTGTAAACGCACACAACACACTTACAAGGATGACAAGGCCAAGATGCCAATCGATTCTTTTTGTTCCGCGTAATACCACCGAGTTATCCCATACCGATCTTTTAAGAGCGCCGACGATAAATTAAATAAGGTCCAACAGTTTTAACGATTTCGTAATCCTTGAGGTGATCTTCCGGATACAACAGCGTGTATTCGCTGAATGGCCCCTGAATCAGATAATCAGGATTGCCATAGTCACGGAAATCATAGAAGTGACTAGCCGACTCGCCATGCTGCCATTGCTGTGCGACAGAATAAGCAAGAACTAACTGTGGAGGATAGTGGATGTTGTTATCCGTTAATACCCCCATTTCCTGTTCCCATGTTTCGATCAAGGCTGTTTTAGGGACGTTCGCTTTTACCCAGTCAGCAACTTCATAGGCAGAACTGTTGTCACTGTTCCTGACATCCCGAAAACGATTATAAAACGGAACGATTATGCTGATAACAAACCAACCAACAATTAATACGCCAATAAGCGCTGAGGTTGTGGTTTTACGTTCATTTATTAGCTGCGAGAAAGTTGATTTATCAAATGAGACCATTGCAACTAAATCACGGATGAGCAGTACAACGAAAAATACTGCGAAAATAACCGGACCAAAAGCGTAACGATCCCATCCCAAAGACACTACAAATAGAGCCGTCGATACGAGCAGAAATATGGTAAGAATTCCGCGCTGCTGACCTTGTTCGTCACGGCGCAAAGACGTCAATATCGCATAAAGGAAAGTTGGAATAAATAAGGCACCGTACAGACTGGAGGACGTCAAAAGCTCGGCCACACGCGGTATGCTCTCTCGATCAAGGACAATTAAAGCTCCCATACCCGCGGTTCGCAACGTGGCAAGATTTTCAGAAAAATTACCACCTTGTCCGAGCTTGATAATGACAATATATAGCCATATACCAAACATTAGACCCGAAATAACGCCGGGGATGACAAAGTAAAGCCAACCACGCTGTTTATACCAGATCAAATCGGCCATCAAACACAATAACAAGGCGGGGAGGATAAAGAAGGCGTATTGATTCTTGGTAATGGTTGCCAAACCGATGAGAATGCCTACTAAGATCAAGGCTGGAATAGAACGGCCACGCGGGTGCAGCCAAATGCCTAATCCGAGTAGCAAGAAAAACATACCTGGTACTTCACCAACAACGGTACGCGAATAATAGAGATAGCGAATTGAAGACGTGGTTAATAGGAGTACGACTGCCAATAAGGCGTAAGGCCAACTCGCCATGCGAAGGGTAATGGCATACACCAAAAGCAAGGTTAGCAGGCTATAGAACACAATCAACAGACGCGCTAGCGGGATGCTGACCGCCACAAACCGAAATACGGCGGCAATGGGCAGCATGACAGTCGGCCCAACGCCTACTGCTGGCCCAAAAGGCCGATACCCTTCGCTGCTACTGTCGGCATACACCCCTTGCATGGCGTAGTTTTTGGCAACATGTAGATGCGAACCTTCGTCATACCAAGGGATAGGAAAATCGCTGAGCCGGTACAACGAGAGGAACAACGTAACAACAATCACAAGACCGGTAAAAATGAATCGCGTTAACGGCCAAACACGGGCCTTAGACGCAGATATTTCGGCTGTCGTCATACAAAACCTGACTTTGTGAATAATTTAGGACGAGATTTTTTGTACTGGTGTACGTCCCTCAACTTGCCAACCATGCGCATCTGCCACAACCTGCTCGACCACTTTCATAGCAAAGCGGGTAACTGATTCTCCATTGCCCAGATCCGGGTAAATCATGACTGTATTGCCCATATAGAGACGTTCAACCGGTGTCTGGATCGTCGGAATTTCGTTCAGCGTGTTCATCGGGCGAATTGGCTCGACAAACCTGGCTCGCTGTACGATAAAAGCCACAATATCGCTGTCTTTAAAATCTGGAAACATCTGATGAAAATATTTCATCCACTCAGCCTTCACCTGCTCATCAGACCAATTGGCAATCGGGCTGTCGGGCGCGAGGTATTTAGGCAGATAAACAATATGATAGTCTTTAACATATTGCGGATCAATAAGATTGGTCGTTTCGACCACAGCCGTAAAGGGAATACTTTCGTCGGTAATATTGACTACATAATACGGAACCAGTTGTTTTTTGAGTATGAGCAGGGGGCACATCACACCCAGATACTGTTGTTTGGTTAACAAATCCCGGAAAGATTGGCTCGCCTGTGGAATAATCCCACCTAAAATGGGTGAGGCTAAGGTGCTGATCACGGCATCGTAAGGTAGAACAGTACCTGCCAATCTGAGGCCGATGGCACGACCATTTTCGATAACAATTTCTTCAATGGGCGCTTTCAAATGGAATTTGACACCCAAGGCTTCGCATTTTTGGGCAAGTGCTTCGATGAGTGTGTAATAGCCGTTTTCGAGATAGCACATCATCTCTTTAGATGTGACACCACTACGGGTTCCCATCATGCGCTTGAGGCGTGACCAAATGTAGGTTGCGGGAACGCTCTCAGCAGTTGTGTCAAACTTAGCGCGCAGAAGCGGCTTCCAAACTTTGTTGTAAGCACCGCGTCCGCTGACTTTAAGGAGCCATTTTTCAACAGGAACACTATCCATTTTGCGCCAGTCGCTCTCAAACTGGGCGTAAATCACCTGTAGGCCAAGCCGAAAGCGTTGGATTAAGTTCAGCGGGGGGAACATCATAAAATCAACTGGCGTGTTGAAATCATAGAGCTTGCCACTGTCATAAAAGCCCTGCTTGGTGGCTGTGAAATGACGTTTATTGGTAACGCCACCCTCTTCCATCAAAGACTGCATCATGGTGTCGCTGCTGAGAATGGTGTGATAGAAACGATCCATACGTACACCATCGAACAACATGTAGCTGGCTAAACCGCCGAGATTATCTCCGCGTTCATAGACATTCACCTGCATCCCCTGTTGAGCGAGTTTATAGGCCAATGCAACACCCATAATTCCGCCACCGACGACTGCGATTTGCTTCTTTGTTTGCTCCATTACCCCTGACATCTCCAACTCTTATTGCGGTAAAGCTTAGCTGCGACTGCTGATTAACACTCCGGAAATGATGACCGCGATACCCATCAGACGCATCCATGAAATCCGTTCGCGAAAAATGAAATATGAGCCGATGATGATGCCGATGTAGCCAAGACTGGCAAACGGATAGACATAGCTTAGTTCAAAACTGGACAACGCCAGCAGCCAATTCACGACACCGAGGGCGTATATAATCAGCCCACCGACCACCCAAGGGGACAGCACGATCCGTTTGATCATTAATAAACCGGGTTCCGAGTGGCCCATGTTACCCATTCCACGCTTCAGTAACAGTTGACCAACGATACCGAATACAGTGCTCAAAGCAACGAAAACGTAGGGTGACATACCTATGAACTCCGCTTAACAACTTGGGGAAAGGCTTGTTTCCCGAACAACGATTGCAATAATAAGCGCCATTGGAATTTCAAATGGCTGCGTGTAACACGCGCGATTTTGATGCTGGATTGGCCGAAAGTACGCACATGCAGTGTCGTCGGAAATTCGGTAACGCTGAATCCGGCCTGAATGGCTTTAACAATGATTTCTGTACCAGCCAAGAAATCATTACTCTCGAAGGTAACGGTTTCGACGACACGACGGCGATAGGCACGAAAGAGGGCCGTCCACGTGTGAATGCGCCAACTGACCAATATACGATACAGGAGTGAGGCCCCGAAACTGAATATCAAACGATAGCCGGGGACACCCTCGACATGTCCATTGGGATGATATGGTGAAGCCGTGCATATATCGCAGTCATCGGCTGTCATGCGGGCCAGCATTTGCGGAATCGTGTCCAGAGGATAGGTGCCATCAAAGTCGGTCGTGACGATGACATCCCCTTTCGCATGTTGAAAGCCGGTGCGAATGGCTGCTCCCAGCCCGCGATTGACTTCATGCGATACAACCTGCACCCGCGAGTCGCCGTTAAATTCCTGTTTGAGCAAAGCAGCAGTATCATCTTTACTGCCATCGTTTACGAAAACAACTTCAATATCGTAGCTTTTACCGAGCTGAGTCAACAGCGTACGGAGCGCTTCAGCCGTTTGGTGAACGCCCTCAGACTCGTTATAAGCTGGAATGACCAGCGAAAGCTTCATTTGAAATTTCTCCCGGCTAGTTTGTAAATGATTTGGCGCAAAAAATCAGGTATGTTTTGAACACAAATAAATAATGCGAATTTAAATTTTGGGTATAAACGGGACTTTAGTCCTCCGTCCTTGCGAGAGGCTAAACTTTTACCCTTGCAACTTTATTTTCACATATAAATAGGAAATACAGGTCTTGATAAAAAGTAAATAATGTCAAATGACAAATACCTGAGTAAGTCTAAATAATTATACACTTACCTGACCTCTTGAACCCATAATTTATGATTACAATGTTTTCACATATTGGGATTTAGCGTATTTCATCAATAGCTACCCCTCGATTGTTAGCAAGAATGATCATTTTATCGGTATATTAATGTGAGTATACTGCCCCATCATCTAAAAATAGACTGCTAAAATAATCTATGTCTACTAAACAACGCCAACGTCAAAGCAATGTTGCACCCTTTGTAAAATACCACCTCGGCGAAGCTTATGATGAGATGTTTGAGCCAAAGGGTTCATCCAGATCACAATATGATGCATTGTATCAACGTGTACTCGACCTGACGCAGGAAGAATTGAAACACCGGCAGCAAGAAGCTGATCTTTCGTTTTTACATCAGGGCATCACATTTACAGTGTATGGGCGCAATGAAGGAACTGAACGGATTTTCCCCTACGATCTGCTGCCGCGCATTATCACTGCTAACGAATGGGCGACAATTGAACGTGGATTGACACAGCGCATTACTGCACTGAATCTTTTTCTGCAAGACATTTATCATGACCAGCGAATTATCCGTGACGGGATTATTCCGCCAGAACTGATCTTTACCAGCCAACACTTCAGACGTGAGATGCGTGGGCTGCGCGTACGGCGTGATTTATATGTGTCGGTATGCGGGACGGATTTGATACGCGTGCCGAACGGTGATTTCGTAGTCCTGGAAGATAATCTCCGTGTACCGAGCGGTGTGAGCTACATGCTGTCTAACCGGCAGGTGTCCAAATTGGTTTTCCCACGTTTGTTTAGTAATTACGGTGTGCGCCCTGTCGAAAATTATGGACGGGCGCTGCTTTCAACATTACAACACCTGGCACCTGATAATCGGCCTGAACCTACCATTATCGTACTTACACCCGGCGTGTATAACTCGGCTTATTTTGAACATGCTTTTCTCGCGCGGCAGATGGGTTTGGAACTGGTAGAAGGCCGTGATCTGGTGGTGCATGACAACATGGTCTACATGCGAACTACCAAAGGACTGCGGCAGGTGGATGTTATCTACCGGCGCATTGACGACGACTTTATTGATCCGTTGGCTTTCCGCCCCGACTCGATGCTGGGTGTGCCAGGGTTATTCAACGCATACCGTTCGGGAAATGTGGCTCTGGCAAACGCAATCGGCACTGGCGTGGCCGATGACAAGGCCTTCTATTACTACGTACCCAAAGTGATTAAGTATTATTTGGGCGAAGACCCGATCATCAATAATGTTGAAACCTATATTTTGACCGACGAAAAACAGCGCAATTATGTGCTGGCGAATTTAAAAACTCTCGTCGTCAAAGCGGTGGGTGAGTCCGGTGGATACGGAATGTTGATCGGGCCACATAGTACAGCCGAACAACGCGAGGAATTTAAACGCCGGATCATCGCCAATCCGCGTAACTATATTGCCCAACCCACATTAGCTCTCTCTACAGCGCCTTGCTTTGTTGAAGGAGAAGTCGAGGCGCGACATGTGGACTTACGACCTTATATTTTGTGCGGTGAAAAAGTCACAATTGTGCCAGGTGGCCTGACGCGCGTGGCGCTTCAACGCGGTTCGTTAGTGGTCAATTCGTCGCAAGGCGGTGGCAGCAAAGATACATGGGTACTGGATGAAGACCTTAGCAAACTTGAGGCTTAGCGATCACCTTTTGAAGGAACGTTGAGTGAGCGCTAATGGGACATGTGGCTGATGGTGAATAGACGTGATGGCTGATGTATTGGTTAGTACGCATGGCTAAAATAGGCTGTGGTCATTTTCCACTACAAAGGACGGTAATATCGTGGCGAAGAACAAACTTCAAACTTTTCACACGCACGTTGATCTTTCCGAGAAGACCCGTGCTAGGATGGTCGACCTTCTTAATCAGCAATTAGCGGACGTAGCCGATCTCTACTCTCAGACGAAGCAAGCCCATTGGAATATCAAAGGCATGGACTTCATCCAGCTGCATGAGTTCTTTGATGATCTGGCAGAACAAGTGCTACCATACGTCGACAGCATAGCCGAGCGTGCCACATCGATTGGTGGGGTGGCAATGGGCACGGCGCGTATGGCAGCAGCCAATTCGACGCTACCAGAGTTTCCATCCGGCCCATATGATGGTAAAACTATGGTGAAAACGCTGGTCGAAATCTACGGTCAATTCGCCAACAGTACACGTGCAGCGATTGATACGGCTGACCAAGAAGGCGATAAGGATACGGCAGATTTATTCACCACGATTTCAGGTGAGATGGATAAACATCTGTGGTTCCTTGAGGCGCATATTCAAGTTTGAGGCATAATGTCCGAAACACCTAGTAGTTCAGGTTGTTTGACCCCGTTTCTTATGCTATTAGCTGCCATATTCGGTTCGTTTATGGCAGCTTTTAATACCGCTTCCTCAACGGCTGTGGTCCCCAGCGAAATTGTTACAACCATCAGCATCACACCCATTGGAACCTTTACAAGTGATGAACTCAATCAGGCTGCGGCGGTCATCAGTAAGCGACTTAATGGCTTAGGGCGGTCATCAGCAGCGGTAGAGGTTTCAGGCGGTACGAGCATTACTCTTGGGCTGCCGCAAGTCGACAACCTGGATGATGTTTTGAAGACTCTGGTGGCACGTGGTTTGCTGGAGTTCGTAGACTTCAGTGATGTGCCAGATATAGGCGCATGGGCAGGACGCGACATTCTGACCACCGGACAAGGCGATCAGCCTCTTTCAGAAGCAGCCGTAAAAAATCCTGTGACGAACAAACCCTTTGAAACGGTGCTGACGGGCGATGGAGTGAAATCGGCAAAGCCAGAACTCAACCAACAATTCGGTAATCAATGGCAAATCACACTGGAATTTAATGATGAGGCGGGGAAAGTGCTTGGTGACTATACACGCACACATCTCGGTAAAGTGCTGGCAATCGTACTGGACGGCAAAGTGTTAAGTATTCCGGTTATCCAAGCGGAGATCAGTACACAAGCGGTCATTGTGGGTAACTTCACCGAGCAAGAAACCAACCGTTTAGCCGTGCAATTGGCTGGCGGTGCGCTTCCATTTGAGATGCAAGTGCGACTCATACGCAGTGATTATGGTATTTCAGTCGGCACTGCAACACCAACAACTCAACCGTAATGTGTTTTATTGTGTTTTCAAGTATTCAGGGCTGATGTAAAGGTAAAGAGAATATGCTGTCACGCGTAGCCGATAATCTTTATTGGATGAGCCGCTATCTGGAACGCGCCGAACATACAGCGCGGCTGGTCGATGTGCATCTAAACCTCGCGCTGGATCAGTCCGGTCAGCAAGTGCCCGGAGCGCGTTGGGAGCGGCTATCTACCGCACTACATGTCCCACCGATGGAAGATTTGAAACTCGAAGAATACAGCATGACGCAGCGGCTGGCCTTCGACCAATCTAACCTGAACTCGATTGTGATGTGCATTGCAAACGCACGTGAAAATGCACGACAAGTTCGCGAGAAAATCAGCTCCGAGATGTGGCTGCAACTGAACACCCTGTATTTGGATTTGCGACGTACCAGCATCGACAGCATTTGGAATGAGCAACCGCACCTGTTCTTTATGTCAATCAAGAACGGGGCGCACCTGTTCCAAGGGATTACAGACACGACGATGGTACATGATGAGGGGTGGCAGTTCATCCAAGTAGGACGGTATATCGAACGCGCTCTTTCCATCGCTACCCTGCTCGATTCACACTTAAGCGTATTCGCGGCATCACCGGATGCCTGTGACGCCAATGATTATTTCGAATGGTTAGGTTTATTGAAGTGCTTCACGGCATTTGAAGCCTACTGCAAAGTCTACAACGCGGATTTGCGTCCAAACAGGATCATCGAGTTTTTGATGTTCAATGCTGAATTCCCTCATGCCATGCGCTTTTGTATTGAACAGATGCAGAACGCCCTACAGACGATTTCCGACTCGGCAGCGGTCAGTAAGAACAGCCGTGTCCATCGCCTTGCGGGACGACTGCGCTCGGGCATGAGCTTCGACACGGTTGAGGAAATGTTAGGCCGCGATCCTCATATTTATCTCAAAGACATCAACGCCCAGTGTGCCCATATTCACAGCGCGCTTTATGAGACATTTATCACATACGCAGTAGAAGCTGCATTGGGGTAGAATAAATTGTAATGTTGCCATTTTATTTAGACTTCAGTCATTAACAATCGGCATTTAACAACGATGTACTATACGATTCGCCATGTGACCCGCTTCCGTTACAGCGCACCAATTACCCAAAGCGTGATGGAAGTGCGGATGCAACCCCGGACGGAAAGCAGCCAACGCTGTTTAAGTTTTCAACTGTCGGTGACACCGGCAGCCCGTGTCCTCAATTATCGCGATTATCTGGGTAACGTCATCCACAACTTTGACATTCCGGGTGAACACCGCCAACTGAGCATCATCGCACAGTCGCAGGTGGAGGTGCGCCCAGCGGTTGAGCTGCCGACAAGTTTACCGGTCAGCACATGGAATGAGATCAACCAGAATGAATACGATATGCTGGTACCGAGCCATTTCACCCACCCTAGCCCACTGCTGAGCGCACTAGCCGAAGAACTGCGGGTGGAGCGACGTGATGATCCGCTTTCACTGCTGCGTGAACTGACAGCGAGTATGTATGATGCGTTCGCTTATGTGCCGGACAGCACCGCAGTTGACTCGCCAATTGATGACGCGCTGAAAGCACGACAAGGTGTGTGCCAAGATTTCACCCATATCATGCTGGCACTGCTGCGCCCGTTGGGCATACCGGCGCGTTACGTCAGCGGGTATCTGTATCCGCGACAAGGCGGATCACGCTCGACACCAGGAGCCAGCCATGCATGGGTCGAGGCACTCTTACCGGGATTGGGTTGGGTCGGGTTTGATCCAACTAACAACCTGATCGCCGATTATTGTCATATTCGCGTGGCTATCGGGCGCGATTATGATGATGTGCCACCAACACGCGGCGTTTTTAAGGGCAAAGCTGAAACTGAACTGAGTGTCTCGGTACGGGTGACATTAGCGGACGAACCCCCTGCCGAAGATGTGCCAATGCCAGCGCATTGGGCAGCGATGGGTGACGGCGAAAAAGAACTTACTCCACAAGAGATGTGCGAACAACAGCAGCAACAGCAACAATGAGTAATGAGAAAACCGAGATGTGGTGCGCGCCGCATCTGAACCATCTAACCATGCTGCGGGCGACTTACACCACCTACGCTTACAAGCGGCATTTTCATGATTACTTCGCGATTGGCGTGATTGAAGATGGCGTCCAGACATTCTCGTGTAACAGCGCCCAATATGTGAATCCGGCGGGCGGGATTTTCATCATCCAACCGGGGGAAGCGCACGACGGGCAGTCGGCAACGGATACCAGCTTCACTTACAGTGCGTTTTATCCACAGGTCGATGATTTGCAGCGTATCGCTTATGAGATGGGTAACCAAAGCAGTGGCTTACCCAGTTTCAAGCAGACAGTTATTCAGGACACAAGCTTATCAAACCGCTTGCTGAAGCTGCACCAACTCCTGCGCCAAGATAAATCCAGATTGGAACACGAGTCAGCATTCATTGAAACGTTGGCTGACCTCCTCTATCGACATGCAGTTCACCGACCCCATTTAGAAACCGTTCGCAAAGAAAGTCACACTGTGGCACGGCTGCGAGGCTACATCGAAGAACATTATGCGGATGATATTCGGTTGGATGATCTGGCGAATTATGCTCACTGGAGCCCGTTTTATCTACTCAGGGTTTTTCATCAAGAAGTCGGACTGCCACCTCATGCTTACCTCGAAAGTATCCGCATTCGAGCAGCACAACGGTATTTAGAACGCGATATGCCACTGGTGCAGGTGGCCTACGAAACCGGATTTTCCAGCCAGAGCCATTTCAGCAACGCGTTCAAACGATTCATCGGAGTGACGCCAGGACGCTACAGAGCAATTTTTTGCAAGACGAGCGAAAGTGCTTTGACATACACTCACTGAAACCTCACCCTCATCCGCTCTCCGCAAGCAGAGAGACGAGATAATGCATACAGGAGCAGTGTTTATGTCGATGACGTTTGATACCAAAATTGCAGTTGTCCTCCGTAATGACCTTCCAACATGGCAAAAATTGAATGTGACAGCCTTCACCGTGAGCGGTATCGCGGGGACAGTGCCGGATGTGGTCGGTGAGCAATATGAGGACGGCTCCGGCAACCGATACCTGCCGATGTTCAAGCAGCCCGTGATGGTATTCGAGGCGAGTCCTGAGCAAATCCAGCGGGCGTATCTGCGGGCGATGAAGGAAGGCGTGCCTTTCAGTGTTTTTACCGAGGATCTGTTTGCAACGGGAAACGATATTGATAATCGGGCGGCGGTGATCGCAAAACGCAGCGAAGAACTCAAGGTGGTCGGGATGGCGCTGCGCGAACGCAAGAAATTGGTCGATAAGATATTGGATGGAATCAAGCTGCATCGGTAGGCGCAAGAACGTGCTGAGAAAGACCAGCGGTTTAGGGAGAAAACTCGTCATATTCTTGCCTAGAGGGACACTTCACAGTGCAACTTGTCGTATACGTCGTCAGCAGCAGACCGACCTATGGCAAATTCGGCAGCAAAAGCAGCAAATGCGGCAATGGCAAAATGGTTATTCGTTGCCAAGCTTGCCAAAGGATAATGGGGATTTACTCAGTGTGGTATTTAGCTAGCGGCTGAGGCGCGCCCCAGCCCTACGAAAATTCACTGCTTAATGGATTGAATTCTCAGCCAATTGATTACCATCGTATTTAGTAAAAGACCATAAAGCGACTCATCAAGTAGTCATTGTATGCCTGTTGAATGCAAAAAGCCGCAAATGCACCATTGGATTTTGTGCTGGTCAGGCATGTTAAGGTGCGGCGGACGACCGGTGGCACGTTTCGCAGATGCCGTCCTTACATGAAGCCTAATTAACAGTTTAAACGACGAAGAGATGGAATGGGTTACATTTTGGAAGACCATTTTGTAACTCTTTGATCTATTTGGCACTAACCTGGCAGGCGAGCGTTCGGGGAATGTGGTTGACCTATGGTTAAAGAATGGTTTGCCGACAAACTTAAAGTAAACCTAGTCTATAAGACCTCACGTGAAGATGCTTATTCAACCCAATCGGGTTCGGCGGAGGGTTCGAGGCCGAGGAGGTCGCTCATCAACACGCCGCCTTCGTTTCGCTTAGGCAAACGACTCAGGTAGCGTTCGGTGACGGCAACATTGGAGTGACGGAGTAAGCGGCTGATTTTCTCGATGGGTGTACCGGCTTCTTCCAGCGCTCCGGCTACCGAACGGCGCAAATCGTGGGGTGCGACGTGTCCGATGCCAGCGACACGGGCGGCTTCGGTGACGATAAACCAGATGCCATCCGGTGTGACAGGCCCTTTGCTGACCTTGCCACCCTTCCAAATGCGGCGTAGCAGCGGCGAATTGGGGTCGGGCGTGGCTGCAAGTGGTTCAACAGCTTTCCCCCAGCGCATGAATAACGTCATCGTAGCACGCGGCACGTCAATCATGGCGGTTTTGCGGCCTTTACCATGTACCTGCAAGACCACACGGTTATTCTGCATCGACAAATCACCCCAGCGAGCATTCGCCAATTCGTCACGGCGCAGCGCCATCGTACACAGCACCGAGGTTATGACATGGTTACGAAGTTCCTGATTATCCGAGGTGGCAACGGCGCGTGAGGCAGCAATCAAGAGTTTGATCTGATCTGTGGAGAGCCATCGACCGGGGCGCTGTCCATCTTCGGCTTTGGGCGGATGCACATTCTTGAGGCTGGCACTGGTGTAGTCGTCCATCAACTCGGATTCGGACATCAAGCTGGCGAGGGTGATAATGGCGGCTTTGGCCTGTGTGATGCCCTGTTTGCCGTTTCCCGCTTTGACAAGCTGCCCTAACCACGCACGGAGTTGGGACGCGGTGATGCTATCCAACAGAACAGGTATGGGAAGCATACTCATGCGCATGACGCGGGCGCGGCCCTCGGTAGCCGTCATACCGGCAATATCTACGAGGTACTGATCGATCCAGCGGAAATAGGCGCGCTGTGTGTGAATGCTGCTGGCACGTCCAGGCAGGAGCGCAGCAAAGTTAAACGTTTTGCCCTGAAGGTCGTTCAAAGCAAGCGCGTTATCACGGGTTTGGCGACGAACTAAAGGTGGCATAGGAAATACGAAAAAGATTGAACCACTGAGAATACCCCTACCCCAGCCCTCCCCCGTAGCAACAGGGGAGGGAGTAATAGAGGGGTTTCGATACCTATGGTTCAGTCGATATTATTCTTTGGGTGGTGGGACGGGCAGTTGGTCAACGGGCGTGTCTTTCCAACGCGCACCTTCTTCCACCAACATGACGGGAAGGCCATCACGAATAGGATACTTGTAACCGGAGTCGGCACTCACCAGCCAACAGCCTTTGACCAATTCCAAGCGACCGGGATCAGCCCCTTTATCGCTAAAATGGACGGCGACCGGACAGCGCAGGATTTCGAGCAATTTCGGATCAATAGGTGCAGATACTTCGCTCATGGCGATTTCCTCTATTTTCATTAGTCATTACGTTCCACAGTATAAACTGTGGGCAGTAGAGCGTCAATGTGGCCTGTGCCATAATAGAATCTATTCAAGCCATTTCTACAGGTAACCACATGAATATCGACTTCGGATTAACAGCGCATGATTACGCACGACATCGGGCGGGTTTTCCTGAGTCGTTCTTTGAGCGGATGGCTCAGTACAATGTAGGGCGTCATGGTCAAGTGGTGGTCGATCTGGGGACAGGAACTGGCACGCTGGCACGGGGATTTGCGCGGCGGGGGTGCGTGGTAACAGGGATTGATCCGGCGGCGAATATGTTGGAGCAAGCCAAGCAGTTAAGCGTGGCTGAAGGTGTTTCAATTGATTACCACGTGGCAACAGCAGAGGCAACCGGCCTAGCGGATGAGTCGGCGGATGTGGTGAGCGCGGGGCAATGCTGGCACTGGTTCGATGGCGATGCGGCGGCAAAAGAGTGTTATCGGGTGCTGCGTCCGAACGGCAAAGTAGTGATCGCACATTTCGATTGGATACCCCTTAAAGGAAATCTGGTCGAGGCGACGGAACAGCTTATCCAAGCATACAACCCGGCGTGGAAATTGGGCGGCGGCAGCGGTGTTTATCCACAGTGGCCGCGTCATCTAGCGGAAAACGGTTTTGTGAACCTGGAAATATTTACATACGACACGTTTCCGGTTTATTCACATGAGGCGTGGCGCGGACGCATTCGTGCCAGCGCGGGAGTAGGCGCAAGTTTGCCACCCGAAAGAGTGACCGCATTTGACAACGATTTGGCAGATATGCTGCGGTCGCGTTTTCCCGAAGATCCGCTGCCGATCCAGCACCGCGTGTTTGCATTGATCGGACAAAAAGCGAGGTAAATTTCAAGGGGTGGCTTCATCCGCAGATTTAAGGGAGTCATAAACCGACTGTGACCATTCGCGAACGCTGTCACAATAACGATCTGATCCCCGTGCGACGACATCAGAAGCTCGCATCGTCCAGACTGGCGGATGGGTATAAGCGCCTTTCGAGTCGGGGCGGGCGGTAATCTTCCAATCGCGATTTTTCGAGTTCACTTTATCACGCGAGGCACGACGAACATCGGCAGGTGAGCGCCCATCACGGACGAAGGCGATTAAGAGCTGTTTTCCACCTTCCAAACCCGCGGACGAATAGAGACCCAGATGCTGAAGGTGGTAGCATAACACTGTCAGATGATGGACTACCCAATTGGCCGGATTTTCGGTTTCCCAAAACAACATCTGATGAAAGTAGGTTTCGCAGGTTTCTCCGTCCGACAGAACCGCGCCACATTCGGGGCAAAGTGAGTGAGTATCCATATTCCAAATTCCTCATACTCAACTGACCACCTCAGTTTAAAGGTTCACAAAGGCTCATGCAAGCCGTTATATCTGATCGCTCTTTGCGGTTCTCAGGCCTGCCCGTTACAATCTCCGCGTAAATATTTTCGCCAAATTTAGGATGTCTATTTATGTCGGGAACACGCCTGTTTTTTGCCGTTTGCCTGCTGATTAGCGCTGTCGCGTTCGCGCTGGCAATTCCCTCAACTATGCCTGCTAGCGCCATGCCACCTGCTCCGAGCGTGGGTATGGGCATCTGGAAAAGCCGCAACTGCGAGGGATGCCATACGCTTTATGGTCAAGGTAGCGCGTTTGCCCCTGATCTGACGCATATTTACGCGATGCGCGGTGGCGATTATTTGCGTGAGTTCCTCCTCAACCCCGGCGCGTTCCATCCTAATCAACGCCAGATGCCGATGTTCGGTCTTACGAAATCCGAGAGCGATAATCTGCTGGCATTTTTGCAGTGGGTGGGCGAACAACCTGCCGCACAGCAATGGCCGCCACGTCCGATTACTATCAGTGGAGGCGGAAGCCTGGATATACAGCCTGCCTCGACCAGCAATAGCAGTGCTGCCAACAGTGATGATCCGGTGGTACGGGGTAAGTATCTATTTAGTAATGCGCCTGCCATTTGCTCGACCTGTCATTCGCTGCAACCGGATGTGGTGATCGTCGGGCCATCACTGGCGGGTGTTGCCAGCCGCGCAGGCAGCCGCGTCGCCGGATTGAGCGCCGAGGAATACATCCGCACGTCGATTGTGCATCCGAGCGCGTTCATCGTGGCGGGTTTCCAAGATGTGATGCAGAAGAATTTTGGCGATGTGCTGAGCAGCGGACAAATCAATGATTTGATCGCGTATTTGATGACACAGAAGTAAGCATTAACCGCCAAGACGCAAAGAACACAGCGATCATCCATCAAACATTCATTTTCAAGAGAATTAGGTCGGGTTATGACAAGTTCACAAAAAATCATTTTTCGCTTCTTTCAACAAACGGTGCTGTTGTTGATTTTGTATGTGATTGTGTCGCTGGTGGCAGGGGTGAAGTTTCTGGCGGCGAATGATCCGTTACTGACGGTGCTGCCCTACAACCAAGCGGGCGCGCTGGCAAATGTGCTGCTGAATCTGACGGTGCTAACGGGGTTAATTGGCGGCGGGTTATATATGGCGGCGCAGCAGCGCATTAATATGCTGGCGCTGCGGTTGGCAGGCATCATCTGGACAATTTTACTGATACTGTCTGTACTGGCAGGATTGTTCGGATTGCTGGGCGGGCGTAATCTGCTGGAACTGCCGTTGGTGTTGAATGCGGTGCTGGCGGTCGGTCTACTGCTGGTATTGGCAGCGGTCATACCGAGCGTCAGAGCACCGATTACACAACTGTGGACATTGGGACTGGTGTTAGTACTGGTGGGCATTCTGATCGGATTGCTGCCACCCGGCGATTATGTGCAAGATCGCAGTTTACGGGCGCTGGCGATCGGGCTCCATATGAACACGGCCTATCCGTTAATGGCAATCTCGCTGGGTTACTGGCTCAAACACCGTTTCAGTGATTTGACACCAGCGTGGCTTGAGCAGGACATCTATATCGCGGCAGGGTTGGTGCTGCTGGCGGGTGTATGCCTGACCTTCGCACGGATACAAGCGGCTGCGGATTGGGTGACGACGGTTGGCAATTTCGCGACTGTCCTCGCGCCACTCCTGTATCTGTTGGTGATTGCCCGCTGTTATCCTGCACTGACCCAACGCAACGGCACCCATACACTGGCCGCACACTGGTTTAGCCTTAGTTTACTGCTGTACTTTTTGGGCTTCGGATTAGTGGCGGCGGTACAGCTTGCACCGGCCATTCGTCCTTACACGCTTGGCACACGTTTGACTGATCTGCAAAGTACACTGACCCTGCTGGCGGCAGTGGTGATGAGTCTGGGTGTGGTCAACCAAGCGGCGGCAGAACTTCGTGGACAGAACTGGCGCATCACAGGATTGACGCCTTTCTGGTTAGTGTCGGTGGGTATCCTGGGCGGTGGATTGGCGCTGGCTGCGGCAGGCGTGGTTCAGGTGTACCTCGAACGGCTGCTCAGTATCGGCTATCTGGATACACAAGCACTGCTCGTTCCACTTTACATCGGCTGGGTGATGGGCATGATCGTGATGCTGGTGGGTATCGTACTTTATGGCCTCGGCTTCTTTTCTCACCGACCACAGCGGAGTCTGTGAGAAAAGTATCCACAAAACCCAAGACTATATCCTACTTTTGTGCGTCAACAATAAGTAGTTTGACTGATGCGTTCAAGAATCGGTCAGGCGTATATTGGTCGTAGGTTACAAAAGTAGAAAATCGTCCTAAGCTATGGATGTAACAAAAATGTAACGACGCAATTTTAGTCGTAAGCGTCGCTTATAACCGTGGAGTTCGGGGGAACATCATGAAGACTCTATTATCTGTTCCAAGTCGCCGCTGGATACTCGGCATTCTAGCGGTGCTATTCATACTGCCGGTGGCCTTCGGTCCGTTTGGAACGCAGGTGGCAGCCGCTCAATCGTGTATTGTGCGGACAGACTGGCCGGTTTACGTCGTGGTGCGTGGCGATACGCTCAATAAGATCGCGCAGCGTTACGGCACAACCGCGGGCGTTCTGGCGAGCGCAAATTGTCTGCCCAACATCAACGTCATTTATACCGGACAGCAGCTGCGTGTACCGCCGAGTCCAGTGGTGCTGACACCTGTACCTGTGCCACCCAATACGCAGATTTATAACGTCCGCATCAGCTTCCAACGGTTTGACAACGGGTTCATGTTCTGGCGGGCTGATAACGGTGAAATCTCCGTCTATATCGGTCAGGTGAATGGCACAACGCTCAGTTATCCGTCGTATACCTACGGTCTACTCCCTGATAATCCAGTCAATGAGGCTACACCTGCCGGCCACTATCGCCCCATTTTTGGTATTGGCAAAGTGTGGGGCAACTATTTCAATGTGCGCAGCAACCTGGGCTGGGCAACCACACCGGAGACTGGCTATGTAACGACCGTCACACGTGTCGTCAATACCTTCAACTTCATCCTGCCGGATGGCCGCGTCGTGTATGTGGCAGCCAATCGCACCTGGACGACCAGCGGTTCACCTGCTCCGTATCCGACAGCCGTTCCACCAACACCGGTACCGGGGCCAGCAGTAACCACTACGGCAGCCAGCTACCAACCTTTTGAAGGCGGCTTCATGATCTGGGAGGCGCGCACTGCCAACATCGTGGCC
>JBGAHG010000014.1:0-210065 GCA_044226325.1 Aggregatilineales bacterium
ACTCTCCGTTTGATTGCTTACTCTTCGAAACTGACAAGGCTTACTGCCTTGATCTGTTACTTGGCTGATTAGTTTTTGTTTTTCCGCAGTGCTAATCCACTGCGTCTCTTCCATCTCACTCTTCTGTTGTTAAGTTGCGTTTCGCGTTGTTTGCCGCGATGAAGAGAAGGATACCACCGTAAAAATGAGTGTCAACCCTTATTTTGAGGAGATTTCGTAGAATTTAGGCCAAATTTGAGCTAATTTCCACTTGACAGAAGCTCAATTTGCCGATTTGGAGCCATTTCTGAGGGTTTATCACCCAAAATATCTTTAACATAAACTTCTTGTACCAATACGAGCAGGATCGCAATAATAGGAACCGCCAGCATGATACCGAGAAAGCCGAAGAAGACAGCCGCAAAAATCTGACCGATCAAAACCAAGACGGGTGGCAAGTTGATACTCTCTTCAAAAAGAAGCGGAGCGACAAGCTGGCTTTGCAGGAAGGAAGTGCCGTAGATAATGAGAACAATCCAGCCGACATGCTGCGGAGCTTGAACCAAAGCGACCACGAGTGATGGGACTAAGGCGGCAATAGGACCAAAGTTTGGGACAAAGGAAAAGAGTCCCGCCAGAACGCCGAGTGCTAAGGCCTGCTGCAATCCCAAGATGGCTAGACCGAGCCACGTCACGAAGCCCACAAAAATCATCAGCAAAAGCTGTCCCTGCAACCAGAGACGCAACGTAAAATCAATACGGTCAATAATGAAGCGGACGCGAGGGCGATACCATACGGGAAAGAGACGAATAGCTCCTTCTTCGTACTTATGTGGTTCAGCCAAGAGATAGAGACTGAGAAATATTACGATGATAAGGCTGAGTAAGGTGCTAGCGACACCACTGACAACAGGTAATACTGAACCGCCTAGCTGCCCTGCCGCCTGTCCCAACTGGCGGGTGACCTCGGCAAAGATGTGATTGAGATCATCCTCACCAAAGACGTTTTTCATGACGTCTTGCAGGGTAGCAACATAAGGGAAAGTCTCGCGCATCTTGGGATCTTGTTTAATCAACTGCCACTGTGTAACGACTTCGGTCACACCCTGCTGGAAGTCCGAACCGAGCGTCGAAAATTGTTCAAGGAGTGAAGGAAGTGCCAACAGGATCAACAAAATAATGATGCCAAACATTCCGAACAGCGACAGAATCGCCGCAGGCGTTCGACGCAGCCCCAGCCGCACGAAAAAGCGAATGGGCATGGTGATCAATACAACCAGAATGATGGAAGCCAAGACAAGCAAGAGCGTGGCATGAACTTCCCAGATGGCTAACAAGAATATAACCGTAAATACCGAGGTTAGTACCCAACGTAAGATGCGAAAGTTTGTAGAATTCGGATTTAAGCCATTTGCGCCCATGAAAACCTCCGAAACGGGGTTTTATATCAACCGATGTAGCGGACAACCATCAACGTCAGATCATCAAAGGGCACTACACCCTGACCAAACTGATCTACAGCGTGCAAGACATGTTGGAGGACATCAGCCGCCGGAGCCGAGGCAATTTCTTCGATCACACGACAGAGGCGCGCTTCGCCGAAGTTTTCCCCATTGGGATTTTCGGCATCGGTAAGGCCATCAGTATAGTAGACAATGACATCGCCTGCTTCTAGTTTCAGTTCCAACTCGGACAAGGGGTTATTAGGAAACCAGCCAATGGCGCGGCCTCCCTGAGGAAGCACAGAAGCAGTACCGGAGGCGGCGCGGAATAAAACGGGCGGATTATGACCGGCATTGATATTGATACTGAAACCATCTTTATAGAAAACGCTATGATAGACGGTGACAAACATACCACTTTCTGCGTCATCTAAAATCAGGTCATTAGTTTGACTGAGGGTTTCGCGAGGAGGAAGCCCAGCAAAGGCGTAGCTGCGAATCATGCTACGAGCGACAGCCATGAACAAGGCGGATGGCGCACCTTTATCAGAAACGTCAGCAATAACTACACCAAAAGACTCTTCATTAAGGGTGAAATAATCGTAGAAATCGCCTGCCATCTCGCGGGCAGACTGCCAGACAGCCTCGACTTCATAACCGGGTAAATGCGGTTTACGACGCGGAAGCAATCCTTGTTGAATTTCGCGGGCAAGTTGAAGTTCATGTTGCAAGCGACCTTTTTCAACCGCAACGGTATATAAGCGAGAGTTTTCAAGCGTGATACCGGCTTGATTAGCGATGGCGCTGAGCAAGTCACGGTCAGCTTCGGTAAAGGCTCCGGTACGCATAGAGGTATCGACATAAACCACGCCAACCAGCCGATCTTGCGCCATCATTGGGGCGCAAAGAATGGCACGTAATCCACGCATGATGATGCTTTGACCGGGGGTAATGCGATCATCAAACATTGCGTTGTTAGTCAGCAATGGTTGACGAGTCGAAACGACCTGATTAACGATGGTGGTGCTGTAAGCTTCCTGCTGCGCCAACTGTTCACCAGCGATACCTCGCGCACCCAACAGCCGTAAGGTACCGGTGTCTTCGTCATAGCCCATGAGGACACCCCGTTCAGCTTTGGTCGCAAGCATCATCGAGTCGATCACATTTGCGAGCGCTTCATCAAATTGGAGGCTCGAATTCATGGTCATCGAGATCTGGTAAAGTGTCGTGAGATGTTCCAGGGTGAGTTTCGTAGAGAGAGTGGGCGCGGTCATGGTTGGCCTTTGCGAAACGTCGGATTTATGAGCGCATTATAGCATCACGCGGGTGGCCTAGCGAATTAAAAAGAGACGATTTACTATATCCAATCGAGCCTCAATGTCACTATGAGGGATCCTGACAACTCTAGATAAAAGAAGTTATCCCGAACCCTATCACCTTTCAACGGATACTTTCGAAGGCTCATTTACGGATAGCCGCAAGCAATAGGAGGACTCAGGTGGCGTGATGACTCTATTTTCTAAGCGATATATCAAGATTTAGCGCTATACAAATGCTATTTGATGTCACAATATTCCCCAAAAACCTGAACACGGCCGGCAACGTTGCAAAGGCCGTCGAAGATTATGGATTCGGAGGGTTATGGACGGCAGAAGCATCGCATAACCCTTTCCTACCACTGACCCATGCAGCCAGCGCAACGAGCCGTATCAATATAGGAACGGGGATCGCCGTAGCGTTTCCAAGAAGCCCAATGGTGATGGCTAATACGGCGTGGGATTTAGCAGAGCAATCTCAAGGACGATTCATATTGGGATTGGGAACGCAGGTTAAGGCGCACATCACAAAACGGTTCGCAAGCGAATGGAGCGCACCCGTGCCACGATTACGGGAGTATATTGAGGCGATGCGGGCGATCTGGAATACATGGCAGAATGGTGTGCCGCTGCGGTATATCGGGGAGTATCGCAGGGGTCAATGAGGGATTATGCCGACTGGCTGGCGAGTTATGTCAAGGCTTCCATGTGCATCCGTTCCATACGACACGCTATTTGAGAGAGCTAATCATCCCGAATATTGAGGCGGGTGCGCTAAAAGCAAATCGCAAATTGCAGGACGTGAAACTGACATGCATGATCTTTGTGGTGACAGGAAGAACAGCAGAGGAAATCCGGCAGAGTACGATTGCAACCAAGAGCCAGATTGCGTTTTACGCCAGCACGCCCAGCTATAAGGCTGTGCTAGATATGCACGGTTGGGGCGACATCGCGGAACGACTTACGAAGATGATCCGCGAAAACCGATGGACCGAGATGTGGATGGAAATCAGCGACGAGATGATGAACGAGATTGCAGTGGTGGCTGCAGCGGATGAACTTCCTTATAAGGTGAAAGAACGATACGAGGGGATGTTGGATCGGGTGGGGTATTATTTCCCATTTGAGCCGGAAGAGGCCGATAAACGTGTGATATGGGAAGAGGCGGCGAAAGTTTTCGGTTGACGGTCATCAGGTAAAACTGGCTATTGGCAGAAATGGCACAAAATGCAAAATGTGCAATTTTACCGCCGAAATAGCAGGCGGAAAGCTGGGGAGAAACCGCTGAATCGTCATTAGATGCAAACGGCTGGTTCGCGTAAATCCGCTGAAATGGCACCCGTGCAGCGAACTGCTCCCGTGTGTCCGCCGCCGAAGCGGGGTTCCGCGGTTGGAGGGGAGAAAGCCGCTGAACAAGCAAAAGTGAATGCGTTTTTTCTGAAAAGGCGCAAAGAAATATGAGAATGAACCGCAGAAACGCTGAGATCAGAGGAGACAGTTTTAGGTTTTTTTGTGAAGCGTTGAAATGGCATCGAAACTCACAACGATGAAAAGTGTGTGGGAAATATACATATTAATTATAGAACAAAAGTTTTACATGATCAAGTTCGGAGTTGGTATGAATCGGGTTGAGAATGAGGGAACATGAATAACCAAGCGTTGAACTATGTTAAAAATCACGAGGACGCGTTTAAGTCGCAGTTGAAAGAACTATTGAGCATTCCAAGCGTCAGTACATTGGCAGAACATCAAGCGGACTGCGAACGGGCGGCGGAATGGCTGGCAGCAGATATGCGGCGGATCGGTTTTGAGACGGTTGAAGTGATTCGCACGAAGTGGCATCCGGTGGTGTTCGCGGAGTGGATGGGCGCAGGGAAAGTTGCACCGACGGTATTGGTGTACTGCCATTATGATGTTCAACCTGCCGAAATGAGTGACGGTTGGCATACACAACCGTTTGAACCTACCGAAAAAGATGGCAAAGTATTTGCGCGAGGCGCGATTGACAGCAAGAGCAATGTGATGGCGCAGTTGAAAGCGGCGGAAGCAGTCATCAAAACGGGGAGTTCGCCGGTCAATATCAAGCTGATGTTTGAAGGAGATGAAGAATCAGCATCCGAGAATATGACGGCGTTCGTGTCGCAGTATAAGGAACGGCTCAAATGCGATGTCGCAGTGATATGCGATGGGAGCATGTCTGACCGTGAGCAACCGGATATTGCCTATGGCCTGCGCGGCGTTGTGACGATGGAGCTGGAGGTTCAAGGGCCGAAACAGGATTTACACAGCGGTCACTTCGGCGGGACGGTACACAATCCCATTCAAGCGCTAGCAGAGATTATCAGCCAACTGCATCACGTCGATGGCAGTGTGAGTGTACCAGGGTTTTATGACGAGGTACGGGCACTGGATGATGACGAACGGGCAGAATTAGCTAAGGCACTGCCCTGGATAGAGACGGAATGGAAAGATGTAGCAGCAGCTCCACAAATCTGGGGAGAGGCACAATACAATCTACATGAGCGAATCGGGGCACGACCAACGGTGGAAATCAACGGGATTCGTGGTGGGTTTGCCGGTAAAGGATTTAAGACGGTGCTACCGGGGATGGCACTGGCGAAAATCAGCTGCCGACTTGTGGCGAACCAAACGTCACAAGTGATATATGAAAAGCTGCGGGACTATATCAAGACGATTACACCGCCGACCGTGAAAGCAGAATTACGCCTTATTGAAATTGGTGAACCGGCTCTGATTGATCGACATAGCCCAGCAGTTGAGGCAGCCAAAACCGCATACGAAACGATTTGGGGCAAACGGCCACATTTTACGCGTGAAGGCGGGAGTATTCCGGTGGTCGTGGATTTGCAGAGGGAGTTGAACACCCAAATGGTGCTGTTATCGTTCGGCTATAAAGGGTGTGCGGCGCACGGCCCGAATGAGCATGTTTATCTGGACATGTGGTATAAGGGCATGGCAATTACGATTCAGTTTTATGAGGAACTCGGCAAACGGATGTGATGAGGGTGCAAACTCTAAATTCATGATTGTTATAGGGGTTTTTGCAAAATTACTTCAGTAAAAGGAAAAATAGGGATGAGCCAGGCACATGACTATGTGAAAGCGCATTTTGATCAATTTAAGGGGCAACTTTTCGACCTGCTGCGGATTCCGAGCATCAGCACATCGATTGAAAACGCGGGGGATGTACAACGAACGGCAGAATGGCTGGCAAGTGATTTACAGCGAATCGGTTTACATACGGTCGAAATTGTCCCAACGCCAGGGCATCCAATTGTGTACGGCGAATGGATGGGTGCGGGACAAGATGCGAAAACCATCCTTATCTATGGACATTATGATGTGCAACCGGCTTTGAAAAGCGATGGTTGGATCAGCGAGCCGTTTGAACCAACAGAACGCGATGGACACATTTATGCACGCGGGTCATCGGATGACAAGGGGCAAATTTTCGCACACCTCAAAGCTGTGGAAGCGATATTAGCGAACGGGGCCAAAGCGCCTGTCAATCTGAAATTTCTGATTGAGGGTGAAGAGGAAATTGGATCAACCCATTTGGCGGATTTCGTGGCAGCAAACCGCGAGAAACTTCATGCCGATGTCTGTGTGATTTCAGACAGTGGGATGCCAACAGCGGATCAACCCTCCATTGTGTATGCCCTGCGCGGGATATTAACGATGGATGTGGTGGTCAACGGGCCAGCAACAGATTTGCACAGCGGGGTATACGGAGGATCCGTACATAATCCGGTGCAAGCGCTGGCGGAAATTATCTCGCAACTGCATAAGCCAGATGGCAGTGTGGCTGTACCGGGGTTTTATGATGATGTGCTACCCCTTTCCGATGAAGAACGTGTGGAACTCAGTAAAACGGGCATTACGGAAGCCGCCTGGAGACAAGCCACAGGCGCGCCCAAACAATGGGGCGAACCGGGTTATGCAATCCATGAACGGACAGGTGCGCGCCCAACACTGGAAATTAACGGGATGGCTGGCGGTTATTATGAGCCGGGATTCAAAACGGTACTACCAGCGAAAGCGTGGGCGAAGATCAGCTGCCGACTGGTGGCGAACCAAGACCCTGAAGTCATTGCAACACTGGTACGAAACTTTATCATGAACATTAGCCCGACAACGATTCAAACGACGATTGAAGTGTCATTAGGTGGGCCAGCAGCATTCGTGGATATTCGGACACCAGAAATGCAAGCGGCGGTACGCGCTTATGAGCAAGGATGGGGTACAAAGCCGATTTTCATGCGGGAGGGCGGTAGTATTCCGGTTGTGAGTGATTTCCAAAAAGAACTAAATGCGCCCGTAATTTTGATGGGGTTTGGTCTTAACGATGATGGAGCTCACAGCGCGAATGAACATTTGATGGTCGAGATGTTCCGTAAAGGTATCAACACGGCGATCTATTTCTATGAAGCAATTGGAGCAGGAGAATAAATGATGTCGAACGCACACGAATATGCGAAAGCGAATGGCGGACAGTTTGAAAAGCAACTCGATGATTTACTGCGAATCAAGAGCATAAGCACCCTGCCGGAGTGCAAGCAGGATGTGCAGCAAGCAGCAGAATGGGTGGCGGCCGACATGCGGCGCATTGGCCTAACCACTGTTGAAATTCTGCCTACGGGTGGGCATCCAGTCGTGTACGGCGAATGGGTGGACGCAGGAAGCAGCGCAAAAACGGTACTGATATATGGACATTACGATGTGCAACCGGCGGTCAAGAGTGATGGTTGGAATAATGATCCGTTCGAGCCAGTGATACACGATGGCAAAATCTGGGCGCGAGGATCAAGCGACGATAAGGGACAAATGCTGGCGCAGTTGAAAGCGGCGGAGTCGCTGCTGGCAAATGGTGGTAAGCCAAACGTCAACATGAAATTTCTAATCGAAGGCGAAGAGGAAATCGGATCAAAGAATTTAGCAAAATTTGTGGTTGCAAATCGCACGAAATTGAAAGCTGATGTATGTGTGATTTCAGACAGCGGTATGAAGACGATTGACCAGCCTGTGATCGACTATTCGACACGCGGATTAATGTATTTAGACTTCGAGGTATTTGGACCGAAGCAAGATTTGCACAGCGGCGGTTACGGCGGCATTGTCCACAATCCTGCACAAGCGATGGCTGAGATTATCGCGCAACTGCATCATGCAGATGGCAGCGTGAATGTGCCGGGATTTTATGACGATGTGTTGAAGATGAGTGATAAGGAACGGGCTGATCTGCGTTCCCATGCGGCGAGTGAAGCCGATTGGAAAGCGGCAACCGGCGTACCACAACTCTGGGGCGAAGCCGGTTATGATGCACATGAGCGCATCGGCGCACGACCCACGCTGGAAATTAACGGTTTCGTGAGCGGGTTTTATGGGGAGGGGTCAAAAACAGTACTGCCAGCAAAGGCACTGGCAAAGATTAGCTGCCGACTGGTACCAAACCAAGATCCAAATAAAATCTACGAACTCGTCAAAGCCCAACTGCTCAAATTGACCCCATCGACTGTACGCAGCGAAGTACGTCCACAGGCGGCGGCATACCCTGCGGTAATGGATACGCAGTCGACGGCGATGATGGCGGCGATGATGGCCTTCGAAAAAGGTTGGGGCAAACGACCGATATTTGAGCGTGGTGGTGGAACGCTGCCGATTATCGCGGATTTCCAACAACAATTGGATAACCTACCTGTGATCTTAATGGGATTGGGGCTTTCGGGAGACGGGGCGCATGGACCGAACGAGAGCTTCACACTGGAGATGTTCCACAAAGGTATCGATACAGCGATTTATTTCTACGAGGAATTAGGGAAATAAAGGAAATTACATCTATGAAAATGGGCACACGACGGATGTGCCCATTTGTGCCTTTAAAAGTCATCCTCCCACACAAGTCGCTTCTCGATTGCATTTACAAGACAATAGTTTTGTAGCGATGAAGGAAAAACGCAAATTACAGGAGGTGGCTTGAAACCTCAGCGACGGGAAAAAGTTCCGACAACTTTCAAAGTGTCGTCGCCTGAACCATTTCGTAGCAAGAAGACTTTAAAGCAGCTCATAGGGTGTACAAATCAAACCGATTTTAGTTCGCCCAGAGTTGTTTAAGCTGTGACCAATCGTCATCTTTCATTTGGGACTCAAAATAGATGGCGATACCCTTCACGTACTTGGATGAAGCAGCGCTCCCGGTAAGACCTGTACGGATCCCAGCTACCGCAGATGAGATGTTTTCAACGTTGGTGTCGTGGGTAAGCGCCTGGGTGTCGTAGGCTGGAACGCCGATCAGGAGTTCGGTTGAGGCAGGGATGCCGGTCGCGGTTTGTAAGCCGGCTAAAGCGCTCGTAAATGTTTTAACTTGATAGGCCATCCAAGCAGAATAATCAGCACTGTTAGCGATACCACTGTTATAGGCTGTGACGACCACTTGATCGGCAATCAAGGCTACACGCTGCTTATACGCTTCATCCCACACCGTACCGGGTTCGATACGCGGTGGCATGGGAATACTGACATCGGTTGGCGTCCAGTCAGGCGGGACAGCTACGGCCAATGAGGCTTTCTCGCCAACGCTGCTATGCACTTTGCGTAAGAGCGACAGATAGTTTTCATCGTTATTGAAAACCGGAACAACATTCAGCATCACGCCATCGAACTTGAATTCGGCGGTCATGCGCTGGCTGAAATCTGCCACGATCTGCTGCATGGATGTATCGCCGAGACGAGCGGTGTTGCTATCGACAGGTTGGGCATCGAGGCTAAGCCAGCCGTACAACCGAACTTCGGGATAGAGCTTTTTGAAACGCTGAACGAAGGATTTCACCGAATCGAGCTTGCCAGTATCTGACCATGCGTTATTGGACTGGAGTAGACTGACCCACGCATAGACTACACCGACTTGATGATCACGCAGCTTTTGGACAAGCGCAGTCAGAGCGGCATCATCAGGATTATCATAGGTCCATTGGGTGCCGATCCAGATGGCGTTGGCGCTGGTTTTAGGTGCCTCATTTTTCAGACGCCCAATGAGCATAATTACCACAATCAAAAATGCCGCACCCGCAATGCCATAAATAATAAGTCGGTTGATCGGAATGCGAACGGCGGGCAGTTCAAAACCGCCAGATGGCTTGAGCTGACGCGGAATACTTGAGGGTTGCGCCATACTCTGCTGCTTGCGCCGTTGGTGACGTTCACGGGCACTGTTTTTACGCGGAGCTTCTGATTGCGGCGTTTCTTCCATAATGTTTTCTCAATAACCCAATTTGTGCAAAAGCGGAGGCCCTAATATCAATAAGCCTACCAGCACTGAGGAAACTGCGCCAAGTAGGACAGCCGCTGCCGCTACATCCTTCGCCACCTTCGCCATCGGATGAAAGCTCGGCGAGGCCAAATTGACAACGGCTTCGACTGCGGCATTCAGGAACTCGGCCATCCACACAGCCATAACCGTCAAAATAAGAATCGCCCAACTTGTGAAATCCACCTGCAACCAGAAGGCAAACGCAAAAATAAGGGCGCTGGAAACCGACATGATGCGCGTATTTTTCTGATAGCGCAGCATATATAGCCAACCGGCCAGCGCGTATCCTAGACTCTTGACGCGGCTGGAGCTGGTGATAAGGCTGTACTCATCGGGGTTGATCTTCATCGTACTGGTGAGTTCGTCCAGTACTTTCTTAGTGCGATTGGTCATGATCGCCCCCTTCAAGCGCGGGGACGATGGCGGTCGATATGCCAAGGGCGGTTAATGCCGCATCCTGTGCCGCCCACATTTCGGCACGATTTTCGGGGGTATCGTGGTCATAGCCGAGCAAATGAAGTGTGCCATGTACGACGAGCAACGCAAGGCTATCATTGAGTGTGTGGCCTTCGCGCGCGGCCTGCTCGGAGGCATAGGGATATGCAACGATGAGATCACCGAGGTAAGGCGGCTCGCCGTCAATTTCGACAGGTGGTTCATCAGCTGGAAACGAAAGCACATCGGTGGGAGAATCAAAGCCACGAAATTTCAGGTTCACAGATTGAATATAGGCGTTATCGACGAAAACCACACTTAAGGTCGTATCGGGATCAACGTCATGCTGATTAAGAACTTGCTGCGACGCGGCTTGCAAACGAGCGGCATCAATGAGGTAATTCGAGTCATTTTGAATATCAATAGTGAAGGTCATATTTACTGTTCTTCTGGTGCGTCTTTCTTGAGCGGCGATTTGCCGTTTTCGCTGGAGCGAACTGTTTTGTATTCGCCTGTGCGAGGAAGTGGTGGGACGTCCGGTAAGGGCGCTTCATCTTCAGTATCCAGCACAATTTTGATGGCGGGTATTTCCTTGGTTTGTACAGTAGGACGCGGAGGCTCCGGTAAAGCAGGTTCGGTTGGTACAACAACTGGCGCACTACGCTCTCCATCAGGCAGCAGAGTCGGTGCGAGTGTTTCCTGCGTTACATTGGGTAAGCTGGCAGTACGCGGAATTTCAGTTGATGAATCGGTTTTTGACTTCAACTGCGGTGGATAATTAATACGTGGATGGAACACAGCTTGCAGCATATCCACGAAGATGCGGCGGATGGTGTTCAGGTCGTTGAGCGTGAGACCAGACTCGTCCAACTGACCAGATTGAATTTTGCCGTCAATTATATGATGAACAATCTCATCGATTTCCTGCTTCTTAGTGGGTTTGCGGGAACGCACCGTAGCTTCCGAACTATCGGCCAGCATGAGAATGGCAGTTTCTTTGGTCTGAGGCTTAGGACCGGGATATGTAAACTGCTCGACGTCAATACCCTGATCACTACCCGCACGCTGAACCGCTTGCTGGTAAAAGTACAACACCTGTGTGCCATGATGTTCAAGAATGAAGTCACGAAGGCGTGGCGGCAAACGATATTGGCGGGCAATTTTGTCGCCCTCAGTGACATGACTGATGATAATGGCCGCACTACGAGCAGGATCCGCTAAAGCATCGTGGGGATTAATACCTTCGATCTGGTTTTCAGTGAAGAAGGCCGGGTTAATCATTTTGCCAACATCATGATACAAGGCAGCGACTCGAACGAGATCGGCGTTGACGCCAATGGCATTAGCAGCCTGTTCACTCATATTTGAAACTTGAAGGGAATGCTGATACGTACCGGGGGCTTCGCGCAACAGGCGCTGAAGCAGTGGTTGATTCGGCTGGCTGAGTTCCACCAGCTTAAGGCCTGTTGGCAGGTTAAAAAGCAACGTGGCTATATATATTCCCGCAAGGGATACGGTAGCCGAAAGCACACCATTAACCAAGCTATAAACAATGAGTTCACCAACGCCGGTTGTGTTACTGGTGGAGGTTAAATCACCCTGAAAGAAAATCAATACCACAGCGATATTGGCTAAACCAACTACCAAGCCGGGCATAAAATAGCCATTTAGCCGCTCTGGATGGCGCACAGTGAGCGTTGCCAACATACCGCCGATACCGACCAACATCGCCATTTCAAGCGAGTTGTTTTGCATTAGGCCGACGAGCGTTGCCAAACCCAAAACACCAATAACCGAAACCTCGGCGCTGGCTAAAGCCGCATAGAGAATTGCCATTGCAGCGGTAGGGTAAAGATAAATTTGCCCGTATATGACGGACAAGCGCGCACCGAGCAACGTCACAAGAAAAAGCGCTGCCAAAAGCATAAACACACGCGAAGAACGCAATAACTCGGGCTTAAAACGGCTGAGATATAAGCCGGTAACAACCACAACGATGATGCTGGCTAGTGCGGCACGCGCAAATTCCTGCACCCGTTGATTGGTTGGTTCCAACAGACCCAAAATACCGAGCGCTTCGTAGGCTGCGGCATCCACTTTTTCACCAGCGCGTAAGATGACCTGTCCACGTTCAAAGCTGCGACGCACGATTATGTTGGCGACAGCACTCTGACGAGCTTGCTCAGTGGAATCGGTATCGAGCAGCGTATTGGGACGAATTAAACCCCGGACAACCTGAACGATCACATCGGCTTGATCTTCCGAAAAGCGTACACCTACCTGCATAGGTAGCTGGGTAATGACGGATTGCAAATTCGAGTCGCGGATTTCACCACGCATCACCCGTTCAAGAATGCCAGTAATCTGATCGGTGATATCTGTCCACGCTTTTTCGTCAAAGCCGAGGAGTTGGATGATGGTAGAATCAGGCAAAATCAGATCATTAATAGCACGAAGATCATCAATCTTTTGAGGGGCGGTGCCATAAGGGTCGTGCCGAATATTTTGGATGTAGGCCAGAATTTGGCTGACCATATCCGACTGCTGACGTGATACAGCAGGATTAGGCGGGAAATAAATTTCGGGAACACTTTGCCGAATTTCTTGTTGGCGCTGTTCGGTGAGCACTTTGCTAATGAAGGGCGACACACTAATCGGCGCACGAATATCCTGCGGTGAAAGATCGCCGATTTGTAACGTCGACAGGTTATTGAAGCCCAAAAAGACGCTATCATAGACAACCAAGAGCGTCGCGATTAAGACAAATAAGGCAATTGCGACGATTGTACCCACCCAATGCAAAAGGTTACGTGAACGCACTGGTTGAAGGCGAGATATATTTTGCAAAAGCCTCGTAAGCCAATCAATCATAAGCACACCAACAGAACTACTTTAGCAGTTCGCGGACGACCTCATTAACGAGTTTACCATCCGCCAATCCCTTCACTTTGGGCATGAGCGCACCCATTAATTTGCCGATTTCTTTCTGTGACGTGACACCGGTTTGAGCAATCGTCTCTTGTACGATGGTTTTGACCTGGTCACGCGAAAGTTGAGCCGGTAAAAAGCTCTCAATGATGGCGAGTTCCAGTTTTTCCTGGTCGGCAATTTCGCTGCGTCCAACCTTGACTGCTTCATCGATACTCTCGCGGCGTTTCTTGGCTTCTTTTTGGAGGACGACAACTGTGTCTTCCGCGTTCAGTGTCTTTTGGCTATCGATTTCAACCTGTTTAACCGCGCTGAGCAAACCACGAATGACGTCACGGCGCATGTTATCTTTGTTGATCATTGCTTCTTTGACGGCAGCTTGTAACTGTTCTTTAGGCCCGGTCATGTTCTTAACTCCATTTGAATCAGCATATCGACTGCTGACCTTATAAGCCATTGTATCGCATAGGGTTCACAAATATGGTATTCAGTATAGCGGAGATTGATAAAATCGTCTTTGCCATATGCGCGTTGACGACTTAACCTAGACGCTTTGGGATTATCAAAAACGACTTCTTTTGGGTATGCAATTTAGGACGGGCCGTAGACAACCACGTTATCAAAATCAATGACGACACCAGCTTCATCCAAGGATTGGGCGACTACACCGAGTTGACCGTTAGGAATAGACGCATCGACTAATGTATCCAACATTTTGCCCCCAACACACTGCCCCGTTGCAGGAAACGTGCTTGTACCGTTGGGATCATCGGGAATACATAATTGGACCAATTGATTGTTGATATAAAACTGAAAATGATCACCTTTGGCAATCACACGGATAAAGTTGGTCGCGCCTATATGTTGGTTGATGACCGGAGATGGAATCCACGTACTTAGCTCTTTTTGAACATTATTAAAAGAACGCAACACCCGATAATAACCGTCGCTGCTGATTTCAAAAAGGTAAAAATCGTCGTCAGTGGGTGAGGAATTATCCTTATTTTGGAGGCGAAAAATTAAACCATAACCGTTGCCTTCGGGACCATCGACAGCGGTGGTCTGAGCACGCACATCAAAATCTCCAAAAAATGGTTTGGCTTGCGAAAATGGAAGTTTATCCACATCACCGACATTGATTTGTAATACTCCTGTATCGAGAATTTGGACTTTGAGACGTCCCTCGGCCTGCGTCCAATCTACCTTAAAATCATCGAAGGTAGCGATATAGGCGACTTTACCTGCTTCTACAGGAACGATGTAATGAAGATGAGCGGTGAAGCGATTAGCGAGATAAGCCACAGCCAGTAGGAAAAGCAGAAGCAAAAGGATGAGGATACGGCGCAAGGTAAGACACCCGAGTTAGTTGGCAACGAGTGGCGATTGTAGCACGTGGTGTATAGAGCGTAAACGTGGAGTTAAGGTGTGGCAGTTACGATAGATACGGATGGCTGACCATAAAAAGCGTTGAGTAGATTTTGAAAACGAGCGTCATTATTGGAGAGTGTCACGGCGGCCTTATACCAATATTCGGCTTTGGGAGAGTCGCCTGCACGATTATAGGCAGTGGCTAATTCTGCGGCAAATGCTGGATTGAGAGGATCAAGAACTGTCGCTTGTTGCAGTGCCTGTAGACTGGCTTCTTCTTCACCAACCAAATGTAGATGAAGCCCTTGTAGGTAGCGAACCTGAGCATTGTTTGGCGCGATGGCAACAGCCTGTTCAATCTGCGAACTTCCATTTTTACCCTGCTGGTCACGAGCAAGCCCGCTATAAGCTAAGGCGACAGGCAGCTTAGGAGACAGCGCTGCGGCATATTGGAACAAATACCCGGCAGACGGCCATAGTTTGGCACTCGCCAAAACTACGCCCATTTGCATGGCGCGTATGACATCTGTTGGCTGATTGAGCAGCGGAATCAGTTGGGCGGTAACAGGTTTAAACTGCGAATCGCGCGCGGCCAGCTGTAATTGATCGGCGGCGGATGATGAATCAAGCACGCTTTGCAAGATGCCTAACTGGAAGTGCGCCCAATTATCATCATTGAGTTTGAGTAGGCTGCTTAATGCAATAACGGCTTGTGACCAATGTTCCAGAGTCAAGTAGGATTGTGCCAATTGACGGGTTAACTGTTGGTTGGAAGGTTGGAGGCGAACAGCGATTTCCCAATAGGATACGGCGCGGGGCAAATCATCGAGGCTTTCCCAAATATCACCGGCAGATTTGGCGAGTTCAGCCGTCCAACCGGATTGGGCAACCTGCGCTTCGATTTGATAAAGCGCTTGCATAGGACGATGGGCAGCAAGATCAACCGTCAGGGATGAACCATCCGGCGGCGGAGGCGTGGATGCCGATATGGACAATACCATTGCCAATAAAAACGCCCTCTTGATGAGGGCGTGTAACAATCGGAATAGCTTCATGCAGTCTTGCTGCGTAGGGCGGACATAACCACCTGCTCTACTTCATCTGACGTAAAGGGCTTAATAAGGTAGTTATAGACCCCCTGGAATTTGGCAACCAAACGATTTGCAGGATCACCGTAAGCCGTAATCACAATGATGATAGGCATATCATCTTTATGCTTTTCTTTGACGGCTTCCAAAAACTTCCAACCGGTCATATCCGGCAAACCAATGTCGAGTAGAACAACATCGGGGTGCATTTCATCAAAACGCGTGATAGCCTTACCGCCATGCGTTTCGTGGGCAGTCTGCATATTCATGCGTTCGAGCGTAGCCTGAATGACTTCGGCAAGCTCGGTGGTATCTTCAATGATGAGAACGGACGGCATGTGTTCAGTCATTGTTTGGGTCGCTTTCTGGTTGAGAGGTGCAACCTGGGTTTCAGCCGTCGTGCGAGATGCATCTTGACCTTCGGCGTTATCTTGACCTTCATAGGGCGCAATAAAAATAGCAGGAATCATGCCTGTTTCGGCGGTCGGCGCATATCCGCCATTGGTTTTGATGACAGGCGAAGTCGTGGTCGTTAACGGATTGGACGGTTCCTTGACTTCTTCCCACTCGGGCGAACCTTCTCCAATTTCATCCCGAATGGATGAAGTGGCAGCGAGGCTTTTCTTCATTTGATGCCCCTGTTCTGGCAGCACACATACTCTGTAGACACTATATCATACCTATATAAATTCACAGCATTAAGTGTACCAAATTCCCCACCTAAAACACATGTTTGCATCCAACGTCAACAAACTCTAACAAGATTGAAATCCGTATACGCGGGTTCAAGAAGGGTATTAAACACGTAGGAGCAAGGTTTGTAAGATCGATTTTGAAAGCGATTCACCAGACGATAAAAATGGAAGCGACTGTGAATATTTTGTGCTATGCTTGGCAGAATGTGAGTATTATTTTGACATCCTATGACACATTCTTTCCTTCAACACATTGAAAAACACAGCTTACTCCACACAATCTGTTGGGTCATGGTAGTCCTGATTTTAATTGGTGGCAGCAAAGTAACGACTGCCAGCAGTATCGTGGAAACCTGCCCAACGGGGGGGATTCAGGTACGCGGCGCGAGCTATACGCCAGGTGGAATTATCCTAACCGCTTTCGATAAAGCCAGCATGTGGGTCTACAACATTGATGCAGATCGGCGTTATCCACTGCCGGATACCCGTCCGTGCGGTACGAACTGCCGCCTGTCGCCCGATGCGAAATGGATCACATACGTCGATTCGATTACTGAGGCCTATTCCAAGATGCGGTTGGACGGAACGGAACGCACTCCGCTGATTGATTACGCGGCAGACATTGAGTGGTGGTCTAACAATACATTATTGGTTTGGACGCCGGGTAAAGATGCTTATTTGCAACCGGAAAGCGGTGGAGATCGAGATTATCTGAATGTGAATAGCGTTGCCAATGTGCAACCCGGTGGGAAATGGGGCATTAAGGTCAAGCAGGTTGAGGACACGTTCCATAGAATGATGGTGAATCTGGCAGCTAGCGACGAAATTGATGCGACCGGCGTTGACTTGGGAGTCGATCTACCCTATTACGACTCGGCGGCTTGGTCACCAAATGGGCAGTGGTTGGCGTATGTTGCACCGGTGATAGCAGACGGAAATGCTATAGTCGAGAGCAGCGAGATTTACGCGGTGCAGCCGGGAACGACATTCTTGCCGGCCAAATGGACAGACCTCACCAGCCAATACGGTGCAGTGCGGATTAACGGATTAACCACTGGCGATTTGAGTTGGTCGCCTGACGGTACACATATTGCCTTCTGGGTGATGAAACTCAAAGGTGCAAAACCCGAAACTGATGCAGATGTGGGAACGATCCACATACTGGATATTGGCAGTGGCGACCTGCACAGCTATTGCGGATTTACGACTACCGAGCATACTCCTAACCCGCCGCGGTTAATTTGGTCACCGGATAGCAGTCATATTGCTTTTGGTGGAAATGTGCCGGGTGATAATAAAGGCTATTTGCTGCTGGCGATGGATATCAATTCCGGCGTATTTACACAATTGAGCGAAGGCATCTTTCCGACCGTGAATGGACCTGATCCGGTAGCGTGGGGACTAGCGCCATGACGATGTGGCGTTTATGGAAAGGCTTGAAAAATCCGGAAGACAAGCATCCGGTTTTCACGCGAGTGCTGGATGATATTTATAATGATGCCACACGCCTGAGCCGCATTGCACAAAATGTTTTCTTACAGGGACAAATCTGGCTATGGCCGCTGTTGTTCATCATCGATATGCGGCTGGTTTGTTTGATGGCGCTCAGTGGAACGATCAGCGGTATGGTTTTGACGCTGCGGATTACCAACCGTATCACTGATGAACAGCAAAGCCGCACTTATGATTTGTTATGTTTGACGCCGGGAGGCACTATTCGCACTTTGTGGGCGATTTGCACAGGCTGTATACACCGTGAGCAAGCCTTTGAAATTCTGAATTCGCAAGAGGCATGGATTATACGGCTCGGACTTTTCGTGCCGTTCATCGTTTCGAGCCAACTTTTTATGCAGCGACTTCTGGGTTTAAAAAGTGGTGTGACGATTTTCTGGGCGTTAACATTCTTCGCGATGTTTTATATTGACCATATCCAGTCCACCGTATTTAGTTGTATATCCGGTATGCTGGCGGCGCAACAAGCCACGAGTATGGATAAACGGCTGTGGGCGGTGACGATTTTTGCCGCGTTTCAAGTGTGTTCGTTTCTAGTTACCATCGTGGTTGCCTTGTTTATCTTACCCGAGATTTGTCGTTGGTTGACAATGTTCAACATCAATCACGAGATCAGCCAAATGCTATTTACTGTCGCTCTTTTTTATGTGACACGGGAAGGGATGATTACGCTAGGGTGGCGACGGTTGATGGACAGCACCAATGCCCGACCAGCCGACATTGACTTTTTGACCAGCGGAACATCTTATCCTCCTCGATTTAAGCTGCACGATGACGCTCAAACTGTGGCGCGCGCTTAACAATCCACCTGCGACTCATCCGATTTTTGTACGAACTGTACTTTTGCCACGCGTTGTTAAACGCCGCAGTTTTAATTCAGCGGGCGTTTTCATCGGATTCATCATGTCGATGAGCGAATTTATGCCCACGATTCTTGTCTTCCTAATGCCGGTTCTTTTGGGAATCTGCGGACTTATATATGGCATGGATTGTGCAATACGGGTGAGCCAATTGATCACTCTCGAGCGAAAAAACAACACTTACGACTTATTGGTTTTGTGCCCACAGGGTGCTCTGGCAGTGTGCTGGGTGATGTGTACCAGCTTACTGTTTCAACAACAACAATTTAGCCGCCTACGTGAGATCGTGCGGACTTCGGTACGGATTGCGTTCGCGACCATTGCTGTGATCCTGCTATTATTTATCGGCATTTCAATTACCATCGTCATTTCATCATCGAAATTGCCACTTCCGGTCATCTTACCGCTGGTCAACGCAGAAGCGATGGTCGTGCTCATTTACACTGAATATGCGCAATCGACTGTGATTGGCTGCCTGATCGGACTAATCATTTCGACGTTTGCCAGTGGAACTGTAGATGCGTTTTTATATGCGCCTGCCGTTTTCCTGCTGATTAAGATTGGCAGCTACGCTATCAGCCTCTTATTAGCCTTTGGCCTGCTCAATGGGATTTATCTGCAGCTTGGTGTGCAAAGCGGGTTAATGGATATTCTACTAACTCTCGCGCGGCTCGTTATTATCGTCGCGGTGCAGGACGTGATCATTCGAATCTTATGGGAAGTGGTGGTTAAAAGGACGGATACTGTACCTCAAGAAGCAGATTTGGCTTTGTATCCTCAAAAGCGGCGCTGAACAGCTTGTATAGATGTGATTATATGAAGCATGACTATGCAACGATTGATGTAGTCGTGCTGTGTAAGGAAACAACTTGATTCTGACGTGGACACTTTGGCGCTGGATGAATCGACCATTGACCGGACATCCTCTTTACCAGCGGATCATCACCCAACCTCCTTATATCATGCCCTGGTACATGGGGTGCGTGCTGATTTTGTTCTCACCGTTTCTATTGTTACCGGCAATCGTTTTTTTGAGCGCAGTATATGGACTGCGATGGGCCGTGCAAATTGCTAGCAGCCTTGCCCACGAAGGGGAAGCTGGCATGTACGATTTACTGGTCATTACCCCGGCTGGCGCTTTAGGTATCGGGCGAATTGTAATGTCAGCTTGTATCCACCGGAATGAATCGATGGAACAAACAGAAGCGGCTGGTACGTGGATTATGCGGGGTTTCTTCACGGTAGTGTTGATGTTGATCGCAGCCAGCCTTAGTCCTTCGATCATCCCAGAAAATGCCGCGCTTTTTGGTGGGTTGATTGTAGCGGTTTATTTGCTGACGATGGGGTTGGCGATGTATATAGACCACCTACAATCGATTGTGTTAGGAGCAGAAATTGGGATCCTGGTCCCAAGCTATGCGACGCGCCGATTGGATGCAAGTGCGGCAGCTTTCATCCTGTATCTGGTGATTCAAGTGGTGACGTTTATGCTGACCTTACTGTTCGGTTTCACGATTGCGCCGAAAATCCTAGACGTGTTTCAAGTTTCCGCGATTGTGAGCGCATTTGCATTACCGATAGTGCGGTTGGTCATCTTCGTGGGAAGTCGTGAGGTGATCATTCGCTATCTGTGGAAAACACTGGTAAGGGAGACGGACGCCACCCCATCGGAAGTAGAGTTCATACGTTGATAAGGCTATAATCATTACACACTGTGTCGAAGCTCAGGATTAGAATAAACCGAAACTTTAATAACCAACAATTCATCAGCCTTTTGAAGACTGATATAGAAAAATGAGGTTTACCGTGACTGATTTGATTGATCCGAACGCCATTCCTCTAACCCCGAAAGAAGGTTGGCAGCCTGACCCTGCTCATCCACGACGCAGACCGCCCTGGATTAAGGTCCGCGCTCCCAGCAGCGAGGGATACAAGGAAGTCTACGAGTTGATGCGCGACAAGAAGCTCAATACAGTGTGTGAGGAAGCTCAATGCCCGAACATCGCCGAGTGTTGGGGAAAAGGCACAGCCACGTTTCTTATGGGTGGGGATACCTGTACACGGTCGTGTGGATTCTGTGACATCAAGACCGGACGCCCGAACCCAATTGATTGGGCGGAACCGAACCGTGTAGCCGAGTCGGTGCGAGCGTTGGGCTTAAAGCACGTGGTGATTACTAGCGTGAACCGTGATGAGCGTCCAGATGGGGGTGCGCCTCTATTTTCGATGGTGATCAAACGGATACGCCACTTGCAACCGGGATGCAGCATCGAGGTATTGATACCAGACTTTAAAGGGAGCGAGGCCAACCTCAAGACGGTGATGGACGCGCAACCAGAAATCTTGAACCATAACGTTGAAACCGTTCCACGCTTGTTCAAGAAGGTACAGCCTCAGGACAAGTATGAGTGGGCGATGAAAACGCTGGGCAACGCTAAGAAAATGGATCCGTTGGTGTTGACCAAGAGCGGTATTATGGTGGGGTTGGGCGAGACATTTGAGGAAGTATTGGAAGTGATGCGTGATCTGGTGGGTCAAGGCGTGGATATTTTGACCATCGGGCAATATTTACAGCCGAGTAAGGGTCATCTGGCAGTTGAGCGCTTTTACCTGCCCGAAGAGTTCGACGCATTCGAGACATTAGGGCGCGAGATGGGCTTCAAGTGGGTAGAAAGTGGACCATTGGTGCGGAGCAGCTACCGAGCAGACGCCCAAGTGCGCGAACTTTCCAAGTTGAATTACATCAAGCTGCGCGAGGCGGTGGAATAGCTATTGGCTTTTGGCTCGGTATAATTTGGTGATCGAGTTTTGAAACGCCGTTCAGAAGAGCGGCGTTTTTGATTCGTGGTGAAAGATTTATAGCGTTTAAACAATGGCGAAATTGGCAAAATTGCCAAACGTTTTGGCGAAAAGGTCTTCAATTTCTGCCCATTCATGGTGAGTAATAAATGCGGTGAGGGAAGATTCACAGCGATTATTGGCAAAGTTGGCAATTTTGGCAAAAGGGGTTGTCGCCGCCAATTTTGCCAATATATTTATTCGTTCATCGTCAACCGTTGCATACCAAAAACAAACGTTGGAAAGCGTAGACGTGTAGACCGTTCGCGGCAAAATACACACTCTTTCAGATAGAGGTAGGGCTGCCTTAAGTGATGGTGGAGCGAAATGAGCCTAATCCATCCAAGGACCCTAAATAGCGTTGTCTGGTACTTAATTTGTTGGGTGATTGCATCGCATCCGGCTAAAGCGGCTCCAAATGCGCCATTTTGCTTCAGAGTGAACCTTATTTCTCTCTTGAATATAGACCGAAAGAGTACCGGACAAGCCTTTAAGGTTCATTTCAAATGCGTTATAGAGCAACCAAATTGTCTCTACCGTTTAGTGTGGCGCAACCCTATAATCACAACCGAACTCGATTTTAGCACAAAAGTTCTCATCTGTAAAGCATTTTTCGTCAAATAAAAAGACAAGCGATTGGCTTGTCTTCTAGCAGATCACGATGCGCCGTGTTCTGGTTTACACTTTTACAGGTACTTGAAACTGAACGTGCAGTTCAAGGTTGCCAAGGTGAATAACATCGTTATCGCGAAGGACACGATGGGAGTTATTCGCCAGTGCTTGCATGTTAAGGAAGGTGCCATTACGACTGCCCATATCGCGGATGGTCAGCACACGATCAGCAAATTCAATGACAGCGTGCTGTTTGGACACACCGTATGCATAGGCATTAAACACATTCAAATCCACATCGGGACCATCAGTCCCATCGTTTTCACCCCTACGCCCTAAAATCAACTTGCTATTCACACGCAAAATCAATTTATCGGCAAACCCTTTACAGGTCAAAACCAATTCGTTCTTCTGCCGAAATGTCACTTCACCAAATTTCGGAATACCATCCATTGTGGAAGCATCCGATTTGACGGTCAGTGTTTGTGGTCTTGAATGTGGCATGATTTAGGCCTGTTTCAATAAATTTCTCACATCAATACCGAAAGGGAAATTGATATACAACTACGTTCTCATTGTATGTCACAGTCTTAACAATCTGTACAAATCAAAAGCGAATTTAATGTAAAATTCGTTTTTACTCGCGTGTTTCCAATATACGCGCGTAGGCATCGTTAATTTGCTGCATCCGTTCGGTAGCGCCAGGGGTTTTGTCGGTGTCGGGGTGATGCTTACGGGCTTTGCGGCGGTAAGCGCGCTTGATGTCATCGAGGCTGGCATCGGTGGCAACGCCGAGCAGATCGTAAAACATCTGTAAAGGGTTTTCGATGGGACGCTCGACATACACTTTCTGTTCGCGCGGCGGATTAAAACCGGCAACGTTGCGAACGCCCATAATGTAATCCGATTCGATGGCGGCAAAGTCTCCACTGAGATCGGCTAAGCGAACCGGTGGATTGCGGATTATCCGGCTTTGCTCGACAACTACTGGAAAGATTACAACCGCATCCCCTACGGTGGTGTAGGCATAAACCTTGCCACCATAGGCCTGAAGCAGCAGACGCAATCCATCGCTCAGCAAGGGGGTTTTGCCATCTTCGGTGATGAGGTCAAAGGAGAGAATGTAAAGTGTGTGAAGATCAGCCCGCGTATTGGCATTAAGAGTCTTTTTGATGAAACCAGTCGAAAGTTCACCCGCCAACAAATAAATGACAATGTCTTCGTGAAAGCTACTGTGGGAAATATTGACCAACAATGAACCCACGTCAAGAACTTTGACCGACCGCACATTTTTGATCGAACGAAGATTTTCGACTAGATGGCGAGTGACACTTTGCAAGCTCATAGGACACTTCTCGGCTCGAAATTACAGGCTTCAAATTACCGATGATTATATATGGGAAAAATCCGGGTGCGACGCGTCGGGATTGTCATTAATCAGTAGGATACAACAAAAAGGACGCAATTTATGCGCCCTTTAACATCATCAGGGTAAGGGGGATTTTAACTCTCGATGACTTTATCGTCAATGAGCTGCTGTTGGACTTTCTGACCGCGCGGGTCAAAAGCGAAGTGCTGACCGTAAAGCTGGAATTCCATATCCTGCATGGCGCGTCCGGCGCGGTTTTTTTCGACCGTAAAGACCACCCAATCACGGAACTGCTTAGCGGTATACGGATTAAAGGCCACATGGTCTTTTGAGAGAATGTGGTATTTATTGTTCATGATGATGGCAATATCGGATTCATAGTCGAGCGCGCTGCTGCCCCGCAGATGGAACAAGTGAATGCGCTTGCTCTTAAGCCCTTCACGGTCGGCGGCGACAATGGCCCATACCGGCACATCCAGCGAAAGCGCAATATCTTTAAGCCCTTCGACAATGATCGTGACTTTATCGTTTTCATCACGCGGGCGTTCGGGATAGACAGCAATCTTTTGCAGATAGTCCACAAACACGGTGACATTGCCACCAGTGGCATCGCAGAGGCGAGCGGTCATTTCCTTGATGGCTTTTAGAGTGGTGACGGCGGGACTGGCCTTGACCAAAATCATACGGTCAGCATAACGTGCCATACGGGCAAGTGCGGGAGCCGTACGCGGGTTTTCTTTGAGAATGGCCTGTAAAGAGCCGGGGGAATTGGGGTCGCGCCCCATGAAACCTTTGGCACGTTCGGCAACGATAATTTGATAGAGATCACGCAGTTTGACACCGCGCGTTATATCCACTTCGGGTGGATTGATACTCTCCATGCACAAAAGACGGTGCATGAGATGGGTTTCGGTATGTTCGTAGGAAAGATAGAAAGCATATTGATCGGGGCGCATGGCGATGTTACGGGCGATTTGGAGAGTCGCGATGGTCTTGCCGATACCCTGCGCGCCGCCAAGGAGCGTGAGTTCAGTTTTGCGAAGCCCCCCCCCCACAAAACCATCCAATGGATCAAAGCCAGTGGACATAGGGACATAATCCACCAAGTCACCCTGAATGACGCGTTCATTGGCCTCGTTTAGTACCTGTGTGAGGGTACGCGGCAAGTGAGCAGACGGACGTTGGGGCGCAGCAGCACGTGGTTGTGCGGGTGCAGGACCAGCCGGACGTGCCGGTTGTGCGGGTGCGGGTTGAATGGGCGGCTGCCGTCCATTGCTCAGATCATCAGTGCCGGGATCAGGTGGTAAGTCACCAGTGAAACGTCGAGTCGCCATATCGTTACCTTATGCTGGGTAGATTACGGAATCTATACTTTTATGATATGCATAGAATGGAAGATTACAACCTTAACATCTGTCATTCTAGCACTATTTTCAGAAAAATTCAGAATTAATCCGGTGTTTAACGTCACAAACCTTAATAAATCTTATGGTCTATGCTTTTCCTTACGCATGTGTTCATTAATGGCTTATTCACAAACCACACAAATCTATGTTAAAATATTGACGTTTAGGCGGTTGTTAAAAACATTACAAACTATTATCTGTTTGAAAAGATGCAATTAACAATCGGAAGTTATTAACCATCGAGTACGTAAGAGGGTGCCAAGTTGATACAAGAACTGATGAACCGGGCCGACCAGCGGGGTTATCTGACGTTCGATGATGTCCTTGAGTTACTAGATGAAGAAGGAGAAGACGCAAACACGGTAGAAAACCTCCTGTTTGAATTGGATGAGTTAGGAATCGAAGTTCGACAGGAAAGCGACCAGCCATTACGCGGTGGACTGGTACTCGCAGAAGAAGTTGAGATGGAATTTGAGCCAGAAGAAATGCCCCAAGACCCCGGTGTAGGGGACATTAATGCGGTTTCCGCAGATGATCCGGTTGGGTTGTACTTCCGGCAGATGGCGCAAGAGCCGCTGTTAACAGCACAAGAAGAAATTGAGCTGGCAAAGCGGATCGAAATTGGTAAGGACGCGCGCCACAGCTTGCTACAATCGGGAGCAAGTGAATTGAACGGTATGTCCTGGGTTGCAACGATGGATCATTTGGTCATCGAAGGCCAAAATGCCCGTGAGCATCTAGGACGCGCCAATACGCGTTTGGTAGTCAGTATCGCCAAACGTTACATGGGACAAGGGCTGCCCTTCCCCGATCTTATTCAGGAAGGCAACGTAGGGTTGATGCGCGCGGTTGATAAGTACGATTATAAACGCGGCAACCGCTTCAGCACTTACGCAACATGGTGGATCCGTCAAGCGATCACCCGTGCCCTCGCTCAGAAGACCCGCACCATCCGCATTCCCCTGCACATGACCGAACGTATTCGCCAGATGTACCGGACAGCACAAAACCTCGAACAATCCTTAGGTCGCCGTCCGTCCCCCGAAGAAATTGCATTTGAGATGGATTTACCGGCTGACAGTGTACGCGGCATGATGGACGCAAGCCAACATGCGATTGCGCTCGAACGTCCCGTCGGTGATGATGGCGACAGCGAATTTGGCGATTTTATTGAAGACCAAGATTCGCCCAGCCCTGTCGAATCTGCCACGCAACATCTGCTGCAAGAAACGATTGAAGAAGTGTTGAGCGAACTCACACCGCGTCAGAGCCATATTCTGCGTTTGCGCTTTGGTCTGGGTGGTGGTGAACCGCACACACTTGAAGAAATCGCTAATAAGTTTGGTCTAAGCCGCGAACGTATTCGCCAACTTGAAAAAGAAGCACTCCGTAGTCTTCGGCACCCGCGTCTGGCGCTGAACCTGCGTGATTACTTAGGCTAACGTTTACGATTAAAACAATTAAATAGATCATTAATAAGCCGGACATCGTTATGATGTCCGGTTTCGATTCCAGGGGATTAGGCGGTCACCGCATAAGTTCGGCCAACAAAGTTTTGCTCACGGGCATAAGCCAGCAGTTCGTCACGGAATTTAGGGTGGGCAATATTGACCAAGGATTGAACGCGTTCGCTAATCGAGCGACCGTATAAATCAGCCACGCCATATTCGGTGGCGACATAATGAACATCATTGCGGGACGTGGTCACGCCAGCACCAACCTTGAGCATGGTAGTGATACGACTAACCGTTCCATCTTTGGCCGTGCTGGGAAGCGCGATAAAGGATTTACCACCTTTACTGCGTGAAGCACCACGCACAAAATCCACCTGCCCGCCAACGCCTGAATAGAATTTGGTACCAATGCTATCGGCACAGACTTGCCCGGTGAGATCAACTTCGAGCGCCGAGTTGATGGAAATCATCCGGTCGTTCTTGGCAATAATGTAGGGATCGTTGACATACTCGGTAGGATGCAATTCAAAGATAGGGTTATCATGAACATACTGATAGAGTTTTCGCGTACCCAAGACGAACCCGGCAACCACCTTACCGGGGTGAAGTGACTTGGATGCGTTGGTTATGACCCCCGCTTCGATCATTTCCATAACACCGTCCGAAAAGAGTTCACTATGAACGCCCAAATTCTTGTGATGGGTCAAGCGGCGCAAGACAGCATCGGGGATACCGCCGATACCAGCTTGAAGGGTGGCGGCATCGGGAACAAGTTCGGCAATATAGCTTGCGATTTTATCCTGCACAGGTGAGGCTGGCTCAGGATAAATCTCCGGTAATTCATAATCCACTTCAACAAAGTAGTCGATCTGGCTGACGTGAATGAAGCTATCTCCAAGCGAACGCGGCATATGCGGATTGACTTCAGCAATGACCAACCCCGCGCTTTCGGCGGCACTTTTCGTCACGCCGACTTCAATACCATAGGAACAGTAGCCGTGTTCATCCGGCGGGCTGACGTGAATAACAGCAAGATCCAGTACAAGCCGCCCCGACATGAACAAGTTGGGAATATCCGATAGAAACACGGGTGTAAAGTCGGCGAGCCCCGCACTAACGATATTGCGTACTTTACTGCTTAGAAACAGGCTGTTGATGCGAATATGGTCAGCCATGTCGGCGGTGATGTAGTTGCCAGCGCCGAGGTCAAGCACCTGAACAATTTCAACTGAGTGAAGCTGTCGGTATCGATCACGCAAGGCGGCCAAAAACTTCTGTGGTGTCGAACAGTTGCCCGTCAGAAATACGCGTTGGCCCGACAATACCTTACCGGCAGCGTCCTCAGGCGAAATGATTCTTTCTTTCCAACTCATTTTTAGTATCCCTTTTCCTCAAGACGAGGTATGCCCTAAGTCTAAAGGCAAGGGAACCCTGTGCGTAGTGAAAAAGGCAACGGCGCTATCGTGACATTTGGTACTACGATGCAGAAAGAGGCGGACATAAACTGAGTATATAAATGGATCATAAGTTGAGGAGGGATATAGAGTATGTTAAAGCATGTACTCGTTCCACTAGATGGGTCAAAACTTGCTGAAGAAGCTATCGCGTCCGCATTGGAAGTGGTTGCCCCAGACGGCAAGATCACGTTGGTGTGTGCAGTTGAAGTGCCAGAAGTACCTGTGTACGGTTACTATCCGCCAGTGACGATGCCCGATTACGAAGAAACCAAGGACGAACTCGTCCCAGTCGCGCGCCATTACCTCGAAGGTTTGGCATCCGACATGACCAAAAACGGTACCTTTACCCGTTTTGAAGTCACTATGGGCGATCCCGTAACGGTTATCAGCGAAACGGCAGAACGTCTTAACGTCGATGCAATCGTCATGTCAACACACGGGCGCTCCGGAATTAGCCGTTTCTTATTTGGCAGTGTGACCAATAAGATCCTTGAAGCCAAGGTTTGCCCTGTATTCGTCGTGCCAAGCAAGAAAAATGTTGCTCACGAGAAACCACAACCGGCCAAAGAACACATCAACTAGTCCCGACTGTTCGTTTATCAAGCAGACCCTCACCCCGATTGGTGGTGGGGGTCTGTGTTTGTACAGGTTGTTCGGTCGTTATACAGAACGCTTCGTTTGACTTAGTTCAGCCAGTTTTTCAGACCTTAACAACGCTGGGTCATCGACCAGTTTACCACCACGTACCGTCGCACCAATAACAATGGCAGCTGTTATCAGCACCATGTTTTTGAGGATGTACTGCCCTTCCAAAGTAGGGGCAATCGGGAAGATACTCCATGTTTCATGAGGGAAAAGTGCCAAAGGCGTGATTGTGCCTAACATTTGGACAAATAAGAGCAATAGGGTGGCACGCATGAACAATCCGGTGATTAAGCCTAATCCAATGAGACATTCCCAGGTAGCAAGTACCGGACGCGATATTTCGGGTGGGACGATACCAAAAGTCAAGGCAGAGATGGTTCGTGTCGCCAATTCATCAGCAGGACTGAGACCGGGAACGAACTTCAGTACCCCAAACCAAAAGAAGACAATGCCAACGCTGATTCTTAGCAGCGTGATGCCATTCTTCGCCATCCAACCAGTAATGTGGCGATCTATATTCTCAAAACGAGCGTACAATGATTGACGTTGGATCATAATACCCTCCTCCTAAAAGGTTATTACAAACTAGCTTACGCTTATTGTGAATAATGTAACAATCGAAGATGAGATGCAGATGAGAGCAAGTATTGAATTGCGACTCACAATCAGCCTATAATGTGCAACCCAGCCTCGCCCAGTGCGTACAGATAACAGAAGTTGGTTCAGAAGCATTCAGGAGAACGCAGACGCATGTCATCAACACAGACCGTAATCCGTACACAGGGTGTCGTCAAGGAATTACCATTGGGCAGCACTACGGTTCATGCCCTACGCGGCGTGGATATGGAAATATACGCAGGCGAAATGGTCGGTATCATCGGGCCGTCGGGCAGTGGTAAGAGTACACTGCTGGGTTTGATCGGGGGGTTGGACACACCTACTCGCGGCACGATTGAAATCGACGGCGTAGACATTAGCAGAATGAGTGAAGATCGATTGACCGAAATTCGCAACGAGAAAATTGGTTTTATCTTCCAGTTTTTCAATCTCATCCCTACCCTAACAGCCTTAGAAAACGTGGCGCTGCCGATTCAATTTGCACGTAAGCCCCAATTTAGCCCGGATAAACGCGCCAAGGAACTGCTCACAACGCTCGGCTTAGGTGACCGAATGCGGCATCGTCCGTCTGAGCTATCGGGCGGGCAGCAGCAGCGAGTGGCTATTGCGCGGGCATTGGCAAACAATCCTCCTCTGCTATTGGCAGATGAACCGACAGGTAATCTCGATACAGAATCCGGCGCGATGGTCATGCAAGCGCTAAGGGATATTCGAGAAAAGTCAGGAACAACGGTGGTAATTGTGACGCACGACGCAACTATCGCCCAGCAAACGGATCGGGTACTTACATTGGTAGACGGTACACTTGTAAATGGAGTTGTACCGGCTTTACAGTAGGTCGCAATAGCTATTTATTTCAGCACACATTTCTATCTACAAAAAAGATCGATTTCGATCGTGGTAGACATGGCGCAGGAATAGATTACAATACAATACGTAATGTATTGCGACACACGAATGGGATTTTCTCTGGATGAAAGCGGATTTTGCGCTCGATTATGATGTTTTAACAGTTGAGCGCCCACAAAAACTTTATCTGATGGCGCGGTTGGTTTCGAATTTGACACCAACCAACCATGCGCGACGTCCATTGAACATTAGTCTGGTCCTCGACCGCAGCGGTTCGATGGCTGGAAACAAGTTGGATTACACACGCCAAGCGGCACAATTTTTGGTGCAGCATCTCAGCGCGAATGATACGATCTCGATTGTATTGTACAACGAACAAGTGACCACCCTTATTCCCCCTGACACGGTTGCACAAAAAGATGCCATAAGCCAACGACTCAACCAGATTAAAGCCAGCGGCATGACCAACCTGAGCGGTGGTTGGTTGGAAGGCTGCAAGTGGGTTGAAGAACGGTTGAGCCAGGATCAGATGAATCGGGTCATCTTAATGACCGATGGTTTGGCAAATCGTGGTGTCACCAATACAGATCAGCTGGTAGCACTGGCACGACAAAAACGTCAGGGTAATATCATCACCACAACGATGGGTTTAGGGACGGACTTCAACGAAGACCTACTGATCGCCATGGCAGATGCAGGCGGCGGAGCTTTTTACTTCATCGAAAGTCCAGAAGTTGCGCCGACGATCTTCAAAGAAGAACTGCGCGATTTACTCAATGTGGTCGGACAAAATCTTACAGTCAGCGTTGAGATGACCGAACACATTTCGACGATAAACCAGCTTAATGCCTATAACATGCACAGCGATGGCAGACGCGTTTCGTTTAGCTTAGGCGATATTTACGGCAACGAAGTTAAGACCCTGCTGTTGGAACTGTCGATACCAGCCTTGAGCGAGATCGGCGAATGCGAGATCGCACGATTACGCTTCGAATATGACGAAATCAGCGATGAAGGCAGCCAGCATCAAGTGTTGGATATGCCAATTGTGGTCAACGTCACACAAAATGAAGCGGAAGACGAAGGCAACCAAGAAGTCCGACGCAGTGTTTTACTGTTACAGGCGGCGCGAGCAAGGCGCGATGCAGTGGCAGCGGCTGATAAGGGTGAATATGACCGCGCTTCACAAATCTTAAAGCTGGCAGCCAATGCGATTGAGGACTCTCAAATCCTGCACAAAGAGTTGGTTGAAGAACATGAAGTGCTGCTGCAACAAGCGACCGAGATGCAGCGCGGAGACGAATTCTACGACAGCCGCAGCCGCAAAATGATGGCGACACAAGCTATCTATACAATGACCGACCGGCACGAAAGCACCCAATCACTACGTTCGCGCGAAGTTGAGCGGATGCTCAGAACACCACAAGAGGAACAGAAACCGGGTGTTACGCCGATCGCGATCACCTGGCGAGAACAGACTATGCCGCTGAGCGGTGAACTTATCCGTATGGGGCGCGCACCACAGAACGAAATCATTTTAGAAGCAAAAAATATCTCACGTTTCCACTGTCAAATAAAGCGTGAAAACGGTCGCCTCGTGATCGAGGACCTGGGCAGTACCAACGGCACTTATGTAAATGAGGTACGCATCAGTGAGCCACATATGCTGAGCGTAGGTGATATTGTGCGGGTCGGGCACGAACAGATCATTTTCCACGACCACGACTGATTTACTTTTAACCTAAAACACCAACCAAATAGAGGGCAGCAAGGATGACACAGTACGAAACATTCCCAGTTGAAGTGGCGGGGGTTAAGCGTGAACTGCGAAAATTCGAAATCCAGCCGGGTGTGCAAATCGCCATTTTGAACATCCTTGGTGACACTGAATTTGTCGAAGCTGCAAGTAAAGAACTTACACCGTTAATTACCGCGAAAAACCCCGATATTTTGGTCACAGCCGAAGCCAAGAGTATTCCGCTGGCACATGCGGTTTCGCAACGAATGGGTAACAGGCCTTATGTTGTCCTGCGGAAATCACTGAAACCCTATATGGGTGATGCGCTGCGCTCCGAGACGCTGAGCATCACGACCGGCGAACCTCAAACCCTTTACCTTGATGAAAAAGACCGCGAACTGATAAAGGGCAAGCGGGTGGCGCTGATTGACGATGTCATTTCAACTGGAAGCACGCTGCAAGGTATGCGCCTCATAATGGGAAAGGCTGGCGCGGAGATCGTGGCTGAGGTTGCTATCTTTACCGAAGGCGACCGCGCAGCATGGTCTGACATCATTGCTTTAGGTCATTTACCGGTGTGGATTGCGGGCAAATAGAATCCCTCAATTCCAATCTGACATCACGCAGAAAGTAATACATCATGTCCAACCGATACTGGCTTACCGGACTGTTCAGTGTGCTTGTTTTATTCGGTTTGCTACTATTCACGGTACCACAAGGTGCATCAGTGGCTTACAGCCAAAATCCAGGTGTACTCGTGACTGTAACGCCGATGGAATTGGTTATTGAAGTAGGGACGGCTAATTTGCGTGCTGAGCCACGAACCAATTCTAAGCGTGTCGCAATAGTAAACGGTAGTGCTCATCTGACCGCGATCGGCATTACCTATTACAATGCCCAAATCTGGTACTTAGTCCAATTAGAGGGAGGCAAAACCGCTTGGATTTCGGACGCCATTACGCATGTCGTGGGCAATGCAAAGCTACTCCAGACCATCGATTTGACGGCCTTTTATGCACCGACCGCAACACCCACACTTACACCGACGAATACACCTACAGCGACCATAACTCCCTCGCCAACTAACACCCCTACTGACACGCCGACGAATACACCAACCAATACGTCAACGGCAACCAGCACATCAACTCCAACGCGTACGCCGACAAATACACCGACCAATACAGCCACGGCGACCAAGACATCGACAGCAACCAAAACACCTGTGCCGCCGACGAATACACCAAGACCGACTAATACTGTTAAGCCATCAGCAACCTTCACCCCTATACCGACAAAAACTCTGCCTGTTTCGTCCACTCCACGTATGACCAGCACATCAAAACCAGGAGTGACGAGTACGTTAACCAAAACACCCATACCGTCACCAACCGCAACGCGAAGCAAGAGCTAAGCACAACAAGCAGCAGAAAACACAACTTACAAAGGGCGCAGCAGCGCCTTTTTTGCTTCAGTGCATTTGCTAGGCAATCCAGTTCGGGCAATAACTTCGATCAGTTATTAGCAGCACCATTCATTTCATCATGCCACTGTTTGAATATATTATTTACGGGAGGCAACCATGTTACCGACATCCCGCGCCCCAATATGGATAAAAATTCGCGGTATCGCCATTGCGGCAGCGCCAGTATTTTTCCTGGTGTTACTCGGTTTATGGACGATTTTGAACGTTAGCATCTCTTCCGTAAAAGCTGATACCGCACCCAATTCGGCATTTGCAGTTGTCAAGCGAACAAGTGCCAATCTTCGTGAAGGCCCCGGCACTCAATACCGCATTTTAGGACGATCGCTAAAAGGTGCAGCACTACCCGTTGTCGGGAAGCATGATAACGAGTTTGGGCAGCGCTGGTATCAGGTGTATTTACAGGCGTTTGGTGATGTGTGGGTTTCAGGTTCGGTTGTCAACGTTAGCCCGACGAATGCAGACATCCCGTTTGTTAATATCAGTAAAATAAACGGTGTTGAAAATACGCCGATCCCAACTGAAGCGAGTCCCGGTGTCTCGTCGAACAATACTTCAAATAGCAGCAGCAATAATAACAACGGGAATAACAACCTGCCGACCAATTCACCACCACCGCAACCAACAGCCGTCCCCGGCCCAGCCACAACACCCGAGCCGGGAGCATAAATGCACTAACGAGGATAAACAGCCAATACTGCTGGAACAGAATCAAATGAACTAACTACTGTTTCAGTCGAGTTATCAACCTTAATAACCATCATAGTGGAACGGCCGCCATCAAGATTAAAAGCAGTGACAATATTCATATCACTGGTGGGTAAATAGGCACTGAGGTCACGAAGCGTTAGTCCTAAAACTGGCGTTGCCAGCAGAATAATTTTTCCATTGTCATCCTGTGCGACGATAGTGCGGCGGGTCGAGCGATCTTGTATCGTATCCGTGAATGCGGCGAGGCCATCTATCACCAACATAGGAAAGGCTTGTACGGCTTGTTCCAACGGTTCACCTTGATAGGGTTCGCGCAGATTTGAGCGAATTTGTGGCTGTCCATTCTGAACCAGAAATGTTCCACCACGGTCGGTAAATGATTGCCCATAAGGTACACCGTCGGCAACCAGTAATCCCAATATGACATCGGCCGTATCGAAAAAATTAGCATTCACGAAGGCCGTGGCTTCTGGAAGCGCCATCGCCCATTCAGTGGTGCTGTGGGCTTGTCCGGGTTGATAATGTGCGCGAAAACTGTATCGGGCAGGGTCAATCCGCAACGCAACCATACGAGTGACAGGGTTTAGAGGGTCAGGATCATAGTTGCGGCGTTCAAGGCCGGGGGCAATAGTTTGCCAGCCAGTATTGGGTGTATTAGTTGGCAGCGGAACGGGCGTGGCGATGGGTTCTAAAGTGAAGGAAAAACATCCTCCTAAGAGTAATGCGATTAGGGTGATTAACGTGAATTTGGTTCGGTACAAGGAAATCCCTCAAATATTAACGGAAATGTTGCGATTCTAAATTCCCATTAGGTATACTGAAACTCATTATAAAATTACAGGTTGTCTGAACACCTCTTGTTCGCCCCTACCTTATTGCAGTAAAGGTTCAATATGGTTGGAACTGTGGACATTGATTTTACCAAATACAGCGCGCTGGCAGTGGAAGATGATGTCGGCGGTATGGCAATCATCGGGGTGATGATGCGCTATTTGGGTATGCAATCGTACATGAATGGGACGGGCGAGAGTGTGGTCGAACTGGCACTGGCAATGAAACCACGCCCAAACATTATCTTTTTGGATCTCAATCTGCCGAAGACTACCGGTTACGAGATTTTGAAGAAAATCCGCAAGGAACCGCTGCTGGCAAAGGTGCTGGTTGTGGCGGTAACTGCACAGGACGCCGATACTGAAATCCCCAAATGTATGGCGGCCGGGTTTGATGGTTTTATCGGCAAGCCCATTAGCCGGTCGCGCTTCCCTCGTCAACTAAGACGTATCCTCAGCGGTGAACCTGTGTGGGAAACATACTAGCCTTTTAATAACGATAATCGCAATTTTATTTGAAATATATACTTGTTACAGTACCCATTCGGAGCAGGTTTATTACGATTCCTGTGAATTTAATGTGAAATTATATGTCAAAATCTGCTTGCACCTTCCTTATTTCAATAAATTACTTTCGGGAAGTAATGAGAGTGCATATAATGAATCAAGGCAACAATTATTTAATAACTGTAATTCGTAGTTTTATGTAACAAAGGTAGCTATCATGTTAGGCGAACGGCTCCGTGCGGCGCGACATGCGCGATTTGTCGGACGGACAGTAGAAAAAGAACTCTTTCAATCCACCCTGACAACCACTGATCTCCCTTTCAACATACTCTATATTTTCGGGCCGGGTGGCGTGGGTAAAACCACACTCTTGCAAGAATTCATATTCAGTTGTGAACACTATAACATCCCTGTTTATTACCTGGATGCACGGAATGTCGATCCTTCGCCGGAAGGGTTTAACGCGGCATTACGTCGAGCAATGGGCATCACAGCAGAACAATCGGTAAGGGATACGCTTGCCAGTCAACCACGCTGTGTAGTTCTGGTGGATACTTACGAGAATCTGATTTCACTTGATGACTGGATACGCGAAGAATTTCTGATGCGCCTGCCTGAAAACACGTTGATGGTAATGGCCGGACGGCAAGCACCGAGCGCAGCATGGCGAGCCGATGAAGGTTGGCAAAGTTTGATGCGAATCATCTCGCTACGAAATCTGGCAGCAGATGACAGTATGGATTATTTGCTACGGCGCGCCGTACCGGCTGATCAACATAAGGCAGTTCTAGGCTTTACGCATGGACATCCACTAGCACTGTCGCTGGTAGCAGACGTATTCGCGCAGCGCCCAGATGTGCAATTCCAGCCGGAAAACGTGCCAGATGTGGTGCAAACATTACTGGCGCAATTCGCCCAAAAAGTGCCGGGACCAGCGCATCGTGCAGCTTTGGAAGCCTGCTCTATGGTACGACTGACCACAGTGCCTTTGCTTTCCGAAATGTTGGCCTTAGAAGACGCCAATGAGTTATTCGGCTGGCTGCACGGACTATCATTTATTGAAAGTAATTCGGAAGGTTTGTTCCCGCATGACCTAGCGCGAGAAGCCCTTTCAACCGATGTACATTGGCGCAATCCAGAGTGGTACGCCGAACTCCACCGGCGCGCGCGCCATTATTACTTCACTCAGGTGCAGCAAACCTCCGGTTCATTACAACAGCGATTGCTCTTTGATTATATCTATTTGCACCGCGACAATCCCTTCATACGCCCATTTTTCGAGTGGAAATCGGGTGGAAATATCATTACCGACAGCATGAAACCACAGGATGTGAGCATCCTGAAAGGGATGGTCACACAATTTGAAGGTGAAGAATCCACGAAATTGGTTTCGTATTGGCTCTCGCGCCAGCCGGAAAATGTGGTGGTGATGCGCGATGCCAAAATGCGGGCTGTGGGCTTCTTTATCATGTTGGCGCTCCAACAAACCAGCCCGACTGATATGGAAGTCGATCCAGCAGTCAGGAGTGCAATGAACTTCCTCAGAGTTCAAGCACCGCTACGCGCGGGGGAAAATGCTACCTTATTCCGTTTTTGGATGGCAAAGGATGAGTATCAAGATGTATCGGCTGCTCAAAGCCTGATCTTTGTGAACATGGTGCGGCATTATCTAACACCAGGGTTGGCTTATTCATTCCTGCCCTGTGCCGACGCGGATTTCTGGATGCCAGCATTCACCTATGTGGACTTGCAACGGATTATGCAGGCGGACTTCACCATTGATGATCGAACTTATGGTGTATATGGGCACGATTGGCGTGTGCGTCCACCAATTGCCTGGCTAGAGTTTATGGGCGAACGTGAAGTTTCCGGCCAAAACGATGCAAAGCCGCCTGCGCCCATCGAGCAAATTATCGTACTAAGCGAATCGGATTTCGAAGATGCAGTGCAGGATGCCCTACGCGATTATGCGCGCCCCGATTTGTTGCGGGACAACCCTTTACTGCGATCCCGCTTAGTCGTGGAAAAAGCACGTGCTAACGGCAACGAAGCCGAGCGCGTTAATGCCTTAAAATCGCTGATAAAGGAAGCCGCGGAAGTTCTACAACACTCGTCGCGTGAAACCAAATTTTATCGTCCGCTGTACCATACTTATATCCAACCGGCTGCGACACAGGAACAAGCTGCAGAACTCCTCGATTTACCCTTTAGTAGTTACCGCAGACACCTCAAAAGCGGGATTGGCCGAGTCGTAGAAATTCTGTGGGCACAGGAAATTGGTGGTATGGACAGCGTAAAATGAGCAATTCATATCCAAACTGAGCAAAAAGTGAACAGTGATTGAACTGGTTTACAGGCTACTGGTTGACATACACTGCGACCATACCATAGGCGTATGGTCGTTTTATTTCTGGTATGGAGGCGGCGTCAACATTATGCGCAATATATTAAGTACATTTATCTGCGCCTGGAATGAGCATGATTTAGATCGCTTAGTGACGCTTTATGCCGATGATTACGAAGGAACTGATGTGGGGCTGGCACAGACTTATCATGGTTTGGCAGGAATCCGGCAAATGGCACAGCATTACTACAGTGCATTTCCAGACTTATCGTTCACATCGACAGAAACCATAATCGAAGGTGATCGCGCAGCATTGTCATGGATTAGCAGTGGCACGCATCGCGGCAAAATCATGAATATTCCAGCAACCGGTCGTTCCATCAAAGTGTCGGGCATTACAACTGTGAGCCTCAAAAACGGCCTAGTCGTTCGATCTTCGGTTCTATGGGATGTGGCAGGCTTATTGCGTGATATTGGTCTGCTGCCTGATCTATAGCGCAAACCACGCAACTTATTTTGATGCTTTTAAGGAGCAAGGCATGAGTACATCAAACAGTTTTCAACGGTTCGGCGGCTTGTGTGCGATTCTGGCGGGTATTTTTGGTTTCCTCTACTCGCTCGCTTTTATTGTAGTGGCACGAAATAATGCCCAACTCGGCGGGTTATTGGCATCATTGTTCTTATTCCTGGGTGGGCTGAGTGCTACAGCAGCACTAACAGCTTTATTCCAACGGGTACAAGCAACTGATGACGGATTGGCGACATGGGGACGTACACTCGGTATTGTAGGTGCGATAGGTTCTGTTATTCACGGCGGCTATGATCTCGCGAACGCAATTCATGTTCCGGACAGCGATCCACTCAATTTAGCAAATTTACCAAATGCAGTTGATCCACGCGGCTTGTTGACCTTCGGCATAGCCGGAGTCGCGCTGCTGATTGCTTCGGGGTTAATGGTGCGTACAAAATCTCTTCCCAATAATCTCGGTTACTTTGGTTACATACTGGGGTTTATATTGGTGATTATCTATCTGGCACGCCTTATTATTTTGGATGCCACAAACCCTGTCATCGTAATCACAGTCGTCATTACGGGCTTTGTTCTCAATCCACTATGGAATATTTGGCTTGGCATTTCCTTACGACGAGCCGCATAACATATCAACACACGAGGCAAAAAATATGGCAAGCAACGATTATCACTTCATTACTGAATGGCATGTACAAAGTACGCTGCAAGAAGTTGCCGAGATTTTGAGCAATGGGCCGGATTTGATGCGGTGGTGGCCTTCCGTTTATCTGAATGTACAAGAGCTCGAAGCAGGTGATGCCAGAGGTATAGGCAAAGTGATCGATTTATACACCAAAGGTTGGCTACCCTACACGCTGCGGTGGCAGTTCCGCGTGACCGAATCCAATGCGCCGTATGGATTCAAAATAGAAGCGTGGGGTGATTTCGTCGGACGCGGTATCTGGACATTTAAGCAGGAAGGTGACACGGTAAATATCATATACGATTGGAAGATCCGCGCTGATAAGCCGCTACTGCGCTATCTCTCCTTTATTATGAAGCCCATCTTTTCGATGAACCATCATTGGGCAATGGAAAAAGGTGAGGAAAGCCTCAAACTCGAATTGGCGCGGCGACATGCCAAATCTTCTGACGAACGAGCGAAGATTCCTGCTCCGCCACAGCCCACATGGGTGATTAACCAACCGCCACCTGCGCAAAAGGCAACAAATTAGGCTAACTTATCAAACACTTATCCAAAAACGGCTCATACCCCCAATTATGAGGGGGGCATGTAGCCGTCGCCTTATGATATAGTGCTGCCATATCTGGCTAATTGATGACTGTAAAAGTGATTTCGGCAAACTGAATCCAGTAAGCCGACATCCCATCTTTGTTCAGAGCCAATCCATCCTCGCAACAAGAATTGCGAACGTGGATAGACCCTTAACCACAATGGGGATGTCGGCTTTTTGTTTAGCGATAAGCCAGCATCCACATTAGTACACTTGAAGGACAACCAAATGACTGTTAATGAAGCAACGCTTGAAAAGGTGTCTGCAAATGGGGTCACGCCTATACGCAGTTGGCACACACAAGAGACCGCAAACGTACTCCAACAACTTGCCGTCAAAACGGATGAGGGGTTGGATGCCAACACGGTCACCAAACGCATCGAAACCTATGGCACGAATGAACTTATTGAAAAGGGCATCACCAGCCCCTGGGCAATCCTATGGGAACAACTGACAAATCCGCTGGTACTGCTGCTGCTGTTAGCGGCAGGTATTTCGCTGGTGTTGGGCAAAGTGGACAGTGTCATCGCGATTATGGCAATTGTCGTGTTAAATGCAGTGCTAGGTGTAATCCAGGAATACCGTGCCGAACAAGCGATGGCCGCGCTCAAGAAGATGGCCGCGCCACTGGTACGTGTACGCCGAGAAAGCAAAGTCCTCGAAATTGCCTCGCGCGATCTCGTACCGGGCGATATGGTGCTGTTGGAAGCCGGCAGCATTGTTCCAGCAGACGCGCGCATTACCGAATCGGCTAACCTGCAAGTTCAGGAAGCCTCGCTGACGGGTGAATCACAGCCAGTCGAGAAATCTACAGCACCCTTACGTGGCGATGATATTCCATTAGGTGACCGGTACAACATGCTGTATATGGGAACAGCCGTCACCTATGGTCGTGGGGAAGCCGTCGTCGTTGAAACGGGCATGAAAACTCAGCTCGGTCGCATTGCCGAACTCATTCAAACTGTTCAAAATGAGGTGACACCCCTTCAACGCCGTATCAATGAGTTGGGTAAGGCCCTGTTGATCTTAGCATTGGTGGTGATGGCTATCGCCTTCATTATTGGATTAACCACAGGTGATCCACTGGATTTAGTGCTTCTGAATGCAGTAGCAATTGCAGTAGCCGTTGTGCCGGAAGGATTACCGGCAGTCGTCACAGTAGCGCTGGCACTCGGCGCACAACGAATGCTGCGGCGTAAAGCACTTATCCGCAAGCTGCCAGCAGTCGAGACGCTCGGTTCGGTCACGACCATTTGCTCCGACAAAACCGGCACACTGACCGAAAATAAGATGACGGTCACGATTGTAGACGTCTCTGGCCGAAGTGCCACAATTGATGAGGTTGTCAAGCGCAGCCAGCATTTGATTTCGATGAATGGCAGTGGCGCTCCTGAGCCGCAAGATACCGCGCAAGCGCTTTTGTTGGCAGGCAACACGTTAGCCAATGACGCGATATTGGAAGGCAATGCCGAGACCGGCTTCAAAGCGGCCGGTGATCCGACCGAAGGTGCTTTGGTGGTAGCGGCGGCACGCTTCGGCATCGAGAAACCACGTCTCGACCAGCTTTTCCCGCGTGTGGGCGAAGTGCCATTCTCATCCGAACGAAAGCGTATGTCCACTGTCCACCGCCTCAATAAAAGTATCACACCAGATGCAGGTATCGCACTCTATCTCAGACTGGTGATGACCCAGATAAACAACCCATACATTACCTTCACCAAAGGCGCGGTGGACAGTCTGCTCGAAGTTTGTGACCGCGTGTGGCTCGACGGTACGATTGTACCTATGACTGCCGAGCTTCGAACCCGCATCGAACAATCCAACAATCAACTGGCAAAAAATGGCCTACGGGTGTTGGGTATGGCAGTACGCCAAATCGCTGCGATTCCGACAAAGTGGACACCGGAAGAGGTCGAAAGAAGCATGGTATTCGTCGGTATGGAGGGCATTATTGACCCGCCGCGTCCCGAAGTACGTGATGCAGTTGCGAAGTGCCGCACGGCTGGCATCCGTCCGGTGATGATTACAGGCGACCATCCATTGACAGCCCTCAACATTGCCCGTGATCTGGGTATCGCCACGGACACAGATACTGCGATGACCGGGCAGGAACTTAACAAACTGTCACAGGCGGAACTGGAAACTGTGGTCGAGCGTGTTCCGGTTTATGCGCGGGTATCTCCAGAAAACAAGCTGCAAATCGTACAAGCACTTCAGAATAAAGGTCACATCGTCGCTATGACAGGTGATGGAGTGAACGATGCCCCGGCCCTCAAACGTGCCAACATTGGCGTGGCGATGGGCATTACCGGCACCGCGGTTTCTAAAGAAGCAGCAGACATGGTGATCGTGGATGACAACTTCACGACGATTGTCAGCGCAGTTGAAGAAGGTCGCACGATTTACGACAATGTACGGCGCTTCGTGAAGTATCTGATGGCTAGTAACACCGGTGAACTATTCGTGCTGCTAGCAACACAGTTGATACCCGGCATGGGTATCCCATTAACCACACTGCAAATTTTATGGATGAACTTAATTACTGATGGTATCCCAGCGCTGGCGCTGGGCGTCGAACAAGCCGAACGCGGTGGTATGAACCGTCCACCCTACGCGCCTAACGAGAGTATCTTCGGGCGTGGGCTGGCGCGCCATATTGTGATTGTGGGTATTCTGCTAGGCGTCACAGGACTTTTGTTGGGACTGTGGGCGTTCAACAATTTCCAGAATGGCGTACCAACCTTCGCCGCTAATACATGGAACACGATGGTCTTTTTCTTCCTGACCGTTGCCCAGATGGGACACGCGTTAGGGCTTAGATCACACCGTGAGTCAACCTTCTCGGTCGGCTTTATCGGCAACAAAATGCTGCTGGGTGCGGTCGTCGTGACGATCATCCTGCAAACGGTAGCAGTATACATGCCCTTCTTCAACAATGTATTCAACACTACACCATTGACAGCATCGCAACTGCTGATTTGTATCATCCTCAGCACAATTGTGTTCTGGGGCGCTGAGATCGAAAAGTGGATGATCCGGCGGGGTTGGTTGTCATAAGTGGTTCAATTGTTTCGTTGGAAATGAGTATAAAGGAGAAGCAAAAACTGATGAAGCTCAACGACGTACTGGAAATGCTTGAATCCGAATCAACGGATGAGCGTAAAGCACGCCGGAAGGCCACCTATTTTGAACTTATCGACACTGACGATAAGCAATATCAACACAATCGCAGATCCAAACGTGCGTTTGATGATGAGGCAAATGCGATCAACCGCCGTAATAGACGTTCTCTATCACGCCATGACCGCTCAAAGCGATTATAAGGGAGCTTATATAAAATGAACTGCCCAATAGATGGTGCTGAATTGAGGATTACTGATCGGCAGGGGATTGAAATCGACTACTGCCCGCAATGTCGGGGTGTATGGCTAGACAGAGGGGAACTCGACAAAATTATTGAGCGCACCTTACCGGATCTCATCCAACCGCCTTATAGCGAACAGAAGCGATATGATGAAGAGGATCGTTATGAAAAGCGCAAACGGAAACCATCATCTTTCTTAGGCGATTTGTTTGACTTCTAAGCCCAGAACGAGAGGACGCATCTTAACAGCGTCCTCTTCATTTCTTGGCCTAATTGGGTCGGCCACGTCGCTGATAGAGCATACTATTCAAGTCATTTGATGGCGGCTGAGGGATAACCATCTTAAAGACAAAAATCAATGCTGCTCCAATTACAAATCCGCCGATATGGGCGAAGAAAGCGACTCCACCTTCAGCCGTATTTGGTCCAAGCGATGTTACGCCATTAAACAATTGTAGAACGAACCAGAATCCGAGCACATAAAGGGCTGAGATTTCGGTGAGGCGGGAGAAATAACCAAGTAAAACTAACGCCCGTACCTTGACTCCAGGAAACAGCACCAAATAGCCGCCTAAGATACCAGCAATTGCGCCGCTTGCACCGACTAAGGGTATTTGTGAGGTGGGGTCAATGACCACCTGTGCGTAACTCGCTGCAAATCCACAGATCAGATAAATCACGAGATAGAGGACTCTGCCAAGACGATCTTCGACGTTATCGCCAAAGATCCACAGATAGAGCATGTTACCGAGCAGATGTGCCCAACCGGCGTGAAAAAACATGCTGCGGAGAATATCAAGCAGCGTCTCGGGTGCAAACGGGGAACGTGATGCAAGCACAGGGACCACTGATTGCGTCAGATAAACCTGGTTCAACTGCTGTTGAGACAGGCTAAGCTGCAAGAGGAAAACAATCACATTGATAACAATTAGAGCGTAGTTGACGATCGGAAATCGACGAGTTGGGTTGATGTCTTGAATGGGGAGCATAGCCCGTCCTCAGCTTTCGGGTAAATTCAAGGACAAAAACGCGAAGGGGATTAGCCTTCGCGTTTGATTATATCCATCTATTACTATAAGCTGCTAATCGACGTAGGTGACGCGTTCGGGTGGACCTTTGAACATCATATAGATAAATGCGACCAGCAATCCACCGACAAATCCACCGATGTGGGCAAAGAAAGCCACACCACCACCAATGGTATTGGCACCAAGTGACAAGACACCATTGAACAACTGCAACACGAACCAATAACCCAGCACGACTATCGCTGAGATGTCATAGAAACGCGGGAAGAAGCGGAAGAAAACAATTAATACACGGACACGTGAACCGGGGTACAAAAGCAAGTAGCTGCCCAGGACACCGGCCACAGCACCACTAGCACCGATCATAGGTACACACATGCCGGAGTTGACAATAGTCTCGGCAAAGGCAGCGATAAAGCCCCACAGTAAATAGAAAAGCAAGAAACGGCGTGAGCCAAAATAGTTTTCGGCGTTGCGACCGAATATCCAGAGAAAAGTCATGTTACCGATAAGATGTTCCCAACCGCCATGAAAGAACATACTGCGAATAATATCGGCGGTGGTATCCACTGAGATAGGATTGGCAGCGACTTTACACATTGAGGCGGCATAATTGACGAATACCGCATCCAACTGTGGGCCGGATTTGGTCAGCTGCCAGATGAAAACCAAAACATTTAGTAAAATCAGGCCGTAGGTGGCATAAGCTGGTTTTCGAACGGGTTGAAGTGTGTTAATAGGTAACATAGTAAGCCTTTTTAGCTTCTTGCTGTCCGCTTTATTTTATAATCAGTTCTCAATCTCAATACGTAGAGCCGGCTGATTTAGTTGCGACCGCAAGGGACAAGACGATATGACACATGGCAAAATAATCCTGCTAAATGGGGCAAGCAGCGCAGGCAAAACTAGCATTATTCGCGAATTACAAAAGACTTTGGATGAAGCATATCTGGAAGCGGGCATCGACAAATTCCTGTTTATGCTACCCAACGATTACTTGATGAAGGCACATCTGTGGCATCAGGTGATTGGTTACGAGAAAGATGAAAACGGTGATCTGCTGCCAAAAGTTGGCGATCATGGGCATCAATTGATACGTGGAATGCATCGGGCGATTTCGGCATTAGCACAAACCGGCAACAATGTAGTCGCCGATCATGTGCTGCTAAACAGCCTGTGGTTAGGCGATTGTCTGGATATGCTAGATGGATTCGATGTCCTATTTGTGGGGGTAATTTGTCCAATTGAGGTTTTAGAAGCCCGTGAAAAAGGGCGCGGTGACCGGACATTGGGGCAAGCAAAAGGACAAGCCGGCATTATCCACCAGAATTGTATCTACGATCTTGAAGTAGACACATCCAAGTTGACCTCATTAGCATGTGCAGAACAAATCAAATCTCGTTTGCTGAAAGGTAACTTCACCGGATTCGACCGGATGCGGAAACAAAAAAGGGACACAACCTAGGTTATGTCCCTTTTCGAATTCAACTCAACATGCAGCGATTAGCGCTGATCTACCGGAGTCCACTGCAAGCCCATCGGGCCGACATAGTTAACATCGGGGCGAATGAGGCGGTTGTTGGCGAACTGCTCGATGATATGAGCTGACCAACCGACAACACGGGCCATTGCGAACAAGGGAGTGAACATGTCCACGTCAAGGTTAATGGTGTACAGAACGATAGCACTGTAGTAATCCACATTGGGGAACAGTTTGCGTTCGATGAAGTACTGGTCAGCACGGGCAGCATCAGCCAACTTCTTGGCGATCTGGAACCACTTCTCATTGCCAGAGCTTTCAGCCAAAGCCTTGGCCTTCGACTCAAGAATAGCTGCGCGGGGATCAAGGGCCTTGTAAATACGATGACCGATACCCATGATGCGGCGATCACCTTCTTTGATGTTCTTCTTGAACCATGCTTCGACGTTATCGGGATCACCAATTTCGAGGAACATGTGCATGGCTTCGGCATTAGCACCGCCGTGTGATGGGCCTTTGAGTGTGCCGATACCACTGACGATACCACTGTGCATATCCGAGCCGGTAGCAACAGTGACGCGGCTGGCAAAGGTGCTGGCGTTCATACCGTGTTCGGCCAACAGCACCAAATAGACATTGATCGCTTCACTGGCAGTGGCATCCGGTTCTTTGCCGGACAGCATATAGATGAAGTTCTGTGACAGATTGAGGTCTTTACGTGGGGCGATGGGTTCCTGACCTTTACGGATACGATCCCAGGCTGCACAGATAGTCGTGATTTGACCCGTGATGCGGATGGCTTTGCGACGGTTGGCCTCTACACTTTGATCTTCACTGTCCTTGTCATACATTGCCAAAGCAGAGACGGCGGTACGCAGCATTGCCATCGGGTCTGCCTTAACGGGATAGCTCTTAAGCTGGGCGATCATTTCCGCAGGCAAAGCAGCTTCAGCGGCGATGGTCGAACGGAGGCTTTCCAGTTCAGACTTGTTCGGCAGACGGCCATTCCACAGCAGGAAAGCAACTTCTTCAAAAAGGGCATTTTCAGCCAATTCTTCGATGGCATAGCCTTCATAGACCAGTTTACCTTCAGCACCATTGACTAAACTGGTCTTGCTTTCGGCAACGACAATACCTTCGAGACCTTTCTTCGCAACTTCAGCCATGTTAAATTCTCCTTGAGTACGGTTGTGAGTTCACATCATAAAAGCCCTACAGGGCATTTTGCGCTCTATAATATTTCGCTTAAAAGCGGAATAAGAGGATCCAAAGAATAGCAAACAGACTTACACACTTTTTGTACGGAATTAAATTTCAATTTAGTATAGCACCGCGTCAAGATGTGAATCAACGTCCGGTTCGATTTATTCAACGAACTTTAACCCAACTTGTAGAAACTTCATATTCCACTTTGGTCAGGAATTATGACCTGATAAACAGGTTATAACAGGTAAATATTACAAATATTATTAAGACTATTACGTCAACGATGTGTTCTATGCCGAATGGTAGAATTTGATGCCAATGTCTTGATTTCCTTTAAAAAGCATGTTACCTTAATCGACATGAACAAGTTTATTGGTTCCCCCACGGTAATGATGTGTATGTCATGTATATCCATGATGATGGATATGTGTCGTGTCACGCTGAATACCGGACGGGGTGAAGTCACGCTGAATTAAAAATCAGCGCAGGTTTACGAAACCAAGAGCTAACCCTAACCGGTTAGCTCTTTTTATTTATGGGTGAACTTGATTGAGGATTGTAGGAAGCGCAATGCAAACCGTACTCAGCAGCAGCTTACAACAACAGATTTTCAAGCAAATGGAAGCGGGATACCCGAATGAAGTCGGCGGCTTCCTGCTCGGCATTCTGGCGAAGGACAGCGTAACTGTTCGCGAGATTATTCAGATTGAAAATGTGTTTGAAAAAGAAGAACAATTCCACCGCTACGCGATGACGCCGAAAGATTGGATGAAGCTGGAAGATCAGGCTGACGAACGCGGGCTGACCCTGGTGGGTTATTACCACAGCCATCCCGATTCACCGGCTATCGCGTCGATTTATGACCGTGACCATGCCCTGCCCAACTTCACGTACATCATCACGTCGGTGGTGAATGGCAAAGCGGTTGACCAGAAGGTATGGTATCTGCGTGACGACCGCAGCCAATATGACGAAGGCACATTGACAGTTAATCCTTAGCTGTCAGCCGTCAGCGCTTTCCATTTTCTTATCTATCTTCGGGATAGGTTGCCAGTGGAAAGAGCTGACTGTTGAAAACTAAAAGTGTACAGTTTGGTTTTTCGGCAGTTTGAGCAAACCCTATTTGATCTGAGGAGAGCAAGACAATGGCAAACGTAAACGGTAAAGAACTACATTTCAATACGCTGGCGCTGCACGCAGGTTACTCACCTGACCCAACCACAGGCTCGCGAGCCGTACCGATCTACCAGACGACATCGTACCAATTCAAGAACACTGACCATGCAGCGGCGCTGTTTGGTCTGCAAGAAGCGGGCAACATTTACACCCGCATCATGAACCCGACCAGCGATGTCTTCGAGCAGCGTTTGGCGGCACTCGAAGGCGGCGTAGGAGCACTGGCAACTGCTTCGGGACAGTTCGCGCAAACACTGGCGATCTTGTCGCTGGCAAATACCGGTGACGAAATTATCTCCACCAGCGCCCTATACGGCGGCACCTACACGCTGCTGCTGCATACCCTCAAGCGCCTCGGCATCACCACCCACTTCGTCGAAGGTGCCGACCCCAAGAAGATTGAAGCCCTGATCAACCCCAAGACCAAGCTCATTTACCTCGAAACCATCGGCAATCCCAAACTGGAAATCCCTGACTTCGAAGCAATCAGCGCAGTTGCCCATGCCAACGGCGTGCCGCTGGTCGTGGACAACACTTTCGCAACACCCTATCTGTGGCGTGCATTCGATCATGGTGTGGACATTGTGCTGCACTCGACCACCAAGTGGATCGGTGGGCACGGTCTGAGCATCGGCGGCGCGATTGTAGACAGCGGTAAATTTGACTGGAAAGGCAGCGGACGTCACGACGGCATTATCGCTCCTGAACCGGCCTATCATGGCGCAGTCATTCACGATCTGGTTGGCGCGTTGGCCTTTATTATCCGCGCCCGTGTCGTCGGTCTGCGTGATCTGGGTGGTTCACAAGCACCGTTCAACAGCTTCCTGAACATCATCGGACTGGAAACCCTCCCCCTGCGTATGCAGCGGCATGTGGATAACGCGCTGGCGGTTGCCAAGTGGCTCGAACAGCATCCGTCGGTTGAGTGGGTCAATTATCCCGGCCTGCCCAGCCATGTCAGCTACGAACGTGCCCAGAAATATTTCCCGAAGGGCGCGGGCGCGGTCATCGGCTTCGGTATCAAGGGTGGTAAAGCGGCAGGCAAGACATTCATCGATAATCTGAAGATTTTCTCGCATCTTGCCAATGTCGGCGATGCGCGTTCACTCGCTATTCATCCGGCGACGACCACACACAGCCAATTGAACGCTGAAGAGCAATCCATCACCGGCGTTACAGATGACTATGTACGTTTGGCAGTGGGCATCGAAGACATCAACGACATTCTATGGGATCTCGACCAAGCGTTGGCGATTTCGCAGGGTGTGACAGTTCACGCAGTAAGCTAACAGGCATCCGTATCTTCCAGCCCCTTTTTCCATAGACATGGAGCAAGGGGGCCTGCGGTTATTTAGGAAAACGGGAGGGTCATAGACTCTCCCGTACGATAAGCAGCAGGACAGGTTTGGCATAAGCACGTTTTAAAGCCAGTGGTTTGGTCAGGCATAGGCAGCGTGCCTCTTCAATAAGACCAGTTTGCAGTGAGGGATGAGAAAGAGGCAGAATATGTCGCAGTGTCTAGATACCTATGCCAGTCGAGGGTTAGAAATGATTTTTCAGGATGATACTGACACCTATGAGGATTTTGAGAGTCTCGCGCTGCGCTGGCGCGGAGAACGGTTCGGCTCGGTCGGAATCGTCCAGAAACAGTTCGCTCATTTTGATGAAACGCTGTATTTACGCAGCGGACAAAAACTCGACGGTTTTACGCTGGCCTATGAAACCTACGGCAAGCTGAACGAAGACAAATCAAACGCTGTACTGGTTTGCCACGCGCTTTCGGGCGACTCTCATGCAGCCGGGTTTTACACAGGCGAAAAAGGTGAGAAACCGGGTTGGTGGGATCATTCGATCGGTTCGGGCAAGATGTTTGATACCGATAAGCTGTTCGTCATTTGCTCCAATGTGATTGGCGGCTGCCAGGGCAGTACCGGCCCATCATCACTGGCGGCGGACGGCAAGCCTTATGGGATGCGTTTCCCGTTCGTGACCATCAGCGATATGGTGCTGGCGCAGCGTCACCTGCTCGATTATCTGGGCATCGAAAAGCTGTTCAGTGTAGCCGGTGGCAGCATGGGCGGGATGCAAGCGCTGCAATGGGCGGTCGATTATCCTGAACGCGTCGGCTCGGTACTATTTCTCGCCAGCACGCCGCGATCATCAACCCAAAACATCGCCTTTAACGAAATCGGGCGGCAGGCGATTTATGCCGATCCAAACTGGAATAAGGGTGATTATTACGGGAAAGCGATACCGGCGGCTGGTTTGTCGGTGGCGCGCATGGTCGGGCATATCACCTATATGAGCGAAAAGTCGCTCGAAGAAAAATTCGGACGGCGCACACAAAGGGGTACCGATTTAGCTTATAACTTTGATACTGATTTCGCGGTAGAAGGTTATTTGCAGCATCAAGGCGAAAAGTTCGTCGAGCGCTTTGATCCCAACACCTACCTGTATATCACCAAGGCGTTGGATTATTACGATGTGGCCGATAGCTACAACTCGATGAATGAAGCGATTAAGCGCACCCGATGTCCATTCCTGGTGCTGACGATTTCCAGCGATTGGTTATATACAGCCGCGCAAGGTATGGAACTGGTGAATGTGCTGCGCGATCTGCAACGCGAAGTCGAATTCCGACATGTGGATGCGTCATTTGGACACGACTCGTTTTTAGTCGAAGTCGAAACGATGACCACGATTGTCGGCGGGTATCTGGATCGGTTGTGGCGCAAACAAGAGCGCATGAAATTACAGGCCGAGCAATCCTAATGGACAAGTACGTCCCGGCAGCCAAACGGTCAGGCAGCGCACGACAAATGCGTTAAGAATGGGTTCAATTCCCATCCAGGACTCTGGTAAGCAGTTAAATGTTTGAGGAGACAAGATGACCAGTATCAAGATTCCGACCCCGCTGCGTGCTTATACCGATAACCAAGCGCAGGTCAATGTCAGTGGAAATGACGTAGGTGCAGCACTGAACGATTTGGTGACGCAGTATCCTGAACTGCGCCAGCATTTGTTTAACGGCAGCGACTTACGAAACTTCGTAAATGTATTTCTGGACGACGAGGACATTCGTTTTCTAGACGGTCTGAAAACCGAAATCACGGCTGAAGACAATCTACGTATTATTCCCAGTATTGCCGGTGGCATCTCGTAAACTTAGCACATAGCGCATTTTAGGAGCGTGAATCGTGGCAGCGTTAACCCTCCGTAAGGTCGATCACTCCGGCCTCAAAACCGGACAAGCGGCGACAATCATTTTGTTGATTGTGGCCTTCGTATTGAACAGCACATTATTAGTGGCATTCGTGGCGCTGGCACAATTGTTAGGCGCACTCGATGTCCCGTTGGCCCCCTACCGTCTACTCTACCAACGTGTCCTTAAACCCAGTGGATGGGTGAAACCGCACGTCGTCTCTGATAATCCCGAACCTCACCGTTTCGCCATGTTAGTGGGCGCGATCTTCAACGGCGTTGCAACACTGGCTCTGCTGGCAAATGCTCCTCCTCTGGCGTGGGTATTGGTCGCTATCGTAGTGGTATTAGCAAATCTGAATTTCTGGCTGAACTTCTGCGCGGGCTGCTGGATGTATTACCAATTCAACCGTCTCGGCGTTCCCGGTTTTACCCGATCACCGCTTAGTTCAACTTAGACGCATTAATAGCGCGGGATGTAGCAGCCATGATTGAACGTTCAGAAATAGCGATTGCCCTGCTGGTTATCGGGTTCCTAGCCTATCAAGTCCTGCGGCGGTATCATATCCGTAAGACAGCAGCGACCAGCAGCCAGGACCCAATCTTGAATGATCTAAAACCGGGTGTGCCTGCCATTGTCTACTTCACAACACCCGGCTGTATTCCGTGCGTCACCCAACAGCAACCCGCGCTCCAACGCTTGCAAACTCAACTTGGCGATGGCATTCAGGTCATCCAAATTGATGCCAGCGAAAACGGCGAAGTTGCTGATCGATGGGGTGTATTTTCGGCACCAACCACCTTCATTCTCGATAGTTTGAAGCAAGTACGTGATGTGAATTATGGTGTGGCAGATACGCCGAAGCTGATCCGCCAGTTGGATGCATTGGGGGCCAGCCAGCGCGTGGCATAGGCTTTAAGGTAGAGGCGGCGTAAGAAATAGGCAGTACACCCGCACAATAGAGATATAGACTTCACTCCTTATCCTAGTTTAATCATCGCCTTTGAATCAGCGTGGGCAATCCCCTCTGAACTTCAATCCGGGGCAAGCAGAAAGGTATTCACATGCAACCGTTAGTTGACGCGGTTAGCGATCTGTCAAACGAAGAAATCCGGCGTTACAGCCGACATCTGATTATGCCGGAAGTCGGCATCGAGGGGCAAAAGAAGCTGAAGGCCGCCAGCGTACTCCTGATTGGCACCGGTGGACTCGGCAGCCCACTGGCACTTTATCTGGCGGCAGCAGGCATCGGACGCATCGGTCTGGTCGATTATGATGTGGTCGATGAAACCAACCTCCAACGGCAGGTTATTCATGGTGAAAGCAGCGTCGGCATCCTCAAGATCGACAGTGCCGAGAAGCGCATGAAGGACATCAACCCCTTCTTGCAGGTCGATAAGTACAACGTTCCGCTGACGTCTGAGAACGCCATTGAACTGCTGACACCCTATGATGTCATCATCGATGGTACGGATAACTTCCCGACACGTTATCTGGTGAATGATGCCTGCGTCAAATTGGGTAAACCCAATGTTTACGGCAGTATCTTCCGCTTCGAGGGACAGTTGAGCGTCTTCTATGCCAAAGAAGGCCCATGCTACCGCTGCATGTTCCCCGAACCACCTCCACCCGGACTCGTCCCAAGCTGCGCCGAAGGTGGCGTACTGGGTATTCTGCCTGGAACCATCGGCACATTACAGGCGACGGAAGCCATCAAGCTCATTCTGGGCATCGGCGAACCGATGATCGGCAAAATGCTGCTGTATGATGCACTCGAGATGAGCTTCACCAAACTTAAGGTACGCAAAAATCCCAACTGCCCCGTTTGTGGTATTCCCCACGAACAGGTGCAGTTAATTGACTATGAGCAATTCTGCGGAATGCCCGCACATGATCGAAGCGACTACAAAGCCAGCACCAATGAAGCAACCGAAAAGAAGGAAACTATGGGTGAAATTACCGTCAAAGAACTCAAAGCCCGCATCGACAGCGGCGAAAAGCTGACCATCGTCGATGTGCGTGATCCACATGAATGGGAAATCAGTGCATTGAATGGCACACTCCGCATTCCCAAGGGACAAATCGAAGCGGCCAAAAATGATGTCCTCGCCGGACGCAAGACGCGCGATATGACCGTTTTGGCACAGATCCCGACCGAGGGCGAAGTGATTGTTCACTGCCGTTCGGGCAAGCGCAGTGCGGACTCGATCAAGTTTTTGGAACAGGCTGGATATGCTAACAAGTTGACCAATGTTAAGGGTGGTATTCTGGCATGGGCGGACGAAGTTGACCCGTCAATGCCCAAGTACTAGGCGCAAGAAGCAACATTTAAGACAGAGGGCAGACATCGGTCTGTCCTTTTTATTTTCTATAAGAAAGTATGTGTTGTGATTTATTGACCGGACAGTTTATTTTATGGCAACGGTTAGGGTAAGTAGATATTATTGACGGTCTAATTTAAGCAATACAGTTCGTATTATCGGTGCCACCACAAGGGGAAGATTGTATTATGACGCTATTTCGCATAACTGGTTTTGTCCTCATCGCTGTGCCAATTGCTTTCAACATCGTGTTCTTCGCACTCGGACGTGCATTTGAATACCCAAACATCCTGCGCAAACCCACCGATTACATCCTCAAACGATTTGCGGACGGCGGCTCCCGGTTGATTGCGCTCTGGTATGCCTTTGCTATAACATCCTTATTCGCCATCCCGATGGCATTGCTATTCCAGTCGATTTTCTCCGAGCAAAACCCGCAACTCGCCAGCGTGTCCGCCATTCTCGGTGTACTCAGCGGACTTGTCCAAGCGATGGGTCTTTTTCGCTGGACGTTCCTCGTCCCTACATTGGCTGCTCAGTACAACGATGCGTCTGCGACACCAGCAGTACGCGATGCAGTAGGCGTTGTTTTCCACGCTTTCCATCAGTATATCGGTGTAGCGGTAGGTGAACATCTTGGCTATCTGTTCACTGGCACATGGACGATCACAATTAGCGTGATGATGCTCTCCTCGTCTGTCTTCAGCCCGTTACTAGGTATCTTCGGAATCATTGCAGCGGTGGGCATCATGGCCGGACTTTTAGAACCCGCCGGATGGAAACCGGCTGGAATGATTAACGCAATCAGTTACATTTTGTGGTCGTTATGGCTGATTATTTCCGGCATTGTCCTAATCTTGGCATAGGCTAATCCCTCAATAAAATTATCTTACCAGATGGATAACCGAAATTTCTGATTACGCTAAGATTCACCCAATAGATTTATGGATGAAAAAGATGACCGAAATCAGCGCCGCGCAGCCAACAACTGCTGCAAACCCCATCTATCCTTACACACCCAGTTGGTTTGATCGTTTTACCGATTGGGTTGACAGCCTGCACATTTCTGTTAGTTTGTTTTATGCCGCGTTTGTAGCGATTCTGGCGGGTATTCAGCTCTTAAGCCAATGGAATGGTAGTGTTTCGGTATATGCTTTTCCGCTGGCCTACATCGGCACGATTGCGTATGCTCTAGCACTGATGCATCACCTAGATAAGGTCGCTGCACAGGCCTTGGCGCGCTTTCGCCCAATGATGTCAATTGATGACGTTGAGTACAATGTGATGCTTTACCGGCTCACAACACTACCCGCCCGCCCCGTAATCTTATCTGCGTTGGTTGGGGCTCTGAACGGTATCTCGGTACTAGAGTGGATACCCTACCCGATCAAAATACATGAACTGCACTTTACCGATACACCGCTTTCAATTCACTTCAATCATGGCCTGTCCCTGTTCGTTTGGGCAATCGTGGGTGTACTGGTCTATCACACCCTGCATCAACTGCGAATTGTCCGGCAAATCTACAACTCCTGTTCGGGAATTGATCTATATAAACTGCGTCCACTCTATGCCTTTTCCACACTCAGCGCACGAACCGCAGTGGGTATCGCCTTCATGATCTATGTCTGGTATCTCTTTGCCCCGCTGCTATTTAACATTGGTGTGGCGGGTTTGGTATTTTTCACGGGTCTGTCGCTTTTGACTTTTGCCCTGCCGCTCGGTGGTGCTCGCCGTCTGCTCGTGGACGAAAAGGACAAACAGTTGGGCGAAAACGGGGAACTGCAGCGGATTGCCATTGCTGAACTGCACCGCAGGGTGAATGCCTTCGAAATGGACAATATGGATAACCTCAACAAGACGATGGCAAGCCTAGAATTGGAACATGCCGCCCTTGACCGCATTTCGACCTGGCCTTGGAAACCGGAAACAGCACGTGCGGTTGCGGCAGCACTGTTGTTCCCGGTGATCGTGTGGCTTACACAGTGGGTATTGCAACGTCTATTGGAATCGTAGTTGGAAAGATCACGAGTGTCAAGGATTTTGAAAGAGGAAATCTTCTATTTAGCAGGTTACTTCTAACGGTAGTTACCTATTGGAGTACCAGTATTTAATCCTATGACCTAACACAAATATTTAACTCTAATTATTTTAACCGATTTTAGTGTAAGCATAAGTCGACAGTTATTGCGAGATTAGGGTGTACCGCAGTAAACGAAACAAATAGAGGTTGTCTAGTTCAAGGTATTTGACAGGTGATCATACTTGCATCCTAATTGGGTTTTCGAATGAAATTCCTGCGGCAATACCGCATTGTAGTTGCTGTAGTTGCGGTTTTCATACAGCACGTTTTAAGATAGAGGGCAGACATAGGTCTGTCCTATTTTCTACAAGTGAGCAACTCTTACCATGAACTTCGACTTTACAGGTAAAACCGCGATTGTGACGGGCGCAGCACACGGATTCGGACGTGCGATCAGCATGGCGCTGGCCGAGCGTGGCGCACATGTTTGGATTGTAGATGTTGTCGCCGAAGAACTTGAAGAAACGGATCAACTGTGTGAGGAACTCGGCGGTCGCTCCGAAGCGCGGGTGGTGGACATCACCAAGCCGGATGCCGTCAAGGCACTGGTAGCGGAAATCGAACGTTCTAGCGGACAGGTTGATATTCTGGTGAATAATGCGGGGGGCGTGTTGGGGCAAGTCGGCAGGCCATTGGAAACCGTCACACCAGAACAGTGGAATGCGATTTTTGCGGTCAATGTTAGTGGGGCGTTTTATTTGTCGCAGGCTGTGGCACCGGGTATGAAAGCTGCCAAGTCAGGCCGCATCGTCAACATTTCCAGCGGCGCAGGCTTAACTATCAGCTTAACCGGAATACAGGCCTATGCTGCTTCAAAAGCCGCGCTCATCAGTCTGACACGGCAGCTCGGACATGAACTCGGCGAATGGGGAATCACGGTCAATTGCATTGCGCCCGGATTCGTCCGCTCGAATGCCAACACTGAACGCCAATGGGAATCCTATGGCGAAAAAGGTCAGCAAGACCTGGTAAACGGCATCGCACTCAAGAAGCTCGGCACTCCGGAAGATATTGCTTACGGCGTGTTATTCTTCGCCTCAGATTATGCAGGTTGGATTACGGGGCAAACCATCGCGATTGACGGCGGGAAATAGTCGAGGACTAGCCATATGGTTGGGACTATCAAAACACCCGTTTCGATTTCAAAGACTCTGTTCGATCAAGCTGAAATACTCGCCAAACAACTGAACATCTCGCAAACTGAATTATTCGAGATGGCAATTGAGCATTTCATCAGCGACAACCATCGGCAAGTGCTGCTCGATCACACGAATAAGACCAACCTTGGCGCAAAGACTGTATCACCAACCAGTGAAAGTCCTTTGGTCATCAATCAAGGTGACATCTATTGGGTAAAGCTAGAAACGGGCAGCGGGTCGGACGCGGCTATTCCGCATCCGCACGTTATCATTCAAGATAATATTTTTAACTACAGCCGCATCAATACCGTCGTTGCCTGCGGATTGACAACTAATATCAAGCGCACCGGTACACAGGGTAATGTACTGCTTGAAGTAGGTGAAGCCAATTTGCCCAGGCAAAGCGTAGTGGAAGTATCGAAAATATCGACCATCAATAAAATGCAGTTAGGCGAATATATCGGAACACTCAGCGAACAGCGAATCAATCAAATATTAGCTGGCCTGCGATTTCTGCAACTGTCTTATTTTGACCGGTAATATCAGGCGTTCAGGCTGCTAAGTATATGTGCCGGTAATCTCCCACAGGACAATCTCCGGCGGACACAGGAAACGGGCGCGGGGTGCGCCCAAGCCTTCCAGACCTACCCCACGCGCGGTATAAAGGGTGGTGTTGCCGAGTTCATAACGCCCCATAATGAATTTCTTACCGAGGTGACTGCTCGAAAACACAGCACCTATCACCGGAAAGCGGATTTGCCCACCGTGTGTGTGCCCGCACAGATACAAATCAATGCCGAGTTCATTGGCTTCCGGCGCGATATCCGGCGGGTGCATCAGTAACACATTAAGGCCATGCTCGGGTGCATACTGCATCATTTTCGCCAGCATATCACGGTCGCGTTTCATGTTGTGTGTAACCACTAACCCCAGAATATTCAACGCGCCACCGGGGGTACTAACACTGACCCATTCGTTGGGCAGCAGCTTAACATTATCCAGACCTCGAACGAAGGCCTGTACCCGTTCCAACGGCTCGACCAGCGGCGTACCGGATATGCAATACACGCCTAAGGGCGATTCCCATTGGCTGATAAGTGCGCGGATGTCACCTTCTGAGCGCGGATCGTCAGTGTTCGACAGATTGACGAAATCACCCGTAAAAACGATGACATCCGGTTTGAGTTCGGCAATCATTTCGTTTAGATGGCGTTCGCGCGGGCCAATCCGTTCCACGTGGATGTCACCCACCTGCAGCAAGCGCAGCGGGGGGGCATCGGCATACCATTTTGCCGTTTGATAGCGCTGGTGTGTCACACCAAGACGGAACGGTTCAATCCAAGTCGAATAAAAGACAATCGCTGTAATCACCAACAAAAGCAGGATAGCAAACCACCACAATGAACTGAACACAGCTAAAAATATCAGCAGCGCCGAACATAAAATTGCCAGCGCAATGGCTGTGGGGCGATCCGGGCCAAAGCTGCGGCCTGTGCGCCTTAAGTTCAGCAGTAGAAACCAGTTCAAGCCAATGGCTGCCGAGTAGACCGCCCAAACCGCTGCACCTGCAAGTCCAAATGGCAGCCAAAAAATTGCCACCAACAGCGCGTTGAAGGTAATGATGAGCGCGACAATAGAGGCCGGAACAGCCTGCAATCGATTCGTAGTCACCAGTAACGTATGTAAAGTAGAGTTTTCCAATGGATCGACTTCGGGGCGCGGGCTGTTTGCGTCCATGAATTTCTCGCAGGTTTAGTAAATAGGGAGTAACACTGGCAATCTTACTTGCCGATCAGCTCAGGCAGAAGCCTTAATTGCTGCCGGAATATCAACTGTGAAGCGGCTGCCTGCACCGGATATGCTCTCTACCACAATATCCCCGTCATGGGCACGAACAATATCACGCGCAATGCTTAAGCCTAAACCCGTCCCTTTTGTTTTTTCGCTCACACGGAAAAATGGTTTGAACAGGTTAGGCAGCAGTGCTGCCGGAATTCCAATGCCGGTATCTTGCACGCTGATGCGAATGCGCTCCGTGCCATCGGTCGAAACTACGGTATCCACCACCACCCGCACTTGCCCACCTTCAGGTGTGTAATGGATGGCATTCATAATCAAATTGGTGATCACCTGTATCATGCGTTCAGGGTCAACCATACTCATCAGGTCTGATTCGGGCTGCTTTTCAACCAACTCAATGTGTTTCTTTTCAGCCTCCGGAATCTGCAAATTGACAACCTGGCGGACGAGGAGACGCACATCCAGCAGTTTAGGTTCGAGTGGGATAACACCACGTTCGAAGCGCGAATGGTCGAGCAAATCCTCAACCAAAGTTCGCATCCGGCGCGCTACTTCATCTAATACCTGGAGATGGGTTTCCAATGCCTCGGGCTGTTTTCGGATCAGATACAAGCGGGTCATCATATTCGTGATCGGCGTTCGCAGTTCGTGCGACGCATTAGCCACAAACAAGGATTTCTGCTGCTCAAGCGCGCGTTCCTGGCTAATGTCACGCAAGATGGTGACAATCCCAACAGGGCTGCCGTCCTCACTATCAATGCGCGTCAATATCAGGTGAGCAGCGAACGCACGACCATCTTTGCGGCGAACCGGGCCACGTCCTTCCCACACGGTGCCAGAAGTTAATGAATCATAAAGCTCATCCAGATCACGGGTGAAATCTGAAGGATCATCATTAGATTGCGGTTTTAACAGATCGAAGGCCCATTCATCGGCCTCATAACCCGTCAATTGCTGGAAAGAACGGTTAGCATAACGAGTGGGTCTTTCGCCAAACAGCACACCGAATACACCTTCGGTCATGGCATCCATGATGGCCTGAAGCTGCGCCCGTTCGTTTACTAATTCAGCTGTTCGGGTGGCGACTCGCGTTTCCAAATCCGAAGCATGGCGTGTAATAGCGGAAAACAAATTGGCATTATGGATAGCAATACCGGCCTGGTCGGCAAAGGCTTGCAATTTAGCAGCGTCTGCTTGATTGAAGTGATTAACCGTCGAGCTATCAAGATTAACAAAGCCAATCACCTTACCCTCAACACGAATCGGCGCACCGAGGTTCGATTTGATCCAATCGGTTTCAGGACCCTGTCGCCATTCGGGATAGGTGGATGTATCTGAAATAATGAAGGCCGTTCCGGTCTTAAACATATGGGATAAGTTGGCGTGCTTCTCAATTAAAAGACGCAGAGTCAGCACCGAGTCCATAGCAATGCCGCGCTCAACAAAACCGCGACCATGCTCAACGCGTGCTACGTCACCATCCAACAACATGATCGATGCCGAGTCATAAGGCAAAACGCGTTCGACATAAACGAGAATCGACTCTAAAATCTCGTTCAGCTTCAAAGTACTACTTATTGCAGCCGAGGTGTCACGCAAGGCTTCGGCTAATAAGCGTTGTTCATGTTCAGCAGCTTCGACTTTCTTACGCTCGGTCACATCACGGTTAACGAGTACCATCCCTTGTACTTCACCACGCGCATCCTTCAACAAGGAGAGCGATGCCATCACCTGGAGTTTGGTTCCGTCACGCCGTTTGTCGTCGGTCTCGCCCCTCCAACTCCCTGTGGTTCGCGTCTGCCGCATTAGGTGATCGATCATGTCAATGGACAAATTCGCGCCAGTCTTGCTAAACACGTTGCATCCTACCACATCGGTTTCTAGCCAACCGTACATCGCCTCGGCGGCTTTATTCCAACTGCGAACCTTAAGCTGGTCATCGACTGATATGATGGCATCCGAAACATTTTCGAGGAGGCTGGCTTGATAACGTAACTGGGTTTCGGCCTTTTCGCGGTCGGCAATTTGCTCACGCAGGAGCGTATTAGTCATTGAAAGTTCGGCTGTGCGTTCGGCAACACGCGTTTCCATCTCTGCATAGGAGTCCTGAAGTCGCTTCTCGTTTTCTTTGCGGACGGTTACATCATGGGCAATGCCCACCAGACCGACAATTTGATCATTTGGATCACGCAGAGGAATTTTACTGGTTAAGAAATACCGCAGAGGGCCGAATGACGGCAAACTCATTTGATCGATATTTAATTTCGGCTGTCCGGTTTCAATAATCGCTTTTTCTTCAGCGAAATATTGCGCAGCCTGATCAGTCGGAGACAGGTCTAGTACATTTTTCCCTATAAGTGCCCCGGCATCACCCTGTACCATGGTTAGCGATAAGGCTTTGTTCACTAAAATATAATTACCGTCACGATCCAAAACAAAAATATGATCAGGAAGGTTATCAATTACCGTTCGCAATAGATTGCGTTCATTCGCTATTTCGCGTTCGTAGTTTTCACGTTCCGCCAATAATTCAATGAGTTCTTCGGTTGCAATCTGGTAGGCAAGAGTGCGCTCAATAACCCGTTTTTCTAACTCTTCATTCGTCTGAAGCAGCTTCTGCTCATTTTGCCGGATCAGGCCATTCTGTTCCTGCTCAATGCGGTTGCGGAAATACATCCCCAGCAAAATAAAGATCCCCGCGAATAATTGCAATCGAATGCTTGGATATAGAACTCCGTCCCAATTGAATTCAGGGTATATGCCAGCAATGACGAGTAAGGCAGCGATATGAAGCAGCAAAACCACGATTGTGGGACGAATGGACAGCAGGATACTACTTAACAGGATGGGCAGTACCAGAAAGCCCAGGGCTTGAACAGTGGTCGCACGAGCCGCGAAGATCGCTATGAAAATGGCTCCGGACGCCGTTAGGACCGTCATATAAGCAGCCACTTGATAGTAACGGGTACGGCTTATCCCATATACGATGAACCCAATGACCAAAGCAACAATATTAATTGTAAAAGCGGGCTTAAAGACAAAGCCACCATTCTGTATAGAAACGTCCTGGTATATGCTGGTAGCCAGAACAACTGGCATTAATAGGGTGATGACCGCTGCCAAAAATTGAGCTTGCCGACGTTGGGCGGGGTTTTGCAGCATATCTGAGGGTGCAGTTAACAGATGCCAAAATTTTTGGGCATAATGGAACAGGCTGCCATATACAGATGGTCTAACCAATGGAAGTTCTCCAACGCGCCAATGATATTCTGGTGCGGTTGAACCCAGCAGCCAGCATCCGCGTTTGCCGATATAATCGCAACATCAGATTGCTATCTCCGTCAATTTAATCATAATATGGGTCTGCCTATTAAGACCTTTAGATTTCAAAGTTGTGATACACGTGGAACTACGCAAACGCATATTCAAGTTTCTTGTGCTCCTTAACCCGATTAGAGCCATTGTTCGCGGTGTTTTCAGCTTGCGTAACCGCCTTCGCAAACGCGCCAAAATCGACTACGTTACGCTCTCGTTACCCCAAGAAATGCCCACACTTCCCGAACCGCGACATTGGGCACTCAAGCGAGCCATCGGTCCATCGCCCTTGAGCCTGACCGAACTGGAGCGCATTTTTGAACGCATCGGTGACGACCCGCGTCCCAAAGGCGTTGTCCTCACTATACGCGGCTTCGCCATGCCGCTGGCTAACTTGCAAAGCTTACGAAACTGTATCATTCGCCTACGCAGCAAAGGTAAACGGGTGATTTGTTATGCTCAGTCTTACAGTAATGCCGTTTATTACATTGCCAGCGCAGCCGACGAAATTGTTTTGCAACCGACCGGCGAAGTAGAAACCGTTGGTTTACGCTCGGAAGCCACCTTCCTCAAAGATGCATTGGACAGGGTGGGTGTCAAGCTGGACAGCATTGCGATTTCACCCTTCAAAGGTGCGTTTGATCAGCTCACCCGCAGCGAAATGTCACCGGAAGGCAAAGCGCAGCTCGATTGGCTGCTGGATTCACAGTTTGAGATCATCGTGTCCGGCATGGCTGAAGGACGCAAGGTGTCGGTTGATGCGGTTAAAGCGATGATCGATGGCGCACCACATCTGGATAGTGAAGCACTTGCCGCGCATTATGTCGATGCCGTTGAAACCGAGGAAGCGTTGCACCGACGTCTTGCCTCCGAACATATCATCAATTGGCAGGCTGCCAACAAGAAGCTGCTCAAAAAATGGACGAAACGCAGCGATAAATACGTAGCACTCATCAATGTCAGCGGCACCATGATGACCGGTAACAGCGGCAAACCGCCAATTGATATTCCAATACCGTTTATCGGTGGTGAGCGTGCAGGTGACCTCACGCTGGTGCAGCAGGTGCGCCATGTGATGAAAGACGAGCAGGCAGCGGCGGTTATCCTTTATATCAACAGTGGCGGTGGCGCAGTGATTGCTGGAGAAGCGATGCGTTCGGCGCTGGCAGAACTAGCCAAGGATCGGCCACTGGTCACCTATATGGATGGTGTCGCCGCTTCCGGTGGCTATTACATCGCCACGCCCAGTCAATGGATCGTCGCCCAGCCCGGAACGATTACCGGCTCAATCGGCGTCATTAGCGCTAAACCTGTCACCAACGGCCTTTACGAAAAGCTCCACGCCCACCGTACCGAAATTACACGCGGCGCAAATGCCGGCATGATGAGTGATTTTGCTCCGTTCACCGACAGCCAGCGCGTCCGTATGCGCCAAACGATTGAACATATATATTCGCATTTCGTCGAACTCGTCAGCGCCAGCCGCCACATGTCCTACGAATCAGTGGATGCGATTGCTGGTGGACGTGTTTGGACAGGGGCGCAAGCCAAAGCCAACGGCCTTGTGGATGAACTCGGTGACCTAAAAGTAGCGCTGGCAAAAGCCCGTTCACTTGCTAACCTGCCCGATCATACACCTCTGATAATGGTGGAAGGTAAAGGTAACCCTCTGCCGCCGCAGCTTGCTAAAAAAGTCAATCCCGCAGCCAGCCTGATCTACATGCACGAAAACCTGAGCGCGATTGCCAACAGCACACCGCAGCTCTTGTTGGACGTCAGCCTCAAACTTTAAATACACTGGAGCATACATCGTGAGAGCCCTGGTTACAGGTGGAACCGGATTTGTGGGGTCGCACATCGTCCGAAAATTGGGAGAAGACGGACATACCGCCCGTGTACTGCACCGTTCTTCATCCAAACTAGATGCGCTCGCCGGACTCGAATATGAATCGGCATCCGGTGACATTCTGGATGAAACTGCCCTAGAGGCTGCCTGTGTAGATTGCGATTGGGTGTTCCATGTTGCAGCGGTTGCTGATTATTGGCGTGCCGACCACTCTAAAATGATGGAGGCCAATGTCGAAGGCACACGCCGCGTCCTAAGAGCTGCCCGTAAGGCGGGAGTCAAACGCGTGGTTTTCACCAGCAGTGCCGCCGCAGTTGGCCTTAGAACTGATGGGCAACCCAGTAACGAGAGAGTCCCATTCAATCTGTCGCCAAATCATTTTCCTTACGGTTACAGCAAAGTACTGGCCGAGCATGTAGTGCAGGAAGCAGTCAGCGAGGGGCAAGAGGTTGTCACCGTTAATCCGGTGGTCGTGATGGGTCCCGGTGACCTCAATATGATCTCTGGCAGTTACATTTTACAGATTAAGAAACTGGGGCGTCTTGTGCCTGTACCTCCCGGCGGCATTGCCGTGATTGATGTACGAGATGTGGCACGGATGCATATCGCGGCTGCTGAACATGGACGCAGCGGTGAACGTTATCTGCTGAACACAGCGAATTACAGTCAGCGTGAATGGATGGGCATGATTGCTGACGTGGTCGGCGTAGCCCGCCCTACCATTTCTGCGCCTGCATTCGTGCTGCCGATTGCAGCCAATATCATTGATTCGTTACGGAGTGTGGGCATCAACACACCAATTAATGGCGACCAAACCCGACTTGGCGCGTATGACATCCACTTCGATGCCAGTAAAGCGTGGGCAGAACTCAGCGAACCACAAATCGATATGCTCACCAGTTTGCAGGATACCTACCGTTGGTACTGCGAACATGGCTATCTCTAAAAAGTGAACAAATGTTAAGTAAGTGTCCACTCCTATGCATGATTGTGGTATAAAGCACAACACTTAACCGTTTCTATTGTAAAAGAGTTCACACATGCGCAAGTATTTCAGTTGGAAGCGTATACTCGCCTTTATCCTTGTGGTGATATTGGCACTAGTGGTTGGATTCGTCGCATGGGCCAATGACGCACTTCAGCCCATGCCGGAAGCGATTGCCGCTCTGCAATCAGACGCTCAGGTTGAGGTCAGCCAACCCAACGGCTGGTATGTATTCACACCGGCTGCTGCCAAACCGACAACCGGTTTCATTTTCTACCCCGGCGGTAAAGTTGACGCGCGTGCCTATGCACCACAAATGCACGCTATCGCCGCCGAGGGCTATTTGACAGTCATCACCCCTATGCCGCTTTATCTGGCAATTTTCGGCATCAACAAAGCGGATGAAGTCGTCAAAGCCTATCCTAATATTCAATATTGGGGTATCGCCGGACATTCGCTCGGAGGTTCAATGGCCGCGCAGTACATTTCCACCAGCACCAAAGTGAAAGGTCTGGCCTTCTGGGCATCTTATCCCGCCGTTGATCTATCCAAAACATCGATCAAAGCAGTGTCGATTTACGGCACCAGTGACGGTGTCGCCAAGCGTGACAGTGTCCTTGGTGGCGCGAAACTCCTCCCTGCCGACACGCCATTTGTCGCTATAGAAGGTGGTGATCACAGCGGATTCGGTTGGTATGGTATGCAGCCCGGCGATAACCCCGCGACCATCAGCCGCGAAGATCAAAATGCCCAAACCGTCCAGGCAACAGTTGATCTATTGTCCAGTCTCAGCCAATAATAAAGCAATCGCTCGTAGGGGTTTGCTACTGGCAAACCCTGTCTCTGAGATCATATTCCATTTGTCACGACCTATTTCCCGCCGCCGGATGCTCACGCTGATTATGACCACACTTGCCGCAGTTGGTGGTGCAATCATCGCGTGGATTAACCGCCGTCCCGCGCCCATCATCGTTGTCATCGAACCCACGCAAATTCCGCCCACGCCTACACCGACCCTAGCCATCATCCCGCGTGACCAGTGGGGCGCAAGGCGGCCTGATCACGAAGCAGCCAATGAATTCGGCACAACCACGGATCCGACCAATCCGGCGTGGTATGTCTACCCTGATAATCTCGCAGATGTTTACAGTACAGTCGCCATTCACCACAGCGCTATTTTGCTTGACACCAACGAAACCATGCGCGATGTTCAGGATTTGCATATGGACACCAACCATTGGGCAGATGTGGGTTATCACTATGCTATTGATAAAAACGGCATCGTTTATGAAGGACGCGACATTCATGTGCGCGGCTCATCGGTCGCAGGCTATAATACGGGTACGATTGGCGTATGTGTCATGGGCAACTTTGAGGTCGATATACCTCTCGAAATCCAACGGGCAAAAATGCAGCAGCTCGTTAATTGGCTGGCAACAACCTACACGCTCACGCATCTCGCCACCCATCACGAATTCAATCCAGGTAGCGTTTGCCCCGGTAAAAACATGCTTCCCTATATCGACCCACTGGCACAGGCGGCAGGTTTGCAGCGCGGCATCGGCGGCTATGTCAAACCAATTGTATAGCAGCGTCAATTTGAAAATGTACTTTGGTTAGCATTAAGGGGGATGATGAATGACCTCACCACAATTGGAAGCCAAACTTCCAGAACTTATGGCCTTCACGCGACAATTAGCGTCTAGCTATCAAAACATTACGCTTACTAATTGGGACGACTTCAAGCAGCGCGTAAATGACTTTTACACACCCAAAATAATGGACAAAATCGACACGCTTGTCCCCGGTTGGAAACACATGGCTTCTTATCTCCAAGGACAAACACTGATTCATGTCACCAGCGTCTTAGTCGCGCTGTTCTTGCTTCCCGAATATCAAACCGCGTCCAGTGATCATAAAATCATCATGGAATGGATGGTCATGTTCCACGATGTCGCCAAACGCGCCGAGCGCAACAAACACGATTACACCCACGCTTTTCGCTCGGCAGCCATAACCGGTGCCGCCCTTGCCCCGATTGGATTCCCAACGAGAACCCAATTTGCGACTCACATCGCCGCATGGAAATCCCTCACCGAAAACGCCCTTATTTATGCCCCTGCTCATGGTGAGGATATACAAGACAACAGCAAACTACCGCAAATCGTCAGCGGCATTGATGACATGTATGGGCACCATTCAGATGCCGCGCTCATCATCCAAGGAGTGTTGTTCCATCTTTCCATTAGTACCGACCCTACCTATCCAACAGTCGCTCCGCTCAACGAAGCGGAAATCAAACGTTATGTTGACCACCAACTGTTCCCGATATTGAAAGCCATGATGTTGGTCGATAGCGATGCGTGGACTTTATTTGATCCAGTCGAACGCCAACGCCAAAAACGGCCTACGCTTGAGGCATTTGATACCATCGCACGCCTCAATGCCAGTGTATAATCGAGCTTTCTCTATGTCAGTGTGGTGAATAATCTTGGCAAAAGTTCCCGTCGCGAAACTCTACAATCACTACTACATCGACCGCAAATTCGAGCGGCTCAATTTGTTTCGCCAAATTCAGCAAAAGTATGGCGATCAGCGTGTGCTCTATCCCGGCAGTTATGTCCACATCACGCCTTCGTTCGTTTATCCCAAAACCGTTTATGTGGATAATGACCCTGAGGCCAAACTGTTCTTCGACAATCCGGCTAATTACGCCTTCGTCGATAAGCGCAAGCATTACACTGAACCGGCATCAGTCACCTTCCACGCAGCAGATTATCAAATTAGCATCGATGAACCCACCCAGAGTTTCGATCTGCTCGTTTCCCTATTCAGCGGATTTGTGTCGCTGCACTGCAAGTACTATTTGAAGATCGGCGGGCTGCTGCTCGTCAACGACAGTCATGGTGACGCCACCATGGCCTCACTCGATGAGGATTTTGAGTTTATCGAGTATGGCAATCAAGTTGAGGGTAAATACACGCTGTCCGATATGTATATGGATACCTATTTTGTGACCAAAGCCCAAACGGAACTCACCCGTGAATGGGTAATGAAACACCTGCGCGGCTTCAAATTTCGGCGCGTGGCGGATGTCTATCTGTTCCGGCGGATCAAATAGGCGAGGACTGTTCGCTTACGGATAGCTGCCGAACTTCATAGCATACCACGACAGCACATCGCGATAATCCCGCTTGGCATCGCTGACCAATTGCAACAGCTTGTCCACATTGCCTTCACTCAATCGGATGGACGCCACCTGCAAGCGCTCGGTATCCTTTTCAAACGGCTGTTTGCCATATTCGCTCATGACATCCAACACGGTTTGCAAATCTTCGTTTGGGAAAATCTCGCGTATCGCTTGAATTACATCTTCACTCAGCAGCAGTTTATCGTTATAAACGCCATCGGCTTTTGGGATGTCGATGACTGCTGCCTCAGGAACCGGTTCTCCATTCGCTTCGAGATTGGCGATATGAGCGTAGATCTCATGACGTGTGTTAACGATCACTTTACTGAGGTCTTTGCCTTTCGCACGGCATCCCGGCAAACTGGGTACCTCCGCCACATAGCCACCCACGCCATCTTGGAGATAAACGACCTGCCGCATAACACCATCCTTTTCGATCCACACGCGCTTTACACAGAATAATACGATTTCTGAAAACGGCGCATTAACCGGTAATCTTTGTGAAACCCTGAAAAGTATGCTAACTTTCATATAAGTCATCAAAAATCGTTGCAGCTAACCTCATCGGTCAACCAACACAAGAGTGAACGACTTAGTTATAGTCATCTTCCATGATTTTTCACAAGAAAGTCTTTGATACAATGAGGGGGTAAATCCAAGCAGTGGAATGAAACCTCATACAAAAACAATTCGACGTTCGATCATCAATAAGCTACCGGCAGTCCCTTCACAGCGAGATCAAAAAAGGAAACAGCATGGCTGATAAGCCATCAGGTCGCATTGACAGCTTATCTGAGCCACTGACTCAGCGTGAGCGCGAAATCCTGGCTCATCTCGCGGATGGACTCACCAATCAAGAGATCGCCAACAAACTGTTTCTCGCCGAGAAAACGGTCCGCTGGTACAACTCCCAAATCTACCGCAAGCTAAATGTCACCAACCGCCAGGAAGCGGTCGACTGGCTACAGGCATCGGGCTTGTTCACCCCCCAGATACAGATCCGTCCATCCACAGGCAAACACAACCTGCCTGCACAGTCGACACCCTTCGTTGGACGCGAACGTGAACTGTTCGAGCTAAACGCCCTGCTCAACGATGTTGATACGAGGCTCATCACCGTATTGGCTCCCGGTGGCATGGGCAAAACACGCCTCGCGCTCGAAGCCGGGCGTCTACAAATCGGACGTTATACCGATGGCGTGATTTTTGTGCCGCTGGCTTCCTTGAACTCCGCCAGCGACATTGTGACGACCATCGCTGAAAATATCGGCTTCAGCTTCTACGGCGAACACTTGCCCGAACAACAAATGATCGACTTCTTGAGCGAGCGATCAATGCTGCTGGTGCTGGATAATTTCGAGCATCTTTTGGATGGCGCGCCATTGGTCGCGGATATTGTCCAGGCCGCACCCAATGTCAAACTGCTCATAACCTCCCGCGAAAAGCTCAACCTCAGCGGCGAGATGATCTTTGCCATGTCCGGCCTCGATTTCCCTGAATGGCAGACCTTAGCCGATGCTCTGGAATACGACGCTGTGAAGTTGTTCATGCAAAGCGCTCACCGTGTCCGCTCAGATTTCGCCCTACAAGCCGACGATCTCGTCAATCTGGCGCGCATCTGCCGCCTGACCGAAGGGATGCCGCTGGCGTTGGTGCTGGCCGCCGGTTGGGTGGATGTATTATCGCTCCAACAAATCGCCGCCGAGATTAAACATGGTATCGACATTCTTGAAACCGAAATGCGCGACGTACCAGAACGCCACCGCAGCGTCCGTGCCACCTTTGACCTCACCTGGGGACGCTTAACGGATGGTGAGCAGTGCGCGTTGATGCGTCTGTCCGTATTTCGTGGTGGATTCACGGTCGAAGCCGCGCAGGCTGTCGCTGATGCCGATATGCGTAACCTCCGTAAGCTGGCGAATCAAGCGCTCGTCCAGGTGTCGCCGGATGGTCGCCACGACATCCACGATTTACTGCGTCAGTTCAGTGCCGAAAAATTAGCCGCCTCTGGTGAACAGCCGGAGATTCAAGCCCGCCACGCCGCCTTCTTTATCGATTTCATGGCACAACGTGGGCAAGACATCAGCAGCAACCGCCAGCTTGAAGCCCTGACCTTGATCGACCCCGACTTCAAAAATGTACGCTCGGCGTGGCATTTTGCCGTCAATCAGCAGGATTGGAACGCCCTGCCCAAGTTCCTGCACAGTTTGTGGTTCTACTGCGATGTGCGCTCGCGTGGTCAAAAAGCCGTTCAACTATTGGAAGAGGCGATCAACGCGCTTCAAAAACTACCTGCATCGGTTGTGACTGAATTAGCTCGTGGACGTGTCCTGGCCCGGCTCGGCTGGTTTTACAATGACATTGGCTTTGCCGAACGGGCTGCCGACACCTGCGATGAAGCCATTCGCATCATGCGCCAGCACGACAGCCCTCAAGATCTAGTCGCGGCATTGTACGGACGTCAAAAATTGGCAGGTTTCCTCTATCAGCCTGATATCGCCTTAAGCGCCTCAGATGAAGGCTTACGCATCGCCCGTTCGATTGGCGACCGCAGTTGGGAAGGTAACTTTCTACTGGGTCTCGGTTGGGCCAGCATCGTCAATAGTGATCTGAATGCCGCGCTGCAATACGCTGAAGAAGGCTTAGCCATTCTCGAAGCGGTCGGCAACCGGTGGGGTATCGGTCTGGCGTACAGTCTTTTAGGGCGCATCAAAACGGATCAGCACGACTACGAACAAGCCGCACAGTGGTTCGATAAAGCACTGATTTTCTCCGAGACTTTCGGCCATTTATATGGCATCGCTGCCAACCACACCCGGCAAGCTGGCATTGCCCTCGCCCGTCGCAACTTCCGCATGGCACGGCGTCATTTGCTCAAAGCCCTGCGTGTATTTGGTGATGCGGGCTACCAATGGCGCGCTACCTATCCGTTGGCGTACATCGCTGAAATGTTCGCCGCACAGGATCAACCGGAAAAGGCCGTCGAAATATTGGCGACGGTTCATAAACAGCGCGCGCAGCTTCAACTAACTGATGAGGATGCTCAAATCCTTCGCGCCGAGTTAGGGGCCAAGTTACAGTCAGACGTCTATGCAAGTGCATGGGCGCGGGGTATAGAACGCGAATTCAATACAGTGGTAGCCGAGTTACTGTCAGAGGGAGAAGAAGAAAAACTGCTGTAAATAAAAACGTCCGATGTCAATTGCTTCAACATCGGACGTGGTTAGTTGGTGAACGTTTTCACGCTCATGACCAGCGGGTTAGCAGCAAGACGGCTGTCGAGAAAATCGTGCGGCGTGTTGCATCGGTTTTTTGAGTATGCTCTTGCTTGTCGGCCTGTGCTTCGCGTGCTAACTTGGCCAACTTGGCTTCTTTAGCCATTTCTTCTAGATGGCTGCGGCTCCCTTTACCGTTCAACATATGGTCTAACTCGTACATTTTGTTTTCCCCTTATTTGTACAACGTCTGATACTGACACTTTACATCGCTCTCTGTTTGACTGTCATCCATCAACAGGCTGAGGCATTGTCGGGAAAAAGTTTGAAATTGTTTGAATTCCACGCAAAAATGAGGTTGGAGTGCCCGTAAAAAGCATTTCTTAAGGGATGCTACTGAGAATGCCTTACGATAGATGCACTTTTTATGTGGCACGATGCACGCAATAAGTGGCGGGGTATAATATCCCCAATGAAAATATCCGTTTTTCTTGATTTAAACATCATGGTTTGAAAGACCAAGAGGCAGAATGACTCAACAAACGCCTAAAAGCCCATATTACAAACCGGATGATTGGAAGATCATCGAAGAATTCTCGACGTGGGATGAGTTCCACGAAAATTGGTCACAGAGTGAAAGTATTTTTGCGCTCGGCAATGGCTACATCGGAATGCGCGGCACGTTCGAGGAAGGCTTGGCGCAAATCCGGCACCCCAACGATCCCGACACAAAAAGTCAATCCACGACACCCGGTGTCAAAAAGGTCGTCAGTGTTGACGGGACTTATCTGAACGGCTTCTACGAAAGTCAAAAAGTGGAGTACCCGGAATCAGCCTATGGCTATGCCGAAAACAGCCAGACCATGCTCAACGTGCCCAATGGCAAACCAATCCTTGTCGAGCTGAGCGACGGAACTGTGTCAGAAAAACTACAGATAGACTCTGGCACACTCGAAGCATATACCCGCACGCTCGATATGCAGACAGGGTTGCTAGTACGAAGCCTTATCTGGGCCTCTCCCACTAAAAACCTCAAAGTGGAATTACAGGTCAAGCGGCTGGTTAGTTTTAAGCGTTCCCACATCGCCGCCATTGAGTTCCGTTTGATACCGTATTTCAACGGAAGCATCCAATTGACGTCCATTCTTAATGGCAACGTCGAAAACGTCAGTGCCGAGAAAGACCCGCGCATCGGCAGTCATCTCAAAGGCTGTGTGCTGCACGCTGTGGAAGATCCCGTGATTTCGGCTGAAGGCGGCATTCTCAAACAGGAAACCACACAGTCAGGGCTATTACTGGTCAGCGCGATGGCGAACGTTCTCGAAACGGGTTCGCCTCTGAAAAAAACACCTACCAGTATTCCCTCGTACGCAGGTGAAAAAGAGAACGAAAAGCAAAACGTGATCACGGTCACTTATGATGTTGTGGCGGAAAGCGGCACGCCGATTACACTGCATAAATATCTTGCCTACAGTTACGCAATCAATAACGAGTCATCCTCAAATACATTAGTCACAGATGTCCAAAACGAATTGGCCGCTGTCCGCGATTTAGGCTTTGATGGGCTAGAAAACGAACAGCGCACCTATATGAAGCACTTCTGGGAACAGGCTAACGTCAGCGTCAAGGGCCGCAGCAGTGACGTTGCGCTGCTGCAACAGGGCATTCGCTTCAACATGTTCCACCTGCTGCAAGCCGCTGGCCGGGACGGCGCGACCAATATTGGTTCCAAAGGCTTGACTGGCGAAGGCTATGAAGGGCATTACTTCTGGGATACGGAAATGTTCGCCGCCCCATTTTTCCAATATGTCGAACCAGACGTCTGCCGCAAGCTGTTGGAATACCGCTACGGCATTCTGGATCATGCCCGAACACGCGCCCGCAAGCTCGCTCATAAACAGGGGGCGGCCTACGCATGGCGCACCATTAACGGTGAAGAATGCTCGGCTTTTTTCCCAGCAGGAACAGCCCAATATCACATTAACGCCGATATTGCCTACGCCATTAAGAGCTACGTTGCGTCCTCGGAGGACACACAATTCCTAGTCGACAAGGGTGCGGAAATTGTTTTTGAGACAGCCCGTCTTTGGGCGGATTTGGGCGAATATGTTCCCGAGCGCGGCAACGCCTTTTGTATTCACGGTGTCACCGGACCGGATGAATATACCGCAATTGTGGACAACAACTGCTACACCAATATGATGGCGCAGGAGAACTTGCGCTATGCCTGTGACGTTGCCCGCTGGCTGAAAGCTAACCACCCGCAGGAATACGACAAAATCGTCAGTGAACTGGAGCCGCCTCTGGCTGAAAATGAACTTTTAGAATGGACGCGCGCTGCCGACGCCATGTACATCCCCCGTGATACACAAACCGGCTTACTTGCACAGGATGATGGCTTCTTCAACCGCGCAGCGTGGCGCTGGGATTGGGGACAGCGCGATGGTAAAGACGTGCTGCTTAAGCGCTTTCATTATCTGGTGATCTACCGTCATCAGGTCTGTAAACAGGCGGATGTGGTGCTGGCACTTTATCTGCTGCCGGATCGTGCTTCATTGGAGGAAAAACGCCGCAACTTCAACTATTACGAGCAGATAACCACCCACGACTCGTCACTCTCAACCTGCACCTTCGGGATTATCGCCAGCGAAATCGGCTATCGCGGACGCGCCTATAACTACTTTATGGAAACTGCCCGTATGGATTTGGATGATCATCATGGCAACGTTACGGCAGGTGTGCATATCGCCAACATGGCTGGTGCGTGGATGAGCGTAGTCAACGGTTTTGCAGGACTGCGCTTGGAAACCAGTAATATCCCCGGAGAAAGTATTCCGCATTATAAGCCCTACTTGCCCGAAGCGTGGGACGAATACAGTTTCCGCGTTCGCCACCGTCAGCATGGCATCCTTCAAGTAACTCTCACCCGCAAGTCGGATAATCAGGGTAATCCCATAGTCGAGACTGCCTATCAGCTCATTACCGATGGCGCACAGTCGCCATCAATTAAGCTCAAGCATCACAGCATACTGTTCGAACTCGATCAGCACAACTCACAGCGCAGTTTTGTACTGGCGGAAGAATCGGTCTAGCTGGTTCATACTATACTGAATCGGGTAATGTGACTAACAAATTGAACGTCTTTGGTAGAGTGGAGGCGTGTCTCAGCCGCTGACCAAATATTGAACTGAACAGCAAATCACCATCTATTGTTATAGCTTTGGAGAACTTTTTAACATATGGCAACCAACATTCAACGTCAGCAGCCACTATTGGGTCAAGAATCCGTTTGGGATTATCCACGTCCGCCGCGCGTCGAACCCACCAGCAAGCATATTCGCATTGTCTTTAATGGCGAAACCATTGCCAATACTAACCGCGCCATCCGTGTGCTGGAAACCAGTCACCCGCCCGCTTATTACATTCCCGCAGCCGACATCCGCATGGAGTATTTCTCATCCACCAGCCGTAGTACGTTCTGTGAATTCAAAGGCGCTGCCAGCTATTGGACGATTCGCCTCGACGGTCGTACGTCGGAAAATGCCGCATGGAGCTATCGCCAACCAGCAGCCGGTTACGAAGCCATCAAGAATTATCTGGCCTTTTACCCCTCTAAAGTCGATGCCTGTTACGTCAATGATGAGCAGGTACAGGCGCAAGAAGGAGATTTTTATGGTGGCTGGATTACCAAAGACATCGTTGGTCCATTTAAGGGCGGTACGGGAACTTTCGGCTGGTGAGTAACCGCTAATAAATTACGGTGTTTTTACATAAAACGGAGTATCATTATTCTGTTGGTATTTGAAATCTCAATGGAGGCAGTTATGTCTGGCTTCTTTGGTTCGGAAAATAATAGCAGTCAGGGGCCGCTTGGCGCGCTGCGCGTCGAAGTTCGTCCCTTAATGCGCATGGTCTACATGTGGATGACGCTCGGGTTGGTCATCTCTGGCGTAGTCGCGGTTGCTGTCAGCAGCACACCGTCGCTGGCTAATATGCTTTACAGCCCCGGCGTCATGTTCGGGGCAATCATTGGCGAATTCGTGTTGGTGATGGCACTGGGTTTAGCACTGCGTCGGCTTTCGCCCACTGTTGCAGCAGTCATGTTTATAGCCTACGCGCTGCTCAATGGTCTTACCCTGTCGATCATTTTCTTGATCTATCCACTCGGTACGATCAGCTTAGCCTTCTTCTCGGCCGCCGGTACGTTCGCGGCAATGACAGTACTCGGCTATACCACCGAGCTTGATCTATCGCAGTATCGCACCTATTTCATGATGGCGCTGATTGGCCTCGTGATCGCGATGGTCGTCAACATCTTCCTGAAGAGTTCCGGCTTGGATCTGATCATCAGCATGGCTGGTGTTTTGATTTTCACCGTTCTCACGGCTTATGACACACAAAAGATCAAGCGCTGGGCGGCTGATCCTACTTTCAATGAAGATGGCAGCCTGCTTATGAAGATCAGCATCATGGGTGCACTCACTCTGTATCTGGACTTCGTAAACCTCTTCCTGTTCCTGCTGCGGTTGTTCGGTCGCCGCCGCTAAATCAACTCCTTTTAAGTTAAACAAAAGGCGTATCGCACTTCGGATACGCCTTTTTGTTTGCCATTTTCCAATACTTTCAAAGAAGCCGTTTGAAAAGTGGTTTTTGGTAAACGGACGTGATATATCGCGTCCCTACACGTCAAATTTCCACTCAAATCATTGTCTTTTGTAGGGACGACATATATGTCGTCCGAACTTCTAGACTTTTCAAACGGCTTCAAACCATCTTATAACTGGACATCGCAGCCCATTTGTTCTACGATAGATATAGAAGTGGTCGAATGATATGTGACGCATTTTTCATCTGTAATAAGTAATTAGGCTCTTGTGAAAGGATATATCTCCCCCGCGCATTTCCAGAATATTGTTAATATCGTTACGCCATCGCAACTTGGTGATATATCTTTCCTCACTCATCCCGCATGATTAAACTCGGTGATTCCAAATAATTGTGTCCATCCTTGATTTTCTTTATGCCATTGTGGTAAAAATACATTCCATATTTACACGCTTGGCAGATCCTTCCCTCGCATCCGCTGAATCGACAATCGCAATTTTCACGCGGCGGATATACGGGAGCGTAATGCTTCACTCAGCGGTCTCAGCCGACCGTCCCGATTCAGACTTGTGCTAATTCAGCGCCATCCTCCCTCACATCTGCCTGCTATTTCAGCGGGAATATGGCGCAAATGGCAATTTTTGCGCCATGTGTGACATTTCGTAACCAAACAAAAATGCCGTTCTTTCGAACGACGTTTTGATAGATAATCTACAAGAATTGGATTCTTACGGGCTGCTTAATATCGGCTCAATATCCGGCCCCACCACGATCGAAACATCCTTACTCGTTAGCCCATCGCCACCCGCTTGAATCCGGTCTTCTGATAAGCCCAGTAAAGCCGCTAGATATTTACCCGTCCAAACTTTACCCGTATACACACGGATGACAGTGTTAGTGTTGGTCGACGCAGGCGTATTTCCGACTTCGTTCACGGTAACCTGTTTACCTGCCAGCCAGTCTCGTACCTTACCTGCCAACCCTGCCTGATCCGTATTGTTCAACACCACGATCGACGCCTTTTCGGCTTCCGCGCGGGATCGCAAATCAGACAGTGATGTACTCACCTCCGGATTAAATACCTGTTGGAGCAAAGGTCGCACAGCACTGGTTTTCAAGATTAACACATCATCACCAGTCGTGGTCTTGGCCTGATCCACATAGAGGTAACTCATCACCCCGAAGTGAAAGTTTTCCTTTGGGATTTGTGTGACCAACGAACCCAACTGTAAAATTTCATCCAATGACAGGTTGGTTTTATAACCACCTGTAAGATCGCTATAAAGCTTGGGTGCTTGGCTGATGAATTGGGTGACTCCGCCTACGCTTAGAACCTTTTCACGCACCGCCCGCATGACTTCCTGCTGACGTCCTGCGCGGTCAAAGTCGGTCGCGCCGTGCCTTGTACGCGCGTATTGCAACAGTTTTTCAGCATCTAAAACCTGGCATCCGGCAGGGAAGTCTACCGTAATAAACCCGTTACCCGCATCAGGATAATTCGGGTCATGAATGGCCTCGTTCGGACAAACCTGCACGCCATCCGGCGCCAGAGTCGTGACCACTTTAGTAAACACATCAAAATTGATAAGCAAATATTTGTCGATGGGGATACCGAACACCTGATGCACCGTCTCGGCGGCCAGTGCTGGCCCACCACCGGGATAACCATTAGCGTCACCAAGGAAATTGGCGTTATTGATGCGTTCCTGCTTGAAACCGGGAATACTCACCCACAGATCGCGCGGGATCGACAAAACACCGGCCGTTTTGCGTACCGGATCAATGCTCACAATGATCATCGTGTCAGTACGGAATGGGCCGGGGTCATTTAATGCACTCCGTTGGTCAATACCCAACAACAGCAGATTAATGCGCTTGGTATCCGTCCATTCAGGTGCGAGGTCTAGCGTCGCAGTAGCTACTGGCGCTATTGAGGTCGAAACGGCTGTGGCTACCGTTCCGGCACTGGCTCCATTCACCGTCGCAATCGGTGTCGTCAGCGATTGAACCGGAACCCGTGTCGGCGTGGGTAAGGCTGCTACATTTATACCCGAAGAAGCACCACCGGTATTATTACCGAGGTCAATTGCTACCTGACGCGCAACGTTGAACGCGACGAGCGACAAAATGGCTGTAATCGCCATCAAAAATACCACACCAATAAGGAACAACCATGCAGGAATACGCATAAAGCTACTCGTTCTACAAAGCCAAAACTACCGGCATTATAGCGCAAGTCAATGGCATGTGTAGCCTACGCTTACCCTACTGAGCCGGACGCTTCTGGTCGATGACAAAAACCGAGTTTCCTGATAACGCGTAGATGACTTGCAGGTTCGCGTCTGCCACGACCGTGTTCAAACCCGCGAAGTTATTTTCCTCAAACACCTGATAGCTGCCGAACCATGTCCCTGAAAGTGAAGTTTCAAAAATTGTCCGGCTGGAACGCTGGGTGATGAACAAGCCCTGCCCGATGGGGTCGGGATTTAAGTAGAATGAGTCTGCCCCTGCAAGCTGCTGACCATCAGGGAAACCGGCATAAACAAATGGGGTCTGTTTACCGCCCAACCATTTTGTCGTCAGGCCATCAGCCGTTAAGATAAAAATAGAACCGCCAGTTGTCCCGCTGGAATATATCCCAAAACCGACAGCATTTTGAATCTGAGGCCGTACATCACCAGAAAAATATTCAATGGGTGAACTCTGGAAACTTCCACCAGTGCTGTCATAACGCCAGATCTGGTTTGCGCCGGGATCTAGCAGATATAGACGGCCTTCCCACAACTGCATCTTAATAGGATTCACCCAATTTTCGCTCTGGTACAATTTTTGAACCTGGCAGTCCTGCCGGAAACGGGGAGAGCATTGGATCAGCAAACCCTCTTTGTCCAACGCCGTAATCTGGGCGGTATCGTCCGACCATACAATATCAATTAAGTCAGAGACGCGGTACTGCCCGATCACTGCCCCACGCCGCATAGCGGTCATCGGTTCACTTGAAGCAGCCTCAATCGTACCGTCATCATTGGTTTTCAAAACGATGCGCTGTACCAGTTGATTTTGAATATCCAGCACATATAAATCTTGACCTTGCAATACCGCGCGAGTGAGGTTCGCATTCTGAAATGACTTCAATGTCACCGCATGACGGCGATCAATTTGGAAAAGCCCATCTTTCACCGTTTGCGCCTCGCGGATCAATGCAAGCATGGTCGGATCGTTCGGGCGCATCTTATCGCACTTGGTTACTTGCGTGACAACCGCGTCCCACGCCGCCAATGTACCTACGCGATCCGTAGAATTGATACTACGGGCAACATTAGCCGTTTTGGTGGCATCTCCCACGCAGGTTTCAAATTCGGTCTGGTCAGTCGAGGAAAGTCCGAACCACGCCACTAAAACCACAACCGCTATCGGAATGATGATGCTGATCGCGACTGCCGTTGATGTTCGGAACCAACCGCGTTTTCCTTCAGGGGGGGGTGGAAAAATCCGATCAAGAATTCGGCTTATATTCCCCAAAAACCGGGAAAAGAACAATGAAATGGCACCTACAACCACCTTGAGCTGTGCCAGCAGTACGCCATTCACGCGGCGTGTGGGTACAGCACCTTCTTCAACTTTCGGTTGGGTGTTAAGTGTAGTAGGCGTCGAAATCGGTGTCGCAGTGCTAGCAGACGGTGCGCGCGAAGATGAACGTTCGTCCTTCACCGAAGCCGGTGATGGTATTTCCGGTGGCACAAATTCGATTGCCATCAAGGTCATCTGCGCCGAAACAATTTCTTTGTAACCGGCCAGCACATCCGCAATCTCGTTGGTACAGAGTGCAGCCGTCATGCGTCCCATATCCAAATCGGCCAAGCGCGAATCGGACATCACCAAACGGCTGCCCTGCATCACCACATAGCGGGTCATCTTAATATCAGGAACAGGCTGCACACCCAGGGGCGGTCCATAAAGCGCTTCATCATTGCTAAAGTCGCTGGGAAACGGCTGCATTTCCCCCATGTGACGGTAAAGTGCTACCCCTGCTCCGGCCCGCGCCAGATACAGTTCATTGTCCTTAAGCACCGAACAAACCAGATTGGCTTCGTAGTGTCGTTTACCTTCACCATTATGATCAACCAAATCTTGATTTAGAGAATTGAAAACGGTGCGTAAACCAGCGGTAACGCTGCCTGAACTATTGAAATAGCGTTCAGCAGCAAGGTTCGCCATCTGGTCGTAAAATGCTGCCGGAGCTGTCACATCCCCAGATGGGGTGACCAGCACAAAAATGGTATCCAACTCGCGCCCACGCGCGGCTTTCTTCGGTGCGACTTCAACCAGCATCCCAGGTGGCTGGGTCGACAAAGATCGCCCACCGACCACATACAGATGCCCAACTAGCGCTTCAAAATCAAAAGCCATTACACTTCTCACTAGCCATTATGCATATCATAAAATTTGATTCTACATGATTTAAATCAAGCGACAACCATAATCAACATCAGTATAGCGTTTACTGACGTCAAATTCAGACCATATTCACAAATAGCGACGAACGGAACCACTACAATGGACGAGAAAGAGCCTGCTGAAGTAAATCGCGGATTTCTATAGGTCGAATTGGCTTGAGCAAAACAGCATTTGCGCGCGCCAATTTGCTTGTATCAGACTGCCGATGAGCGCTAATCACCACCACATACATATTATCTAGTCGGGGTGTCTTGGCGACAAAGTTGAGAACATCCTGCCCACTCACATATGGCATTAGCATGTCCAACAGCAAAATAGTGGGTGTTTGGTTTTCAAGAATGGTCAAAGCCTGGGCACCATCGCTGGCTTGAATCACGTCAACAGCGGAAGGCTTAAGTACGGCGCTCCACAACATCAGGGTGTGTGGATCGTCATCCACAATCAAAACTAAGTGGTCCATAAAGATGACCTTCTAACTAAGCAACATAATTCGCGTGGAAGTTAGCGTAATCAAAACTGGAAACGATCTTGCCGATAACGGACAAGTTTGCGTTCATAGTGTAATGTGAACGTCTGCAATTTATTCTCAAGGATTTCCCAGCGTTCGCTTTGCAAGACTTCCCGGAATATTTCGCGACTGTCGCCAATGAATTCGACCTGACGGTTCGGATATGCCCCATAGGCTGTATGCCAGACACCCGCCATGTACAATCCCATGCTTTGTAACGCAGGGATGAACTCGTTCATGATGAACTCATAATAGGTATCCATCGCATCAGGGCGAATGTCATACCGTAATAGTAATCGATAACGTGGCACAATCCGTATAGGAAAAGTCATATTCGCTCCCATATTCTCCCTAATCTCTATTTTATCACATACCGCCGTATCAAACATATTAAAAATATGTCCCTTGCTCCTACTTCTTAAATAGGGTAACTTTCATGAGGAGTGTAGAGGAAGAAGGATGCATGGGAAGTAATTTACAACAACGGTTGGATGATCTTCGGCAGCAGATTAAAAACGCTGCACAAGCCGGTGAATCCAGCGATGTCACCCAATTGGAACGGACTGCACGAACGCTCCTCACTGACGCAAAAAACACACCATATGAAGCAGCAGCGCAAGCCCTTTTTGGGGAGTTGGCCCGTTTAAGCAGTCCAACTTCACCGACTGCAGCCACCATTCGTGGTCTGGTGCGGCGCGCCCGAATTCGTATCGAAATCGCGGGCGATGATGATGATGTTGATGAAGCAATTGATATTCTGGCCGAAGCACTGGAACTAAGTCCCCAGGATGCGGATGTCATTAGTCTGTTGCAAGAGGCTTCAGGCCGCAGCCAACAAGCTGCCCAACGTGTAAACGATTTATATGCCCGGTACGGCGTGCAACGGCCGGCTGCAACGCCCTCGACAGCACTAGCACCCGTTATACCCGCAGCTATTGAATCAACTCGTTCCTATCCGACATCATCCGGATACCCTGCCCCGGAAGAAGAAATCTATCAGGATACATCCACGCCATCTCGGCGAATGCCGGGACGCGGTAATGGTGGATACAACGCGATGGATGTTGATGAGATGATTTCTGACTTGACACAGTCCTATTACGCGGGGGATTATCAGCAAACCGTTGACCTGGCAAACCGTATTCTGACTCACCAGCCCGGTAATCCTACCGCCTTGGAGTACCGTCAAAAGGCTGAAGATAATCTTATTCGGGGTGTTGTACCTGACCACCGCATCCCGTTTGATGCACGTGTGGCTTACAACCGTGCCAACTCGTTGGTACGCGCGGGTAATTACGATGAGGCCGAAAAACTCTACCGCGAAGCGCGCGACCTGGCTGAACGCAGTGGCATTTTAAGCTGGAAAGACGCCGAACAAGCATTACTCGATATTCAAGATTTGGCGCTGGCACGCGAACTCTTGATGGATGGCGACCGCCTCATTAAAACCGATAACTGGTCAGAAGCGCTCCGCAAATATGAGGGTGCGCTGCGGGTTGTCCCCAATGATCCACAGGCCGAAGAACGCATCGAAACTTTACGCCATCTTCAGCAGGATACCGATCAAGCATCGGTACAATTGAGCATGTTAAATGGTCCACTGCAAGAACAGGTGGCTCAACTTCAGAATGTGTTGAGTATCCTCATGCGTGTGCGCCAAATTTTGCCGGACAGCCAACGGCTTTCCCAATTGACGCAAACCGCTAACAACCGTTTGAATGGCATCAAGACCCAGCTGAATGATCAAGCACAAACCGCACTCAACCGCGCCCAAAACGGCAACCGACTCGATGAACGGTTAGCACTTACCAACGAGGCCCTTACTCTTCTGGAATTGGGAACCAAACTCGATCCCAGTGATAGTGCGCTTTCTGGACAGCTCCTGGAAACCCGCGCAACCACCAGCGATATGCAGCGTGCTAAACAGGTCATTGAACGGGCGTCTGCATTGATCGCTCAAAACTTTGATAATGAACTTTCGCAGGCACGTTCTATGTTGGCGGGTCTGCGGGATTATGCACAGGACGAGCGTTATCGAAATGTCGTCAGCGATTTACTGGCTCGTTATATCGAACGGGCAGAGTTTGCGATTGAAGAAGGTCATGTAGGTGATGCAGAGGCATGGATTTCCGCCCTGCACGAAGATCCATTTAGGGTTTTAGGTCGGCGCTCGGAAATTATACGTGCCGAGAACGGCCTAAAAGCCTTGCGGCGACGGAGTTCACTACGGCTAGGAAGTATCATCGGTGGCATCATCATATTTGGGCTTGTGACTTTGTTCGCTACACGCGGCATTTGGTCGCCTGTACTGTTTCCGCCGCCCACTTCTACACCAACCGTAACACCCACACCCAGCGTCACGCCGCCGCCCAGTGATACACCGCCGCCGACCATGACGTCTACCGCCAGCTTCACACCGACTGCAACCAATACGCCAACCTGGACGTATACGCCGTCGCCAACGATCACACCCTCATTCACGGTAACGGCCTCCCTTACTCCAACCGAAACGTCAACGCCAACACATACCCCAACGGTCACACCGACTTACACGCCGAGCATGACGTCAACTATTACATTGACACCGACCGTCACCAATACCCCGCCTGTCTTGTGCCGCATATTTAACAATACTTCGGCTGGTATAAATGTACGCGCCCAGGCCAGTGTAAAGGGTCTACTCATTGGTAACCTTCCAGTGCGCGCATCAGCCGACGTCTTACGGCAAGATCGCAGCGTCGATGACGGACGCGTGTGGTATTACATTTATGTGGTCATCGAAAGCAGTAGTGAAATTAAAGGCTGGGTACGTGCAGATACAGTCACACCGTTTGACAACTGCCCCACGCTCGGATAACTTGCAAGTCCGCAAATAGCGGGAAGCATTAAGCATTTTAGAACAGGGAACAATAGGTTCCCTGTTTTTGTTGATCTTAAGAATTGCAGCGGTCTTCTGAGCATACAATCAAGACATAGGTTTATGATGCTTAGGGGGCACAGTGTTCCGACCGATTAGTTTGTTCCAGCCACATTTGTGGTTTACTGAAATTTCAACACCCTTAACACAAGGTTCATTGATGGAATTTCAGCCATTCATGGACAAAAGTCTGTTAAGAGGCTGCGATGCGATGCTGCTCAGTGCTGCACAATCTAACGGACAATGGTGCCAATGGCTTTCCGCCGAGCAAACTGCTTATGCTTTGGGACAAGTGACGACTGCCCGTGCATTGCCAAAACTCATCGAGTTCGTGACGATATCTACCTTACTTGACTCGCGAATTCGGCTGCGCGATTACTTTGATGACAGTTTAGTTGATGGTATTACTGCTACACTTGTCAACGAGGGCGATTTATTTCAGTGGAAGCAGGTCGAAGCCACATCTTATGCCTGTGTCATCGGCGCGGGAGCCGCGGCTTGTATCGAGACGATTTCAGGCGACGAAATACTCTACTTGCGTTACGCTAACCAGATTGCTGATGCAATTGCACATGCCCAAAATGAAACCGAACTACCACGCAGTTTGTTAGGATTGCAGACTCATTTACAGGAATGTATTGATCAACTATTGGATTATGCACGAAGCAAAACATTGGCGGAACTCATCCGGTAAATAGATATTGCAATAGTTTTGTCCACTTAAGCATCTCATATCTCTCATTATCGTTGATAAAGGCTTAACTCTTAATTCAGCCACTTCTCATAGAGGAACTTTATAGTTAGTAATGTTGATAAGAAGTGTTGCAACGCCTTAGACTTACCCTTATGGAGTGTAAAAATGTCCAGCAATCGTCCAAAGCGCGCGTTATTTCTTGTGATCGCGCTATTTTTGGTGGCATTCGGATTTGTTATTGGCACGACCGTCATGAGTACCTCTGCCAGTTCCGTCTATCTTTTGCCCCAACAACAGGCTACTGCGATTCCAGTTTCATTACCCGCAACTGAAAACGAACGCTATTTTTCTGACATCTATAATCGGGTAAGCCCGTCGGTCGTATCCATTAACGTCAGTGGTACATCATCGGATGGATCACAATTTGGAGCGAGCGGTACCGGATTTGTAATCGATAAAAATGGAAATATTGTTACCAACGACCATGTTGTGGCTGACGCAAGCCAGATTGAAGTCAACTTCCTTGACGGCACTATCGTCAAAGGAACAGTGGTAGGTCTTGATCCTGACTCAGATTTAGCCGTCATTAAAGTTGATTTGCCCGCCGAGCGCCTGTCACCCATTACATTTGGGGATTCGGATAAGCTGTTCATCGGTGAGACGACCCTGGCGATTGGCAGCCCGTTTAGCCAACGTTGGACACTGACGACCGGTATTATTAGCGCCCTTGACCGCACGATCTCCGGCCAAACCAAATATTCAGTGGGTTCGGTCATTCAAACCGACGCAGCCATTAACCCCGGTAACAGCGGTGGCCCATTGTTGAATTTGGAGGGTCAGGTAATCGGCGTCAACTCGCAAATTTTGAGTGAGACACGCAGTAATTCAGGCGTGGGTTTTGCGATCCCCAGCAATTTGGTCAGGCGTGTTTCCCAAATCTTGATCGACAAAGGCAGCATCAATTACAGCTACCTGGGTATTCAAGGGGCGTCAAGCCTTGACCTCGCGCTGATCGAAGCGTTGAAGATCCCGAATAATACGCGTGGTGTAGTCGTGAGCCGCGTCGAGCAAGGTGGTCCGGCTGCCAATGCAGGCATCAAGAGCGCTGCACATGCAACGGAAATTAACGGCGAAAATGTCCCAACTTCAGCTGATATTATCACCGCGATTGACGGCATCAATATCACCGATATGAGTGGATTGGTATCCTACTTGGCTAATCACACCGAACCGGGACAACAGATCAACCTGACGGTACTGCGTGACGGACAGCAAATCAGTGTTCCGGTTACACTATCAGCACGACCGGCCACCAACTAATCAGAACCAATAGGTCTAACTCGAAATCCCGGATAATACTGAATATCCGGGATTTTTGATTCCATTAGCAATTGAGCCTGAAAGCATTGGCTGACAAATGTTATACTATGTAATAACGGACAATCAGCAAACCAGTGGACAGTTATATGAATGATTCGGAATGGATTAGTTTGCGTCATGCAGCCGAACTGCTCGGTGTACACCCTGCAACCGTTCGCATATGGGCGGATAACGGCGACCTACCCTCGCGCAGAACACCGGGGGGACATAGGCGTTTCCGCAAGGCTGATGTGCTGCGTCATTCAGAGTCCGCAGGTGATGTTGAACCGTTAGAAGTGCAACTCATCATCCAGAATGCATTGGGGCATACGCGGATGCAAGTGGGCGGCGGTACGCTCAACCAAATGGGATGGTACGAAAACCTCTCCGAGTTGACCCGCAACAGTTTGCGTCAGGAAGGAATGCACACCATGGAGAATTTGCGAAGGTATTTGGCAGCGGGCGCACCCGATGAGCAACTTTCCACAGCGATTACGATCGGTAAAAATTATGCTGCATTATTGAGTAAAGAAGATCTGAAGCTGCCCGACGCGGTTAGAGGGTTTTTCTATTTTAGTGATTTTGTCGTGAATTCAGTTTTGAATTGGTCAGAAATTACACCTCCGCGCAACTCGGTTTCTGACTGGAGCCACCTATTACGTCAAGTCAACACCTTTATTAACAGCATCTTGATTTCCATCATCGAATATTACGAAACCGAATGAACGATGTGGGCTGGATTGCCTTGAGTCTGACAGGACGCATCGGCAACAAAACGCTGCAAGCCCTACTTAGGCACTTTGAAGGCGATACCACAGCCATATTACGGGCAGACGCCAAAACGTTACAACAGGTTCAGGGAGTCGGTCCCAAAATCGCCCAGAGCATACGGGCAATCAACCTCAAACAAGTGGAACAAGCACTCACAAATTGGCAGCGTGCAGGGGTGCGTGTTCTGACGATGCTCGACGATGATTATCCGGCACAACTGAAACCGCTTGATGACGCACCGCCAACCCTGTTTATTCGTGGTCAGAACATGACCATCAGGAAAAGCATTGCGATTGTCGGTACTCGTAATCCGAGTGATACAGCACGAAACTTCGCCCAAAACCTGAGTACATATCTGGTCGAGCAGGACTATACGATTATCAGTGGATTGGCCTTCGGAATCGACTCCGCAGCGCATTTTGGGGCACTTATTCAGCCCGAGGGCAGAACAATAGCGGTACTGGGCTGCGGGGTTTTGAACATGTATCCAGCCGAACATAAACGGCTGGCCGAGAAAATTATGCTTGAAGGGTTTGTGGTAAGTGAAATTAGTCCGGGAAACACCACGAATCCTGCCAGTTTAGTAGCGCGGAACCGGATTATCACCGGGTTGAGCGACGGTATAATAGTGGTGGAAACAGCAGTCGATGGGGGTGCAATGTACGCAGCCCGATTTGCCGCACAACAGGGTCGCCCCATATACACAGTTGAAAGTGAAGCCAGCGGCAATCAAGCACTCATCGCAGCCGGGGCCACAATACTTGGGCAAGATTTCGGACAGCTTCCGTTTTAACGCCCTACACGCAGAATGATACTCCACGTATAATAATGACCATATCTCAGACATCTCCAACCCCAACCCTCGATTAGAAACAATTTTGAGGGTTATCAATAAACCTATAACATCAATTGGGTCGGCAGTAGGCGCACTCAGTAAGGGAAATGAAGGCATATGTTAGAGAAACTCATTGGTATTGAACAGCGTTATGACGAACTAGAACGACTCATGAGTGACCCTGAAGGCATGATGGATTACAGCAAGATTGCTGAATATTCCAAAGAACGTTCGAGCCTGTCAGAACTGGTCGATTTATACCGTGTGTACAAGCAACAGGTTCAGCAGTTGGCGGAAGCCAAACAGATGCTGAATGAAGAAAGCGATCCTGAACTGAGCGCGATGGCGAAAGAGGAAGTCGTCAGCCTGACGGCCAGCAGCGAGGCGCTCAAGGAAAAGCTCGTCATGCTGTTGTTACCGAAAGACCCGCGTGACGATAAAAACGTGATCGTCGAAATACGGGCGGGCGCTGGAGGCGATGAAGCGGGGTTGTTCGTAGCAGATCTGTTCCGTATGTACGGCTATTACGCCCAAAATCAGGGCTGGAAATGTGAAGTCATTGACCAGAGCGAAGGGGAAAAAGGCGGTTTCAAACAAATTACGTTTGAGATCAAAGGTAAAGGCGCTTACAGCCGTTTGAAGTACGAGAGCGGCGTCCACCGTGTACAGCGTGTACCCGAAACCGAGGCACAGGGACGTATCCATACCAGTACGGTGACTGTAGCGGTGCTGGCGGAAGTCGATGAAGTGGATGTCCAAATCCGCCCTGAAGACCTTCACGAAGAATTCACCCGTGCCAGCGGTGCTGGCGGTCAGCACGTCCAGAAGAACTCGACGGCGGTACGGGTAGTCCATATCCCATCCGGGTTGGTGGTTGAAGTGCAGGATGAACGCAGCCAGCTCCAGAACCGACTCCGCGCGAAACAGATTTTGGCCTCGCGTTTGTATGACCTGGAAATGGAGAAGCAACGGCTGGAACAAGAAGGCGAACGCCGCAGCCAAATCGGAACAGGTGACCGATCCGAGAAAATCCGCACCTACAATTACCCGCAAAACCGGGTGACTGACCATCGGGTGAATGTGAGCAGCTACAACTTACCATCGGTGATGGTGGGCGACATTGATATGTTCATTGACGAAATGGCGACGCGCGAAACGGCTGAAAAACTGGCAGAGGGGGGGCCAGACGCTCAAGACTGATAGGCACAGCAATCGGCCTGAGTTCAAAGCTTCATAAACCTTTTAGAACGTCGTTCGGTGAACGGCGTTTTGTTTGGCAGAAAAATCTTACAAATGACACAAAAGTTGCAGTTTGTGACATATTCCCGCTGCTTTTGAGGCAGCATTCATTTTGTGACATTTCCCTCTCCACTATTTCGGGTCAACTTCACTACGAAAATGCAAATGGTGAAGGAGTTATCGGCGCTAGCGAAAACAGGGGGGAATAAACAGGGCAAGGAGATAAATATCCCCTGCCCTGCGAATGAGTTGATATTAGAACCAACCGCGACGGCTGTAGCGTTCTTCTTTCCAGGGGTCAGCGCTGTTGGAGTAACCGTTGACTTCCCAGAAACCGGGTTTGTCAACAGGGCTAAATTCAATAGCACGCAAGAATTTGGCACTTTTCCAGAAGTAGAGTTTGGGTACGAAAGTACGCAGTGGGCCACCATGATCCGGCTCAAAGGGTTGATCTTCATATTTGTAGGCCAACAGCACATTATCTTCCATCATGGCTTCCAAAGGGGTGTTGGTGGTATAGCCATAATCGCAATGGGCGATGACGAATTTGGCAGTTGGTTTGATGCCAAAGAGATTTACGAAGTCACGGAAGAGAACGCCTTCCCAATTGGTATCAAACTTGCTCCAACGGGTAACACAGTGAATATCGACCTTGACTTTGGTGGTCGGAATTTTGGTGAATTCATCCCAGGACCAACGCTTTTCATTTTCAACTTCACCAAATACGCGCAGATCCCACGTAGCAGGATCGAAAGTCGGATTCGGGCCATAGGTTAAAACGGGGAACTTCTGCGTGAGAGACTGCCCCGGTGGAAGGCGCCCTTCACTCTTGATTTTTTCTTCCTGCTTCCGGCGATTGAGAAAATCCACAGCAACACCATCCTTAAGTCTGAACCTGCATCCAACGAAATATGAACCAAAGTCAGCGGTATCGTGCTGCAATTGTAGCCGGGCTAAGCAATCAATTAGAAACAGAAACACGCTGACGTTATAACATGACAATAAGTAGTCTATTATAGCGCAAGGATGTTTCAGTTAAGTAACGATTGCGTTAGCGAATGATAAAAATAGATGCTAAAAGAAGGGGTTAGTCAACAGTTCGACCTGCAACTTCATCAAGCCGAGTGTGAGTTCGTCGCCATGACGGATGGGATAGGCTTCGTGTGGTTTCATCCAAACACCGTTCAACTGCGTACCATTGGCGCTGCCGTTATCGATAACGGTGATGCGGTCACCGTCCAACTTAAATTGAAGATGTTCGCGGGAAACACCCATCTCATTGCCTTTAAAGCCACCCAGATCAATATCAGGATAAAAACCGGTGTCAGGATGGGCGCGACCGATAATAATCGTGCCGCTGAGATCAAATATCATTTGCATTTGAAATTCCATCAAGCGCAAAGCAATACGCCAAGGACGGGGCATCCCCAGATCAATGGGCTTGATTTCGGGATCCGCCGTTATCTCGGCAGCGATATCATGATCAAATCTACGTGTTTCGCCTGCCATGATTAAACCACCTCATATAAGGACAGTCATGCATTTCTAATAGTACAACAATAAAAGGGCTCAAGTCCATTAAAAATCGTTTTATGATCTACAAAGCATTAAAGCTCTCGGCTAGTGATATGGGAAAACTTACAAATCCAATTGTCTAGTATGTGGAATAATCGGTTATGTTTATAATTAAGGTGAAATATGTTTAAAAGTCTAGAAACGGGTGAGTGAATGGCATCCCAACTCATAGAGACATTATTTGTGAGCGGCACCGATAATAAGATGGTGGCTGCACTGGACGGCACATTCTATCATGTGCAAACTGTACGTGAGCCGGGGCAGGCAATGGAAATGCTCCGCAATGAGCAAATTGACCTGATCTTGTTGGAGGATGAAATCGTTTCTAACGACATCATCCGAATGATAAAAGAGATCAAGCGACGGGTTCCCCTGCTGCCTGTCCTTGTCCTGTCCAAGAATACTGATTCCTCTTACCAGACCGGGTTGATGGAAGCCGGTGCAGACGACATCCTGACAGCAAAACTTTCGGCAGAAGAATTGCAGCGGCGTTTGCGGCTCGTCATGCGGCAGCGGCGACAGGCGCAAGCCTTGGTACAACGTACCCAAAATCTGCAATCCATCAACATCCTCGCGCGACGGATGCACAGCGCCGTTGAACCGATGGAATTGATCCAGGATACGCTGGAAAAGGCCTGCGCCACATTCAAGTTATACGGCATGGCAATTGTGCTGGCAGACGGGGATGCGTTCCAAATGTATGCAGGGCGTGAAGGTGGCAACCCGAACAACAACTTCTATCATGCGACCATCCACATGGCAGCCTATGATCCTTTCCGGCGCGTGATCCAAAGCGGAATTGTACAAGTCCTACAGAATATTGTGGCTGATCCTAACTATGTACCGATACCGGTTTTCCCTGCGCCACAGTCAGCCATTATCCTGCCGCTGACATTCCAAGATTACAAAATTGGGGCGTTAGGTGTGTTTGGGACGACACGTAATCCATTGAGCCAAGATGACCTGTTGATATACGAGCTGTTCGCATCACAATTTTCGGTAGCGCTGAATAATGCACAGCATTACCATAATCAACGCGTCAGTGCGGAATCCAGCCAACACTTATTGCAAGGTTGGCAGCGGTTTAACAACCTGCACAATGAAAATGAAATCGCCGAAGGATTACACGAATTCATTGGCGCGATTCCTAATATCACCCGTTCTCTCGTTTGGATGTATGACAGTAATCCCAATAACATGGAGAGCGTGATTAAGGCGTCGCACGAGGAATTGATCCCTATCTTCCGCAAATTCGAGGAAAATGGTCAGCTAGCAGACCTTGTTGGAAGCCTGGACGCACAGGGGATGCAACCGATCCTCAAAAGCCAACAGGGGCCAAAAGATCCATTAGCGCCATTCTTCAAAGCACTTCATGGTCAAGATATTATTATCGTACCCATAATGGACTCGGCACGCTTTATCGGCGGTATCGTAGCAAGTGTGACCAACAGCAGCCAATACCGCAGCGAAGACAGTATTTATCTGGCGGCGGGTATCGCACATGTCGCAGGTCTGGCGCTGGAACGGGCAACCCTCATTCAAGAAACTACCCAGAAGAACGGCCGTCTAGAAACACTGATCAGAGGAACATCGCAGGGTTTATTCTTTCTGGATACCAGCGGATGCGTCACCTTCTGCAACCCACAATTCACCGAACTAACGGGGGTGAATCCATCGGAAGTTTTGGGACAGCAGCCGGATATTTTGATGGAACGGATTGCAGCGCAGAGTGAAGATCCACAGACCACCTTGAAAAATCTACGTGAGGCGGTCGAACGGTTGTTGAGTACTGATCCCGCGCTCCACGAAGATTATCCGATTGTTGAAATCAATTTATTGAACCCGCCACGCGATATTGATGTGGAGTTCATGCAAATCGGCGACAGCGAAGCGGAACTGAATACATGGGCGGGCATGATCCGCGATAATGCGCGCTACAAGCAAACCTTCTCCGGTCAAAGTTTGCTGCTGGATATGATGTCAGAGCGGATTCGTGTGCCCTACGCACAGGTACGTGGACTGATCCACACCCTGCATGAACAACACAGCCGCTTCACACACCGGGAACGCGCACACTTCCTGAAGCAGTTGGAAGACAACGTGGAAAGCATGGGGCATCTGTGGGACAACATTCTCGAGACCTACAATTTGCAGGCGTCGGGATTGTCGCTTAGCCCGGAGCAAGTTGATGTGTATGAGGTGGTACAGCGTATTCTGGACAGCCGTTCATTCGCAGAATATCGACGACAGATACAAGTCGAAGCGCCATCAAACCTACCGCTGATCGCAATTGATGAACTGCGGGTTGAACAAGCCATTACAAATGTCCTGTACAACGCAGTGCATTTTTCGCCGCGCGGAACAGCTATTCAGATCAAACTTGAGACAGTGGGCGAGAGTGTGCAACTCAGCGTTCACGACCAGGGAATTGGTATCCCGCCGGAACAACTGAACAGTGTGTTCGAGCCATTCTTCCAAGCAACTAACAACACATCCGAAGAGGGTGTGGGATTAGGGTTATATCTGGCGCGGGAAGTCGTCATGCGGCATGGCGGCGATATGCGCGTAGAAAGTGATGCTACCAACGGCACAACTGTAATCATGGCATTCCCCATTCAGGCCAATGTTGAAGTCAAAATCATGCCTGCGCCCGTCCAACAACAAGAGGTTGTGGCCCGCCGCACGATCAACGTTGATCCGCAGCCGAACGAACGCAGCGGTGGCGGGCGACGCGTTTCTGAACGTCCGATGCAAACCATCATGATTATCGAAGGACGATCCAAGTTGGTTGGACGGCTGAACGAAATGCTGGTTGATGATTATGAGATTATTCACTACGGCTCGGCAGAAGAAGCAATCCGTGATTTGAATTCAGTGCGGCTTGACCTGATTTTCCTTGACACGAATCTGCGTGATGGGAACGGCCTGGATATTTGCGAACGCATCTGCAAGCGGACAGAAGTACCGATCATCATGCTGGCGGATGAAGCATCCGAACCCGAAAAAGTGCGCGCCTTTATGATCGGGGCGGATGATTACATCTCCAGTCCGGTTAGCGACGAGGAATTGTTAGCGCGGATCAACGTGATCTTCAAGCGCAGACGGATTCCAGACCGTACACGTGAACCGCTTGATCTCGGGAACTTATATGTGGATTTCGCCCGACGCGAGGTGTTTCTGAATAACAAGCCGCTCGAACTCACACGGATTGAGTATGATTTGCTGCATACGCTGGCAGTACATCAAGGGCAAGTTTTGACGCATAAGCAGCTGTTGGAAAAAGTTTGGGGGCCAGAGTATCAGGCTGAAACGCAATATTTGTGGGTTAACGTCAGCCGATTACGCAAGAAATTGGAGCCAACACCGGATACACCACGTTATATCCATACGCAACCGGGTGTGGGATACGTGTTTAGACCGTCTTAGTTACCTACTTTGTAAGAGAGGGTATTTTGAAAGCGCTTATTAAAGTCACTGCATTGATGTTGGTGACAATGGCCTTATTTTCCCAAGCACTGGCTAAAGATAGCGGAGATCCAACCGATCTGAACAAGATCCTTTTGGATGGCAAGACGGAGGTCACTGCTGACAAACTGCTGCAAGAGGTTACGTTTGATAAGAAAACGGACTGGGAAATCTACAATGACGAAACCACAGATTTTTCGATCACCGAGGGCGCATACCAAATGTCGCTAAAGGGGAACGCAACCACATGGGGCTTGAATCACGATGCTCAAACGGACACCGTGATACAGGTCAAAACCAATCAACTGTCTGAAGCCAAAGATAACGCATACGGTGTGATGTGCAGGGCAGCTATTTCAGATAACGGCGATGGCTATTACTTCCAAATTAGCGGCGAAGGCTATTACACGATCACCAAAGTTAAAGGTGACGGAACGACGCTGGTCGATTGGGCCGAGTCAAAGGCCATCAACACCGGCAAAGATGAAAATGAGATTACAGCCGTATGCGCAGGCAGCTATCTGGCTATGTACGTCAACGATGTTTTAGTGGCTGAAACAAATGACGACACCTTCAATAAAGGGAATACCGGATTAACAGTGGCTGCCTTTGGTAAGGATGTGAAGGTTGAGTTTGATGATGTGCGCGTTTGGTCAGCAACCATCACCGGTGGCGAAACAGCAGTCGTCAGTAACTCGACCAGCAGCACTGCCATGCCCGAGAGCCTCACCAGCTTCGATGGTAAACCGAAGGAAGCCATCGCAGAGTTGGAACAATTGGGAGTCATTCCGTCAGGATCAAGCCAGATCTTCAACGAGAACCGCGCTTATTTTGCCGGTCAGGGCAATTGGTTTACCCCACTGGCGAGCCGGTCGCCACACAAGAATATTGTGATGGCGAGTGAATTGACATTTACGGTGGGCAATACCGACAAATTCGAGTCCTGCACGTTGATGAGCAGCATCAATCTGAATAATCAACAAGTCGCAACCACCTATCTCGAAGTGGGTTTCGGCAGTGACAGTTATCCATTCATTCTTGATGTTTTCTCTGAAGCGCAAGATGGTAAGTTCGAAGTTGGCACGACCAAGATCGATCTTACACAGCCGCATCACGTGTTATTCACGTTGATTAACGGTGCCGCAAATGTCTATGTAGATGGCAACCTCGAAATCACCAATTTCAAAGTAAGTGAACGTGCAGGCACATATGGCATTTCACTTACCGGGCGTGGACCTAAAGCACGCTGCGACGGCAAGAACCTATGGGCGTTTGCCGTACCGAGTGTCAAACCGGGAGAATGCGCGGTGACATCGACCAAGGCGGCCAACAAACGGAGCGGACCGGGCACCACTTTCGATGCCGCTGGACAGTTGGCAGCAGGTGATGAAACAGGTGTTATCGGACAGGCCAAGGGCGCGGATAGTAAGTCGTGGTGGCAGCTTAAAGATGAGACTTGGGTGAGAGAAGACCTTGTAACAGCAATCGGAGATTGTGCCAATGTGCCGATTGTAAAGCCGTAGCAAGGCACGAGCGCTTCGGTCAGCGGAACTTTTAATTTGTACAGCGCCACATCCGTGTGTTAAGCTACGGGTGTGGCGCTTTCTCTTATGAAAGATGCGTTATACTATATTTTTCGAGGTCGGTGTACGCGGGGGATAATTATCAGGTCAGATGATGTTGGGATAAAGGCATGTACAAGCGGTTCGCGAGTTTATTGTTTATATTTGTTCTGGCAACAGGGTTCGTACACGCGCAAAGCTCATCAGCATCCGTCAGCCTGAGTGTCGAAGCGGGCTTTGATGGCACGTTCCGCGAAAACGATTGGATACCTGTTCACATCCAAGTCAGCAATGATGGCGAGGGGCTAGATGGCCGTTTGGTTGTCCGGCCTGAGACTTCGGCTAGCTCCGTTCGCGACTCCTACAGTGTCCCAATCAGTCTGCCGACCGGCGCACAAAAATCCGTTTTCCTCTACATCACCGCTGAAAGCTTTGCCACTGAAATCCGCGTCGAGATGATTACGAACGACGGTGTTGTGGCGGCAGTTGAACCAGCACGACTGCGATCCGTTCAAGCGCGCGATCAAATTCATGTAGTCGTCACGCAATCAGCGAGCGGCGCGCTCGATCTGAGCAGCGTACATGACGGCGGATACAACGCTTTTCAATCCAACTGGCACGTTGAAAATATCCCTGACCGCGAAGCCGCGCTAGAAGCCGTGAACACCCTGGTCTTCAGTGATGTGGATAGCGGCACATTGAGCGCTGAACAAAAGCAAGCCATCACCGACTGGGTAGCACAGGGCGGGCATTTGCTGGTGACGGGCGGCGTCGATTGGCAAAGCACCGCCAACGGTTTGATGGACCTGCTGCCAATAAAACCGGATAACAGCCGAACGCTCGATAATCTAACCGGATTAGCAACATGGCTGCGCTTCAGCGGCGACCAACTGACACAACAATCCGTCGTGGCGACCGGTACACTCCAAGCAGGCGCACGGGTCTTGACCAGCGACTCAAACGGCACCCCCCTTCTTATCCGGCGGACGCTAGGCGCGGGTACAGTCGATTATCTGACGGCAACGCCAAGTGCAGTGCCTCTGCGCGGATGGGGTGGTCTGGGCGACATGTGGTTGGCGCTGGCTAGTAGTGTTAATCCGCAACCGGGATGGTCAAACGGTATTGTGGACTGGGATCAAATTTCAAGCGCGATCAATATCTTACCGGGTGTAAATTTGCTGCCCGATATTTTGCCTCTGATCGGATTTTTGGCGCTGTACATCGCATTGATTGGCCCGCTGAACTATATTGTTTTGAATCGCATCAACCGCCGTGAATACGCATGGATAACAATACCTATATTCATCGTGGTGTTTAGTGCACTGGCGTGGACATTCGGTTTTAACCTGCGTGGTAGCGAAGTGACGTTAAGCCGCATCAGCCTTGTGCAATCGTGGCCGGATGCGGAACGGGCGAATGTGCAGCAACTCGTCGGGCTGCTGTCACCACGGCGTACTACTTATAGTTTGAGCAACGGCGACGACAGTTTCCTGCGCACGATACCCCGTGCTGGCGGCCAAACCACCTTATTAGGCGGAAATATCATTTCTAGCACTGATATTGAGCAAACAGATATTTTCAAAGCCGTGAACTTCCCGGTGGATGCCAGTTTCATCGCCGGATTTGATGGGGAAACAACTGTTGCTAAGCCAGCGCTCAGTGGTCAAGTCACCATGATTACGGACAGTGACAACGGTCAACAAACGATGCGTGGTTCCGTTCGTAACGACAGTGACCAGACGTTAAAGGATGCGGCGGTGCTGGTACGTGGTCAAAGTATCCGCTTTGATCAGCCGATTGCGCCGGGAGATGTCGTGCCCTTTGAGATCACATTGCCGGGCGAAGGATTACCTTCGGCTTCACCGTTGGCCTATACGTCAGGTGAGTACGGCACGTTCAACAGCCGTCTCTACAGTTATTACAGCGGTACGTCGAAGAGTATTGAGGACATATTAGGCGGACAGCTTAGCATCCTGAATAATGCTTACGCCTATCGCAAATTAGAAGGCAGCATTGAACAGCAAGAGTTCTACCGGCGTACATTATTCCTATCCGGGTTGATTGACGAACCGTATAAACAACTGACAGGACGCGGCAACCACGCTTATCTGGTGGGATGGACGGACAAAGCCCCTATCGGCACAACAGTTGATGGTGGCAGTATTAAGACATTAGACAGCACATTGATGGTTATCCAGCTTGAGGTACAGACCACGCCGCCCAAAAATGCGACAGTGATCACGGCTGACCAGTTTACATGGTTCGCCCAGAGCCGTAATTCACTGGCGGATGTCGGGCCGCTCGATATATCGTTTGGGCCGGGGGATGAAGCCGTGCTGCGCTTCACACCGCTGCCAGACGCGGTACTCAAGCAAGTCAATGAACTGCGGGTATATGTGGATCGCAACCAGAGCAGCAGTCGCAACGTCACGCTTCAGATTTGGAATTGGAACAGCGCCGAATGGGAAAGCCAACAAATGAGCAGCGGCAACCAGATTATTGTCAGTAATCCTGCCCGCTTCATTGGGCCGGAAAATGCCGTACAAATTCGGATCAATGCTGATGCCATCGGCGGATATCCGCGTATAAATGATTTGAGCATTGAGCAAATGGGGTTGTTTGAGTAAGCGGTAACGGTTATCAACAAATTATTGGTCACGTGTTGAGTAGAAAGTGATGCCCTAATGGATTACATCATCGAAACGAAAGACCTGATAAAGCGCTACGGCAAGTTTCAGGCCGTGAATGGTGTGTCACTAGAAGTACCGGCGGGTTCCATCTACGGGTTCGTTGGACCAAATGGCGCTGGCAAAACCACAACAATGCGTATGTTGACGACCTTGACACGTCCAAGTTCCGGTGAGGCACGGGTAGCGGGACATTCGGTGACCGAAGAACCCCGGGCTGTGCGCCGGGCAATTGGATACATGCCGGATGAATTCGGCGTTTATGACGATATGCGCGTTTGGGAATATCTGGACTTTTTCGCTGCATGTTATGACATTCCAGAAGCCAACCGCAAGAAACTGATTGAGGATTTGTTAGAACTGGTTGATCTGGCTCACCGCCGTGATGATATGGTGGATAAACTGAGCCGCGGTATGAAGCAGCGCTTATCTTTGGCGCGAACCCTGGCGCATGATCCTGCTGTACTTATCCTCGACGAGCCAGCATCAGGGCTTGATCCACGTGCGCGCATCGAGATCCGCGAACTGCTGGTCGAGCTGGCGCGAATGGGTAAGACAATTTTCTTCTCCTCGCACATTCTGGCGGACGTCAGCGAGATTTGTACCCACATCGGCATCATCGAAGGTGGGAAGATGGTGGCACAAGGCAGCATGGAAGCGATGCGCGCACAATTGATGCCGCACCGCGAAATCATGGTGACTGTACGCGACAACGAAACTGCCGAAAAGGTCAAAACACTGGTTGGCAGTATTTCGGGCGTGGTGAACACCGAAATCCTTGAACCAAAGGGCGGGCGGTCACGGGTACGCATCGACTTTACAGGCGATGATGATGGCGTATCTGCCCTTAACCAGAAGATTGCCAGTGAAGGTATCGCGGTGATGGGCTTTAGTGAAGAAACCAAGGATCTCGAAGCCATGTTCATGCGTGTGACAAAGGGTATCGTGACCTAGTTGATGGAACCAATGAACTTCATTAAACGTTATTGTAAATAGGTTATAAAAGTCGATATTCACCGCCACCCAGCCCTCCCAGCATACAAGGGCAAATTGGGATGGTGTAAGGCACTTAAGGACGAGCAGTAATGGTAGAAGACGTCGCCGTTCGGTTAGTTGACTCGCCGGAAGAAGCACTCAGCCCACGCGAACTGCGTCTGGAACGCGGCGGGTTGATTTTGCGCTGGGGAGCCATCATCAACGGTGTACTGACAGGATTGGTGTTCATACTGGCGCTGCTCGGTGGATTGCGAGTACTCCCAAATCTATTTCCTACCCTGCACAATGTGCTTCTGGGACGCGTCGCAATTGGTGATGATGCAGCAGCGGCAGAAGTTATTCTGCTACTGCAACTGGATATCAGTTTCATGCTGGTGATCGCAGTCGGGTTACTAGCTCGCGAAGTATGGGCATTAGCGGGCGTGTGGGTGCTGGTGATCGTCAACGTTCTAGCAGTCGTGTTAATGGGTTTTACCCCTGCTATTCTGACGATTGTGGCAGCGGGGTGGAGCGGCATCATCGTGAGCCGGGATGTGAAAGCGTTCCGTATTAATCCGGTGATGTTGAAGGAACTGCGCGGGCGGATGCGCGGTGTACGGGCGTTCGTCGTGCTGAGTGTGTACCTCGGTTTGATGAGCGCATTCTTGGCCCTGCTATATTTGATCTATGAACCGATCAACCAACGCAATGGCTCGGCCTCGGCTGGCGAAGTTGGACGTATTCTGTTCATGGGCATCGTGGGCATCGAGCTAATGCTCATTATTTTTATCGCGCCAGCATTTACAGCGGGTGCGATCACCGGTGAACGGGAACGACTGACTTATGATCTGCTGAAAACGACCCTGCTCCCTAGCCCATCTTTTGTAATTGGTAAGTTGGAGTCGGCACTGGGTTATGTGCTGCTGCTGCTGCTTTCGGCTATTCCGTTGCAAAGCATCGCATTTTTGTTTGGCGGCGTGACCGAACTTGAATTGGTGTTATCACTGGTGATATTGGCGGTCACCGCAGTCGCATTAGGCACAGTTGGGATTTATTTCTCGGCGACAGCCTCGCGAACGTTAGCGGCAAGTGTACGGGCGTATACGACGACGCTGATTGCCACATTTGGTATCCCGCTGGTGCTAGCGGTTTTATTGACCTTTTTGAGTAATGCGCTGCGCGGTTTGCCGTCAACCGTTGAAGCGATTTTCATTTATATCAACGACTTTCTGACCAGCCTGAACCCGATTGCTACGGCGCTGGCGACTCAACAACTGCTCATCCAACAGCGTGGAATCGGCTTCTGGACAGATACGTTGAGAGATGGTACGACTATTCCGCGTGTTTCCCCCTGGATCACTCTCACTATAATTTATCTGGTGGTTTCAACCATACTGATCGTGCTTTCAATCCAGCGGACGCGCAAGATCGAGCAATAAGCTTGAACCTATCATTGCCCGACGGTGTAATTGACAGAACACCGTAACCAAAGGCATCTACAATGGCAACACAAGTTCTTAACCAGGATCGCAGCAGCACGCTCGGCCAAATGGTGCGGCGGTGGGATCGGCGGCTGCGGGTACAGCAGCTTTCAATGTGGCTGCCTCGATGCCTCATGCCGGGCTTAATCATCGGGATTGGCTTGGCGGTTATCGCGCGGCTGCGTCCCTTGTTACTCCCGCAACAAATACTCATCATCACAGCGGTGCTCCTCGGCATTGGCGTGGTTGGGATGTTACTGACAGTGTGGCTTTGGCCGCGTCCGGCAATTTCGGCAGCGCGCCGTTTCGATGTTCAATTTGGGCTGCAAGAACGGATTTCAACGGCATTGGAGTTGATCGAAGGCCGCATTCGTGCCAACGAGGAGTTAGTCAATCTACAAATTGATGATGCGCTGGAACAAGCCCAAACAGTGCAGGCAAGTCAGCATCTGCCGCTAATCTGGCGCGGACGCGAATGGGGAATCGTGGCGTTCCTCGTCATACTACTGGCGGTGGTGACTCTGCTTCCCAACCCACAGGCCAGGGCGATTGCTGCGAATACTGCTCAACAAGCCGCACTTCAAAATGCGCGCGAAGAACTACAAAAGATTACGAGTGATGTGGCGGCTGATCCTTCGTTGACACCGGAAGAACGTAAGCAGTTATTGGAGGCCTTACAAGCCAGTAACGATACGCTGAAAGAACCGGACATCAAACCGGAAGAAGCGCTGGCAACACTTTCGACGGCGCAATCCCAATTGCAATCGCAGGCCGATAAGATGAGCCGACAGCAGCAGGAAGCGCAATCAGCGGCGAATGCAGCCAATCAAACCCTCAACAGCGCGACAAACCAGAATACCAACAACCAGCAGCAAACTGGGCAGCAGGGGTTGATGCAGGCGCTAAGTAATCTTCAGCAGAACATGTCGAATATGAGTGCCGCGCAAATGCAATCGGCAGCGCAGGCGTTACAACAAGCAGCAAACCAGCTCCAGCAAACGAATCCACAAGCCGCACAAGCTTTACAACAGGCTGCACAGCAAATGCAGCAAGGTAATCAGTCGGCAGCACAACAGTCACTGCAACAGGCTTCGACACAGCTCCAACAGGACGCGCAAAACGCCCAGAACCAGCAAAACTCGGCGCAGCAGATGAGCCAATCGGCACAGGACGTGCAGCAAGCGGCTAATCAGGTCAGCCAGCAAAGCCAACAGGGTCAACAACAGAATCAACAAAGCCAGCAGCAAAATCAGAATGGACAGCAGCAACAGAACCAACAGGGGCAAAATCAACAAGGCCAACAGCAGGGACAGCAACAAGCTCAGGGCCAACAAAGCCAACAGCAAAACGGGCAACAACAAGGGCAAGGACAGCAGGGGCAGCAACAAGCTCAGGGCCAGCAGCAGGGGCAGGGACAACAAAGCGGCCAACAATCAGGGCAAGGTAACCAGCAGGGTCAACAGAGCCAATCAGGACAACAACCGGGTAGTCAGCCGGGGAGTCAATCGCAGCAGCAAGGGCAAGCAGGACCAGGAGCCCAAAGTGCTCAAGGTCAGCAACCGTCACAGCAGGGACAGGGTGGGCAATCGAGCGGCGCGGGTGATGCACAGGGGGATGCGGGCCAAAATAGCAGTCAGAGCCAACCGGGCGGCAATAATTCCCCTGCACAGAACAATAACCCTGATGGGCAAGGTCAAGGACAATTCGATCCTGTCTACGCACCACAACATATCGGTGGACAAGGTACACAACAGATACAGCTTGACCCGAATTCGTCCAATCAACCGGTACAGGAAGGCGAGTTCAGCAATAACCCGACCGGCAATACCAGCGTCCCGTATAATCAGGTGTTCAGCGATTACAGCAACGCGGCTAACCAGGCGTTAGAGAACGACTATATCCCGTTAGGGATGCGGGATGTGGTGCGCGATTATTTCTCGTCCCTGGAACCGGGACAAAGTGATACATCCAGTAAGCCCTAGCGGAACGTTAACCTATACAGTGCATTCACCACTTAAAGTTGAGGAGTCAAGATGACTGATGCTCCGGTACTCGATATTAACATCGAGCAATTTAGTAAACTGGCACAAGCGATTGAGTCGGAAGTTGGACGGGTAATCGTTGGACAGAAAGATGTGGTGCGCGGAGTCATCATTTGTATTCTGGCGGGGCGACATGCGCTGCTGGAAGGTGTGCCGGGGTTAGGCAAAACGATTCTCATCCGGTCATTGGCAGATGCGCTCGATTTGAAGTTCGCACGTATCCAGTTCACACCGGACTTGATGCCCGCCGACATTACCGGAACGGACATTCTGGAAGAAGATGAACACGGGCGTAAGGTCAAGCAGTTTCAATCAGGACCAGTGTTCGCGAACTTGCTGCTGGCAGATGAAATTAACCGTGCAACACCGAAAACGCAATCGGCGCTGTTAGAGGCGATGGCCGAGCAATCCGTGACTGTGGCAAACCGCACCTATCATCTTGAACCACCATTCTTTGTGTTAGCGACACAAAATCCATTGGAAATGGAAGGTACTTATCCCCTGCCGGAAGCACAGCTTGACCGTTTCATGTTCAAAGTGAACGTCAACTATCCGACCAAGCAAGATTTGGTTACGGTGCTGGAACGTACGACCGGAAACGATGTTCCCCACGCGAAAAAAGTAGCCGACGGTAAAGAAATCATCAGCATGGGCAAGCTGGCACTCAATACGCCGGTCGCCAGCCATGTAAATGAGTATGTGGCGCGGCTGATCGTGGCAACGCATCCGGATGACCCCACCGCACCCGAGAAAGTCAAACAGTTTGTACGCTACGGAGCAAGCCCACGTGGAGCGCAAGCGCTGATCGTCGGCGGCAAGATTAATGCGCTGCTGGAAGGTCGATTTAACGTGTCCTTTGAGGACATCGCGGCAGTTGCACCCGCGACACTCCGACACCGTTTGCTGCTGAATTTTGAAGGGTTGGCAGAAGGTATTTCGACCGATGATATCATCGCCGATTTGTTAAACGCGGTTGTGAAATAAGATGACGGTGACACTGCGAGACATCACACGCGACAATTGGCGTGAATGTGTGCGGATGCGGGTGGAACCCACCCAGGTTCAATTCGTGGCATCCAATGTGTTTTCGCTGGCACAATCCAGATATGAACCGGAGTGTGTGCCATTGGCCGTATATGATGACGAGCAAATGGTCGGGTTTGTCATGTACAAGACCGAAGATTATGGACTGGCAAAAGTATGGTTCATCGAGCGGGTGATGATCGGTGAAGGTCATCAGAAAAAAGGTTACGGACGAGCAGCTATGACCGCCCTTATTGGACGATTACGCTCACATAAGGGTTACAATGCGATTCTCATCAGCTTCGTACCGGATAACAGCGTCGCCCAAAAACTGTATAGCGATTTGGGGTTTATAGACACGGGCGAAATTGAAGAAGGTGAAATGGTATATCGCTTGTCACTGACGGGTTGAGGTCATTTTAATGGCTGACAAAAAGCTGTTTGACGAAAAGACACGGCGCAAACTCGAACAACTCATGCTGGTCGCGACGCGGGTACGCGCAGGCGCGATGAAGGGCGAACGACGCTCGAGCAAGCGCGGCACAAGCATCGAGTTCGCAGATTACCGCGATTATGCACGCGGGGACGATTTGCGGCGGCTAGATTGGAATATTTATGCGCGGTTAGAGCGCCCATTTATCAAACTGCTGGAAGACGAAGAAGATCTGGCAGTTCATCTGCTGATTGACACCTCCGGCAGCATGGGCTGGCCTCAGGATGGCAACCGGAACCTCAACAAATTTCTCTATGCTCAACGTCTGACGGCAGGTCTGGCGTATATCTCACTGGCGACTAACGACCGGCTGACATTATCCACACTTGGCGAAGGGCGTCCCATGCAATATGGCCCTATTCGGGGACGTGGCTATGGGCTGGCAATGCTGAATTTCGTGAGTGGCTTACAGACACAGGGCGTGGTTGACTTGAACGTGGCGTTGAAAAATTACGCCGTGCGTGGGGGGCGACCGGGGTTGTGCTTTGTGGTCAGCGATTTGATGAGTCCAAATGGATTTCAAGAGGGTGTGAATGCCCTGCTGGGTAAAGGCTACGAAGTCGGGCTGATACAGGTGCTTTCACCGGATGAGATTGTGCCGCCGTTGGGTGGGGATTTGCGACTGGTAGATGTGGAAACAGGGCGGGCGCAAGAAGTATCGGTTGACGGCGGGATGCGCGATTTATATCTGAAGCGTTTTAGTGAATGGCGCGGCGGTATTCAGGCCGAATGTGTGAAACGTGGTGTACATTACGTGACGGTGGAAACCAGCGAAGCATGGGAAAAGGTTATCCTGCAAAATCTGCGACGTTTGGGTGCGGTGAAGTAAAACGGAGAACACAAGCATTAAACGCAAGGACGCTAAGGGTAAATGAGCGAAAACGAGATTAGCGCATTCAGAGGTCCTCACGACTTCCTGTCCAACTTTTATGCAGCAGATGTCGAATTCGAAGGCGCTGAATATCCGACAATTGAACACGCTTTTCAAGCAGCGAAATCATTCGATTTTGCAGAACGACGGGCGGTTAAGAACGCCAGGACTGCCAGCGAGGCGAAACGTATGGGGCGCAAAATCAAACGCCGTGCGGATTGGTTTGATGTGAGTCTTGAGGTTATGGAAACGTTGGTGCGACAGAAGTTCACCCGCTATCCGGAGTTAAGAACCAAACTGTTGGAAACGGGTTCTGCATATTTGATAGAAGGCAACAACTGGAATGACCGATTTTACGGCGCGGTCTATGATACCAATCGCAACGAGTGGATGGGTGAAAACCATCTTGGAAAAATCCTCATGAAAGTGCGTGACGAACTGAAATTGGAAGCCAAATAAAATGGTACTGAGCGTTTAGCTATGGCACTTCTGACACCGATTGCGCTACTGGGCGGACTCCTGGCCATACCGATTGTGCTGCTGTATATGCTACGCCTGCGACGGCGCGAGGTCGTGGTTTCCAGTACATTTTTATGGCAGCAAATTGTACGGGACAGCGAGGCCAATACCCCGTGGCAGCGGCTGCGACGTAACCTGCTCTTATTACTGCAATTAATTATTTTGGTGCTGATCGTACTGGCACTTTCACGACCGTTTATTACCGTTCCGGCTGTAACAACCGGGCAGATTGAACTGCTGCTGGATGCGTCCGCTAGTATGAAATCGAGCGATATGCCGAACGGCGAAACCCGTTTTGATGAGGCGAAAAGGCAAGCGCTAAGCATCGTCGATACGCTGGGCCAAAATGACACAATGACCATCATTCGGGTAGCAAACGTCGCAGAAGTCATTGCATCAGCGACGCATGATGCGGCGCAATTACGGGCAGCCATTAATAATGCTGTGCCCAGTGAAGCGCAGGCTGATTGGGTGGGCGCGCTGACATTAGCATCTGCTGATGCCATCAATGTCAGCGACTTCAATATGGTGGTGATTAGCGATGGTGGGTTGGGCGACGCCAGCGGCTTACCGGGTATTCCAGGTAAAGTAGAGTATATTCCGGTCGGGCGATCCAGCGATAATTTAGCAATCACTGCCCTTTCAACCCGTGCTTTGCCCGGTCAAGCGCCGGAGTTATTCGCAGAAGTGACCAATTACGGTCAGCAGGATACCCCTGTCATTTTTGATCTGCGGGTAGACGGTAATTTATTCAGTGCGAAAAGTTATACAGTCAAGGCCAGAAGTAATCTACCGATCGTGACGACTGAATTACCCGCCAACTTCAGCTTGCTGCAAGCTGGATTGACTACGCCGAGCGACTCAAAAGTGCCGGATTATCTGGCGGAAGATAACACGGCCTGGACGGTATCAACTGGCAGCGGATCGCGACGAGCGCTATTGATGACTGCCAGCAATTTGTTTCTCGAACAAGTTTTACGAAGTATGCCCTCGATTGAGGCATTTAAGGGTGACATCAAACGTCCACTACCAGCCACCAAATATGACTTGTATATCCTTGATGGTTGGCTGCCAGCCGATGGTCAACTGCCGGATGGCGACCTCTTGATTATTAATCCTCCAACCAGCACCTCATTATTCACCGTCGGGGCCGAGAGCAAACCGGGTGGAGCGATTAAGGTTACCAATAATGATCCGCGTACAACCTTTGTGGATTTCAAAGATGTCAATATATTGAAGTTCAAGGCGCTGACCGGCGTTGACTGGGCAGATTCACTGATTACGGCAGATAATGGGCCGCTGCTGCTAGCAGGCGAGCAAGATGGAAGGCAGATCGCTATCCTGACGTTCGATATTCATAACTCGGACTTACCCTTACAGATTACGTGGCCGATATTAATGTCTAATCTGTTGGAGTGGTTCACGCCTAGCAGTATTATTTCCGTCCCAAACGGATTACAAGTGGGCGCATCACTACCTATACGCCCCCCGTTGGACGCAACAGGTATACGCGTAACATTACCGGATGGCGGCACCAAAGATCTGGCGATTGACCGGCAAACAGTGGTCTTTGCCGATACGCAGGAACCGGGTTTGTATAAAATCGACATTATGAAGGGTGCGGATAGCATTCAATCTGCGCCGTTTGCGGTAAACCTGTTTGCTCCCGTCGAAAGTAATATCACGCCGCAGCAGACAATTTCGTTGAGTGGGAATACGATTGAAGCAGCGACCCGTGATGAAGTAGGACAGCAAGAGTTCTGGCCGTGGGCAGCCCTGCTGGCACTACTGGTCTTGATGATTGAGTGGCTGGTCTACCAGAGGCGTATGCAGGCCCGTACTGTATTCAGACCATTTTTCCGGCAGCCCGTGCAGGGGGTAGCACGATGAACTGTGGACATACACATGAGTATATGAGTTACCGGACAAGGGTATGACATTTACAACCCCGTTAGCACTGGTTTTGCTGATTTGTATACCGGTTCTCCTTTATTGGGGATGGCCGCGACAGGTATATCGCCGCGCACGCGACATCAGCAGCCTAATTTTACGCACAATCATTACCCTGCTGCTGGTATTAGCTTTGGCAGGCGCACAGATCGTCCAGGCGGCGGATAAGCTGACAGTTATTTTCCTGCTGGATGTTTCCGATAGCATGGGACAGCAAGCCCAGGCGGATGGACTTGCCTATGTGCGGCAGGCGATCAGTGGAATGCGTCCCGATGACCGGGCAGGAATCGTTTTGTTTGGGGGCAAGGCACTGGTCGAACGTCCGGTCAGCACATCGCGCGAAGTGGGACGAATCGAATCAGCTCCGCCAACGGGCAACACCAATCTGGAGCAAGCCATACGACTTGCGATGGGGATGTTTCCAGCGGATAGTGCGCGGCGAATCGTTGTTTTGAGCGATGGGCAACCGACGATTGGAAACGCGGAGTCGGCGGCTGAATTGGCGGCGGCAACGGGCGTCGAAATTAGTTATGTCCCATATGTGGCGGCTGATAAACCCGAAGTGCAGGTGACAAGTGTTAATGTGCCGACGGCTATTAACGCTGGGCAGCGCTTCGACCTGAACTTGACGATCAACTCCGAGGCGGCGACACCGGCGCGGGTGACAGTCCTTCAAGCGGGCCAAATCATTCAGCAGCAAAATGTGGATCTCAAGCCAGGAAGCAACAATTACACCCTATCCCTTCAAGGGACGGGCGCGGGCTTTAAAGATTTCCAGGTGAAGGTTGATCCAGTCAGCAACGACAACTTCTACCAGAACAACCAACTTTCGGCTTTTAGCCGCGTGATCGGGCCGCCGCGTGTGCTGTTGGTTTCGCAGAACGATGAGGAAATCCAATATCTCAAACCTGCATTGGAACAAGCCGGATTAACGGTCGATACAACCACGCCGGAAAAACTCCCTTTCACACTGGTGGGATTAGCGCAGTATCAAAGTGTGATTCTAGCGAACGTCCCGGCCACGAATCTTTCGAAACAGCGCATGACAGTTTTGCAGAGTTATGTGCGTGACTTGGGGGGTGGTTTACTGTCGGTTGGTGGGCCAGAAACGTACGGGCCGGGGGGTTATTTCAAAACGCCCTTAGAGGAGGCGCTGCCAGTCGAATCGCAGATCAAAGACCAGAAACGCATCCCACAGTTGACGATTGCCTACGTCATCGACCGTTCGGGCAGCATGGACTCGCCAAGCCCAAGCGGTGTACCGAACATCGAACTGGCGAAGGAAGCTATTATTCGCTCGGTGGATTTGCTGCAACCGAATGATCGTGCCGGGGTGGTATCGTTCGACTCGGTGGGATATTGGATTGCCCATTTGCAGGATGTGCGTGACCGGCTGGCAATCGAACGATTAGTCGCGACACTGCGGGCCAGCGGTGGTACTGATATTCTGGCCGGTATGACTCTGATCGCTCAGGAAATCGGGGCAGATCCTTCAGCACGAAAGCATATTATTCTCTTGACAGACGGTGGTGCTGACCCGACCGGATTGGTTGAGATTAGCAAGAAATTGAACGATGAAAATGGCGTAACAACCTCGGTAATTGCCATTGGCGGTTCGGCTCCAACTTTCCTCAAGCAAATGGCGATTTCGGGCGGCGGCAATTTCCACAACGTGGTCACAGCGGACGAAATACCCACGATATTCACACAGGAAACGGTGCTGGCAACCCGTTCCTACATCCTCGAAAAGCCCTTCACGCCGATCCTTTCGTCCAACAGCCCGATTATGAACGGGATTACGAGTTCACCCTCCCTGCTCGGATACGTGGCAACGACCGCCAAACAAACAGCAGAAGTTATTTTGCGCGGGCCGGAACCGTTCAAAGACCCATTGTTAGCGGCATGGCAGTACGGTTTAGGACGGTCGGTGGCTTTCACCAGTGACGCGACTGCTCGCTGGGGCGCGAATTGGGTGAACTGGTCGGACTTCGTGCGCTTCTGGGATCAGGCGGTGCGCTGGACGATTACCGAAGGAACGACCAATAATCTCGAAAGCCGCGTGGTGATGGAGGGTGAACAGGCGCGTTTGATTGTGGATGCGCGTGACAACAGCGGGGCTTTCCTGAACGGGCTAAATCTCCAGTTCTCGCTGGTTGATCCGAATGGCAGTCCGACGCTGCAAACGCTGCAACAGGTGGCGCCTGGCCGTTACGAGGCGACCTTCGCACCCAACACCGAAGGGGCATATATCCTATCCGTACAGGGCAATAGCTCGACCGACACCAGTCTCAAACTCAATCAGACAACCGGCTGGGTCATGAGTTACTCGGCGGAATACGACCGGAGCAAACGCGGCGATGGTGGTGCGCTCCTGAAAAGTCTGGGCGATTTGACGGGCGGGCGTTCGGTCGCGGAAGATATAAACGCCATATTCAACCACAATTTACGGGCGACGGTGGCGGGGACTACGATTGCACCGTTGCTTCTATTAATCGCCCTACTCTTGTTGCCGTTTGACATTGCTGTGCGGCGGTTGGTGGTGACGCGTACCGATTTAATACGACTGCGTGAGGCTGTATTCGGGCGTACGCAAGTGCAGGCGACTTCGGAACGGATGTCTACCCTGTTCGATGCCAAACAACGGGCGCGGACGCGCACCGACGAAGGCGGCTCAGTGGTGGCAGGCTTATCATCACAGGGCACAGCGGAGCCTGCAAAAGTGGAACGTCCCAGCCAGCCGGTTTTGAATGACGCGCCGAAAGATCCTGGTAATGTGGCGGGCGAACTGCTCAAGAAACGAAAAGAACGGAAGTAAGCGAATGATCCGCTGAATGGTCACAATTGCAACACGGCTGGTTCGACTGTTATCGCCGGGTGCAGCGAGGCCTCCCACAATGCCACCCCTGCTGTATATGGCATTGCAGCAGTGAAAGCTGGAGAGCCAACCGCCGAACCTGCAACATAGTTGAACTGCCAATACGTCAAAATCAAGCGAGTGAACATTCAAGTTGAAAACACGCTATTAGTCCTGATAAAATCCGGGGGCGTCTGTAAAACAGGAAAGCACACAACAACTCACGCGGGGTGACCGCATACCCTCCGCTAAAGATTGAGTAAGGTAAGAAAATCTCAACCCTCCAGGTTTAGGCCGACCGATCATTCGCTGCCTGCTAATGCTTCCGATTTGAAAATCGTTAACGCTCCGTTTAATCCCCAAATGCCATATTTCAATATTTTCATAACGTGTCCCAAATCGTGAAGGATTGAGACGGAAATGACGATTTTATAATACAATCGTTATTAAAGAACACTTATGCTTTTGTGGGAGACAGGACATGGACGCGAAAACCCTCTTTCAAGAAGGGGTGGTCGCCATTCGCGATCAAAAAGATGCAACAAAAGGGCGCGATCTATTGATGCAATCTTTGAAGATCGAACCCAAGAATGAAATGGCATGGTTGTGGCTGTCGCGGACGATGGCTGAACCCGAAAAAAAGATCCAATGTTTGGAGCGAGCGCTTAAGCTCAATCCCACAAATGAGCAGACAAAGGCACTCATTAGCAAATTAGCGACGGACTCGCCGGCCAGCAGCAACGGTACAAAGACGGCAGCACCCAATCCTATTCCTGCCCGTAAACCGGCTCCGATGCCCCAGCGCGAAACGTACGTCGCCGAAAAAACGGATACTTCCAATTGGAATTCGCTACGTATCTCGACCAACGAGATAAATGCTGTATCGGGCAACAGTTTAAAACCACAAGTCACCGCCGAGATGGAAGATATGGGGCTGACACCCGATTTGGGCGCCGTTTTTTCGGCCACCAGTGAAATGAAAGCGGCCACCAAACGGGTGACCGATGAGGTGGCAGCGACCAACGGTAACACAGCGACCGGCACCGGCATCAAAGATTTACGTGCCATTTACGAGGAAGAAACCGCTCCGCCTACTCCCGAAGTAAAAGATGCACCACGTAAAGCCAACCTGACCGCCGCAGAAAACACTCAAATCAAAAATTATCTCAGTCAGGCGCAGGCGTTACTCAACAAAAACAAAATCGAAGAGGCGATTGAGCATTGGGTTCGCGTGCTCGAAATTGAGGTTGATAACGAAACCGCGCTGGGTAATGCAGTGCGCTACTTATCGCGGTTGAAATATATCGATGATGCGCGTGAGCTGGTTTGGAACGCCCTTAACAGCGGCACGACTCATCCATCAATCTATCTGACGGCGATCGACATCGCGAAATATCAGGGACATGAGGGTGAAGCCGATGAACTGCGGTTGAAGCTGGTGCAGTTACCGGAGGCTGGCGAAAAGACAGTCATGATGGTGGTTGAACATTTTGTCGCCAACCAACCCCAGAAAGCCTTGCAAGCACTCGATCTCGCAATTCCGTTTTATCCCAAGAGCCAAAAGTTAACCTTCCGGCGCGCTCAGCTGGCCGAAGAACTCGGATTACGGAAAGAAGCGGCAACCTATTACGAAGAAGCGGCACAGCTCGGTACCCGCAGCAAAGAGGGCCAGCTTGCCGACAAAAAGCTCAGCGACCTGATGCCGCATATGAGCGATAGAGAACGTGGCAGCGTGAGCCTGGCCGTGCGCGAGGCTCTGGGCGTTGGCTTCCTCTATTTGTTAATGGGTTTTCAAGATGCAGGGTTAAACCTGATGCAGCTGGGCACCAGCCGACTCGCTGGAATCATCATGAGCATCGTCGGCGGCTATCTGCTGGTGACTGCTACCTCCTCCGCGCAGCAGAAACCGTTGGCAAGATGGTTGGGTGGCGTTATACCGGTGAAAGCGCCGAAGCCAAAAGCTGAAAAAGAAGATGTCGTCAAAGCCGTAATGGGCGAGCCCGAAGACGAAGCTACCCAACTGCCGATGATCCCAACGGCGGTGCGAGTGGTGCTAGGTATCGCGGGGGCAATCATATTGGTGACCGCATTCGTGCTGGTGTTCAGCGCGGCGATTGCGCTGCTGCGAAGCCCGACACCGAAGCCATTCTACGTCCCCACCATTGACGAATTGCTAAAGGGAGAATAACGCTCTAGGGCGAGATTGAGGTCAACGAGCCATGCTTCTACTGCTTGATTTCTTACTCTATTTGATTGTGACGCTGTTCTTCATTTCATTCGTCACACCAACGCCGCTCAGTGATACAGGTAATGTGCGTTATCGCACTATTCCGGTTATGACTATTTTATTGATCGTGGCAAATTCTCTTATTTTCATGATCTTTCAAGGACCGGACTTATATCAGGGATCGTCACTCCTAAAGAGTGGAGACGCTGAAGGACTGACCAGAATCCACAATTATGTGGCACAGATCTGGACGCTGGGTTATCGCGGCGTATTTATGCGGGATGGGTTGAGTATCGGTGCATTTTCGGCCTTTACCAGCATGTTTATGCACGGCGACATGTGGCACTTAATCGGCAACATGATTTATCTGTGGGCCTTTGGGCGTCGAGTAGAAGATGCCTGCGGTTCATGGCGCTTTTTGGCTTATTATCTGATCGCCGGAATGGTGGCGGGGATCGGGTCAGAAATATTCAATACGGCACATACCGATATACCCAGTATTGGCGCCAGCGGTGCGATAGCCGGTGTCATGGGCGCCTATCTGGTGTTGTTTCCCGGTGCGATGGTCACGTCGTTCTGGGGCATCGGGATTATCTTGCGTGTACCAACGGTACTCATCTTGAAAGTGGCTGGCGTAAAATCGGTAAAAGATGCACCCGTATGGCGCTGGACGATTAAGCTTCCGGCATTCTTGCTCCTGATTGTCTTTCTGGGTCGAGAGGCTATCGCGTCGCTGCTGCCGTTCTTGCAATCGCAGCAGGACAATATCGGCGGCGTAAACCACGCGGCACATGTCACCGGTTTTCTGGCAGCATTATTAATCCTCCTGTTTGTGCGCAAAGATTTACTGACGCGTTATTTCAGCGGGCGGCGATTGTAGGATTACTCCTGTATAACGCAACACCTGAGCCGGTGGCTGTTCACCGGCTTTTTTATTTTCCAGATTAGAAGGTGAGAAGATGAGTCTGGTCAGTAATGATGGTGCGCGGTAAACTGAACTATCTTATTGAAGACCAGAAAAGTGATGGACCGGATGGACCGAATTTCCGCTTCAGGGAACCTGACTATCGAGCATAACATTGACCATTGGCGCTTACTCAGCACCAGTAACGGGCAAGAACGCACCCTGCTTGAAGCAGAAACCGGAAAGCCTGTGCATTACATCGAGATTTTCGGAACCAAGCGGCGCTTGCCGAAAGGCGGCGTTCTAGCTCTCGATGACATTCAACGGATCGTATTGGGATGGTCACATGAGGACGAATGCTGGCATCTAGGCTTTCTGGTTGAGCCAGAGTTAGCCGAGCAGCGCGGCAGCCGTTGGTGTGAACTGGCACGGTGGCCTGACCCGGAAACAACCGTTTTTAATGAAACGGCAGCCGAAGCCGGACGGGCACTGGCTCGAACGCTACAACGCCCTTTCAACCTGATTGAGCCGGATACAGCCACAGCAGCGGCTTCTGCACAACCAGTTAGTGCGCCGCCTCCACCCTTACGCAGCCTTCCTATTGAATTTGATCAATGGACACTGACACGCCAATCCGCACTACAATTTGTCCGTGCGCCACAGTGGGCACGGCAGCGTGTAGTACGTTTGCTGTGGTATGCGCTGTTAGTCGTGGCTTATTTCGTACTGAGCATCGTTACATTGACAGGTGTTATTGCCCTTCCCAAGCCGGAATTCTTACCCTACCTTGGCCTGGTGGTAGGTATATTCCTAATTGGCCTCATGCTCTATACCTTCTATGAACTCATTAACCGCGCCAATCGCGTCGTGATTGACAACAACGGGGTTGAGGCGCTGCGTGGCAGCAAACCCGCCTGGCAAGTTTACAAGGAAAGCATTGACGCAGTTTACGTCAGCGAAGTTGTGAACCGCAAAGGCAAGAAGCGCGTTGTTTATCATGGTGAGATTAACCTTCACCTAAAAGATGGCACTTTCCGCAACGTGATCGAACAACCGCACACCATGGAAGAAACGCACGCTGCCGCTGAACCCATCGATCAGGAAACCGTCACGCCCTTGACCCTTTATAACGCGCAAACGGATCTTCAAATGGCGGGGCTGCACATCGCGCAAACACTGGGTATCGAGTGCGAATACGACCAGCGCATCAAGTAACGGACAATCGGGCATTCATTCGAAATAGCTCCGTGCTGCATCGAGAAATCTATCATTTTTCGGCGTAAATGATGGCTATTTTCTCTTACCGCATTAATCTTAACTAAATTTTAAGTAAATATTACAAGAAGTCTTGATATGCTCTTAAATATCCTATGCTCACATGGAGTATAAGATTAAACGTCATCTCTTGATGACTATGTAACAGTTAGGAAAGCAGTCAAGAACATGAGTCAACGTCCGCTTATATTATTCACGAACGACGATGGTATCGCTTCACCCGGTCTATGGGCTGTCGCCGGAGCGTTTTCAGAAGTTGGCGATATTCTGGTCGTCGCGCCCCGCGAACAGCAGTCAGGTATGGGGCGCAGTTTACCCGGCACCAGTGAAGGCCGGATTTTCCCGTACGAACTGCCCCAGAACGGTAAGGGCTATCCATATAAGGCATATGCCGTTGATGGTACGCCAGCACAGGCTGTTCAACATGGCGTGTTAGAACTCTCGGATCGCCTGCCCTCTCTAGTGGTATCCGGCATCAATTATGGCGAGAACACCGGTAATGGCGTAACCATATCCGGCACAGTTGGGGCGGCCTTGGAAGCGGCAAGTTTGGGCATTCCAGCAATTGCGATTTCTCAGCAGATGCCGCAAGATTTACATCTGACCTATTCAACCGATGTCGATTTTAGTGCTGCGGCTGGATTTGGTTTACAGTTTGGAAAGTGGTTGATTGAAAATACACACCGGCCCGATGATGTGGATGTGCTGAAAATCGAAGTACCGGCGAATGCTACGCCTGAAACGGCCTGGCGAATTACACGTCTATCACGACGGCGTGTATTCTGGCCGACACGCCCGGAACGCGTTGCGCTCTCGGATATTGGACGGTTGGGCTACCACTTTGATGCTGATCCGTCGCAAGCTGAACCCGACTCAGACGTATATGCGGTTTTACACGACCATGTTATCTCGGTGACACCCATCAGCCTTGATCTAACCGCACGAACCGACATGTTCCGTCTGGGGCAGATTTTAAGTGGCGATGTGCCCTATACACCCAAGGGCAAAAAAGAACGCAAAATACATAAAGAGCCCGTGCCAGGTGGTGACTAGCTATAGCATACATTGGATGCAGGTATTTGAATAATTGACCTGCATCCCGTGTCCATTTTTAGTCGCTAGAATTCGTCTTCGCTCTGGCAGGCCAGATCAATAGCATCTTCCCACGTTTCACCCAGATCAACGATTTGTGTCTCACCTTCGAGCAGGTGATAGATCCATGTCCATGCTTCAAGATGATCGTATCGCGGGTTGATGCTAACCATCACCCGTCCACCGGGTCGACGTGCGAAGGGTGAGTTATTAAAGCCCAGTACGCAATTTAAGTGACTGACATATTGGATCACAGGTTCATCAGCAGTAAGCCAGAATGACCACAGGCCATTTTGTAAGGCAGCCTCGGTCATATGAAAAGGTTGCGGACGCGGTGGCAAGCACGGGAAACGATCCGGTTGAGGGTTCGTAGACATAATGAGTTTACTTTTCACCTTGATATTCCATCTCTAGCTTAGGCAGAACTACACCGTACGCCAAGCCCATAAACTTAGGGGTATGTGCAGGGGATTGTGGGGTGTGGTAGTCTATACGTTGAGATTGGTGTTACTGCGTTGACAGGTGCAGTGTGAAGCGACATTATTTCCGTATAGCCCTACGTGGATTGTTCTGGCTGCTATTGATGGCAGTGTTCATGATGATACCTGTACAGGCACAGGACGCACCCACCGATCAGACCAGCCTCGACTATGGCGCACAGATTACCGGCGAAATATCGGCTAAACAAGCACGTAACGTCTATTTCTTCGATGGTCTGCGCGGCGAAGTGGTTGCCATCACGGTTACTGCAACCAAAGGTGATCTCGACCCGATCCTTACCCTCATTGACGCCAATGGTCGGCTAATTGCCCAACGAGACGATGGCAATGGCTCGCGCAACGTCAGCATCCCCGCGCTCACTATTCCTCAAAGCTTGCGCTACTATGTGATCGTTGGTCGCTTTGGCATGGCCTTGGGCAGCACGACCGGTACATTTAAGCTGAATATTGAACGCATTGGCGTCAGCGGCGAGTCCGGCAGCGCTCTGCGCTATGGCGACTCGGTTATCAATAACATCAGCAATATGTCGCCGCAGGTCTACTACAGTTTTCAGGCCAAACAGGGTGACATCGTTGATGTGACGATGCAGCGCAATTCGGGAAATCTTGACCCTTATTTGCAGGTTGTGAACAGTGATGCCAAGGTGATCGCCGAAAGTGACGATATGAACGGCTCCGGCTCATTGGACGCAGGAGTCAAGAGTCTGGTCATCGATAAGACTGGCACTTATATCATTGTGGCGACCCGCTATGGTGAGGCAGCAGGCACATCGGCAGGCCGTTATATACTGACGGTAGCAGAGGCCGACAACAGCGGTTTAGGCAATGCTTTTGAAACAGCGGTCGCGCTAAACGTCAACGATACGGCTGAAGGCGAAATCACGGACACGAATATTCAGAAGTACTACACCTTTGAGGCTAAAAAGGACGATTTAATCAGCGTTCAAATGACACGAATGAGCGGCTCTATTGATGCTTTCCTTGCAATTGCTGACCAAAATCTTCAAGAACTGGTTAGTAATGATGACAGCGGCAGCAGCCAGAACTCAAAAATTGACAGCTTCCACGTGCCTGCCGATGGCAAATATTACATCATCGCCACCCGGGCAGACCGGCAAACCGGAACAACCACCGGCAAATTCAAATTGGCGTTTCAGAGTCTGGGTAATGCCTTTGATGGTGTACCCGAAGGCACGCAGCGCATCAGTTATGGAACAACCGTTACCGGACGCCTGGACGAGATCACACCGAACATCCAATTCGCATTTTTCGGGACTAAAGGCGACGCCATTACCATTTCATTGAATCGCGGTGATGGTGACCTTGATCCTTCGCTCTATTTGCTGGATAACAATCAAACGGTCATCAAACAGGATGACGATAGTGGTGGCGGACAAAACGCACGGATCATGCGTTTCGTGCTGCCTAACAGCGGTGCCTACTATATTAAGGCCGCCCGCTTCAGTGGTACGGACGGCAATCCTAACACGCAAGGTAGTTTTATCCTCGTATTGGCAAGAATCGTGCAATAAGCTTTACGCTTTTTAGTTTTCCGCAAGACTACAATAGGAAGATGTAGTGCGTACTTCCGTGTGATAATTAATTGTTCATACCTTGAACAAACTTGAACCACATGGTACTTTAAGCATGTAGGACAATGTACTCATCAGGATTGAGTAGACACAATACAGTCTATGGAAAACCAAGCTAAAACATCACAATGGCAAGATTGGGCACTGATCGCAATGCGATGTCTATTGCTCGTCGTCGCAGCAGTAGAGTTACCAACCCTACGAACCAGTGATGGCGCGTTATACGCCCAGAATGAGATCTCCATCGCGCTGGTGATCGGTGTTCTCAGTACCATCTTACTGATCATTCCAATCATGTTTACAGCGCTGCGAGCCTTGCTCCCGCCGCTGGTTATCATCAGCGATTGGGTCATGATGGCCTTGATCATCTATATCAGCCGGGGCGACATGCTGGTCAGCGTGACGGCTGGCGGATTGGTTATTATCACCAGTGCGCTGCGAGTACAGGCGATTTGGGGAAGTATTCAAGCGATTGGCATCGTCATTGTAATGCTGCTGGTGCGGCCTGAAATTGCCAAACTCGTACCAGCCCAAACAGCAGTACTCACCGACCGGCTGCCCATTTTCATTTTGGCGTTGTTTGGTGTGGTTGCCAACGGATGGGCCTATGCGATCCAACGGCAAATCGGCGCACAGGAAGCACAGTTACAGGCCGAAAAGACCAGCCGCGAGAGCCAGATTATCGACATGCAAGATCGCACCAAAGCCATTTACGATATGGCGGCGGTGCTGAGTTCGACCCTTAATTACGAAAAGATTCTCCATGCAGCCATGAATGTCGGCTGGCTGGGTTTGCGCGATAAGAAACGCGAAATACCCGAAAAACTGGTGAGTATGGTGCTGCTGTTCCGGTCGTCTGATAATCATTTGCATGTGGTTGTCAGCCGGGGACTAACACGGCTAGATGAGCAACGAACCACACCCGGCCTGGATGGTGTAATCGGCGAGTCGCTCAAGCAGACCATCCCTATTTTTGGCGATAGTCCACGCAAAGACCCTGAATTGGGCAATTTTGTTGCCTTTCAAACCATGCGGTCGGTGATGTGTGTACCCCTCCGCGCAGGCTTCGACAATTTTGGCATTACGGTTTACGGCAGTCCCTTTCCCGATGCATTCACGAATGAGCATATTGAGCTGCTAACCGCCATCGGGTCACAGGCGACAATTGCCCTACAAAATTCTCATCTCTACCAAAACTTGTTGGATGAACGCGACAAACTGATCGACGCCGAAGAAGAAGCGCGCAAAAAGCTGGCGCGTGATTTGCACGATGGGCCAACGCAGGATGTGGCTGCCATTGCTATGCGCATGAGCATCATCCAAAAGCTCTTGGAGGTCAATCCGACGCAGGTGCCGCTGGAACTTCGGAAAGTTGAAGAAATCGCCCGCAAAACCACCAAAGAAATCCGTCACATGCTGTTTACACTGCGTCCGCTGGTGCTGGAAAATCAAGGTTTGACAGCCGCGCTAAGTCAATTGGCTGACAAGATGAAAGAGTCATATGACCAACCCGTGACCGTGCGGGTCAGCCGCGAAACAGACCGTTTCCTTGACACCCATCAGCAGGGCGTTATCTTCTACATTATCGAGGAAGCCGTTGGTAATGCGCGCAAGCACGCACAAGCCAGCATGATTACGGTCAACGTGTATAAACAGGAAGACGTTATTCTGGTCAGCATCAGCGACAATGGCGTCGGCTTCGACACGTCCGAGGCCGAAAAGAAAGCGATGGAACGCGGCGGTCATCTCGGTATGATTAACCTGCGCGAACGGGCTGAAATGGTCGGCGGCACATTACGGATGGAAAGCGCATCCGGTAAAGGGACCACCATTACGGTCGTCGTACCGATAAAAGATAAAGCTGGCGACGGTTCCAGTACCAATATGAAAGCCCAGACCGCGGCCATGCGCCAGGCGACCGGCAAAACGACTAAGTTAGAAGCTGCGGCAATGGAACGGGTACGGCAGCAATCCGGCAATAAGTGAGACACCATTTCTAAATGACACATTATGATCGCGCGGCGGAACGCGGCGTTCCGAGTCTGGTGTGGCGCGCCGGACAAGAACGCCGGTTGCACATGATCGCGCAATGGACACGCCTCCAGGATGCCAAAGTTTTGATCGCGGGCGTTGGCGTGGGAACCTATGCCGCTCAAATCCGCCACCGCTATACGACCGATGTCGAAGCCTTTGACATCGAAGCCGAACGTGTCCTCGAAGCTAAAGTTGAAACACCACATGCTTTAATTGCGGCAGCCGAAGCACTTCCCTACCCTGATAATCTGTTTGATACTATCCTCTCGCATGAAGTTTTGGAGCATGTACAGGATGATCGTAAGTCCATTCAAGAAATGGTACGTGTCCTGAAACCCGGTGGTCGGGTTATTATTTTCGTGCCGAACCGTTGGTATCCTTTTGAAACTCATGGGCATTATTGGAAGGGTGTATATCATTTCGGGAATACGCCCCTCATCAACTATCTGCCCGATGCGTTCCGCAACCGGCTTGCGCCCCATGTTCGTGCCTATACCGCACATGGACTGCGCAGCTTGTTCGACGGATGTCCGGTGAAAGTAGTCAGCCATCAGCGCATTTATGGCGGCTACGACAACCTCATCGCGAGGTTGGGAACCACAGGTAAGGTGATACGGGATACGTTGTACCGCATTGAAGGTACACCGCTTGATTTATTCGGGTTATCACATTTGCTTATCATGGAAAAAACAACTTGACCGCACTCAAAGACCAATTCCTGCTCGACCCGTCCGTGACTTTTCTCAATCATGGTTCATTCGGAGCCTGCCCCAAGCCAGTATTTGAAACCTACCAGAAGATCCAACGTGAACTCGAATGGCAGCCAGTCGACTTCTTAGGACGGCGCGCGGATGCGATGTTGGCTGACGCGCGCGCCGCACTGGGCAAGTATTTAAACGCCGACCCGGACGATCTGGTCTACTGCATGAACGCCACCCTCGGCCTGAATACCGTGATCAAGTCGCTCCAGCTAGAACCGGGCGATGAGATCCTGACGACCAACCACGAATATGGAGCATTGAATAATGCGTGGGCCTTCTTCTGCAAGAAAACCGGCGCAAAGTACATCAATTACCCCATGCCGCTGCCCGTTACCACCCACCAGGACTTTGTCGAGCGCTTCTGGACGGGTGTCACCCCGCGCACCAAAGTCATCTATATTAGCCACATCACCTCACCTACGGCGTTGATTTTCCCGGTCAAAGAACTGGTTCGCCGCGCCCGTGAAGCCGGTATCCTCTCGATCATCGATGGCGCGCATGTGCCGGGGCAAATCCCGCTGGACTTAACCGACATTGACGCTGATTTTTATTCCGGCAATCTCCATAAGTGGCTGTGTGCGCCCAAAGGTTCGGCCTTCTTGCACGTGCGTCGTGATAAGCAAAAAATGATTGATCCGCTGGTCATCAGTCACGGTTGGACCGATCCATCCTTCATCATGCAAAACCAGTGGCAGGGTACGCGTGATATCTCCTCATTTTTGAGTGTGCCAGCAGCCATTGAATTTTTTGAAGCCAACAATTGGCCGTCGGTACGGGCCGCCTGTCATCAACTGGCGACTGAGGCGCGGAATCACATCGCGGCCATGACGGGTGCGGCACTGCCTTGCCCTGAGGGCGACGAGTGGTACTCACAGATGGCCTTCTGTCCCATCCCTGCCGACAGTGATGTCAATGAACTCAAAAACCGTCTTTGGGACGAATTCCGCATCGAAATTCCACAGATCGATTGGAACGGCTGGAAAGGTGTCCGTGTGTCATTCCAGGGCTACAACACCTCGGATGATCTTGAACATCTGCTCAGCAGCTTACAGACCATCTTAAAACTCTAGGCAGCCGTTTGAGAGTCATTTTGACTCGACCCACATTCAAAACAGCGATAGGTTTTCCCGTAGGGGCGTGGTCTCTGACCCGCCCTGCATGGAATAATCTACCTTTTCAAATGGCTGCTAATGATAATCATCTCCTGTAGGGGCGCACGGCTGTACGCCCCCGAAATGAAATCGAAGAGCCTGCGTTGCACGGGCTCATGAACGCCCCCTACACCCCACCTTTTGCGCATTTCTCCGTTATGATTCCCTCCCTGTTAACTACGGGCTATCAGCAGAGTGAGCCTGCGAACATGCTGATGTGGGTTAGGGGTGGGGTCGTTTTCTCTGCCCTATTTAGTTAAAGCTCATTATCGTGTCCGGTAGCTCAGCTTAACTGTATACGTGCTTAAGCCAATCAAGTGATGGCTGTGATTGATCGAGTATCATTTCAACTAAAGGCCGGTAGACAAGCTGCCCCATTTCTGCATTTGTCATGACAATTATCCCATCTCCGCGTTGGGGAAGCCCAATTACAAAAGACTTAAATCCCCAATTATCGCCCCAATGCCAGAAAGCCCATTGGTCATCGTGTTTCTGCAATCCCCAGCCTAATCCCCATGCGACATTATCAACCAATTTATAGATATCACTGTCCCAATGTTCATTCCAAGGTGCAATGTCCGTCACATGAATCTGGGGTGTCAATACAGGGTTATGTTTTTGAACCGTCCGAAGTGTTTCAAGAATAAAATGTCCAAAGTCAGTTGGAGTTGTGTAAAGGCTGAAAGCAGCATTTGCTTTATCAAAAGCCTTCATTTTTGTGGAACGTCCCTGCTCATCGTGAGCTCCTGAGGCCGTTTCTTCAAAGGATGATGACCAAACCATATTGCTGCTTGTCATTCCCAGCGGTTGAAAAACGTGGGCCGACAATAAATCCTGTAAGCTTTGACTTGTTTTATGTTCTATAACATGCTGTAGGAAGACGTAACCTTCGCCTGAATAACCCCAACGCTCCCCCGGCGTAAAATGGATGTGCAGCGAATTTTTTCCTCGCCAATTTGGAAGGCCGGTTGTGTGACACAATACTCTACGTGCGGTTATCTGTGGCAGCAAAGGATCATTCTTAAGGGAGGGTTCAACAAAGTAATCGCTTAATGGGGCATCAAGATCAATGATGCCCGTACGAGCGAGTTTGATAACAAGGTAAGCAAAAACCGGCTTGGTGAGCGATGCTGCCTGAAATACCGTTTTCTCAGTAACAGGTTGCTTTGTCTCGGCATCGGCAAATCCGAAGCCCCATACATTCGAAATTATGGCATTTTCGATAATAGCGATGGAAGTACCCGGCACATGATATAACGCCATCCAACTCAAAAGTGCTTCTTGAAATTCAGTGTTCAATTTGGAACCTCATTGTCCTTTTCAATTTCCTCAACCACCTTGATTTCTACGCTTCACGAACGAATAACTTGAGTTGAGGCCAAAAGTGAAAGAGCCTGTGGGGTGCAGGCTCTTCTATATCCGTTGGGTTGATCTGAGGGTCAGGGAACTTTACTACTCAAGCCAGTACTTGGTATCTTCTATTAATTGGTTGAACAAGTCCTCTGGAATACCTGCATACGCTAGAGACATTCCATATAAGAATGCATCTACAGCAGCCTTTGAATCGGCAGTGAATATCGTAGATTCTCCGCTATGCACAAACCACTCCTTGCCATTAATACCTTCATCAACGGTCAGAAACCAATGGAATTTATTTATGAGTTCAATTCCTTCTTCCGATGTTCCTACATGAGATTCTAGCCATTGCATCTGCTGCATATACATACTCCTTTACTAATAAGACTAGCATAGTACATTTGCTCAGAATGAGTTTATGGGATTATTTCTCCCTTTGGCGGAGTCGATTGAAATGTTGTTACGCCATAAATCACTGGTCAGATTACTGTTCTAGTAGTCTTATTTCCTCCCTCGCTTGCGGGGGAGGATTAAGGAGGGGGTTGCGTTGCAGGTGTAGTTGGTGACAAAATCTTGCTTTATTATGCCTTAGGTTTACTTTCGGTTTGTCGACAAACCATCCACTAACCCCCAACCAACCGGCTTAACATTCACGCTCCCTCATTTTGGTTAACGCCAACATCATGAAACAGTTACAAATGGTCTTCCAAAATGTAACCCGTTCGCTTCCCACATCGAATATCATAGGTCTAGGGAATTGTATTACTCCCTTTCCCTGTAGTAACAGGGCAAGGGTTGGGGATAGGGGTATTACACCCACAGTCATGAAAGGGTTTGTACAGTTTGCAGACAACAAGTTCGAACGTATGGCAAAGTTGGCGGCGGCCCCCCCATCGCCAATTTTGCCAATAATGAAGGTTCTTTTTCCCTCACATGGAGGTGTAAGCAGTGGCAAATCAATGTCAAAAATGACCTTTACCGCCAACTTTGCCATCGAAATTGACATCAGCTCCTGGCTTCACTGCCGCCATCGCCGCCGCCACAAAATGCATGTGCATGGGTTAAAAGCCAGAAGCGAACAGCCAATCCCTATCAGGCTGGAACCGACTCCAGCGCCAGATCGTGCAGTGCAATCACCGCGCGTTCGAGATCGGACTCGGCCACGACAAACGAAATGCTGCATTCGGATGAACCCTGGGCAATAGCAATCACGTTGATGCGGTTGTTACCCATCGTCGAAAACACCCGCCCCGCGACACCGGGAATACCGCTCATGCCCGCACCAACCGCCGTGATGATCACCACATCGTCGCGCACATCCACGCGATCAATATCGCGGGTGGCTATCTCGGCTGCCAATTGGGTTTCAATGTTATGTTTCACCGCGTCAGCCGTCGTATCCGTCACCAAAAAGCAGAAGCTCTGCTCCGAAGACGACTGCGAGATCATCAAAATACTGGCTCCGGCACTGGCAGTGGCATGAAAAGTGCGTCCGGCAATACCGGGGACACCGATCATGCCTTTGCCGCTGACGGTGAGCAAACTGACTTTTTTGATGCTGGTTACGGCTTTGATAACGGTGGCGCTGGGTTCCCCTAGTTCACCAATAAGTGTGCCGGGGTAAGTGGGGTTAAAGGTATTACGGACGCGTATCGGGATCGCCTTGTCTAGAACGGGTTGTACCGTCTTGGGATGCAAGACTTTCGCGCCGTAGAAAGCCAGTTCGCCCACTTCTTGATACGAGACATAGGGCAGCACACGCGCACGTTTATCGACACGCGGATCGGTGGTCATCACGCCATCCACATCCGTCCAGATCACCAATTCGTCGCTGTTGCTGGCGGCTGCGAAGATCGCTCCGCTGTAATCACTTCCACCGCGTCCGAGTGTCGTGATCGTACCGGTACGGGTCGCACCGATGAAGCCTGTTAACACCGGCGTGATACCATCCGCCAGTGCGGGCATCAGTTTGCCGTCGATACGGGACTGTGTTTCATCCCAAAGGGGTGTCGCATTTTGGAAACGGTCATCAGTCACAAGGAAATCCCCCGCATCAAAAGCCGCTGCTTCGATGCCGTGTGCCTTCAGTGCTGCGGCCACTAACCGGCTGCTCAGACGCTCGCCGTAAGCCACAATCGCATCCGAAATACGGGCGGTTTCTTCGCCAAGGATACTCACCGCATGACAGATTTCGGTGTATTCATCCAGCAGCGTCCGTGTCTGAACGAGGGTTTTTTCACGGGTTTCGCCGGGAGGCACGAGAATATTGAGGGCATCGTCATGACGGTCACGCAGCTTGTTGGCGGTCGATAAATAACCCCACTTGTTGCCACTTGCGGCCATCTTGACCGAGTTGAGCAGTTGGTCGGTCACACCCGCCATTGCCGATACGACAACAATAATACGGTTGCCTTCCTCGTGTGCTCCCTTGACGATGCTCACCAGATTGGCAATGGCTTCGGGACTGCCTACTGATGTACCCCCAAACTTCATAGTTATCGTTTTCATAGCGGATGTTCCTTGGTTGAATAAATAAAAAAGCGTGTGGGGTTTCCACACGCTTCTGTTTGCATCACCATTTAACTGGCTGGCTCAGGACAGACGGAAAACCCCTCTTGCACTATTGTGCCGAGTAGTCATCATACCCATAGTCATCATGCCAGTAATTCGCAGATTCACGAACACTCTCCTAATTTCACTTCCATTAGGTTAGCGCGTTTGGGAAAAGCTGTCAAGGAAAAACTGACGATTTGCCTACGTTACGCCTGACACTTTGCGTAATACACCGTTTGCTGCTAAATTGGGTGAGGTTACTGAGAAAGTGAAGTGATTGATTATGCGTTTTGGAAATACCACCTTTAGCACACGTTATTTATTAATCGCGACTGTCGTCATCATGATGGTAATGGCGGCCTGTAACCCCACCACACCCGGCCAACAGAGTGCAGGTGTGCCGACGGATACATTGGCACCGCTGGTTACCTTTACGCCGCGCTTCACGGCTACTCCCGTGCCATCACGAACACCGCTGCCAACCTTTACACTAACGCCCTCTGAAACCCCAATCTCACCCACCCCGTCCAATACACCAACGGCCAGCGCGACACCGCCTGTTACCGGTATTGTGGCGTCATTGGAAACCGTCAACGTGCGCGAAGGGCCGAGCGTCGGCGCAAACGCGATTGTGGCTTTGAAGCCGGGAACGGGTGTTCAGGTATTAGCCACCAGTCCGGACGGCAAATGGTTCAATATTCGGATGGATGACAGCCGCGAGGGATGGATCGCAGCCGCATTGGTGCGTGTAAATCCTGTGCCTACCGAATTTCCGACCGCTACACAGCCGCCTGATTTGACGGCTCTGGCACAGGGCACACTCTTACCAACTGCTGTGTTAGGTGGTGGTACGATTACACCGACCCCGCCGCGCTCGGTGGTTACACCGACAGAAGTCGGTAACCCGGTTCCCAGTGATACACCTGCCCCAACCACAGGCGATGGTACGCTGCCCCCTCTGCCGGTTATTGATGTAGATGCTATTCAACTTACAGCTACTGCAATGGCACTACCGACCATTACACCGAGCTTCACGCCGCTCGGTGCGGATACCGCTACACCGAGCGTTCCGTTTGTTGGCGTGACATTCACACCATCAGCAGGCGGTGTGGGCGGCGAAGGAAATACCGGTTCACAATCCGGCGTGGATGTATTGGCTTATTGCGACAATAAAGTATTCGGGCGACCCGCGCCCAATAACCTGACCGCGGGCGCAACCATCGACGTGTTCTGGAGCTGGTACGTCAACGATAAAGCGCTCATGCAACAACACCTTGATAACGTGATTTATGATGTGAAGGTTGATGGCAAAGCGCTGGATAATTGGCGTGAGTTTGCCACCTCGGTTCGTAAAGGAAACGACGGAAACTACTATATTTTCTGGTATGTACCGGCTGGCCCATTGGCTGCGGGGCAGCATTCCATCAGTTACAACGTCACCTGGAAAGCGCAGATCACAGATGGTTATGATGTGTTCGGTCCCGGCACGAACCGTGCAAGTGAGTCAGGAAGCTGCTCTTTTACGGTGAAGTAAACAATAATTTAGACCCATTTGGTAACGAGGTGACATGTACTGTCGCCTCGTTGTTATTACAGCAACATGCGCCCACGATCTTCCAAAGCTCTAATCACTTCGCGATCAGCTTTGCCGAAAGAGTAGCGGCTGAGTTCGTCAGGTGTAACCCATGCCCAATCACGTACGCCGATGGCTTGAGGTTCGCCGCTTATATAGCGACAGGTAAAGGCATGAAGAGTGATTTTGAAGTGGGTGAAGGCATGTTGAACAACGGTAAATAGTTCGCCAACTTCAACTTCAATCGCCAATTCTTCACGCAGCTCACGGCGTAAACATTCGGATAAACTTTCGTCCGTCTCTTGTTTACCACCGGGGAATTCCCATAAGCCGCCGAGCAAGCCATCTAATGGCCGCTGGGCGATTAGAACCTGCCCGGCATCGTTCCAGACCATACCCGCAGCCACATCATAATGCGGTGTAGAAGCTTTGCGTTTTTTGACGGGTCGTAAGCTTTGTGTGCCATTCGCAAAGGCTTTGCAATGCAGGCTGACCGAACATTCGTTACATAAAGGTGCGCGCGGTTTACAGACCACACGACCTAATTCCATGAGCGCTTGGTTATAGTCACCGGGGCGTGCGTGATCAAGCCAATTTTCGGCCACTGTCCACAGCGATTCCTTGACAGCCGGCTGCGTAACATCAGCGTCCAAATCCGTTAAGCGGGCGAAGACACGGATCACGTTCCCATCCAACAACGGCGCCGGCAGATTAAACGCGATACTCGAAATCGCCCCGGCGGTGTAGCGACCAATACCGGGCAGTAAAAGTAATCCATCTACGGTTTGTGGGAATTGACCTGCATAATCCTGTGAAACCATTTGGGCGGCTTGGTGTAAATTACGGGCGCGGCTATAATAGCCTAAGCCTTCCCATAGTTTGAGCACATGATCCAATGACGCATTTGCTAAAGCATGTACGGTGGGAAAAGCAGTTAAAAATCGTGCAAAATATGGTATGACTGTCTCGACCTGTGTTTGCTGAAGCATAATTTCGGACAGCCAAACACGATAGGCGTCTTGATTTTCTCGCCACGGCAAAGCTGCAGCATGTTGGTCGTACCAGGCGAGCAAATCCGTTTGAAATGTCATAGCTAATCCGTATTCCTGCTTAAGTTTATGGATTCGATTATTTATGATAGTTTAGCACCTGTGTTCTGCCAACATAGAAGTTACCAATCGCATTTAAGGACAACCTCATGAAACGAATTGCTGTCATGGTTACGATAGCTATCTTAATCGGGATTGCTTCCGTTGCACTCGCACAGGAGGCCACAACCTCTCTGGCACCGACCCCCGAAGCGACACAGTCCTTAAGCGATCTGGCGACACAGGTATCCAGCAGTGCAGATGCAGCCAAAAAAGCGGCTGATGATGCCCGTACCTACGCGCAGGACGCACAGTCACAGGCCCAAAACCAATTAGCTTTATCAAACAACCTATTGGGGCTGTTCCAGAGCGTGACTCAATCGATTTTCGCCATATTCGGCATCGCGGGGCCAGTGCTAGCAATTGCTGCTGGTTATTTAGGTTTTAATCGTCTGACCGCCGCCCAAAAGGAACTCAGTGAGGCACGTGAACGCTTTGAGAAAGAAATGCGGGAAAAACAGGATGATCTGACGAAAGTCCGTAAGGAAGTTGAAGCCAGCAGTGAAAAACAGCGGGAAAATACAGCTAATGCGAACCTTGCGCTTTCTTTGCTGACGCTGGGTGAGCGGCAGTATCGGTCGCAAGATTTTCAGGGCGCGCTGAACACATATCGGCGTGCCTTAGAGCTTGACCCTAGCAGTCTGATTACCCATTACCGTTTGGGATACGTTTATACCCAATCGGGCATTTTGGAACGTGCCGAATATCATTTGAACCGCGCCCTGGAAATTGAGAAGGATTTCGCTCCCGCATTGGCCGCACTGGGTTATGTGTATCGACGCATCGGTGAAAAGATGACAGCAGGAATCGAGCGCGATCAAATCCTCAACAAAGCCGAAAATCTACTGCTGCAAGGGCTGAAAATATCCGACAAGCTGGTCGACGACGACAACGAGTCGTGGTGGGGATCGTTGGGTGGTCTATATCGTCGTCGTGGGCAGATAGATCAAGCGATTGCAGCCTACGAGCGAGCATCGGAGGTCACACCAAAGTCATCCTATGCATTTAGCAATCTCGCGCTGCTCTACATGCAAAAAGAAAATAAGGAAAAGATGCTCAAAACCTATATCCGCGTCGAACAATTGGCATTCGGTGAGGTACAAGCAGATGTGGATAATTATTGGGCATATGCTGATTTACTGACAGCGCGTTTGGCATTAGGTAAGGTGGAAGAGGCAGAACCGGTTCTACACTCGGTACTTGAAATTGCGCCTAAAGATTCCCCCTATGTGTTTGAAAGTTTATTGGATACCTTGGCTCGACTTGAAAAAGCTCTAGGGGAAGCCGATTCCACACACATCAAACCCGTAATTGCTGTGATCCAAAGCCGGGTAGACTCGCAAAAACAGAATGGTTCTACGCCTAAAACAACCACTGAATGACTCTTGCAAAGCGAGTGAAATGTTGTATACTCGATTTCATTAAGGGCAATTAGCTCAATTGGTAGAGCACTCCTTTGACGTGGGAGGGGTTAGAGGTTCGAGTCCTCTATTGCCCAATCAGTGGGACCAACCAGCGTAGGCTGGTTTTTTCACACTCTTGCGGGCGATTAGCTCAGCTGGTTAGAGCGCACGGTTCACATCCGTGAGGTCGGGGGTTCGAGCCCCTCATCGCCCACAAACAAACGAATGAGGACATCTGTCCTCATTTTTGATTCTGATTAGCGATTGGTGCTTTCCGGCGCTAGAATAGAAGAAATTTAGACAGTCCATTGGGAATTAACCATGACTACAGAGATGAACCCTAATAAATTCGCGGAACACGCGGTCATCGCATTGGATGACATACAACTTGGCACAGCCCTCAAGCGTGGCACCAGAAATGCCGATGGACGGCGCAGGGAAGTCATGGGCGAAGTCGAAGCCAAAGCCCTGCGGCAGCAAGGACGCGGAGCCAAGCTGCGCGCGCTGGCGGAACTGCCAGATCTGCTGGAAAAGATGGAACGCAATGTCATCAAAAACGGTGGGCATGTGCTGTGGGCAGCGAATGCGGCTGAAGCCAATCAGCATGTGTTGGATATTTGTAGGAAGCACAACCTCAAGCGCGGCGTCAAAAGCAAGAGCATGGCAACCGAAGAAATCGGTATGCTGCCAGTACTCGAAGCCAATGGAATCAAAATGGTCGAGACTGATCTGGGCGAATATATTGTGCAGGTCAACGAAAGCCATCCCAGCCATATCGTCATGCCAGTGATGCACATGACCAAAGAACAGGTGCGTGATCTGTTCGTCGAGAAGCTAGATATGCTGCCGACCGATGAAGCCAAGGAAATGACCGCCTTCGCACGTAAGCTGCTGCGCGAGGAATTTTTAAACGCTGATTTCGGGATGAGCGGCGGCAACTTTATGATTGCCGAAACGGGCACAGTAGCGATTGTGACCAACGAAGGTAATGGACGTCTGTCAACTGGAATGCCACCAGTACATATCGCAGTGGTGGGCATCGAAAAGATCGTGCCAACATGGGAAGATTTCGCAACACTGGTTCAATTACTCCCACGCAGCGCTACCGGACACCGGATGACGACTTACGTCAATACTTTCAGCGGGCCTGCTCGATCTGAAGAACCGGATGGACCCGAAGAGTTTTATCTAATTCTGGTGGATAATGGTCGCAGCAACATTTACGGGACTGAATATACCGAAGCACTCGCCTGTATCCGCTGTGGCGCCTGTTTGAACGCTTGCCCTATCTACCAACATGTTGGTGGGCATACCTACGGCAGCGTGTATTCAGGGCCGATTGGTGCGATCATTACGCCGCTGTTACAGGGTAAAGAAAATGCCGAACCGCTGCCTTTTGCCAGCAGTTTATGTGGAGCGTGTAAGCAAGCCTGTCCGGTCGACATCAATATCCCGGATATGCTGCTGATGCTGCGGCGGGATCTGGAGCAGGAACAAGAGCCGATTTGGAAGATCGCGCTTAAAAGTTGGGGATTCGGCAACAGCCATCCACTGCTGTATGAAATGGGGGGCAAAGCGGCCAGCCTCGCGACCCGTACCCTCAGTAAAACGATGGGCGAGGAGAAATTGAATAAGCTGCCCTACCCATTAAGCGGCTGGACAAATTTCCGCGACTTTCCATCCTTCGCTGACCAATCGTTCCATAATTGGTGGTGGCAAAATCGGCGTTCATAACGACTATCGCCGATATTAAGATATTCAGCAATCAGACGAGCGCATAACTTTTGATGCTCGAGAAGTAACGGAGTTAACCAAATCAGTAACCAAAAACGGCGCGCTGCGGAACCTCGCAAGCAGCCTGAACCCATGACAACCATCCCTGTATATCAATGCGAAGCCGATGTATCGGAAGGCTTAGAGGGATTGGCATGGCGCGAAATGAAGACGCAATTCGATGACCGGCTGGAACGGGCGAATATACCGGCAAAGGCGGGAGCACTGCGCTTCGAGTATGTCGGCAATCCGTACCAGTTATTGAAACTGCGAACTGTTCAGGCTGTGTATCTGGTGCAGCAGTACAATGTGCCGCGACCAAAGGGTTTGTTAGGCGACGAGCATTTCAAAAAGCTACTTGCCACCATCAATATCGCGCGTGACCTTTGGCCTGCAAACACCTACAAAACGTTATATATCAGTGCAGCCGGTTCCGATTCATCGGTGATGGCACGGCTCAAAGAGGAACTGGCAAAAAGCACTGGCTTGTCAATTGGCGAAGAAGAAGGTGATTTGCTGATTCGCGTCCGCAAGACCAAAGACGGCGACGGATGGGAAACACTGGTGCGCATTAGCCCACGTCCGCAGGCGACACGGGCATGGCGAGTTTGTAATCGCGAAGGTGCGCTGAACGCACCCGTAGCCTATGCCATGAATGTGCTGTCGCAGCCGACACCGGATGATGTTTATCTGAACATGGGTTGTGGTTCCGGTACACTTCTGATCGAACGCATAGCAGCCGGTGAAGTGAAAAGCATCGTCGGTTATGACAACGATCCAGTGGCGTTGGAGTGTGCGGGCAAGAACATTGATGCGGCAGGATACAGCGAAATTATCAAGCGGCGTCAGGGCAACATTACCGATTTACCGTTATCGGCTAAAAGTGTGGATGTGATTACGGCTGATTTACCGTTCGGGCAGTTGGTTGGCAGCCACGATGATAACCTGACCCTGTATCCGGGATTGTTGAAAGAAGCATCACGCCTCCTTAAGCAGGGTGGACGGATGGTACTGGTTTCACATGAAGTACGACTGCTCGACTCTCTGTTGGAAGACTCGGAAAATTGGAAAATTGAACAGAATTTACGGGTGACGATGGGCGGCTTACATCCACGCATCTGGGTATTAAGCCGGAAGTAAAATCACCCTTCACCGCCTAGTCCCCTACGGGACACCTCCTTGACGCATAGGAAAATGGATATTCAATCTACAATTTAAATAAGAATATCCATTTATGCAGGCGTTAAAACCATAAAATTCCCATCCCATCGCTGTACTCAATTATTCATGTTCATTTTGCTTGTGCTGCCGCTGCAAGGTTTGGCTTTTGCCCAAAACACAGCGGTTCCTCGAGATCCCAAAGCTAATTTTGCAGACGGTGTCGTGGTTATCGATTCACAGCTTGAATACACACCCCTTTTTGATAATACAAAACACCTGCTGTCGGTGTTCAAAATGGAAACGAATAAGTGGGAATCGTTCTCCTACTCTGAAACATTCGCTAGTGTTTCCAGTGTTCTACAACAGCAGGACGGCACAATCGGATTAGCCGTTACCGAGAAGAACGCCATTGATCCAAAGAAAAGCCAATCTTGGTCGTTCGATCCTACAACAAACAGCTTTTCACGATACGAAAACGCATGTATTGATGCAGATGATTCTATCCTATTCACGCCATGGACTCTCCATACCGATCCTAAAATAAATCGTGTTGCTTTATGTTTTACGGGAACTGGTCAATCCGAGTATTTGTTACCGCAGAATGTACACTGGGAATATGTTATGGAAAGCCAAAACGCTGACTGGTTAATCCTGTTTGCATCACCGATTGAGGAAAAATATAACCGTGGCGGGGAAATGTACTCTTATCATATTCCCGCGCATAAGCTCATCCACGTTGGTACGATACCGGTAGAAGAAGAGTTCTACCTCGCCAAATGGATAAGTCCGACAGCGGGCATGTGGTACAGCGGCGGAATGCCAGAAAGCTTCCCCAAAAGTTATTATTATTTTGATTTGAGTATTCCTGAAAGTTTAAATTTGGTTATCAGCGGATGGGCAAAATACGCTGATAACCCGCCCCGTTATGATTATTTGCAGACTTTTTACGATGTGACACATCGTTGGGATGTTCCTTATGCGCCACTTTGCGAAATGTATACATTCAGCTTCGATACACTGGTGGCTAAAGACTATCCACTTGGACAAGATTGTTTTGGCAGGGTTTTGCGGGTAGACGACCAATATTATTATGCCAGTTATACAGAAGATGCGTCAGCCGGATTAAGCCTTTTCAGCTTTGATATAAATTGTGAAACAAAAACGACTATACTTAAGGATGATAATTTGGTCGCCTTAGAAAGTGTTTCACCGGACGGGCGATATGCCTTCTTGATGTTGCACGATGGGAACTATCCAGTACTTAAACTTATGGAGAGTGGAGGTCCTACTGGGACTTATCCACCACTAGAAGAACTCGATCCGTTTTACTATGACACTTCTACTCTTGAGGACTCAACTATGGGATTTTATGATCTCAAAATCCAGAAATGGGTTTATCGTACAGCCAGTTGGCCTTATGGCAGCGCTCCTGAGGGTATTCGAGGCGACATCCATTGGATTGACGTGAATCATTTTTTCCTGCAATCGAACGAACAAACCGTTATCTTTGCACTATCGGAAAGCGGATTAGAACAGGTAAATCAAAATAGCTTGACGATAAACCCTTCCCCAAACAATCAACGTGGCATTATTTGGAATGAAGCAACCAAGACTCTCGAAGTGATTGATTTACTGAGTGGCTCACGCCGATTAATTGCGGGCTTCCCCTCAACTCCAGCCTCATGTGGTGTCGGGTCGGAATGGATAAATGCAAGCGAATTGAAAATCTCCACCTGCATCTACGTAGATGAATCCAATGACAAGACAGTAACGATGACGTATCATATTCATATTCCAAATTAACGTAGCGAAAGTTACAAGTTTATGACTTCCTCACGCAACAAAATCCTCAACAAACTTCGTGAAGCACAAAAACCATTTCCTGATGCGCCACCACGTCCGAAACAGTATTTACCGGTCGCGCTGATGGAGGATATGTCGCAGGAAGGGTTGTTGAAACAATTCTCGCGCATCTTACAGGAACTCAAAGCCGAAATCTTTGTCGTCGAGAGTGATGAAGCGGCCTGTGACAAAGTGGTCGAACTGCTGAAATCCAACAACACAACCAATCTCTTGGCATGGGATTTCAAACACATTCCGGTGAAATATCTGGAACCCGCCATTAAAGAAAATGGCATTACCATCCACTATCCGGAGATGCACGACGAATTCCGCCGCGAGACTATTGAAAGTATTCATGAAGCACAGGCGGGTTTGACAGGCGCAGATGTGGCAATTGCCGCGACTGGAACGATAGTGGTCAGCACTGGACCGGGTAAAGGACGCATTCCGACCGTACTTGCGCCTGTCCATATTGCTGTAATCACACTCGATCAGATTGTCCCACGCCTTGAGGATTGGGTTGCGCAACAGCGGGCACAAGGATTAGATACCCTCTGGAACAGTGCAAATGTGTGTTTTATCAGTGGGCCGAGCAAAACGGCAGATATCGAGATGGAACTTATTTATGGCGTACATGGCCCCGGTAAAGTTCAAGTGGTTGTGAAAAAATAGCGGACGAGCCAGATGGAAACGATAGATCTCAACGATTATGTTTCGGGTGGATATTATATCGGGGCGTACACTTCACGTCCTGATAATAAGAAATCATATCTACCAGAACGGATCGTTAGTGTTTCAGATTGTCGAGGCGACCTTACGCATGTTTCCTGGCTGATTTTAGATGACGAAATCTACTCGACCCACTTAGAAAAACAAGGTTTGCCGAAAGACAAACAAGATAAAGCTCGAAATTGGTATAAAACGAATTGGGAAAACTCAATATCGTATCCAGATGGCTTCTACTCTCTTCAAACTGCAAGACAATTTGCTTCAAACTTTATGGTATTGCGCGAAGAACATTTCATTGTCGGTATTGGGCTTCATACAACATTCGCAGCGGGATTTGTTAAAGAAAATGACGCTCTAACTGCCCAATTGGTTTCAGATGAGAAAATTAAAAAATGGCAGTTAAAAAGAGATGAACCATGTGGCGTAAACAAGATAATTAGGCAACACATACTATTAGAATCTTATGGGAAACTTTTAGGATTTGAACCGGTTGTCTATTTCACTGATTTTAGTTGTAATTATCTGTGTACCTGCGAACAATTTGATATGATTGACAAATTCAACGCATATCCCAATTCATATGGGTTAATTGACAGTTTTGAAATAGCGTCAGAGGTTCGAAAATGGCGAGGGTCTGATGAAGATTATTACCCCTGGCTAATCGTTCAATATCCGATAACGGAAGCTACATGAACTACACTTCAACGACAGACATTGTGACCCTCGCCGGACAGCTTGCAGCAGATTTTGCCACACGCGCAGAAGAAGCAGACAAGCAAGCCAAACTGCCAGCCGAAGATGTACAAGCTTTGAAACAATCCGGCTATGTGTTAATGAGCGTGCCGCGCGAATACGGTGGCATGGGCTTAACGCTCAAAGAATGTGTCGAGGCGCAGCTTGAACTGGCAAAGGGCAGCACATCCAGCGCAATGGTCGCCGGAATGCAAATCCATATGTTCGGAAACGTCAGCGAAAACCGTCCCTGGCCGGAAGCAGCATTTGAGCGGTTGTGCCGAGAAGCTGTCGCAGGTGGGTTATTCAACACCGCAGCCAGTGAACCCACGCTCGGCAGTCCATCACGCGGCGGCGCGTTTGAGACTTATGCAGTCCGCAGCGAGGCGGGATGGGTTATTAACGGGCATAAATCGTGGACGACCGGCGGAAAACATCTGACGCATATTCTGGTACGCTTGAGTATCGGGGATGAGCCGGGAATGATCGCTGTGCCAGCCAGCACGCCGGGTGTGGAGTGGGTTGAAACATGGGGCGATGGGTTGAGTCTCCGTGCCAGCGACAGCCATGATGTGTACTTCAAAGATGTGATTGTGCCAGCAGATAATATTCTTGAACAAGGCAAAAGGGACGATAAAACACCCAATGCGTGGTTCCCGATGATTATGGCAGCGGTGTATCTGGGTACGGCGATGGCCGCACGCGATGCGGTCATTCAATTCGGACTGGAACGAATACCGACAGCCTTGGGCAAGCCTATTACTACCCTCCCAAAGATTCAACGTCAAATCGGTGAGATTGATCTGGCACTGATGGCTGCGCGGGCATTGCTTCTGGAAGTGGCCAGCCAATGGACAGGTGACCAGCGCAGCAAGGGTTTGTTCCCACGCATTGCAGCGGCCAAACATATGGCGACGGAAACGGCCAATATGGTTACAGACAAAGCCCTACAAATTGCAGGAGGAACCAGCCTGACGCGTGACTTGCCCCTAGAACGATTCTTCCGTGACACTCGCGCCGGGTTGATGCAGCCGCCATCCGGTGATACGGCACTCGAAATTGTAGGGCGTGGCGCTATCGAGCAAATCAGTTCGAAATGAATAATCAAGAACCTTCGGACGAAACCCTTCGGACACTGCTGCGTGAGCTTCAAGCGAAATGGCTTGCTCAGTCACAAGAAGCCGATTTACAGGGAAAGCGACTGAGCGTGGGGAGTATGCAGCAGGCATTTTACCAGCGGGGCATCGCGGAAGGCTTACGATTGGCGCTAGCGGATGTGCAGAAACTCAGTGCCAAAAATGCAGAAAACGCCACTATAGCCGTCACCGATGAATCTTATGTATTTGTCACGAGTGAGGCAGCTTTAGCGCTGCTCGGAGAAGCCGGAATACATATCACCGAGCTACACCAACACGAGGACCACACCTTTAGCGCGATCCTGCCACCCTTACAGGTTTTCTCATTTGAGGAGCGGCTTGATAAACTGCGTGCCACCGCAGACATTATTATTCTGGCAACCGGCAAGCTCCCCAATTCGAACAAATCGTACGTTGATTTTGCCTTCACCACTGCCTATTCGCGCTAATCGTGCAACTATTCTCAACCTCTTCTGAAACTGCGACCCAATTGACCGGACGACATTTCATTGATGCCGAATTCATGTATCGCCCGCGACCGGAAACAGCACGCGAACGCATTGTCTTTGACACAACACTACGCTCACGGTTGTCAGAACTGGGTCGCCATGATGCAGTCCTATTTATCTGTAATAGCCAAACGACAATCGACAGCCTAACCGTTTTTGAGGGTGAATATCCACACTTGGTCATACTGGCAATCATCGCTAATTCCCTACCCTTTGAGGGGAAATCCGGTAACACGCCGTTTGATCTCAAGTGGGAAATGCCAGATCATTGGCAACGGGTGCAAACAACGGATCGATGGGCACGGATTGATGCGGCGCTTCATATCGGAAGCCTGATGAAGCCAACAGGCTATCTACTCATGCCAGCTCATGATGCTGTGTGGGGCAAACACCTACTGAAAAAGCTGGAATATTTTAGCCGCCGTTATGCTAAGAACGGGTTGCCAGCGGCAGTCAGTCCCTACACCTATTATCAACATTCGGAGGTAGCAGGCACCAAAACTCCTGCTGATGTCATCGACCTGATGAATACCGCATTCAGCCGCGACGCGTGGTTCCATTGGAAAATTCAGCGCGACACAGTACAAGCCTTCTGGGGCAAAATGAGCATGACACCATTTGGCATGTGCGGTGCGATTCGGTCTAGCTCCGAGCAAACACTATGGGAAGATGACCTCGACATCGACCGGATTATTCGTGAGCTTGGATATGGTGTGCGCTGTTTGTGGGTCAATAATCCAGCGGTGTATCGACAAGCGCCGCCTGTATTTGATCACGAAGGTGTTCGCAAAGTAATCGAGCGCAGTCTGCATTACTCGCTGCATATTCCAGATGAACGGATAGGTGGCAGCAGTTTAAATGTACCACTGGATTGGCTCGGACAATTACGAGAGATCATTAGTCCACGCTTCCGACGCTATAATCCCGAAGCTGAAAAAATGATTGGCGATTGCGCGACAGCGATTGCAGCACGCTTAAGGACCTTTGGCGCATCATGGGTGGATTGGGGTGCATACCGATATGTCGTGCGTGTTCGTGACCCAGTGGTAGAGGTATGGGCACGAAAAACAAACCAGAGGATTTAATATGAAATAATCGTCTGGTAAAATATCTCTACTAACCACAGAATGGCAGCAGAGTTTGAGGAGTTTGGCAATGATAGAAGCTGGCGATTTGAAAACGGGTGTGACCCTCAAATTGGATAACAATTTGTACCGTGTCACAAAGAGCCTTTATAACAAACCGGGGCGTGGCAAGGCATCAATGAACACCACCCTCATGGATATTCGCACGGGGCATACAATCCAACGCGTTTTTGGTGTGGAAGAACGGCTGGACAACATTTTTGTTGAAGCCGAAAAAGTTCAATACCTGTACGGCGATGGTATGCATCTGCACTTCATGAACCCAGAAAGCTACGAACAGTATGAAGCGGGGGTGGAATTGTTCGGTGATGATATTCATTACTTGACCGAAAATCTCGAGTTGGAACTTCGCCTATACGAAGGTCTGGCTATCGACTACAAGTTACCGACCACCGTTATCCTTAAGATTGGTGAATCCGACGTGCAGATCGCCGGTGATACCAGTGGTAAGGTCATGAAAAAGGCCAAGACTGAAACCGGTCTGGAACTCACAGTTCCGTTATTCGTCAATGTCGGCGATGCGGTGACTGTCGATACACGTGATGGTTCGTACACCGGACGCGGCTAGATCGTTTTACCATTTGTCACAGCAAGAGGCATCTTCAGAAGATGCCTCTTTTGATTTATAGTCCAAATGACCAATATACTGACTTAGGAATGATGTGAATTAGCCCGCAATTCATTACATTCAAAAGTAGTTTTATACAAAATCAGCTTAGGAACATCTGATATGGTTGAACCGCGAAAATACAATGATGAATTTCTGTATCTGACAACAAGTGGCTGGAAAAGTGGCAATCCGCACGAAATCGAAATTTGGTATGTCCCCCACAACAACTGCTGCTACCTCATCTCAGGCGGCGGAGAGGAAGCCCATTGGGTGAAAAACATCCTGCACTCTCCGCAAATTTCTTTCTGGGTGCACGGGCAAATCTACAAAGGTTTAGCCCGTCCAATTGACCGTGCTGCCGAATCCGAACTTGCAGTAGCCATTGCAGATTTGATGCAAGCAAAATACAAATGGAGTGACGGATTAATCATAGAACTCTGCCCAGAATAAATCTCACAAGTGCTAATCAACGTAATGATTAGTGGCAATAGTAGACCATACGAGATAGAACCTGATTATCAATAAACAAGGATTAGACAAATGGCAGCCGATTTCACGAATAAAGTGGTGATGGTAACAGGCGCAGGCGGCAACATTGGGCAAGCAGTCGCACGGCGATTCGCAGCAGCAGGCGCTAAAGTGGTGCTAGTGGGGCGAAGTGAAAGCGAACTCACGGCAGTCGCCCAAGAACTGAATGGCATGGTAGGTATAGCTGATGTGACGGATCCCGCCAGCCTGGATGCGCTGGTTAAGCAGGTTGAGGGGAGCTACGGGAAAATTGATGCCCTGGCACATACTGTCGGCGGTTATAATGCAGGTACGCCTGTGCACGAATCAGGTTTGGATGTATGGGATAAGATGATGAACCTCAACGCGCGTTCGGTTTATGTGAGCTGTGGACGCGTGGCTAAACATATGGTTGATAACAAAGTTAATGGACGCATTATAGCTATATTGGCAAAAAACGCTTACAAAGGCACGAACAATCACGCTGCATATTCGGCATCAAAGGCGGCTGCCCAACGGGTTCTTGAAAGTATGGCCGCTGAACTGGGAAAGCTGGGGATTACCGTCAATGCTATCGTACCCAGTACCATTGACACACCACAAAATCGAGCGGGTTCACCCAATGCGGATTATAGCAAATGGGTTAAGCCGGAAGAAATCGCAGATGCGATCCTGTTCTTAGCATCAGACGAAAGCCGCGCAATCAATGGTGTTAGTCTGGACATCAGCGGTGGGCTGTAAGAGAATATGCACCAAAACGATCTAATATTACAGACATAACTTGCTTCCTAGGAGAAAAAATGGCCGCTTTAACGGTAACCCTTGATCAAGGATTACAAACCACCGTCGAGACCGAAAATTACACATGGAATGCCGATGAACTGGTCGAAAACGGTGGCACAGGTACAGCGGCTGATCCTGTAGAACAGTTTCTGGGTGCGGTCGGCAGTTGTATGGCGATCACAGTACAACTATATGCAAAGCGTAAGCAGTGGCCGTTGGAAAAGATTGAAATTCAACTCCACATGGAGCGCTTTAATGGCAGTGAATATCCTGCCTATAAGGGTGATGCACAGTTCGTCCATGAAATTCGCGAACACATCACCCTGTACGGGGACAAATTAACTGAGGAACAGCGTACTCGGCTGCTAGAAATCTCCACAAAATGTCCAGTGCGGCGTGTGCTAACCAACCCAACTTTTTTCGTGGAGTCGCACGGTGAAGCGATCACGGGAACGTAAACAATTGTATTTACCGTCAGATGCAAACGCCCCTTCGTGCAAGGGGTGTTTTGTTTATAGTGATTGCGTTACACTCAAGATCGATAAGGAGGATATAACATCATGGCCGAACTCAATTATTCAATCGATCTCGACCTCAAAGAAGTCAAAGCGATGGTTGACAATCTCGTCCCGTATATCTACGAGGATGAACTGTATGGCAAGATAAATACCGACTCGGCACGGCTTACACCCGGTTCAATTCTACTGCGCTTACGACGTTTAGGGCTGTTGCGTGGTCAAATGAACGATGCCGAGGCAGCACAGTATGATAAATTGAATGCTCAAAACGAAGCTGTGCGTAAAGAGTGGGGTGTCGCCTATGGCAAAAAGATGGTTAAAGAGGCTGAATCGCGACTGCGTGATCTCCAGACTTACATCAAAGAATGCCGGGAAGACGCCAAGCTGTGTGCGAATGCCTATAACCCCGAAGCATTGCGCCGCACAATCGTCGCTGAACTGATTGCCGCTCTTCCACCTGAGATAGACCAATCATCATTGAAAACGTCGATTAGTTCTGTAGATGGCGGGCTACGCCGCAATATTCGCGAGACACCATTTATCTGGGCACAGAGCCTACAAGCTGTTTATCCACAAGACACATTCTGGTGGCTGTACGGTCGCCCACCACAACCCGATTAAGCAGCTGCGCGTGTCCGGTTACGCATCTTCACGAACCCAATTCAACGCAGCAATTCTGTTCACAACGGGATTGCTGCTGATCGTATTCCTAATTACAACCGTTGATCTAAGGCGTGAAAGCCTATGGAATGACGAAGCCTGGACCGCATGGGCAATCCGTTCACCCTATGTACCTGATATGTTGCAGCGCGTAGAAGCAGATGTCCACCCACCGCTGTACTTCCTTCTAGTAGGCACATTGGGACGTTTTGCAGGGGATTCTTCGTTAGCATTGCGCTGGCCTTCTGCATTATTTAGTTTGATTGGATTAGCAGCGACCTATACGCTAGGTAAGAAATTCTTTGATCGGCGCACCGGAATCTTCGCGCTAATCTTATTAGGAACAGCCAGTTTTTTTGTGTACTATGCCCGTGAAGCGCGTATGTACAGTTTACTGATGGCGCTGGCTGCTCTGACGACATTGTTCTATATTCGGTGGCGAACAAAGCCGTCAGTCTGGCGCACATTAATGTACAGTGTAGCGATGGCAGCAATGCTCTATACCCATTACGCGGGTATCTTCATAATTGCCTCGCACATTTTACACACGATTATCACGCAGTTTTCTTCACGCACGCGCCTACAGTGCAAATGGTTTATGCTACCCCTGCCCTATATCGTGGCTGCGATTTTATTCACACCCTGGCTGCCGACATTCCTCAAGCAGATGCATAGCAATCCCAATGGGCCGCTAGCAATTCCTGTTCCCACTAATTGGGCGACCGTCGCGGCACTGATCCTAATTTTGACGGGTGGGAGTTGGGGGCTGACACTTGCGCCGTTTGTATTGGGGACTGCAATTCCGCGAATGCGCCAGTATACCAGTACGATACTACTGCTGATCTTATGGCTAGTAGTCACCCCAATTTGTTTGTTAGCGCTGAACACTTGGTTTGCGCCTGTATATCAGGTGCGTTATGCCATCGGGATGCTGCCAGCAGGGACACTACTGTTGGCGTATGGACTGCGTCATATCGGCTTACCATCCAATTTAGCTATCAGAAAAATCCCTATACAATCCGTGTGGATAGTGATCACAGTTTTTTTGCTGGCATGGCTAGCTTACGTTCAACTGACGATGTTTCAAGAACTATGGCCCCCCAAACCGGTATGGGAAGCCACAATCCGCAGCATGATTGGTGAGCGCAAACCACTGGACGCGACCATTAGCGATTTAGCAGCTTACAGTCCAGCAGCTTATTACGACCGTCAATTGGGCTTGCGACGAGGAATTGGATTGGATTTATCGTGGCGGTTGCAACCACCAGAGGAAGTACACAAGCTGGTCAGCAAATTAGATACCGAGCCCGCAGTATGGGTCGCGCTGCCCGTCAATACAGCTAAAAGTTGGCAAGTTTTGGCCCAGATAGATCAAGATCGCTCGATTGGGTATCGAAGCGGATTAGGCAACATGATCTTTTATCGCTTTGACCGGGGTGGCAGTGCCGATTTACAATTTCAATTTGGTCAACGTGTGCGCTATATGGGCAAGTTATTGGCTGACCAAGAATTAATTACATCACCGGGTAAACAACTATGCGTCAATATCGTGCTGCACACAATAGACGACATCGATAACTCATTTTCGGTGGGGCTGCATCTGGTGGATATTACGGGGAACATCAATGCTGCACAATGGGATGTGGGTTTTGGCCCTCATCCTGCAAGTGAGAATGTTGCACTTACGCCGTGCCTGAACCTATCTGAGACGGTAACAGCTGGCCCATATCATTTGGAGTTGACACTCTACAATTGGTCAACTTTGGAACGACTGCCTGTGATCGAAACAAGCGGCAGTGTGCCAGTTGGCTGGGGTGATGTTCTAATGATGCAAGCGGTTGAGGTGAAGCCATAGGGTTAGTTATTCAATGCATTTTAGGATGAAACAGATATAAATAGATTTATTGATGGAATGGACATAAATGGAAATTAAGGTCTTTAGCAGTGGAAAATCGCGCAAGGCTGAAATCAATGAAATTGAGGCTTTGCTTAAATCCGAGACTGAGGTTTTCTGGGTGGACATCTTCGAATCCACCGATGGCGAGGCGCGTATTTTGCATGATGTCTTCAACTTTCATCCATTAGCGATTGAAGATACACGAAACCACCGTCAGCGTCCCAAAATTGAGGAATATGAAGGCTATTTATTTCTCATCATCAATTCGATTTCGGTCATCGATACGGCTGACTCTTCCGTACAAAAAACCGCTGATGCGACTTACCACGACCTAAACTTCCGCGAAATTGATCTGTTCGTTGGGCGCAACTATGTGGTTTCAGTCCATAACGCGCATGAAAATATCATTGAAAACGCCAAACGGCGGTTAAATAATTTGGGAGCATCCTTTTCAATCACTGCCAGCTATCTGCTCTATACCTTATTAGATGTGGTGGTTGATGAATATTTCCCTGTGATGGATATGTTTGAGGAGGAGATCGGCAGCCTCGAAGACACTATTCTGGAAAACCCTGATCAAAAACACCTTAACCGTCTGTTTGAACTCAAGCATATGATGCTCCATATGTGGCGGGTGGTCTGGCCTGAACGCGATATGTTGAGTACACTGGCGCAACCACATATTCTGAATTTCACACAGGACAACAACAGTCAGTATTATCTAAGGGATGTGGCTGATCATTTATTGTGGATCGCGGATATGCTAAATACCTATCGCGATACGCTAACTACAGTGATTGATTTATACATGTCATCGGTGTCTAATCGTCTCAACCGAATCGTCAATCGACTAACAATCCTCACACTGGTTATCGGAGTGCTGACGGTTGTAAGCGGTTTTTACGGCATGAACTTTACCTATAACTGGCCGCCCTTCGATTCACAGTGGGGCGTGCCATTTGTCCTGTTGTTGATGCTTATGGGTATAGGTGGAATGCTACTTTTGTTACGCAGAATCAATCGCTCCTAATACATAAGGGTTAAGGCACAAATGGCTGAACAATCATCTGATGTACTCATTATTGGTGCTGGCCTAAGTGGTTTGACAGCAGCGCGTGAAATCTCGGCCAAGGGGTTAAGCGTAACTTTAGTCGATAAAGGGCGCAGCGTGGGTGGACGGTTAGCAACGCGTCGCATCGGCGAGGGTATAGCCGATCATGGGGCACAATTCTTCACGGTTCGATCGGATGATTTTCAACGTGTGGTGGACAAGTGGGTGGCTGACAAAATCGTTTACGTCTGGTCGAACGGTTTTAGCGATGGAACACGTACCTCAGAGCAATTTGATGGGCATCCACGCTACGTCACAAAAGATGGTATGAATGCTTTAGCGAAGTATTTGGCAAAAAATCTGGATGGAAAAGCCACTATTTGCACCGATGCAAAGATCTTGAGCATTATCCAAACAACGGATGGTTGGCAAGCGCAAGATGATAAAGGTGGAGTTTATATAGCAAAAGCACTCTTGATGACTTCACCAGTTCCACAATCATTGACCTTATTAGGTGATGTACGAGAGAAATTAACCGCACATGACAAGAAAGCCCTGGAACGTATCAAGTATTTTCCGTGTGTAGCGGGGTTATTTCGGGTAGAGGGCGAGGTGAATTTGCCTGAGCCTGGCGCACTCCAACGCCCTGATGCAGTATTAAGCTGGATAGCCGATAACCAACGAAAAGGCATTTCTCCAAGTGCGCGGATCGTCACTGTTCATGCGGCGGGTGGGATTAGTCAAAACTTGTGGGATTTACCGGAAACCGAAGCCCTGAATTTTGTCCAGCAAGAATTTGAACGCTTTTTGGCGGACGAAGCCACCATTGTCGAGGCAGAATTGAAGCGCTGGCGTTATTCACAGCCAACAATTTTGCACTCTGAGCGGTATCTCTTGGCACAGGGATTACCAATCCTAGTATTCGCAGGTGATGCTTTCGGTGAAGCACGCGTTGAGGGTGCGTTTCTTTCAGGTTCAGCGGCAGGTGAAGCATTAGCAGGGCGATTGACGCAGGTTACGCAGCACTGATGACATTTGAGTCATTTGTACCGCTGAAATGACAGGCGGCGTGTACGGTAGAAACCGCTGAATTGTCACAGTTGTGACGCGGAAGGTTCGGCTAATGCCGCGTCGTGCCGCAATTGGATCGGGTATGTCCGCCGCTTGTCATATGTGTGCCGCTGCAGCGGAAATTGGGGAGCAAGCCGCTGAAAATGCAATGCAAATGCATTTTGCCACAAAACTTTAAGAAAGAAGGGAAACAGAGTCGATTAAGTTGGGTCACAAACCCGTTCCTACGAAAAACGAAATCATTTTTCCCGTTAAAAGTTCTCCATTGGTTAGTGTAGTGTTACTTCTACACAATATTGATTTTAGCACAAAAATTCTTATGTGGGTGTTCGAATATTCAAATTTTTGACATGAATTTATTTTTTCCCTATGCCAGCTAATTCGATGACGACCAATCTATCGCGATTTGAACCCGTAATTAGGGTAATATTTAGCCTTTCAGTTGAGGGCGAGGTTAATCATGAGCATCGTAAGTTTTGGTGAATTATTAATAGACTTTGTAGCACTTGAACATGGTGTGAGTGTTGGAGAAGCATCAGGCTTCAAAAAAGCGCCGGGCGGCGCACCTGCAAATGTGGCGGTCGCAGTCGCTCGACTGGGGCATCCAAGCGCATTCCTGGGACAAGTCGGTGATGATCCGTTTGGTCATTATTTAGCTGACGTGCTAGCCGCAGACAAAATTGATGTGAGTGGACTGCGTTTTTCTAAAGAGGCACGTACAGCACTGGCATTCGTGTCACTTCGAGCAGATGGTGAGCGCAGTTTCATGTTCTACCGCCACCCTAGCGCAGATATGCTGATGCGTCCTGAAGATGTGGCTACAGACGTATTAAAAGGTAAGCAAATCTTCCACTTTGGCTCTGTTACCCTGATTAATGAGCCAAGCCGTTCCGCTACGCTGACAGCTGCTGAGGCCGCGCGTGATGCAGGTTTATTGATTTCATATGATCCCAACTTACGATTGGCACTATGGCCGGACGCCCATGCTGCACGAAAAGGTATGTTGGCGGGGCTGGATTATGCAACGATCGTCAAGGTAAGTGAAGAAGAAGTAGAGTTTCTTACGGGTAGTCATGATGTCACGCCATTGTGGCGAGACTCTATTCAACTAATCGCTGTCACTCAAGGCGCTGAAGGTGCGATCATCTATACAACAACCGGCAAACAACATGTAGCGGGCTTTAAGGTTAAGGCAGTTGATACGACGGGCGCAGGCGATGGGTTTGTAGCTGGATTATTGGTGGGGCTACTGGAACACAAAGACGATTACGGCAGACATCTTGAGACGATTGTACGTTTTGCAAACGCGGTGGGGGCGCTGACCACGACCCAACTCGGTGCCATTCCAGCACTGCCAACACGGGCCGCTGTCGAGCAATTTATGAGTGAGATGTATTAAGGTCATTCTGAAAATTGTCCGAAATCCCCACTTTTCAGGTATTTAGAGGCGCACATTCGCCCGTATACTGAAAATAGCTCAACATTCACCAAGGGGATTTCGGATGGGAATCAAACTTAATTGCCCTACTTGCGGCGAACGCATGACGTTCGATTTGGCAACGACCAGCATACACTGCCGTCACTGTGGTTATACGCCCAACACAGGTGTCGACGAACGGGCAGCGCAAATCCGAGCGAAAGGCCCACGCCCCAATGTTGCGATCAGTAATGAAGATCAAATTCAGCCACGCGCCGTTGCACTATTTTATACGGCGCAAGACTATTTATTTGACGGCAACAAAAAGGCCGCTTTGGACAGTTTGCAAGATGCGTTGGATATTCAGCCAGATTTTGCGGACGCTCATTTGTGGTACGCCAGAATTAGTGATGTTGAGGCCGTTAAGCGTGATCATCTGAGCAGCATTCTGGCGGTAGACGCCTCCAACGCGGAAGCCACCCGTATGATGTTAGTTCTCAATGGTCGTCTGACGGCCGAACAAGCTGAACGCGGTCAAAAGAGTGCCGGGCCAGTCATCAAACAAGTGGGGAAAGCAGTTAATACAACACTGGCTGGTACCGGCTGCCCCAAATGTAACGGAAGCCTGACCACCAATGATCTCACCGGACGCGCGGAATGTGGCTTCTGTGGTTATATAGCGGATCAAGGGGAACGTCATACGGCGAACGGCGATTCAGTTTTGGCGGCACTGCTCGAACAACGAGCCGAGCCCATCAAATGGGTGATCGGGGAGCGATTATTACACTGCAAACAATGTGGTGCTGAACGCGCCATCCCCGCGACAGAGCTTTCGACACACTGCCCATTCTGCGGTTCAAATCAGGTCATCCAGCAAGATGCTCTTAACTCGTTCAACCAACCTGAAGGCATCATTCCATTTAAGGTCACCCGCGAAGAAGCCAGTCATTTAGTTAAAGAGCAACTCAAAGGTGTCAGCGAGCGCATTAAGGGATGGTTCGACAATAACAAAATCGCATCCGCTACACTTAACGGATATTACCTGCCTTTCTGGATGTTTGATGCAACGGTCGAAGTCACACGAACACGCATACAAAATCAGTCTTCAAATAGTGGTTATGGATATACACGCAATATGACGCCGGTTGAACCGTATGTGCAAACCAAATATAACGAGATATTTGGCGATATGGAGATTTGCGGCGTGCAATCACCACCTAAAGAACTGACGCACGGTCTGGGCGATTATCATACTTCTGAGTTGCTCGAATATTCACCTAGCTTACTCGCAAAATATCCAGCGCAACTATATACGCAGAACTTTGATGAAGCAGCGTTGGAAGCTCGCAGCCAGATTTCTGCTGCAATGCGCTTCAAATTCAGCCGCCGCGAACTGATGGAAGACGAAAAAGTAACCATCAATGTGTTCACTACCATTCAACAAATGAGCTTCCGGCTTATTCTAGCGCCGGTATGGATTGCTCATTTAATCGAACAGGACAAAGATCAGCGTATGGCTCTGGTGAATGGGCAAACGGGACAAGTGGTGTTGGGTAAAAGTGAAAAGCCTGAACGCCATCATTCCTTATAGGCCACATGTCACCAGATAGGCACATGTAATGTGAGATTTTGCATAGTATTTCGGGATGCCATAGGGATGTCATAACAGGCAATCTAGGCTATTCAAACGCTTTCCTCTACAATCAACCGTCAAGATTGCTGTCGCTAAATGAACAGCTTACGAAGGGGGCTTCATGCGTCGAACCATATTCCTGATTGCCAGTCTGGTCGTCAGTATATTTTTCCTGTGGGTGGCTTTACGTGGTGTAGACTTTCAACAGGTGTTGAAAAGTATCCAACAAGCAGAGGTTGGATGGATTATCGTTTCGGCTATCGGGATTACGGCGGGTTTATGGACTCGTGGTATTCGATGGCATGGCCTCCTTGATTTCAAACCGCCACTCTTAAAAACCTGCCATATTACCAACCTCGGTTTCTTACTTAATTTACTTCCACTACGTGTCGGGGAAGTGGCGCGCAGTATTCTGATTATGCGCGAAGGTGTGCCAGTGGTCACTGCTGCGACCAGTGTCGTGCTGGAACGGTTAATTGATACTCTGCTGGTCGTGATTATGATTGTCTTTTCAATCATCCGTATTCCAACTGTGCCGCCCGAAATTATCAAACCCACTATCGTGTTCGGTGCGGCAGTGGTTTTTGCCTTTGCCGTAATGGTTTTTTTCGCGCGTTTTCCAGTGGTTGGACATCGCGTACTTACAGCTGTAGAACGCGTTTTGCCATTCCTCAAGCGATTGGGCATGGATGAACTTTTTGACCAATTATTGGTCGGACTTAAACCGCTCACACACCTGAGAAGTGCCATTTTTGCTATTGCCTGGACACTGATTTGTTGGGCTCTATCCATCCTTACGTTGTACGCACTTGTACGCGCACTCAACATTACCAATATTGATGGCACACCATTAGATGAAAGCACGCGGATATTGTTGACCACACTCGGTTTGGGGTTGGCAGCTCTCGGTAATGCAGTACCGGTCAGTGTTGCGGGAATCGGCCCGTTTGAAGCGACTATTCTACTGGCAGGACAAACAGTCGGTATTCCGAAAGAAAGTGCTATATCATTGGGATTTCTTTTTCACGGTGTCAATATTGTCGGCTACGCCATCTGGGGCATTATCGGGCTGCTGGCAACCGGTGTTTCACTAGGTGATGTCATGAATTCAGGGCGCAAAGTTGATGCGCCAGATAGCGCCTAGCACCATGCCTTTCTGCGAGATCGCAACCGGCGCGCGCTTACATTTTGAAAATATTGGACAAGGCGAACCTCTGATTTTGCTGCATGGGTTATTGGGAACCAGCAAAATTGATCTGCCAAAAGTAATGGACTGGCTGAGCGCTGACTATCATGTTTATGGGCCATCGCTGCGCGGCTACGGCGAATCAACACCCAAACCACGCGACTTTCCGCTCGATTTTTATCACCGAGACGCGAAAGATGTGCTGGCCTTTATGGATGCCCTCGACATTCCATCAGCCCATATATTGGGTTATTCGGACGGGGGTGAAACGGCGTTGGTTACAGCCGGTTTACAACCTGAGCGGTTTAAGTCGGTGGCAGTGATCGGCGCAGTGGGTAACTTTTCAGCGACCGTTCGACCACGTATCCAAAGTTTATTCCCAGGTACATGGATTACTGAGGCAGATAAACAGATGCACGGTATCCCTGATGGGGATGCATTCATCCTGCAATGGGTTAACGCGATGAAGCATACCATTGATACGGGTGGTGACATCAGCCTGAGTTTAGCGTCCAACATCACCTGCCCACTGCTGATTATGCTGGGCGATAAGGACACACTCAACCCTGCCGAGTATGCGTTTAAATTCCTCGAGCGTACGCCCAATGGGCGTTTAGAAATGTTCCAATGCGGACATCCGGTACATGACGAACAATGGGCCGCATTTCAACAAGTCTACGGTGATTTTTTGAGAAGTGCTCACTAAATTTGAGGCAGTGCGAATAAGCCGTCGGCGTTCGGCGGAAAAGCAACAACTTTGGCTACAGCTTCGAGGTTAATTGGCCCGTAAACATGTGGGAACAGGTCGTTATTTCCCACTTCCGGCTGGCCCGTCTGCGGACTAATCGGCGGTTCAAATTTGAAGTGTGCAGCGAGTTTATCAGTATCTATCACCAGCAGCACCAAATCTATCTGTCCGCGGTAGAAATTATTCGCTACACGCAACGCCTGTGTATCAGTTGAGCAATGAATAAAACCGTCTTTGTCCAAAGTGGGTGTTCGATAAGCGCCTGATTCGAGGGCTGCTTGCCATTCTTGCTGATGGGTAATATGCAAAATGGTCGTCATTGAGCCTATCTCCTAGAGTGTGCCCGTATCGAGAAAATGACGCAGATCTTGAGTACGACGGGCAATGACTTCAGCGGCATGTTCGCGAATGCGCGGATTATGCAGATTACCTGCCTGCCAACGACACGATGCCAAATGCCGCGCTGCCATGAAAGCTTCCAAATAATCGGCATGATGCGGTGGTAAGGTTCGGACCGATGAATATCCCGCTAACCATGCCTCACGCAATGGTTCATAACGACTTTCTGACTTGAACAACAAGAGCGTGGGTGCGAGATCATAGAGATAATAGCCCCAACTCAAATCATCAAAATCGATTGCGGCGACTCCTGATGGAGTGAAGAGGAAATTCTTCGGCAAAAAATCGCCATGAATAACACCAAATGAAAGCGGGAATCGATCTAGTTCATTGAAGACAGCTTGAACACGAGATTCTACGGCAGCAAATACGGTTTTCTGATCCGCGGTGAAAATACGCACGCCCTCGCCCGGATTGTAGGGGGAACGTTCGCCGAATAACCCTTCCCAATCAAGTAAAGGACGGATAAAGCTAGGTGGTGGCGTAAACGTTATCGCAAATTCATGTAAACCGGCAATAAAAGCCGCCGCTTGATAAACCTGCTCTACCGATATGTCGGCTGCCGGATAAAACTGTCCCTCGATCCAATGAAACAGCACACAAGGCAACGGGTATTTAAGAGTCTTGACTTGAGCCTCTACAATCCACTCGCCCTGTCGCGTGGGAATAGGATGTGGAACTTGCGCCATCGAACGTTCATTCAACGTCGAAAGCCATGTCAATTCTGAAAGAATCCACTCAATCCGTTTGTGACCGGGGCGATGAACCCGCAGCACATAATGTGTATCTGGCGAGGCAGTGACTTTAAAGACTGCGTTGTTGGAGTAGCTCAGAAATTCGACTTTGGCACCCGCTAATCCATATTGAGGCAAAATGGATTTTGCGGCAGCAGTCAGTTGAGCAATTTGCTGATCGTAAGTCAGACTGGCGAAGGTCATACGGACATACCCTCATGAGGCTGGGAAGAGGGAACAAAAAAGCCCCGAATTCTCGGAGCTTTGAAGCGGGCGACGAGATTCGAACTCGTGACATCTTCCTTGGCAAGGAAGCATTCTACCGCTGAATTACGCCCGCACTATGGAAACCATTATAATCCGTGATGACCACTTTGCAAGAGGCAATTTTAGGGCGGCTGACTGGTTCCATCAGGGGAAGTTCCGAGTTGATTTAGGCGATGCAGCAAAGCAGTCAGGTTCATATCCGCCAGCGAATTCAAGGCAATGTGCGCGCCAGCACCATGTTTGCCACCTAAGCCCACCCGCCAGAATCCGCCTGCGACAGCCGCTTGCATACCGGCTATTGAGTCTTCAAAGACAATTGCTTCGCAGGGTTTTATTTTAAGCTGTTCAGCGACCCATAGAAAAATATCCGGCGCGGGTTTATTGCGCTTTACAGTGAAGCCATCCGCGAGGACATCGAAGTACTGTAATAATCCTAGTTTCTCGACTACACCACGCGCATTTTGACTTGAAGAACCCAATCCGACTTTCAAGCCAGCAGCGCGAGCTTCTTGCATCATTTCAGCTGTACCGGGAAATCGATCCTCAGCGGAAAGATGCTGCAATCGTTCGATAAAATAGGCATTTTTGCGATCCATCATTTCTTGCGCTTCGGGTTCGCTGACGGATTTGCCACCCAAAAACACGTCAAGGCTGTGGCGGCGCACCAATCCCTGCATTTGTTCGTGCTGCTCCCAACCAAAATCAACACCTTCGTCCTGCGCCAAACGCAGCCAAGAATCATAGTGCAGCATCGGAGTATCCGCTAGCACACCATCCATGTCGAAAATTAAGGCTCGAATGATCAATGTCATAACCAATTATGTAGTTTTTCTTTGGCCGATTAAGGTTATAATATCAAACTATGCTGCAAAACAAACCACTAATCCCAACTGTTATACTGCTCTTAACGTTTTTCCTCGTCGGGTGCGATCCATTAGCAAGCCAACCGACCCCAGCCGTACTTATTATTACAGCGATACCCAGCGTCACGCCGGCGCCAACGGCCACACCTGCTGCGACCATCACGCCGGTACCAAGCCTAACTCCTATCGTACTACCATCACCTACATCACCGGCCTGTGACGAAGCTGCCGGACAAACAATACATATAGACCAATTTAAGAGTGTGATCGCAGACGAGAATCTACGTTACCGCGTTTACGTGCCACCCTGCTACCAGAAAACACAGAAGCGCTATCCGTATGTAATTTTGTTTCATGGTGCAGGTCAAAAAGAAGATGAATGGGAGAAACTGGGTATTCTGAGCAGTGAAGACCAAGGTTTCAAATTGGGAATCTTACCTCCGATGCTTATCGTCATGCCATATACGGGCACAATCGGCAATAACAGTTTCTTCCCGCCTGATGCATCTTATGAAACCGTGGTACTAGATGAACTGGTTCCAGCGATTGAGCGCGACTTCTGCACATGGAGCGACCGTGATCATCGGGCACTCGCCGGCGTGTCACGCGGCGGATTTTGGGCATACAGCATCGGGATGCGTCACCCGGATCTGTTCGGAATTCTTGGTGGACACAGCGCATATATGACCCAGGACTTAAATGAGGTTCCCGCAGCGTTTAACCCACTGGATATGGCAACAAACTCCGCCTTTCTACCAGATGCAAAACTGCGTATGTATATTGATAATGGCGCACAAGATCCGTCCGGCGCCGATATAGAGTTATTCTCCAGCCGTCTGAGCGAACGTGGTATTGCACATACCTATGTTATTAACCCGGTAGGCAACCATGACGACGCGTATTGGTCGGCGCATGTATCTGAGTATCTGGCATTTTATGGACACAATTGGCCGCGTAATGCAGGTGACTTACCAAGCTGCTTACAACCAAGTCCATAGCATTTAGGGTGATGCGGTGGCTTCGGCTGTCGCATCTGGAATGGCTGTAGCGCTAATGATACCGGTAGCGGCTTCACACTCGCGTATCAAATCATCGGCAGCACTGACCACATCGTCAATCTCAGCTTTTACGGCCAACTCGCGTCCCTGCCGCAAATTGGGTAGTGCTTGCGTACATAAACCAAGTGATTTTTGGGAGCGTCCCAGCCAGAAAAAATAGTAAGGGAACTGCGAACCTAAATCAATTGCTTTCTGCAAATGCTTGATAGCGCTCTCGTTATCATCGAGACTGCTTTGTACACGGCCCAGATAAGCGTTGCAGTCGATACTATCAGGATTAGAGTCCACGCAGCGGTTCAGCATCTCAGCCGCCTGCGAGAAATTGCCCTGCCCACGAAAGTACAATGTCCCCAAAGCAAACAATGCAAGGCCATTTTTCGGATTGACCTCTATTACATCACTCAAAATCGATATGGCATCGTCCATATTCTTGTTCAGGGTGGCTTGATCGCCACTGCTGACGCCCAGGGTATAGAGGATATTGGCAAGATCAACGGCCAAATAGGGGATTTTAGGCGCTATATCATAAGCTTGCTGGTAATAATTCCGCGCTGCCTCGCGGTCAAATTCCACACTCTGAGCAATAACACCGCGAACATTCAAAGCCTCATAACTACCAGCATCAATCTCGATGGCACGGTCACTGGTGCTTTTCGCGAGATCGAAATCGCCATTGCTGTAATAGGCCAGTGCCAAAAAGGCCATCGCACGGGCATTGCTAGCATCCAATTCAAGCGCTCGCAAAGCGCTGGCAATGGCTTCCCCTGCCCGATCATTCCTATCCAGCGCGAGCGCACGAAATGCCCAGGCATCTGAAGAAAATGGATTGGCTGTTACTGCCGATTCAGATGCGGACAAAGCTTCTTGATCACGACCTTCCATCATCAAACCGAACGCTAACCGATTGTGAACCGTCACATCATTAGGCAAAGCACTTACAATAACGTTATAGCTCGTTACCGCGGCTTCAATGCGACCTTCACGCCAATCATTTTCAGCCGAATTCAACTTGGCAGTTGGATTTTCGGTAGCAGTAGCGGTTGGTGCAACGACAGTTGAGACGCCGCTTTGTACACTTTCGATGACACTGGTAATGGCCTGTTGGACTGGTGGCGCAAATTCGGCACGGCGCTTATACAACTGCACCCCAACCACAATAACGATGGGGGTCAAAATCCACAGCCACAGCCAACGCAGCGAAATCGGACTACGACGCTGCTGTTTCCTTGAATAGCGCTTAGGAGTCTTTAAGTACATTACTATCCCCCTATCGGGGTTGGCACAACAGCCGTAGGTTGGATGGTCGGAACCGCCTGATTATTGTAACTCACACAATTTTCGGTAACGAGCTTCAAACCCGTCTGAATTATGGTCTGAATTTGAGGTTCAGGGGGTGGAACTGTTTCCTGAGCTTGCTTTAGCAAACTCCACGCCGAGTCACAATTGGTTGTACCGCCAATGTAATAATAAGCTAATCCCTGCTGATAAATACATTCAATAGCAGTCGAGTCATTTTTCTGGCAAGCCTTGAAATCCTCAATTGCACCTTCGTAGTTACGTCGACGGAAGCGTACGCCACCACGCGATTTATAAGCATCGGAATAAGTGGCATCAATGCTCAAAGCATCGTCACAAAATCCTTCAGCCTGCTCATTTTGGCCGACCTGCGTATAGGTTTCGCAAAGGCGAAGGAGTGCTTTGGCATTACGCGGTTGTAGGGTTAATACTTTTTCGTAAGCCGCGATGGCATCTTCCAGCCGATTCGCTCCTTTGTATTGTCCAGCCAATTCAAAGTAGGGTGCGGCCAAGTTGGGATTAATGTTAATAGCATCTTCCAATTCTTTGATGGCTTCATCACGCTGACCAACTAAAATCAACGCGATGGCATAACCACGATGCGCATCAACATTCTTGGGGTCAGCATCCACTGCTGCCGCACCATAATCCAGCCCTTGCTGGTAACGTCCAATATCAGTATATGCACGTGCTAAAACGGCTAACAACGGTGCAAAGTTGGCATTGATTTCATAGCCTTTGAGCGCAAACGGGATGGCGGATTGGGAGTCATCCAGCCAAACCAATGACTTGGCTTTAAGTGTATATGAACGTACATCCTGTGGAGCCACTTCAATGGCATGGTCGCCCAATTCAGAGGCCATTTGCGAGTCAGCTTTGGGTCTATTTTGAGCAACATTGGCAGCACGATCCAATTCTATTAGAGTCCGACCATACTCATATATATAGTTGATATTATCCGGTTCCTGGCCCACTGCATGGGCATAGGCAGTAGCGGCTTCTTCCATTTTGCCCTGTAAGAATAGGTCGTAGCCTTGCGAAGCCCATGTACTGGCAAACGCTGTCGCAGTCGGGGCGAGACCGATCGCATCCAGTGCGACCAGTTGCAATTTACCAAATTGTGCGCTGACGAATACCAGAAAACCGCCGATTAGTAAGCCATAGAAAAACAAAAATCGACCAGTCACTCGGCTACGACGGCGACTGCTAAAGAACGGTTGTGAATAATCCCGTTTGATTTGCATACTACATTCCTGTAAAACAGCTTTCATCTCAAAAATAGCGGACAGGCCAAGTGGTGTCAAGTCGTAGCCAAGTGGGGGAAGTATGCAAAGAATATCCTAAACTGGCGTTAAGGTGGAGCATAATCTGTGACACTAAAATGGATTGGATTACTGATTTCCTGTAAACCGTCACGCATCTTAGCTGTGGCGACCAAGTCATGTTCTCCTAATGCCAGCGGCCACCATATGACCCAAGGTACAGCATCAGCATGTCCAATCACTTGATCATCCATTCGATAGGTCACCATCTGTGTGCCATCAGGCGCTGCCACTGTCAAGCGCAAGCGCTGCGTCTCCAATGGCGTTAACGGGCTAATCTGAAAGATGGTGTAAGGATCAGGTGCGAGCAGCCGCAAGCCTGTCTTATTATCTGTGATCTGTACGGGTGCATTGTGCGGTGGAGGGTGAATACCGTTTCGCAGTGCCCAATCCCGCGCCTCTTGCGGAAGCACCATATACACCTGTGATTGTCGACGCGCCGATGGTGTAGATGCATCGGCTAAATAGCCAGTTTGACGATCAATGACGAACCTCTGATACAAATTATCCGGTTGAGTTGGAACAGTTCCATCAACAAAAATCTCATCCTTAGTCAACAGACAGTCAGGCGTTGGCAGCAAGCCGCTGGTGGCGCAAACTGTGTGATGAACAATACCCGGCGGTTCAGAGAAAGGAACTTCGGGTTGACCAATGAGCACATCCCGAATAAAGGCGTTCCAAATCGGTGCTGCGCCACTTACGCCGGTAACATTAACCATCGGCGCATTATCGGCGTTGCCTACCCATACGCCGACTACAAGATTTGGCGTGTAACCGACAATCCAGTTATCACGAAAGTCAGTGGTCGTTCCGGTTTTCGCGGCTGCGGGACGGCCAATATTTAGAGCGCTATTGGGGCCAAAGGCTGGTATACGTGCGCCGTTATCACTCAAAATATCGGTGATGATATAGGCCACCCGTGGATCAATCACACGGGTTGAAAGTGTAGGAGGCTGCCATTGATATAACGTATGTCCACTGTGATCAGCTACTTTTAGGATAAAGGTTGGTTGTACACGATAGCCGCCATTTGGGAAAATACTGTAGGCTTGTGTCAAGTCAAGCAAACGAACCTCACCACCCCCTAGCGTAATAGCGAGATCAATATTGGTGTTCTGGGCTAAGGTTTCCACACCAGCGCGTTTCAGCAGTTCCACCAGCGTTTGCAAACCAATATGATCAAGGGTCACCACTGCTGGAATATTAAAGGAAGAAGCTAAAGCCTCACGTGTGGATACAGGCCCATGTTCGACTAGACCGAAGTTAGCAGGCGTGTAACTTTCTAGCTTGCGAGTAACGAACGGGGTTTTCAGATCCAGCAGCATGGTCGCTGCCGTCCAAGGATTTGGCGTACTGGGATCAAAGGCCGCTGCATAGGTGAAAGGCTTTAAAGCGCTTCCTGGTTGACGCAGCGCTAAGGCGGCGTTCACCGCTCCATCAATCGACTCGTCAAAATAATCCGGACTGCCCAACATCGTCAGGACTTGACCATTATAAGGATCAATGGCAACCAAAGCGGCGTTGTGAGCATCAGCAGGTACCTTACCTGCCGCAACCGGATGATTGAGCACACTCAATTGCTGCCGTACGATAGTTTCGGCATTATCCTGCCAATTGAGGTCGACAGTCGTGGTAACGTCTAATCCTCCACTGTATAAGGCTTCAGGATAATCACGCTGCAATTGTTTCCAAACAGCCATCACAAAATGGGGTGCTTTAATCGGAAACGGGCTAGCGGCAAATTGCAGCGTATCTTGTTTGGCAACAGCGGCATCTTCAGGTTTCACATAATTATTTTTGACCATCAATTCCAAAACTGAGTCGCGCCGATCTTTCGCTGCTTGCAGATTAGTAAGTGGATCGTAGGCCGCAGGAGCCTGGACCAGACCGGCTAAAAGCGAACACTCGGATAATGACAACTCACGCGCAGATTTACCGAAATAAGCACGGGCTGCCGCTTCGATGCCATAAGCCAAATTACCGAAATAACTCTGATTCAAATACAGCGCCAATACATCATCTTTGCTATAAGCGCTCTGTAAACGGATTGCCAAAATCCCTTCACGTAACTTCCGGCGTAGACTCCGTTCAGCACGCTGTTCAGGATCGAATAGTAGATTACGCGCTACCTGCTGCGTGATGGTGCTGCCACCGGCCACAATTTCGCCACCCCGCAAATCAATCCATAGAGCACGTAAAATGCCAGTAATGTCGACACCGGGATGGTTGTAAAAGTTCGCATCTTCGGTTGCAATGACCGCTTGAACACAATGTTCGGGTATTTCGCTCAATGGCAATGCTGTGTTGCGTCCACCATCAACTGGAAGAATTTCGTAAAGCAGCTGCCCGTTACGATCATAAATGCGGGTTGAAGGCAAAGCTAAACCGGCTTGCAAGCGATCAATAGATGGCAGGTCGACAAACAGCCAAAAATAGAGAAATACACCCAAGGCAAGCATCAGCGTGAGGACGCCCAGGAGAATTTTGCGGCGGCGTGAAAGTTGAACAAACTTGCGAAAAATCAACACGGTAAAGGATCTAAAGTGTATGACGTGAACGAAGAACAGAAAAATAACTCATGGTAAATCCAACCACGAATACACCGAGAGAATTCGCCGGCAAATCACTAATTGATGGCGCACGATGCAGTACCCCAAACTGCGAAAGTTCGGTAAGGCCACTCAATAACAATACCACTGTCATTGCCAAAGGCAGCGCCAACTCCTGTTTAAGGCGTATCGCCATCACTACATACACAGCGAAGGTCAACACGCCAAATAAACCGGAATGACCCATAGCGTCACCAAACCCAGTGCTGCCAATCGTACTGGTCATTAAATGAATCAATGGTAGACGATCAGATTGAGTAGTCAGAACAATTACTAAAACACCCCATGCTGACAAAGCCATCAAGCGCAGGGGAATAAACCCAAATCGTGTTTTCACAAGCAATTCCTTGTCTAGTCCATTGTATCCTAGCAGGTTTTATACACATCTGCCCAACGGCTGCCCCACTTATTAAATACTGTTCACATTGGTTTTTCATGCATTTCATCAGGGCATATTGACTGGGGATTGCAATCAAGCAACACAAGGTTCATAATCAGTTCTGATTAGTCAATTCTGACTAATCAGATTAGAGTAATCATGGATCGCGAACTCTTGCTATTGGGGTTATTACGTCAACAAGACATGCACGGTTATCAACTTCATGAGTTCATCAACCGCAATATGTCATCCTGTGTGGATCTAAAAAAACCTACTGCTTATTACCTATTAGAGAAAATGGTTGAGGCAGGATGGATTGGTGAGGTTCAAGCCCAGGAAGGTAATCGTCCTCCGCGCAACGTCTTTCAACTTACTACTAAAGGTGAAACCACATTTCAGCGATTGCTGCGCGAGAATATCGCCACCTACCATAGCTCTAAATTCGCGGACGACATCGGACTGGCATTTCTAGACACATTAGCGCCCGAAGAAGCGCGGGAGCTACTCAACACCCGCCGTGAGGCTATTGTTACTGAATTGACCCAAGCGCAATCAATTCCTCAGCATTCCGGAAGTTCTCAACTTGTGATTGAACATCTTATCCATCATCTCCAATCGGAATTGGATTGGCTGGATAAGGTGTATAACCAAATCAGTTAACGCCTATGACTATTAAAGGATAAAGAATTCATGCTCGCGTTTTTACTCGGACTACATTCAGGAGTACGTTGGCTCGTCGTACTCGTTACATTGGTAGCACTTGTCAAATTGATAATCGGAATCGTACAAAAGCAGTCATACGACAAACTCACCCAACGCATTATGTTGGCATTCAGCGGGATAGTTTCGCTGCAATGGCTTATCGGCATCATCGTCTTAATCGTGTTTGGTAACTTTAGCAGTGGACAAATTTGGAGTCATGCAGGAACGATGACTATCGCAGTAGCCGTTTCGCATCTGCACAACCGCTGGAAGAAAGCTGAAGATCCGGTTCACTACCGCATGAGCTTGCTCATAGTTATAGCTGTACTTGTACTGGTTATCGTTGGCGTAGCACTCGTCAATGGTTGGCAATAAAGGTTGTTATTATGGCTACCTCACCGCAATCAGTCCCAGAAGAAAAACTGGACTTCAAAAAAGTTTTGCCGATTTTTGTGATTATTCTGGTCGATTTACTCGGTCTGACCATCATTATCCCGCTGCTGCCACTGTATGCCGCATCATTCGGTGCAGATCCAGTGATGATTGGCTTTCTAGGTACAGCTTATCCACTGATGCAATTCATTGGCGCGCCACTGCTTGGTGGATTATCTGACCGTTTTGGACGCAAACCAGTTTTGCTTGTGAGCCAACTCGGAACTTTGATCGGCTTCCTTGTATTAGGGCTCGCGAACAGCTTACTGTGGATTTTCATTGCACGCGTGATTGATGGTCTATCCGGTGCGAATATCGCTGCCGCGCAGGCTGCAATTACCGATAGCACAAATGCGAAAACGCGGGCGCAAGGCTTGGGCTTGTTGGGCGCTGCATTTGGGTTAGGCTTTATCATCGGCCCAATCATCGCATTCGTTTCGCTGGGTCTGAGCCACAACAATTATCACATACCAGCTTTCGTGGCAGCTGCCTTTTCAGCTATTTCTATTTTGCTCACTGCCTTCTGGTTCAAGGAAACCCTTCCAGTTGAAAAACGCGGAGCAAAAAAGAATCAAGAAAACATTTTGGTTAATTTATCCAGGGCGTTAAGCAAGCCTGTTATCGGCACATTGTTAATCTTGATGTTTTGCCAGCAGTTCATCTTCGGCGCGTTTGAATACCTGATCGCCCTATTCAACTTAAACAGATTAGGAATCAATGCATCGGGTAATGCCGTCATCTTCGTTTTCGTGGGCTTTATCATCGTATTAGTGCAGGGGAAATACATTGGCCCCTGGAGCCGTAAATATGGTGAACGAAAGTTGATATTCGCTGGGCTGCTCTTATTATCGGTTGGACTCGTGTTAACTGCCCTTACGCCCGCACAAACCCTGCCCGGTTACAGCAAGACCGCAGTTATCACGGAGCTTTCTCAGAACAGCACCAGTACCGCTAGTACAGAACTGGCTGTTGGAATACCTGAAGATGGGAACAGTGGTTGGCTGGGCATTGCCTGGATACTGGTTGCTATGATCCCTACATCGATTGGCGGTGGGTTACTTTCTCCTAGCATCAACAGCCTACTCACCAAAAATACAAGTGGTGATATCGGGGGAACATTAGGCGTGAGTGCTGCACTGGTGAGTGCGGCAAATGCCATCAACCCATTAATCGGCGGCGGGGTCTTCAAACTGCTCGGCTCGACAGCGCCCTTTTTGATCGGCGGATTACTCATGGGTGTCCTCTACATTATGGCGCGTTCGACTATCGCTTCAGTCAAAGACCAGCCTATTGTGCAAAACAGTATTGGCGACTAATCTAAGCGAGATCGTATATAAGGAAGGTTTGTTGCCTTTCCTTATATATTTGCTTCAACGTAATCCAACTTGTCCAACACAAGTGGCAGGATTAAATTACACTCGGTGCAATTTGTGAATATATTGAACCTTCAGCCGTCGATAGTAGTATAGGTAAGATAAGACTAATTTATAGCGGCTATAGTTTAGATAGCACTTATTTTGCCCATAATGCGGGGGTCATTTAACATGCCCAATTCTGATAGCGAACTCAGCGACGCATATCTCATCGAACGTGTTCGTGAGAATGACTTGGATGCGCTCGGATACCTTTTTGACCGTTATTATGCTCAGGTTTATCGCTCAGCCATCGTCATCACACAAGACAATGCGGCCGCCGAAGATATCGCCCAAGAATGTTTCTTAAAAATACACCGTTACGCCAATCGCATTGATACAAACTTACCCTTAATTCCCTGGCTGTATCGAGTCACAGTCAACCTAAGTTATACTTGGGTTACACGGCAGAAAAGACGCACGATCTCGCTTGACGGCATGGTTGACAGGCTCATCAGCCCGAACTGGTTATCGCCAGATCACTTAGCTGAACATAGTGAAACCCAACGTCAGGTGCGGGAAGCCATTGGAGAACTCAACTTGAACCAGCGCGTCGTCGTTGCCCTTCATTACTTGAGCGGCCTGAGTTTAGAAGAAATAGCTGAAATTTTGGATTGTCCCTTGGGTACAGTGAAGAGCCGTTTACATTACGCCCGTGAAAACCTACGTCATCAACTCGAAACGTTACACTTGCCCAGTGAGGTTGCACATGGATTTGCACGATAAACAATTTGACAATTGGCTAAAAGATAAGCTAACTGCCGAAATCCCATTGAATAGGCAAAATAAGCAGCTGGCATGGGAACAAATCCGCATGGCAGCTCTCCAGCCCATTAATCCGACTGCTTTTGATGTTGAGGCTGAATTTGCCCGCACTAATGCGCCAATCAGGAGCCACGACTCCCTACAAACGCGCATGTGGCGATGGGTCACACTATTCGTCACGCAGGAAAACACTTATCAAAAAGCACATGCTAATTCGGTACATTACTACAAGGCAAATCCCAATTACACGGGTGGCATAACCTTGCATGGTCTTGAAATCATGCGACATCGTTGGACTTGTGCGGTCTAAAAGAGGACAAAAGTACCACCCAAATCTTAATTCATTATCACGCCAAACCACCTATCCGATCACCTGAAGTGCAGTATAATAATTATTGCAGCCAATTCGGAAAGGAGTGGAGGCGATTTTTAGGTCATCAGCGATCTGATTGAACCTCGTCGCCAAGTAAATATGCCCTCTCTGCCGCGAGTCATTACCGTAGACCCCACGCAAAACATTTCGCGTATTGTACGCAGTGCCGCCGATCTGCTTGGTATGTCAATTATTCAAGTTGATGCACCTAGTGGCGCTGATGCATTGGAAGAATTACAACACAGCGATGCCAACCTGATGATCACTAGTTGGGAACTAGATGATGATATGCAGGGTCTCATTCTAGCACTGGAAGTCAAGAAAATTGCGCCTCAAACTGGCGTTCTGATTCTTGCGAATGAAGATGATCCTGAAACAGTAGATGAGGAAACGGATGGCGAACAGCCCTTCGTTTACCTGCGTCGTCCGGTTGATATTCATCAATTATTACGTGTATTTATTGCCGGCTTGAAGAATGAGAATATTGTTGAGGCAGCGCGACCGGTTGCGGGTAATGCCTCATCTGTTATTGATCACGGTCCGTTGCCACCGCTCAACATCCAAAATGCCCGTACGATCATTAAACAGATGTTGGTCGATGTAGGCGCAATGGCAATTATCCTTTCAGCACGTAACGGTGAGGTGCTGCTGGAGGATGGAGCCCCGGGCTATCTTGACCGTGAACTGTTAACGAAGGCGCTTATTCCAACCGTTATGACCACCATCGAAATGTCACCCTTAGTAGGTGGGCAGGCACAAACGATCCATTTCTACGATGGTGATGACAAAGACGTTTTTGTACTTTCGGTTGGTCTGCATCATTTTATGTGCGTGGTATATGATGGTCAAGCAGGCAGCCGCCAGTTTGGCAGCATCACGCGCTATGGGCGTCGCGCTGCACAGGACTTAATCGCTTTACTGGGCGCATCAGCATTCCTCATTCAGCCATCAGAAACACCTAAACCCGCAGCCTCCGGACATACCACCTCTAGCAAACGCAAGGCGGCTACCACTGAAGTCGAAAAGGTTGAGCTTGAGCTGGCCGTCAAACCGGATGTGCCTGCCGAAGAACCAGAACACGTCAAATTGGACCCGATCAAGGATTTTGATCTTGGCCTCTTTGACCAATTGATGGATTCCAGCGCTGCCGACGATATGTTTGACATCGACCGGTTAGCCGAAATGGTCAATACAGGCACTGGGCGCAAAGAAATCTCCTTCGATGAAGCCATTGAACTGGGTGTGTTGCCTAACTTGGATGGCGACGGGAAGAAGTAATAGCCATCAAACTTACCTTCAAAAGCGGTTGGCTGAACACCAGCCGCTTTTCTGTTCGTAGACTAGTTACACAACTCTTACAGCTACCTAATCCTATATGGGCGTTATAATGGATTTAGGTGGGCAAAGGCCGACAAAGAAAAGGATAAGGTTGTGAGCAAACAAACCCGGGTAGGTGGTCGAGAAAAAGACCCATTAATTGGTCGTCTAGTCGGTGATTATCGACTTGATGCCTTAATGGCAACGGGGGGCATGGCTCGCATCTATCGCGGGGAAGATACGCGGCTTGGCCGGCCTGCTGCAATTAAGGTGCTATCGCACGACGATGCAAACGATGACGATACCCTGACCAAACGCTTTCAACGCGAAGCCCGTGAACTTGCCAAACTTGAACATCCCAATATCATCACTATTTACCAATATGGCGAGTTGGAAGGACTTTACTTCCTTGCCATGAAGCTCATCAAGGGCCGCGATCTGGCGCAAGAGTTCAAACGACTTAAGGGTGACGGTCAGGCGATGGAGGTCAAGCGAGTAGTACGCATCTTGATGCAAGTTGCAGCAGCACTCGACTATGCCCATGCGAACGGTGTTATCCACCGTGATGTCAAGCCTTCCAATATTTTATTGACTGATGACGATACGGCTATACTGACCGATTTCGGTTTAGTGATGCAATCCTCAACGCAAACCACCTTAGGGACTGCGTTCGGTACGCCGCGTTATATTGCACCCGAACAGGCTACCGCGTCGCATAAAGCGATGGCGCAAAGTGATATTTATTCGTTGGCAGTAGTCCTATACGAATTGCTTACCGGCGAACCACCCTTTACGGGCGACACACCAATGGAAATCGCGCTCAGCCACATTAGCGATCCGCCACCCCCACCGCGCAGCAAAAACCCTAAAATCCCGGTTACTGTCGAGCAGGAAATTTTAAAAGCACTCGACAAAGAGCCTGAAAAACGGCATCGAACAGCGGTCGAATTTATTACCACCATTCAGAACGGTTATGGCATCGACACACTCGATCTTCCACCGATCACTACGATGACCACACGTCCACAAAATATACCAGCTAAATCCGTTTTCGGTGATGCGGCAACCAAACGTCCTGCAAAAAGCACGAGTGGATCTGGCAAACGCAAATTCATATTTGCGGGAATATTGTTACTGATCCTTCTTGGAGTTGCGGGCTTCATCCTGTCTTCAAACCAACCTACGCCCGTTGCTGGTGTTCCAGTATCACTTTTTTATAATGATTCCAGCTTCACTTTCTTTAACGCGAGTGATGTCGATTTAAATGTGCAAAAGGTCGAATTTGTGCGCGGCGTTCCCGGAACAAATGACGACTACAGCGGCGATCGTGTTCCGGGCGATCGGGTCGAATCCAAGAAGTGCTTCCGTATCACTTCGCAGTCTATTCAAAGCAAAGCGCCACCAGAATGTGGTAGCACTACCCCTAAAAGTGAGCAGCTTAGTAACCAACTTCGATTTTTTTGGCGACAAGAAACTGAAGGCGGTACCGATACTAAATCATTTGAAGTGCGCTACAATGGCAGCGTCATCGCCCGATGCAATACGGTTGCGCGGGGCGGTAACGACGAATGCCGTTTTACCTGGCCCGTGACCAAGTAAACAGCCTTCAACCCTTTATCGATAACACAACCATATAGGCATCCAATATGCTCAGTAATCCGCTTGTCTCAACTGAATGGCTGCAAGATCATCTAGGTGATACTGATTTACGAATTGTGGATATTCGCGGGCATGTTTTGCCTGCAAACCAGCCCACACCTCATTACTTCAACCATCGCCCAGAATATGAGGTATCGCATATTTCCGGTGCAGTCTTCATCGATTGGGTAAAAGAAATCACGGATCCTGCTGATCCACGCCACGCACAAATTGCCAAACCAGAGCGCTATGCCGAAGCCATGAGCCGCTCAGGTATCGATGAAGATACATTTGTAGTCGCCTACGATGATGCAAGTGGGATGTTCGCGGCGCGTTTGTGGTGGTCCTTAAATTACTACGGGCACACGAAAGCGGCCGTACTCGATGGTGGATGGAATAAGTGGCTTGCAGAGAACCGCCCTGTAACGGCTGACATTCCAACGGTTCATCCTAAAAAGTTTATGGCTCGACCTAACCCCAACCTATATCGAAATGCGAATGATGTGCTGGCGAAACTGGGCACATCCACAAAACTGATGGATGTCAGAACAGCCGAAGAATTTCGGGGCGATTATGCCCGTGCGAGTCGAGCAGGACATATCCCCGGTGCGGTTAACCAACCGCGAAATACACTCGTCAATCCTGATGGCACTCTCCTCCCACCTGATCAACTGCGTACAAAGCTAGGTTTGATTGGGATTAGCGTGGATACACCAGAAGTTATTGTCTATTGTAACGGTGGCGTTTCGGCTAGCTACGGACTGCTGGCATTGCAAGTCGCAGGTTTCAACAATGGCGCAGTTTACGATGGCTCGTGGAAAGACTGGGGCAACGACGAATCCAAGCCGCTGGAACGCTAGATCGGTGAACTGAGTCCCAACACTGTACTGATTGTCGGCATGGACAGCTGACGGAACATATCGGCCATTTGTTCAGCCGTATAATTTGTGTCCTGCTTGAGCCACCAGCTAATCAGAGAAATCATTGCGCCTGCCAGATAATTCGCGAGCACATCCAAGGGTACAAGCGGCTGATGTTCCCCAACAGCCACATCAATACGTTCGCGCAAACTACCTGCCAGATATTCACGAATGCCGTTGACAATCGCGGCAGTACCCTGCTGGCTGAGCAGCGTTACCCGATAAAGGTCACGATACTCGAATGCATGTTGGAAGGGAATCATCCGCAAGGCCATATCGCCCAAAGGTATGTCCTGCGCTGGTGGCGCAATTCGTCCTTTAAGATCGTCAAACATCTCGCGGAGGCTGTTCATCAACAACTGATCTTTACCATTTTTAAAGTGCAAATAAAAGGTGGCGCGACCGAGGTTAGCACGATCCGTGATGTCCTGCACCGTCACAGCATCGTAACCCTTTTCCAGAATCAAGGATATTAACGCGTCGCGCAATAATCGACGGGTGCGCGGCCCGCGACGATCAGGTCGTTTTGTCATACGGTTTCCACTCGATAATTCTATACACCTGTCTGGTAGTATACACTAAAGACACCTGCCATGGGTCTACTTCATAATCTTGAATACGCTGCGTTGTAAGCCACGATCTGATGACCAAGGGGCATAGGGAGCCATCACCAATTCGCATAGGGCCAGCAATACCGTGTCATAGTTGACGCGCCAGCCAGAGAAATCCTTCCATGCCTGGTCACGGTCAGCTTTAAGTGGAACACCATTGGCTGCAAGTTGATCAAGTGCTTCCTCAAATTCCTCACGCGTGATACTTATATAGTCGTTGAAGTTGGGATTCGCGTTATAAGGAATACGGAAAAAATCCGCAATGTGACGTAATGCCACATAACCCGCACGAATACACAACTGAGACTCGGAGTTACGCGGCGTATCGATGGCCGCGTGCATCAAGGCTGCCCCGTCCAATACCGCTCCAGCCGCGGTGATCCATGAGCGCTCCGGCTGCGGGGAACGAAACAAATTCAGCGCGAACAACGAAGTATGGCTTTCCTCAATTTGGGCAAACCAAACCTCCCAGGTACTCCATAATTCCTTTAAGGAGTCAAATCCCCGAATACGATGGGCACGGAGAATAAGATCGACAGCGGACGGTGGTGAATTAGCCCGAATTTCGAGGAGCGTCACCAAAGTTTCCCGTGCTGAAAAGGCCGCATACATCGTCGGCAAATAGGAGATTACAATGGCGATTAACCCAAGGCCAATGGTTGCCTCGGTAAATTCCATAATCGTGGCAAAGAAAGCCATGCCATTAGAAGGCAACGATTCGACCGTGAAAAAACCCAAGGTATATAAGGATGAACCACTGATTTTGAAGGATTCGTAGAGTGTACCTTCGCCTAAAGCGAAGAACATGGCGGTGTAGCCAGTCAAAATCAGGAAAAGCCACACTACCGGCAAGATCAACAGCGTCACCGGAGCAAATAATGCCATGATACGATCTTGTTCGGCATAGGTTTTGGTTCTTTTTGCCAAAAGACGATAGACCTGTGACATGCGTCTGAAGACGAAGCGTGTCAGAGGAACATTATCGCCACGCGGAAGCACAAAACTGCGAATAGCCGACATGACCGTCCAACCGGCGAGGTAACCACCGGCAAGAAACAAAATAACTCGCAGCAGGATTTCGACCAAATCTTGCATATCAGTTTTCTCGATGAATAAAGGTTGTGGAAAGGCTATTATATCGGTCAATAAAGGTAGAGCGCTACTGCACTTTCGGGCAGCAAGTGAACCCGCTACACTCTGTCCATCAGGAGGAATTCATATGCTAAACATCATTCAATACGACACATTAACGTGGCCGGAAGTAGTTGACTTGCCACGTGATATTCCGTTTATCTTGCAGCTTGGCGATCATTATGATCTTAGCGACATTTTGCAGGCTATCAGCGCTCAAAGTATGTGTATATTACCAAGTCTCCCTTACGGATGGGAAGGCAGCGTGGCTCCAGTCACTGACACGATGCTCAAACGTGTCATCAATGCTATTTTCGACGGCTTACGCGAACAGGGTTTCACAAACTTCTATGTTGTATATTCCGGCAAAGCGGTTCTTGCTTCAAGCGATATTAAGCAAATTAGCAAAAGGCGTTCAATAGTCAATGATCCTCAGCCATTAGCAGCCAATCAGCAGCGCGTGATATTGATCCCCTGTGGGCACACCGAACAGCACGGTTATCATCTACCGCTGAGTACTGATACGGTGATTATCGGTGCAATTGCCAGTGGGACGGTTGGAGCCATATCTGAGCAAGCCGAGATGCTGCCTACCCTGCCCTATGGGGTAAGCATGTACCGCGATTCGTTTGCAGGTACACTCAATCTGGGCGGGCGGGTGTTTGAGGATTTTCTACTGGAAGTGATCGACGGTTTGGTGGCGCGTGGGGCTGACCGTTTTTACTTGATCAGCGGACACGGCGGTAACGGATCTTTCCTGCATAATGTGGTCAAGTACGCGGGAGACCGTCACCATCACATTTTCGCGACGACTACATTTCTACACACTTCTGGTCATCTGGGCGCACCAGCACTCGAACAATTTCGTAAATCCGCGATTGGTGGAATGGGACACGCCTGTGAATTGGAGACAGCTTACCTGCTTTATTTGCGACCAGAGCTGTGCAAGATGGAACGAGTTGTGGATGAACCGAATTTTATCAGCACACCAAATTACTACATGGACTGGATTGAAGGCGGCGCGTTGATCATGTCCGCCATGTGGGAAGACGATACGCTGACCGGAGCATACGGCAGCGGGAGTGTGGCAACAGTGGAAAATGGTGAACGCTGGTTGAAGGTGGCGATTGAGGAAAAGGTGGCACACGTCCAAGAGATCCATGAGCAGGCGCGGCGACGAATTGAAAGACGAGCAGAACAAGCAACCCAAGGTCTGACACCGGAAAGCGTGTTGAAAAAACAGCCCTGGCGATCTTAATTCGGCAAATGCGGAAAATGCAGCAAATGCGGCAATTTCAGAAGCGCCTCTGTGCAGTTTCGGCGAATTGCCTGGCTGCATATGCTGCGATGATACAGAAATGCTCCGCCGCAACGGTTACTGCAAAAAGTAATCTCAGCTATTGGCGACGGCAGCGGAGGGGTCTGCTGCCGCTTATTTTACGGCTAAAGTCGGCGGCAGTGACATAAAATTTGTTACTGATGCTGTGGCGGCAAAGTGAATTTTGCATCATCGCAACTCTTTTGGCCTCGATGTTAAATAGCGTGGAAGCGAAACAGCGCTCTCTACAACCATCATACACGAGGCGCGAAAGGATCGGGTTACATTTTGGAAGAACATTTTGTAACTCTTGCGCTGGTTTGGCGCTAACGTTTTAAGGGAGTAAAGTGGACGGTCGGTTGTGGAATAGTAAGGAAATGGTTTGCCGACAAACTTGAAGTAAACCTATTTAATAATATACCCTGATTGCCAGTCGTGGAAACCTCCCTCAGAACCTCACCCCCTAGCCAACTCTCCGTGTACAGTTTACGACAGGACAGTTTTGGTCGATTGAGGGAAAAGCGGAAGGCTCTGAGAGCCTTCCCTACGGGAGAAAAACGCATAAGACTGTAAAAGTGTCGTCTCGTGAACCGTGTACAGCGAGGGGAAACTGAGCAAAGATTTGAGATGTTGATAAACCACCTAACAATCAAGGCAATATGTACTTGTGGACAAGTTACGCTTCCAGATCGCCGATACAAGATCTACCTAGTTGTCTTCAGCTAAGGAAGGTGGGGCATAATCACCCAGTTTGTGCTTGATGACTTTGGCGTCGGGGTTCAGGTTTATGAGCCATTCAGCCATTAACGACACGGCGCGCTGCAAACCGGGGGTGGAACGCGGATAGCCCATTGTCCCAACTTTGAGCGTATATTCATGATCGATTTCGCGCGGTGCAACCACCAATGATATGTGTTGGTCGAGTGTTGGCTCGTGAATGTAGACTTCAAATAACATCACATTTCGTCCACGATAGCCATGCAACAGGCGAACAATGGTGTCACCCAGTTTATGCTCACTTCCCTCGAAACGCGCTAACATTTCATCCAGGGTCAAGGGTGTATGGAATACAACATGGGTCATTTCGATCTCCTTACCGACGGGAATATCGGGGGCGGCCTTTGCGTTGCGGCGGTAGGCAAAATAGTAACAGGCACGACCATCACGCTGCGCCCGCCCTTCATATTTGGTGACGACGCGCCCCGGCATGTCATTGACCCAATCCGTAGAAAAGGTATTGTCCAAACCGGACGTTTCACGCAGGAGTTCGGCGCTCATATCGGCATATTCGATGATGTCGGTGGCTAAGTAGAGCATCGCGCCGGGTTGTAAGCGGCTGACCAGAACATCGAGCGTATCACGCTGAATTAAACGGCGATGTCCATGACGTTTCTTGAACCAAGGGTCAGGGAAATTGATATGCACTTCGCTGAGGCTGTTGGGGACAAATAAGTGGTGCAGCGCGGTTTCGGCCATCGACTGAATAACACGCACATTGGTCAAGTGCTTGCGGTCGATAGCGCGTTCGGCAGCGTCCAAACATTGGTTGGCGATTTCCAAGCCAATGACATTGGCATCCGGTCTGGTGCGGGCAAGGTGTTGTAGAAACTGCCCGTAACCGAAACCTATTTCCAGAACAAGAGGACGGTCAGCGCCGAAAAGCGCCGTCCAATCGGTCGGCCAAGGCAGCCGTAAACTGCTCAGTTTTTGCATCATGGGTCTTTATTTGTGGGAAAAAGCGGAGGAGGTGGGATTTGAACCCACGAAGGTGTTACCCTTACCCGCGTTCCAGGCGAGCGCCTTAGGCCACTAGGCTACCCCTCCTAAAATGATCGATGGGCATTATAGCAGTAAGGCGACGGTTTATCCAGACAATTTTCGCAGCAGTTTCGGACCAGCCTTGTTTGCGCTTGGTGGACGTGCCAATTTGTCCAAAAAGGTTGTGATTTGCCAACTAAAGACATCCGGTGTTTCAAGCTGTGGCATATGCCCACAGCCGGCAATTTCGGTCAAGACTGAACCTGGAATACTGGCTTTGATGGCCTCGCGTTCTTCGGGATGGGTGAAGGTATCTTCGACACCCCACAAGATGAGCGTAGGAACCAAGGGGGTTCGCTCAAAGGGTATGCCGCTGCTCACTAACATTTGCATCATCCGACTGAAGGGGCGAGAAGCATTCCTGGCAGTTGCATAGAAATTCTCGGTCAAAACGGGTTTAATGTGGATAAGGCGCTGCAATGCACCGGGATTGGTCATCATCTTACCAAATTGAGCGAAAATGATGGTCGATAATCCCGGTATCTTTTCAACCAGCTTAAAGAAAACTGGTAGATCAGGCACACCACCGCCGTTGATGAGAATGACAGCCGGAGCATATTTCGGATTAGCCGCTGCGAACAGACGCACGATCAACGCCCCAAAAGCATTTCCGACGAGCACCACCTGTTCAAGCTGGTGAGCATCGATAAACGATTTAATCCAGTGGAGCAAGGTGTCTGTTCGATTCACAGGTAGTGCTTCGCTCCCGCCAAATCCGGGTAAATCTGGCGCGAGAATGTGGAAAGTTTCAGCTAAAAGAGGCAGAACTGGTTCCCAATGGAGTTTAGCGTCACCCACACCGCCATGAATTAAGAGCAGGACGCGCACTTGATCTTCGCCTGCTTCCCAATAATGAACATTCAAACCATCAACAAGAATATTCTTTTCCTGTGAAGTCATCCTGCAATCCCATCTGCACTATTAATAAAACCGTGTTGACTTAGCCATTTTTCAAGCTGCTCAATGTTCGCTTCGGTAATCATGGTGCCACGATTGATGCCGCGTGGACTGATACCGGCTGCTAAGGGTGTCGGCATCTGATAAGGCATGATTTCGCCAGCCTCGGCAACAATCAAGGTAGGCACAGATAGAAAACCCGTCCATTCCAATACCCGCCGCCGCGCGTCCATATCTTTGTCGATATAGATCTCATGGTAACTGAGGGCATGATCATCCAATACACGTTTCGCCACTGTAATAAACGGGCAACCTGTTGTGCGTGAATACATGACCAATTGTTTTGTCATTAAATCTACCCTGTCGGTGTAGCGCTGGCTTCAGCGGTCGGTAGCGATTGTCCATTTGGCTCAAGGAAACACAAGATGCCATCCGTGATACCCTTTGCCACCTCATCCTGTTTATTCGTCAATATGTCACGGTCAGCGAGCAAAAATCCGAGTTCGAGAATAGCCGCTGGCGTCATCGGATGAATTTCACGGAAGGTGTGATAGTCACTCATATCCAGCGTCACGCCGGGGCGATGAACCAAACCAGTAGCTTGTCCATAATAACGGGAGATACACTCGACCAATCCGTCGTCCTGCCCCAAACCACTACGGGCGGCTGCCCGGGCGATGAGATAACCGGTAACGACTTCGCCAAAGTTCTTGCAGGTATTGGCGTGTATGGAGACTAAAGCTGCCGCCTGATAACCATCCAGACGCGGATCAAACTCGTCCAATAAGTCTACCGAGTAACCACGATCACGCAAATTCCGGACGACTTTTTGGGATACCGCAAAGGTGATGGAGGCTTCGGTCAATCCATCAGGACAAACCGCGCCGGGATCAGGCGGAACCTGCGGGCCGCGATGTCCCGACACGATACCCACTTTTCGCAGCCAGTTGGGCGTGGGAATGACGGTCGGTACAGTGGTCGCCTGCCCTGTAGCCTGCGCGATACTCAACCTGGATTTAACTTGATCGTTGATAAACTGCGAAGGCGTAGACCATGTAAAGATGGTTGCCATCAAAGCCGCAGCGATCACGATGACGAAAAATGAGCGAAAGATCCCACCCATCACACCGACTGTCTGACGACGCCGACGGGACTGACGTTTTTTCACGCGCTGGATGCGCTGTTCTTCCATTGCCGAATCGTATTTGCGTTTGGCATCGACCGGCACGTGAACAGGCTGTGTTTGAGCGGCGGTTGTACTACGTGGGTCTTTAATGGCAGCAGGTACCGACTCGGGGCGGGGTGGACGTTCCGACTCCGCTTTGGCAGCAGCGCGGCGCATAATCTCCATAAAGGCCACCGAGGCAGGTATTTCACCTTCTGCGGGTGGCTCCTGCGGCAGCTGAGAATTATTATCGTCGGTGAAATGCGGATCTTCGGACATAAACGTTCTCAATACCTATGCACATTCACGTGCGTGACTCTACGCTCCAGGTTCAGATTGTCTCGATTATATAGTCAATCGACCTTGCAGCATAATTACGATGGTTTTACTTCGTATACCTGTGCGCCGTTACTGTCAAAAACAAGTTGGAGATAAGGGGCGACACTCACTGTTGAACGCATCTGTATCAAATCGGTGAAAGGGGCGTGCCAACGGAACATGGACTCGATGCTAGAAGGATTAGTCACCAACTGTGGCACGATGACATAGCTGATTTTAGCGCTTCGCAGTAGATCCGCCTGTGCGGGGTCAGCCGGATTTTCCCAGAAGGCTCGCAGACGATCTTGCTCGGCAAGACTGGCTTCATTGTTACGGAAGAATGGCTGCCAGCGATAATAGACGCTATCCCGTTCCGCAATGACCGGAACCCAATCACTTTCATGCGAATTATCTTTCTGGGTGCCGGGGAAGTTCAAGATGCGAGCGTCAGCAGGCGTGTTTTGCTTGATCCACTGCATGGCCTTGACATCATCAGCCGATGAAAATGTACCGTAGAACCCGATGCGCCCTTTGCTCAGCATGAGCAGTTGTGGACTAAAAAGGATGGCTGCCACGACCAGCACAATACCCGTGACAATGGCAGCATATGACCAGCGCGGAGACAGCTTATTCAACCGTTTGGCCCAATAACGTTCCCACAACCAGAATAATCCCAATCCGCCTAAAATGGCGTAGGGGATAATCGGGCCGTGCCACGCGATGCTAAAAGGATAATCGTAACGGAGGATGGGCGCGAGCAGATTGGGCGCAAGACTCTCTAATAAGCCAAGGGTCGAAAACTCAACGATGAAAATGAGCCACCCCACTGCAAGAATCACGGATTGACTGCGGTTACGAAGGCCAACGACCGCGCCTAATATTGCCACCGGAAGAATCCACACACCATGATACAAAATCAGAACACGCCAATAAGAAGGATCACGGGTGAACGGTGAGGCTATACTGCTGCCGATTAAGTCTTTGACGCTCCACAACCAAGGGGCAATGGCGATAAGGGCGATGATTGGCATCCCGATTGCCAGCACCAACCAGGTGCGAATCGTTGGGCGGGGCTGACCAAACCACATGGTCAACAGCCAGGGGATGTAGCCGAGCATCAGGATAATGGTGGTATCCGGATGAGAGAGTACCAGTGCGCCAAGCATCAAGCCACCGCCAACCGCGTCCGCAATTGTCTGATGGCGTTGGAAGCGTATCGCCAGAATGAGGAAAGCCTGTGCAAATACCAAGCCGAGAATGGTCGTGTAATGCGAGTCCATAAAGGCGGTCAGTAAACCGATACTCAACAGCATCGTCAATGCCATGGCACGGCCTAAACGCTTATCGCGAATTTCCGAACCCATGTCGTAGGCCAGCCATACGTTGAGCAAGCCCAAGACCGCACCAACGCTGAGCTGCACACTCTGTAAGCCCTGATTGAGCTGGTGACTGAGATAAGCAATGAGTACTGAAAAACCGGGCGCATAAAGATAGCTGACTTCTGGATGCCAAGGGGCTAAAGTCCGGAAGTTGCCACCTAAACGAGCCATCAAACCGAGATAACCAAAACCTTGTGCATCGGTATCTAAGGGCACCGATAAAATCAACACAGGAACTAAAAATATAAGCGCGACAAATCCGAAAAAGAGCAAATCGCGTGCGCCGGGCCACCCTTGATCAGCATCTGAGAGTGTTTCACCTTTAGCCTCGGCGCGTTTTTGCCCATAAGAAAGCGTTCCAAACAAAAAGATGCTCGTCATGAGGGCGAACAACAGATAGTCAATAACCAGCGTGTCCCAGCCAAAAAGGGTCGCCCAAAAGATAGCACCACCCATCACGATGCCCAAGGCTAATGCTGCCATTAGGCCGATACGCGGCTGGGAACTGGGCCATGCGGGCGCAAGCATGGCTCCAGCTCCGAAAACAATCGCACCAAAAATGAATATGACGAAAAGAGGCATAAAATCCTTCTGTTATTATGGTGTTTCTGATGATACAACCGATAGCCATTTGCGGTAGTATAGAGGTTAATCGCAGCTACAGCCATACTCGCTCAAAAATACCTAAACTGAAGCTAATTTTGTAACGGAATTGTGAAACCTTTTGCGATAGCGTAACGTACTGGCTAATTATCCGTTACAATAAATGTCCAACTATGAAGTCGAGAATCACTTATGCAGATGGCTCCTTCAATCCCATCTTCGCAGATCAGCGGCCTTTCTGAAACAGAAGTGGTCGCTCGTCGCCAGCGAGGCCAGGGAAATAACGTACAGTTCCAGAGCAGCCGCACGTATGCGGATATTATTCGTGCGAATGTTTTCACATTTATCAATCTGGTTTTGTTTGGCATCGGTGCGGTGCTGGTCGTGCTGGGGTTGTACAGCGATGCATTTGCGTCGGTGGGAATTGCCTTCTGGAACACGGTCATCGGTATCGCACAGGAACTACGAGCCAAACGTGCGCTGGATAAAATAGCCTTACTGACCCGACCTAAAGCAACGGTTATGCGTGAAGGAAAACCGATTACGGTCGACCCTAGTCTAATCGTTGTCGGAGATATTCTGCTGGTTAAAGCGGGCGACCAGATCGTAGTGGATGGAAAAGTAGTCAGTGACAGCCGTGTAGACGTTGACGAATCGCTGCTCACAGGTGAATCCGACCTTATTAGGAAGCACAAAGGCGATCAAGTATTTTCCGGCACATTCTGCGTCAATGGCAGCGCCTATTATGAAGCCCAAATGGTGGGGGAGCAAAGTGTCGCCAGCAAATTAACTGCAGGTGCGCGGGCTTATCGTGCCGAGAAAACCCCGCTACAAGTAGATATCGAGTTTATCGTCCAACTGCTGGTCATGGTGACGCTGCTGATCGGGACGTTATTCGGTTTAGCAGCACTGGTCGTCAGCCAACCGTTGACTGAAAGTGCCCGCATCGCTGCTGTAATTGCCGGTTTGATCCCTAACGGACTGTTCTTCATGACCACTATCGCCTATGGCATGGGCGCGGTTCGCATGGCGGGGCAAGGTGCGCTCATTCAACATGCCAACGCGGTCGAGTCGATGAGCAATGTCAATGTCCTGTGCCTCGACAAAACGGGAACGCTAACAGCCAACCGCATCAATTTGGTAGAAACTGTCCCCTATTCCATCACGGATGCAGAATTCCGGCGCAGCCTTGGTATTTATGCTGCGAGTGACAGCAACGGCAACCGGACATCCGAATCCCTGCATGAAGCGCTGAAGGGTGAAAAACAATCTGCAACAGAATCGGTGCCCTTTTCTTCCGAGCGTAAATGGAGTGCAATTGCCTTTGATATACCCGATCATAAAGGCGTTTACGTCCTCGGTGCACCTGAAATTTTGCGCCCAAATTTAAGCAAAAGTACGGACATTGGCGATAAGTTATCCGAGTGGGAAGAACAGGGACTGCGTGTTCTGCTTTTTACCCGTCATGCGGAAATAGTGCCGCTGCATGACGCGAATGAAGAACCGATTTTACCCAGGGATTTGGTAGCGTTAGGCGCAATCGCCTTCAGTGACGAACTGCGACCTGAAGCACAAGCGACACTCAAGCGGTTCGCGGATGGTGGCATCCAACTCAAAATAATCTCCGGTGATAATCCGAATACGGTTGCGGCGCTGGCGCGGCAGGCTGGCCTGGATGGTGACGTTCAAGTGATTTCTGGCCTCGACCTTGAAGGCATGAATCCGACCCAATTTGCGGAGGCGGCTGAAAACAACACGATTTTCGGTCGAATTACACCTCAGCAAAAGGAACGGTTGGTGGGTGCGCTGCGTGCCAGCGGGAATTATGTCGCCATGATCGGCGATGGAGTCAACGACGTGCTTTCGTTGAAACGGGCTCAAATTGGGGTTGCCATGCAAAGCGGCAGCCAGGCAACACGGGGCGTAGCCGATATTATTCTGCTAAATGACTCGTTTGCTGCCCTACCTTCAGCGTTCAATGAGGGTCAACGGATTGTGATGGGCATGCTGGACATCATCCGCTTGTTTCTGTCGCGGGTGATTTACCAGACTATTATTATTGTCGCTATTGCCATTATCGGGCTGGGATTTCCGATCACACCGGTGCATCAATCCTTATTGTCATTGATAACGGTAGGGTTGCCAACACTCGGATTGGCGGCCTGGTCACATGCCGGCAAACCACCACGCGGTTCACTGCAAACGGTGTTGCGCTTCGTTATTCCAGCGGGGATTTCTCTGGCGACGGTTGGTGTGGCGATCTATGTCGTCTATTTTGTGGCGACCTTTACAAACAGTGCCGGAACCAATGTCTTCAATGTCCGAAGTTTGACGCATGAGCAGGTCGTTGCGCTTGAAGCATCACGAGGGCAAACGATCGTCGAAATTATCGATACAGCTCAAGGTGAAGCCCTGGCCGTTGCGCGAACCATTCTGACTTGCGTCACGACACTGGGCGGTTTGGTGCTGATCGTATTTGTAGAACCACCAACCCAATTCTGGACTGGAGGTGATGAATACAGTGGTGATTGGCGACCAACAATTGTCGCAATCGCGTTAGCTGTCCTTTATGTGGTCATTTTGCTGGTGCCGAGCCTTCGAACCACTTTTGAGCTGACCGAATTGACACGCCGTGATTGGATTATCGTCGTTACAGTGGTCGCCATGTGGACAATGATTCAACGCTTTTTATGGCGAGCCAAGGTCTTCGATAAACTGCTGCGGCTAGGCTAATTAGCGCAAACCTTCACATTCCAGCACTTTCATGGCGGCATTGTGACCGGGAACACCGCTGACACAACCACCTCGTACTGCGCCAGAGCCACAGATAAACAGGTTGGGATGGGTGGTTTCGACACCCCAAGTGCCGACCTGTTCGGCGTGGTCGGTGAACGGCCATGTCAAATTATTGTGGAAAATATTGCCCTGCGGTAGACCGAGTTCGGCTTCCAAATCCAGCGGAGATTTAGCCTCGATGCAGGGTTGACCGTCAGCGTCGAGTGCCAGGCAGTCTTCCAGTGGTTCTTCCAGATAGGTATCAATAGCCTTCATATAGCTGCGAAGGACTTTATCACGTGTGCCAGCGTTATCGGATTCAAAGGCTTTTGCACGCATATCGAGGCCAAAGAGCGTGATGGTCTGGTAACCAGCGGCACGAAGTTCAGGCGAGAGCGTGGACGGATCGGTCATGGTTTGGCAGTACATTTCACCGGGGGGTTGGTCGGGAATCAAACCCTGCACAGCCTGATGATAGCTGGCTTGCATGGCATCGTAACCTTCGTCCATGTGGAAAGTGCCGTTGAAAGCCTGTTCAGGTGTATATCCTTGCGCTTTGAGACGCGGTAATTTTTTCAGCACCATATTGATTTTGAAGACTGCACCTTCATCAACCTGCGAGGGAATTGCAGCATCAACCAGCAGTTTACTGAGTACACTTGGGGCGACATTCGATAGGACATACCTGGCCTGAACAATGTGCGTTTGATCGGCTTGTTGATACTCAACTGTGCTATCAGTTCCGAGATGAATATGTTGAACAGAAGCCGAAGTTTCGATCTGTGCACCGGCTTTTTTGGCACTTTGTTCAAGAGCGGTGGAAATTGCACCCATACCTCCAATAACCACCTGCCATTCGCCTGTACCTTGGCCAATGATGTGGTAGAGGTAGGTACGGTTTTGCAGGAGTGATGGGTCATGAGGATGGGTTAGAACGCCGATTTTAGCGTTGGTGAAGGCTAATCCACGTACACGATCGTCATGTAAAATGCGTTCGAGGCCAACACCAAGCGGCTCATCGATAAGCATATTCCATGCTTCAAGTGCGTCATCATCCGTAAATTTGGACTGCATATCGGCGCGGGACTTCAGAGGGCGGAGCAGCGTCGGCCAGACTCTTTGGGCGAAGACTTCCATCAGATGGTTAAAGCGTTGGTAAGCCAGATATTCGCTGTTATTGCCTGTCAGCTGACGGAAGGACTCGACAGTAGCACCCTGGTCTTCGTTGCTGATAAGCAAAGCCATGTGCTGACCATTGCGAATGGTGGGCGTAAAAGAAGCAATGGTACGGCGGCGGCTTTCAAACTTGAGGCCAAGATCGGCACTGATTTGACGTGGAAATAAGCTGAGCAAATAGGAATAGCGAGACAGCTTGGCATCAACACCTTTGAAAACCTGAACCGTTTGGACAGCACCACCAATTTGGGGCTGGCGTTCCAAGACCAGTACGGAAAGGCCAGCTTTTGCCAGATACGCGGCTGAAACAAGACCGTTGTGACCACCACCTATAATAACAACATCATATTTGGATTGGGGTGCTGACATAAAAATGACCTTATCTACTAGGAAGTAACGGGCAGATTGTACCCAATCATAAAATAAGCTGGCGAGTGACGATTGTCATAAATGCATGAAAGGCTATTTTAAGCCTGATAAACAGGCAATAACAGGTTATTATTACAATTATTATTACGAAAAATGAAGTAGCTTTAGCCACTTCAGAGCGATTCTTAACACATAAGAAAGATGACTTAAGGACGCGAAAGATAAGGCTGGCCTCAGTTATAATATATAATTCGGTTCATGAGGGTTCAAGTTGAGGAGCATTAAATGAGAAAAATGATGACAGAATTTCCTGCGACCGTGCCTTCACTGGTGGTGGACCTGGCGAAGTTGGGCGTGAAAACCGGTATGACGCTGGTGGTGCATTCATCGCTGAGATCATTGGGCAACGTCAATGGTGGGCCGGTGGCTGTCATTTTGGCGCTGGAAGAAATGTTGGGTACTGAAGGTACGCTGGTGATGCCAACCTTCTCGGCGGATAACGGTGAACCGTCGAACTGGAATAATCCACCTGTACCCGAGGAATGGTGGGAGCCGATCCGGGCGACGATGCCGGCCTACGACGTCGATATGACACCAACTTTCAATATGGGAATGGTCGCTGAGACTTTCCGCAAGCAGCCGGGGGTGATCCGCAGCAATAACCCGGATGCGTCATTTGCGGCATGGGGAAGACATGCTGAGCGGATTATCGACGATCATGCGCTGTGTCCATTGTTTGGCGAAAAGTCGCCGCTGGCGCGGGTGTATGGGCTGAACGGTTGGGTGCTGCTGTTAGGGGTTGGGCATAATAAAAATTCGTCACTGCATCTGGCAGAAGGACGCGCGAAAATTCCACACGGCACGATTCATCTGGGTGCGCCGATTACGGTTGATGGCACCCGTTATTGGATGCCGTTTGACGATATTGATTGGGACGACTCGGATTTCGACGCGTTGGGTGCGGATTTTGCGCGCGAAACAGGTCAGCAGATTGAAGGCAAGATTGCCAAGGCGACTGCCCTACTCATGCCACAGCGGACGCTGGTTGACTATGCGATAACGTGGCTAGAGCAGCATCGCGGGGGTTAAAGGTTAGTTATGCAAACGAATAGGTAGTACAGGCTTTGGTTGGTACTACCTCAGGTTTCACTTTCCAATACACTTGAGCATGTCTCGATTGATAGAACTATTTCTTAAATGCGAGGATGCTCATGCTGATTAGTGCAAACAACATTCAAGCAGCGGCAGAACGCTTACACGCTTACCTAGCACCTACCCCGACGATTCGCTCAGAATATTACAGCCACAAAACCGGCGCGAACATTTTCTTCAAGCTCGAAATCTTTCAGCCAACGCACTCGTTCAAGGTGCGGGGTGCGTTGAACGCGATTCTGCTTTTGCCTGAGGATAAGCATCAAAACGGTGTGATTACGGCCTCACAAGGCAATCATGGCATGGGAGTCATCTATGCCGCAAAACAACTGGGTATCAGTGCGGCTGTTTACCTCGGAAAGAATGCCGCCCCGGCGCGGGTCGAGTCATTAAAGGTGATGGGCGCAGAAGTCGTTTTATATGGGGATAGCTGGGATGAGGCCAATCAACGGGCAATGGAAGTCGCCCACGAAGAAGGCAAAGCCTATATCCATCCTTTCAATGATCCGAATGTGATGGCGGGACAAGCCACGATTTTCCTTGAACTGATGAGTCAAATACCGAACGTTGATGTGGTCATTGCGTCAATCGGTGGTGGTGGGTTGATTTCGGGCATTATCAGTGCGGCGCAGCATTTTTCGCCTTCGACGCAGGTGATTGGCGTTGAAACGGTCGGCGCGGACAGCATGTACCAGAGTTATCACGCGGGACACATCGTTGAACTGCCAGCCATCACATCGATTGCAACCAGTTTGGGCGCGCGGCGGACGGAGCAACCGCAATTCGACATCGTGACGCACTATGCTGCGGACGTAGTGGCGGTTCCAGATGCGATGGCGGTGCAATCAATGTTGGAAGTGCTACGCGAGGAAAAGCTGCTGGTCGAACCGGCGGCTTCGTGTATTCTGTCGGCGCTAATGCAAAAGTACATTGAGGTCAAGCCGGATAGTCATGTTGTGGTGGTTTTGTGCGGGGCGAACGTGGCGCTCGAAAATCTGTTGGGGTGGATGAAGACATAAACAGTACTGCATGTATCTTAAGGGTGTGGACGAAATCGTGCAGTTTCGAAGGCGAAGAAAGAATCACCCACCTTAGCCCTTCATCAGCTACCCTCGCATACTAGCAATCATTTCTCAAGTTCAGATTGCCAATCATCATTCGCTGATAGCCCACATCCACAGGAGGCTTCGCACAGCGATGGAGGGAACAAAAAGAGCGCCGAATCACCTTTATTTGTCTGGATAATCGAAGAAAAGCGGAAGGCTCTAAGAGCCTTCCCTACGACAGATGATAGAGTGAAGTTGTTAATGCGCGACGGTGAATGGCACTTCGTAGGGTGCCTGCAGGAAGCCACCGCCATTATCCACGATCACCAAGCGCATCCGGTAGCTGCCATTGACCAACCCCGGCACATAAAGATTTTCGATCTGGCCATTGACCACGCTGTTGGTGTGGGTCGAACCGATGGTCGTCCAATCGGCTAGATTACCACCGATCACTTCGACCTTATAGAATTTACCTTGATCAGCGGTGAACTGTACCGTACCGAAGATAGCGGTTTCGCCCGTGAGTACCTGTCCCGGCGACGGCGAGGTGATAATAGCAGTCGTCACCACCGGCCCATATCCGCTGCCGCCACCGCCTTGCAACAAATCCGGCGTACAGGTAATGGTGGGCAGGAAGGCCAGACCATTGTTACGGGCATAGTTTTCGGCTGATACGGCATCATCCGGAACCGGCGGCGGGGCTATAAACAACTGTGCCTGTGCGCCAACGGCCTGTGCGGCCAATTCGTTGGGAACCTGACAGTACAACGGTGTGGGTGGTGGTGTCTGTCCCGGTTGAACCTGAAACTGGATTAAGCTGGCGATTTCTGGCGCGAGGCGGAAGGCCAAGACCTGAAACACGCCCGGAGAGACTTCGGTTAACTGAACGCCGTTTTGCTGCTGTTGAGCCGGTTGGGGCGCGGGCGGAAAAACCAGATTGCCATCGGCGTCAGGGATGCCAGCGGGGCCATCCAAGAACCACTCGTTGATGCGCGCGCAGTCGGCAGCCGGTTCCTTCAAGCGCCGGACATCGCAGATCTCACGACGAGAGAGGCCACCGGGGGACTGCTGTTGATTGGGCTGCAACTGCCCGTTCACGGCGAAATCTTTGCTCAAGAGTGCTTGATTACCATAGATGGTGTTGATAACACTACTCCAGATGGGCGCGGCTCCAGTCAACCCCGACGAATTAATCATCGGGTCACCGTTGCTGTTACCAACCCACACGCCAACCGCCACATTACGTGTATAACCAACTGTCCAGTTATCTTTGAAATCGTTGGTGGTACCCGTTTTGACGGATGCCCTTAAGTCACCCGTGTTCAAGGGGCTGTTAGCGCCCATCGCCGTGCTGCGGGCGTTGTTATCCGCCAGAATGTCGCTGATGACAAAGGCAATACGCGGGTCGACTGCCTGCTTGCCATAAGCCGGTTTGTCGACCGTTTTATCGGTGGGCGTGCCGCTGGTGCAGCCATTTTCGTAGTTGTAGATGATGTTGTTACTGCTATCCAGCACACACAAAATGGCGGTCGTTGGCACATATGATCCTTGATTGGCAAAGACTGAAAAGCCGTTCGTCATATCAAGCAGGGAAACTTCGCCACCACCCAATGTCAGTGAGAGGCCGTACTTGCTGGCATCATCACCGAGCGAGTCGATGCCGAAGCGTTTCATCAAACCTAACAGATAAGCCACACCGTAGCGGCGCAAGGTTTGCACGGCTGGAATGTTGTAACTATTTGACAGCGCATAGCGCATAATCATCGGGCCATGAAACACACCGTCATAATTACGCGGGATATAAGGCGCTTGTCCATCGATACCGATTTTGGTGGGTACATCCCAGATGACATCACCGGGGGTCATCCCATTTTCCATTGCAGCGGAGTAATTAAAGGGCTTAACCGCACTACCCGGTTGGCGCAGCGATACGGCAACATTCACCCGCCCATCAATGGCATCGTTGTTGTAATCCACGCTGCCAACCATCGCCAGAATCTCACCGGTTAATGGCTTGAGGACGACCACAGAGGCGTTTGTCACGTTTTGAGCGGCAAGTGTCGACACCTGATTACGTGCGGCGTCCTGCGCGGCGTTATTGATGTCGAGATCAAGCGTGGTGTAAATCTTGAAACCGCCGCGTGCCACGTCTTTGGGCGCGTAGCCAATCTGTGTCATCAACGTTTCGAATTGGGCTTCGGCATAGACCGTGAAATGGGGGGCTTCCAACGAGATGTTACGCGGAACGAAATTCAATCCGGCAGCGAGGGCTTCGTTGGCTTGCGCCTGCGTCACTTTACCCAAGACCACCATACGATCCAAGACCAGACGCCAGCGGGCTTCGACTTTGTCCTGTACTGCGGGGTCATTATTGAGCGGATCGAGATCAGCCGGAGCCTGTGGCAAGCCTGCCAGCAGCGCGGCTTCGCCCAATGACAGTTCGCTGGCGTGTTTGCCAAATAGGGTTTGGGCAGCGGCTTCGGCACCATAGGCTAAATTGCCGTAGTAGATTTCATTCAGATAGAGTTCAAGGATTTGCTCTTTGCTCATCTGTCCATTGAGCGCCAGGGCAAGGCCGATTTCATCCAGTTTACGCTGTACTGAACGTTCAGAGCGATACTCGGTATCGAACAACACACCACGTACCAACTGCTGGGTGATGGTACTACCGCCGGTTGAACCTTGCTGCAATCCAGCGTATTGCAGGAAGGCGCGCAGGGTCGATTGCACATCGATACCAGGGTTGGTGAAGAAGCTGTCGTCTTCAATCGAAACAGTGGCGTCGATCAGATTTTTGGGAAAGTCGGCATATTTGAGCTTGGTGCGACGACCTTCGCCAAAGGCTTCATACAACTGGCGACCATTACGGTCGTAGTAGAAGGTACTTTGAAACTGTTGATAATTGTTGATTTCAGAGACACGCTGCGTCAACTGCTGCTGAACGCGAGAAGCATAAGCGCCACCAATCGCCAGCGTCAACAAGGTCGAGCCACCGCAGAAAATGACGATGAAGCCGATGATCAGACCAATACATCCGCGTGAACAGCCCAAGCATCCACGTTTACGAACATTTTGGCGGCGCTGAAGCGGCTGCTGTGGCGCAGCACCAGCGCGGGGTGCAGGCGGCATATTGGCCGGTGGCTGCGGATACGGCTGCTGATACTGCGGGCTGCTCGTCTGGTTATAATCACGATAAGCAGGTGGCGGCTCGTGCGGCATGGTATTATCCAGGCGTACAGCCTTATGCTGCATGGTGTTACCCGAATCCGTCGTATTCGGGCGTGTGTTGAAATCCGGATTGGGGTCGAGGCCACCGCTGCCCTGCAAGGTTTTATTGGGGTCAGGCACACCCGGTTCACGCATGACCGGCATGGTCGGCATGTTGCGGGCATCCATTGGATTGGAGGCGTTCCAAAGCGGTTTGTCGCCAACCGGCGCATCATGCTGCGTATCTTCTATTTCATCACTAAACGGCAGATGAAACGGAATATCATCATCTTCAGGGCGTTCTTCTGGCACTTCATCAGGTAATCGAGAATCACGTTCGTCAGGCATTCAATACTCCCCAGTGTGGGCTGCACTTGTTATCAGTTTATCCTGTAATCGGGTGTTCATATCACAACGAATTACGGGTTTATCAGCATTAGGACATCTAACCACTATAATAGCAGAACATGCGTCTAGTCGTGTGACGCGAACCTGACGCCAATCATGCGGCTGTGTGCCGTTGGGCAGGCGTAGGTTTGCCCCACAAAATACAGAATAGGCTATACTCAAAATATCAGGAAGTGACCACTCATCGAAATAGGATAATTTGATTATCCCACCAAAGGGATGACCTTAAGCGCATGATAATCGAACCCGACGAACCTCAATTTATACCCTACCCGACTGGCTTATTGCGTCTGGCTCTGCGTATGCCGCTGACGCTGTTCAGGTTGGGATTAGGCGGCCTCCTCAATTCCATGCGGCTGATGATTTTGACGACGCACGGACGCAAATCCGGACAGGCGCGCCACGTGGCAATTGAATACAGGCGGCATGGCAGCACAATTTATATGATCTCTGGTTGGGGCGAACGGCCTGACTGGTATCAAAATCTACTGACCGATCCGCTGGTAACCATCCAACTCGGCAGACAGACGCTGAGCGCGCTGGCCGATAAAGTCACTGATCCTGCCGAAGCACTGCGGGCAGTCAACTTATTCCGGCGAGATGCCCCTACCCGTTATGACGCCGTATTGGGACGCCTGGTAGACGACGAAATCAGCGGTTTCAAGTTACCAGAAGTCTCGCCACAATTTACCATTGTGCGGTTGGACCTCATCGCGGATGAACCGTTGCTGCCCGGTTTGGCGATGGATCGCATCTGGTTATGGCCCGCCGCGTTTATCGGCGTGGTGTTGACACTGGCCCTTCTCGGACGTTCGACGAATGACCATGAGGAGAGAACGTAATATGTCCGACCTTGCCGATCAAGAAGTTCTCTTACAGCAGGTGCGGCAGGCGTTGCAACAAGTACGGCAAGCCCTCCAAAATGAAGACTATGAACAAGCCATCAACGGCTTACTGCAATCCACTGAACTGGCACGCATGATGAATGATCCAGCAGCGGAAGGAAGACATCTTGGCAACCTTGCGTTGATTTATTATCGCACCAAACAGCCCGACCTCGCCTTACAGTGCTTCGAGCGTGCGCTGACCCTCGCCCGTGCGGAAAATGATCGCCTGACCGAAGATGGTATCCTCGGCAATATGGGAAACATCGTGCGCGAGTTGGGACGCTATGACGATGCTATCACGTATCTCAATCAAGCGTTGTTCATCGCACAGGAAATTGGCGACACACGTGGACGCGGCATTTGGCTTTCCAACCTCGGACTCGTATATGACGATTTGCAGCGCTTTGACGAAGCCATTGACGTCCACCGCGAGTCGGTCAATGTGGCACGGCAAATGCGCGACCAACGCAGTCTCGTTTCGCGCTTGAGCAATCAGGGCAATACTCACCTCGCCAACGGTCAATATACTGAAGCCATCAAATGCTTTCATGAAGTGGTTTCACTGTACAAGACGCTGGGGAATTCAGCAGAAGCAGCGCTGCGCCTGGGCATTATCGGCAATATTTACAATGACTTGGGTCGAAACTCAAACACCGAATTTGAAGCCCGATTTTATTATGAGCTGGCGCGTGACACCTACATCGAAACGCTCAGGCTGGCACAGGAAATCGGAGACACGGTAGCCGAAGGTGATCTGTTCACCAGTTTGGGCGCGGTCTACGGCAATATGGGTGAATATCGACTCGCCGTCGATCATTTCACGGCAGCCCATCAGATTTTCACGACACTCAATCTTAATGACCGGCTGGCGTATGTCGAAGAAAACTTACGACTGGCACAAAATTTACTCACACAGGCAACTTAACTATGCGAATTCTCTTGACGGGCGGCGCGGGTGATCTCGGCTACATACTTTCAAAACAATTGGTCACGCAGGATGACATTCCCATTCGACTCGATGTGCGCCAACCGGCTGATAACTACGGTATTTTTATACGGGGTTCAATTCTTGACCGACCGACCTTAGCCAGCGCCATGCAGGATATCGATTGTGTGGTGCATATCGCAGCATGGCACGGCCTACATGAATTGCGCCGCGAAAAGGACGCCTACGACTTCTGGGATTTGAACGTCACAGGTACATTCTACGTGTTTGAGGCGGCTGCCCAAGCCGGAATCAAGTGGGTCGTGTATATCTCCAGCACCAGTATTGAAGAGCGTGATGGTCTATACGGACATACCAAAGTTCTGGGCGAGGAAATCGCGCGTACGTATGCCGCCCGACATCAGATGAATGTCATCACACTGCGTCCACGCGCCTTCATCCCTTACTGGAACAAAGTGGTTTACAGCTCCTATGTAGAGTGGGCAAAATGGTTCTGGGGCGGAGCGGTACATATCAATGATGTGACGCAAGGGGTAATGCAAAGTATCAAACTGCTCGCCAGTAAAACACTTGATGAACATCTGGTACTGCCGCTGGATGGGGCTTACGAATATACGGATGCCGATCTCGAAGGGTGGGATGCAGAAGGCACGGGCAGCACTTTCCGTAAATATTATCCGCAGTATGTTGATCTGGTGCTCGGTTATGGGCTTGATCCTGCCATCAAGCCAACACGATACGATATTCGGGATACACAACAGTGGTTGGGTTACAAGCCGACTTATAGCCTTGGTAACCTCCTGCAAGAATTGGAACAATATGGAGAAAGTGGCCCGCCGCGACCGTAATCAGTACGGAAGCAACTCGGCTTGGCGCAAGGCAGGCTTATGCATTCGCCACACAGTTGTGCCATCGGCTTCGTTGAACGGGCCAGAGAATGTTTGATAGCCCTGCCGTTCCCAAAAATGGATAGCGACAGGATTATTGACCATCACTGCCAATACGATGGTTTTCACAGTTGGGTCACGCATGATTTCGGATTCAACTGCTTTCACCACTTTGGAACCCAACCCAGTTTTGCGATACGGTTGGGCAATCATTAGTAATTCGATAAAGGCTGCCGCAGGATTACCTTCAAATCCCTTCATCACAACATCGACAATCCCCATCATGGTTCCTGCCAACCCGTATATCCCACAGAATATCCCGCCGTTATGATGCGATAGTGCCAAATCCTCACTTACAATTTCCATTGACGCCATAGGCTTTGGCGTGAGCGCTAAAAAATCCTCACACTGCATATAAACATCCAATATGGCCGCCAGTTCATCATCGCCCACAGGCTTGATCAAAAAGGTATCCGCCTGAATGATCATCTTCGATGTTCCTGATGAGGCGCACTCATTTCTCGACTCTGTCAATCCAAATCGTCAAAATCATCATCATCGTCCATATCGATATCATCCGTTTCGGTATCACCCATCAGGCGATCCAAAAAGGCTTCGTCGTTTTCATAACCGAGCGTATCGGCCAGATAGTTAAACTCGCAGACAATCGTCTCGAATAGATAGTTCTCTTCATAAGCATCCGGCGGATAATAGGAAATCATGGCTTCGTAAACCTGCTTCAAGTCTACGTAACGCCGTTCCAGAAAGGCCAGATGTTCTGGTGTTAGTGGTTGTCGTCCCATGCTGTTCCTCCTGTGAACATGACTAAGGGATCAAAAACTACCGGTAACCGCGCGCCAACCGCCGCTTTGGCCGCCATTATCGGTAATCAATACGAAAATCATACCGCGCTGCGGCAAATATATCATTTGCCCGCGCTCAAATATCTGCGCTGTGGATTGTCCACCTGCTTCATCACTTGTCGCCCATCCCAGCGCACGTACTTCGGCAAACGTCCGCCATACTTTACCAAATCCGCGAACTGGCTCGATCAATCCGGGAGGTGGCGTTTCACCGCCGCTGGCTGGATCGGTCGCCGCATTATAGGTGTCATCGTAACGGGTAAAACGGCCTGAACTGAACAGCGCATAAATGGCCTGCGGTGGCCCCGCCATCCACAGCATCTGCCCACTTTGATAGGTTTGGGACGCCGTGGCGAACGAGATCACCCCTAAAGCACATCCCAGCTGTGCGGCAAGTGCCGGGTCGCTGTTATACACACCAGCAAACCCACCGCTGGGTGGTGTGGCGCAGGTCGGAATCACAGGCGGAACGGTCGGGCCACCACCTGCACCGGGAGTAGTCGGTACAGCAGCAGGGACTAAATTAGTCGGCAGTATCGTTGCCACAGCGGCCATTTGTACCAGCGCCAACAGCCCTTCGTTATCGGCAGTTGGGAACGGCGTATCACTTGGGAGTGGCGTATTGGTCACGGTGGGCGTCGGCGTGTCGGTGATGGTCGCACTTGGCGTGACGCTCGGTGTATTCGACACCAATAGTGTCGCAGTTGGCGTTATCGTATCGGTCGCGGTAGGGCTGGCAGTAGCCGTAGCGGTTGATGTAATCATTAGTGTTGCGGTTAGGGTCGGCAGCGCGGCAATCGTCGGTAGGTCGCCCACCGTTTGGGGCTGATTACCACCGCAAGCTGCCAGCATCATCCCCAACAGCAGTATCACGCCATATCGACTACACATGCGCACCATAACCTGCTTCCTTACTCCCTCCAAACAACCCCCTCAGCCAATCAATCCAATGGCGGATCGTTCCAATGGCTCATCCCTAATTGATTTGTTAGCGCTATTATAGTGCAGAAATGCAGGTTGAAATGTCCATTTATCTCAACATGGAGTTACTCATATGCCCGAACAGCGCCTGACCTTCGTCCACCTCAGCGACACGCACATCAGTCCTGACACCGAATATGGGAAACAACATACTCCTCACAGCACCCAGGCGGGAGCCGAGGCGCTGGTCAAAGCCGTGAATGCGCTGCCCTTCAACGTGGATTTTATCCTGCACACCGGCGACGTGGTCTATGATAAGGTACCTGAAGCCTATCTGACTGCCCGCGATATTCTGAGCCAGCTAGCGCGTCCAGTTTATTATTTGTCCGGCAATCATGACAATGGCGCGGAACTCCAGCGGCTTTTACTCGGACGCACCGAGATCCTCTCGCCTTTCTACTACACCTTCGACGCTAACGGATTTCAAATTGTCGGGTTGGATAGCAACGGGCCAGCCGAAGTTCCGCGTGGCAATGTCATCCCCCAGCAGTTGGAGTGGCTAGACGCGATTTGCTCGGCACATGATGACCGTCCGCTGGTGGTGGCGGTGCATCATAATGCGCTGCCGGTCGGTTCGCCGTGGCTGGATGATTATATGCGAATCACCAACGGCGAGGCGCTGCACCAAATACTGTTGAAGGCCAAAAATCGGCTGCGGGGCGTGTTCTTCGGGCATGTACATCAGAACATCCAAATGTTGCAAGATGGCATTCTCTACACCAGCGCTTCCAGCAGTTGGAACCAGTTCAATTCATGGCCGGAGTCCAGCGATACTGTACCGGATGGCGAAAATCCCGGCTTCAATGTGGTGAATATGACGGAGAACCAGATGTTTATTCGTCGGTGGAATTTTCAGGTGGAGTGATTCATGTAGCTGACGTGAAAGTCCATACAATCGGTCATATTCTCGAGGGCAAATACAAAAATTGGTATGTCTTTGTACAGACATTTGGAAATCAAAGTGATTACCTCATTCTTGAAGAAACGGACGGCATATATGTCGTCCCTACGTTCAGACATTTTTGGACGGTAATGTATTACTCAGATGACTTCATTCTTGCGTAGGGACGCGATATATCGCGTCCGGTATATAGTTATTTATGAAGCAAGCACCTTATCCACAACGCAAATCACCGCGCCTAAAGGACCATGATTACACCGAGGATGGTGCGTATTTTGTGACCATTTGCACGAGTAATCGCGATTATCACTTTGGGGAAGTTACTGAAGGTGAAATGATTCTTAACGCTTATGGGCATCTCGCGACAGCCTGCTGGTTACTTATACCACGACATTATCCGCAAGTTCAACTTGATTTGTATGTTGTGATGCCCAATCATGTACATGGCATTGTCATATTACAGCAAGCACAGATGCCTGTTGAAAAACAGCGCGGCTTGGGTCATATCATCGGCACATACAAGGCAGCTGTCACACGGCCGGTCAATAAACTTGAAACTTCGATTGTAGGCGGTTTATGGCAAGAACGATTTCACGATCATGTCATACGGAATGAAGCCGATCTCAAACGTATCCGGGAATATGTTGTTAATAATCCAAAGTTGTGGGAGAAAGACACATTTTACCGTCCCACATAGAATAAGACATTTGGTAATCATACCTCGGACTGCATATATGCCGTCCCTACATTCTGGGGGAGTGATTTGGATTTACCTTTTTATGTCAATATTTATTGGCCTATTTGTAGGGACGCGATATATCGCGTCCGGCTTATCTTCAACTCCTGTCTATTTCCCCCCATCCTATGCAACTTCTGCAACCTATGCTATTGTTGCGCGCATTCCGCTAAACAAAATTACATGGATCAATCACGCAAATGGCTATTGATTACGTCATTGACTACAAGTGCTATCCCAAGCAAGAACTGACCACCGAAGGCATCCTTGAGCGCATCAAAGGCCGCGCCCGAGCCGAAGCGGTCATCAAATTGTTCCGCGACAACGGGGATAACCGTCCGGTGCCGGAAATTGGTTTCGAATTGGAGCGTACCACTGCCAGCGGTGAATCCGAAACTAAAGTGGTCATGATCCAAACGCTGCTGGATCAATCGGACGAACTGCTGCAATATGAACATTACTGCGCGGGCTGCGCGGCCAATAATACCGGCGGACCTTTTGGCTGCATCGGGCAAATCGAGTATCCGATTTCAGGTAAGGCAGAACTGTGGCTGCTGAATCAACTGCCAGTACCCACCGAAACACTTCCCTGGATGCTGCTGCGGCAGGGATTACAGGAATTCAAAGCCGCAGGTGAGGCGGTCAATTCGATGCGTAATGAAGGGCAACCCTTTTTCCAGGAACGCGGGGTTTTGGTGCGCCAGTTGGGTGAATATATCATCAACACCAACCAACTTTTCGAAATGTTGTTTCTATTGGGGCATATCAAGCCATCTTACGGGGCAACACTTTTGATGTTCTTTAACGTCATCCGCCGCGATATGAACGCTGACGAAATCATGTCGCTAACACCTTCGCCAGAGGATGTTATCGAACGCTATCCGATGCAGTTGACGCCCGAACCGGATGACGATGCCAGCATCCGCCAATTCAAACAGTTTTTACGCGCCATCTATTTGGCATGGGTACTGAATGTGCGCTTGTTACTGGATGTCTGAGCTGCGTGGTGGCATAGCTGCCAACAATTCAGTGGCGGTTTCGCGCACTTCGGGGTTGCTATCACGCTGACTTACGTAAAAAATCAGATCAAAGATACGTTCATAGGTCAAATAAATACTAAGACCTTGCAAGGCAATTTTGCGCGTTCCGGGGTTGGGATTACGGAGTACTTCTTCGGCTAGGGCAGATACGTTAAATCGGTCATGAAAAGCCATGATAGACCCTTTAGCGACTATCCAAAAGCGGCCGAGTTTAGCGCGGTACAATAATTAACCATCTTTACTATATCACATCTTTAACAACGCACAATCAATGATTGACTAAAGTACTACCCCGTCTTAACGGTTCCGTAACGATTCATTGCGGCCCGTAACAAATCGTGTGGCAGTGCGTAAGCGGTACGTCCCAAATAGCCAACGGTTGTATCAGCTGCCACCAGCGCATTGATAACTGCTTCCTCGACCGCTTCAGCCACACCATCGAATAACCAATTCATGTGCGGATAAGGCATCATTTTCACACTAAATGGTGCATCCAACCGGTTGGGAATGTCGTTACCTGTCGAAAAGGCCAGGAACAGATCACCGCTGCCGTTGTGTCCCACACAACCTGTCCGCGCGAGGCCGATGGTAACGCGCTGTGCTAGTCGTCGGCACTGCCCCGGTAATAAAGGCGCATCAGTCGCCAAAATCACGATAATTGACCCGGGCTGCTGCGGTTCGTCCCAACCCGAGGGAATAAGCGTTGTGGGAATCTCGCGGCCAACAGGCACACCATCCACACGAAAAAGTGTTCGGTCACCGTGATTAGCCTGCACCAGAGCGCCTACCGTATAGCGTCCGCTGGGGGTATCGACCAGGCGTGAGGCTGTGCCGATGCCACCCTTAAAATCGTAACAGATCATGCCTGTTCCACCGCCGACGCAGCCTTCCTCGACCGCCCCGCTGCTGGCATTCTCAATCGCCTTAATCACATGCTCCGGCTGCACATGGAAGGCATTAATATCATTCAGCCAACCATCATAGGTTTCTGCCACCAACGGCATGACCCACTCGTGTGCGCCGTAATGCTCCACTGAATAGCGCACCAACGTATCCCGTACAAGGCCGACCTGATGCGTATTCGTAATGGCAATTGGTGTGGTCAACATGCCCGACTCGTCGATCCAATGGGTACCCGTAAAATCACCGTTGCCGTTCAGCACATGAAAACCCGCGAAACAATGGTGATCCCAAATAGGTTCTTCACGCGGGAAAATGACCGTCACACCCGTACGAGCAATACGCGGTTCGTCGGAAATGATGGTTGAATGTCCTACCCGAACACCTGACACATCCGTTATCGCGTTGTACTTTCCGGTTGGGATCACACCCATATTGATGCCCAAATCACGTAGACGTGGTTTTACCATTGAACTCACCTGCCTCCCCCATATTGTTTGACCACCTGCCGCGCAATCACCATACGATGCACTTCTGAAGCACCATCGTAAATGCGGAATGCCCGCGCAGCTTCGTACCAGCGGCTCAAAGGCAAATCGCGGGATATGCCCTTAGCACCACAAATCTGTATCGCCCGATCCAGCACCTTGTTAACCGACTCGGCCACAAACACCTTGCACATTGATGATTCCTGCCGCGCATCATTTCCCTGTGCTAACAGCCACGCTGTATGCTGAATCATCAGCCGTCCCGCATGGAGTTCAGTTGCCGAATCCGCCAGCATCCATTGAATGGATTGGTAACCGCTAAGCGTGCTGCCAAAGGCCTCGCGTTCGGTGGCGTATTGGGTCGCAATCTCTAACGCCCGTTGAGCGATCCCCGTCCAACGCATACAGTGGGTCATGCGGGCTGGCCCTAAACGCTTCTGCGTCAGTGCAAAACCCTGCCCTTCCTCACCGAGAATAGCGCTGCCTGGCAAGCGCAAATCACGAAACATAATCTCGCAGTGTCCACCGGGATCATTGCCGCCCATGATTGGCACCCGTCGCATGATGTCGATACCGGGTGCATCAATGGGCGCGAGAAAAATGGTCGCCCCTTTGTGTGTGGGCACATCAGGATCAGTCAGCGCCATGATAATCAGGAACGCCGCGCCATCCGCACCACTGGTAAACCACTTATGACCGTTGATAACCCAGTCATCACCATCACGGACTGCGCGGGTTTGCAGCATATTGGGATCCGATCCTGCGCCGGGGGCTGGCTCGGTCATGGCGAAACCGGAGCGCGTCTCGCTAGCGGCCAGGGGTTTCAAATAACGTTCAGCCTGTTCAGGACTGGCGAACATGTGCAGCAGATGCATATTCCCTTCATCCGGCGCGGAGCAGTTCAAAGCCAGCGGCCCCAACATGCTGCGTCCGGCCGCTTCAAATACCGGCACGATTTCTTCTAAAGTCAGTCCAAGCCCACCCAGTTCTTTGGGTAATTGTGGCGCGAAGATGCCAGCGGCTTTGGCTTTGGCACGCAGGTTAGCCAGCGCATCCGGCGCGATGCCGTCGATATGCTCATCAACATGCGACTCGAATGGGATCACCTCGCGGTCAACAAACTGACGTACCCGCCGCGTAATATCCTGCACATGCGCTGGCACCGAAAAATCCATTATTAGACTCCGAAACAAATATTTTAAACGGCTACATTTGCAGCAAAGAGATGTCGCCTCAGCGCAGCAATTTGAGATTTTTTGAAGTCCTTGACCACCTGTGATTCAGCTGCCATCAGATCAAACCCGTGATAGGCTCCCGGCACAACCACCAATTCACATTCAACACCGCTGGCCTTCAACCGTTGGGCATAGGCCACGTCTTCGTCATGAAACAGGTCTAAGGTTCCGACGCCGATCCAGGCCGGTGGCAATCCGCTGAGATCTTTGCGGCGCGCAGGCACAGCATAATTATCGACTCCCGATTTCTTGCCCAGATACGACTTCCAGCCAAAGCGGTTGCTGGCCTGATTCCAGGCGAAATGACCCTTATCGGCTAAATCGGTACGAAGGGTGGTCTGATCATCCAACATGGGATAAATAAGCAGTTGGAAAATGGGTTTGATTTCCTTGCGGTCATAGGTGGCTTGTATCAGTGCAGCCGCTAAGCCCGACCCGGCGCTTTCCCCACCGATACCAATACGCGCTATATCAATACCCAGCTCACTCGCATGGGCGACCATCCACTTTAAAGCCGTATAGCCATCTTCCATCGGCGTTGGAAACGGATATTCCGGCGCAGAACGATAATCAACCGAGACAATCACCACACCGAGTTCACGCACGTATTCCGTACAGGTAATCTCGGAGATTTCCGGGTGCCCGATAATGTAGCCGCCGCCGTGCAACCAGAGTAAGGCGGCGGTTGGCGCTGTGATGGATCGCGGTTTGTAAATCCGTAAGCGTATTGGTTTTTTACGATCAGGAACAGCAATGAAGACATTCTCAATAAGTATGTCTTCAGGTGTTTTTGGCGCAGGCATGAAATGCGTCAAAAAACGTATCGGTCTAAGAGTCCATGCGTTGAAAGTGAATTGAGGCAGCCGTTTAGCCGCAGCCTGCAAGTCAGGATGGACTTCAGAAATGGGTGGTTTCATCGTACAAAGCTGCCTTTAACTCGCCACACGGCACGAGATGTCGGGTAGATCAATCCGCTGACCACCTGAAGCGGTCACATTGCCTCCGCCGCCAAAGAAATTACTGTAAGTGACTGAACCGGAACGGGGTGGAACACCCTTGGTATCCACAATTTCCAGCGAATAGATTTCAATCGACACAGCGTTGGAACCCGGCGGTACATTCTGATAGGTTACAGTTACCTGATCGGCACCTGGCACACACTGCCAGCTGGCACTGAAGGGCGGCGGCTGAGCTTCGCGCGCCACAGTCACCGTCTGAGAAGTGCACGAAGCTTGCCCGTTAACCAGCGCTTCCACATACCAAGACATCTGGAACTGCTGACCGGCATCGAACAGGTCATAGGTGACGTTGGTCGACGAACTATCGATTGAGCCAAATCCGACTACGGTGAGCCGGTAGCTGGTTGCACCCGGCGCAGGATCCCAATAGAAAGTATTTACGCCATAAGCTAAACCATCCAACGGCGAAGTCGGTTTGAAGCCAGTGCAATCAGCAGGGCCACCGCCTGTAGTCGTCGTCGGTGTGGTAGTGGTTGTCGGCGTAGTAGAGGTCGGCACAGGCGTCGGGCGAGGTGCAATCGGTACGACCCGATCCGGCACAGTGACCTTATAGTTCAGGACATCCGGCGATACATCCTCCAATACTTGCAGTTGTTTAAGTTCGTCTTTTGGAATGGGCAGCACCGGCCCAAATTTGCCGTTCACATCACCTTGATCATCCAATCCCGCCTCGGTCATATACCCCGATGGGATCACCAGATTACCGACGCGCCCTGTGCCATCAATCGTCGCAATCTGGAGCTTTTTGTTATCCGTCGTCTTGAACACCAATGTTGATCCAAGCTGGACATCAACCCCATTAGCAGTAATCTGGATTTTCACATTTTTCGGCCCTTGCACCATCAACAGCGATGGCGCGTCAGCACAATCCAGTCCGGTCACGTCCGTTTTCAGGCGGAAGGCTTGCATCGGCGTTTGCGGAACACCGTTTACTACAAGCAAACTGTCAATATCAGCGTCACTTCTCACCAGATCACGGCTGATCCAGCCCACAATCGTTGTATTCACCGTAACCCGAACCCAGTTACCATCATCGCTCAGACCATCGGCGGTCAATTCGGTACCAGCAGGAGCGCCGCTGACGACATTGGCATTGCGGGTCGGGCCGCTGCGAACGTTGGCGGATGTGGTCACTTTGACAGTAATTGGCTGTGGAGTCGGTTCAGTGCTAGGGGGCGCAACTGCATTTTCCATGCTGGAATTTCCCAGCAAGATAAAGCGCACGGCTTGCCCCGGCAGCGAGTCGGGTATATTGGCCTGCACGTTCATCACGGCCACGCCCCATTCATTAAGCTGTGTATCCAGGGGTGCGGTTGAGAGTGTGGCAACTGTACTGAGTACGGCTTGATCGGATGGTTTAATGAAAAAATCATCGGCTACGGTCTGGGAAAAAGTTGCGCCCACTTTGTTGAATCCGTAACAGGCTGTGTTACGCCCCAACCCACCGCAGTTCGGGCCAATCGCTTCCAATGCTTGTTTGACCAGTGTCGGACAATTACTGTCGGTCGCAGCCTGGGTCAATCCGCGTTGGGTACTAAAAGCGAGTACGGTTAACGTCACCAGCAAACATAAAACGGTCACAAATTGTCTTCGCATAATCGCACCTATACATAAAAAGGGCGCACAATACCTGTGCGCCCAACTGTACAAGTGTTTGCCTGCTTACGCAACTTCAGGCACTCATCTGATTAACCATGCCCAGGTATTTTATCCCCCCTGAAATCCACAGGCGATATTCGGCAGCAAAACGGACGCACCCGATGGACTCGCGACGACCACCCCTGCGAACAGATCCCATCCGCTGGAAAAAGTCTGTACAGCGACACTACCCGAACTCGGTGGCGAGTCGATAACGATGGGCGGGTTGGGCGATGGTTCCGCACCATTGGAATTGAAGTTGATGGTCAGGCTCGTCGTACCCTGTGGTACACCACCGTAATTAACCGTAAATTCACCCGAACCACACGTCCAGCTTGCTCCAAACCCGGGCGGAGGCGGTGGTGGTGGCGGAGCCGACCATTGTCGGGGGATCGTCACCGAGGCGGTACTGCATACCACTACACCTTTGTATAAAGCATCAACTGACCATGTAAGCTGCGGATTAAAGCCCGCGCTGGAAATGTCAAAATTGGCATTGGTTGTCGGCGCATCAACCTCTTTGGAGCCTGCATCCTGTACGTTGACGCGGTAGCTGGTTGCACCCGGCGCAGCATCCCAATAGAAGCTGTTCATGCCGTAGTTCAAGCCGTCGAGGGGTGACGTCGCCTTAAAGGGCTTGCAATTCACAACCGCTGTCGTCTGAGTGTTATTGCTCGTTTGATTGTTAGCTGGTATAGCTGTCGGAACAGGCTCAATCACTTCGGTATCCGGCACAACAATCGGATAGTTCAAAACATCGGTCGGAATGAGTTCCAACCACTGCAATTCATCCAACTCTTGCTGTGTAATCGGACGCGGTTCGCCCGGTTTGCCGACAATCGTTTTGCCATCCTCCGCCAGCTGCACGACACTGACGTACCCAATCGGAATAGTGACGCCATTGACGGTGGCCTCGCCGTGAATGGTAAAGACCTGCATCTGATTACCTGCAATCGTTCGCAAGGCAATGGTCGAACCGATATGAATGTTGGCACCGTTAGCCGTAATATCCACGCCTACTTTGTCCGGCCCTTGTACCACCAGAGCGTCCGGTGCTTTGTTACAGGAGGGTTCACCGACGCCCGTTTTAAAGTAAAAAGCTTGCATGGGTGTCTTGGTGTCATTCGCGAATATCGGCAGGCTGTCGAGATCACCATCGCTCTTAACCAGGGCGCGATTAATCCAACCCGGTGTAGCGTTATTGAACACCACCCGTACCCAATCCTTAGTCGGGTTGATGGCATCCGCACTTAAGGGACTCCCCATCGCCACACTGCCGAGAAGATTAGAATTGGTGGTTGGGAGCGTGCGTATATTCGATTGGTTGAGTGTGCTGACGTTGATCGGTGTCGCCGCCGGTGAAACCGCCTGATCGGCAGGTACAGCGTTATCAACCGTAACATCGCCCAGCAGAATAAATGAAACTGCCTGCCCTGGCAGCGTATTAGGTATATTGGCTTGCACACTCATCACCGCCACGCCCCACTCTTTGAGTGTCTCATTTAAAGCGGCAGTATCAATCGATTGCAGCAGTTTCAAATTGGTCTGGTCGGAAGGTTTGCTGAAAAAACCCTCGTTTACATCGCCGCTAAAAGTGGCATTTACGCGGTTGAAACCATAACAGGCCGTGTTGCGCCCTAATCCTGAACAGAAATTCCCAACCGCATCCAGCGCCTGCTTCACCAATGTGGGACAATTACTGCCCGTATCCTGTGTGTAACCGCGCTGCGTGCTAAACGCGAGAGCCGATAACGTAATCAACAAACAGAGAATGGTAACAAATCGTCTTTGCATATTTACACCTGTTAAAAAGGCGCACCGAGTAGTGCGCCTATCAGACTAGCATCCGAACCTAACCGCTGCCTTACACGTTAATCGGGATCAGCAGTTCAAATTCGGCAAACCCACCGTCACACCACTTGGATTGGCGACCACTGAACCATTCGTCAGTGAATAGGTTAAGGATGGATAGCTGGAAAAGAAGAAACTGCCCGGATCAGGCGGCACGCCCGTAGATGCCGGTGATGGCGGATTAGGTGAAGCACCACTCGCACTGTAATTAACGGTGATGCTGGTCGTCCCTGCTGGCAATCCGGCGTAATTCACCGTAAACGAGAAGGATCCACATGACCATGACGCGGCGAAGGCCGGTGACGCACCCGGTACGCTGGTCGGTGGTGGCGGCGGTGCCCACTGGCGCGGGATCGTCACCGATTGGCTGCTGCACGCCACCTGTCCATTAAACAGGGCATCAACTGACCATGTGAGTTGAGGGTTAAATCCGGCACTCGAAATATCAAAGCTGATTGTCGTGGTTGGCGCAGTCACTTCTTTAGAACCGGCTCCCTGAACATTGATGCGGTAGCTGGTTGCACCGGGCGCAGCATCCCAATAGAAGGTGTTCATCCCATAGTTCAATCCATCAAGCGGGGATGTCGCTTTGAAGGGTCGGCAGTCAACATTGGCATGTGGTAGTCCACCACTACCACCATTCGACGTCACAGGGATTGTGATTTGTGGCTTAGGTGGTGCATCTGGCACGAGAACAGGATAATTTAGCACATCAGTCGGAATCAGTTCCAACCACTGTAATTCATCAAGTTCTTCCTGGGTCAGCAACCGTGGTTCGCTTGGTTTACCGATGATCGACTTACCATCGTCACTCAATTGCACTGTGGAAGTATAGCCAATAGGAATAACTACGCCGTTTATTTTTGCAGCACCGTGCACGGTGATGATCTGCATTTTATTGCCCTCAATCGACCGTAAGGCAATCGTCGAACTGATACGGATATCGGCGCCATTCGCGGTAATATCAACGGCCACTTTCTCCGGCCCTTGCACGACCAGCACATCCGGTGATTTGGTACAGGATGGCGCGCCGATACCCGTTTTAAAGTAAAAGGCTTGCATCGGGGTTTTACTGTCGTTGGCGAACACTGGCAAGCTGTCCAGGTCACCATCCGTTTTGACCAGCGCACGGCTAATCCAACCTGGCGTCTTGTTATTGAACACCACCCGTACCCAATCTTTAGTCGGGTTGATGGCATCGGCGCTCAAGGCACTGCCACCATTGACGCTGCCTACCACATTCGAATTGGTCGTCGGCAGTGTCCGAATATTAGATGTGTTATTAGTCGTTACTGTGATAGGCGTCTCGGCTGGTGCAACCGCTTGATCAGCAGGCACAGCATTATCAACCGTGACATCGCCCAGAAGCACAAAAGAAATCGCCTGTCCCGGCAGCGAATTAGGTATATTGGCTTGCACACTCATCACTGCCACGCCCCATTCCTTAAGCGAATCGCTCAAAGGCGCGCTATCAATCGATTGCAGCGTTTTTAATCCGGATTGATCCGAAGGCTTGCTAAAGAAACCTTCATCCACACTCTGGCTAAATGTCGCATTCACCCGATTGAACCCGTAACAGGCGCTGTTGCGGGATAATCCGCCACAGTTATTCCCAACAGCCTCTAATGCTTGCTTTACCAATGTCGGGCATGAGTTCGCCCCGTCCTGAGTCAAGCCGCGTTGCAGCGTTAACGTCAATAGAAATACGGCAATCACAATCGACAGGATTAAAGGCAATTTACGCATAAGCCCATGTCCTTGGTTAAAAAGCGGTGATGTTACTTTCTATTGTAACGCACCTTCCCAAAAGTGACGCCGTTTACATTTCCCCAACCCATCCCTTAACAGGTTATTGAACCAGGAAGCGTCAGCGTAGTGCCGGATGGATTAGCAGTAATCGTGCCAGCGCTAGCCGTACCTGTTGAAGTCGCACCAAAAATCACCGTTCCGGTAGTCGGCGGTACCGGCCCTATAGCCGACCCCGAAACAAGCGCACCTGAACCGGTATAGCTAACAGTTACGCTGCTTGTACCGGGCGGGGGATTGGCATAATCGACCTTAAAGGTAAAGGCCGAGACACACCCCCATGACGCCGTGAAGCTCAAAGTAGGCGTTGGCGCAATCCCACTGTTGGGCTGTCCGGTATCCGGACGTGATCCACGCGGCATGGTTGTACGGTTAGAAATACAAGCAGCCACCCCGTTGTAAAGAGCCTGCACCTCCCACGCGAATTTGTAACCAAAACCTGTCGTTTCATAGGTAATGTCTGCTGTTAAGCTGGAGACGGGACCGTTACTGTCAAAGGAACCCACCAACGCACCTTTTGCCTCATCGATGCCATAGACATTGACACGGTAACTGGTTGCGCCCGGTGCGCCATCCCAATAAAACGTATTGAATCCATAATTCAGTCCATCCAACGGCGAAGTCGCCCGAAAGATGCTGCAATCCACACCTGTTGGGAAAACAGGCGGGCCAGGTGGTCGTTGTCCAGTTGTGGGAGGTTGGGGTATCGACGGTATACCGGTGTCCACACCGCATGGGATAACCAGGCGCTGCCCTGCAAAAATCCGCTCGGCATTCGTGATGCCGTTAGCCGTCATAATCGCGCCCATGCTCGTGCGGTAACGCACACTAATGCGGTACAGATTTTCGCCCGAACTCACCACATGGGTAATATTCGTTCCCAGCGGACATTCGGCGGGCGGCGGCACGGGTGACACGGGAGCGACTTCGGTTGGTACAGGCGTGGGTTCAGGAGCAATGACCAGATCCGTCCGCGTCAGACCCAAACGGTCCAGGATTGCCTGTCCCGTTTGTCCCTGCTCCAGCTCGAACACGGTTGCCGAGCGCGGCTGTGTCCATTTACAGTTTGTACCTAATATTTGGTCGTTGGCCTTACCATCATCACCTAGATTCTGAGCCGGACTCAAACAGTGGGTGGTGGTTGATCCAGCCGGAACCACTACTTCGTCCGGTGTTCCCTTGGCAACAATTGCCTGCCCTTCGAGCGTCGTCAACTGCATCGTGACGCCATCCGCTAAAACCTGCAATGTAATCAGCGAACCCATCTCAATGTCCGCACCGTTGGCCGTCAAATTCACTTTGATGTGCTGTGGGCTTTGGATGGTCAATACCGATGGCGTTTGGGCGCAGTCCAGATTGCCACCCGGACGCGTACGGAAATAAAACGACTGCATCGGCGAGTCGCTGTTCGGTTTAACTTTAGGCAGTTTATCTAATGTCGGGTTCGGATTGACGGCTTCACGATTCACCCAACCACCGCCGCTGTCAGTCACCAGCCGGATTGCGCTGCCGTCTTGACTGATGGCATTTGCATCCACGACGGTACCCGCCGCCAGATTACCAAGGACGTCACTGCCTGCCTGTGCGCCACTGCGGAGATCAGTCGTGGCCTGTAAAATCACGGTCACGGTCTGCACTGTGTCACCGCTGGCTTCCACCGCATTTTCGATGTCGCTGTCCCCTAACAACAGAAATGTAACGGCTTGCCCCGGTAATGTATTCGGCACATTGGCTTGCACATTCATCACCGCGATGCCCCACTGCCCCAGCCCCAAATTTAGTGGCGCAGTTTGGATCGTCTGGAAGGTCGCCAGATCGGCGCGGTCGGCAGGCCGCGTGAAAAAGTTTGGATCAACACTCTGGTTAAAACTGGCTGACAGCTTATTAAAGCCGTAGCACGCGCTGTTATGTCCTAAATCCGCACAATTGTTGCCCACTTGCGAAAGCGCCAATTCGACCAGTGCCGGACAGGCCGGATTGCTGGTTTGCGCCTGTGCGGGCTGCAACAGTACGCTCATTCCGATCATCATCAAAACCATTACAGCCAATCGCCGCAACGACATAAGATACTCCATCTCAATAGAACGCGCGTCAAACCCTACACTAGGCATTATATAACAATTTTCTAACGCCGCTAGAACGAGGCAACAAAAAAGCCCATCGATGTGATGAGCTTTTGTGTGCCAAGGCCCGGACTTGAACCGGGGACCCACGCATTTTCAGTGCGTTGCTCTACCAACTGAGCTACCTTGGCTAACCCGCTTTTCAGCGTGAGGGTAGTATAGCCGAGCCGTTTTTAAACTGCAAGACTGGCTTTGCTCATATCCTGTTCTCACATTGGTTTATGGTTCGTCTCTAAAAAACTGATCTTCTTTGAAAACAATCTCTATAGCACCCGGCATACTGGGTGGTTTAATCGATGGCCTGGTTACATCCGTCGGGATGCCATCAGCGTGTATTGCACTGTGTTACTATTCGCGGCTTGTGGCATCGTCACCGCGATCACCTGTTCGCGATACCGCGGCGTCAGCGGCATCACAACCGAACTGCCACACTTCAATGTGGGCTTCTCCGTCGCACCCCAACGCAGCTCTTCCGTTCCTGTCCCTGAACAAACCAACGTCAGCGTGAATTCCTGATACTGCTGGGTTGATGTCAGGGCTGGCGCACTGACGGTAATCAGTTCGCTGGGGTTGGCGTCCATCGAGGCGATCTTCTCATACACACTGCCCCAACCGTTATCAGCAATCACCAACTGTACGGTTCCATTGTTGACGGTCGCAGGTGTCACATCCGGTAAACCATTGCAGTTGCCGCCCAATGCCGTCACACTGCTCGATACCCATTCCAATTGCCCGTTGTCAATAACCTGATACCAACCGTTGTTGCTCTGCCCGTTGACGCTTAACGCAGTACCATACACTAACGTGCCGACGATGCCGAATGTGGTCCCCGGCCCATTCCGCAAATTAACGCTCATGCCGCTGCTGCTCGACACCGAGCATGGTGCGTTAGCATTGGGGATGGTTAAAGCGACGGCTTGATAAGGCACAACAATCGGCGTGGGAGCCGCCGCGACCGCTCGAATGGCCGCCGGGCTGGATGCTGCATTCGACCGCGACACCTGCACCGAGAGAATACCTTGTAGGGTCGTGTTATCAGATTTAATCGCAACTTGATAATGCTGACTGCCGGGGCCAATCGTCAGCACCGCATCCTGTATCGCGCTGCTGGCAACCGTCGCCATAATGCTCCCGCGTTCGTCGCGCAATTCAGCCGTATACGCCAGATTACTCGTAATCGGTACCAAACTAATTTGCATCGCCATTTGGGCATCAGCAGAAAAATCATATATTTGGGAGGCCGCCATCAAGGGAAACGAAACCATCGTCGGGCTGTCGGATTGCAGCAGTAAGTTCACGCTGTCCGCCCGTGCAGACTGGCAGCCTCCTGCCACCAGCACGACCAGAACGGTAAAAATCACAGTAACCTGATGAGCAAATTTCTCCTTCATGGTGGCGGCCTTTTCTTAATTAAGCTAGTACTAAGGTACTTTTGCCCTTAGCATATCGCTTCCACCACTTCCCATCCTGATGCTAACCGTATTCAAACCCTACGATTGCTATACTGCAAACCCATAAATTACCCATCCAATATATTTTCAATCGCGTAGTCGTAAGAATCCTTCTAATAATGCGTGTGCTGGCAAAAACGTCGTTGCCAGTATTGGTATAATTTGTTATTTTTTGTGATATATATCACTTTACAACATAGTTACGCGGTACTTAGAATGATTGAACCGGGAAGGGAATTCAGACATTTTCCGATATGACTTTCATAACCAATCGACTGTCAATCTCACTAACGACCCCGCCAATGATTACAATCCAGCGTGTTCCTCAGACAATCAGTTAGCTTTTACATCCACGCGAGATTATAAAGCCGAGGTTTATGTCATGAACCTCACCACTGGAAAGCTCAGGAATGTGAGCCAGAATCTGGCGAATGACTTTAATCCGGCATGGTTGCCGGACGGTCGGCTGTCATTTGTTTCGGATCGGGATGGCAATCGCGAAATTTATATTCTCGACCTAACAACCAACCAGCTAACCAATATCACCCATAATCCTGCTGACGACGATCAACCTTCTTGGACGACACGTTAAAGAATCACAAGTACAGTTTTCCTTGACAAATTAAGAACTTTTGTGCTAAAATAGTGTTTTAGATAAGGAGCGACAATGAAACTCCTCCTCACCTCTTTTACCCCGTGTGCTGAACACGATCTAGAACTTGTCAAACTTGTTGGCAAACCACTTCAGGACATAAAGATGGCCTACATCGAAAATGCCTACGATGTGTATAACGATGAAGCGTCACTTATCGAAGGCCGCGAAATTCTCAAGACCAAAGGTTATAACTTCGAGCTGGTGGATCTCAGAAATTGGCGCAAAGACCGCAGCGGTTTGCGTGAAAAGCTGGCAAGCAAAGATGTATTTCTGCTCACAGGCGGCAATCCCTTTTATCTGCGCTGGCTCATGCGCGAATCCGGAGCCGATAACATGATTATCGAGTTAGTCAAACAAGGTAAAGTCTACGTGGGTGCGAGTGCAGCGGCCGTCGTCGCTGGCCCGACCTTACGCCATTTCGACAATCAGGATGATCCTAATGAAGCCGGGGAAATCATATGGGAAGGTCTAAACCTGACTCCCCTAGTGCTTGTGCCGCATGTTGATAATGCTGATTTTGGTGCGGGTTGTCGTGAAGCGGGCGAGTTATGCAAGCAAGACGGCTATCCCGTTCAGTGGATTACCGATGCCCAGGCGTTTCTAATCAACGGGGACGAACAACATGTGCTGTAATTGCCAATACGATAAGGCAGGTTCGGCGGATTACTGCCTTGCTTCCGCCAATGCGGCATTGCCATTTGTGCAGCGGCGGACATACGCGAGCCATTCGCTGCACTCAGCGGATTGAACCGAGCCTCCACGCTGCATTTTGTGCCGATTCAGCGGATTACTCCCTTATTCCTGCCTGCTATTTCAGCGGGAAACATGCAAATTATGCACTAAACGACATTTGATGTGGATTTTGACTAAAGACTATCGACTAATGACTACAGCACTTCTAACTGAGTCTCTGCTGCCCGTGCCGCGTCATCCACCATCCCCAACCGCGTGAAAATGATCATTGCCAGTTGGAGCTTACGGGCTGCTGCCATCCGTCGCCCACTTCGTGCCAGGCTCATTGCATGGGCAAACATCGTCCGTGCAATTTCACCCTCGGCGTGAATGCCCAGAAAAGCATCGTTCGCCGCTTGAAAATAAACATTCGCGTCGTTCACAAACCGCTTATCCATCGGGGGAGTGCCTGCCACACTAATCACTTCTGCTAAAGCCCGATTGGCATACCCCTTTTCGAAGGCCTGTGGCGAACCCTGTGCGATCTCATACGCCCGCACGGCCGACTCCCACGCCATCCCGAAGCGTTCGCGCTGAATGTATAAGCGTGTCAGCGCCAGATTGACCTCACACAACAAAATTGTCCGGTCATCGACGCTTGCCGGAATCTGCTCGGCCATCGCTAGTCCAAGAACCAAATCGGTCTGCGCTGCATCCAAACGTTTCATACTCAACCAGGCCTGCCCGCGATACGTCAGGGCAAAGGCTTGATTTTCAACATCTTTTTCAGTCTTAAAGGCGTCGTAGGCTTTCCCATATAAAGCCAGTGCGCGCTTAAAATCACCTTTGTGCCGATACGATTCACCGATGTTCATATCACATATGGCCGCCCGATTCGTATTCTGAACCTGGTTATAGGCCGCCCGCGCCCGCTCAAAATGGTGAATACTTATATTCAGGTTGCCCCGCACCACTTCCATATACCCGACCATTTGCTCAACCCGTCCTTGGTCAGCCATATGCCCTCGTTTAAGAGCTTCCTGCGCCAATACGGCTAAGGCTTGTCGCGCTTCAGGGTAAGGCATTTTTCCACCTTCCCATTGGTAAGCGATGTCAAGACACTTCGCTTGAAACTCGGCAGTAGGCTCCCGATCAAGCACGACAGATGTACTCAAATTATTCACTCAGTAGTCTATAGATGATGCCAATACGAAAGGTTGCGATTATAGGCTTTCGGCCCTGTTAAGACAATGTGCTTTACGATATTTGAAGCACATGTTATTTTCGTCCAATTTAAAACTCGTCACACTTCCCACGAGACAGTATAATTACGCGGAATTTGCTTAAATAGGATTGGATGAAAATTATGGCAGACACTAGTATTCAGGAACTTCGAGCGCAGGTTGATGTCATTAACCTGCAAATTCTCGAACTGCTCAATAAGCGTGCGGTTCTCGCGTCAGACATCGGCAAGCTCCAACAACAAGCCGGGACAACTTTTTACGATCCCCAGCGCGAATCCCAGATGCTCACCGCACTCGAACAAAATAATAAAGGCCCTTTTAGTAACGAAACCGTCAAGGCGCTTTTTAAAGAAATCTTTCGCGCTTCCCTCGCGCTGGAAGAAAAAGAGTCCAAAGCTAAAATCCTCGTTCAACGTAAATCTCCCGACGAACGCACCATCGTTACCCTGCCTGATGGCGTGACCAAAATCGGTGACGGTAACTTTGCCATCATCAGTGGCCCGTGTGCTGTCGAAAGTTATGAAGAGATGGATGAAACCGCGGCTGTTCTCGCAAAACGGGGGGTCAAAATCTTACGTGGCATGGTCTTCAAACCCCGTACCTCACCCTATGATTATCAAGGGATGGGCGAACCCGGCCTCAAAATCGCACGCCAGGTCGCCAACAAATACGGCATGTTCATCACCAGCGAAATCATGGATGCCAGCCAGATTTCCATGATGTCGGATTATGTTGATATATTCTGGGTCGGTGCACGCAATATGCAAAACAGCTTCTTGCTCAAGGCGATGGGGCAAGTTCGCCAGCCAGTATTCCTCAAGCGCGGCCTCTCGGCTACATTGGAAGAATTCCTGTACGCTGCCGAGTACATCGTGAGCAGCGGTAATCCCAATGTTATGCTCATCGAACGTGGCATCCGCACCTTCGAAAAAGCTACCCGCAACACACTCGATATTGGTGGCGTCGCGGTCATGAAACTCGAAAGCCATTTACCCATCATTGTCGATATTTCACACTCTGCCGGTCGCCGTGACATTGCTGTTCCGCTGGCGCGCGTTGCTAAGGCCAGTGGTGCGGATGGCCTGATGGTCGAAGTCCATCCAAACCCGCCGGTTGCTATGAGTGATGCCAAGCAGCAGCTCTATTTCCATCAATTCAACGAGGTCATGGATGCCGTTGAAAGCTTATCAGTCGAGCCAGTCGCCGTTAAATGACGTCCGGCTTTTCATTGAAAAAGTTACTCGGTCGGGGTGGTTCATCCGCCCCGACGATCCCACCTGACCTGAATATCACTATTCGTCGCCAGCATCGACGCAGTTTGATGATGCGTCCCGTTCCCGGAGGCTATGAGGTTTA
>JBGAHG010000062.1:0-29488 GCA_044226325.1 Aggregatilineales bacterium
GCGATGCAAACCGTGTGCCGATACTGCTCCAACAGAGTCGCGGCGGGTGTGGTGTTCCCGCTCTGATACTGTTCGCGCCATTCCCGATAGGGTGAAATGAACCGCCCATTATTTGGACGTTCGGCGGGCTGCTTCTCCGGCAGCATGTAATTATGGCGTTCCAGAAACACCTGTGCAAACTCGTACTGCACCTCTTGCACCATCGGTTCGGCATAGGTCTTGTGCCAGTTCCAGGGTGTGACACCCGCCAGCGCTGCTGCATCTTTGCGCGTAACCTGTGTCGTCACCGCGTACAGCGCGACCAGATGCTTGAACGAGTCAGCGTACTTCTCCGCCAACTTCTGCATAATTTTCTCAACATCAATGCGGATGTCGATGTCAGTCGCCCAGGTTGCCCACTGCTCCACTGAGTTCCACCACCCGCTCGGCGCTGAAAACCCGGTGATAGTGTGTTCATCCCAGGTGTTGCGCCAGTCATAGCTCATCAGCGCTTCAAGGCTGTCGTATTTGTCGTCGTAGTAGCGCAGGGTGGAAATCTTGCACCGCGCCAGAATAAAAAACACCGCCTGCTGGCGGGTTTTCTGTGCGAGGAAATCCTTGTTTTCTGAGAGTTCAAGCCAGAGCGCCATAAACCCGTGCTGGATGCAGTCCGGGAGGTAGTTGGTGCGATGAATTCCCTTGCCTTTCATGACATTGGTGACGTAATGCGCTAGATCATCGTAAAGCCGCTGGAAGGTCAGCGAACCTGCCCATGAAGTCGGATAGGTCGCAACACGCGGAAATGGACGAATTTGATCTTTAATGCTTTTGCGAATAGTTGAATCGTGCATGAGGTTACTCCCTCTGCTACTGCTGGATACGCCAGCGCGCTGAGCACAACGCTCAACCATTCGGGACAACGCAACAGGGGGGACCGTCAAGCAATCTGCGAAGCAGATAGGCGGGCGGTTCGGTGGTACTGCCTGAAAGGTAGTGCCAGCGTACCTGCCCGACGGTACTTGATGGTGGGTGTCCCTTGCGTTGTAAAATAGCCGCGCTGCGGTGTGCGAGAGGAAGATATTCAAATCAGTGTTAGTAAAGAAATTACCTTTGAAGCTAGAAAACTGCTGGAGGAACGATTGGTGAGAGTTTCGTAGAATTGTTATTTTGAAACTGTGATTGCCATACATGTAGGTTAAAGACAATATAGGGCGATGCCGATGAGTTGGATTTTTTATCTGTATATCGGTAAGTGTTTGTCTATGATGCTGCACCGATAGCATCTAAAATAGGAAGAATCTAATTCTTGAAATACGATAGGTTAGCGTCCTTGAGATGATCACAATCCAAAATTACATAAAATCTATTACCTACTTTGAAGGTATCGCTGAAGATGAACTCATGCGCATCACGGACAATTCTGTGCTGCGGACTTTCTCTGCTGGTGAGATGATTTTCCTGGAAGGTGAACCAGCCGACGGATTGTGGATTGTCGAAAAAGGAAATGTCAAAATCTTCAAACTCAACCCAGATGGCGGTGAGCACATCCTGCATTTGTGTGGAGCAGGCAAAACCTTTAATGACATCGGCGCACTTGATGGCCGTAATAATCCGGCAAGTGCCGCAGCTTTGAGTTCAGAAGTTCTTGTCTGGTTGGTGTCATCCGAGGTCATCAAGTATGTGCTGACCCATAACCCACAGGTCGCATTAAATGTCATCCAGTTGTTGGCGGATCGCGTCCGGTCACTGGTCGGGCAAATCGAAGACCTGGCGCTATACTCGGTAATCGTCAGGTTGGCGCGGTTTTTACTCAAACAGGCTGAAGACCCATCACTCAGTGGCCCCGGTATAACCCGTACTGCTATTGCAGCGCATATCAACACTACCCCTCAAACCATTAGTAATGTGCTGCATGTATTAGAAGAAGCTGGGGCAATTGAGTTTGACCGCCACCGAATTGTTATTGTGAACGAACGTATTCTGCGTTCTAATGCCATGCTCTAAGCCCATGAAAATATCACATCCAGGGATGTGATTTATATAGCGCTCCGTCCCCAGTTTTTAATCCAGCTTAAATACAAAGTACCCACGATGCTTTATCCTGAAGTTGTCATACGGGCAGCCAGTATCCGATTAGAACGAACTGGCCGCGAATCATTTGAGAAAGCGCTGGTCTCATGGCTTCGAAATGGATGCCTCAAATCGACCACATCAAGTGTACTGGTTGTGGCGACTGCATCGCCGTTTGTCCAACTGACGCATTGGGCTTGCAAACGGGCAAAGCCGTTCTGCTTCAGCCTGAGCTTTGCAGCTACTGCGCCGCCTGTGAGGATGTTTGCCCGGTTAATGCTATCGAACTTCCCTACTTAATCATGAAATACGAACCACGTGGGGAAGCGACAGATGTATAAACAGCTCAATTTCGTCTTTGTAGCGAAAAGACGCTACAGCAAACGGTTCTGGGCTGAGACTTTTCAGATTTCGTAAGTTTTCAAATACAGGAGAAAGCTCATGACACAACTTGATGTTCGTACTATCCAACCCCGTGATCGTCACCCGATGATTTTCAACACCTTTGATAACCTGAAACCGGGTGAGTCATTTGAACTCGTCAACGACCATGCCCCTATCCCGCTGTATTATCAGTTCTTGCACGAACGCACTGCTTTGTTCGAGTGGGATAATGTGGAAGAAGGCCCTGAAACGTGGCGTGTTCGCATTACACGTAGAGCGAATGAGGGATAATCGAGTGGAGCAGGATTACACATTCATCGAAGACCTGGCGAGTTTGATTGACGCGATTCAACCAGAGAGCATCATCAGCCGCACGTTCTACAAAAATGACAGTATGAAAGCCATCGTGTTCGGGTTTGACAGCGGGGAGGAGCTATCCGAACACACATCCAACCAAACAGCGATTATCCAGATTGTCCGGGGAGAAGCCACCCTCACATTAGGCGCGGACAAACACGAAGTAAAAGCCGGGAGTTGGGTGCATATGCCGCCTCACCTGAAACACAGCGTTTATGCCAAAACCCCGTTGATTATGCTGCTGCTGATGCTCGGTGCAGACTGAAAGTGTATCAATGAAGACCGTACAGCTTCTCCCCCGCGCTTTGATGCTGCTGACGGTAGCGGTTGCTCTGTTGGGGGGCTTAGGATCAGGGCTTGCTCGACTGGGCTGGCGCATGGACTCACTCAGCCAGAATTGGATACTCGTACACGGCCCGTTGATGATCTGCGGTTTTTTGGGCACGCTCATCTGCATTGAGCGTGCCGTCGCACTGGCCGCGCGATACCGTTGGAGCATGATCGTTCCCTTGATTAATGCGGCTGGAGCTGTCGGCTTGCTTCTGTCACGAGATGCTATTCTGGCAAAACTCTTGCTGACCGCAGGCAGTCTGGGCTTGCTCATCCTGTTCGCGTTGATGCTGCGACTGCGCCCTTCGCGCGGCTTCAGGCACAGCCTGTTGGGTAGCTGGTAATGGTTTGTGGCTTGCCGGACAACCTGTGTATCAGGTGGTTCATCTGTGGACAGCTTTCCTCATCCTGACCATCGTCGGGGAGCGTTTAGAATTATCACGAGTGCGCTGCCTGACACGCAGCAGCGAATACCTGCTGATAGGTACGGTTGCCGTCTATCTGGCAGGTGTTATGTTCACCATTATCAATCTGGATTTGGGCATTCGCCTATTAGGGATTTGGGCAATACTCGTAGTAGCATGGCTGCTGCGTTATGACATCGCCCGCCGTACCATTCAGCAGACTGGGTTGCCACGTTATATTGCTGCTTGCTTACTCATTGGTTATGTATGGTTAGGCGTAGGCGGTGTGATTGGCATCTGGCAGGGCGGGCTGTATGCAGGGCCAGTTTATGCGGCGATGCTGCACGCTTTTCTGCTCGGCTTTGTCTTTTCTATGATCTTTGGACATGCGCCGATTATCTTGCCAACCGTTACGGGTTTGCGCTTGAATTACACGCCTCTATTATATGGGCACCTAATTCTGCTGCATACCACACTCGTCTATCGTATGTATGGCACCTTGTACCGGATTTCACCGCCCAGCGGTGGAGCGGATTGTTCAACGTCGTCGCTGTGCTGTTATTTCTTGTGGTGACAATATTTACCATTTTCCGCTCAAATGTGACTCTGGAAGTGGCAACAGATATCCGTCAACTTTAAAAGAGGAATATCACCATTGGAACTGTCGAAATCACCCACAACCCATATCCGCTGGCGTTCGGTGGCACTACCCACCGAACATGGTGGTTGGAGTTTTATCAGTGAGCCGATACTGTTGGGCTTGTTACTTGCGCCGAGTTCAGGCGGGATTGCCTTAGGAGTTGCCGCGTTGGGCGTGTTCTTGCTGCGCCAGCCGTTCAAAATATTCGTCAAGGATGTTCGCAGCGGACGTCGGGTAGCGCGCACACATACTGCCAGACAATTCATCCTGGTCTATGCCGTGCTGACCGCTGCTGCAGGTCTGATGATTTTGCTGCTGATGCCCTCACCTGAAACGCTGCTACCATTGTTGTTTGCCTTGCCGCTGTTTGCTATTCAATTGACATACGACATTAGCAATCAGAGTCGCAGCATTGTTGCCGAGATTACCGGATCACTGGCGACAGGCGCGCTGGCGTCATTGATTGTGCTGATGCAAGGCTGGTCTATGCTTCCAGCCTTGGGGTTATGGCTGGTCATGGCGTTGAAAGCGACTACAGCGATTCTGTATGTGCGATTACGGTTGCGCATGGGATCGCTTGCGTCCTGCTCCTAGTTGCTAACCATTACGGGATGACTCCCTGGACTGCACCTGTAGCAATGGGCATATTGACCGGTCGCGTAACTTTGGGTTTATCCAAATGGCGTACACGCGCCCACCAAAAATTATCGGAATGCAAGAATTAGTTTATGGACTGGGATTCGTGCTACTCGTTGCTATTGGCTACAAACTGGGGTGACACTAAAATAGTGGTTGTCACAATCGGATGCGAGTATACTATTGGAGAGATAACCTCTTATGCTGGATTAAGTTATTACGGTCACTAGAATATGATCGCAAGTCATCTTCCAATTAAAATTAATGAACTCCAACAAATCCCGGCGTTCAAGGAAATGCAAGCCAATCAGCTTGCCCACCTTGCCGCGATTATGGTGCGCCAAACCTATACTCCCGGACAGATTATTTTCATGGAAGGTGAGCCATCCCGATCACTGTGGTTTGTTTTTGAAGGGCGTGTCAAAATCATCAAGCAGTCCCTTAATGGACGCATTCAAGGGCTGTGCATGATGAATAGAGGCAAATGCTTCGGAAGCTGCCCTCTGTTTGATATGGCAAAGAATCCGGCGACGGCGCAGGCGCTCGACAATGTAATCTTGTTCATTCTACCAGAGGATGCGCTCCAGCAGCTAAAAGAACGTGATTCCCACCTAGTCAAAGCGCTCCTGTATATCTACAGTCAACGCCTGGAACATCTCGCGCATGTGAGCGAGGTTCTGGGTGTATGGACGGTCGCAGATCGCATCAACGACTGCCTGCTCACCTACGCCAATCAAACTGAACATCAGCCTGCCGTTGACCTCACACACGAGCGATTGGCTGCACTTTCAGGAACCGTACGTGAAGTGGTTACACGCCATCTGATTGATCTGGAAAAAGAGGGCATCGTCCAATACCAGATGGGACGCATCATTCTCCTGAACCCCGATGCGCTGCTCCCCCCCTGTGCTTATGAAAGTCAAAATACACCTGTTTGACGTGATTTAGGTCACATCATGCCGTTGTTTCTTCCCCTACACTGACAGCATGGCAACTTATGATAATGGTCGTTGCAAGATGGTCATCCCAGACTCGTTATCCAAAATTCAACTATTTAATGTGCTCAGCCCACGCACCCGTCGCTGCATTGCAGAAAAAGCGATGCTAGTTGAATATCCTCTAGGGGTAAATCTTTACTGTCAGGGCGATTCGCCAACCGGGTTATTTGCGCTGCAATCGGGTCGGGTCAAGTTATATCGCCAGTCGAAAGAGAAATGTCAGATTCTGGCGCTGCCGATGCCGGGCGATTGTCTCGGCGCAGAGTCACTGCCAACGGGCGCACCCAGCCCTTACGCCGCGACCGCGCTCACAGTTGTCGCTGCCATCCACCTGCCGCCAGACATACTGCAATCGCTGCTGGACGAACACTCCGATTTCCAAGATGTTTTTCTCCAACTCATAACGAACCGGCTCAAACAGTTCGTCACCCTAGTACATGACCTGGCCTTTCGGGATGTCACTTCGCGCCTGGCAACCGTTCTGATAATCCGCGCCGAGATTGAAGGACAATCACACGACGATGGCATCATCTTTGACCGACTGCTGTCCCAACAGGAGTTTGCCGATATGGTGGGAACAGCGCGTGAAGTGGTCTATCGTACCTTCAAGAAGTTTGAAGATGCGGGACTGGTTCGCATGACCCACAGCAGCATCCTTATCCGCGATCTTGACGCACTCCGCAATATTGCCCTTCAAGAAGCCCGTTAGTTCCCTCGTTCGTGAAAACTATCACGCGATGTGACTTGGGTCACATCTGACTTTGTTGTTTCGTTCCATCATGAGGTTAAAGAAGTGCTGCTTCAGGCAGCACACAACACACTTTTCGTATTAATTCTGATAAGGAGCTTGAACAAGAGATGATTCCTCGACGAATATCCTCAAAATTACTTCTCATTGGGACTGTTCTGGTTGTTGCAGTTGTTCTGGCGGTGACGATTGCACCGAAAGCAATCACCAGTGCGCAGGGCAGCGCTACAGACTGGCAGACCATCGCTGAACAGCGTGGGCTGACTGAAGCTGACTTGCGGGCCGCCGCTATGACCTATACACCCAGCGGCGTTTTGGATGAGTACGTCATGTTCGCATCCGGGGGACAGAGCGGTCAGGTGCTGGCGATTGGCATGCCGTCAATGCGCCTGCTGCGTTTGATTTCGGTCTTCACGCCGGAACCCTGGCAAGGCTATGGCTATGGGGCTGGCAACGAGGTGCTGGAACAAGGATTCATCGATGGGCAGGAAATTACGTGGGGCGATACCCATCACCCGGCGTTGAGCGAAACCAACGGTGAGTATGATGGCCAGTGGTTATTCATCGGTGACAAAGCCAACGGGCGCGTGGCCGTGATCGACCTGCGCGACTTCGAAACCAAGCAAATCGTCCACAATCCTGCCTTCCTCGGCGATCATGGCGGCACCTTTGTGACCCCCAACACCGAATACATCGTCGAGGGTGGTCAGTATGGCCTGCCGCTAGGCGGCGACTATGCGCCGATTGAGGATTACCAGAATTCCTACAGCGGCATGATCACTTTCTGGAAGTTTGATCGAGAGGCCGGACAGATTGACATGGCGCAGTCATTCGCGATGGAACTACCCCCTTACTGGCAAGACCTGTGCGACTCTGGCAAGCTGGTTTCAGAGGGTTGGGTGTTCTGCAATTCGTTCAATGCCGAAATGGCAACCGGTGGCATCGAAGAAGGCAATCCGCCATTTGAAGCCGGTGTGAGCAAAGGCGCGGTGGATTATCTGCACATCATCAATTTGGACGCGGCTGAGGCAGTCTTCCAGTCCGGTGGAGCAGTGGATGTCAGTGGTTTCAAGGTGATCCCGCTCGAAACCGTGATTGAGAACAACCTGCTGTACCTGGCGCCGGAACCCCGCAGCCCGCATGGTGCGGACGTGATGCCGCATGGCGATTTCGTTACCATCGGCGGCAAGCTCGACCCGCATGTGTCGGTCTACAGTTTCCAGAAGATTCAGGACGCTATCGCCGCTGGAGCGCCTGAGAAAGATGTGTTCGGCGTTCCTGTGTTGGCGTTGGAAAGCGTGCTCGAAGCTCAGGTTGAACTGGGACTTGGGCCGCTGCATACCGTGTATGACGATCAGGGTTATGCCTATACCAGTTTGTTCCTCGACAGCGCGGTCGCTCGTTGGAGCATCGGCGCAGAGGGATATCGCCCGCAGGATGGCTGGAAACTCATCAACAAGACGCCCGTTCAATATAATGTGGGGCATGTGGCGGCTGCCGAAGGCGATACAACTTCACCTGATGGGCGATTCTTAGTCGCGCTGGACAAATGGTCAATTGACCGCTTCCTGAGTACCGGCCCGCTGCTGCCGCAAAATCTCCAGTTGATCGACATTTCGCAACCCGGCGACCAGACTCAGATTCTCTACGATATGCCGATTTCTGGGGCTGAACCGCACTATGCCCAGATCATCAAAGCCGACAAACTGCACGCCTGGGAAGTCTATCCTGAGGTTGGCTGGAACCCGGTCACGCAATCGGTTGATCCGAACGCCGTGACACAGGGGACAGAAAGCGTGACCCGCGATGGTCAGAATGTCACCGTGCGCATGACAGCCGTTCGCAGCCACATGACACCCGAGCATGTCAATATCGAAGTAGGCGACCATGTGACTTGGACGATCACCAACGTTGAACGCGCCCGCGACGCTACACACGGCTTTGCCATCCCGTTCTACAACATCAACCTGAGCATTGAACCGGGTGAATCGATCACCTTCGAATTCGACGCGACACGCTCTGGAGTGTTCAGTTTCTACTGCACGGAATTCTGTTCCGCGCTCCACCTCGAAATGATGGGTTACATGATGGTTAAGCCGAAATAGCATAAAACATGCCGGCCGGGTGGCAGGGATACCTATCCCTGCCACCTACACCCAAAGCTGTAGAAGAGGTCTGATATGACTACGAAGGTAATGTCTCCGACAGGATCAAATGCAAATAACCGCACTTCACTGACGGCTTCACGCCGCTGGGTGAAATGGCTACCGTCTGCGTTTTTCCTTGTCGCTGCTGTCCTGCTCATTGTTTCCATCGCTGTGCCTTATTGGGGTCTCGTCTTGGAGGCTCCGCAGTATCCCGGCGGATTACGAGTACGTGTTTTTGTCAACTATATGACCGGCGACGAAGACCCGAAGCTCGACGAAGTCCACGAAATCGACGGACTAAATCACTACATCGGTATGCAATCGCTGTATGAGGCCGCCAAGTTTGAGCGTTCAATTGCCATTCCGGCGGTCATCGCCATGATCATTCTGCTGGTGGTGGCGGCCTTGTGGCGACGACGCTGGACGTGGCTGCTCGCGATACCGGCACTGTCTTTTCCGGTTGTATTTCTGGTCGATCTGGGTTTCTGGATGAATTACTACGGTCAGAATCTTGATCCAAGTGCGCCGCTTTCCAGCGCCATCCATCCGTTTTCGCCGCCTGTCCTCGGCGAAGGTGTGATCGGGCAGTTCAAGACGATTGCCTACGTGGACACCGGCTGGTATATCATCGTCGTGGGAAGCATCTTGATCGCCACTGCTCTGCTGATCAAATTGGTCAGCAATAGGACGGCGCAGGCGAAAGGGTGAGCGGAGAATGAACTTGCATCTGTTTAAGACCGCAAGCCGCGCGATCATGCTCACTGCGCTGGTCATCTTTATGAGTGCGCTGTTTGTGCCGGTTCATGCACAGGATGTGCTGATCGTTTCTCTAGATGGCCCCTACACTACGATTCAAGCGGCTTTGGCGGCGGCGAATACGGGAGATGTCATCGAAGTACATGGCGGCGTTTATGCTGCGCCCCTGATCGTAGACAAAACCGTTTCGCTCATTGGGATTGACCAACCGGTCATTGACGGACAGGAGACGGGCAGCCTTGTCTTGATTAATGCGTCGCAAGTGGTTTTTAGTGGTTTTATCCTGCGTTCCACTGGGCAAAGCTTGGCGCATGAAGACACGGCTATAGTTATTCAGGGGTCTCAGGTAACGGTCAGCGACAATCTATTAGAAGATGTGATGTTTGGCATCTACTTCGCCAATGCATCGGAAGGGTTGGCTCAGAACAATATCATCCGGGGGAAGCCATTGGACGAAAGTATGCGCGGCGATGGTATCCGGGTATGGTACAGCGACCATGTCCAGCTTATCGGCAACGACATTACTTCCGGACGCGATACCCTCATCTGGTACGCCGATAACATCACGATCCGCGATAACCGTATCCACGACAACCGCTATGGTTTGCACTTCATGTACAACGAAAACGCGGTCGTCGAAAACAACATTATCGAAAACAACGCCGTCGGCGCGTATATGATGTATTCCGCCGGCCTGGTAATGACGGGTAATCAGTTCATCCATAACCGGGGGGCGAGCGGTTACGGGATTGCCTTGAAGGATATGGATCACGCCCATGTCACCGATAACAGATTCATCGGCAATGTGGCAGCGATCTACCTAGACAATTCTCCCTCGGTCTATGATGTATATAATAACTTCAGCCAGAACTTCATTGCGTACAATGATATAGGGCTGATGGGACTTCCCTCCGTCCAGCGCAACATCTTTCAGAACAACACCTTCCTCGAAAACTATCAGCAAATCAGTGTGCAGGGACGCGGCAATCTCCTAGGCAATCTCTGGAATCAGGATGGTACAGGGAACTACTGGAGCAATTACGTGGGCTATGACCGTGACGGCGACGGCGTTGGTGATATGCCGTTCCGCGCCGAAAAATTGTTTGAAAGTCTGGCCGACAGCGAACCCGTTCTCCGATTGTTTACCTTTAGTCCGGCTAGCCAGGCCATTGATTTCGCTGCTTCTGCGTTTCCATCGTTACGCCCTGATCCGAAAGTGATCGACGAAGCCCCCCGGATGCATTACGTCATGCCCGCTGGTGTCACCGAGGCATCTCAGGGTGTATCGCTGCCATTTCTCGCCGCCTCGCTACTGCTGTCGGGAATGGGCGTGGCGATAGGTATTGTCTCCCTGCGCGGTTCTGGGCTGCGGCGCAGTTCAACACTTGAACGTCCGAAATCTGTTCGGGCAAGCACATAAGCAGGGAAAGGGATAACCATGATTGTTGCGAAGAACTTAACCAAACACTACGGCAAAATCGCCGCGCTCAACAATGTTTCGTTCACCATCGAAGCTGGTGAAGCGGTCGCATTATGGGGCGCGAATGGAGCGGGTAAAACCACGACCCTGCGCTGTCTGCTCGGCGTTCAAGGCTTTGAGGGCGAGCTAACGGTCAACGGCATCAACGTGAGCCGCAATGGCAAGGCGGCACGGGCGGCTATCGGCTATGTGCCGCAGGAAGCGGCCTTCTACGATATGACGGTTCTGGAAACGCTGCATTTTTATGCCAGCCTCAAAAAGACTGATCCGCAGCGCGTGAAGGCGGTGCTGGAACAGGTGGATTTAATCGCTCATGACAGCAAGCGCGTGAACATGCTGTCTGGCGGTATGAAACAACGGCTGGCGCTGGCGGTGGCGCTGCTGGCCGATCCGCCCGTGCTGGTGCTGGACGAGCCAACCGCAAGCCTAGATGTCAAGGCGCAGCGCGATTTTATTCACACCGTGCAGATGCTCAACCAATCCGGTAAAACCATTGTCTTCTCGTCGCACCGTCTCGATGAAGTCATCGCACTGGGCACTCGCGTGCTCGTGTTATCCGATGGCGGTTTGGTGCTGGAATGCCAACCACACGAACTGGCGGGAAAACTGGGCTTGCACCGCTGGCTGCGAATCTGGGTCGCGGCGCAGCACAAAGAAAACACGTTGAAGATTCTCGATGAACAGGGTTTCACGTATATGCCGAATGGCCGCAGTGTCTACGTCCAGGTCAATCTGGGCGGCAAAATTGCCCCCCTGCGTTTGCTGGAAATGGCAAGTATTCCAGTTGAAGATTTTGACTTGATAGATGGTGAACTGGTCGTACAGGGGGAGAGTCATGATTGATTTTGCCAACATACGGGCGATTACCGGAAAAGAACTCCGTGATGCGTTCCGAAATCGCTGGTTTATTGTGTTTACCCTTGCATTCGCCGGGCTTGCCCTGGCCTTATCGGCACTCATGCATCCGAGCGGAACATCCCTGCGCACGATGAGCTACAGCCGCACGGCTGCCAGCCTGATAAATCTTGTGCTGCTGTTTGTGCCGCTGATCGGTCTGACCCTCGGTTCGGCCAATCTGACAGGCGACCGTGAGACGGGCGCACTGGTCTATCTGCTGGCGCAGCCCGTCAGCCGGGTGGAAGTGCTCCTGGGCAAATACTTGGGCATGGCGGGCGCGCTGCTGGCGACCCTGACATTGGGCTTTGGGGTGGCCGGTGTAGCGTTAGCGCTGCAAGGCAGTATCCAGGACGCGGGCAGCTATTTATTGACGGTCATGCTGGCCTATCTGCTCGCGCTGGCGATGCTCAGCCTGGGTTTTCTCATGTCCACTATCGCCCAGAAGACGACGGCAGCCCTAGGCGGCGCGCTGTTCCTGTGGCTGTTCCTGGTGTTCATTGGCGATTTAGGCATCATGGGGACAGCGCTCTCAACGCAAATGCCCATTCAGGCCGTGTTCTTTATCGCGGTGTTGAACCCTCTTCAGATGTTCAAAATTGCGTCGATCCTGACGATCCAGGCCAATCTGGAAGTGCTGGGGCCAGCGGGGTTGTATGCAACCGACCAGTTTGGCGGGCTGCTGTTGCCGCTGCTGCTGCTGGGACTGGTCATCTGGATTGTCGTCCCGCTGCTGTGTGCCCTGGGTCTTTTCTCGCGCCAGGAGAAATTCATCCTGAAAGAGAGTTCGCGATGAAAAACATACTACTCCTTTTTATCGCCGGATTCATACTCCTGATCCTGACCGCCTGCGGCCAGCCAAGCGCCGCGATGACAGTTCCGGTTGATGTCGATATTGCCGTGCGCGTTGAGCCGGGGCCGCTGGCGGTGGGTGAAACCACCCTTATTGTCACCCTCACCAATGGCAGCGGTTCCCATATTGATGGGGCAAAACTTCAGGTTCACGGCAATATGGATCACGCGGGTATGATGCCGGTGGATCGCGAAGTGAACGAAAGCGCCAACGGTGAATACCGTGTGCCGTTTGAGTGGACGATGGGCGGCGGTTGGATCGTGACCGTCACGGCGCAACTACCCAACAACGGCGGCGAGGTCAGCAAAACCTTTGAGTATTTTGTCGAGGCGGTATCGAGTGAGAGCATTATCAACCAGTCCGGCGGCATTGATATGACCGCAGAGGCCACGTCCGACAGCGTCGCGAACACGGCTGATACGGATGTGAATATCGCCTATTCGCCGGATCATAATCCGGCGATAGTTGGCAAAGACAGCGTGACCATCACCCTGACGGATGCCAATGGTCAACCAATAACTGATGCTGTTGTCGAGGTCGTGGGCGATATGGCTCACGCAGGCATGATGCCCATATCCGGCAAAGGTACACACACGGAAAACGGTCAATATACTGTCCCACTGCATTGGACAATGACCGGTGCGTGGCAGGTGACCGTAAAAGCCACACTTGGAGAGGGCCGCCAATTCGAACAGATTTTTGACCAATCAGTCACAATGCCGTAACCACGCGGAAATGTCTATGAACGATGTCTAGGGATAACCTGAGTGTCCCGGATGCTTCTATGGAGAACAAAATGTCGGAGCACCAACAAGCGCAGAATACAACCCAGTTGAACGCCAACCTGGTTGCCTTCATCTTCATCTTCACCTTTACGATAATTGGGATTTTCATCATCTCGAACATGAAACCCCATGCGCCACAAAGCCAGGAGGGTGCCAGTGCTGAAGTAGCTCTGGCAGAGTCAACCGCATCGGTTGAGCCGTCTAATTCACCCGTGCCTCCAACATCAACGTCAGCGCCGCTGCCGACTAACACAACTATGCCAACTTCCCCAGCGGCGACACCTGCTACGAACACCACACCGCAGACGGTCGCGGATGCAGGACAAGCTGGCGGCGGGAATACGGCGGTCAGTTACGACCCCGCTCTAGTCACCAAAGGCGAGCAGCTTTTCCTGACGTGTTCCGCGTGTCATGGGGCCGATGCGCTTGGCCTGCCCAACCTGGGCAAGAATCTTGTTGACAGCGAATTTACCCACTCCCTGAGCGATCAGGATTTGCTGACTTTTGTCAAAACGGGTCGTCCCAGTTGGGATGCATTGAACACGTCTGGCATTGATATGCCTCCCAAAGGCGGTAATCCAGCCTTCACGGACGAAGACATTCTGGCAATCATCGCCTATATCCGGACATTATCGGCAAGTGAGGGCTAATTGTGGCTGCTTCTTGAAAGTGTATTGATGGGGGAGTCGGGTGAATGCATACCTCACTCCACACTTGGTCAAGGCACAGTCTCAGTTGATAAATTATAGTGCCAATACCAATGGCACAGGCAGAGTATTTTGTGCATCTTATGACTACCTTATTTGGAGACAGTGATGAGAATTTTGTTGGTTAATCCCCCCAGCGGCGATTTAACTGTCGGGCTGAAATATCTGGCAAAGGTCGAACCTTTGGGATTGGAGATTATCGGAGCAGCCGTCCCTGACCACGACGTTGAACTCCTTGATATGGAACTAGATACCGATATACAGGAGGCGCTGCGGCGCTTCCAACCCGATATTGTAGGGGCAAGCGCGCAGATTGTACAAACGTATACTGTACAACGGGTTTTCAAGGCCGCCAAGGCGTTCAACCCAGCTATTCTGACGGTCGTCGGCGGACATCATGTGACGTTATGTCCACATGAATTCGATTCGCCCCTAATTGATGTCGTTGTCATAGGGGAGGGTGTACCCGCCTTTAGGGAAATTGTTGCGCGCTGGAATAGCAGTAAAGTCCTAGATTTCGAAGACATTCTAGGGCTGGGTCTTCGGCGAGATAGCAAATTTTATCTCACGGCACCGCGCCCACTTCCCCCCAATCTTGACCATATGCCAAAGCCTAACCGTTCACTGACGGATAAGTATCGTTCGCGCTATTACTATCTGTTTGAAAATTCGGTTGCATCAATCCAGACATCGCTGGGCTGTACTTTTCCCTGCAATTTTTGCTCGTGTCAGCACTTTACTGGGAGGCGGTTCATCACCCGTTCGCCTGAACTCATCATGGAAGATCTTAAAACAATCAAAGAAGATTTCATCCTGTTCTGTGACGATCACACCTTTATTGACGTGAAACGCATGGAACGGTTGCATGACCTGATAGTGGAAGCGGGGATTAAGAAACGGTATTTCGCTTATACGCGCACCGATTGTGTGGTAAAAAATCCAGACATATTTGCAAAGTGGGCCAAGATTGGGCTGATGATGGTGATGACGGGCTTAGAGGCGATTGACGATACACGCATCAATCAGGTCAACAAGAAAACGAGTATCGAGATCAACGAGCAAGCTATTGAAATTCTGGCGCGGAATGGTATTGCTTTGAGCGCCGGATTTTTGATTATGCCCGATTATACCGAAGACGATTTCAAACGGATCGATGCGTATGTCAGGCGGTATCCCAACATCGCCCTGACCGAACTCACCCCCCTCACCCCTTTGCCGGGTACGGGTTTTCATCAAGAGATGAAAGACAAGGTTACGACCCACCATCGTGAAGTCTATGATTTGGCACATTTTGTAATCCCCACGACGAAATTATCGCAACCAGAAATGTACCGGCTGATTCAAAAATATTATGTCAGGGTGCTGTTCCGGGCGATCATGCGCCTGAAGCTCTACCGCCCGCAGATTGTCTTCAAACGCCACATTCCGCGTTTGCTGCTTGGTGCGGCGCGTAACAGCGGCTTGATTAAACGAATGCATATCAGTACAGCCATAGCGGCTCCGACCGAGATTCGATGATGTCACAGATGCATAAGAATTAGCACTCATCAATGCCAAATGACTTTTAATAATCGGGTAGATGAGCGCATATTGAAAAAAGGTAGGCTATAACATGACGGAGCTAATTCATTACGCCGTTGTTGGCGCAGGTCGCCAGGGTGTGGCCGCTGCCTATGACATGGCGAAGTGGGGCAACGCTGCCAGCGTTATCCTAGCTGATGCGAATGGTGACCTAGCAGCGCGCGCTGCCGAGCGCATCAATCACTTGATTGGGCGTACGATTGCCACTGCTACACAGGTTGACGCACGCAATTACAATGCTCTGGTTGAACTGCTCAAGCCTGTTGATGTATTCATATGCGCTGTGCCTTTCAAGTTTATCCTCGATTGTACCCGCGCCGCTGTTGAAGCGCGTACGAGCATGGTTGATTTAGGCGGACACACCGACACGGTACTCAAGCAGTTAGCAATGAACGATGAGGCGCGCGCCGCCGGTATTACAGTTGTCCCTGACTGCGGTATGGGGCCGGGGATGAACAACACGCTGGGAGTCTATGCCGTCGAGCAGTTGCAGGCGCGCGGCGGAACTCCACGCGAGGTGCGGTTGTGGGATGGTGGACTGCCCCAAAACCCGCCCGAACCGTGGGGTTATCAATGTTCATTTCACATCAACGGTCTGACCAACGAATATGACGGACAAGCACTCTTTCTAAGGGGTGGGGTAGTCACTCCAGTGGATACGCTGACTGAACTGGAAACCCTTGAGTTCGACGGCATCGGCACTCTAGAAGCATTTGTCACCTCTGGTGGCACATCGACTATACCCTATACCTATGAAGGTATTTTGCAAGTTTACGAGAACAAGACCCTACGCTATCCAAGCCATTATCTTCAATTCAAAGCCTTCAAAGACCTCGGACTCTTCCGAGAGGAACCGTTAGCGGTTTCACCCGGCATAACTGTTAGCCCACGTCAGGTGTATCACACATTAGTGGGTTCAAGCATCGAGACTGACCGGGTGATTGACATTTGCCTGATGCGTGCCAAAGGTATCGCGGACAAGGACGGTAAAGACCTCTCGCTGGTGATTGACCTGATTGACCGCTATGACGAGGTCACAGGCTTCACGGCGATGGAGCGTTTGACTGGCTGGCACGCGGCCATCATGGCGCAATTCATCGCACGCCGCGAGATTTCGCCCGGTGTCTTGCCGCTGGAAAAAGCCATATCAGCGACGCGCTTTCTGGACGAGGTGCGCCGTCGTGGTTTTCATATTACGGAGCGCTGGTCGGAATCAGCTATCCCCGTGCCGAACTGATCGTCTCTGGCATTTCAACTCGAAGTAATTAAGCTGATGACGAAGGAATGAAATCATGCAGATTCACTACTTTGGCTGGTCGGGAATCGCCCTACGCCATAAGAACACCCTGATCGGTTTTGACCTGTTCGGCGATGCAGTAACATGGGACGCGCTGAAGGGAAATCAGACCATGTTATTTTGTCTGACACATGGGCATCCCGAACATGCCGGTTCTTTACAGATGTTTCTGGAAGCACCGGAAGCCCGTCCATACCTGCCGAACATCCATCTGATTTCGTCACCGGATGTCATCCAGCACATCAACCGACATGGTGTACTCACACCAGAAAATGTGCATCCGGTCAAAGATAGCGAGAGTGTGACGATAGAAGGCGTGAAGGTTACGGTATTCACTTGGGTACACATGCCGCTATTGCCACCCGGTCTGCGTGAAAAAGTAGAATATATCTTTCAACTGCTTATTCATCCGATTGATTTGATCCGCATTGGAACAATGGGATTGCGTTTACCTGCGAATGCGCCGCAGCTTGGATTCCATGTCACTTATCCTGACGGCACAACCGCCCTGAATTATTCGGAAGGCGTACATCGCCTCACAAGCGCCAAAGAAGTTGAGCAAATTGCTAGGAATTATCCTGCGGACATGCTCTTCTTTGCGGTTGAGCCAGATGATGCAGCGACCATCCCACGCTGGGTGGAGATGCTTTCCCCCAAAGAAGTTTATATCTACGAAGCTCACCGTCCCTGGCGTGATCTATTCCACTTGCCATTTATCGCTCTGAATGAGTATGCCAGTGAACTGTCAGACCACTTTCAGAAGATGAAGTTTAATGCATTGACAAAGGTGGGTCAGGTGGTCACAAGAAATAATGTCTAATGCCAGATATAGACTTACTGCCTGAAAAACTGTTAAAACATATTATAGTATTGATAGAGATGCTACACGGTCTTAGGTAAGAACAGTCACAAATTATGCTGGTTGATGACCATACTAAAAGTACCATACTTAGACCACTTCCAGCCTTCCAAGAGACGATATCAGGCATAATCTATAGATGCACAAACCCGGCTTCCTCAAATCAGTACGACGATAATCGGCTTTTTCACCGCTTAAGCGAGGAGTTCTGTTTCGTCCATAGCACCTCACTATCGAATGGCAACCATCGCAGCAGACGTGTGTAGGTATCATGTGCCAGTTGACCATACACTCTCAGGATAACTGCGGACTGCATCAATCACACTAAAGATCTGCTGTGCCACGATAAGGGAGTTGATATAGTCGTGTTCAGTGTATTTGGGTGAGTTCATGCGCCAGATTTTACTCAACTGCGTAACGTCTATTATTTATCAAGACCCGCTTTGGCTTCCAAGCCCTTGTAGTCGAGGATTTTAATCTGGTGTCGTTCGACATGAATCAGATTGTCCTTTGCAAAATTGCGTAATGCCCTACTAAGCACATCAGGGACTGTGCCGAGCCGGTTTGCCATTTCTGCTTGGGTGGCCCAACGGGGTCGTTGCAAGTATTCAGCAGTTGATTGTTCGATGAGATAGCGTGCCAAACGGGCTTCAATCGTTCGCAGTGACAAATCCTCGACCATATGAATGAGCTGCTGCACACGTTCAGCCATGCGCTGGATGATAACGCGCCCAAGTTCTGGATGCTGGTCAAGCAGCTTCAGCATGGCATTTTGCTGGATGACCCACACCGTTGTTGATTCGAGAGCGATGACTGTCGCCGGGTTTGTGGGCTCAACGAAAACGCCAATCGCATTAAAAACCTCACCCGGGCCGATGAAATGTAATACCTGTTCGCGTCCATCAGGTGATGTCTTAACCGCTTTTAGCCAGCCTGCACGGACAATATACAGGGCTACGTCTTGTTCACCTTCGAGGAACACAACCTGCCCTGTGTCATATTGTTGAACCTTCATCTGTTGGGCAATGGTTTCGATCAGCGCGATGTCAAGATTAGCAAAGTAAGGGACGGTTGAGAGGGTACTTTTTATCTGATTAATTGCATCATCTGTGGACATAACTTCTATTTCTACATTCCTTTGATCACACTGTCAGTGTTTGTCTTTCCCGCTTATTGTGAAACAAATCAACCAGACAAGCAATCTTTCATGGCGAAACTCGACAAAAGTCGAAGATTTGTCTGTGCAAATGACGGAGACTGTATTCAAGCAACAATCATCGGTGAAGGCAAAGTGGTTAGACGGCGATGGAGTATTTTCCATATGACAAAAAGGCAACTAACGCTTCCAGTGCCGCTCATTGATGCCAGTTGTTGTACCGGCTGTGGGTTATGCGTTCGGGTATGCCCCAACCATGCACTGATCATAAAAGATGGCATCGCTGTTGTAGCAAATCCTCAAGCCTGTCGCTATGACGGTTACTGCGAACGAATCTGTCCGCTGCACGCCATTAGCCTACCCTTTCAGATCATATTATCCCCTAAGGAGAAAAATCAGTGAAATCCATGTTTTATCCAGATTGGCAGGAAAAGGTCGTTTTTTCGCCCGGAGGCCCACAGCCGCAGATATTGGCGGAGAACGAGAAGCTGAAAGTCATCATCGGTAGCCTTGAAATCGGTCAAAAGATTCCAGCGCATCCGGAGGCGCTGGCGGTGTACCACTTTCTCGAAGGAACGGGGTGGATGAGCGTGGATGATGAGCGGTATCCCGTTCGTCCGGGCGCGACAGTGATCACAGCGGAAGGTGCTAAACGCGGTGTAGAAGCTGAAACCCGATTGGTATTCCTTGCAACCCGAATCGCCTGAATTGATTAATAACTAGGAGAAGTAACATGACATTCGTGACATTTATGACCAGTAGCCAGGGACGCATAATGCGCGTTATCGCGGGCATCGTTCTGATGTCCATAGGCTTATTTGTTATCAAGGATACGCTGGGAACGATTCTCGCCCTCATCGCCCTAGTACCCATTGCGGGCGGGGTGCTGGATTTTTGCGTAGCAGGAGTCCTGATGGGATACCCGTTCCGTGGGGCAAAAGCCCGTGAACAGCTTGCGCAGAAACAACACAGATAGGGAGCCGCATTACAGATACTTCGCAGCTTCAAAAACATTGACGGACAAGAGGAGAAGAATCGTGCTCAATCCCTATTTTCTTGTGGTTTTCCTGTATATCGCGCTGGCCGTACTGGGGGCGTTGGATGCTTCGCTGATCAACTTCGAACTGCTTCCTAGTTTTGCAGGGCTGCGCTGGATGCGGGTGCATTTCATCACGCTGGGTGCGCTGACGGAGTTCGCCTTTGGCATCTTACCGATCCTTGTCGCGGCACGGGTCGGGCTGCCGCGACCTAAAATCCGGTGGGACATCTGGCTGACGTTGAATTTGGGGCTGCTCATCCTGCTGATGGGTATTCCGCCGATCAACGCCGTACTCATCACCACCGGCGGCACGCTGATCTTCATTGCGGCTACATTGCTCATGATTCAACTGGGAAAAATGCGCGCTACCGATACGGCCCAAAATTCCGAAGGCCGCAAATTCTATGTGGTGGGATTGGCATATCTACTGCTGGGCATCCTGGTCGGCACAGGATTGTGGCAGGGTTGGAGCACGTGGCTGCAAATAAAAGTGCCGATTGAAGTTCATATTCACGCCAACAACTGGGGCTTCATGTCACTGGTATTCGCCGGACTGCTGGTTGATCTGTATCCGGGTTTTGCCGGACGTTCGCTGGCTTGGCCGCGCTCGATCACACCGATTTTTTGGATGATGAGCTTTGGCGCGTTGGGATTGGTGTTGGGGCCGTGGTTTCAGTCGAATCTGTTTTCAGTACCCGGTCTGATCTTGCACCTCAGCGCAACGATCTGGCTGCTGCTGAACGTGATTAAACCGCTGCTGGGTGATCCCAAACTGCGAACAGCGGGGATGCTGCACCTGATTACATCCTATGTGTGGATTATGGCACCCGTATTGGTTGCCCCTCTCATTATCCTGAAAGTGCCGGGATTTCCCGGTGCAGGTATTGAACAAAATGCCCCGCAAGCCTTGATCTACGGTTGGGTACTCCAATTCGGCTATGCAATCATTCCGCTGATTTTCAAGCGCATCTTCCAGCCCGACGCACCACCAAAACTGGGCGGCAATCGGTTCAGTCTGATTGCCGTGCATCTGGGTGGAGTTTTCCTGTGGGTTGGAATTTTTCTCCACGAGTACCAGCCAATGTTACACGGCATAGCCTACGGGTTGTGGTTTGTTTCATTGCTGCCGATTGCCTATGAACTATGGCAAATTATCCGAAGCGCGATGAATAACTCACAGGACAAAAACGCAGTTCCTGCCGTAGCAGAGGTGGGCGACTGAGTTCAGTTTGGAGGAACGAACAATGGACATCACAAAAGAAACACAGGTCTCGGACATTCTGGAGGAGTATGGTGATATTGCTGAGGTCATGGAGTTATTCGGTGTCAAGCGGGTAGGGCGCTACTCGCTGCGCGCGCTGGTAGCCAAAGCCCTCACGGTCGAGTGGGCGGCACGCATTCATCGCGTGCCACTGGATATGTTCCTGAAAATTCTACAACAGGCTGTGGAATCTAAAAGTCAACCGGATGAGCCGAACTCGGCTTAGGGTGTGAAATCCTCAATCGGCTATGGGGTATATTTTCCCAGCTAACTATGCTCAGACCGCTTCGTCGCTTACTCCAACTGGTTCATGGTCTCGGAACACTTTAGTACAACACAAGAAGTGGACAACAAATCGCGGAGCATAGGGTGCCAGACTCACCGTTTTATGTGATTATTCTCAAGTGGCGCAGAATGTTCGCTGGATGCGATGAACAAGAACAGGAATATGGAACTCATTCATTGATGGGCTTTATGCGGGGTGAACCCCATACTGTCCGAGACTTGGATGATGAGTTGATTTTCATCAGCTTTTTACAGGGTTCAGACAGCATTCGACCGAATCGAACTGGTGGCGAAATCAGGCATGAGTAGTTCGAGACGGCGATGCTTTTATGACTCCACAATGGATACCTCAGATTGATCAAGAGGAGAAATTGAGGTAAATATTATATTGATTGTCTCAGGAGTCTCAACTGGCTCAACCCCACTTTACGAACTCATATACCATCTTTGATGGAGGTGATTTGTTGTAAATTCAGTAAAAATCAATGTCTCAACCTGAGCCACCTGTGCCGTCTGAGACACAAGGCTTCTGGAATAATGGTTCCACAAAAGAAAAGAGACTCTCTGAACATCAAAGAGTCTCAAGTGTCTCAACTACTTCAACTTACTTTCTGGCACTCATGACATCAATTTTGCGGGCTATCTGCTTTCCGTCTCAGGCGTCTCAACTGTCTCACCAAATGATTCGGAGGTAAGCTGCCAGAATCGCACCCTGCTGCCCCGGACGCGCTTCTGGGTGCTGAGGTTGTTCGGTCCCGGTATCAAGATGCCGTCTTCGCGTAACTGCATCCCAATGGCGGTGACGGTAAAGCGCAGCGGCTGCACCCGGTTGACTTCCCGGTGGGCTATCTCTGGCAGCAGATACACAAACCCCTCATCCTTATAACCGATAACGGTTACGCCCGGTGGATACTCGCGCGGGTTCTTCATATCATGGTCAATCACCACCTGTCCACCAGCAATCAACTGCCCCAGAATGTCGAGAAAAACCTCGCTGGCACGTTCCTGGCGCAGGGTGCGGACACTCTCGACGATGGCATCTTTCCATGCAGGAGGCAGATAGTTCTCATCCATCTCGGACAGAAACCGCGAAAGCATTTGGTAGACCGTCACCAACACTACCCAGTTCTGGATCACACGGCCAGTATTGGATTGTCCGCCGATCTCAGCGGCGAGCTTCTCGCGGTAGCCACGCATGTTGCTGCTGAAACGGTTAGCGATGTCGGTTTTCAAATCACCCTGCTCAAGCTGCTTTGCTACCCATGAGGCAAAGTGTGCAGTGAAACCTGCCAGGTGTTCGCGTAAGTGTTCCGCCTGTGCCAATGCCTGCCCACCCGGATCGCGCTTCTCCCAGGGCGGGATTTCCAGCACGAGCATACGCGCCACAACGGACATTTCACCTTCGATGGTGGTCTCACCTGTTGAGAGGATCAAGCCTCGACAGGGTTTCTCGTGCCGGACTTTGGCTTCACGGGTCAGTCGTCCGCGTCCCATGCCTCGTGAGTAGGACTGCAAGAAACGGGTGAAGGTTTTCTCGTCGGCATAGATGCTTTTGTAGTCGTCCACCCAGAACAGACTATCCGCCAGCGGATAACCGAGCGTCTCAACTGTATTGATGGTATCACCCCATTGCGCCGGTGGCGTATCACGGCTGAACTGCCCGTAGAAGCTGCTCAAGAGCGAGGCAATCTCCGACTTGCCACTGCCCGATGTGCCGACCAGATGCACAGCAGGTCGCGGTGCTGCTGTCGGGAAAAACCGCTGAAGTATGGGCAGAAGCGCGAAAGCAATCAGTGATGAAGCAAGTTTAGGCGGCAGCACTTTCGTAACCGCATCGAACGCTACGAGGCTTTCTTGCCAGTCTGTCGCCTGCAAGCCGTAATCGCGCAGGCGGTGGTCGAGTTCAACCGATGGCGGTTCACTTAATTTACCCTGCGCGGTGATGCAATCCTGCGGCGACACATACACCCATCTGCCATCAAGCTGCATCCAGCCCATGAAATTGTAGTGCTGATGGGTGGGAAACTCACCGGATAACTGCACAATCGCGGGAACAAGATGCTTCGACATCCCGGCGCGTACAACATATTGCGATCCGGCGTTAGCACCAATGAAGCGGCGCAGCGCTACATCATCTACGAACACATCCCCCGGCACATCCAGCTTCTTGACCGCTTCACCCTTCCGCAGTTCAAGCGCGGTGGTGTGAGCTTCTTTGCCGTCATCGTCAACCTGACAGGTCTGGTAGAGTGCGGTGGCTGTCCAGTCTACGACGGTCTTTTCCAGCGTGCCACGATAAGTCTCCTTGCGATAGATGATCTTTCCGTCACGCAGCAGGTAACTCTCGGTATCGAGATACTCCTGCTCCCGCTGCTGGAAGTTGGCGCGTTTCTTTTCTTTATAGAGACGGTCAATATCACCGATTTTCAAGCCATCGCCACACACGGATTTGAGACGCTGGCGTTCTTCCGCCCATTCCACCGGATTGAGATGGATGCAGGCTTCGACAGCGGCGACAATCTGCCCGGTAGTTGGTCGTTCGGCTTTCTGCTCAACCGCAAATTGACTCACCAATTGGTTAACCTGCTGATGTGCTTGCTCTCGTGGTGCGAAGATGGGATCGCGTGCCGGGCGGCTGTAGGCGCTCTTGATGGTCGCTAGCGCTTCGCGCTCACTGCTGCCGCTGGCAAGGTGACGTGGGATGAGTTCTAGCTCCGCATCAGATTGACTGTATCCAGCATCGCGCAGTTGGCAAGCTGCCCCGAATAATTCGGTGTTGCGTATACCATCCGTCGCGCCGAATGCCAGATAGGTTTCAGTGCGCGGCGGCAGCCGGTGGTGTCCCGTTCCATTCAGCGTCACCACCTTCAACCCGTCAAAGGTCGTTTGAGGAGGCTGGCTCTCCAGCCAGGTGAAGGTATCCAGTGTGTAGCGTCGTTCAGGGTGACATTCGAGAATACTTACCACCACGCCGGCTCGATCTGGCTTGGTGTTCACCGAATCGGGGAGTCTCATAATGCCTGCAACCGTTTTCACGTATTCCGGATCGCCGCCCAATGCGGTGAATAATCCACGCAGGATATCAGCAGCTTTCTGCCGATCAGCGTCACTTTGAAGCAGAAATGGTTCATCCAATAACCAATAGCCATGCCAACCGCCTCCACTATCGAGGACAAAAGATGGTGCGGGTTCGAATTTACGTAACTTCGTCAACGCGTTTTCGCGTTTGTGCCCATCATCGTCGCAATCGATGTCAATCCATAGCGATGACATCAGCACGGCTGTTTCCGCTTTGCCCTGCTTCGCCTTACGCAAGCACGGGGCGAAGTACAGTCCAAAGCCTTCACGGTTGAGGACTTCTGCCTGCTTGAGCGCGGCTGACAGCTCGCGTTTATTCCCCATCTGTCCCCACAAGGAACGTGCCTCGCCTGTGGTTGGATGGATGCAGCGTAGTTCGAGATAGAGTTTATCTGGGCTCCCTTTATACAGCGCTGCTAAGAACTCTCGCCGCCCGGCGCTGGGTGTGTCTAACGTATCCGTCTTGTTGACGATTCCATTTTGTGTCATACTCTTTTTATTCCTATTAGGTACACAGGGGTTTGGAGCGCTTGCGTTTGGCGACGGTGGGCGCTGCTCATCCCTGTGTGCTTTCTCGGTCACAGTTCAAATTCAGGCAATACATCCGGTGATTCATATCGTCCTATCTTCTGAATGAGTACATCTCGTTGCTGAACACTCATCCCGCTGATTATTTCCGTAAGTTCTTTCAGGTTGTTCATCTCTCCATTCATTTCCTGTGCGAAATTCTGAGCGAAGAAGTCTGCCTGTTCATGCGGCAGTCCTGACACCAGTGGGCGAAATTCCAACCGGAGCGCATCCGGGTTGTCTTCTGTTGGTGCAGGAAAATACCGGTAGTAGCCGACAGCACTGGTCTCTTCATCCGTCCGCCGCATCCCGCACCAGATGTTCCAGCTTTCACCTTTGTCGTCGAGCACCATCCCATGCGGCTCACTTTCGACAATCTGACATTCTTGCTCTCGCACTCCAACCAAGTCGTCATAACGCTGTTCCCAGTCGGGACCAACATAGCGCTCCATCTGCTTGACCATCACCCGCTCGGTCATGTCATGCAGTAGGTCAATGTGGTTAACCTTCCTATTCCGACTGAAGAACAGTGGTACACGCTGCCCATGTTCCTCGTCATACACTGTCCCCGGCAGCACCACATGGCTATGAGGATCGTGCAATCCCGGCGCTTGTAGATCATCCGTCAAACGATGGTGTATCACCCATGAAAATTCGATTCCTGTATCCAACCCTCGCTCGTCAAAGAAATCTTCAATTACGTTTTCCGTCAATTCGCCTACAAACTGCTCACGCTGCTCTGGCGCGACCATACCCATTAAATCCGGTGACGGATTAATCACCAACGAAAAAGTCAGCACATGTTCACTCTTGAGATCGTCGCAGCGCTGCACAATGTCAGCCACTGAATCACCCATGCCATGATCGACCCAACGTTCATGACCGGCGACATGTCGCGCTGCCTCATCCCTGCTTTCTCTGTACGTCAAGTAGCGCAGTAGGTTTTTCGACTGCTTTGCACCCTCGTCGGATGGTTTCTTATACTGCACATTAGCGATACACATCTGTTTGCGATCCATCTACTGCCCCTCACGACGACGGCGGATGCTGTTTACAAAGTCGGTGAACTGCGTGGACAACGCTTCGACTTTGGCATCCAATACATCCACTTTTGACTCGATGCCTTTGGCGATGGCTCGCCGCGATCCCGGCAGGTCTTCCTGAGAAGCTAGATAATAGTTGACCGCATCGCGCAGGAGGTCGTTCTTGCTCACGAAATTGCCGACACGGTTGCGGACGTTTCGGAGTTCTTCCAACTGACGCATCTGATTGGGGCTAAGATTGACCGTCATCCGTTCGCTGTAGGGATTGGGTTTTTTCTTCACTCTGCTTTTCCTTCCTTTATATAGGCAGCTTCAATTGCCTGACGGAACTTAGCCGTTAGGCGGAAGCGAACGTAAATGCGTTTCAAGGTATTTGGCGCAGCGGAACCGTGTAACTGCTGAAGGCGCTGTCTGACAGAGCCACCAACGCGGAATGTCTGCACCTCTACCACCAGCTTGCCCAGATTGGCAACGGTCACACTATGCTCGGGTTGAGCCAACTCATCGAGCCATAGTTCCGTCATGACTGCTAACACTTCTGCTACGTCGCGCCGTTTCAGGCGTGGCAGGCGTTTACTGATTTCGGCGATTGTCTGACGATGATTCATCTTTCCTGTTCTCCCTATCTTGCAGCCGACACGGACTGCATATCGCCTGAACAAATTTGATGCAAATTTCGACCGCATTCCGGGGGCGGTGCGTTCGGTGGATGCGATGTGTCGCGTCCACGAGTGCGGCGGTATCTCTGCACCGCCGCACTCGTGCAGGGGCGACAGCCGCTGCATCAGCCCCCACGGGGCATGAGTGGCGAGGGGATTTAGCTCGCTTAGCGACGGGGAGAAAGTCTATTTGGACACACACTCCCCATCCCCGTCGCTGGAAGTCGCAGCGCCTCGACGCTGTGACTTGCATGGCTCCGCCATGCGTTGTCTTTGTCCTACACATCTCAGTAAGTTGGATCCATCGGTTTCCTCCTTTCGCTCTTACCATTGGATACGCTTCATTCGTCGTGTCCGCCGTTCGCGGTCGTTGTCTGACAATGCCACTTCAGTCGGTTGTAGGACAACGTTATTAGCGGGTGCTCGCGCTTCAGGCTGCATAGCAATCTGCCCTACACCATTGATGGCAACCTGTTGAACCAGGCGTTCCAGAAAGCCCGGCATCTCATTCAGTGCATCGCGGATCCAGATGGTATCCTGACGAACTTCCAGCAGTTCCGGGATGGTCAACAACTTTCGTATTCGTGGCTGCTGCCCCAGATACCCCCGGATGAGATCGCGTACCGCATCACTGCGTTCGCCTTCCTCAATCCCTTCCCACCAGTCCAGAATGTCGCCATCGGAGTCCTCGAATGCTTTGAAGGTAATCATCCGGTACTGGCGTTTGACCGATTTTCGCCTTGTCATGTTTCTCTCCTTCTTTGGTGGTCTTATCCGTACAACCTGCCAGGCTGACCAGTAAGACCCGGCTCAACACCAAATCCATCATTTCCGTGCAGTAAAGTGGGCATAATGCAGATAACCTCTGGCGTTCGCCATTTGTGCGTCTGGCACCAGCTTTGTCTGCGGATAGGCTTCCACCACCTGCTCATACACCAGCTCCGCACCGCCGCCTGACAGGTAAACCACATCGACGGTCGTTCCACGCTGCCATTTCTCCAAGAGCAAATTCAAGGTCGCGCTGCGGAGTGGAGCAAGTGCTTCTTCAACTTCATGGCTGTAATCCACTGGCTTGCCACTGGCTGTAAATATTCCCGTCCGGAGTACTTGGTCGACAATCTTGTGCGGCATCTTCTCGCGGTAATCCCGTTCCAGCATGGCGGCAATCCGCTCCTGAGCGGTATAAACCCCACTTTCGACACTGCCACTTTCCGAATCAAGAAAGTCCCCGTCGTCATCGAGAATGATGTCCACCGTGTAAGTGCCCACATCCACCACACCCGTTCGCATATACGTGTGATAGACATTGATCTCCCCTGTTTCAGTCAACATCATGGCGTATGCTGAACCATAAGGCTGCGGCATGACAATCACTTCGGTCACATTGGCAATGACTTCACTGGCATCCGTTTTGATGAGGTGCTGTCCCAACAGTGATTGCTTAAATTCACCCGCATCCCGCATATGATCGACGGGGAGACCGCTGCACAGCTTCAGATGGATGACATCCCGTCCATACACCCCCTGTGCCAGTTTCCCAATCGCCGCTTTCGCCAACCGGAGACGGAAGGTGTTACCCATCGTTTTTTCGTTGGCCGTGCGTCCCCGCAGCCGCAGCAGTTCGCCCGGTGGAAGCTGTGCCAGTGCCAGATCCCCTACAAACCAGGTCGAACCATCTTCATCTGTCAGTTGGTCGCCCGGATATTTGGCGGTCAGAGCCTCCTGCTGGAACTTGATTTCACGGGCATGACCCGCCACCGATGGAAAAGAAAGCGCGGCTTGATCCGTCACGACTTTGGTGACACCGTAACCAATGTCCAATCCAACCGTGAGGATGCCGCCCGATGTAAGAGGTGCTTCTGATACTTGCTGCTGACGCTTGCGCCTGTTCATTTCGATCTGCCTCCATAAAACATAAACAGCCCATCTACTCCTGATCGGTAGATGCAGCTGAAGAACCACCAAATTCAATTGGGGAACAACGGTTAAGGGCATCTGCCACTTCGCCGGGGTTAAAACTCTGCGATTTGGCGTGAGTATCACCTGTCAGAAGATGCCGCCGCATTTCTGGCGAAGAATAGCAGTCGTGTGGATGTCTGGGCGCTGCCCGGGAAACATCAGGGCGAATACAATCAGGTAGTCGTGGCGGCTGTCAAGGGGACACAACCCAACCCCGGTATCCTGTACCAAAGCATTCTGGACGGGAAAGCCCATCCACGATCGCTGACTGTCCAGTCTGAACCGTTGTATAAACTGCCTACACCACCTCAACCCAACCGGTTCGTGTTCGCACCAGACATCATCGACGAAGAGCAAGGTTTACGACTGATTCAGGAACAGGGTGCATGGAAGACCAATGGTTTTCAGGCATTGCTGGAAGTTCCATATCCACTCGAACAAATTGAACCGGTGGTGGCACCGCGTCCCGGTCACATGGCGCTGGTACTGGCGGCTGGTGTTGCCAATGGTGCGGTCGTCCAAACCGAGGATTATGG
>JBGAHG010000015.1:0-197495 GCA_044226325.1 Aggregatilineales bacterium
TGAGACAAAGCATTTGGCACAAGCCAAACAATTGGATACGCTTTTTGAACAACAGGAGAAGATGTTAGGCATTCCCGACGACTCGTTCGATAAAGTCGTCGGTCAAGTCACGGGTGTCAGATGAAATCTTGTCTTTTACATGATCGGATTGACCAAACCATCTACATTGTGAGCATTGTTCGTAATCAACAACCAGCCGAATATCGCAAAAATGATGCCGACTGGCTGCACGTAGCCTTGCCGTACTAAATAAATCAGAACTAATTGTACGACAGCCGTAATTAAATTAAGGGTAATGTCGAAGGATGCAGGGCTAAAAAGAAAATCAATAATAATGCTGACAACGTTTAAGGCAATTGTCGAAAGAATAATAATGTAAGCGAGTCGCGCGTTTCGGGTTTGGTCTTCAGCAGCAAGAGTGGGTGCAGTGACAAAAGCGCTCCATATATTTCTCATAGGTGGTTGCCTGGTTGTCCGCATCGATTTGTCATTATTATAGCTGTAAAGTATTAAAGTCCCTATCAACTCTTACAAAACTCTATTAGTGTCATAATTAATCTAAAGAAGTGCGGTATGGCTATGAAGCGCAAAAAAGCTGCGGCGATTGAATGTGTCCGATATTTGCAGGCATTGACCCATCGCGAAACCGGGATTTTGACCGGACGGGCTGCCACCGGAATCTGGGCGACGCTGCGTGCCTGGGATCTACATGATCAGGTGATTCTGCTGCCGGCCAATACCTGCTACATTGTTTTATGGGCAGTGCTAAAAAGTGGCAACCGTCCGCTGCTGGTAGATGTGGATCGCGGCAGTGGTAACTTGACGGTTGAGGGACTAAATGCATATTTGTCGGCGAATCCGGCGGTAGTAATCCCCTGTCATATATATGGACTGCCCGCACCGATGCGGTCGATTTGTGAGTGGGCACAGGCTCATGACATCAAAGTGATTGAGGATGCCGCGCTGGCATTGGGGGCGGTGGTTGATGGAAAGCCTGCCGGGAGTTGGGGTGATGCCAGTATCGTTAGCTTCGGGCTAGGCAAGATTATTGATAATCAGGTGGGAGGCGCACTGCTGAGTAATGATTCAATCTTAATCCAAAATATTACAAAACTCATGACGGAAATGCCGATTTGGAATGACCGTCTAATGCTGCTCACGAATCAATGGAATGGATTGTACTGGCCGCTGCACCAATATGAGTCACAAAATCCACGTTTGCTCGATTTGTATCCGCCGTTGTTTGCGATGTACAGCGAGTTGGTAGTTTACCGACTGGCAGCGGAGGATTGGGCAGATTTGCCCGCGCTGCTGCGTGATCTGCCGCAAAATCTGGCACACCGCGCACGGCTGGCTTCCTTGTATGACGAGCAGTTAGCGATTGGCAATCTGACAGCGGATAGCCATACTTTACTGCGTCCGCTTGTACGACCATTGGGCAGCATTTTGTGGCGTTATCCGCTGCTCGTACACCCCGATCTACGTGATGAACTGCTCGGCTATCTATGGGAACAGGGAATCCATGAAGCCACCCGTTGGTATCCGTCGCTGCATCCTATGACAACAGCGCTGGCACCACCGGTTAAGCAGCCGTTCACCCCCACAGCGGATGCTTTAGGCATGTCGATCATTAATCTGCCGCTGGGCGAAAGCGTAGATGAGAATGTTGTACTACGGATCGCCGACCATATCCACAGCTTTTTGGACTCGTTTCAGGTGAAAAACACGCCATTACAAGACATTTAGTAACTTTAGGGAAGTATTTCACAATGTTGACATTGCTTTTTGATTTCTGATAATGAAATTGTTAAGAACGTAAATTTCTTCTGTGTGTACAGTATCAGTTTTAGTCCGTTTCTCCTGAAAATTACGAGGGTAGAACGTGGACTCACCCCAACTAAATCCCTTATCTATCCGCGCTACCCAATCCCTTCAACCCAAACAGCCCCTTTATAGTCTCAGTCAGATTTTTGGCATCAGCCTTAAAAAGCGCCGCGTTCTGCTGCTTCTACTGCTGATCGCACTGCTGGTCAGTGGTTGTGATTCATCACCCAGCGATGCCGAGGTGATGAAAATCTTCGCTGCTATCGCGGTGTCATCGGCCTTTGTTGACCGCAAAAAGAAAGTTGATACAGAATTCACCCATTTCGTGAAGCATCGCATTCGTGGGATCATTACGGCGAATTCGAGTTTTGACCATCCGCCTCATTATGAGTCATTGGTCGTTCGTATCTCCGCCGAGATTGATAAGGTACTGTCAATCGTCAACGAAAAGATTGGTACCGATGCTGCACCCGGCCCATTCGGTGGCGCGAAGGACACAGCGACTCCTGCACATACTGATTTAACCGATATTGCCAAGCTGTACGTCGATGATGGGGACTCAACCATTGCTGACCGTCAGCAAAAGTTTGTGGTGGATCGGCGGCAGCGTGTCCGGCGCATCATCTGGCGTGCTCTGGCTGTACATGGCGATTTATGGACTAATCCGTCCAGCGTTGGCGATGTGGGGATTCATATGCCCGCGTTGGAGGAATTGCTTAACCGACGCCTGCGATTTGTCGAGCGGATGTTATATACCGACTCGGTTCAAGGTGACCGGAATTTTCCCTATACGATTTCCGGCGCACAGGGACCCTGGACCGATGGCAAACGTACAGTGATGTTTGAATATCCGTTTATTTCTTTAGGCTCATCAAATGACACGACTTCGTTTCTACACGGCTTGACTGCCGGTGGATTGACCGCTAGCAGCCTCGAACCGGATTTCCACGCCGCTGCACCGCCGCGCGAGGAGATCCGCTATAAAGTTGGGGCGGGGCGAATCCGTCCGGCAGCCTCGGCCAATTGGACACTAAGCAACCCCACTAGCTATGTGTGGACAATGAACTTGGGCGGTAAAACACCTTCTCAACTTCTGGATGTGTTGATTCCGTCCGTATCGCCAGTTAGTGCCGATTTCCAGAATATCTGGGAACGCAACTGGATTTTTTGTGACCATATGGTGAGCGTGTTGGAGGTTGATGCGCTGCGTTTCGGGCTGGCTCGGCGCACTGGCTCGGACAACGAGTTTAATGGTGCGGCAGATGATGGTGTGACGCTCCACGCGATTATTCCGTTGACAGGCAACCCGAAGCCGAAAAGTTTGATGGACAATGGTGAGGATTATTTTGAAGGGGTCGCTATTGCAGCCAGCGATTTACAGGTTGGCGACCTCGTCATCATCTGGAACCATTTCTTTTTCCGCTCGTCGGCCTTATTCCCCACCGATTTTGGTCTCGAAAATAGCATTATTACCGATGCGTTTGGCGAAAACCCTGCCGATACTAAATTAACAGGACATGGTGCAAAAGAAGACAAATATGGCAAGTTCGTGGGCGATTTAGTGGGGGTGATGGATGGTTTTCTCAAGGGACTGCGTGAAGCCATTACGCTAAAAGTGAACGCGGCCTATCCTAACCAACAATATGACTACCTGAATACGGGAGTCAGCATAACGATTACCAACCCGTTTCATGGCGAACTCGTGTTTTGGAATCCTTTCAATAAAAGTTTCACTCCGGCAGACGGCTTACAGCAGTTAGGGGTTCCCGGTGCGTGGTGGATACGCGTGCGCTTGGATGCGCTCGCTATGGATTTGACGACCGCCTTGACCTTGCTGCCGAAGTCGGTCAGCGTGGATACCGCTATTCATAGTCCGCCGAAGGCACTTGATAATGCCGCCGATGATTTCAAAGAGTCGGTATATATTCCGCTGTCTCAACCCAAGGGTATTCGTGGCGGTTGGGTGCAATACTTTGATGACGTGAAAAAGAATAAGCGGCAGCCTAAAGACACCGAACTTGAAGATGCCAAAACCGATGCAACATGGGCACCTGGTTATCAGTATGGTGGCCCAACGGCCAAAATTCCGGTTCTCCGGCCTAAGGTCAGAACATGAGCGATACTGCACAATCCACGATAGAGACGATTTCGCAGTTCGTCGCCGAGGCGCTTACACCGATACTGCCCTTCGTCGGTGCGAATGATAGCAGCGGCGAGTCAATTAAAGGCCTGGCGCGTGTGCTCGGTTGGGAACTGCCGTCTGCGCCACCCTCACTGGTTGCGCTGCGTGCCCCGATTGTGACCCTGGCGGAAAGTGCAGCCAAAGTTCGGCAGCTGTTCGACCGCATCCGCAGCGGCGAAGAACCCTCTGAAGCGGAGATTATCGCGGCACTGGCAGCGGTGATTACGGCGCTCGGTCAAATCATCAACGCTGTCGCTCAATTAAATAGCAAGCTAGCCAGCGAGCTGCCAGCAGGTTTCGTCAGCACCACCCACATCGACCAAAACTTTGCCTCCCGCCTCATTGACAGCCTGCTTATCCGGGCCTTTCAGCGACGGTCACCTGTCGCCATGCAAGTGCTGCGTGTGCTTGGCGTTTTTGAAGTTGTAATGCGCGAAGCGGACACGACCATTTTTCAATCGAGTTTCACTTTCTACCGTATCCATTGGGATCGTATCACAGGCTTACTAAAAGATCCTTCGAGTGTCTTCCGTGATACCTATCAATGGGGAACGAATAAGCTTGACCTAAATCCGCTGCTGGACGCTTTGCAGGCCCTGTCTTTAGCGCTGGCTTCACCCGGCGTTTACGATTATCCGAGCGAGGGATTGGTTCGGGCCGTCGCCCCGACCGTTGACCCCAACACTGCGGATATTCAGCGCAGTTTTGAGTTCACGTTGGTGGACGTGGGACTCAGCAAGGTAGATGCAGCGATCACCGCTATTCCCAAAGCCAGCCCCGGTGAATTGCAAGGTCTGGCGATTGCGCTGGTTATCACCGGCGGCGAAACCAAGATCGAAATCCCACTGACCAGCACCCTGACACTGGTTATCAGCGGATCATTGCAAGGTTCGACGGGTATTGCATTGGCGTTCCGCCCCGGCCAGGGGCTGAAAGTCGTCTCGGATTTTGATGGTACACGTTCACCGGTTACTGGCGCGGATTTCGGCATCGAGCTGGATTACAAATCAGCACCCAATGACAAGCCGTTTTCGCTGTTATCGCTTCCCGATGATATGGGCGGGTTGACTGTCGCAGCCGGACACGCAAAAGGTGGGTTTCTGGTTGATGGCACATCCGGGCCTGATTTCTTTTTTGAAGCCGGTGTGGATGATGGGCATTTTATCCTCGGTGGTGGACAGGGTGATGGCTTCCTCAATAAGCTGCTGCCAAAGGATGGTTTCCAGAGCAATTTTCAGATTGTCATGGGCTTTTCTTTCTTGCACGGTGTCTATTTTAAGGGCAGTGCCAGCCTCGAAATTCAACTGCCGCTGCATACCAATGTCGGCCCCATCGACATTCAATCGCTGTATCTAATCGCGGGCATAAAAGACGGTAAAATTCCACTGGAAGTCTCGGCCAATATGTCGGCCAGCCTTGGGCCGTTACAAGCTGTTGTCGAACGGCTGGGTATTACCGCGACGGTTGATTTCCCCGGCAGCGGCGGGAACTTGGGGCCGGTCAATATCGGTTTTGGCTTTAAACCACCAAACGGTGTGGGCTTATCTATTAACGCAGGGCCAGTCAGCGGCGGCGGTTATTTGTTTTTTGATACCGACAAAGAAGAGTACGGTGGCGTCCTTCAGCTTGATCTGGCGCAGATTGTCACTGTCACGGCCATTGGCCTGATCACGACGCGGATGCCTGACGGTTCGAAAGGTTTCTCGCTGCTGATTATCATCACAGCGGAATTTGCGACGGGCATCCAATTGGGATTCGGGTTCACGCTGCTGGGTGTGGGCGGTTTGCTCGGCCTCAACCGGACGATGAACCTGCAAGCACTCGCTGACGGCGTGCGAAACGGCGCGCTGACCAACATCATGTTCCCGCATGATGTGATCGCAAACGCCCCGCGCATCATCAGCGATTTACGCAACTTTTTCCCACCGGAAAACGGCAAATTCCTGATCGGGCCGATGGTCAAACTCGGTTGGGGAACCCCCACACTCGTTAGTTTGTCGCTGGGCATCATCATCGAAATCCCCGGCAATATCGCCATTGTCGGTATTTTGCGGGTGGCGCTGCCTGCCGATGACGCCGCCCTGATCGTTTTACAAGTCAGCTTCATCGGTGCGCTGGAATTCGATAAATCGCGGGTATGGTTCTTCGCCACACTGTTCGAGTCGCGCGTGTTGTTCTTCACTATCGAAGGCGACATGGGCTTACTCATGGCTTTCGGTGACGATGCCAACTTTGTGCTGAGTGTGGGTGGTTTCCATCCGCAGTTTAACCCACCGCCGCTGCCGTTCCCCAGCCCGCGCCGGATATCGTTTAGCATCCTCAGTAATCCGGTGCAGCGCATCCGTGTCGAGGGCTATTTCGCAGTCACATCGAATACGGTGCAGTTCGGGGCGAACGCCGAAATTGTGCTGGGCTTTGACGATTTTGGCCTTGAAGGGCATATCGGTTTTGATGTGCTGATTCAGTTCTCGCCGTTTTATTTCATCGCACAAATTTCAGCCTCGGTTTCTCTAAAAGCGTTTGGAATTGGCCTGTTCAGTGTCCGGTTGGCTTTCGCCCTGTCGGGACCATCGGGTTGGCGCGCAAAAGGCTCCGGTTCGATTTCGCTGCTGTTCTTTGATATTTCTGCCGACTTTGACATTAGTTGGGGCGAGTCCAAAGATACGTCACTGCCACCTGTTCCGGTTGTGCCGATCTTGACCGCCGAGTTGAATAAGCCTGAAAACTGGAAAGCGGAACTGCCTGCCACTAACAATCTGTTGGTGTCGCTGCGGAAACTTGACCCTACCGATGCGCTGGTGCTGCATCCGGTAGGCACACTGCGCGTCAGCCAGAAAGCCGTGCCGCTGGATTTGACCATCGACAAAGTGGGCAACCAGAAAGCCGGTGATGCCAAGCTGTTTAGTATTGAAGTGACAGCGGGTGATCTGGGCAAAACAGCAGATGCTGCGGAGCAGTTCGCCATCGCCCAATACCAGAATATGGACGATGCGACCAGGCTCTCGCGACCTTCCTATCAAGCACTGCATGGTGGTGTACAAATTTCGGTCGCAGGGCAGCAGTTGAAGTCCAGCCATGCCGTGCGCCGCATCGTGCGCTACGAACAGATCATCATCGACAACAACTACAAGCGGTTTAAGAAGCGCTTTAGCATCTTTATCTTTGCACTGTTTGATCATTTTGTGAGTGGTGCAGCCGTAAGCAAGTCGGTGCTGTCGGCCAGTTATAAGACGCAGTACCAGCCGTTTAAGGAAAAGATCACGGTCGCCGCCAGCGAGACTTACACGGTGGCCTATCAAGCAGATAACAAAGCCTATGCCACCACAACGACCTTTACCAGTGAGGCGGCAGCCCATGAGTTTATGCAGCAGGCCATCGCTGAAGACCCCAACCGCGCCGATGCCCTGCATGTCATTCCGCAATTTGAGGTGACACCATGAGCACACCCAGTTATTCGTTTCTTCCGTGGCTGCGGCAAGGTGTTGCTAACAGCATCAGCAATCCGGAAAATGATCCGGATGTCAAAGTCCGCGCCAGTGTGGAAGTCAAGCTCAACCTCAAATTCCAAAATCTGGATGGCAGTGAGGGTACGCCGGTTCCGATTACCCGCCCGGTGGAACTCTACGGCCCCGGTGATATTGTCGGCATCGACCAGCGTGCGATCGTCAAGACGGATCCGCGTAACTGGATCACCAATTACGAGCCGAATTATCTGCCAGCCATCGACTTTTATGATGAAGATTTCCCGTGGCGTTACACACCGTCCGCACCGGATTTAGCCAGGAACCGGCTGCGTCCGTGGCTGGCGTTGATCGTTTTACAGGAAGGCACCGAGTTTGACGAAGGCGCGAACATCAAAGATCGTCCACTGCCATTTATTAAACTCAAAGTGGATGGCTCGAAACTGCCGCGCCCGGATCAATTATGGGCATGGGCGCATGTGCATATCAACCGCAGCGTGATGGGCAACGATACCGAAATCACCTCAAATGATATGAATGCGGTGCTGCCACGCTTTCAGAGCATCCTCAACGAGAATGCTGATCTGGCTTATTCTCGCATTATTTGCCCACGAAAATTAGAACCGAACATCGCGTATCATGCTTTCCTGGTGCCATCCTTTGAAACAGGACGTTTATCGGGAACTGGCTTACCCATTCCGGATACGCTGCTGGCGAATACGCCCGCGTGGCAAACCAATTCACCGGCTGGCCTTGAACTGCCGGTTTATTTTCGGTGGTACTTCCGCACAGGTGATGTGGGTGATTTTGAATATCTGGTGCGCCTGTTAGAAGCCAAACCGGTTAATCCGCGTGTCGGCACGCGGGATATGGATGTAGAAGTGCCGGATGGCGGACTTCCCGGCATCACCAATCCGGATTTGGGCGGCATCCTGAAGCTGGGTGGTTCGCTCAAAGTACCGGATCTCAGCCTGAGCCAGGAAGAACGCGACACATTTAAAAAGTTTGATGAATGGGATAATCCTTATCCACAGCCTTTCCAAATGGCACTGGCGGCTTTTGTCAATCTGGCGGACAGCTATTCTGATAAGCCTGCGGATGCCGCTAATACGGATGCAGCGGCTGATGGGGTCACTATTCCGGTTGACCCTGATGATCCCGATGATCCACTGATTACGCCGCCGCTCTATGGACGGTGGCACGCGCTGACCCAGCGGTTGTTGGATGGTGATCCGGGTACGCCCGACCGCAATTGGGTGCATAACCTGAACCTTGATCCACGCTATCGGGTAGCGGCAGGCTTTGGTACGTCGGTCATTCAGGACAAGCAAGAAAACTACATGGATGCAGCGTGGGCACAGGTGGGCGATGTGCTGGAGGCCAACCGTAAAATCCGCGCGGCACAGTTCGCCAAAGAAATCAGCTTTGTGTGGTATGACAAACACCTGAAGCCGCTCTACGCGCAAAAGGTCGAACGGGCGATGGCGATTACCGCGCCGATGAACCGCCGTGTGCTGCTGCAAAACTTTACCGTCCAGCATACGATGAGCGAAAGTGTGCTGCCGCCTGCGATGGTGTCTACACCTATGCGCCGCGTCATCCGTCCGCAGGGACGATTGATGAGCAAGCTGGTTTTCAGCCCACAAATTCAACCGGGTAACCTGTATCAGCGCATCAGCAGCGGTGAGGTGGTGGTCGCCCCCCCCAAGTTGCCACAGCCGGGATTACCAACCACTGATGACATCGCCGATAAAATGACGCCGACCGATATTCCACCGCTGGCCGTTGACTTGCTGCGCCGATTCCCGTGGTTGGTTAATGCCATATGGGTAGCCATTATTGCTGTGGCCGTCCTCACTTTAGTGCTGGCCTTCACGGTTGTCTGCATTCCGATTGGCGCGGCGATTATCTATGGCCTGTATCAACTGTATCTGCGCGTCAAGGGTTGGGCTGATCAACTGAATCGGGTGGACGCGATTCGGCCCGAAAACCAAACACCGGAGTCGGTAGATCGGCTGCCAAAGAGTCCTGATTTTGTGCTATCTATGCCCGGTGACACCTTCAAGCCGGCTACAGGCGGGAGCGACAGCGTGGAAGCGGTGCGCTTTAAGGATGCGCTGCGCGACACCAACGCCTTGATGGAAGCGACTATCAATACCGGCAAGGAAATTCCTCTCAAACCCATAAGCCTCGCCGCTGTTAACAATCAGGTGCTGACGGCTATTCATCCCGCGACCACTATTCCCACACGCTTGCTTAAATCCATCAGTGTGCCGGCTTATCTGGAAGCAGCTATGCGCTTCCCCTTATCACAGGTTTTCCAGGAATTGCTGGCCTATCCCAAAATCGATGTGCCGATGTATAAGCCGCTGGTGGATATATCGTCGGAACTGTTTCTGCCCAACATCCAACTGATCGAACACAACAGTATCACCTTGCTGGAAACCAATCAGAAGTTTATCGAAGCCTATATGGTGGGCGTGAACCATGAATTCGCCCGCGAAATTCTGTGGCGCGAATATCCCTCTACTTTGCGAGGCAGTTATTTCCGCCAATTCTGGGATGTGACCAGCTTCTTCTCGGGTATCGCGCCGGATGATCCGCAGCGCGAGCAAAAGCTCAAGACTTTGCACGAGCAGTTGTACGACATCCCCGAAATTCACACCTGGCCGATTCAGAGCATATTGGGCGACCATGACAACCGTGAGGTGGGTGGCGCAAAAGAGGACGAACTGGTGCTGGTGATTCGCGGCGAACTGCTTAAGAAATATCCGACAGCGGTTGTATATGCCCACCGCGCCAAATGGCAGCCTAAATCCGACACTGATCCTACGCCGGATAACACCAAAGAGCGCGTGCTTGACCCCGACTTTGAAACGATGGGCGATAACCCGTCGCGTGATTTCGTCAAGACACCGCTTTATGAAGCCAAAGTTGATCCCGATATTTACTTCTTCGGTTTTGATCTGACGGCAGAAAAAGCCATCGGTGGCACGGGCGAAAACCCGACGGATGATCCCGGTTGGTTCTTTGTCATCAAAGAGCGTCCCGGTGAACCGCGTTTTGGCCTCGACATTGACCAGGAACCTGACCAACCGCCGCCGACGGTCTATGTATGGAATGATTTGTCGTGGGAACATTTGCAACCAACCAACGGTTTCCTGGAAATCGACAAGACGATTACACTGACGAATCCGCAGGGCACACCCGACTTTGCCGAGAAGAAAGATCAGTACGCCAATGATCTGGCCGTCAAATTTAATCCCGACACGAATGCGGCAGATTTGGCATATATTCTGTTTCAGGTTCCAGTGCTTGTGGCCGTTCACGCCAGCGAAATGCTGCGTCGTAAATAATTGGAGTCCTCGATATGAGTGAATTCGATCAACTGGGCGCTGAACTGCATCAGGCGCGGACGGATAAATCCGCTGCACAGCAAAAGTTGTTTGAAAGCCAGGAGAAGGTCAAGCAACTTCAGGCACAGCAGGAACAACTGCAACGCGCTTATGATCCACAGAACCAGAATGACCAGCAGCGGATGGAACAACTCCAACAGCGCTTGTCGGCCGCTAATGGGGATGCTGTCAAAGCTCGTTTCGAGCATGAACGCATCAGCCAGCTAGAACAGGGCATCTTTAACCGCTTTGGCGAATTGACTGATCCACGCAAGCAGATTATCAATCTGGATGACCAGTACCCGATTTTGATGATGCCGCTGCGCATCGAAACGCGCTGGCGGGTGCAGGAACGCCAGTTGTGGGTACGTGTTTATCCGGATGATGTGGCTGTTGATTCGTTTGAGCCAACGCTTTCGGAAGTCGAAGTGGCGAGCGGTCAGCGTTTTTGGGCGGGCATGTGGGCTGCTGGCGGTGTTGAAGCCGGGCAGCGTGCCGCATGGCGTGGATTGGTTGCCAGTCATGGCGTGGGACGTGCCGCATGGATCAAGCAGCAGTATCTACCACTTAATCCGACACAGCCAGCCAAAGCCGACCCTGAAGATGAAATTCTGGTCGTCGCTGCGGTGAATCCGCCTTCGGCTGCCGATAGTGCCGCGCTCGTCGTCTATTGGAAAGCAGTCTGGTTAGCGGATGGCAGCGTTAGCGCATTGAATAATGCGCGTGCCACCTTGAATACTGCCGTTGGTGAGGCTCATGCGACAGATTTGATCACGCAGTATACGCCGCAAAATATCGATGAGAAGCCGCCGACCAAAAAGAAATCGGATGTGGCACTGTCGGTCGAGTTTCTCGTATTTCCCGCGCCTGATGACACCCCAACCAAACGTAATTCGTGGTCACAGCCTGCGCGAACGACGGTTATGCCCGATCGCTTGGTGCTGCTCGGTTATCAGGACAATCTGACCACGCCGGTCATCAACGAACTCGGTAATCCAATTCCTTCGCCGTTAATCCTCACGCCTGATCCGTCGGCGGCTTCTGCCGATCAAGTTCATCTCGAAAATGGTGATCTGGTCGTCAGCGATGAGATGAAATGGGTGGTCGATTTTGACCGTGCTGTGTCGGTCGGCATGGGCTTCAAAATCAATCTGGGGCAGTGGACTGTCGACCAGTGGACGCGCGGGCTCAGCCGTTTGATGGTGCTGGGTGTGCGTTTGAGCGGCGGTGCTGCGGCTGGCAAACAGCTCCTCGAAACGCTCATCAATGACCATCACTACAGCGCCAAAGGATTCAGCTTACTGCCGCAAGGCGCGCCCACCAATAATACGGATGCGAGTGGCGCGGGTTACAGCCGTGCCGAAGACCCCGACGATACTTTTGATAACTATGTGCAGGATCAGGTTTTCTTCAATGTCGAAAGCGACCCGCTGCTCAAGAAAGATGGGCAGTGGTTGGCCGAGGCGTTGGGTGTCAGCTACGAGGCGCTGAGTCACATCCCCAGCACTGATCAAACCGATCAAGCCGAAGCCTTCGCCATGAATACAGCTTTGTATCCGGCGACCTTGGGCTATCTCCTGCGTACCATGCTCAAACCGGGTATTACATGGGAACAAGTCGATGATGTGCGCTGGTTTTTCCGTAATTTCGTAAGCGGGCGCGGGCAAGTTCCAGCCATCCGCATCGGCAGCCAACCCTACGGCATTCTGCCCACCACAGCCTATTCACGCATCAAGTGGTTCGACTCAGATCGTCTACCTTTCGTTCCCGGCCAGATCGAATCGGCACGGCCATTCTTGCGCAAGCTGTATGACATTCTCAATAAGCTCAGCCTGTATTGGAAGAACGCGCAGGCCTCCGTTGCCCATGTGGATGCTGAACATTATGACGACGCGCACAAAGCGTTGTTGGATATCCTGGGTTTACACCCCTCATCGGTGGATTATTACAGCCGCGTCGCCCAGAGTGAAAACCATCTCTATAACCTGATGAATTTGCAGGGACAGGGTGAGAAGTTCATAACAGCCTATCACGCACTCATTTGGGGGGATCGAGGAACGGATATTGCTACGGCTGATCAAACGCTGGCGCTTTTACACTGGCTGGGCTATTCGTTTGACGCCAATCCCGATATTTTGCAGCTGATCTTCAACCGTTACGCCCAGAAGCTCAAAGGGCCGGTGATTGACGACCGACCGTTATCGGAAACAGCGCTCATACGCGATTATGCCGTGCCTGTACCGCCCGATACGAAGAAACGCAATTACATCCAATGGTTGGTGGATTCCGGCAAGACCTCATTTGAAGCGCTGCGGACGGAAGCTGGATTTATTGACGACAAATCGCCGAACGCGCTGCTGTACCTCGTTATGCGCTTCGCGCTGATGCAGAGCTATTGGAAAACCAGTATCGATTTTCACCGCTCGGTGGCTGTCAACACGGTGTTTGATGTCGAGCAGGTACGGAGCGAACCGCAGTTCATCAACGTCAAGCAAAACGCGCAAGTCAGTGAAAGCCGTTTCGCACACATGTATACACCGCTGGCGGGTGTGACCAATCCCAATGAAACACTGGTGGCTGCAATCCCGCGTTTAATGGGCGGGGAGGGCGTCTGGCAAACGCTGCATTTGAGTGAACTGATTGCCGCTGCCCAATCACTCGTCAATGTGCCAACGGCGCGGCTGGAACGGGCTTTTGCCGAACATATTGATCTATGTTCCTACCGTTTGGATGCATGGCAGCAAGGCATGGTGCGCTACCAACTGACCGCCATGCGGGCTGCTCAGTACAATAACCAAAACGAGAATCCCGGTGGTGTGTATATCGGGGCCTATGGCTGGCTGGAAAACGTTAAGCCCGAAGGCAAGGCGCTGACTCCTGTTCAACTGCCAGAGGATTTACAGTCAGTCTTTAACCCGCCTGCTCCTGTTGGCACACCCGCTCCCGCACCCATCATGCATGACCCGACCAACGAAGGTTACATCCATGCGCCTTCGCTGAATCATGCCGTGACGGCGGCAGTGCTGCGTAATGGATACAACGCTACTGCGGATGCGACAGTTCGTGAAACGATGGCTGTTAATTTGTCGTCGGAGCGTGTCCGTTTGGCGCTGTCCTTCATTGAAGGCATTCGCAACGGTCAATCATTGAGTGCTTTGCTCGGTTATCAATTGGAACGCGCTTTGCACGATGGCAGCAGCTTTGCCGAAGTCGATACGTTTATCTATGCGCTGCGTAAAGAATTTCCATTGCAAGCGGGCAAGCTCAAACTGCCGATTAATCCGGTGACGGGCGCGGCTGATCCTGATCTGGCACCAATTGAAGCACAGGAAGCCCGTAACGTGGTGGATGGTCTGGCGCTGATTAACTACATCAAACAGCACAATAACCCTTTGTATCCCTTTAGCGATAGCAATCTGCCACCCACCCAAAACGCCGCGCAGGACAAAGTGATTAACGATGCGGTCAACCGGTTATTGGATATTAATGACGCGCTGGCTGATCTGGCGCTGGCGGAAGGTGTGCATCAAATTGTGCAGGGCAATTATGACCGTGCGGGCGCGACGATGGATGCCTACAGCCGTGGCAACTTCCCGCCCATTCCCGATGTGGTTCAAACACCGCGCACCGGTATCACGCTGACGCATCGGGTCGGCCTGCACTTTGAACCCGGTTTGAACTTCAACACATCGCCTGTGGGGGGCATCGCCATGACGCCCCGCGCCAGCGGTGAACCGGCTGTCAACAAATGGATTAAGTCGGTGCTGCCGAATACACCGTCTGATGTGCTGTGTAAGGCTGTAGTTACTGATCCGGTGACTCTTGTAGAAACGCCACTACAAATTTCTTGGGCGAATTTACAGCTCCAACCGCTGGATCTGCTGTATCTGGTGCAGCCCGAAAATCAGCAGGCGATGGCTGAACTCGATGACCGGATTGTCCGTTATATGATCGCTGCTGTAAACCCGCGTCCCGATGCCAAAATCGAAATCCGCTATGCCGAGCCGATTGCCAGTAAGTACAGCTTCTTCGAGATTGCCCCCTTGATGCAAAGTCTGCGCGCGCTGCTTCTGGCGTCCCGCGCATTGCAGCCGAGCGACGTCATGCTGACCACCGAAGCGAAAGAGTCGGTGGATGATCCGGTGAGCGCCAACCGCCCACGTCTGGAATATGTGCGCGGCTTGCTGGACGCGCTGCATATTGATCTCGTCAGCTATGTCACGCCGCTTCAGGCTATCTTTGACGACCTTGCCAACAAACGGGGTCAGCTTCTGGCGAACGTTGATACGTTGATGGACGACTTCAATGAACTGCTTGCCCGTGCCAGCAGCTTTGGTCTGCCGCAAACCGGTTGGGGCTTCACGTATAGTTGGAAAGCAGCGGCTTTCGGTGGCCTTATCGACCAGATTAAAGACCTGGTGGATCGCTGGCAGACGCGCCTCAATAATTATGATGCTGCGATGTCCGATTACGCCTCGCTGCCTATTTCGACCCCCGATGTCGAGCGCTTTGAACTGCTGCAAAAAGCCGAACTCATGATTTCGACTACGCTGATCTCGCCGCTGCCGACCGATCCAACCGATGTGACCTATCTGAATGCTCGCGCTGCCAAACGCACTGCCTTCGATACCAAACGTGGGCAATTCGCGGCGCTGATGACGACCTCTACGACTTCATTTGCCACCTTGCTGGGCAGCGTCAAAGGGTTGCTGCCTGTGACTGATTTCGATACCACGAGCATTGATACAGATGCCATTGACACGCAGGTTGTGACCTTCTGTGGTGATCTTTTACGTGTGGCAGCAGGTGTGATGGGTGATACAGATAAGCGCCTGAAGGATGCGCAAACTCAATTTGATGTCCACAGTGCGGCGTCGACCACTAAGGCGCAGGTTGATGCTTTACAAGCGGCTGCCAAAGCCCTCTTTGGTGAAGATTTCCGTATCATCCCTGAATTTACACTACTGGCTGATCAGGGCAGCGAGTGGGAGAAAGCCTACAGCGCTGGCACGAACGGCGAACTGCTCAAATTCCAGACGGATAATCGACAGGTCGATTTCCCTGTAGACGATTGGTTGTATGGCGTGGCGCGGGTGCGGGATAAGCTTCATCACTGGGAACGAACCGTTATGCTTTCTGGGGCATTCAACGGCACTGAACCGGAACTCACACCCGTTCAATTCCCTTACCGGAATGATGATCGCTGGCTGGCGCTCGAATACCCTGATGATCCAGGTTTTGTGGTGGATAGCGAACGGCTGTTGTACACCGCGCATTATCCGCTGGGATTCTCTAAAACGTCTGCCCAATGCGGCATCCTGCTGGACGAATGGACAGAAATTTTACCAACCGGACAGGAGACGACCGGCTTGACCTTCCACTATGACCGTCCCAGCACCGAGCCACCGCAGGTCATGCTGCTGGTGACGCCGCCGCAGATGATCGGCGCATGGCAGTGGGATGATCTGGTGGCTGCGCTGCACGAAACGCTGGATCTCGCCAGGCAGCGCGCGGTCGAACCCTCGCAGCTTGAGGGCACAATCCTCAACCGCTTGTTACCCGCCACCTTGATGGCGTTCACATTGCGCGACGTCTCGATCTCCGGCAATCTTGCCATCAACAACGTGGCCTTAGAGGCTGTTCGGAGGGCTGTCCAATGACCAAATTTACCGTCAAAGATGTCTCGCAGGTCATCGACAAGCGCATTCTGCCATCCGTCACCACCTGGAACCGTTTGGAAGGACGCCCCCGCACGGCCAATTTCAATCGCGCACTCAAAGCCGAGGTGCGCGATGCCCTGTGGATGCTCACCCGCCAATGGCAGATAGGTGAGTTCAAAGGTGACGATGCCGGATCGCCGATTTTCGCCAAGCTGCAACTCCACACCACCCAATTGACGCAGTATCAACCGGACAGCCACGCCGCCGAAGCCTTCGACACGAACACGCCATTAGAAGCGGCAGTTGAGCGGCGTATGGTTCCGCTGCAAGTGGGCAAGCAGGTGATTGCGCTCGATATTCGTCTTTTGATGGGCCGCTACTGGCTTAAGCTGGTCAAGAGCGTCGGTAACTTCGATAAGCCCTACACCGATCAGTATGCGTTCATCATGCCTGATCCGACCGATCCGAATGATGCTTACCGCGCGGCGCATCCTGAAGTGTGGGCGAGTTTTGCGGCAGTCGTCGGCAGGCGTATGGATGGCGGCAAACTTTATCAGCATCTCAAAACAGGTGGTCATTCCTATGATGGCATTTCGACCGCTGATATTCCCTCTGCGAACTACGGCGCGATTGACCCGCTGGAAGCTAAGTTTGTGACGTGGTTCGAGCAGTTGTATCTTCAGCCAACCAATCCTGATGAAGATGCGTGGCTGCCCGACCATCTCGAATATCAGTTCAATGTTTCTGCGCCCACCGAAAACGGCGAAAAGGTTCTGGCTGCCGAGGAGTATTATCAGGGGCGGTTGGATTGGTATAACTTCAGCATCGATCCGGCCAACAAAGGACTGGGTGCGCCGGTTAATCCTGAAGCGCCTAAGCCTGCGGACCGTCCGGCGGAGTCGTTTATTCCTGTACCCGTGATATTCGATGGGATGCCGAACACACGCTGGTGGTCATTTGAAGACCGCCGTACCAACTTTGGTGACATTAAGCCGGATACGACCGACATCGCCAAGCTGATGGTGATGGAGTTTGGTCTGATCTACGCCAACGATTGGTTCCTGGTTCCGGTTACACTGCCGGTCGGCTCGATTGCTAACGTTAAAGGGTTGATGGTCACCAATGTATTTGGTGAACGCACATGGATTGATGCGGCGGGCAGCGGGGAAGATGATGCGTGGCAACGTTGGAATATGTTCACGCTCAATACGCGCGGCGACCTGGGCGAAGCGGCTGACCTGAGTCTTGTGCTGCTGCCGACCGTCCCCAAAATTCAGGAAGGTAAACCGACCGAGGAAGTCACCCTTATACGCGACGAAATGGCGAATATGGTCTGGGGGATTGAGAAGACTATCCCGCTGCCGAATGGGGAGAGCAAGGCTGGTGCGGAGGCTGCCCGCGAAACCCTCGCCGCCTACACTAAATTAGCCAATGTCGGGGTTATCGTGCCCCATGTGCCCAAAGCCAATATCACCTATAAAGTCATGAATACCGTGCCAGAACACTGGATACCGTTCGTGCCTGTTCGCATGGACGATACGACTGACCCGCGCCAAATTCAGTTGCAGCGGGCCGCTATGCCGCGCATCATCGAAGGCGCTGCGCTCGATGCCCAATATCAACGCGTGCGCCCGCGAACGGTGTTGCTGCGCGAAGGCCGAGACAGGCTCAACCCCAAAGCGTATTACATCCATGAGGAAGAAGTGCCGCGCGCCGGAGTTCAAATCTCACAGAGCTTCCAACGCACCCGATGGAATTTCGGCAAGGTCTTTACATGGCTTGGTGTGCGCAAGCAGACCGGACGCGGCGAGGGTTCCAGCAACCTGTACTTCGACCAGATTGTCGACTCGCCTATGCCACCCGTACCTTAGTTTTTATTAAGCACTGCCTCTATACAGGCTAAGACAATAATTTTAGTTCGGAGTTCAATGACTTGTATAGAAGTAACATGAGGCTTACCATAATTCTGTTGTTGTATTTTCCATGTTATATGCAAGTGACTATCATTTCCTCCGGCGCATCCGAATACTATAATCAGTCGCGATCACAACGTCATCGGGGAGTAACATAAGCATTGTTAACCCAAGAGTAAAAGGTGCTAAGATAATTGCGAAAAATTTTGCCGTGTTGGTAGCAGTCACCTTTTTACCCTTTTTCAAATTAATTGCTGACGGACCTGGGTCAGAGATTGGTTCCCATCCCTCATCTACCCACGGCAGCAAATCGCCTAATATAGCTATTTGATGATGGGACCACTCCATTGCGCGAGCCTGATCGTCAGTAACGGCGTTGTTCCCGCTAATCCTATACCAAGCTCCACAGTTAATCTGAAACGTAAAAGTCCCATATTCAAAAGAATTAGCCATAAAAATCACTCATTTCTAAATGAGATATTAAACAGCGGAGTAAATAATTTGTAATTGTATGTATTTTATTTCAGAATCTTCAGTATCACAAAGTCTCTCTTCAACCTCCGTCCTGATGTTGCTCTGCTATCAATTGGGTATACTCTATTTCAAAATATCACGAGCTGCTGTTTTGAACTATTATCCAGTTAATAAGGACAAGGCATGTTAAATATTGTTTGTGTTGCTGCTCATCAGGACGATATTGAGGTCAATTGTTTAGGAACGCTGCTTAAGTATCGACAAAAAGGCGAGGTGAGCATTACCAATGTCGTCATCTCAAATGGAGACAAAGGCTTCCAACACCACCCCTCGACGCCCTATGAAGAAGTCACGCGGGTGCGGAACGCCGAAGCGACCAAAGTAGCCGAAGCGTTGGGCGGACGTTACATCTGTATGGGGCAGTCCGACGAATACATCCGCGATACCGATGAGGCGCGTAACCAACTGGTCGATATTCTGCGTGAGGCCAAAGCGGATATCGTATTCACGTTGCCGCCCATCGACTACAACACCGATCATATGACCACCAGCCAGATTACCTTCCACGCGACCATGCTGGCGAATGTCGCAACCATATTTACCGATCACGAGCCGCTGCCTGCCACACCGGTTGTTTACTATATGGATGCGGTGGCAGGGCTTGAGTGGCAGCCGACTCATTATGTCGATATCACCGATGTCTGGGAGCAAAAATGCGACCTTGTGCGCCTCCATGCCAGCCAGATGTCAAGCTCGGAGACATGGAATGGCCTCGATCTGGTCAAACTGGCGAAAATTCAGGGAGCCAGTCGTGGCTTGCAATGCCGTGTCGAGTATGCCGAAGCCTTCAAGCCCGTTCTGGCATGGCCGCGTGTCCGTGCCGGTAATTGGCTGCCTTAAAATACACTTCATCAAAAGGAAAATGAACATGAATATTGTTGCTATTGGCGCACATCAGGACGACATCGAAATCCATTGTATGGGTACGCTTCTCCGCTACCGCCAGCAGGGGAATCACCATACCATCACCAACGTGACCATTTCTAACGGTGATAAAGGCTCACAGTACGAGCCGACCATGCCTTATGCTGATGTCGCTAAGATGCGGATTGCTGAAGCCACCAGAGTGGCCGATGCTCTGGGCGGACGTTATATCTGCATGGGCGAGTCGGACGAATACATCCGTGATACCGACGATGTGCGTAATCGGCTCGTGGACATCATCCGCGAAGCCAAAGCCGATATTATCTTCACCCATCCGCCGGTCGATTACAACACGGATCACATCACCACCAGCCAGATTGTTTTCCACGCCGCTATGCTGGCAAATGTCGTCACCATTTTTACCGACCACGACCCGCTGCCGGAAACACCTGCCGTCTATTACATGGATTCGACGGCTGGCTTTGAGTGGCAGCCCTCACATTATGTCGACATTACACCCGTGTGGGAAAAGAAGGTCGAACTGCTCAATTATCACGAGAGCCAGATGCAAAATATGCTCAAATTTGGCGGTTGGGACTTGGTGAAGTTCTCGCGGATTATGGGGCAGTTTCGTGGGCTGCAATCGAAGGTCGAATACGCCGAAGCCTTCAAACCCGCTTTGGCATGGCCGCGTGTCCGCGCCGGTAATTGGCTGCCCTAAAATCGGTTTTGCTTTGTCTTTACTCGATTTCATCTGTAGGGGAGGACCTATGTGTCCTCCGACTTTGTATCGTAATCTCTGTTTGATAATTCAATTATTGTCAGAACCTCTTTTGCCATAATCTGAGCTTCCTTATCTGGGTCAAAACACAGCACCTTGTAAGTCGGTACACCTTTCTTTACAGCTTCAAATACGCTTGCAGCACGGGTTTTGTAAATCGCATGGTCAGTTGGTTTGATTAAATCGGGGTAAGTTGCTAAATCACTTAAAGCCTGAAGCGCAAGATATTTGTCGAATACATTTTTATTTTGCACCAGCTCAATTAGAAATGGTGTTAGATGTATTGGCATGTCTGTTTTTAACAACTCAGAAATCGGACCATAATTTTCGGATGATTGTGATCCGATGTCTGCAATAAAATATTTGATTTGACCATAAGCCTCAAGTCTGGTTTTTCGATCTCCAGATGCCATACCCCTTATCCAATTTGGCATTTCAGGATAGCCTAAAGAAGCCCAATCAACATCATTTAATCCTTGAAGAAATTCGCTGCCCATAATCAATACCTTTCAAAGTCTCCTGTTCTAAATCGCTCCGCATTAATCTCTGCGTACTCTGCGCTTCAGCGGTTAAATTTTGAATTTGTTTTCGCCTACCCAATTGCTGTCAACATCCGCTCAAACACATCTTCCCACGGACGCGCCATCACGGTTGGAATACCTAATCGTGTCGTTTCTTCTATTAACCACTGCGTATGCAACCAGCTTGAGTGCGACCGTTTTACCTGTTCACCATATTCTGGCTCTCGTAATTGGAAATTTCGCCGCAGTTGCAGCTCATCCGGCTCGATCAGAAAAATCGCCTTGACCCGCCCGTTGTTCAGTTCGTCTCCGAAAGTGCTCTGTGCCGCCAATTCCGGCAGGATAAAATCGCCCTCCAACACAACCGGCACGTTTGATTCTAAATGGTTAGCAATCACCGCCTCTAAACCGGTCAGCAGGACTTTCCCGCTGGCGACCAAATTTTCAAACATCTTCTCTACAGTAATTTCAGAAGGGTTGGGATGCGTCCACCAATAATGCAAAATCGGCTGCTGCTCCGGTGTCGTCATCCGTAATAACAATTGTTGGAAATCATCGACCTCGGTCAGGTTCACATCGAAATGACGCGCAATCCGGTAACTGATGCTTGTCTTGCCCGTCCCCGATGCGCCGCCAATCAGCAGCACATCCCATGTCCGCCCGTTTTGTGCGTGTGAATCGGTCATCAATACCTACTCTCGATAAAAGTCAAAGTGCATCACTATGAATTATAGTATTATCGAAAAGGTTTATTCTCACAAACCTACTAAAACCCATTGTAAACCGTTTCATAACCTTATGCACTCTCCCGCTCCCTCAAAAGGGTTAACGCCAATCCCTCGAAAGAGTTACAAAATGTTCTTCCAAAATGTAACCCAATTCATTGTCAGATCGTTTATGATGTTCGTAGGGGTTTATCCGCTGGCAAACCCTCGCGCATCTTAACATCCGCCGCTGGCAATCTTGGCATAAAACCCACATTTGCCATTGCCGCCTTTGCTGCCAATTTTGCCAGTGTTTAAGGTGCGCTTTCATCATCACCGACGACATTACCGACATAAAATTACATTGCGAAAATGAAGAAGGTGAAGAATTGTGTGAACGAAAGGAGGCCTCTTAAAACGAATTTTCCCATATCGGATTTGCTGCTTTCGCCGCATTTGCAGCATATTCCGCATCGACTAGCGACTCCCAACCAAAAGGGGTGCATTCACACCCCTTCTTGCATGAGCTTTTAACCTTTAGCTTTCAACTGGTAACTAATGTAGAATCTCGAAAGTTTCTAGGAAATGAGCAATAGTCTTTGAATTGCTCCCTCCCTCGTTTACGGGTTCAGGAGACGACACTTTTACAGTCTTATGAGTTTTCTCCCGTAGGGAAGGCTCTTAGAGCCTTCCGCTTTTCCCTCAATCGACCAAAACTGTCGTGTCGTAAACGCTTGCGGGGTAGGGGTTATCTCATTTCTTTCGAGAACTTACTTACGAAGCCGCCACCAACTTCAACACACTGCCACCTTGGTTCACCACATACAACTCACCCGCCTCATCCTGTCCGAAGGATGAAATGCTGAAGTTCGTGTCCATAAACAAATTGGTTTGCCATGTGCCGCTGGCGTCACGGAAGGTTGACCAGATTTTACCGCTGCAATAATCCGCGAAGAAGTAAACCCCGTCCAGCGCTTTAAGGCTCGCACCACGATACACATAACCGCCTGTGATCGAGCAGCCATTATCACCGTGTGAATATTCAGCGATAGGCGCAGTCAAGCCTGCTTTTTCGGGTTCGCCTGAATAGCGATGGCTGCCTTCCATAATGTTCCAGCCGTAATTCACGCCGCCTTGTCCTGCCGGTTGGAAATCAACTTCTTCGTACTGGTTTTGCCCAACATCACCGATATAGAGATCACCCGTCAAGCGATCAAAGCTGAAACGCCAGGGATTACGTAAACCCATCGCCCAAACTTCGGGCGCAAAATCGGGATTGGTGGCGAAGGGATTATCTTTAGGTGCGGCGTACGGTTGGGCGCTGTCGATGTCCAGCCGCAGCAGCTTGGCGAGCAGCGCTTTCGGGTTTTGACCGTTGCCGTTGGGATCACCCTGTGAGCCGCCATCGCCCATGCCGATGTACAAATAACCATCAGGCCCGAAAGCCAGATTGCCTCCGTTATGGTTTGGATAGGGCTGCTTAATTTGGATGACAAAGGCCGCGCTGTTGGGGTCACTGGCATTCGGATCACTTGCTAGTACGTTATAACGGGCTACCACCGTGTTCCCGTTCACATCGGTGTAATCAATAAAAAACTGCCCGTTGGTTTTAAACTGCGGATGGAAAGCCAACCCGAGCAAACCGCGTTCGTTGCCGTTGGTGCCAACAATCCCTGATACATCTAAAAAGGGCTGCTTCTGGATCGCGCCATCCACTTCGGTCGCAACCCAAATATGTCCATCCTGTTCGACAATGAACATGCGGTTCGTGCCATCGTTGGCATTGGTGAGCAAAAGTGGGCGCTGAAGCCCATTGGTAATTTCGAGTAATTGATATTGGCTGGCATCCGGTACTTGAGGGATGGTAGTGTCTTGTGCTGCTACCGTCCCGACTGCCAATAATACAGCCATAAAGGTCAATAAAATCAGCTTGCGCATTGTCTGCTCCTCTGGATTTTGAATACCGCTCTGACTCTAGCACAATTTAAGCAGCATTGACCTAAGCACTTGAGGAGTATTTGGGCGTATTAACCGTCTGAAGGTGAGATGCCGGTGGCGCTGGGCGGGCCAGCGGTTTGCGTCATATAGACAGATAACTCGGTAGCACGAATACGGGTGATTTCTATACCCGGTGTGGTGTTGGGGTTGTCGGTAGCGGCTGATTTCGACGGTTGGGTGGCAGTGGGCAGCACCGGAACCACCTGACCGGGCAAGGGCAGATCTGTCCATGTGGCGGTGGGTGTGATGGTCACCGTAGGGGTGAAGGTCAGCGTTATGGTGGGTGTGACGGTTTTGGTCGCGGTCGCAGGAATGCGCGGCGTGCGGCTGGGTGTGATGGTTGCGGTCGGTGTTTGGGTTGGTGTTGGCGACGCTGTAGCAGTGGCTGTCGCGCTGGGTGTATAGGTTTGGGTCAGCGTGTTGGTGATGGTGGCCGTTAGCGTAGCGGTGGCTGACGGAATCAAGGTGGGCAGCGCCGTTTGTTGAATGATACTGGCTGGTAGTTCGGCGGGCGGTTTTTGGACGGTTCCGGTCCGTACATTTTCCTGTGCCAGTCGTAGTACATCGCGGAAAACCACACGCGCTTCCGGTGGTGGGGTGATGGTGATTAAGGCGCTGGCGGTATTTTGCATCAACGCAATGATTTTGGGATCGTTTTGGACACTCGAAAAGCCGCTAAAGTGATATAAGGCGCTGTAGAAATCTACCAGCGCTGCTTCATTGAGTTTGCCTGCTGCGGCCAGTTGCTCGACTTCATCCAGACGTGTTTCGGCGATATGCTGCCAGAGGAGATCCTGCGGGCCGCTTAATGGGGACAGAGCCAAAATGATGGCTTCCCACAGACGTTTGATGCCATAAAGCGGATCACCGGGTAAGCTGTTAGATGAGGCCGCGACTAAGCCTGCGCCACTGCCAAACGCTATTAAAAGGGCAACCACCAGCACGGCTGCGAGGCGGCTGAGTCCATAAGCTAAACCACTGCGCCGCCGCGGTACGCGTTTTTGCTGCTTCATTTGGGCGCGTAAGCGCATTTCCAGCGAGTCAACGGCATCAGCGGAAAGCTGCGGTGGTTTGAGGCGGTTGGTCATCAAACCAGCTAACAGGAGGGGCTTTAATTGAGCGGCATAATGGGGATAGGTTTGCAGGCATTCTTCCAGCGTACGGTGCTGACGAAGTAAATCCTCCGTACACTGTGCGAGGATGGCATCGAATTCGGGGTCGTCAAAGTACTGGCTCATACCATCCCCGAAAGAACTGTCTCAATATCGAAACCGGCGCGTTCTAAGCGCACAGCCAGCGCAGCCAGCGCCCGATGTTGGAGCTGTTTGATGGCATTGGCTTGCTTACCCATCTGTTCCGCCACCATTTCGATACGCTGTCCCTCAATAAAACGCAAGATAATGACCTGCTGCTGATCTTCGGTTAAATCACTGATGGCTTCGCGCAGGACTTTGGCTGCATGACGCCGCAAAAGTGTCGCATCCATATCACCCGGCGCTTCAATTGGCTGCTCATCGAGCGCGGTTGATTCCGGTCTGCGGTCGGTTTGGCGGTAATGGTCAACGACACGGGCATGAGCAATGCGGTAGAGCCACGCGAGGAAGGGTTTACCCTGATCCTCGTAGGTGCCTATGCTTTTGAGCGCCCGAATGAAGACATCCCCCGTCAAATCCTCGGCCAGGTGTGAGTCATTTACCCGATAGGCAATATAGCGGAATACAGCCTGTACATTCGCCTGATACAGACTGGCAAAGGCGTCCGCATCGCCCCGGCGCACTTGTTGGAGTAATCGACGTTCGTTACCGCGTTCCACAGCTTAAGCTCCGGTGATGGGGTGAGTCGTCTACTCCTAATGACTCTACCGTTTTCACATTCAAAAGGTTACGCTTCCATTCAAATACAGGTCATAAGTACCTTCAATGATACACCGAACGCCCCGTGGAAACCGTTGAATGGTTGAGAAAAACTGCCCAAAACGTGAGATTGTCCCGGCTGTTTATAGAAAGACCTTTGTAACCCGTGTCACCTTCTGTATAATCCCCATACTCATTCCGTCAAAAATTTCTATTAAACAGGCAGTGATATTGAAACCGGAACAGGAAAAACAACCCCTCCCCTCGACACTCTACACGGAAGAATACTTTCTGACGGCGTGTGAGGGTTATGATGAATTCACCACGACGGAAGGCGAACAGCTTTCGCGCCGGTTAAGTGCTGCGTTCAAGCTGGCAGAGATTACTCCCGGCATGACTATATTGGATGTCGGCTGTGGACGTGGTGAAATTTTGCGCCACTGTGCCACATTGGGTGCGGACTCGATTGGTATTGATTACGCCGCAGTGGCGGTCAAGATGTCGCAGAATGTGATCCAGGGTGTGAATGGTGTCGCGCCGGGGAAAACGGCTGTGATGCAGGCGGATGCCAAAAAGTTGCCGTTCCCGGATGCCTGTTTTGACCGCGTGTTGATGTTCGATGTGGTAGAGCATCTGCACCCCTGGGAACTGCACACGGCGATGTTGGAAGTCCACCGCGTGTTAAAGCCGAATGGTCGATTCATCATCCATACCGCGCCGAACGTGTGGTATGACAAATATGCTTATCCGATGGTACGCGCATTCCGCACATTGATGGGCGATGGCGCGAAATATCCCAAAGATCCGCGCCAGTTCGGCGTGGCCGTTAACCAGCATGTCCATGTCAATGAACAGTCGATGATCAGTATGGGGCAGGCACTACGGGCAGCGGGTTTCGACGGTAAGGTGTGGCTGGATAGTCCGCCGCAAGATCGTGCCGAGAACATTTTCATGGCGGCGCTGCGGGTACTGGCTTTCGATGTGCCGCCATTCCGCTGGTTCTTCGAACGTGAAGTGTTCGCCGTTGCTGCAAAAGCGTAACCTTACTTTTTAGGGGATAACCATGCTCTTTGGTCAACGTGTCATTTTACGCGGAATTACCCGTGATGATCTGGAACGGCAGTGGCAGTTCAACAATGATGTTGAGGTGGAACTGGCGGGCGGCGGTGATCCGCCTTACCCCCAATCGCTGGCACGTTTGCAAGCAGAATATGATGCCGATGTGGGAAAGGGCGGGCGAGACAGCACGGCGTTTGCGATTGAGGCCGATGGCAAATATATTGGTCAATGCGCCTTGTTTCGCTACGATGACGTTGCCAGCACCTGTGAACTTGGGATCACAATAGGGGATAAAGATTATTGGGCGAAAGGTTACGGGCGTGAGGCCATCAACCTTCTGCTGGATTATGCGTTCCGGCTGCGAAACATCCGTAAAGTGTGGCTGCAAGTTCACGGGCATAACCCGAGGGCGATCAGTGCTTACAAAGCCTGCGGTTTCATCGAGGAAGGCCGGCTGCGCGCCCATGTGTGGAGCAACGGTCAGTATGTCGATCTCTTGCAAATGGGTGTGCTGCGCGATGAGTGGCTGCCGAAGCAAACCGATCTTTAATTTGCAAACAAACACTTCCGATTATAATGGGTGTAGTTTAGCAATTCGGCAAATACACGGTAACAATGCGCGATAAACGACCTGTAGATGAACTTTCAATCGAAGAATTAGAGAAAATCCTCGCCATTCGCAAGCGCGAAGAACGCGAGAAGCGGCTTGACCGGATGAAACGGTCAGGGCGAGTGGTAGGATCCGAAGCAGCGCCGGTTGTGGCGGCTGCGGTGACAACTCCCAGCGTACAAATTCCACAAATACCGGGGGTAACCGTTCCGGCTGTGCCTGACGTGGTGGCTTCTGCCCCTGCCATGCCGCAGGTGATCGCTGAACCGATGAGTGCGCGGGTCGGATATTCAACAACGCCCCAATTTGAAGATGAAGACCATCCGGCGCGGAAAGCTGAAAAGTCGAAGTTCTGGAAAAATTTTGTGAACCAGTCGATGTTTCTGGTGGAAGCGATAGCGGTGGTCGGGCTGCTGTTCCTCGGCTACCAGATGATTAATGCACAGAGTAAGCTGCAACAAGAAACGGCTTCGGCACAGGCGATGGCTGACCAGCAGTTGAGGGCTAGTCTGCCGACTTTGGCTCCGACCCCGCAAATTCAATTGAGCGCGGTCGTGCTGCCCGGTGGTCATATCCTCAAGCCTAATGGCGATGTTCAATTCAACATTGACGAAATTCCGGCTTCATTGCGAGGATTGGTGGCAGACCAGATTTACGTGCCGATTAGTGCACGTCCACAGGCGACCAGTGAAACAGCCGTTCAAATTAATATTCCAGAGATCAACGTCAACCATCCGATTGTTCCCGGCGTGGATTGGGAAGCGCTTAAGCTGGGTGTCGGAATGCTCATGAATGGCGTAAATCCCGATAGCAAACAGGGTAACCTCGTACTTTCAGGACACAATGACATTTACGGCGAGGTGTTCCGCGACCTTGATAAGCTGAAGGTTGGCGACCAATTTACGGTGCGTACACGGACACAGGAATTCACGTATGCCGTCACGAGTTTTAAGGTGGTCGAGCCGACGGATGTATCAGTGATGAATGATCGCGGCGGGGCGACGGTGACATTGATTTCGTGCTATCCGTACAAGGTGGATAACAAGCGCTACGTGGTGTTTGCCCAACGGGTTGGTCCGGCGGGCGGAGCAGCCTAGAAAAGAAGTGCTGGTAAAAACGGTTAGAAATGCAGAAGGGGTGCGCGAGCGCTCCTTTTTGTTTGTGGCGGCATCAGAATGCCATGAGTGTGCAGAAAATGAATCGAGTGCATTTTGATTACGGGAGAAACTGTACCTACACTGGCAAAATTGGCAGCAAAAGCAGCAAAAGCAGCAAAAGCAGCAAAAGCAGCAAAAGCGGCAAAAGCGGCAATGGCAAATGTGGGTTTTGTGCCAAGATTGCCAATGGGTAAATCCGCTGGCAAGATGAATACCCCCTGAACGGACTCGAAATATAGCAGCGGTTGGCGATGTTAAGGTGCGGCGGAGAAACCCCTAACCCCGGCCCTTCACCCGCTACTTTCGTTTATAGCTCAGGCAGCGCTAGAAGGGAACAAATCAGGACAGCTCCGATAACCAGTGTATTCGATATGAAGAGCATATGGGTTACATTTTGGAAGAACATTTTGTAACTCTTTAGCGAGGTTGTCACTAACCAAAATGAGGGAGAAGAAAGGCATTAAAGGTCGGTGGATGGTTAGTGTCTGGTTTATGGGGTAAACCGAAAATAAACCGGAATGATATTATAAGTATTGATAATGAAGCCGATAATGAAAAGTTGATAAGGATTGGCTGAACCTTCCCTGTCAGGCAACGGATTGGATGCTTGCGGCATAAGCTAGTTGTGATATATCATGGTATGATGTGGTATATATAACATGAATTATCAAAAATAGGTAACAAATGTGAAGGAGTTGATATATGGGTGAGTTACCAACAGCCCGACAAGACCAAATCCTGCACTGGCTGGGTGAAAGCCCATCCCTTTCGATTGATGAATTGGTCAGCCGATTGGGTGTGTCGACCATGACGGTTCACCGTGATCTTGACCAACTGGTGCGTAGTGGGAAGGTGGAAAAAGTACACGGCGGGGTGATCCGTGCGGAAACACATTCACGCCATACACGTGCTTTGCAACTCTGTCACTTGTGTGAAGCGCCGATTTCAGAGCGGACACAGGTCATCATCCAACCGTCGCATGGCGAACCGATTTATGCCTGCTGCCCACACTGCGGTATTTTGCTGCTGGCCGAGTTTGAACAGCCGATTTCTATTCTGGCGAAAGATTTTATTTATGGGCGAGTGGTGAATGCGCGAACGGCAGCCTACCTCGTGAATTCGGATATTACCCTGTGCTGCCAGCCTAATTATTTATGTTTTAGCAGCACGCAGGATGCGCTCAAATTCCAAAACGGGTTTGGTGGGCAGATTATGACCTTTGATGAAGCACAGGCGGCGTTAACGGCTGATCATCAATGTGCGGGTGAGGCGGATCGTCAGCATTAATCCTCATTTGTAATGAGCAGGTGATTGAACCTGATTCATTCGTATCGTTGTTTCGGACATTATAAGGAGCAAGCGTTATGAAGCAGTTTGTACGGTTGGGTGTGGTGTTGGCGGTGGCGTTAGCGTTATTCGCGACGGTTGCGGCACATGAAGGTCGTGAAGTGGGTGATGGGAAATACGATATTGTTTTTGGTTGGCGTGTCGAACCGGCTTACACCAATTTGCTGAATGGTCCCGAACTTGAAATTGCTGATGCGGCTGAGAAGCCAGTCGAAGGTTTGGACGAGACGCTTAAACTTGAAGTCAGTTATGGTGGCAAAACCAAACTGCTTAAACTGCGGGCTGTTGCGGATTCAGCGGGGCATTACACATCTGATTTGATCCCGACCCAACCGGGTGATTATAGTTTTCATCTGACCGGAACGATTGGCGATGTGACCGTTGATGAAACTTTTGACTCGTCAAAGGGTGAATTCAGCAGCGTTGATCCGATTACGGACATTCAGTTCCCGTAGTCAGCGGCAATCTAATTTTGCACGAGGCGGGAAGGTGACAAACCTTCCCGCATGCAAGACCTCTTCAAAATGATGGTCGTGATGCCGTTCTACAAAGCAGGTTCGAGCCAATAATCCCCGGCTTGACCTTCGGGCGTCCAGCCATTTAAGCTGTTGTAATTGACATGCCACCACGCCAAACCAGAGGCACATTTCGGGCCTTCGAGTACGGTGAATACGCCTCCCGGTGGGATTTCACCGACATAGGTGGTACTGCTGCCTGCCCCTGCACGCAGGTTGTTGGGAATGCCAGGGGTGACACGTCCACGCGCACCGACGACCAAGCGGGGCGGTACGCTGGTATCACAGACGGTTGCTGCGACGGTGGGGAACACAGGCGCTAATGTAGCGGTTGGTGTAAGGGTAGATGTAGCAGTAGGACGGACTGGCATGGCAGTCGGGAAGCCATTCGGCGTATTCGTGCCAATGAAGGCCAAGGTTGGTAGGGTTACGGCAGCCGTGGCTGTGACATAGCCAACGGGAATAATCGGTTCCAGCCAGTATTCAAATGAGGTTTGCGCTTGTGGATTGATTACGCCTTCGCTCGTCCAGCCGATTAATCGACTCTGGGTGTCGGCAATATACCACCACGCCATATCGGAAGCACAGCGCGGGCCATCCAGTACGTAAACAGCGCGTCCAACGGGAAGTTCACCGAGGAAACCGCTGCTTTCGCCGGGAGCCTGGCGCACGATGTTCGAAATACCGAGGCGTACACGGGCTTGCAGACCGATAATCAGACGGGCGGGTGGTGCATTGACACAGGCAGCCGGTGTGGCGGTCGAATTGGCAGTGACGACATTTGGCTGAAAGATGGGCGGTGGATAGGTCGGGAGCGGCGTAGGCGTGGGTGTCGCTAACGGGCTGCACAGAGTGATACGTGAGATGTCATTCGAGACACGATAATCCCATGTGATTCCTTTGACGTCGAGTTCAACTTTATAACCGGGGGTATTGCCTTGAGTATAGGCGATGCCGGGCTGCGGACAACCGAGGCTGCTATCAGGATAAATATTTTTGCTGTAACGCCAGTTAAAATCCCTGAGTGTGAGTTCTAAACCAAGCCGCTGATTGAGATCATCCAGTGCTTTTTGAACCTGTGGTGGAAAATCCTGTGCGGCTGCCAGCGCAGGGATAAGCATGAGGATTAAAAATAAGCCAAACAAGATGCGGCGCATGAGTGAAAGTCCCCCTATCAGAAGCGAATTTCACTCAGCGTAGCATGGTTTTAGCGCACGCTCATTTATGGTTTCCGTACACCTGACCGACGATTAACCTACGGGCGGAAATCCGGTCATTTTTCCCGTTGCTTCCCTCAAGCTAGACAAGCATTTTGAAGGCCAGATGGCGGCCCTTCTTTTGAGCGCTGGACAGGGCGAACCATAGTCTGAGGATGCTATCGACTACAGGCACCTGTTCCGGACCACCCAGGTAAACGGGATTGAGACCGACATCTTTAATGAGTTGTTCAATGGATGTGAGGGATGCTGCCCAATCGGTTCCGCAGTAGAAGAGATCGGCGGTATCCGAGCCAAACTCGGCGTTCTCAAAATTTTCCCAGCCATAATTGTTAAAGGCGCGGTAGATCTTGGCGGTCGGGGTATGTGTGTTAAAAGTAGAGAAGCTGTTCATAACCGGCGACGTAATTTTGTTAGCGGCGTCAATCAGGATTTTGCCATCCAGGATGCGGGCGTTTGCGGTGATCATTTCATCCATCGCGTTGCCGGGAACTGCAAAAAGGATAACGTCTGCCGGGGCGATAGCCTGTGCAAACGTGGTGGCGTGGGCGTTGTCGCCAATCCCTTTGATCAGGGTTTGTAGTTCGGGCTTTTGAGGATCACGCGAACCGAAATAGATCGTGTGACCAGCCGCGCCCCACTTGGCTCCAAGGGTACTGCCGATATTGCCTGTGCCTAATATTGCGATATTCATATTTGGATTCTCCAGAAAAAGGTTGATCTACTAATTTGGTTCTGTTATGCCTGTATCTCGGACGAGACAAGCGGCTAGAATCTTCCGGTCATGGCCTGGACGTAACCGGTGAGTTCGGCGTAGCCATAGCCGGTTTGATCACCACTGATTTGTACAGCGCCTTCCCAATAATCGACATTGCCGCTTCCGTGTAATTCTTGATCGGCGAGTAGGGGCTTCAGACTGATTTTTAGCGTCTGCGCGTCACCCGTATGGACGGTAATGTTCCAGCCTGCCGGATAGGTGGCGTTGTTGTGCGGACTTTTCCACTGGTCAGTGACTTCCAGCGTGAAGTCGGTGCTTTTCAGGTAACGGGTTGTGCCGTCGGGTTGCACCAGTATGCCACCGAAGGCTGGTTCATGCCCGCCATTTTGCAAGCGTATTTGACCAAGCATCAGTTCACGGTTGTCGTCGAGTTGGAGGCCGAACCAATCCCAACCTTGTGCGGTCGTACCGAGGGCGCTGGTGCTGAATTCGTGATCTTTCCATGTCGTGCCGCTGACCGTAAAGGTTTGGTCATTGATACGGATGCTGCCGTTGGTCATCAGGCGTGTGAGAGAATAATAATAGCTGGCGTTGCCCGGTTCGTTGCTCTTGGGGCTAAGCCCATTTTGTCCTTGCAGCGCGGGTGGTTTGATCTGCTCAAGGTTGAGATCGACGGCGAATTGACCGGCATCCGCTTTGATGGTGGTGTTTTTAGCAGCGGCGTCGGTAGCGTTGATCTGCCAGTCTTCAATCCAGACATGGTAATTTGGATCGACAGTCGCACCAGCTAAATCCGCACCCGCACGGCTAAACCGCTGCACATGATAATACTGCCCGCCGCCAATGTCCGAGACAGCGAAATGCGCCATATAGATCTGGTTGCTGCGCCACTCGGAAGTGCTGGCGACGGTCTTATCCGGCGGCTGGATGGCACGGCGGAAGATCGTGAATTGGTAGCCGAAACGGTGTCCATCAGATGTGGTGACGTTGCCGGTGTAATACCACCACTCGGTTTGAAAGTCGGGATGTGCGCCGAAGTCCTGTGGAAAGTTCCATGTACGGGGTTCGATGGCGCGGGTATAGCCAGTAGTATCTGAGGCGACACTGGCGAACTGTGTAGACGCGTCTACGCTGCCGCCCGCATTGGTGCCGACCAAACTGAAGCCAAAGACCACTATGAGAATTGCCCCTAATGCCAGCACAATCCAACGCCACATACACGCGTATCCTTGTTCCAACCTTCACAATCATTTGATTATACGCGAAGTTCGATCAACACAGGCTGAGAGGATGCTCAGTGGAATAGTAGTGCCTTAACTCAATACGATCATGCTGATGTCATAGTCGGCGACTTTTTCGAATCCGACCTTTTCGGCCACGCGGACGGAGGGCCTATTTTTCAGCCAACAATCCCAATTGACCTGCCAGCCAAGACGGTTGGCGTGCTGGGCAAAGGCACGGGCGGTGATGGTCGCAAGGCCTCGCCGCTGATACTGCTCCAGGGTTTCGATGCCAATGCCACACACACCGGGGCTGAAGTATTCGGCAGTACACCATGAGACAATGCCATGCGTATCCTCAATGATGCAGTAGCCGAAGGCTTGATCGACGAAATGTTCCTGTGAAGTCCAGCAGGCTTCGATTTCGTGTATGAGGGCATCGATACCCGGAAGCGACAAGTTTTGGAGCAGGTCGTTATCAATGATCTCCAGGCGCATATGCGCTGGGAGTCTGGGCGCTTGAGAAAGATCGGCCTGCGGGTTTAAACGAGAAAGGATACGCGCGTGATGCTGAATCTCAATATCGGATAAGAGATCAGCGGCTTGGGTACGCCAATCATCATTGGCAAAGTAGAGTTTTAAGAGGCCAAAGGTGCGCTGGCGGGCTTCGGCAATCAGGCTGTCAACCAGAAAATCACGTAGAGTGGCGTTGAAGGTCGGGTTATGGGCATCACCACCAAAGTAGAGACTGTGGGTTTTGTCCCAAATGAGCGCGGAATTAGGCATATGAGTGTCATCGACCCAGGCCAGTGCAGGACTATTGCCAACTTCCATTGCCGTGACGACAAAATGCAGATAAGGGACATCGAAGAGCGTGGGTAAGACCGGATGCGATGGTGCTACAGGGTGCATAATGTCCTCCTGTATGCAGAACGGTTTAGGGTTCATTATAGTTCAGAAAAAGTTACGACGAAAATTACCGGATGAACTAGATCCCCATAGGTCAGGTGTCGCTTGTGTACAAGACAGTCGCCTTTGGTGAGGTTATGATGCCCATAAGATAACAAGCTGAGGAGGACGATATGAGCAAATTGGTCGTGGCCCAATTCCTATCCCTGGATGGCGTGATGGAAGCGCCGGAGAAGTGGTCATTCCCATACAATAATGACGAATTCATGAAGTTCAAAACGGAGGAGTTATTTGCGAGCGGCGCGCATTTATTGGGACGCGCGACCTATGATGTTTTTGCCGCTGCGTGGCCGACTCGGACAGGTGAATTTGCCGACTACATGAACAAGATTCCCAAATATGTAGTCTCTACCACGCTAAAGAAGCTGGATTGGGATGGGTCGCACCAGATTAAAGCGAATGTCGCAGAAGAAGTGACCAGGCTCAAACAGCAGCCCGGAAAAGATATACTGGTGGCGGGCAGCGCGACGCTGATGCAAACCTTGATGCAGCATAATCTGGTTGATGAGTATCACATATTGGTTTATCCACTGGTATTGGGGAGTGGTAAGCGATTCTTTAACGAAGACACTACAGCGAAGCTAAAGCTGATTGAGTCAAAGAGCTTTAGCACTGGCGTGGTCGTAATGAATTATCAACCAGCAGAATAAGAAACGAAATAACATCAATCAGGCGATGATGGCGACGGTTTGGAGCAAGACTTCGAATAATGATCTGTCGCCTTCAACATCGGCACGCTGGCGGATCGTCTCCGCCTCCAGACCTTTGGTGAATAAGCGCCATGCCGTATCCGTATCAATCGAAATGGTGGTGGTGGGCGTAAGGTCGGTATCACTGTAAAGATGCCAACTGTCAGCTTCACGGACAAGATGCCATGTACCGCCACCTTCGCCTGTTATGTCCAGTTTGACGAGCGTGTCTATGGGTGCGCTGGTATCGTGATACGTTTGGGGCAGCGCGTAAACAAAGGTGCTGAGGACAGGATGCACGAAGCGCGCTTCTTTTAGACTTGTGATTTCGGCTGCGTCGCAGATGTGTTGGTGGTGCATCCATTGTTCGGTGAGTTCGCGGGCGATGTGCATCCAAATCGGATCAGTATTGTTGCCTGTCCAGCCAATGCCTCCGCCCACATCCAGCGGATTAAGGGTATTTAGGTAGGTGATGATCTGCTCGTTGGTGATGCTCAACAGCGAAATCAACAGACGGCGGCTGATGCGGCGGGCCGCTTTGACCCATAACTCATTTTGGGCGTTGATAAGATCGACCAGTTCTTGAAAATCATCGACCTTGAACCACTGCCCATCATGGTCACGCATTCCGGAGAGCAAACCGATCCGTGTGCCAAGTAAATGCAGCGCCACATCACGCACGTTCCAGCCTGTGCAAACGGTCGGATATTCCCACTGCTCGTCGGTAAGGGATTCCAATACGTGCGTAAGTTCGAGGCGAATATCAGGGAATAGATCGGTCACGATGACAGGCTCAAGCGGCGTTCGGATGGGCATCCTTGCGTGTCCTTTGATACGATTATTTTAGAAAGGTGATGCTGGAAATGTTGCTGAAGGCGGTGCAGCGTTCGCGGCTGCCAGCATTCCAGGGTTCGCTGAAGCAAACGTAATCCGCACCAACGGTCGAGATACTGCGCTTGGCGCTGTCGTCCGGTAAAGTCCAGACCCGTTCGCCTGTCACCAGCGGCACAACAAAGTCAAAGGTGACTGCTTTGCCACCGGATTGGGCAGCGCTGATTAACTCACCAAAATGAGCAGGGACGGCTTTATCCATGTTGGCAGCGGTCGGCGTTGCCGTTTGTGCGGAGACAACAGCGACCAGCAGGCCTAAGGCCAGCAGCACAGCCAGAACAATCGTTATCGGTTTTATTCTCAACATGATTTCCTCTTTATGTCGAATAGTGTTTATCGCACCATTCTACTGAAGCATGGCGTCGCTTCCAGCTTTAATTTCTAACTTTCGGCAATCCGTTCATAGCCTGTGACGGTCATTCCCATTTCGCGCAGAACGGTTTGGATGCGTAAGACATCGGCTGAGTCATCAGCATCGTAAGTTCGGACGACGATGAGCCGCGCCGATGCGTTTGATTGTCCTTTGGCGGGGGATGTCGAGACTTTGGATTTGTAGCCCAAAAGACCGCGTTCGGTTGCCTCGCGGATCTTCAACCAAAGATCATCCACCTCTGCGACAGTCGTCTCGATGTGCCATTCGCCCGCGCGTGGGGTGAGATCCGGCATAGGGGTTAAGGGCTTGGACTCGATCCAATAAATGGCGCTCATATTAGATGGTACAGCCTCACGGTCATGCAGCATACGTGCCTGCTGCACCATTTGAATCAGGTCAAGATCAGGCGGCTTCGGCTTGTCGTTTGTCATTGTACAGATTTCCTTAAAATGTTGGTCAGATTTTACCGTGTTGGATGTGAGTTACAACCCATAAACAACGGCGATTGGATTGTGATTATGCAGGCTAAAACGCGGTACAATAACCCACTACTCGTTTTAGTCGTGCTATTTGAGGGATAACTGATGAGCAAACAAGTTGTTGCAACTGACAAAGCGCCGGGTGCATCGGGACCGTATTCGCAGGGGATCGTCGCCAACGGCTTTCTATTCGTAGCGGGGCAAATTGCTGTCGTGCCGGGTACTAAAGATTTTGTGGCAGGTGGCATCAAAGAGCAGACCGCGCAGGTGCTGAATAACGTCAAAGCGATTTTGGAAGCGGGCGGCAGCAGCATGGATAAGATCGTCAAGACGACCGTCTTCCTGAGCGACGTGAACGCTTTTGCCGAGATGAACGGTGTCTACGCCACATTCTTCGGTGATAATCCTCCGGCGCGTTCGACGGTACAAGCGGTCTTGCCACGCGCGGGTGCGCTGGTCGAAATCGAGTGTGTCGCGCTGGTCTGATTAGCCAACTAAACCGCGCTGTAAACGCAAACTTTTTGAGAGGCATATCCGGTTGATGTGCCTCTTTTTTGTTCCCGTTAAAGATAATGCCATTTAGGTGATGTAGTTCACTGTCCGCTATAACGCTAGAGTCAGATAATAATCTTAGTGTGTAGAAATAAGTTGCGGATAGTAACTTCCGCAAAAAGAGGCTGTTAAATGTCAATTCGAATCTTGGTGGCTTATGCCAGCAAATATGGTTCAACGATGGAAATTGCCAGAAAAGTCGGTGATGTTCTGACTACGGCTGGCCTGAAGGTTGATGTCGTCGCGGCTGAAAAAGTAACTGATCTGACACCCTACGATGCGGTCGTATTGGGTAGTGCTGTTTATGCAGGCACATGGCGTCAAGAAGCGGTGAAGTTCCTTGAAGATTATAAGGCTTCGTTGACCAGGATTCCGGTATGGTTATTTTCCAGCGGCCCGATGGGCGAGGGCGATCCGGCTGTTCTGGCTCAGGGTTGGCATTTCCCGAACGCACAACTGCCGATTGCTGATCATATTCATGCGCGTGATCTAGCCCTGTTTCACGGCGTGCTGAGTATGGATAAGCTGACTTTTGTAGAAAAGCAGATTGCAAAAGAATTTAGTTCTCCGGTTGGCGATTTCCGGGATTGGGGTGCGATTAACAACTGGGCCGTGAGTATTGCGGCTGCCCTGCGACCCGAAGTCGCTGAATAATCAATCTGCCTCACATTGCTTGTTAAGACACCCTGATTATCCAATCGGGGTGTTTTGTTTATAAGGCATTTCAGAGCACTGTTAGGTCGTAGCTTAAGTCATCAATAAAACCGTTTAGAGTCTGATTACATTTACTGTACATTTTTATTACAGTTGAAGATAACGCTAGTTCTATGATGGAACTCACTGCGTAATTCTGTACAAACGCTCCATAATAAGGTCAGGGTGCTCATAAAATAGTGAAGTGGGTGATTTTCACAAGTAAGGGCGTGACATGACATCGCGAATTCTTGTGGCCTATGCCAGCAAATATGGGTCGACAGCGGAGATTGCCAATAAAATTGGCGGGGTTTTACGGGAGGTCGGACTAAGTGTTAACGTCATGCCTGCTGCCCAGGTCTTTGACCTGACTCAATTTTCTGCGGTGGTGCTAGGCAGCGCTGTTTATGATAAGCGTTGGCGCAAAGAAGCGGTCACATTTCTGGAAGAAAACGAAGCGTCATTGGCAAAGATGCCCGTTTGGCTTTTTTCCAGCGGTCCCATAGGTAAAGATGATCCGGTTACATTGATGAATGGCTGGCGTTTTCCGGCAGCACTCGAATCATGTGTGTATCGTATCCAGCCCCGCGCCATCACCCTTTTTCACGGCGCCATCAATATGGACAAACTTAATTTTGCTGAAAAGCAGATTGTAAAAGAATTTAGGGCCCCGGTCGGCGACTATCGCGACTGGACAGTGATTAAGAGTTGGGCATTAAATATCGCGGCTTCGTTGAAATCATAAGCCTCAAGAACGAAGTTCATTAAAAGGCCTTAGCTAGTCCAGCCGGGACATTTGTTTATGACGTCAGGTGTGTTTTTTCTCGCTTGAGCCGGATTTCCCAGATCATCCGGCGCGCATCGTCTAAATCCCTGGCAGGACGGGGCGCTTTGCTGGCCGCTTGCGGATACACATTGATCATAATATTCGCCAGAGCTTGCAATATCACGTTCACCCCGATCACAACGACCACGCCCCGTTGGGGACTATCCCAAGAAGCCGCTTTACGGAAATGTGTCACCGCCTGAGGGGGTATATGCTTTCCTAGTCTGAAATCGAGAATGATGTCGATGACTTGATCAGTAGAACTAAACATCTGATCCCGTTTGATATTGGTGGCGTAGTAATCTTCCCACGTCCAGGGATCTTCGAAGGTATAACGGATGATCGTTCTTTGCGGGTTATCCCAATCTAATAGAATCATTCAATTATCCCTCGGCGGCGGCATCACATTACAAGCCTATTGGAAATATTAACAGCAGTCAATGATAATTTACTTAATTTAAAAGACCTCTACACTTCGCAGGTAGAGGTCTTTAGTGTGGAATTTACAGCTAATTGAGTCAGCTAACGACGTTGGTGGCTGCGCCATCGTCAGCCTGATAAGCCGTGCGGGCGTATTTCGCCATCACGCCGCTGGTGTAATGAGGTTTGGGTGGCGTCCAGGCGGCAGCACGCTTTTCGAGTTCGGCAGCACTGAGTTCGACATTGACCGTACGCGCATCAATATCAATGGTGATGATGTCACCCTCTTGCAGCAAACCAATCGGGCCGCCGAGCATGGCTTCTGGCGCAACGTGACCGATGCACATGCCGCGTGTGGCACCACTAAAACGTCCGTCCGTGATGAGCATCACATCACGGCCTAAGCCTTGTCCGGTGATGGCGGCTGTCACGCCGAGCATTTCACGCATACCGGGGCCGCCAACAGGTCCTTCATAGCGGATGATGACCACATCGCCCGCCACGATGTGCTGTGCCTGTACAGCCGCCATCGCATCTTCTTCACGGTTGAAGATACGGGCAGGGCCAGTGTGCAAACGCGGTTCATCTCCCTTGAGTTTGATGACGCTGCCACGCGGGGCGAGGTTGCCTTTCAGAATGTGCAGGCCGCCTTCTTGACTGATTGCATTGTCCCAATTGCGGATGACTTTTTGACCGGGGGTTTCGACAGCGCTTGCCGCTTCTTGAGCCAGCGTCTTGCCGGTAACAGTTAGTGCGCCGCCATCCACATAACCACCATCCACCAGACGCTTGGCGATCAGGCGGTTGCCACCGGCCTTATGCGCGTCAACGGCGGTGTATTTACCGGTTGGCAGCATATCAGCGATCAGCGGCGTACGTTTGCTGATGGCTTCGATGTCATCCAGCGTAAAGGGGATGCCTGCCTCACGAGCGAAGGCCAGCGTATGCAAGACGCCGTTGGTCGATCCGCCGGTCGTCGCCACCGCTGCAATCGCATTTTCAAGCGAGGCACGCGTTACCAATTTGCTGGGGCGAATGTCATTCTCGATCATATTGAGGATGAGTTCACCTACTTTGTAGGACACGTTATCTTTTTGATCATCCATCGCGGGGATGTCAGCGTAACCCATCGGGCAGATGCCCATGATTTCGCCAACAATGCCCATCGTATTGGCAGTGAATTGTCCACCGCAGGCACCAGGGCCGGGGCAGGCCGCATCTTCAACTTCTTTGAATTCTTCGCTGCTAATCTTGCCAGCCGCGAATGCGCCCGCAGCCTCGAATACACTTTGTACCGTTAGGTCTTTGCCACGCAAATTACCGGGCATAATCGAGCCGCCGTACAGCATGACTGACGGTACATCCAAGCGGATGAGCGCCATAATCGCACCGGGCATGGTTTTATCACAGGCAGCCAGGGCAATCACCGCATCGAAATAATTAGCGCGTCCGATCAATTCGATACTGTCGGCAATCATTTCACGGCTGATGAGCGAGGCTTTCATGCCTTCCGTACCCATCGTAATACCGTCAGAAATGCTCACGGTGTTGAACTCGAACGGCGTGCCACCCGCCGCGCGGATGCCTTCCTTGAGTTTGTGGGCGAGACGGCGCAGATGAAAATTGCATGGGCCAACTTCCGTCCATGTGTTGGCGATACCGATCAATGGCTTGGCGAGATCGGCATCCGTCAGGCCGATAGCTTTGAGCATAGCGCGGGCGGCAGCGCGGTCATTACCGGCGACCAACGTGCGGCTGCGAGCATTCAGCTTGGAAATCTGGTCGCGAACTTCCGGTGAGTCAGACATACAGGGCTCCTCAAATAATTTCATTAATAGTACGGAGATGAGTATAACGCGCAGGTAAAGAAGTTGGAAGTTACAAGGAAATCCACTTTTTTGGAAGTATAACAAAATACCTAATTATGCAAATGGGGTTTAATGAAGAGGGGAACGCAATAGTTATGTTCCCCAATAGATGGAGTTTTATTAGCTGGCTTTATTGTTTACATTTGATGATTCAGCAGATGGATTCGAAACAACTTCATTGGTTGTAGCTTGCTTAGTACTGAAAATCAGCCAATTATTCAGCCCACTGATGATAGGAGCGGGAGTAGTCGCACCAGTATAGATTGGCGAGACAATTTCTGACTCTTGCGTTTCGCTTGTATCAAGCATGAGCCAATTTCCTTGTCCAGCTATAGCATGCACATCAGCTAATTTTTCCCGAACGAGGTGTTTATTCCGATCTTCCTTTAAAGTGCGCTCCCATATTTTACCAAGATCAAATATAAACATGTTAATCCCCTTGACGATCGGAATAATCCAAATCATCCAATAAACCCACATGAAAACAGGATTTACCCGGAGTATATAGTGCAAACGATCTTGGGTTCGATTGAGTACTAGCGCGGTGCGCTTCCACGTTGATCTATAGATGATACTCATCAAAATTAGGTAGGCTATAATGTTTAGTACCGATAGAATGTTTACAGCAAGCGAAAAGCTGTTTGTGCCTTGTAACCATGTGATAAATGCCCACAGGCTGGTTGGTAACCCGATACCCAAGGTCGTAAGTGATAAACAGGGTATTAAGTTCATGCGGGCGAGTTGTCGCTGCTGGAAAGACATTCCCATACTGGTAAGTGGCGAACTTAAGGATTGGTAAAACCCGCATGTCCAGCGTTTACGTTGTGTGATTCCCCGACTAAAAGTTACTGGCACTTCTTCAATAAGAGGATTGGCAATAATGCCTATCCGTTTACCATTTGTCCACAAACGCATACCGATTTCAGGATCTTCAATCGTTATCCAAGGATGAAAACTGCCAACTTCAACAAGGTCATGAGCGCGAAAGAATAACCCTTTCCCCAGCACCCAGAAAGGGTGTTTTCCGTTTGCACTTAAATGCGGATAGATCAATCCATCCCAGCACATGTGATCCATTGAATGAAAAGACGCTGACCAGGTATCGAGTAAATTGCCCGCCACATTTGTGCTTTGAAGTACATCATATGTTTGTAAACCGGCAGCGGCGGATAGAAAGTGATCTGTGGGTGGCACACTGTCGGCATCAATATAATCCAGTACCCAATCGTCACCTTCTTTTTCGACAATTTTATAGAATGCATAAAGCATCTGTCGTGTTTTTTTAGGGGGTAAATCCTTCACATGGGCGTATTTGCCTTGATGCCACCAATAGGCTTTTGGGTTTTTCTCCCAGCTTCGCCAAACTGCCCCCCAATTTGGATCTGTGGTTGGGGGCGTTACTATCAACTCTAAAAATGAAAATTCGGACATCAGTTGTTTAATACTGGCAATTGTCGGCGTATCATTCCAGTTGGGTATGGCGATAATCCGAAATTTATCTTTCGGGTAGTCCATTTTCGATAGTCCCAGCATGGTGGTACGCATCGTATCTTCGGCTTCGCGCAAGACTGGGTAAAACAGAATGATCTTGGGATATGTGCTTGGTGAGACGTTATATGCACGGGATGTGTCGACCCAGTTCACACTTCTCGTAAAGAAATATAACATTGTCAAGAATCCGAGGGCGAACAAAATCTGACTAAACACATAAAGTGTACTTAGTATGTGAGGATCAATGATAGGTTTCATGAAATACCACTCGTCTATTTCAGCATTCCGCTGCTACTAAGAAGTTGCATACTTTCGCTTACACGGTCTACTGCAGTTTGATCAGCAAGCCAACCTACCAAATCTTGCATCCCGTCTTCAAAACTCATCTGTGCTTTGAACCCTAAATCCCTATAAATCTGACTACTGTCAGAGTAACAATGACGAATATCACCCACCCTATATTGGCCCGTAAAAGTTGGCTCAATGTCTTTGCCAAGGAGTGTGGCTAAGCATTTTGCAATGTAGGCTATGGTTACGTACGACCCTGTTCCCACATTATAAGGCTTCCAAATAGGTAAGCTCGAATCCAGTGCTGCAACAACGGCACGTGCAACATCGGACACATGAATGAAGTCGCGTCTTTGTTGACCATCCTCGTATATAAATGGCGATTGATTATTCATCAACCGTGATGCGAAAATGGCCGCGACACCCGTATAAGGATTCGAAAGCGATTGACGCGGTCCATAGGCATTAAAGAATCGCAAGGCCATAGTAGGGATGTTCAAAGCTTTGCCCAGTACCAGAAACATTTGTTCGTGAACTTCTTTGTTTATTGCGTAAACAGATGTTGGATTAAGGGGCTTATCTTCGGTGGTGGGCGCAGGCTGAAGGGGATGCCCGTTACAAATGGGTTCCCATTCATGAGCAGCGAGCTGTTCAGCAGTACGTTCTCGAGGAGCAACTAAACTACCATCGGGTAGAGTGTAATAACCCTCTCCATAGATCGAAATAGATGAAGCCACTACCATTCGCTGGATATTGTTGTTTTCTTTAATTGCTTCGAGCACTACTGCTCCGCCCCGCTCATTAGTATCAGTGTAGCGTGCGATTTGTACCATACTTTGCCCAACACCAACCAATGCGGCAAGATGGGCAACATGTGTTATACCGTGTAGGCATTTGACAACCGTGTCTTTATCACGGATATCACCATATACTTTTTCGGCTTCTGAGTTCGCATAGAGAGGCCACCCATCACTATCGGTAGGCTCATCAGCATGAACTTGTGGTTCTAGATTATCTAGAATGCGAACGTCAAATCCTTTCGTCAACAACAGATCAACGACATACGAGCCGATAAAACCGGCACCGCCGGTTACAAGAACTTTACCCCTAGACATGAATTGTTAGCCTTTCAAAGAGGACGAGGATTAATTAGCGCATACTACAAAAATATTTATTTTTGGATATTTCTAAGATCTGATCCGATGGGTAAACACTGCTTTATGATTTGTGTATTTTTTCACATAAACATTTGTGCCTGAATATAGTGCTTGCAAACTTCACCCACAAGTGACGAATGTAATAAAATGTCACAAGCTGGGTAACAGCAGAATAAAGTTTGCGAATCTAGGGTTTGCGCTGCTAGAATTTGTGGAGGCAGTTTCTCTAATTTGAGGGAGGAATGGTTAGGATTTAGCCTGTAAACCTACATGAGTTAAGTAATTAATAATACAAGTTTGGAACATGAATTCATAAATTATTAACAAATTAAATAATTATGTTTGGATTATATATTGATATTAAACTAAATGTGTAAATGAATTTAACTAAAAACTAATTCTTTGTTAAGTATGCATAGAGATAAAGAAACAGTATCTTACAAGTCTTATGGTGTGCAGCAGCCTGTGAGTGATAGCAAACTACTCTAGAATCAATCTCCATACTTAGAGGAATGAAAGTGCGCTATGCTATAAAAAGGAAATCATTAGGGTTTTGTGGAAAATGTTCTATGTTGGATTATAAGTTGAATTGGCTGGTCGAGAAGCGCGTCCTTCATCTTCAAATAGCCGGTGAATATAATCTGGAAACACTTCGACAAGTGGTACCATCCGTCAAAGCCATGATTGATGCGGGTACTGCGCCTGTACAGGTGGTGTGGGATATGAGCGGTATCACCCAAATGCCCAGGAATATCCGTGAGCCGGTTCACGAACTAAGCATTTTAAAAGATCATCCTAACGGCGGTTGGATCATCATGATTAGCAACAGCGTCATGATGCGCTTCGCAGGGCAAATCGCGACTGTTTTTCTCGGCGCGAAATATCGCTCGGTAGGGACATATGATGAGGCCGTCGAAACCATCTGCCGCATTGATGCAAGTGTGGCAGAAACACTCAAGCAGACGCTTCCAGCTAGCCTTCCTTAAGTCGTCAAAGTGATGTGAGGCCACCTTCATTTTGAGTGGTCATGCAGATACGGCAGTCATTCGAGGTGAACCCGTGTCCTAAATAACCACTCAAAGGATGAAGTACCAGCACACTTTAGGGGATCTGCGCCCAGAATTGTTCCACACAGGCATTAAAGTCCTGCGCATTAAGTTGTGGCGCATGACCAAACCCTGTGACGACCGCGCGTTGTGCCTTGAGCGCTGTAGCAATACGATCACAGATATGTTCCCACGCAGTGCGATGCCCGCCTGAAATCACGAGCGTTGGAATACCTCCCGCCGTGACCTTATCTGCGAGTTGTTGTGAACTTAAACTGTTGGGATTTGGTCTGGTCATCAACGGCAGATTTTCTGACAGTTGGCGATAGGTTTCAGGCAACGGGTCCGGCCATATTTTTTGGATGCCGAGCGCCTCTGCGAAACGAATTACACGCTCCCGTAAATCAGAAATCTGGATGGCCTGTACTAATTCCATCAACATTGTCATCACTTCCGGATCATCTATTGCGATATCCAGTGCATTCGGTTCGATGAGCGTTAATGAGCGAACCATTTCCGGTCGGTTGGCTGTAACACGGAGTGCCACACCGCCCCCGAAAGAATGCCCGAGGAGATGCATTGGCTCGGTCAACAGTTCAGTGACCAATCCAGCATCACGTTCGACGTCGACCATCCCTTCGAGTGGAGTTTGTCCGTGACCGGGCAGGTCGGGCAGTATGAGGGTATAGGATGTCGCCAGCGGTGCTTGAGCAGCAAATGCGGTCGCACCGCCCGCTTCCTCGCCACCGTGAATGAAGAGAATTTTTGGCCCGCTGCCTTGTTGTACAACGTGAAGTTTAGTCATTGAGTCGGGTATCCTTTTTGTATTGGGGTGCTTTAGCGAGTAGTGCATTCCAGAAACCAATAGCTTGAGGCAGTGTTCTGCCATATAGACCGGAGATCGAGCTGTGCCTGTTTTCCGCTATTACTGGATAAAGTCAAAATATGCCCGGTTGATCATTCTGTTACTTCAATCTTGATCGATTAAACGTGTTTCGTGTATTAAGATTTTGAAATAAAAACGCCGTACTCAACCGGGTACGGCGTTGATGTTTAGAAATCTGGGGCTGCTTATGCTCCGGCGTTCCAATGATCGATTAGACTCTGTTCGAAGGTCTTGGCATCGGGCTTGGTGACCACATCAATGCGCGGCCCGTTACCGACCGGCTTCGTACGTCCATATTCACGCCCGGGTATATCGACTACGCTGACACTGCGCTCGGTGTGAGTGACCAATTTGGGATCAGCCATTACTGCGGCGGCCAGCGGGTCCCAGAAATAATAGCCGCCCGATTTGATAAAATCCATGCTGCCGTTGAGCGCTGTGAGCAAGAACTTGGCTGCCGCTGTTTTTTGATTAGCCTCCAATTTGGATAGGAACATGGTGGTTACGAGCACATCATTGCTGGCATCTAGTGCCACCAAGGTGATCGGCACACCCGACTCGAAGACCATATGTGCGGCGGGCGGGTCGCAGTAAATATTCCACTCGGCTGTCTTGTTAATTTCACTCACCGTAGAACCGGGGACGTCGACAGCGCCGCCCATGATCGTGATGCGCTCAATTTTGTCGATGAGGGCAGGTGTTTTGGTGAAGGCTTCAGCCAGATTGGTGAGCGGGCCAAGTGCCAGCACTGAAATTTTATCCGGCGCGGCTTGTACCGTTTGGGTGAATAGCTGAACCGCATCCACATCAGCGGCCTTGCCACCTTCGGGCAGATTCAAAGCCTCTATGCTTTTCATCGATGTGCGGTAATCGGGATTGACGGGATTATCGCCGCCCAGCCAGGGGGTATCTTTCCAGCAGCTTACTGGAACATCGCCATAGTGGGTCATTGCCAGCATCCCCAATGCGACCTGTACGCCAGCATCGCAATATGACCAACCGGTACCGGTAACCGTAATGGCCTTTACTGAAAAACTAGGCTCATTCAAAATGTAGACTATCGCCATAAAATCATCGGTGGTCATGTCTGTATCGATGATGACCGGCTTTGGATCGGCTGCGAAGGTAGGTACGGCCATTGCAAAGGTACTCAATAGACATGCCAATAGAATGAACAATATCCATTTCTGACGCATAACAAGGCTCCTTTTGTAAAGAAAATCAACAACATTTCGGTGGGAACAGTGAGGGAGTGAAGGGGAAATGCAGTTAAAGCAATTTAAGTACGAAGCTACTATAGATATTGTAATTCAACTAAAAGTCAGAGGGTAGCACCATGTGAATGGTACACAACTTAGCCTGGGGCGGATAAAAATTCGTGCTAATTTCATGAACAAACTTTGCATCATGAAATTAATTTGCATATTATGGATAAAGAAGTTGTTAGAATAAGGGAAGTATAATGTCTTTTTATTCACATCCTATTGCTAAATTAATTCTGCGGTTTGCTCTCTTTGCCAGCGCGGTGTTGAGTTTGGCATATCTGCCACAAATCACATTGGCGCAGCAGCCTGAAAATGATCCTACTAAAGCAGCCGATATTCTCGCACAGGTGAATACATGGCGCATCGAAAGTGGATTATGGCCGCTGACGGTCAATCCGACCCTGGAAGCACTTGCGACGGCACAGGCCACTTATGTGTTCCCAAACGCCCTCATTATTGAGGACGAGTCACAATATCATCTCGACGCCAAACTGCGTAATCCGCGTGATCGTGCGGCGGCAGCGGGTTGGCCGATCTATGACAACAATCCGGCTCATATCGAAGTCGGCGAAAATGCAGGTGTCGGAAGCGCTAAATTCGTCATGAAGTTCTGGCACGAATCCGCCATTCATGCCAAAGCGGCGCTGAGTGCGACTTACCGCGAAGTCGGTGTGGCGGCGCTGCCTATGAAGGGTGGTGGTTATTTCTACATTATGGATTTCGGTGCACGACCGGGTGTGCTGCCTGTAGTGCCCAGTGATGATGGCAAACGCCTGTGGCTGACGGATGAGAATTCACGGTATGCCAAGATCAAAGGTGGGACGAAAGTGCGCCTCCTGGATATTTCAGGCAATCCTTTGACTGATGTGGCGAATTGGACGCCCAGTATCTCGCTTCCTGATGGCTTATCAGCCGATAGTGTGCAGGTGGTTTATATCAATGGCACGAACGAGATTAAAACCAGCATCAATCGCGGACCGTTTACGACCGGGCCAGCCGTTGCTGCTCCAACCAGTGCGGTGATTGCCCCGACGCCGACTCCCGGCGTAGCCGCTGCCAAACCCACCGAAATTGTCTCCACGCGCGCGCCGGATGTGACCGCGACCGTTCCTGCTGTTGTACCCACTGTTGCTGCCGTTCCGACTGTCGATCCATCCAGGGCGGATGTGTTATTGACCTATGATGCCAACGCGCTGTTCTTGCGAAATGTAAGCAAGAATGCCCTTGATTTGACGGGCCTTTCGCTGCTTGGCGGCGGGGTTACGCTGGGTACACCGCTCTGGGCGAAGTTGGCGGATTTTCCGGCTGCCGCCTTCCCACCGTCGCACTGCCTCGCTGCACAGTTATCGACAGCCGATGTGCCTATTCCGTCCACCTGTAAATGGACGCGCAGCATCATTAACCTGGCATCACCTAAATTGTTCTGGACGCAGACTGATTTCATCGTGTCGTACAACGGCACACAGGTAGCGGCTTGCAAGCCTAGCGATGGTCAGTGCGCCATCGACTTGCCGTGAGAGTTGTCGATACTGATCACTCCGTATTGTTTTGTTCGTCGCTAACGTTGTGTCTGCTCATGTCCTATTTGGGCTGAGCAGACATCTTTGCAATGCGGATAATGGAATTATCGGGTTAAGAAAGCCAGTATTCGTGAATTTACGACTTCTGATTGGTCGATGGGTAGCAAATGAGCAGCATTTGGGATGATGTTGGCGTCTATTTGGGGTATCAAGCGTTGCGCGCGTTCTATCATCACGTTAGGGTTAAAGATTTTCTCTTTGTCACCAACTAATAAAAGTATGGGTTTGCCAATCTGCCGCAGTTCTTCATCATCAAATACGTGAATGACGCCGAAACTCAATTCTTGGGCCTTGAAGGATGTCCCACTCAATATCATCTGATCAATCACTGGTTCAGGATGTCCGACATCTAATGGATTGATCGTACTCCATTGAAAGGCTCTGTAAAACGTACGCTTATTAGGAACAACAAATGCAGGCAGCATACGTAGGAAGGTTTCCCACCGCAGTCGCGTTATTCCAGCGGGACTAAGTAGTACTAGGCGATCGATTCGTTGTGGTGCCATGATGGCTAGGTTGAGCACTTGCCAGCCTCCATGTGAATGTCCTACTAAGGCCGCATGCTCAATATTGAGAGCATCCAAAACATCGCACAGCCAATCAGCACAGTCCTGACGATTCAGGAGTTTTCGCGTTGGCACACTTTTCCCGGATTGATCGACAACATCTGGGGCGTAAACCCGAAATTGACGACTTAGGGCTTCAATGTTCGGATACCAAACAGTTGAACTGGTTTGCGCTCCATGTATCAGCATCAGAGGCGGTGAGCTTGGTGATCCTGCACTGTTAATGTGTGTTTTGCCAAAGCGCGTCTCGACATCCAAACCTTCATGTGAGACAGGCCACAAAGCCAGTGTAGTTTCATACGCTGCCATATAATTCTGTGCTGCTTCGGAACTTCTGAAGCGGGCGACATATGACATGTGATTATTTCTCCAGCTAAATCTGATCGCAAACACACTTCCATTTTAGCCGACAAAGCATTCTTATTGTACAAACGGCTCTCCTTTACCGTTGGCCTGTGGCGATAAAGCACTTCAAGGTTACAATCACCACAAATTTTTAGTGCATCGGAAGAAAACACCATGACCAAAACGTATGACATGCTCAATATGGGGCGCAGTTCGATAGACCTCTATTCCAATGACATCGGTTCGCCCTTCGTCAACATCAACAGCTTTGCCGCTTATGTCGGTGGTTCGCCGCTGAATATCTCGGTCGGGGCGCACCGGCTCGGCTTAAAGACAGCTTTATTGACGGCTGTTGGCGCGGATCCGGTCGGCGATTTCGTGCTGAACTTCCTCAACGATGAGCAGGTGGAAACACGCTTCATCCCGCGTAAACCAGGACACCTCACCAGCGCGGTACTTTTGGGTATCGAGCCTCCTAGCAAATTCCCGATTATGTTTTACCGCGAAGACTGTGCCGATATTCAGATGTCGATTGATGACGTGCTGGCTTCGCCCATCACCGACTGCAAAGTGTTTCAGTTCGCCGGAACCAATTTAGCCAAAGAACCCTGCCGCAGCGCCACCATGTTCGCTGCCGAGCTGGCCCATGATGCCGGTGCCAGGGTGGTTCTCGACATCGACTTCCGCCCCGGCCAGTGGCACGATCCGCGCGCCTTTGGTGCAGCCGTGCGCTCCATGATGCGGCTGGTCGATGTGGTCATCGGCACCGAAGATGAGATTAATGCGGCTGTCCTCACGGCCACCGAGCAGATGCAGAAAACGCAGTCCGAAACCGATACCCATATCGAGGGTGATGTACAGGCCGGTATTCAACGGTTGATGGCGCTCGGTCCCAAGCTGCTGATCGAGAAGCGCGGTTCGAACGGTGCGCGGATTCATGAGGCAGGCAAAACGCCAGTCGATGTCCCCGGCTTCCCGGTCGAGATTTACAGCATCCTCGGCGCGGGTGATGCCTTCGGCGGCGGTTTCCTGTATGGCTACGTCAACGGCTGGGATTTGTACCGCTGTGCGCGGCTGGGCAATGCCTGTGGTGCGATTGTCGTCACACGCCACGGTTGCGCTAATTTCATGCCCACCATGCCGGAGATTGAAGCCTTTACCGCTGGCTACGGTGGCTTGGATTAATCGTTAGGGAGAGGTGCAACATGCACATCGGGCCAAATGAACTCATTACCGGATTAATCATCATAGCGCTGCTGATTTGGGGCAGCAAAAACAACCGATACCACTGGTGGTTCTAAGTCTTAGCTGGAATTCGAAGCTTTCACCGCGCCCTATGGCGGCTTGGATTAATCCATTCGCAGGCTTTTATCGAGTGGGTACGACCTCAGTAATAGCTAATAGGTCAGTTTTGCAGGTGGGCGAAATTTGCCCACTTTTCATATCCATAATTTGGTTCCTTATGCGGCCCAATTCATTGATAGTCTCGAGTGTCGTCCCTTGATTATTGATGCTTGGCTCTAACCCACAGTCCCGCATAATGCCTTTGAGCCGTTCGAGTGACGGCAGTGGAACAAAAATGCGGATTCCATTCTCCCCCATTTGCACGGCTTGGTAGAGTGGACTGTTTTCAGTAAAGTTGTAATTGGGTGGGGCGTTGGCAGGTATGACGTAGCCATAGGCAATCAAGTTTCCGGACAGATTGAAGCTGATATGCTTGGCATATTGAATGTCGCGGTTTACATTGGCACCATAAGTCGTAAGCGTCTTTCCTGTTTGAGCATCCCAAACCTCAATGATGCCATCAATACTCTCGGCAGCAATCCATTTATCGTCTGGACTCCATACAACGCCGGTTATCCCTTCATCCTCTGTAGCCCAATCATTCAGCGTTTCGCCCGTTTGGCTGTCGATGATGTACATTTTGGCGTAAACCTGTTGATTCGGATTAACGATACTGGGAAATGACCACGTTCCAAGCGCAATCCGGCTCCCATCATGGCTCCATGCAAATCCACTCACATTAAATTGGAAATAATGCGCGGGCTTTTGTGAGGCATCATTCACGTCATAAATACGAATGCCAGCTTCGCCACTTACCGCAATCCGTTGACCGTCAGGGCTGTAACCAACCGCTTCTGGAAATGCACCACTCGCTTCAACTTCACGGATTTTCTTATACGTAGTGACATCCCATAAAATCGTCAACCCATCCCAATTGCCGCTGCTGACTAATTTTTTGCCATCAGGACTCCAACTCACATCGGTCACCGTTGCGCGATGCCCGAAAAGTCCTGCGACAACTTTTTCCGCAGCCAAATCGACCACCCAAACGGAACTGTCATAACTGCCCATCGCGATAAAGCGGTCGTCAGGACTCCATGCCACCGAGGTATAACCACCGGGGTTCGGATCAAGCGCATACAGCACTTTTCCCGTTTCGACATCTAACACGCGAATATATCCTTGTTGCGAGGGTAGGCGTGTGCCAACGGCAGCAATCTTTGTACCGTCATGGCTCCACTGGACGGCGCTGACGTAAATCAAATCAGGCTGTGCAGTGGCAGTCGCTTGAATGTTGTTGGGATTTGCAGCAGTGGTGGAAGCATAGTGATCTGGCGTCAATATCAGTATGAGAAGTGATAAAACGGTCGCGCCGAAGGAGAGGGAAATTTTCACGTGGATTCGCTCAATAGGATTTATTTGTGTATAGCTTATCGTAAGTGATGGACTTTATATCCCACGGTTATCCACCGTTTTAGGGTTGTTAATCGGGTAGTTGCTCACTGGACTTTCCATTCTGAGCCAGCGGTGAGCGTTTGGTAAATAAGTGCATCCCAAAAGAACTAAATGGGCGTAATATCACCATAGTCGTATGTCCAGCGAGGGAGATTTAAGATGGATATTGGGCCGAGTGAACTGATTATCGTACTGGTGATTGTGCTGCTGTTGTTCGGACCCGGTCGCATCGCCAACATCGGCGGGGAAATGGGTAAAGCGATTGCCGAGTTCCGCAAAGGGCTGGCAAAAGGTGCTGACCATGACGAGCCAGCCGCTAAGGTTGATGTGCCAGTAAATGCCGCATCCGCTGCTGCTAGCACGACCGATACTGTCGCCTAATGGTGAAACGCATTTAGGCAGAGGTCATTTAAATCCAGATGCCTCTGCCAATCACGTGTTATAGTCTAGTGCTGCCACTACCTGCGGCAGTATCACACCTGATGGCCCTTCTAACTTCAGCGTAGCGATGCGCGTTATCATGCTGGTATCCGGATTAACCTCGATGACCACTCCGCCGTTTTCTTTAACGATCCCCGGCATCTCTGACGATGGCGACACCAGACCCGATGTACCCACCACCAATATCACATCACATTGGCTAAGCAGCTCGTAAGCACGTTTCAGCGCCTTGTGTGGCAGCATTTCGCCGAACCACACCACATCTGGTCTGATCGGTTGACCGCAGTGTGGGCAGGGCGGTGGCCCGCTGGTTTTATCCCATGTCAACTGGCTCACGTCCACCAGCGTTAGATCACCCTGACAGTTCGCCGCGCATTTGTTATGAGCGATGTTGCCATGCAGCCGGATCACATCCGTACTGCCTGCCCGTTCATGCAGATCGTCGACATTTTGGGTGATAATCCGCAGCGTGGGGCAGCGTTTTTGTAGGGCCGCCAGCGCATAATGACCCGGGTTAGGCTGTGCCGGACGCATCAACTCACGTCGGTATTCGTAGAAGTCCCATACTAATTTCGGATCAGCCTTGAAGGCTTGCGGCGTCGCCAACTGTGTTGGATCGAACCGCGCCCATAAGCCGTCCAGCGCATCCCGAAACGTAGGGATGCCGGACTCTTTGCTTACCCCTGCGCCTGTCAGTACCGTGATTTGTTTCGCCGACGATAAATACCGTACACAGTCTTGTATCGCGGTCATTTTTAACCCGTCCATTCAACTCAAAGTGATCTTATTATAGGTCGTAGATGCTCAGAATATTGATGTTATAATGGCTCAAAAGCATGAGGTGAAATGAGATGGTGCTTCAAACTCAGCAGCCGATTAAAACAACCGATGAATTCATCGCTTATGCGCTGCTGCCCGAAAACGCTGCCCGTAACTTAGAGTTCATCAATGGGAAGGTGATCGAGAAATTGGGAAGCACCACACAGAACGCCCAAATCCCTATGCTTTTGTCAGCCATCGTCATCACCCATTGTGATGCTAACAACATTCCCTGTTTTGTCACAGGTGCGGATGGCGAGTATTGTTTGGATGATTGGTGCTTCATCCCCGATTTCGCTTACAAACAAACGCCGGTATCCTCGACATTCCCCGACAACGTGCCGCCCTTGTGGGCTGTTGAGGTCATCTCAGCCAACGAGAATCCTGCCGCTAAACGCCGCAAGTATATTCAAAATGGTATTTTGCTGTGGGAAGTTTATCCCGATGAACATTTGATTGACGTTTATGCCCCCGGTCAATCGCTAGCGACCTACGGCCTCGGCAGTACCATCACCGTCGATGTTGTCCAAGGGTTAAACGTCGACGTGTCGAAGCTATTTCGCTAATATTGTTATTCACCCATTGTATTTTCATGAACTGAATCTAATTGTTGAGTAATAGTAAGTAGCTGGGAAACGATAGTAGAAACATACATATCCGAGTCTAGCCTATTCCACTTCAAGTACATTTCCAATAAATCGAGACATATTATTGTCAGAGGACAACATATTCGGGGATCAGGATCATGATAGCGTAAATCGGGATAGTAATATCGTCCCTCGCGCTTGATATGGTACAAGCTAATTTCATACCAATCGCCATGAACAGGGTGGCTGGCACTCCCAAAGCCATACGCATAGACATTATTTCCAGTCACTTCCTGAAGAAGATTTCTAAAGTCTTTGCCATCTAAATTCCAAGTTTTGTGACTCATGAGTGTTTTGATCGGAATTTTGTCTTTTTTGAGACGCGCTTTAATCTTTCGTCTCATACGTTTTTCAATAGGAATTAAAGGTCTAGTCGCTGCTTTAGAATTTAAGTCCGATAAGATTTCTTTTTCAGGTCTGTATGATATAAGAATAAAATTTTGAAATGACTTATTTCTTGCCTTCATTAAATATCGAGTACGAATCACACTTTCAAATATTAAGCGATTAAAAATCGCTGCCAGTTCCAATTGTCGCTTTGAAATGTGGATAAGTAGACCTTCGTATAATTTTGTAATGCGAACTAAGTGACCAATGATAATAGCCCTACGTTTTGTGTATCCGTTGAAAGAAGATTGTTCTCTAGGAATTAACGCGCATCCTACTTTAAGTAGATATAAAGTGAAATTCATTATATCTACCGTATAATTCATAAAATCATCATCAGTCTTAAAGTTAGAAGGATCAGGACGCGATAACATCCACTCTTCTATTTCAGAAAGATTTGTTCTGATTTCATTTTTATCCATGATCTCACCCCAAAACAAATATGAATAACTAAAATCATATCATATTTAATAAGTTGTTGAGATCGAAGAAGTAACAATTTACCCTTACAGCTTGTAAAACGAAGTGTTATTTCGGTTAGATTCACAAACTTTTGCTACCAATTTCCAACTGCTTCCCAACGCTCTTAACAATTCTGCTCCCTCAATCGGGTTAGTGCCGATGCCTCGAAAGAGTTACAAAATGTTCTTCCAAAATGTAACCCATTTGCCCCTCATATCGAATATTATATCTATAGTATGGTAGGGTTGAGGCGTGCCTCCACCGTTGTTTGCCACACACCTTAATCTATTGCGAGCGAAGATTGGTGATGAGCGTTTTTGGCAAAGTTGGCGGCGGCAGCCTCTAATGCCAAAATTGCCAGCTTTGCCATCAGATGAGGGAAAACAGCTTGTCAAAAACGGTATTCAAATGGCAATTTCGCCAAAATTGCCATATTTTTGCCATTAGCCTTCCACCGTCTGGATGATCTGGGCGAACTGTGGCATATGGGACATCTCGTGCCGCGCGAAGTAAGTAGCCTGCGACAGAACCGTTTGCTTGCCGAACTCGTCATGCCAGCCGGTGCGCCACCAATCATCAGCCGCCAGCGCCTTTAACCGATCAATCAGTTTGTGGCGCGAATCCAGGTAGTGTTCCAGTATGCTTCCGGTTGACATGTCCGATTGATCTTTTTGTGCCCACACGGCCTTACTCGCCAGATTGGGATTATCCTGCGTCAGCATCAAATCGACCCGTTCGGCAAGCAAATCCTGCGCCGACATTAGATGCCATAGGAGTTGGTGCATATTCCATTCGCTGTGGGCCGGTGCAATCAAGAGCTGATCAGGTGTCAGGTCGGCCAGTTGCTTTTGGATCGTATCGGGATTACTTTGGAGCGCGACCAGTACTTCGGCGGGTGATAGCGGCTCGAAGTACCAGATGCCTTTGAACGCCCGCAGCGCCAGCGCGTGATCATTGCCACTGGTCAGTTCGGGCGGCTCACCTACGAATACATCACCGCGTGTCCGGCTGACGTAGACATCAGGAATATCGGTGTAAGGCACAGTGCGATCTTCACGCACAGCCTGTAAGCCTTTTTCTAGCGCATTGACGATGACCTCATCAGTGCTGTTGGCTTTGAGGGTGTTGATAATTTCCACGATCATTGCATCCAGCGCTGCACCGCGTGGAATGCCTGCCGTATTGGAGGCGTTGATTTCCGCCGAGTAGGCCAATGCCCATAGCAGCTTGGCAAGGCCATAATATCCGCCTGCTTCCAAGCCACGTGCGGCTTGAATCAACTGCACCAGTTGTCCGAAATCGGTTGCTGCGCTCATGGGTCTGCCTCCTGTTGATGATCGTCATCTCTACCATAACCTGTCGTGGTCGGTTTCCGCAACCAGAAAATCCTCAAAACCGATGACATCGACAAAAATAGGATCATAAAGTATATTGAGAGTTCTTAAAGGTTCACAAGAGAAGTATTTGTGCGAAAGATATCATCATGAATTTCAACGCTAAGCTCCATACCTACTTGCAAGAACGGGAACAGCAAAATCGCTTTTCTGGTGTCGTCTTAATGACACAGGGATCAGACCAACTGTATGCCGCCGCTTATGGTTATGCCAGCCGTGCATGGAAAATCGACAATACGCTGGACATGCGCTTTGATACGGCTTCGATGACCAAAGTCTTCACGGCAGTGGCCGCCTTACAATTGATCGAACAAGGGCTGCTGACATTCCAGACCAGCGCCATCGAATTGTTGGGACTTCAAGATACCCAAATCTCCAAAGCGGTTAACGTCTATCATCTCCTGACGCACACATCCGGTATTGCTGATGACGCCGAAGAAGAACTGGATGAAGATTACGAGGATTTGTGGAAGACCAAAGCCAATTATTCGGTCATAGCCACAGCGGATTTTCTGCCGCAGTTCGCCTATAAACCGCCTAACTTCGCACCCGGAGAAGGCTGCCGCTATTGTAACGTCGGATTCATACTGGTTGGGCTGATGATCGAAAATGTTACGGGTATGACCTATCGTGATTATGTGCGCCAGCATATTTTCAAACGTGCTGGAATGGATCATAGTGGTTTTTATCGTATGGATCGCGTGAACGAGAAGGTTGCCGAAGGGGTTGACCCTATTTACGACGACAGTAACACCCTCATTGGTTGGAAGAAGAATATTTATTCTTATCCGCCGATTGGCTGCCCTTCGGATGGGGCGCATGTTACAGCCGGTGATCTCGATATTTTTCTACGGGCGCTTAAATCCGGCCAATTGCTTTTGCCTGAACTAACACGGGATTTTCTGACGCCCAGGGTTTTGCATCATGAACGCGAACAATATGCGGTCAAGTTCGGTTTTGGTCTCGAATTTTACGAGATGAAATCAGGGGACTTTAGCTTCTATCAGAAAGATGGTATCAACGCCGGAACCAGCGGCATGATGCGCCACTATATTGCCCGGGACCTGAACGTGATTCTGCTATCCAACATGCAGAAGGGTGTTTGGGAACCCATAGAGAAAATCCACGAGTTTATTGTTGAATCAGGGCTATGACTTAGGCTGACAAGAACTCAATACATGGGCTTGGTTAGAGCGATTGTTCAGTATCGAGGACGAGGCGCAGGCGGGCTTCGAGTTCGCTCAGCATGAAGGCGGTTGCGCCCCACACTTTATGTCCGCCCACATTGTAATACGTGATGGGGAGCAGCGTGCCATTGATGTCCCAATCTTCGGTCAGCTTGATTTGAGGATCAAGCAGCAGGTGAAGGGGCATGGTAAATACCGACTCGACCTCATCAGGATTAGGGAAGTAAGTCGGGCGTTCCGGTAATGTGGCTACGGTTGGGAACACCTCGAAGTTGCTCGGCGGAATATAGATGTGTGACAGCGTTCCGATAATACGGATGCCCTCGCAGATACCAAGTTCCTCACACGTTTCACGCAGCGCCGCCGCCGTAAACGAGTCGTCTTCGGGGTTGCGCCGCCCACCGGGGAAGCTGATCTGTCCACTATGTGCCCGTAACGTACTGGTGCGTTGCGTCAAAATGACGTGTAAACCATCGGCTTCGGGATAGGTCAAAACTAAGACACCAGCCTGTCGGGGCGTCACATCTGCGGCAGGCATACGCGGTCGGTTAGGAACAGCGAGATTCGCATAGGCTGCCGATGGATCAAAATCAGGGAAATTGACGGCTTTGGTGAGAATATCGAGGGTTATCATTCTTGATCTAATTATCAACTAACCTCTAGCGTATCGTCTAAAGGCTAGATTTCCATCCAAACACGTAATTCATTATAAGGCCGTTCGTAAACTTTGGTGTTGGCAGGATGCATACTAAGCTCGGTGCTATCTTTGGTCAGCAGTTGAATGCGAATGCGGTCGGCACCGGGGCGGCCAATCGCTTCCCACTTATCAAGTGTGGCCTGTAAGGTCATAAGAGCGTCCGAACCACCAAATATATGGGCCTCACCTTTACCTTGATAGCGTACAAAACAGGCACTTCCGCGTGTAATCAACGCGAAACCATCGCCCTCTAGACCAAAATCTTTTTGCTGCTCACCAACGCTGTAAGTGGCGAAGAAAAAACCTTCTGGCATATTGAGTGTCAAATAAGGTACGAAGCCGCGCCAGAAATCACTAAAGCTGAATGATCCACCGAGATAGGTGGTTTCCGCGTCGTCTGAGAGCAGTGATGCCAGTGCCGCACCATCGATGAATTCCGCCTCGTTAGATGACAGTGTGAGAGTCGAGCCACTCACACGGCGGGTAATATTGGGGCCGGAGGCTATTCCCCGCAGCGGAACAAATCCACAGGGAATATTGTTACGGCTGTAAAGCGAACCGTCCGGTTGGATGACGAAAGCCGCGCTGACCTGAAGACTTTCTAACCATATGGGCGCGACCAGAACACCATCCTGCTTAAGTTGTTTGACCCAACTTGGCGGTATATCCCATACGGCGACCGTAGCGATTATCCGGTCATAAGCGGCACGCGGGGCATAACCCATCGCGCCATCCGCATTGACGATATTAACCACCGCGCCCAAACGCGCTTTTTGGAGGTTGGAACTGGCTTTATCGGACAGCAACTTGTCCAACTCGACGGATGTAATGTTGCCGCGCTCACCGACAATCGTCTGCATAATCGCTGCGTTATAGCCGCTTCCCGCGCCGATTTCCAGCACGTTGTCGCCTTTGCGTAAACGCAGCTGGCGCAGCATGATCGCCATCATGCTCGGTTGGCTGGATGAACTCAGAACACTGCCATCCGTATCACGTTTGATGGGAATGGCTTGATCGGAATAGGCTGTTTCGAGGGATTCTTCGGGCAAAAATAGATGGCGCGGGACAGACGAAAAAGCTGCTTCGAGTGTGCTGTCGAGCAGTCCATCCTGCTTTTTTAGTTCGGCGACCAGCGCCTTGCGGTAAGCATCCGGCGACTTATCGCCCATACCATGCCCGCCGCTTCTTCAGGGATACACCTGCTTCTGCATCCGTACGGCGCGCAGTTTTTACCCGTCCACGAGCATCAATATGCACCTGACCCGCCTTTTGCAAACGGGCAAACTCTTCCGGTGTAATTGCTGGCGCTGGCTCTCCACCCAGCCGTTCCAGTCGTTCATCCATGTTATCTCCACCGATGCTGTTTTCGGGTAAATTCGCCGGCGCAGGTGGCACAGACGGTGTTCCCTCAACAGGGGTATTGGTATTATCCATCGGCGGATTATTCGTGTCGCTCATTCTTGTTCTTCCTCCGCGTTTCCTTCCAGCGTAATGCCGGTTGCATTCATCAAAGCATCCAGCGAAAGTGTTTCATGTTTCTCGCTGGAAAGATCATTACGTAACGCATCACCGCATACCAGACAGTCGGGATCCCGTTCGACGTTGACCCATTCGGCGGAATAGGGCTGGCTGATCTGCCCGCTTAAAATTTCGAGGGCTGTATTTGCCAGTATGACAGTGTTGGCAGGCATGATCTTATATACGTTGGTTCCTGCTAAAAGTTCATTGAGTGCCATATCAGCCTGGGTAGCCGCCACACGTGCTACGTGCAGCCACAAACCGGGTTCGGCCTCTAATGTACCGTCTTCGCCAATCATACCATAATCTAGTTCTTCGCCGGGTGCTAGGTTTGAAACAGCCAAACCTTCCCGTAGTTCTGCTGCCCAACATGCATAACACGGGCCATCATAAGGATGGATAACCACAACATCGCCACCCTCACCGCGTTCATAAACACCCGCATAAACCGCTGCCAGATTACGCTTGAGGCACGCTTGATTGAGTACGTACTTTGGCCCCTCGCCATCCACACCGGAAACCAACAAATCCAGATGATCAAGTACGTCCATATTTTGCTCGATGCGATCAACGCGCACTTCGATTTCTGCATCAGGATTACGCAGGTGAATGAGTTCAGCTACTACTTCAGCTTTCGGGCGACCGATAAAGCGGCTGTCGGCCACATGGCGGACGATATTGGTGTTCTCTAATAGATCGTCATCCACTAGCACAAACTTACCTACGCCGCTCATGGCTAAGCTCAAAGCAACAAATCCACCACCGGAGCCTAACCCAACCACACCCACGCGCTTCGTCTTGAGCAGTGCCAGATTACTTGAGCCGATAAGCCGTTCCACACGGTCGAAGTTCATGGTTTTTCCTCCGGTGCGGGTTCCGCTCTGGTTGGCTGTGATGTGCTTGCACCATCAGTAGATATCAATGGTGGCGTATGCTTGATCCCTAACGACTCTTCCAGCGCGAAGATGTAGTCAAGCAGGTGACGGCCTTCCGACCATTTCCAATCGGGCGGGTCTTTCACAGGTTCTGAATGTTTCCACAAATCACCAAATACCTTGTAAATATCCTCGTCGGGCTTGATACCTTTGAAGGGTGCAACCCGCGCCTGGGGTGCTTGTGTAGGATAGTTATAAGGAGTGATTAACAGTAGGACTTTGTCCGCACCAACCCGCACGGTTAAGAAGCAGACATCCAACGGTGGCGCGTTGCCGGTATCCCACAGGACCAACGTGGTGAATAAGCCATCTTTTTCCAGCAGTTCGGACTCGGCTTTAAAACGTGCTTCATTGACCAGATGCCAGGGATAAGCTGCTACGGTAGGCAGTTGGTCGTCGGGATAAACCGATGGATTAATGGGATGGAAGTCCCGGCTGTGACGGTCGATGTACCAGAAGTCCACACGCATAGCCGTATCGTCACCCTGCGACACAGCGATGAAGTTGCCACCACTTTCACCCGTAACTGTTGCTGGATGACCGAGGGTGACAATCGGCGCGAGCAAAAAGTCCATGCCGTTGTCTTTGTCATCAATCCAGCCGCGCGCGGTCATCAGATCACCACCGCTGGGGGCAACCATGAAACCCGGTTGCTTGTGCCAATCACCGAGATAGCGCAGGGGCACATCCCACTTGGCGCTGACTGGCTTACCTTGCGCATCGCGCTTTTTGTGGCGCTGAACATGCCAGTTCTCTTGCAGCCAATAAATCAGTTCATCTTGACGTTCGTCACCTTGCTGGAAGGTTGCCCATTCGCGCACGACCGCATTTTCATCTGGCGCAATGGTATCCAAAACATACAGGGTGTCTACACCAGTATGGGCACCGTGGACGATCAGGCCGACCATCGCCTCGCCGGTTTCATCCTGCAAAAAGTGTTTGGCAGCGTCAGCCATTTTATCGACAACGCGCTGGGCAATCACGAGGTTGGGTACACTGCTTTTGCTCTTCTTGAGCCGTCCAATCATGAGTTTTCGCCTTTGTTAACGACGGCGCGGCGGCAGCGGTGTATTCGGGTCCACCCGTTCTTCGATACCCGGCCATTCATTCGTTGCACGCCATGTATAGTAGGCATACATCCACTGTACTGCCCAACCGGCTACCGTGACAGCCGTGGACTTACTGGGATTCCAACCATACTGCGTACCATCTTTCGGGTTGAACAAGCACAATTGACCATCTTCATACTGGTGCTTTTCGCTATAAATGCGTGGACGTAGAACGTAAGCCTCTGCCGGACGATTAGGATATTCGTTCGGATAGAGGATTTTGAGCCGGTGAAAAGGGGATTCGAGTGTTGCCAGGTTCAGCTCAACATCGCCTTCCCAGTACAGGGCGCCAACGGGCGGAACAATCAACTTAAAAGTATTGTCGAAGGTCGCCCGCATGGCTTCCACTTCCAACCGCAGCCGTGCCGATACATTGTTCTTCGACCCCCACCATGCAGACATCGCAGGATTTCTCCTTGTTTATCATTTTTGTAATCATCATTATTGTACCACTAGCCCATGAACGATGATCCGAGATCCCTGCGATTTGGGGGGTGTCTCTTACTCTATCTATACGTGGAGCTTGTGCGGAAGTTGCAGATGTCAGCATTGATGTGCGGTGGCGCGCGTCTTGCGAAATCCCTTTAGTCGTTGGGGATAAATCCTTTCATGAGCTAATCTATTACCTTGGTTTGAGTAATAATTCGCGGTGCAGTGCCACCACTTTTGAGCAGTTTGGATCATTGTTTAGGGCATTATTGGACAGTCGGTTATTTCAAATACACGGTACTATGCACAAAATTGATCAGGTGAGTTCCTCGGTTGTTAAATCATACTGGAAAGTGGTATTTCTACTGTTACTTGCGGTAGCGATGCGTGTTGGTTATCTGGATATTGTTGGGCATAACGATCTCGATATTCACCATATCTGGGCTGTCAGTGTTTGGCAAAATGGCCTCCCCGGTATTTACGCCCAAAATTTCCGCTCGCCCTTTAATTATCCACCGGTCTATTTGGTTGTACTGGCGCTAATAAACCAGGTCTGGTCACCAGCAGCGAACACGACCATTTTTACAGACCCACAATTTTTGATACTGCATAAATGGTTTCCGGTCTTTGCTGAAATTTTGTTGATCGCTGTGGTTTACCGCTGGCTGCAAAAGCATAAACGTCTTCAGTGGATAATTGCCGGACTATTAGCGATTTATCCCGGTCTGATTATCACCTCAGCCTTTTGGGGACAGATCGACTCGATCATGACGTTATTCATGGTGCTTTCCCTCGTCATGCTAAATCGCAATCGACCCCGATTGGCATGGTTCTTTTTTGGGTTAGCACTGCTGACCAAATTTCCTGCAATACTCCTGTTTCCAATATTGCTCATTTTGATTTTTCGCCGCAATGGCGTACGTGAGGCGTTTGTTGGTTTGCTCATTATAGGTATCAGTATTACGGTTGCGCTTTTCCCGTTCGTGATTGGTAGCGGTTTTCAAAACGCAATTCGGCCTTTTGCCAATGCTACGGACGTTGAGCCAGCCACAACTGCTTACGCTTACAACTTGTGGTACACACTCATTCCGGGTATTGCGTCAGTGCGACCAGCCCTCGTCTATGACGCTGTATCTAACACACTAACTTTATATGGAGTGACCTATCGACAAATCGGTTTATTGCTATTGGGACTCTATGGTTTACTGATTTGTTTTGATATGTGGCGCCGTCCCGGTAAAAAGCGTGAATTTGTCTGGGCAGCTGCAATATATTGTGCGTTTTTCATACTTCCAACTCAGGTTCATGAACGATATCTGTATCCGGCGGCCATCTTTTTGTTAATTGCGATTGCACAGGATCGCAGGTTGTGGCCGGTTGCGCTTGCTATCATGTTTACTTTTAGCTACAACGTTGTTGTTCCTACCCATGCGCCGTTCTACTGGTTTGGGGTCAATATCTTGTTTTTATTTGGAGACATCACTCTTCATGTTGCGCTGTTGAATCTCGTGCTTTTTGTGATTCTGACATGGATTGCCCTGACAGACATTGTCATCGTACCCGTACGAGCTTATTTGCACCAGTTGCGGATTCAAACACGGTTGCTGATAGGGTTTTCTTTTGCGGCAGCCGTGGTGCTCGCTTCACTTATTTTATTTCCGGTGATTGTTCCTCCCACGTTGCCAGTAAATGCCCAGGCTCTTGACGTCCGCTTTGACGACACTCTTCGCTTGGAAGGGTATCACCTCGTGAAAGATGGGAATGTATGGGATCTCACCCTATATTGGCAAGCAGACCGTCATAACAACAATGATTACACTATCTTTGTCCACGCAACACGCGGTGGACAGATCATCGCTCAGAGAGACGAAAAGCCTGATGGAGGCTTAGCTCCAGTCTGGCGTTGGTTTTATCACCGCCTAATTATTACGACCTATAAATTGGAGATGCCTGATCAGCCTGATACAATTTTTGTCGGCATGTATAATGCCCAAACTCTGACAAATGTTTCATTGAGTCAAAATGGACAATTTGTTGCCGATGGTCGGGCCGTCATTTGTACCAACGAATGTAGATAGGGAATTTCAGTGGGTAATAAGCCACTTTATACGAAGATGTCAATATCAACTCCGCAATTGAAGCCTCTCACCTGGGTCTGGCTCATCCCCTTTCTACTATTGTTGATGTGGATTGGTGTACGGAGTCTTAAAACGACTGCATTTTGGTTCGATGAATACTGGTCGGTTTATAACGCGGGCGGGGCACAGTACGGACCTCTTTCGCCAGCGGATATTTGGCAGCGCGTCTCTACGCAAGATGCATGGCAAGCGCCATCCTATTTCTTCGCGTTAGCAGGTTGGGGTGCTCTCGTTGGCTGGAGCGAATTTGCGACCCGCACACTTTCGCTCCTCTTTGGGATGCTGTCAATCGCTTGGATGTACCGCTTGGGACGTGACCTGGTATCGCCTACCGGTGCCTTCGCCGCCGCCATTACAGTCGGCGCATCGGCCTATTATCTCTATTTTTTTCATGAGTTACGTACTTACACCCTGCTTGTATTATTAATCATTTGTGCCGTCTGGGCATATTGGCGAATCGTTTACCAATCTGGCGGTCGCTGGACACAGTTTCTATTATTTCTGAGTGCGCTGTTGCTGCTGTATACCCATTATTTTGCGGCCACTGTATTAATCGCACTGTGTTTTTATCATCTCCTTTTTGTCCCTAAAGGGATGAAATGGTGGCGGGCGGTTCTGCCGTTGGCTGCTGCGGGATTATTATTTTTACCTTGGCTAGTGGTCTTATTAAGCGGTTTGAGTTCCGCGCTAGAAGATAAGTTGCGCCAATCGGAAGCATGGTCACCACGTCAGATCGTTCAGGGTTTCCTGTATATGTTTAGTAATGCCAGCGTTGTATTGGCATTGATCGTTGGTATTTACAGTTTTTCGCGTAAGAAGATCGTGCTTTTTGCGTGGTTTTGGCTACTGGTGGTTTTAGTCATATTGTTGATCGTTAACGCGCGTATCGGAGTTATTTTAGAGGTGCGTTATTTGTTTCCGTTGTGGCCCGCATTAGGTCTGATTGCGGCGTTGGCAATTGATCGTTTGGCACACACCAGTTTGAAAAGTCTGCCGGTCATGATTCTTGCGTTTTGGATCGTAAGTGGGGTTTGGAATAGTGTGGACTCGGCGTCGTCAACGACATTAACCAACCCTCATTGGCACCAACCCTGGAATGTTCTGGTTAATCAATTACGTCCACAGCTCGAAACAGGCGACAGCCTGGCGTATCTACTGCCTGATTGGACATGGTCAAGTTATCAGCAGAAACCATTTGATTACTACATTTACGGTCTACCGATAAAAGGCATGATCCTTGATCGTCCATTGAATTTAGGGGCACAGGAATACAAACGGCGCATACAAGCCTTAAGTACTGATACCAACCGGATATGGTTAGCTTATACGCCGCTGCAACCGACGACGCATGTAGCTGATTTTACACAAGATCTCGCCCCTAACTTCTTGTACTGTGGGAGTATTAAGACCGTTCCTGAAATAACTTTGGATTTGTATAGTTCAGGTATCCCCGACTACCAACCTATTAGTTTTGATAACAAAATTAAGCTCACGTCACTGGATGCTCAATATTTATCTAGCTCCCATCAAATGAGCGTAACATCACTCTGGTCACACCCGACGGATTTGCCGTTAAATGTATATTCAGTTGCTTTCCATATTGAGGATGCGAGCGGAAAGTTGGTCGGCCAAACAGATTTCGGTTTGCCTCAAGAGGTGTCAGCTTGCACTTATTCTGTAATACCCCTAACAGGATTACCTGCCGGAACCTATACGTTAAGCACAGCGGTATACCACTGGCAAACGGGTCAAAGATTACAAAGCCATATCGGGCAGATTGTGAGTGATCACCCTGTGATTGCACAATTCACGCTTCCCTAGAATGTGTTTCAATTAGAAACCTTTATTTCATTCTGGATAAAGATGAAATTGACGGGTATTTCTCTTAATATTTTACCTAACAAAACAATTTATCAAGATTGTAAATAATTCTTTACTTAATATTGTTTATGTGCTAGCTTACTTTTAAATCATTGGGAATTACCCCAAACAAATATATATCATTTGGAGAACTGGCCGCATGAGACCCTATTTGCGTTGGCTGGGCAGTATTTGCTTTGTTATTTTAATGTTGATGTTGACGACTGTAGCTTTTAGTAGTCCAAATGTGGTGGAAAAGTCCGATTCAAAAACGCGCGTTTATTATATTGCGGCGGACGAAGTTGATTGGAATTATGCACCGTCAGGTATGGACGTGACCACAGGCAGACCTTTTGATGACATGGCAAATGTTTTTGTAAAACATGGCGATGATCGTGTTGGCAGCACCTACATCAAAGCGGTTTACCATGAGTATACGGATGATACCTTTATGACAATCAAAACCCGCCCACCCGAGTGGGAACATTTGGGGCTCTTGGGTCCGGTTATACGGGCAGAAGTAGGCGATACGATTAAGGTTGTCTTTAAGAATAATGCCCGTTTTCCACATAGTATCCACCCGCACGGGGTACTTTATAAGAAAGACTCGGAGGGTTCACCCTATAACGACAATACCACCGGTTCAGACAAAAGCGATGATGCAGTACCGACGGGCGGCGTCCAAACTTATTTATGGGAGGTTCCTGATCGTGCGGGGCCAGGGCCGAATGACCCCAGTTCTATTGTGTGGTTCTATCATTCCCATACCGATGAAGTAGGTGATACAAACGCAGGCTTAATCGGTGTCATTCTTGTCAGCGCGGCGGGAACTTTAGGGGAAAATGGTCATCCAATCGGGATTGACCGTGAGTTTGTCACATTATTTAAGATCATGGATGAAAATAAGAGCCCATATCTTCATGATAATGTGATGAAATACACCAAGTTGACATCAGATGGCGATGATGCACAACACATGGATGGGTTAATGGGCGATGAGGAGTTCGGTGAAAGTAACCTGATGCACTCCATCAATGGTTACGTGTTTGGCAATCTGCCCGGTTTGACGATGAAGCTTGGCGATAGAGTACGTTGGTATGTGGTAGCGCTAGGCAACGAAGTCGATTTGCATACACCCCATTGGCATGGCATTACGGTGCTGAATCACAGTTCGCGCACGGATATACTAAACTTACTGCCAGGTACAATGGACGTTGTGGATACTCTAGCCGACAACCCCGGTATATGGATGTTTCATTGCCATGTAGATGATCACATGATGGCTGGAATGCAGGCCTTTTTCACTATTAACCCGTAATACCCGGTACACATTGAACAAAAGGATAGACGGATATGATTTTCATATCTGTCTATTCGTGTTTTCCGTCACTAGAACGTAAAAATTAAATTAAATGTTGTAGAAATTCATTGACATTGAAGCCAAACTCATAATATGATTAATATTAAACATTGAAAATGATTTAAATGTTAAAAAGTAATCATGCATTTCAATGTATTACAAATTGAAAGGAGGAAAATGCTATGTTCAATGCTAATTTTATGTTGGCGCAGGCTATTCAAAAAGATCACCTGCGGATGGCGCGACGCGAACGCATCGGTCGCCAGATGATTGAATACGCGCGTAAGAAGTTATTTGCCAGGCGTACCAAGAAGGAGAATCGCTAACAATGGACGGTGTCCCTATAGTAAGCGAAGGATCGAGTTAGATGGGCAGTAGGTTAGAAACCTGCTGCCCTTTTAATTATGCATGGCGTAATGTGGAAGGCGATATATAATGCATAGTATTTGATCTTTAATAATCGAGCAGCGCCATATAATGCACGTTATCATGTCCGATGCAAAACCTGACCCTAACCAGCGTCCTTATAAGCCTGAAGCCGAATTTACCATCAATGATCTCGAAACACTGAAAGTCTTGGCAGACCCCCTCCGCTTACAAATTGTCGAACTCTGCACTCAAGCGCCCCGCACCGTCAAACAAGTTGCCTCCGTCCTCAATCTGCCACCGACCAAACTTTATTACCACATCAAACAATTGGAAGAACGCTCACTGATCAAAGTGGTCGATACACGTATAGTTTCTGGTATTGTCGAGAAGCAGTATCAGGCATCGGCCTTCAACTATCGGGTTGACCGCGAATTATTTTCATTGACTTCGCAGGCGGGCAAAGAAGGGCTGAATGTCATGCTGACCGGCCTTTTCGATGATACACGGGAAGACATTCAAAACAGTGCAGAGGCGGATGTATTGGATGTGTCACCCGATGATGATGCTGATAAACCGCTAAACCGTTCCTTGTTGATATCCCGCAATACATTACATTTGCCACCGGAGGCCGCTGAAGCTTTTTACCAACGGCTCAAGGCGCTGGTGCGTGAATATTCAGAGATGAATGTGCCTGAATCAGCCGAAGAACAACCTTATGGCTTATTGATCGCGTTATATCCTTCTACAGGTACAGCATCTTCTGGTGAGCCGAAACCATGATGGACGTTTCGTTTGCCCATGACAAAAGTCATGTGGCGGCTTTTGTAGATTGTGGGAAAATGGGTCTGTAGAAGTCTTTAAAAAAACTTTCAACAGTCTGCGACAAATTTTAAATTTATTGGAATATATTTAGGAAAGACCCCTCTCCGCAGCAGAGGGGTCTTTTCATTGTATATAATCTCTACTACTTCCTTAGTAATAGTTTGTGTGACAAAAGCACACCCCAAGACCTGATGATAGTCACTACAGAAAGGGAATCAACAGGTGCATACTGTGGTCATAGTAAAGACAGAGACAAAGCAGACCAAGAGGGAGCAGAAGATCATGAGCAATGTCGTAAGCAAGAATGGGCGCGTTATCGAAGATCCGCCTCTAGCACGCTTACTGTTTAGCAATACCCGTTTTGCATGGCTGTGGACCATCATTCGTGTCCTCATCGGGATTTCGTGGCTGCAAGCAGGCTTGCACAAAGTCAGCGATGCAGCGTGGATGCAAACCGGTGAAGCCCTGAAGGGTTTCTGGGTCGGTGCGCTGGCCATTCCGGATGGTGGCAAATCCAAGATCGCCTTTGACTGGTATCGTCAGTTCCTGCAAGGCTTGATGGACAGTGGTTCCTATGTCTGGTTCGCCAAGCTGGTGGCGGTCGGTGAACTGTTGGTCGGTGTCGCCTTGATTGTCGGCGCTTTCGTAGGCATCGTCGCCTTCTTCGGTGCGTTCATGAACTGGAACTATATCATGGCAGGCACAGCCAGCACCAACCCACTGCTGCTGGTCGGCGCGATAGTGCTGATCCTGGCCTGGAAGGTCGCGGGATACTACGGTGCCGATTACTTCCTGCTCCGCTACCTGGGCACTCCCTGGCAGCGCAGTAAAGCCAAAGTTGATGAAACCGGTCCTGCAGGGCAAGCTGTTTCACCCGGTAAAGCCTGATCTCAACCGATTGATAACACAATAAGTAATGCCCCTCTCACTGTGAGAGGGGTTTTTATTTTGGCGATAATTCGTACTCAAAATTGAATGTTATTATGGTTTGTGGCAGAGTCTCATTAGAATTTAGTACACTCCCTGCTTATATCATCACCTTCACCCTCATTGCATGTTATCCGCTGAAATTGTCTCAAGGAGAGTGTGCTTATGTTTACTGCGCTGCCGACAACAGCCCAAGAATTTATGAATTGGACATGGTCACAAATTGAACCTTTTTATAAAGATCTTAACGCACGTGCCCTAACATCGGACTCTCTGCCGGATTGGCTAGCCGATTGGTCGCACCTGGATAATCTGGTTCACGAGGCACGGACCCGCTTGTGGATTGGTACCACCACTAATACGGCAGATGCGGCAAATATAAAACGCTTCCATGCTTACTTAAGTGAAATTGTGGAGCAGGTTAAGCTGGCGGATCAGCATTTAAAAGAGAAGTTTTTGGCTAGCATATTGACTATGCCGGGGATGGAAATCTCACTCCGCGATATGCACGTCGATGCTGAATTATTCCGTGCCGAAAATGTGCCGCTCTCTACGCACGAAATCAAGTTGAATACTGATTATGATCGAATTTTGGGTTCACAAACGGTGCAGTGGGAAGGGCAGGAATTAACCTTGCTGCAACTGCGTATGATTTACCAAAATCCTGACCGGGCAATCCGCGAACGAGCGTGGCGATTGGAAATTGAACGGCGTGCGGCTGATACTGATGCGCTCAACGCCGTGTGGCGGGAAATGTTAGCTATTCGGGCAAAGATCGCTGCGAACGCAGGCTTTCCTGATTATCGGGCATACATGTGGCAAGTATACAAACGTTTTGATTACACACCGGATGATTGTTCCATCTTCCACAACGCCGTGATCGAAATTGTTGTTCCAGCAGCGGCCCGTATTTTTGAACGCCGTCGCCAGCAGCTCGGTGTAAATACGCTTCGCCCTTGGGATTTGTGGGTTGATCCTACTGGAAAACCGGCATTACATCCTTTTTCTACAGTCGAGGAGTTGGAAAACTGTACGGAAGCCGTTTTTAATCAGGTTGATCCGCAGTTGGGTGATTACTTCATAACCATGCGTCGGGAAGGCTTATTGGATTTAGGTAACCGCAACAATAAAGCACCGGGCGGCTATGAGACTGATTTGCGCTTTGTCAAAAAGCCGTTCATTTTTATGAATGCGGTGGGTACGCCTGATGACGTCCAGACGATGATTCATGAGGGTGGCCACGCGTTCCATACTTTCGAAAGTGCCGTGCAGCCCTTTAGCCAACAGCTTGAAATCACCATGGAAGTTGCCGAACTTGCTTCAATGTCGATGGAGCTTTTAGCCGCACCTTATCTAACAAAAGACAAAGGTGGATTTTACACATCTGCTGATGCGGCCCGTGCGCGTATTGAACATCTCGAAGAAATTATCACTATGTGGCCTTATATCGCGCTGGTTGATGCTTATCAGCATTGGGTTTATACCCACATTGAAGAAGCCGCTGACCCCGAAAATTGTGATGAGCAGTGGGTTGCACAATGGAACCGCTTCATGCCAGGGATCGATTACAGCGGCGTGGAAAGCGCCTTGCCTGTGCGCTGGCGGCGGCAGTCGCACATCTTTCAGAACCCGTTTTATTATATTGATTACGGGTTGGCGGAGGTCGGTGCGTTGCAAGTCTGGGAGAATTCTCTACAAGATCAAGCGCTCGCTGTGCAAAAATATCGAGCAGCGTTAGCACTGGGCAGTACCCGCACTTTACCGGAAATCTTCGCGACGGCGGGCGCAACCTTTGCTTTTGACGCAGCCACTTTTCGCAGGTTAATCAACTTGATCGAAACGACCATCACTGAACTCGCTGCACAGATCGATTGAGCGGTTATCAGTCGGCGGGCATAGACCGAAACGCCGACTTTATGCTGCCATTAATTTGCTAATCAGGCTGCCGCTGCCCGCAAAAATCGAGCCGCCGTTTTGTACCTGCTAACAAGATAGACTCTCTTTAGGCGAACGTAAGCCCTATTACCAAATAATCGCGCATAATGATATTAGGCGCATCACGTTTACCTGTTTGTTTTAAAAATATTCATAATGAAAGCAGGCTGTTATGGCCCCAATAATGACTATCGAACGGCATATTCTGGAGCAGCAGAAACAGTTCCCCCATGCCACCGGTGCATTTACCCGCTTGTTATATGACATCGCTCTCTCCGCTAAAATAATTGCTCGCGAAACCACCCGCGCTGGATTAGTTGGTATCTTGGGCGCGTCCGATGACCATAATGTCTACGGTGAACAGCAGCAAAAGCTCGATATTTTCGCTGACCAGACTATTTTCAAAATGAATGATCATTCGGGACAGTTATGCGCAATGGCTTCCGAGGAGCATGAGGACATCATTCATATTCCGCCGCATTACGACAGCGGTAAATATGTGCTGCTTTATGATCCGCTCGACGGCTCATCCAATATTGATGTGAACGTCTCGGTAGGGACGATTTTTGCTGTGCATCGCAAAATCTCACACGGGCCGCATGGCACCCTGGAAGATTTATTGCAGCCGGGGCGTAGGCTGGCGGCAGCCGGTTATGTGACCTATGGCTCCAGCACCATGATGGTGTACAGCACCGGACAGGGTGTGCATGGGTTTACGCTTGATCCTAGCGTCGGTGAATTTTTATTGAGCCACGAGAATATCCGTGTGCCGGATAAGGCCGTATATTACAGTGCCAATCAAGGTAATGAGAAATATTGGACGCCTGGTATGAGGCGTTATGCCAAATGGTTGCAGGGTATTGAAGGTGAGGGGCGCAAACCGCTGGGGCATCGCTATATCGGCTCATTGGTGGCGGATTTCCATCGGAACATTCTGCGCGGCGGTATCTTCTTTTACCCGGGTGATCTCCAGGAGCCAGAAAAACCTTTCGGCAAGATGCGGCTGATGTTTGAGGCGCAGGCCATTGCTTTCTTAGCCGAGCAAGCCGGTGGCTACGGGTCGGATGGCATCGGTAACCTGTTGGATATTCAACCGCATTCATTGCATCAGCGTGTGCCGTTGATTGTCGGCAACCGCGATCTGGTGGAGAAAGCTGAACAGTATATCCATGACTACGATCAGGAGTGGGTAGCAGCTTACCGTCCTTTCCGCGAAGGAACTGTTGCCGCCCGATAAATGATTTATAATTGCGGTTCTTCAAACTAAAAACGGAGCCGCATTGAACACCGTTTCCAACCAACAGCATTTGAGCTTTTTTCAGCGCGCATCCAGATGGGTACCAATTGTCGCACTCATCTCTTTAAGCATCCTTTTGTGGCTGCCGTTTGGGCTTCAAGTGGGTTATTTCGCCGATGAATGGACGACATTGGCTGGTGTTCAGGCTGGCGCGTTCCTCACCAGCACTGTACGTCCTTTTGAATTAGTGCCTTGGTTTATCGCTTATCACTTGGCTCCCAACTCGTACATGGGACTTAATCTGCTGATTTTGTTGCTGATTATCGGTAAGGGCGTGATGAGTTATTTACTCTTGTGCGATCTTGGCTTCAACCAATTGTATGCGTTTGGCAGCTCCGTACTCCTCATACTCTATCCAGCTGATACAGGCGTTTTTTATCTGGGTACTGTTTCTATACATGCCTCGATCTTTACCTATTTGCTGGCGTTGTGGTTGTTAGTTCGTTTTTGGAAATCTGGACGCCGTTGGCTCTGGATACTGATTGCTTTGATAAGCGGTTTATGTACAGGTTTCTACGAAGGAATTTACCCCTTAATCTTTTTAGCACCGCTTGTCCTTGTTTATCTGCAACGGGGTATTACCCGTCGCGTCTTTTTAACCAGCTTATTATGGTTAGCTGTTCCCATTTTATTCGGTCTGCGCCTGACAAGTATCTTGTTCCTCAATAGCTCATCGGCCAATACCTATCAAAGTTCGTTGTTTGCAAGTGATCATTCGATTGGAACAATATTAGCGAGTCTGTGGCGAGCAAACCGTTATAGCCTGCTGGATTCTTGGATCTCCGCTGCAATGCAAACATTTGCCTATAACGGTTGGTCAGGTTTCCGCAACGTAATCAAAACAACCCTGCTAAATCCTTATCTAGTTTATGCACTTATGGCTGCCGGAATCGTGATAGTTGTCAGCCTCATATTGATGAGGTTTCCACAAAATGGTTCTGCCTCTAAAAAACACAGTGTCCTATTGCTGGTGGTTAGTCCAATAATCCTGACTTTTGGCTTTCTCTTATATTCGGTCACCAATTTGCGGGATATAAACCTGCGTACATTTTTACATGCCAGTATGGGTGCGGCACTCTTTATTTCGACAGCTTTATGGTTGCTTGGTGGAATATTGCGAAGGCAATCGCTGATTTATAGTATCGGCCTAACCATTTTGGCTTTGGTTGCCACATCCAGCCTGTTGATACAACATCATGGCTATGACTCTCTGGGAAAATCCCAGATACCGTTCATGCAGTCATTGGTTCAGGCAGCACCACACATAACGCCTAAAGTGGCGGTCGTTGTTATGGATGAAACGCCTAACCATGATTTGGACTCCCGGTTCAACCACATTAGTTCATACCTTCAGGCTGCAATCCAAATGATTTACGGCGACAATACACTTTCAGCGGCAATTTGCTATCCTGATGCTGTAGGGACTTGGGGTGTATTTGAAGAGAAGTGTGTTTTCAACACTGACACTATGCAGCTGGTTTATAAGGGTGTTCCAGCTTGGACGCGTGAGTATAATCAGATCGTCATCTTTCGATATGCCACTGATAAAACGTTGCATCTCGAAACGGATATTACTCCGTACCTCCCTTCAGATGAAGCCTCACGCCTCTATGCGCCGGATAAATTGATAGCTGCCGACAGTCCGCGCCCGATTCGTGCCCAAACCATGTTGAATATGGCACCATAGATCGCATGATGATTATTTTAAGTGCGAGCCATACCACTCATAACGGTTTGCAGCAGTAGGAAGCCGCCAGCACCCAACGCCAGCACCAGTCCGACGATAATCAGGTAAGTGGCGTAGCGTACGACACGGAAAATTTGTCGCAGGGCGAAGCGCAGCGCCACCATGCCCGCCGCACACGCCGGAATAATTAGCACCAGCGTCCACAGCGGCCAACTGACGCCCAATATGTAATTGGTAAACAGCCATATGACCGCGCCGATGATGCCGCCCACCACCACATCAGCTATCCAGGTGAGATGCGTTGCACGGAGTACGTAAATCACAATAAACGACAGCAGTCCGGCTGTGAAAACCGTGTTGCTAAGAATATCGCTAAGAATGTTCTGTAGATTGGGCTGCTGTCCGTTCACCCCCGCACTGACTCCGGCAATGATGGCGGCAGTTGCAATCTGTATTGCGCCTTCGGGTGTTTTGCCGCGTGCGCCAGAATACAAAGCCCGCAAAATCGCCGCAATAGGTAGCATATACTGTCCGCCCACCTGGAGTATGGCGGCCAGTGTTTTGGGATCGACCGGAAGATTCATAGTTAACCTTTCATGCTCAACTACAAGCTTATAGGTCACAATTTGCATATAGTTTCATTCAACCACAACTTGTGTTGTTCTGCATAGGTAAGTAGGGTTAACGGAGAGTGATCGACTTTTGGCCGGCTGAATTTGTGTTAAGATGTGCCTGTTATTAGGAAATTGGGTCAACGGAGGCAGGATTGCGGCGGCTTGTTATCTTATTCGTAATTTTTCTGGCAGGTTGTCAGGCACTCGGTCAAAATGCCAGCGGTTCCATGCTGCCTAACCGTCTCATCAATATTTGGGAGAGTGCCAAAGGCCACCTCAACAGTGCTGATGAGATTCAGCCTTTCCAATTCGTGGCAAGCAAAGACGATGCCATCAGCGCTCATGCCCTTGGAGCAGGCACGTTCTGGTTAACACTGCAAAACGCAAATGGGAATGTGTTGGCTCAGAATGCCAATCCGCTGGCAGCGACGATACCTGACGATGGTGTTTACACGGTGTTGGTGCAGGCTTTGGCGGCTGGCGATTATGAACTGAGCCTTGTTTACACGGATCGTCCCAATCCTGCGGATTACACCCCAACTCCAAAGCCAACCGCCGTCGTTACGCCGAGCACGACTCCACCCTATTATGCCCGCCTGGGGACTTTTGTCTCTCAGATAAGTGATGGGCAAACTGCCGATGGTAAGCTTGAGGCTCCTGAAGTGCAGCATGTTTACACTTTCATGGGCAAAGCTGGACAATACCTCGGGCTGTATATGGAGCGTGTTTCTGGCACAGTCGATCCTGTTGTACATGTCTACACCCCAACCGGTGACGAATTAGCCTCCGACGACAACAGCGGTGGCAACCGCGCGGCACTGCTGCGAAATGTGCAGCTTCCTGTTGATGGCTTATATAGTGTTCAAGCATGGGGGCGCGGCTTCGCAGGCAGCTATAGACTGTCCTTGAATCTTGCCTCTCAATTAGTCACTGTCACACCTGAATTCTCGCTCATCTCTAGTCCAACTGCATTAGTCGATGAGATACTCCTGCCAACCATTGCTCCCGCGCAGTCAGGGCAATCGCTGGTTGATCACATTCCGGTTTTAGGTGTAATCGAGCGCAAAGGCGACTTTGACCGCTATCCCATCACCGTGACGCAAGGGCAGCTCATAACGATTGCAGCGCGACCCGATGCGAATTTTAGAGTGAAACTGGAACTTTTCGACCCCGAAGGCTTGTTGATCGCTACCGCGATGCCCGCTAATTCGAACGCGAACGGAGATGCGCTCATTCCGGCGCTGCTGGCGGCCCAAAGTGGAACTTATGTGGCTTTCGTGACGGGAGAAAACGATAGTATCGGTGGCTACAGTATTTCGTATGGTGTCGGATTTTCGCACAGTGAAGTGCGACGTGGCGAAACGGTCGCTGATCAACTCTACAGCGGGAACATTCAACGGCGGGGTTTGAGTGAACTTTGGACGCTGGAACTCAATCAGAATGATGTGATTTCAGCAGCGGCCAGTGTCGGGCAGGGTGATCTTGATCCGGTGTTGGAATTGATCGCACCGGATGGCGCATTAGTGGCGATGGATGATAATGGCGGTGGTGAGCGTGACGCTCAAATTGCATCCGCATTAGCACCCGTTGGCGGACGTTACCATCTACGTGTGACCTCGGTGAATGCCAGTGGGCAGGGTGGCTATACATTGGTGTGGCGTATCGTCAGCCGACCGCCAACGCCGACACCCGTGCCCGGAACGGTACGGCTGCTTTCTTATGACGACCGCGCCTCTGCTAACACGTATCAGTACTATACCTTTTATGGGCAGGCTGGAACACAAGTTGAAGTGCATGTGATCGCCCAACCGGGAAGTACACTGGATGCAGTAGCCGCCTTACTCGCGCCTGATGGCAGCGTATTGGCGCAGGGTGATGACGAAGACAACCACATTAACCCCCGATTCACGGCAACCTTGCCAGCCAACGGAACCTATCGCGTGCGCGTCAACGGCTATTTGACCAGCGGCGCTTTCACGCTGACGGTTAACAGTCTCTATAGCCGTTGACGCACATAACTTCTGTTAATTGGTCACGGCATTGATGATGCCATCAAAAAATTCATAGACATTGATTTCATCCAGCATTTTGTTCCACCCGGGTTCATCAAAAGGAACAGGTAGGCCGTGATTAGTCAGGATAATGCCGAACAATTCGCGCACTGGATCAATCCACATGAATGTACCTGCGCCGCCAGCCTTGCCGTATGACCCCGCCGACAGGCGCATCCCGCCGCTGGAAAATCGATTTGTCCACAGCTCCCAGCCATAGCCTTTGGGTGTAAGAATCAGGTTATAAGTCGGACTGAGATCGGTATCAGTTTCTTTTAACTGTGGCGACTGGTTTGTAATCATTTGTTTGACTGATTCCGGCTTGAGAATTTGCACACCGTTATAACTGCCGCCGTTCAAGAACATCTGGCAGAACGTGGCGATGTCACGCGCGGTCGAGAACACACCATCACAGCCGACGATTCCGCCCAATTTCCAATCTTGATCATCTTGCACTTCGCCGCGAATGGTGTAATTTCGCAAGCCCAATGAACCCACACCGGTCGCCGCGATGCGTGTTTTGAACTTTGCTTCCGGATTATACATGGTGTCGGACATTCCCAACGGTTGCCAGATATGCTGGGTGGCGAAGGCGTTCAAATCTTCGCCTGCTACCTTTTCGACGAGATGCCCCAGCAGACGATAGGTCAGGTCACTGTATTCAACCATCGTACCGGTTTCGTATTCGAGAGCTGTTTCTTGCATGTACTTCCAGATAGCCTCTTTGTCGTCTGTATCGACCTTGTTATTGTCTACTGGCAAACCGGAGGCGTAACGCAGCATATCACCGACGGTGACTTTTTCTTTCTTGTTGGCGGCAAAATCCGGCAGATATTTGGTGACCGGATCGGCTAAGCTGAGCTTGCCTTGTTCAATGAGGATGAAAGCCGAAGTCGCAGTCGCCAGCACTTTGGTCATTGATTCAAGGTCGTAAATCGTATCGAGTGTGGTGGTTTCAGGAACACCGTGTATACGGGTACCGAAAGCCCGATGTCCGACGATTTTGCCTTTACGCGCCACTAAAGCGACAGCGCCAGGGAAATAACCCTGATCAACCCGCCGTTGGATGCGTCCGAATACATCTTCCAGACGATCAGAAGACATGCCTACATCTTCCGGTTTGCCCTCTGCTAAGGAGGTTGTTTCGCTGCTTTGCGCGGCGTTGACACTGGCGAACGGCCATGTGCCGATGGCTGCACCGGCGGCCAATGCGCCCGCGCCCTGTAAAAACTGTCGTCGTCCTATTGAAAAATGCTGTTGTGACATTATTCCCCCAAGATGAGTTGGATAGTGGGCGGAGTGTAACCAGCGGGGTGAGCGAAGGCAACGCAATTATGGATCGCTAGGCTGTATGGTGATGACCTTGTGCTTCGCGGCATCATTCATGAACGGATCATGCAGGATTGCCGTTTTGTAGTCGATGCTGATGCTGGTGATATAGACGGTCATACCTAGCGCCATCGCGGTTAACAACCAACTGAGCGACATCTGAATGTTACGAGGGATACGCTCCCATAGTTTGAGGCCATAACCCGCTGCTAGTACTGCCAGAATTGGCAGAAAATATAGCAAAAAACGTCGGTCATAACTCGCCAGCAGCCACCAGAAGGCAAAATACGGCAGTGTGAAGATCAGCATCAGAAGCTCAGGGTCAGACTTGCGTGGATTCCTGACAATTTGAACCAGCGCCAGCCCGATACCGACAATAATAATCCAGCCGGTGAGTCCAAAGTTTTCGGGGTGGGTGATGAACACCAATAGATTAGAGAGGTTAGGTGCAGCCTGATCTGTCCATGCGGTCGCCGGCATGAGCAAATGTGCTTCAATCAGATTACGCAGATACCACGGCGCGGCAACTACCGCACATGCGATACCGGCGATCAACAATGTTTTGATACGAATGTGTTTCCAAACCAACCCCAGCAGCATGAACGCCAGCCAGAACACCACGGCTGGCAGCATGGCATTTTTCGTCCATGCACCGAGGCCTACGGCTGCCCCCGAAATCAGCGCATCAACCGGATTGCTAGATGTCCATGTACGCCATGCAAACAGCACTGCCAGTGTGTAATAAAAGGCCATCGGCAAATCTGCATAACCGGAAGATGCCCACCGCCCGAATAGGGGTGTGAGCACAAATAACAGCACTGCCAACCAGCCGGTTTTTTCGTCATAAAGTGTTTTACCTAAATAAAACACGGCACCTAAACAGGCTAAACTCAGCAGTGTCGGAATGATCTTTGACAGATAGGGGTTTTCCCAACCTGACGCCAGATAAGTGTAGGTGTACGAAAGCTGTACCAACATAGGATAGGCTTGATAGGTGCTGTCGGTTGTAATGCTGAGGGGAATGAGGCCGCGTTCGATATACATAAAATGGGCTTGGTCAGCATAGATCGCCACCGCATCGGCTTTATAAAACGGCCAGTAGATGGCGTTTAAAAGGATTGCTGCGCTGACCAGTGTCACGACCAATCGCCCGACGAACATGATGTGTTTTGGTTTTGTTGGAAGTTCAAGCTCTGAAACGATATTGATTGTTTGCGGTTTTTCACGCCACCAGCGCCATGTTCCCGGAATGAACGCAATCAGATAAGGCAGCAGGATTGACCATAGTTCAAATGGGATACCCAGCATCCCTTCGACCATCATCAACCATGTCAGCATTCCGATTCCGAGTCCGACAGTGAGGATCAATGCCAGCCATTTGTCGGGGGAGAATGAACCGCGCTTGAGTAACCAAACAGTAGATGGATAAGGCACAACCAAAACCACGAGTACCGTTGCCCAAGCTAAAATGACCTGCATTCCCTATCCCTGTATACCGCAGAATTGAAGCCGCTGATTATATAGCCCAATCGCGACGGTGCAATCCTATCAGCAACAGCCTGAAGAATCCATCAGGGGCCGGATAGGTAATAGCTGTTTGTGTCTGCTCACACATTAGTGAAGGATCGGTTTGCGTGCGTTGTCCCACTCAGGTTTGACATGACGTTCACTCAGCACTTTATTGATCTGTGCTTCAACGTCAGCAATCACATGGGATATGAGCATAAACATGATCACCAATGTCGCAGCAATACCGCCTAAGGTGAGTGTTACGGCTAATCCAAGGCTGAGCGGGATATAAATCATCGAGCCGATTCGTCCAATCCCGACCCAAATAACGATGGTTGCCAGAATGGTTGTCAGAAGGGTGATATCAAATTTAAGCACGCCTCTGACCGATCTGTCTTCAGACAAGGGAGAACCAGCCGATAGCACCTTAAATAAAGTAAGGATTGAAAATTGTAGTATACCGTCCATGCTTACGCCTCTACGTTCAAAAAGAAATCACGAAAAGCCAGCCAACTTGCGTCATAAAAAAGACATCATTCTGTTATGAATGACGCCTTCCTTGTTTGATCTCATTGACTGAAATGAGCCACCCATAACCGAAGTCATTGCGTCGAATATATCTTTGATGGTAGAGCGTGGTGTGGCTTGGAACGTAGTGCTAAATGACACTATTTCGGCTGACATCAATCTGTTGTGACGCCTTCATCAACCCGCAAAGGTTGCTCGTATGCCAGCGATTAACTGCGCTTTTTGCTCATCAGTCAGCCGGGCTTCGGGGTGCATCGGCAGGTAGACCGTTTTGGGCATTTCACCTTTTTCGATCTGCTCGATCAAATGATGGGCTTCAATATCGCTTTTGGCCCATGTCGAGAAATTCAGATTGTCGCGTCCCTCATTGATGTCGTGGTAAACCAGCCATGAAACCGGTGCAATGTTGGCGTACCAGGGATATTTTGTCTCATTGCTATGGCAGTCATAACAGGCTAAACGCGCTAACTGCTCGGTTTGAAGAGAATCCCATTGGAATTGCGGGTTCACGGCTGGGTTACCCGGGAACTTGAAACGGGGTCTGATACTCCCGACAGGGATAAATTGGATCACAACGAAACCAACAACCGCTAATCCAACCAATCCCAATGCGATTTTGAGGCGACGTGACATGTTTCTCATTCCTTGTTGATAAGCCCTGTCGTACGTTAATGGACTATCCATATCTTAAGGGCAGGGCATACGCTTTTGCAACATAAACTCTTATGCAACGTATAGACGTTTGAGAGTATACTGAACGACGGCATTGTTATCTTAGGAAGGACAAGTTTGTGCGGCGTTTAGCACTCATTTTCATTAGCATTTGTGTTGTCATTATCGCCATATCTGGATGCAGCGGAACCGCCGCCACTAACGAACCGCCGCCTGATCCGGCACAGTTATTGAGTCGGGCAACCGAGAATATTTTGGCGGTTAATACGCTCAAAATCATTGTGGATCGTACCGGTGCGGACTATGTGCTGTCGACGGATATTGGCTCAGCAGTGTTTAATCGCATGGAAGCACAGTATGTCGCGCCCAATCTGATGCAAGCTAAAGCCAAAGTGACGCTGCATCAACTCCCCGTTGAAATTGAAATTTACGCCCGTGATGATGACCAGTGGTGGCGCATCGTGGGTACCAATTGGGCCAAACAAACCTTCTTGCCCGGTTTCAATCCGCGCGCGCTGTTGACCGAACAGGATCGTGGTTTGCGGGCAGCCTTTGCCTCGCTCGAAAATGTGAAATATGTGGGTGATGAGCAGCTTGATGATGGCACGCCCGTTTATCATCTCTCGGCGACGGCTGATGGTGACAAAATTTCGTGGATGATGCTTTATCTGGTGCAAATCAGTGGCGCAACCACCATTGATGTCTACATCGACAAAGATAAAAAGCTGCCGCAAAAGCTGGTTGTGGTGCAGCCGGATACCGCCACTGATAAAATCAAAGCGACTACCTGGGATATGGAATTCTATGATTTCAACGCGGCTCCCAGGTTGTCCGCGCCGACCGGCAGTGAAGCCACACCCGAAAGCACTGCTGAATCGACAGCGGAAGCTGCTGTTGAGGCCACATCCGAAAGCACTGCACAATCGGCTGTTGAAAGTACAACCGAAGCGACTGCTGAAGCAACGGTCAGTCCCTAATTCGTCGTATCAAGAGACACAAAGATAGACTCTATGACACAAAAAGCAACTCGCGCGACTGTAAACCCTTGGCTCGTGCTTGGCCTAATTTGCCTGCCCATCTTCATCGGTTCGCTGGATTTGACGATTGTTTCGGCTTTCCTGCCGGAAATTTTGCTCAAATTGGGACTGCCGCTGCAAAGTACACTCGATGAAGCCTCGTGGGTGGTCAGTGGATACCTGTTGGCCTACGCCATCAGCATGATGTTCATGGGACGCGTGAGTGATCTCATTGGGCGGCGCAAAGTTTATGTCGTATGCCTGTTGATTTTTGTGGTCGGTTCGGTAATGGTCGCAACTGCCCATACATGGCCGACGGATTTGCTGTATCTTGCTGCGCGGCGTATGGGACAGCGCCCCGAAAAAGAAGCCATGACGCTGCTGGCGATTATCATCGGGCGTATCGTGCAGGCGTTGGGTGCGGGTGCGCTCGTGCCGGTCAGTCTAGCACTGGTTGGGGATCTGTTCCCGCCGGAACGCCGCGCCCAGCCGCTCGGTGTAGTGGGTGCCATTGATACGCTTGGTTGGGTATTAGGTCATTTATACGGTGGCATACTTGTCAGCTTTTTCGCCACTCATCAGGATACGTTTACCAACCTGCTCTCTGGATTAGGCTGGCCCGCACCCGATTGGCGCACACTTTTTTGGATCAACGTGCCATTGACTTTGATCGGCTTGGCTTTCACATTGTTTGCCCTGCGGAATGTTCCTGAAAAGCGCGCCAAAGGTCGCTTCGATATAGTGGGCACACTCTTGATCGCTGGTTCATTAATCGCCCTGGTCGTCGGGCTGGGCGGTAACGTCGATGTTTCCCTTTCGCCTACCAATATCACCGACTCCAGCAGCTTACCACCCTTGAACGGCGGTGTGTTGCTGATTGCGTTGGTCGCTTTGATAGGCTTTGTGCTGGTCGAGTCGCGCTTGCGTGACCCGCTTATTCGTCTCAACATGTTTAGGCGTCGCAACCTGGCTTCCGGCGCGATAATCAACTTGTTTATTGGTTTTTGTCTGATGATCGGCCTCGTCACTGTGCCGATTCTGGTCAATGTGCGTGTACAGGACAGCACACAACTCAGTCAAGCCGCCTTACAAACTGGCATTTTACTGTCCGCCCTTACCGTACCGATGGCGCTGGCAGCCATCCCCGGTGGCTGGCTCAGTGACCGTATCGGTTTCAAGAAAACCACCATGATCGGCTTAGTATTGGCGATCATTGGCTTTAGCTTGGTCTGGCAGACGTGGAAGCTCGATATGCCTGATGGATTAATCGCGGTTGAGATGATGTTTATAGGCGTAGGTATCGGGCTGACGTTCTCGCCGATCAGCGCGGCGGTTATCAATTCCGCCGATGAAGATAATCGCGGCGTGGCCTCGGCATTGGTCATCATTTTACGGTTGATTGGTATGACTGTAGCCGTTGCCTCATTAACCAACTTCGCCTTGCATCGTATCAATAATCTCGCTGCGACGGAACTGGGCGGTACGCTCCAAAGTGGGGATCAAACGATGGAGTTTATCAACGCTTATGCTGGCATTGCCGTCCGTGTACTCGGCGAGTTAGGGTTGATGGGCGCGGTGTTATGTTTGCTGGCGCTTATCCCCGCCGCTTTGGGCATGAAAGGCGAAGCCGTTCCGCAGCCTGTAGTCGAAGAACAGGGCGTGAAGGCCGCAGGGGACTAATAAACACCGCACTTGCACTCACCCCCTGTTTCCAGTACACTCGTATACAGTTTCGGGGCGTGGCGCAGTCTGGTAGCGCGCTTCGTTCGGGTCGAAGAGGTCGTGGGTTCGAATCCCGCCGCCCCGACAAATAAAAAATCCCGCTCACACGAGTGGGATTTTTTCATTCTATGGACTGACCTAACAACGGGTTAAGTGGAAAACGTGCGACTGATAGCCCTCTAAATCCACGTACAGGCCGGGGTTATGCAGCAGCGCGCCTGAACGTTCATAACGTCCCCCACCATTGATGACATCGGTGAGCAGCCAATCGGCATCCGCCAGTTCAGACCAATCTCGCAGCGGAATATTGCTGGTCGAACGCTTGTCACTCATGTTAACCACAACCACGCACATATCTTCTTTAGAACGCCAACCGTAAGCCACCAGATTGTTGTGCGTCCAATCGGGTTTACCGGGCATGGCGTGAAACAACCGCCATTCGCCCTCGTGATAGATGGGCTTACGCGTTTCCTCCAGCAGCTTAAGGTAATAGGCCTTTAGTTCTTTGTCGGGCTTTTCGTCTGGTTGTCGGCCCAATTGAACCGGCAGCTTGACTTTTCGCCCCACGAATTGTCCTTCGTGCAGCAAGGTTGCACCGGGCAGTGTACAAATGAGAACAGCGGCAGGATGCTCACGCGCAATACCTATAGAAGATGCCGCACGCTGCTCATCATGGTTTTCGATAAAACGCACCAGCATATCTTGAAATTCAATTGGAGCGACCAGATGTGAACGTACTTCATCGCGTTTGTCGTCACGGATGCGGTCGTAAAGGCGCTTGTCGTAGCAAAAGTCAAAGCCCAGGCTGTGCAGCATCGCCTCCAGATCCCAATAAACCTCGGCGATAAATTGGAACTCAGGATAAACCTTCTTGACGTTGGGGATGATGTCTGTCCAGAACTCGGTTGCTGGTTTTTCAAAAGCATAGCTGCCCCATGTGCGTACAAATACCTCGTTCAGCATCAGCATCGCCATGTCACAGCGCACACCGTCACACTGGTTCGCAATATCCAGCAGGGTAGTCAATACCGCTTGGCGCAGACCGGGGTTATAGGCGTTTAGTTGGGCGGTATCAATCCAGCCGGGAAAATAAGGATCACGACCATGTGCGACGACCATTTCTTTTCCAAGCGCGTCCTTGGTTTTGAAGAAATCACTCGGACGCTCTTTGAGGTCTTTCGGTTGCCCCAGAATCATATATTCAGGATGAGTTTGTATCCACGCGTGATCGGTGGACACGTGGTTCGGAACAAAGTCCAGAATTAACTGCATCCCGCGATCTCGCAGTCGCTTGCGGAACAGTGCCAATCCGGTACGCCCACCGAAATGGTCATCTGCTTGATACGAACCGACCGCGTACGGTGAACCAGGTACATCGTCCGCTGTCAGATCAGGCAGCGCACCACGATATTCATGCAGGTAATTATGGGCGCTGGCACGGGCTGCTGGACTGCGCTGCCAGATGCCCATCAGCCAGATCACATCGACGTTGTAGCTGGATAATTCATTTAACACTTTATCCGGCACGTTTTCTAAAGTGATAGGCCGGTTGTAAGTGCGGCTGAGCGTGTTGAGCCAGACATAAGTGTTAATTTGATAAATAAAAGGTTTCTTGTGCCACGGATCCACAGGTACAAATCTCCCTGATGTAAAAGAATGTTTTACGCGGTCAATATTTCGCCGCGTCCAATTGATGACATCACCGAGTTTAGGTGGGGTACGTTTCAAAAAACTAACAGACATATACGGACTTCCCTATCTACTCACCGAATTCGGAATTGCAATAAGACTTGTGAAATTGGTTCTGTTAGGTCGTTGGACAATCTCGATTCTCCTCCGCATAATAGTCAAGAAATTATTGTCTGCATAGGGCTTAAGGTACTAGCGAGGATGGGACATTATGGCAGATGGTTACTTCGTAACTCCCAGGGATGCTAGCCAGGTAGAGATGCTTCCCGGCGTACATCGCCGCACAATGGCTACGACCGATGAAACCATGCTTTGTGAGTTTTTCTTGCAGCGAGATGCCTTTGTGCCGCTGCACAGTCACATGAACGATCAGGTCGGCTATGTGATTTATGGACGGGTTGAATATACTGTTGGTGATGAGGTCTTTATTTGTAACCCCGGCGAAAGTTACGCCATCCCCGGCGGTATCGTCCACAGTGCCCGGGCGATTATCGATTCGTTGGTGATCGACTGCTTCTCTCCACCGCGCGATGATTACCGAACGGAAGCCCGCTAGTTATTTTGCCTGCCTAATATGCTGAAGAGTGTAATGCAGCGTTGACCTGTAAAGAAGGAATTCAACAGGGTAGTTTGTGTTACAATAGGTTCTAAGATGCGTTGTAAAAGGGTATACGTGATATGGCTGTCCAAACAATTCGAGAACGCCTTATCCATAAATTATTCGATATGACCGATACACAGGTTTCCTCCTTATTGAGCTACGCTGATGCAATACAATCGAATGAATTACCACCGGACTACAATGAAGAGAATGACCCCGCTGTAGGTTTTGTATCCGGTTCAACGGATTTAGCCCGTCGATCCAAACAAATTTTGCGTGACGAAATTTCTACACACAGCGGCTGGACGCAGAAAAAAGATTGAATTTGTGGCTACTATTGCTGATACGGGTTTTGTAGTGGCATTAGCGCTAGTGACCGAAGAAACACACCGGGCGTGTGTTTCGGTTTATAAGCGTCAGAGCATCATTTATTTACCCCAAACAACACTCGCGGAAGTCATGTACTTACTGACAAGAGAAGCCGGTAATGCTGTTGCTGCTCACTTTATTTTGACTTTGTCAGCCACAAAGTATCGTATCGAACCGCTCACATCCGGGGATATTCAATGCAGCGGGGAAATCGTACAGCAATACGCGGACTCACGTGTTGATTTCGTTGATGCTACTATTATTGCAGTCGCAGAACGACGAAATATCACTGAAATATTGACTTTAGACAATCGGGATTTTCGAATGGTTCGTCCAAAACACTGTGAATATTTTACTATCCTTCCAGAAAATCAGTCATAACTTGAAATGAAAAGACACTTCTGGACATCATGGATCGGAATTATCGTACTCTCGCTGGTGATCACGGGTTGTGGCGCAACAGTTCGGCAGGTTGTACCCACTGCTCGCCCGACAGCCACTCAAACCCTAACACCCACGCCGAGTTCAACACCCGGTATCGGTGCGACGCCCACCGTTACGCCGCGCTCGGTAGCTTCTGGCCCATCACCGACGCCTTTGTTTGGCCCGACCAGCACACCACAAGCCGTACTCACGACCGCTACCCGCCCACCCAATCCGAATGCACCACGTATCGAGTTCTTCACGACCAACGTGCAGCAGGTGGAACCGGGTGGTCAGGTCACACTCTTTTGGTCGGTGCGTGGTGCGCGTAATGCCATCATCTATCGCATCGACGCCAGCGGCGCGCGCGGCAACCTCTGGAATGTGCCGCCTGATGGCAACTTGCCGATCACCATTAGCCGCCGTGATCGAGGTCAAGCCACATTCTTATTGAGCGCTGGCGAAGGCGATCTCGAAACCACACAGCAGTTATCAATTCCGCTCTCCTGTCCTGATCCCTGGTTCTTCCAGCCTGCACCGGATGCCTGTCCGGCTGGCCCCGCCGAAGCCACTACTATCATCGAAGAACCGTTTGAGCGTGGTCGCATGATTTATGTGCAATCGCGCAATCGTGTTTATGTGCTTTTTAATGATACGCGCAGTCCGGCGTGGCTGAGTTTTGAAAACAAATTTAATCCGGCAGTGGATAAGGAGTCCGAAGAAAGTTTTGTTCCACCGCCGAATTTATTCCAGCCGGTACGTATCATCGGTTTTGTCTGGCGCGGGAATGACGTGGTACGCAATCGCTTGGGTTTAGGCTCGGCGGCTGAAACCCAGTATGATGGTTTTATACAGGTGGTTAAGAATGGTGATAAAGAAGATCTCTATTTGAACAGCGCCGATAAAAGCATCCTCCAACTGCTGCCGGGGGGTGACGTTTGGCAGATTATCACCGCAGGTTCATCTTAATGCACTATAGTAGAAGTGTTGCTTGCCTGATCCACACTCAGTAATTCAATCCTTTTTGGGGTTTGTGTAGTCATATGCTCAATGAAATTGCATCGACTCGTGAAGATCGCCCGGTAGTTCGGGTGGTGCAAGTACCGATTTCGAAGGCCGAACTGCTGCAAAATGAATTGCGCCAGCAAGTCGCGACAGTGATGGATATTCAACAAGAAAACTTTGTTGAACCGTCTCCCACCGAAGAATTTCAACCTGTTGAAACTGGCTTAGGGCTGAAAAGTCATTTGGTTGCCACCTTTGAAGGCCGCCTTCTGGGCGAGTCTGAAGCCGCTTATGAACAGCTTGATCAGCAGCTTGTTCCGTTGAATCATATGCCTGTGTTTCGCCCGACGCCCGTCCCTAAGGGCGAAACTGTGGCCGAACGTCCGCATACCATCCACATCATCACCGGACGGGTTAATCCACGCCCAACCTCATGGTGGCCGAATTTACTGCTGTTTATCGCCACACTTTTTAGTGTTTTGCTCGTCGGAACCTATCTCGCCATTGGTACAATCGGCGACACCAACGCCGTTTTAGCCGATCAGCTTGGCAATCGGGTATTTCTTGAACTTTGGCGTGGATTGCCCTATGCGCTCAGCTTGCTTTTGATTTTGGGCGCACATGAAATGGGCCATTACTTCGCCGCGCGGCATCACAAGCTGGCGGTGACTCTGCCGTATTTTATCCCCATGCCCATTCCCAGCCTCACATTGATCGGTACGTTAGGCGCGTTCATCCAATTGCGCCAACCCATGCGTAATCGCAAAACATTGTTTGATGTTGGTGCAGCCGGACCGTTGGCAGGCTTGGTATTTGCCATTCCGATATTGCTGATAGGCTTGAGTCATGCGACCGTCAGTATTTCACAACCGGGTGTTCCCTACATTTACGAAGGCGACTCGCTCATGTACGCAATGGCGAAAACCGTTGTGTTTGGGCAGTTTCTACCGAGCGGTGGTTATGATGTGATGATAACCAGCAGTCAGTTGGCGTGGGCAGGCTGGACAGGCTTACTCGTCACGGCACTCAACCTCATCCCCATCGGTCAACTTGATGGCGGGCATGTACTGTATTCACTGTTGGGTGAAAAGGCGCGGCGTCTCTACTATCCGCTGCTGATCGGCATGGGCTTATTGGCATTGTTATCAAATATGTGGCTGTTATGGGTGGTGCTGCTGCTTTTCTTCGGACGGATTTATGCCACGCCGCTCGACATGATTACGCCGCTCGATCCGCGTCGGCGCATGTTGGCGATTGTTACCATAATCATTTTTGTGCTGGTCTTTGTTCCGGCGCCGTTAACAGAACACATAGCCGATAGTTCGCCTATTTCGCCGCGTAATAGTGCCTATCTATGGCCGACGGCGGTTCCAGCCTTGGGGATGCTCATCTCGCGCTGGCGACGCTGATGAGTTCAGGTTCTAGGCTTAAATCCAATGCAAAGAACGATTGCGGCAGCAATTTCTCGTAGTTTTATTTCAGAAACTACACCCAATTTGCGTTGAAATCGGTTCAACGAAACGGATTGTATTTGAAAACTATCCACTGCCGACTCTTTATTAAGGCCATTTGTAGAATCTGGTAATAAGTTTGTCATCCAAAAATAATTCACAAATTGTGGTTGCCAGCCTGTAATTGGCACAACAATCCGTAATCGGATACGTCCAGCTTGAGGCACATTAACGATCACTGCTGGACGACTTTTTCTAATCTCATCACCTTCACTGGGATCAAAACGCACTTCCCAAATATCACCTCTTTCAACCTTGAGGTTCGGTGTAATCATCAAAATCTTCCTCACTATAGGCTTCAAAAATCTCGAAATCTTCGTTTGCAGCCAATTCAAATGAGCGAGCTATATAATTTTCTCGTTCTTCAACAGGCAATTCTAAGAGTTCGAGCGCTGTATAGGTTCGAGGCTTTTCCATCGTCTCAACGATCTCTAGGATGTGACGTTTCTGATCCTCATCCAAATGACTGATTTTCTCGATGAGTTCTTGTTCAAGGGTCGACATGAACTTGTTCCTTCCTAACTTCACTCATTGAATTATAGCATCCTTCCCTTAGACCCTGCACATATCCCCCACATTTCCCAAATTGAGTCCACCGATATCCCAAACTTCACTTTGCAGCAGACCAATCCATCAGTAGAATTAGAGTCCTGTAACACTGATATGTTTTTAATCAGCACGGATCCCATTCGATGGTGGCATCAATAGCTGCTGAATGCATATGAATAAATGTCCTGTAAATTAATGATGATCCATAGATTGTGAAGCACAATGGCTGATAGCCTTTTCGACAACCGTTACCGTTATGACTACATCTATCCGCGTGGACGCTCCGGCGAGACTCTCCGCGCCGTGGATACTCAGGCCAGCGACCGTCCGGTGGTCGTCAAACGTCCCGCGCCCAACGATGCACCGCCTATCCGCGCCGGGCAGGAAGTGAGCATCCTCAACGAGCGTAAGGCGCTGCAAAAATTAGCAGGGCATCCCGTAGCGACAGCCTTGCTCGGCAGTGGACAGTTTCTCGTCGGCGGTACAGCTCAGCAGTACATTGTTATGGAGCGCGGACAGGGGATCCTGCTTGCGGATGCGGTGCGTGAGCTGGCGCAGCGTGAGGAACGTCTGCCTGAACTTGAAATGCTGGTCATTATCGACGGACTGCTCGATCTGCTGGCAACCGCCCACAGTCGTGACATCGTTTATAACGACGTCGATGCCAAGCACCTCTTTTGGGATCGTGAGAACTATAAATTGAAGGTTATCGATTGGGGCAACGCCGTTTTCCTCGAAGGCGACGAGATGACTCCGCAGGGTGTCAGCCGTCTCAGTGATATCGCGCAGGTCGGTGAACTGCTCTACTTCGTGGTCACAGGTGGTGGACGGGCTGATATTCCTCGTGATGCTGGCGATGATTTCCTGCTGGATTTCGGTCGTGATAACGAACGCCTCTCGCCGCGCCTGAAAGCCATCATCAGCAAGGCCGTCCATCCCAACGCCAAACTGCGCTACAAAACCATTATCGATTTACGCAAGGCGCTGACCGATTACCGCGACCCGATGGAACGCGAGCGCAACGCCATCCTGGGACGCATCGCCGAACGCCTCAAGACCCAGCGCAGCAAAGAAGAACTCAACGCCCTTGCGGATACGCTCAATCCGGTGCTGGCGGCTGATCCCGGCCATCCTCAAAGCCGCGCCGCGCAGCGGGAAATAGCAGCCCGTCTCGGTGATCTGGAAGTCGAGTCGGATCTCGATGCCAGCCGCATCTACCTCGAAAGTGCCAACTGGCCGCGCGCCATCGACCTTTTAGATGAACTGCGCGACAAATCCCGTAACGAAACCCGCACGCTGATCGAGCTTTTGCTGGATTTTGCTCGTGCGCTGCATGAATCCCGCATCCAACCGGCACCGGTCGCCGTTCAGGAGAGCATCGGCCTCTTGTACGAAGGTCAAAACGCTCGTGCTGCCCATCTGCTGGTGACGACTCCTGCCTCGGACAATCGTGTTCGTGCTGCTCAATGGCTGCTGGCCGAACGTATTACTGCTTATACGCCCGATATTCTGCTGCTGCGTCCGAACCTTTATCGTCTCGAAACCGCCTTGAGTGCTTTGGCAGCCGATGGCGTACAGGTCACCGAACCGCGCGCTGTACTGGCTGAAATAAACGCCACACTTGATCGGATTGCCGCCTCCAACACCGCCAGCCTGGTCGAACTCCGTGATGGCTACCGCCAGGTCGTTGATGGCCTCACCGCCATGAACACGCTGGTCGATACCGTCAACCGTCGTCAGATGCTCCCCGACCATCAACTACCGGTTTCTGCGCTCGAACGCGCCATGAATGCTGCTATGGCCTTGGCCGATAATATGCACGTCATCGGACGTCAGGCTACGTCTAGTCCGCGTGATGCCGTTCACGCACTGGATGGTAGTCGTGCCATAGACCCCACCAATCCCGCATGGGATGGCCTTGGTCGTATGCTCGATGGCTTGTACGAACTGCTTGGCTCTTATCAAACCTATGTGCCTTCTGCCGATGGTTCGGATCTATCAGCCTGGCTCGAAACCACCGGACGTGATTTAACACCTTTCCGTGAACGGCTGTTTGATGAACTCCTCGTCAATATGATCGCGGGTTTGGAAACCGCGCGGCAGGCATGGGCAATCTACGCCGAAACCACCATTCAAGGGGATCGCTTAGGCTCTATCGAAGCCCTCACCGAAGCCATTGATTCGGTCAGCACCATCAGCCCGACACTCGCTGGTTGGTTGAATCAAGTTCGCACGATTGTCACCAACGCGCAGTACGTCGAACGCCATGCCTTGTTTGGTGGATTAGGTCGTGCGCTGGCTGACGGTTGGGAGGCTTATGATCGCGGACGTTTGGCCGACGCTGAACGTTTGGGGCAGCAGGCTTATGAAATCGCCCGCGACGATGCGCAGCGTGTAGCGGCGGGGCGTCTGCGCGAACTCAGCAAAATCTCCCGCGATTGGGCCGAGCGCAATGGTGCGAGTAACGTCAAAGGTACACAGGCCGCTGTCGTTGGTTTGGAACGTTTATATACCCCTGATGAACTCACCATCCGTGATAACTTCTCGGCGCAGATGCCCAGCAAAGAAACCTACCTTAAAGCGATGGGCAAAGGGTTGGTCGAGCTTTTCGGACGCAGCAGTACCGCCGCCCCGCATATTCTGTTCGCCAATTACATTTTGTTGGGCGTACTCGATGCCAACGAAGGTCGTTTGGAAGATGCCGACTTCTGGAAGGAAGCCGCGCTCCGAACGCTGGGCGAATACGGGCAGCGTCATACGTTAACCCGTGCGCTGGTGGAATTCATCGACCGTCGCGGTGAACTCAACGCCGGTGCGGATTTACTCAACAGTGTCAACAACCCATCGGCTATGCCCACCCTCGAAGTCACGCGCAAAAAGTTGGAAGATAATCCACAATCGCGCACCCTTTCGGCAGGAATCTACAGCCTGCGCGAAATGGAAAATGCCATGCGTGATTGGTCAGATGGTGAATTCCGTTCCGCTGGCATTAAGATCGAAAACGCCATCAACGCCATTAATGACGTTGAACAGTCGGCCTCTGTAACGCTTACGCCCTATCGTGCCTGGTTAATGGAACTCCAGGCCGGAGCCGCCGAACTCCATAATCAGTCACGCTTGATGAACACGGCCATTGACACCAAACCCGCTGAGCCGCAGGAAAATATTCGCGGTGCGATGAAGCGTATGGTCGATGTGACCGTTCGCTTGCTCGGTGAGAATTACACGCCCACTTTGCGCGGCTGGCGCGATACTTATGAGCAGTTCTTGGAAGTCTATACCGATAACGTGCGCCGGAGCGAAAAGCTCAACCGTTTTAACCAGTTGTTCCGCGCCATGTTTATCGACCGGCATCCGGCGTATCCGCTCTACCGCCATTGGTACGACCTCACCGATAATGCGCCGGAGTTTCCCGCGCCGCCCACCAGCGAACCGACACCACGCGTCGATATTGACGCCGAAATCCCCGAATACACCTACAAAGGGTCACGCTACAGTGACGAATCAGAAGAAGCCGCTGTCTCCACCGGAACGCGCACACGGTTGCCACGTCCGTTGCTGCTGGTTGGCGGGCTGGTAGTCGTCGTGGCAGTGATCGCGATCGTCGCGGCGGTCACGAATGGTAATGGCGCACCCAACATCGCCCTGACCATCACCGCCACAGCGACCACTGATGATGCTGCCACCCAAACGGCTTTGGTCCCAACGGCCACCACCACTATTGATCCTTCTGTCGGCACAGGCTTGAACAGCCAGCTGGCATCGCCCACGCTCTTACCGGTTCTCGGTGATCAACCAACCGCGACTTTACTACCTTCGGCCTCACCGCAGCCATCGTTACAGCCGCCGCCGCTCACCGATTTTGCGTCCACTGCCACGCCAATCGTTATACCGCCGAGCAGTACGCCGCTCCCAACCTTGTCGCCAACACCTACAATCACGCCGACACCGACCACTATCCCGACGGCCACCAATACGCCCACGCCGACGCTCCCCCCACAGGGCTTGCAAGGGCCGCAGAATTTGTTGACTGTATTTGATGGCTTACCGGCTGGCACAGCACCTTGGGATGCCAACCAGTTCTTTAAGGTCACGGCGCTCAACCAATCCTATTGGCGCTTGGGTTCGGAAACCACAGGCGATAAAGACACACTTTTCTTGCCCATTCCTTCGGCTTTGCTCGAAACCTATTACGGCAATAACGCCGCCAGTCGCATCCGCCGTATGGAAGTCGAACTGACGCTCACCACCTTTAACCCCGCCGTGATTTCTGCCGACCAGGTGTATTTTGGTGCGCTCTTGCAAGATGCCTCGGATGCCTCCAAAACCGCTGGCGTGAATGTCCAACTGGTACAGCCGGGAGTGATCAAACTCGGTCAGCGTTCCGGTGAGAAAGTGACCAACTTCAGCAACCAGGCCGTTAATGTGGTTGTGGTGCGCGTCCGCTTGGAACGTGACCTCAAGACCGGCGACATCACCGCCTATGCCAACGGCTCACAGTTGGGGCAGCCTATGCCCTTTACCCGCGCCGACGCACCCATCTTGCCCGTCCTGTTCGTCAAGAGCGGTGGCGTCATCGTTAGCGTCACCGGCACCGGTTGGGTCGTCACCCTCCGCTAATTTCATCCTGTAAGCATTCCTGCATTTCTCCCTTGCCCTGTTACCACGGGGTTCACGAGACGACACTTTTATAGCCTAATGCGTTTTTCTCCCGTAGGGAAGGCTCTCAGAGCCTTCCGCTTTTCCCTCAATCGACCAAAACTGTAGTGTCGTAAGCCCTGTTACTACGGGCTATCAGCGAATGAGCCTGCGAAGATAGCTGATGTGGGCCGGGGTTAGGGGTGCTCCTTACGCCACTCGGTAAGCGCGCCAGCAACCCACGTGGGCGGAGGCTGGTTATAGAGCGGAGCAGCATCGGTGTAGGTCAGGTCGATCACGCGGCCTGTCATCGGGCCACACACATAACGGAAAACCTGTCCGGCGTCCCGCGCATCACTTTTCGCCTTCACGCAATGCTGGTTGTAGCCCCAATAATCACCTTTTTCGAGGACGCGGATGCCGTCCTCGATGACACTCCGGGCGCGGTGCAGTCCGGCTTCATCGGGATAAAACGAGTTTTCAGGGGTGTCGCCGTAGCCGATGCCGTGATGAAATGCGTCGGCTGTCGAGACGATCACCGAATCTTTGGCGATGGCGGCCACGTCTTCGATGCCGGGAAGCGCTTCGGGGTGACCACCCGCCAGATAGGGATAACGTTCGATGACTTTGGGGATTTTGCCGCCGCGCCGTTTGGTTTCCACGTCCCAAAAATAATGCCATCCGATCAACACATGGTCGCGTAGATAGTTATCCCGTCCGGGGATCCCCGGCCCTTGGATGCCCCACGACGCTTCTTGTCTAAAATCACCGCCTGCCGCAACACGCCGCCGCGCCTGTTCCATATCGTCGGTAAAGGCGTGCAGGACGCTGATGACCAGCACCTGATCTGCACCGCTGTCGAGGCAGGCATGGACGCAGGCCGCAACCTGATAGCCGCAGTCTTTGATGTTTGTGTGGGGAAAGACCAGCACACCGCCCTTTTTGAGCGTCTCCGATAAATCAAATTGCTTGCCGCGTTCCAGGTGGTCGAGCGTGCCTTGTTCGCCCATCTCGGCCTGATCGCGCAGATAGGATGCATAAATATGTTGTCGAGCCTGTTCGTGATCCTGATCGGCCATGATGTTCGCGTCCTGAATAATGCATACGGCTAGGAAAGTTTTAACTGATATGAACCGTTTGGGCAAGCCGGTCGCTTGTCACCTCATGCCTAATGAATGTGATGGGTAGATTCTGCGAGGATCAAATGATGGGTTAAATAAGCCGCCCGATATTTGTAGGGATGAGGCGTGCCTCATCCGTTCTGTCGTTCCTGCATTGTCGGCTAATCAAGCAACATTAATCTGTGCACATTACTCCTTCGGCAAAATCAAACTTTCAATTCATGATAGGATTTTCTGGCTTACTGATAAAAATTCGTCTCCGTCTTGATCTTAACTTTCTTTGTGCCTTCATGGTAAAGATAATCTCGTATTATTTTTTAGGTTTAATTTCCCAAACCAGCCCTACCGCCTTCCAACCATTAACTGACCTTCTTAATATGCCCTCTCCCTCAGAAAGGTTAGTGCCAACCGCTTGAATGAGTTACCAAATGGTCTTCCAAAATGTAACCCATTCGCCCTCCATATCGAATATTATAGGTATGGGGTATATTGCCTTGCTCCCTTGCCCGTGCCAAGCCTCCTGTGGATGTTACTACGGGCTATCAGCGAACCAGCCTGCCAGGGTAGCTGATGGTGGGTTGGGGTTAGGGGTACTCCACGCATCTTAACAACCGATCCCGCTCAACGTGCACAATCTGCACAAAATCCTGTGCCGCTTCTGCCGCCTCTGCTGCTTTTGTCGCTTGTTCCGCTCGTTGTGGGCTTTGTTTTGTGACAAATACTGTAAAACCCGGTTTATCACAACAACATCATTTACCCAACAAAAAAGGATGCCTTCGCACCCTTCTTAAAACGCGCATCTTGTCACTGTCGACTTAAAACTAAGTCGACGCCCACAGCATTCCGCGTGTCATCAACGTAATCACCGGTTCCATCGTTACCACGTCCGGTCGGTGACCAAGACTCTGGTAAAACACACGCCCCTTGCCCCAGCTTTTCGTCCATGCCACTGGCATGACCACCGAACCGAAGCGCGTGGTCGCCAGCACCGTGTTCGCCGGATCGACGTGCATGTAATACTGCTCGGTCGTCACTTCAAACGTGTTCAGTCCTTCGGTGATCGGGCTTTTCTCACCGTCGAATAACACGCTGTAGTGCGCCGTATCATTACCGGGATGCGCCACCCACTGTCCACCGGTCATGTACTGCCAGTCGCACTCGTTGCGGAAGCTGTCGCACATGCCGCCGTGTAAACCCGCCAGCCCCACGCCGCTTTCGACCGCAGCCAGCACTGGCTTAAGCTGTTCCGGCTTGATTTGCCCCATCGTCCACATCGGCACAATCAGGTTAAAGTCCGTCAGCGTCAGATCACGATATGCGTCCAGCGTGTCGCTGATCGTCACGTCAAAATCATTTTTCCGCAGTTGGGCCGCCAGAATGTCCGAAATTTCTTTCGGATGATGTCCATCCCAACCACCCTGCACAATCAAAGCTTTCTTCATAGTAAGAGTTCACCTTTTAAAACCGTTACCGCACTGCCACCTACTTTAACAGTTTCGATCTCATCCGGCGAACCAATGATCTCAACGGTGGCCTTACCCGGTCGCTGTATCCAATGCCCTTGCTCGGCGATAAATGTCGGCTGCTGGATGATCCCATAATGATATAGGTAGGCGGCCATTCCGCCCGTGGCTGACCCTGTAAACGGATCTTCCAAAGTTGGCCCGACGTGCCGCGCAAACGTTTGCCCTTCGGCTGTCGCGCCTTTCGTACAAAACAGGTGAGGGCTGAACCAATCGCCGCTGGCTCGTAACGGGTTAAAAAGCGGCGCGTTGACCTGTATCCGGCGCAGCGTATCCAAATCCGGCACCGGAATCATCAACTGTGGCGTCCCTGTGCTGACCGTCTGAATAGGGTAGCCCCTCAGTACATCATCGGCCTTTAATCCAAAGGCAGGCATAATTTCAGCAGGATCATGGATCTTCAAGAACTGCGGTTTTTTCTGGCTCATGACGACACGCTGAACTTTTCCACCGCTGCTGTAAATTTCGATCGGAATCGGCCCGACCTTGAGTTCGAGCATGATGCGTGTGTAGTCGCCGCTGAGTTTCAGCCGCCCCGACTCGACCAATGCATAAATCGTAGCAATCGTCGGGTGTCCGGCCAGTGGAATTTCCTCATCAACGGTAAAGTACCGTGCCGCCACATCCGCATCTGCTGACGGTTTCTGCACGAAGGCCGTTTCGGATAAGTTCATTTCTCTGGCAATTGCTAACCGCTTAGCATCGTCCAGGCTGTCGGCTTCGAACACAATCGCGCAGGGATTACCGCCCAGCACCACATCGGTGAAGGCATCTACCTGCATAAATGGGTAACTCGACATATTCGCTCCTTCTACACATCGTATAAACGCGATATGGCTGATTGTAGGGAGAACGCGCACCAATCATAGAACCGTCTAGTCCATTCCTGAAAATGAGAATATTCCTATCGTTGGATGAGCGCTGGTTGGCACGTATGACGTTTCGAGTAGAATAAGGCCGTTGAGTGAGAGGATTGCGACCATGCAAGTTTGTACACGGTCAGACGCGGAAATGCGTCAGTTATTCATGCGCGGCGTGTTGATTTTTATCGGCCTCGCGCTCGTAGTCGTCATCGTGCTGGCAGTGCTTGGAACCGGTCAATCTGCCGAAACCATTATCAGTATATTCTCGACGCGCTTCCTCGGAACCTTTATTGAAGCCGTGCCGTTTTTACTCCTCGGTTCGCTGGTCTCTGGCCTCATTGACTCGTTCATGACCGCCGAGGACATCACCCGTTTTGTACCACGCAACCCGATTTTAGCCACCATCGTTGGCGCATTTCTGGGGTTCGCTTTTCCGGTCTGCGAATGTGGTGTCGTGCCTGTCGTGCGCCGCCTCTTTAATAAAGGCCTGCCCATGTGGGTTGGCATCACCTTCTTGCTGGCCGCGCCGGTGATTAATCCCATCGTACTGGTGAGCACCTATGTGGCTTTCGGATTCGGCCCGGTCCTAATCGGGCGTATCGTATTTACCGTGATTGTCTCTATCGGCGCGGGCTTGGTCTTTGCTTTGGGTGCACGCCCGCAGGATGTTTTACAACCGCGTTCGCTGATGCCGGTCATGGGCGGCTCTGGCGAAGCACCGCTGTATTTCGTCAAACGTAAAGCGCTGTTCACTGGCTTAGGCGATGCCCTGCGTTCCGCTAACAATGAGTTTTTTGAGATGGGACGTTATCTGATTATTGGGTCGCTGTTGGCCGCTACCATGCAAACCTTGATCGCTCAAGATGTATTGGTCGCGCTTGGCAAAGGGCCAGTGATTTCGGTTCTAGTGATGCAAGCAATGGCCTTTGTGTTGAGTGTGTGCTCCACTGTCGATGCGTTCCTCGCCCTGTCTTTTATCGGCACATTTACCACTGGCTCGATCATTACCTTTCTGACCTTTGGCCCGATGGTCGACATAAAAAGCACGCTGATGTTCATGGGCGTCTTCCAGAAGCGCACAGTGCTGTATCTGATTTTGCTGCCGCTGATTATGACGCTGCTGATCGGTGTGTGGCTCAACCTGAACGTAAGATTTTAAGAGGTTTTTGAGCGATGGCGAACCTTGAACTTTTCGACAATTATGTCGTCCCGCGTAATCCTCAGCGCGAGAATATCCTTGGGTGGGCAAAGTCCGTTGTGCTCCTCAGTTTAGGCGTTTACTTCATCTATAGTATCGCCAGCGGCAACCTCAGTAATTACATCAACCAGCGTTTCGCCTGGCTGTCATATGTCGCTGCTGGATTATTTTTTCTGTTGGGTGTGGCGAACGCTGTTGATCTGCTGCTCCATCGGGATTATGCGCTGTTGGATCGCAGCCATGCACCGATTACATGGAAAGTCATTCTGATCGTAGCGGTTCCCCTCGTTTTAGGGCTGCTGGTTCCATCACGCCCGCTCGGATCAGCCGCAGCGCAGGGTGGGGTAAGCTTGAGCGCCGCGTCAGTAACCAAAGCCACTACCTTTACCACTGATCCGCTCAAGTGGAATGTGCTGGATTGGCTGCGCGCCTTCAATATGTCGGATGACGTCAACAGCTTCAACGGGAAACAGGCTAATGTGATTGGCTTTGTCTATCGTGAAGGAACGTATCCCGAAAACCAGTTTATGGTCGCGCGCTTTACCGTAAGCTGCTGTGTGGCGGATGCTTCGGCGATTGGTTTGCCGATCATTTCGGATACAGCCAGCCAATATCCTGCCGATACGTGGGTCCAAATCAGCGGTACGCTCAAGGTAGGGAAGTTTAAGGGTGATAATTGGCCGATCTTACAGGCTGCTACGATCACTAAAATTGACCAGCCAGAACATCCCTATTTGTACCCGTAAACAAGATCGTGACACGGATGATAGTTGGGTTTCTGTACTTGTCGAACTGGCAATGTGTTGGGACAAAAGCGAATGGTTACAAATAAGACGGAGGTACGCCATGCATCTACATCTCCTACTTACACTGCTCATCACAATGATCCCACATGCCGATATAGCTACACCTGCGCCGAATTTATACCGGTCACCGGATGGGGTATTTGAGTCGATCGTTCCAGAGGGTTGGTCTGCTCCATCAACGCTGGATGAAATCAGCACCTCATCCCATCGTTATCAGATATCCTTTGTGGAAGCGCAGGAGATCAAAGCCTATTTCCAGGTGTATTTTTACCCGACTGATTACTTTACGGTCAATATTGTTGATGGTTCACCAGGGACGCTCGAAGCAGGGTTAAATGCTACCTATCATTCTTATCCGGGTGCCAGCGCCGTTTCCAGAGCGATGATCGGCACACACGAAGGCTACAAAGTGACCATTCAAGATGGTATTCTGGAGAGCGAAGTTCGTTTTATTGAGACGACGCCCGGAAGGGTTGCACTCGTCCAATTCTCAAACCTCGTTGGCGCTTCGGATCGTTTTGCATCGGTACGTGACGCACTCTTCGCCAATGTCAAAGTAACACCCGAGAATTTAAGGACGCCGACACCGGTGGCGACCTCACTGCCGCTTTCCTCTCAATTGACCGACCTCAACAATGGGCAAACGGTTCACTTGTTGGGCAACACCTTGGAATTACGTCTGCCACAAAAATGGACAATCAGTGCAGGAGCGAGCCTGAAGCACGCGCTCATTACCATAGGTGATGTCGATGACAACTATGGCACCTTCGAGGTAGGTCTAACGGAATTGTCTATGTTGGATAGATCTGGTCGAAACGAAGATTTAGAGCACGCGTTTCAATCGTACATTGAATTTAGTAAGCTCAACGGATTTACCAGGCTTGGAACCATGAGTCAAACAACATTAGGCGGCCGTTTGGCTCATACAGTGCCGCTATATTGGGCAGATGGTAGACAGCAGTATGGTGAATATCGCGTCACCGACATCGGAAATGGCGAACTTCTTTTCATCGCTTTTACCACAACGCCATCTTTGTTTTCACAACTGATGCCGGTTTATGAGTCCTTACTCGATCAGTTGGTTATACATCCGGAATACCTTCTGACGCCTACCGTTCTGGATCCTACACTTGCCGCCTGAGCTCAATCGAATTGTGGCTTTAATCAGGTAGCCATGGCCTGCATGATTGAACGAATCTTCATGTCATCTTATGTTGATGACGGACGCCGTTCGCCGTATCATTAAGATGATGGAACCTGTGTTACGAATAGTCAACAAGGATCGTTATGCTCGAATTTAGCTGCCACACGTGGGCTTTTACCGATCTCACCTTGCCGGAAGCCTTGGGGACGATTGCCCGCTTGGGCTTTCGCTATGTGGATATTGGCAGCGGTTCGAATTTGAATACGACCCGCGCGGCTGAAAATCCGCGTAAAGCGGCTGATGACATTCGTGCTGATCTCGATTTGTTTAATTTAAAGGTGAGCGACCTTTATTTGATGCTCCCGCGCATCTCGATGCCAGAAGAAGATCGTCGTCAAAAAGAACTAGACCAGTTTAAGGCGCTGATACCCTTTGCAGTAGCGCTCGGCACGCCCGGTATCACGTTGTCACCCGGTCTTGTCCATCCTGCCGAGGATGTGGAAGCGATTGATCGCGTGACGGCTGCACTGCGTGACATGGTCAAGCGGGGCAAGGATGCGGGTTTGCAGATCAGTATTGAACCGCATATGGATTCGATGGCGCAAACGCCGGAGATCGCTATGAAGCTTGTTAAAGATGTACCGGGGTTAACCTTGACGCTCGATTGGGCGCAGATGGTGTGTCAGGATATTTTCCACGAAGAAATCATTAAGCTGCTGCCCCAAACGCGCCATATTCAAATCCGGCAGGCGGCACGGGCGCAGCTGCAAACGCCCTTTGATCGTGGTCGTATCGACATTCCACAGGTAATGAAAGATATTCAGGCTTCCGGCTACGGTGGAGTGGTCTGCGTGGAATATATGAACACCCCCGGCTGGCATGGTATGATCCCCGTCAACGCGGTGCAGGAAAGCGCAAAAATGCGCGATGCGCTACGAGATGCGCGTGATAAAGCGTCAAATACACGGCGCAAACAATAATTATTCGTGACTTTTTTGTCCGCTAGGAGTTTTATGTGATCACTGAGACAAAATCGGCCTATGTGACTGAAATTGAAAACTGGCAGCAGAAAATGGACAGCGACCTTCGAGCATCCGATAGCTGGTTGGCCCTGATTGGCTTGGAGTGGTTAAAGGCTGGCGACAACACCATCGGCAGCGCACCCGAATGTGATGTTCATTTACCTGCCAGTGTGCCGTCGCAAATTGGGGTCGTCACTGTGCAGGACAATATTGTTACGATGCACCCATCCAATGCAGATCTCACAATTGATGGGGTGCCAGTGGTTGTGGGGCAAACCTACACACTGAATAATAACCATCATGATGGCGAAATGCCTTTGTTGAATGTCGGCAGTGTGACCTTTTTCGTCATTGAGCGCGATGGTGATTTCCTCGTCCGCATTCGGGATGCCAACAGCCCGACTCGGCTAAACTTCAAGGGGCGTAAGTGGTATCCGATCAACCCTGCTTACCATGTGCAAGCTACCTTTACCGCGCGTTCGTCTAAACTGCCGGTTTCGGTTGAAAACTCCAAAGGGGCGGTGAGTATTCTGCAAAACCTCGGTTATGTGGAGTTTGATTTGCTGGGTGAACGGCGGCGTTTGGAGGCTTTTGAAACCACTGGCAATCGCTTATGGTTTATCTTCCGCGATCAAACCAGTGGCGTTACAACCTACGGCGCTGGACGCTTTTTGTATGCGCCCATTCAAAGCGATGGGGCGATTGATCTAGACTTCAACCGAGCCTACCACCCACCCTGTGCCTTTACAGAGTTCGCCATGTGCCCATTTCCACCGCGCGAAAATAGTTTGCCCATTCCTATTTCAGTTGGCGAACAGTTTAATAAGTAGCAATTTCGCAGCATGGGTTTGAGGTTGTTATGCAGGTAAGACGTTCTCTGTGGATTGGCTTGGGGATTATTGCTGTTATCGCTGTGTTGGTTCTGGTGGTGGTGGCAATTACGCCGCCGCAAACCAATCCGGCTTTTAGTGTGGCTGCGGCTTTTGCGAACGCGGCTGGTCATGGTGATGATGCCTCGGCATTGCCCTTGCTGAGTACGGATCTGGCTCAAGCAGTTGCGACAACTTGTAAAGATGGAAAACCGTCGGCGTGTGTGCAGGGCTATGCGCCGCCTGAATGGGGCGCTATGGAAACTGCTGTATTCCGTCGAGTTGCTCCCGATGGCGCGGCATGGGATATAGAGGTTATTGCGACCTACGAGAAGGACAAAGGGGCGAGTGGTGTATGCAGTTATTTCCATGTGAGCCAATATCCTGATGGGCAGTGGAAGATTGATCGTTGGGCAGGCTTCATATGGTGCGGTGATCCCCGTTCGCGCGATATGGTGAATAACCCCGATACCCCGAACCGGATGCCATGAATCGCACATCAGTTAATACTCATCAGTCGTCAGTTTTAAGACTGTGTACGCATTTTATCATTGCTTGGCTTGTGCTGATTCTTGTTGGGTGTATTCCAGCGCATGTGCCGGATAACCTTGATGATACGCCGGGGCCGCCAGTAGTGATGGATGACCATGTTTATCGAGGGGCGTTATTTAGTGCACAAATACCTGACGGCTGGCGTGTGATTACAAGTGAGGCGCAAGCAGCACAATCGGTCATTTTCGTTGCGCCGGATGGTAAGACCTTGATTCGGTTGATTGCTGGAAAAGTGGAAAGTGAGGCGGTTACGGTGACCAATCAGCGTAACGCGATTGATCTCGTTACGCTGACGAATGCAACCATTGTGACGACTGTGTTTAGCTCGCCTTATTCAACGTGGGCGAGTTACTTCCCGGAATTTGAACGGGTACGGGACTCATTAAGTTCCCGTTGACCTGTGCTGCGAGGGTTAGCAAACGGGTCACCTTAGGTTGAATCTCCGCTGGGAGTGTACGTGGTGTGGGTGTAGGCGGTGGTTCAACCGGTGCGCGGCGATCCACTTTGACATGAACTTCAAGCGATAAGCTGCCCAAGCGAACTGTATCGCTGTGGCGCAATATATGTGCATTGAAAGGGTGTAGTTTTTCACCGTTTACGAACGTACCGTTGCGGCTGTCCAAATCGGTGATGTGCAAACCATTGCGTGTGCAGTCAATCACCGCATGAACACGCGATATACCATGCTCGGCTGCGTTGTAGGCGGTTAAATCCACATCGGGTACCTGGAGCATGAATGGCGCCTGGCGTCCCATCATAGCGCGCTGCGCGGGCACCAGAGTTAAGGGAAGTTCTTCACCTTCGACAAGAAATTTCAGGGTGAACGTAACATCCTGTGCAGGTTGCGATTGCACGTTAGCCAGTGGTGAGGCATGACCACACTTTACGCAAAGGATATAACCTTCGGCATTTTCTTGACCACATTGTTGGCAGGTTGTCATCGGGCGTAGTTGTGTTGTCATTCCATTATTATCCAAATAGGCACTCTTTTGTTGCTCATATCATACCCTGCATCATGGATAAAAAGAGTTAGGAATTTTGTCATGGCAAGCGTTTGGTTTCAGTTTATACGTTTCCTCAATTCTGTGAAGAAATTATGAGTCAAATCCGAAGAAAAGTGGATGCTTATGTCTTACATGGGTTAAAATGAAAATCAGCTAAGCATGCTTTACAGTCATTTAAATCGGCTGTACAATAAAAGTGAAATTCAGAACATTCACAATTTTGTGAACGTTAAAAACAATAGATTATGACACCCTGAGTAATGAGACAAATCTCAAAATTCAGTGTTAACCAGCAGTCCTCACAAACCAAACTGGGAGTAGATCTCAAATGACCGATTGGAAGAGCATCAGCGACAAGGTTCAAGCCGCCGAACGATTGAGTCACGATGACGGTGTTTGGCTGTTCGAGCAGCGCGATATTATCAAGCTGGGCAAGTTGGCGCAGGTGGTTCGCAAGCGTCTTCATGGCGATAAAGTGTATTTCAATAAAAATCGCCACATTAATCCCACCAATGTGTGTGCTTTCCACTGTAACTTCTGTTCGTTTGCCCGTACCTCTGACAAAGATGAAGGTGCGTACACCTTTATGGCGAACCAGCTACCGGACAAGGTACGTGGAGCGGTTGAAGCCGGTGTGCGTGAGTTCCATATCGTCGGTGGTCTACACCCTGAACTTGGCTTTGAGTATTATCTCGATGTGCTGGAAACCCTGAAAAAAGAATTTCCACACATTCACCTTAAGGCGTTTACCGCGGTTGAGATTGATTATTTTGCCAAGCTGACCAACATGTCTCATGAAGATGTGTTGAAGGAGTTGGTTAAGGCAGGGCTGGATAGTATGCCGGGTGGTGGCGCGGAAATCTTCCATTGGGATGTGAGGAAGAAAATTTGTCCCGAAAAGGCCAACCAGGAAACATGGCTGGCAGTGCATGATGCAGCTCATAAATTGGGGCTGAAAACGAACGCGACGATGCTTTACGGGCACATCGAGAAGCCTGAACACCGCATTCATCACATGATTGCACTGCGCGAACAACAGGATAAATCGGGTGGTTTCCAGACGTTTATCGCACTGGCTTTCCATCCTGAAGAAAATAACCTGGGGCGCAAACTTGGACGCCAATGGACGACTGGTGTCGACGACATCAAGACATTAGCGATCAGCCGTTTGATGCTGGATAACTTCTCGAACATCAAAGCCTACTGGGTGATGTTGACCCCTGCGCTGGCACAGGTCGCACTAAACTTCGGTGCAAACGACATGGACGGTACCATCATTGAAGAACACATCTATAAGGATGCAGGCGCTAAAAAAGACGTGATGACCGTTCCGCAGCTGATGCAGTTTATCCGCACCGCGGGATACACACCGGTTGAGCGGGACACGGTTTACAACGAACTCGAAGTGTTTGCCTAACCTATGGTCATTTCTGTTTCCCCGCTGATTATTGGTGGACTGGCGTTTTTCCTAATTGGCGGGGGATGGATGCTGTTTTACTGGCGTGTGGTTGACCCGTTTCTCAGGCGAATGATTGGACGGTTGGTGGGCGCGACCATCAATCGCGGTGAGCAGCAAATCTGGGTTGTTAATCTGGAGTCGGAAGATAGCATCAGTTGGCGGGCAGCGGTTATTCGTCCTATACAAATGCTCTCAATGATGACCGCAGGCGTGATTGCCCTGCTGATCGGGCTAGTCGTGACATTGTGGTTGAGTAAGTAGCTGACTTTCAAATTAAATCCAAAAACTGATTACAAGCTCTTTTAAGTAATTGCAGAGGCCGTTGATCATCATGGGCTTGAACATTGGCTTGATTGATTATCTGAATACCATGCCGTTTCACTACGATTTAGCGGAACGGTTACAGGATGTGGATGTGCATTTCGAGCGCGGCGTGCCGTCCCTGATGAACCGCATGTTGAAGTCGGGCGAGATTGACCTTGCGCCGATTTCAGCGATTGAGACTGCGCGTAACGCTGATGAGTATGTGGTGCTGCCGGGGTTGAGCATCGCCAGCCTGGGCGCGGTGAAAACGGTGCTGCTGTTTTCATGGGCATCTGATATGAGTGAGCTGGATGGCAAGTCGATTGCGCTGACTGACCATTCGGCTACCAGCGTAGCCCTGCTGAAAGTGTTGTGTCGTGAGCGTTATCACGTTGAGCCGACATTTACGGTGACACGCCAGCACTTACCCAGTATGTTAGCCGAGCATCAAGGGGCGTTGATCATTGGAGATGACGCTCTAGTAGAAGGTGTGCATCACCGGGCGCTGAGCCATGCAAAGGGTTGGGAACTGCCCTACATTTATGATCTGGGCGACGAATGGTTGAAGATGACCGGCTTGCCATTTACCTTTTCAGTTTGGGCGGCGCGTAAGGATAAAGCCCAAGCCCTACAGGACGCAGGTGTATTTGACGCATTGTACGCGTCGACTGCAATGGGATTGACCGAGGCCGGTCGCGATACCCTGGCACAGGGCTACGCAGGACGGTTGGGATTGCCTGCTGGAGTATGCCGACGCTATTTGCGCGACCTGCGTTACAACCTGACGGAAGATGATCTGGCAGGGCTGAAATTGTTTCTCGAATTGTCACTGGAGAGTTTCCAGTGGAAGTCGTTGGAATTCTGGGGCGAGACGTTACCAATCTTATAAGTTAATCCCGTCCAGAAAAATCGCCACACTCGCTTAGATAACTAAGCGGCTATGATGGTAATTATCCTAAATCTAGCGGCGCTGCGCCGGGAAGCCATCATTGTGAACTTTAGTATTGAGTGGTACGTCGAAGATCAGGTATTGTTTGTAAAACATTGGGGCGCAACTCAACCGGAGGCGGTACGGTTGCAGATGGAAACGATGAACCAGAAACTGGATGAGAGCGCGGGACAGTTGATTCATGTGATTATCGATTTGAGCGCAGTAACAAAGGCGCTGGGTGTAAAAGATTTCCCGAAGGCTTTCGCTCATTTTAAACTCATCCAAAATATCGTTGGACGATGATGGTAGGGCAAAAAGATCCACTGGTGCGGTTTGCATCAACAGTGGCAACCAACCTTTTCCGCGCACCGCTCAGGACGTTTGAGACGAATTCGCAGGCGGTTGCATTTTTAAAAACTATTGATCCGGCAATCGATTGGAGCAAGGCTGACCAGTCAGTGCTGGAACGGCCTATTCCGCAAATGGCAATAGGTGCGTAAGGGATTATCGTAACGGCAGCAAGGTGTTATTGGTCACAGGAAACACATCGAAAACTGTGATAACCTTTGCCGAATTTACCTAGGGAGAGACGAGATAATGGCTACAAATGAACCGGCAGTGCAGGCACAAGTTGACCAAATTCTGGCAAAGGTGCATGAGGGTAAACGTATCAGCTATGAGGAGGGGATGTACCTTTACGAACATGCTGAACTGTTGGATTTAGGTGAGGCGGCGAATGCCCGTCGCCAGCAGCTTGTGCCGGGTGATACGGTCACTTATTTGATCGATCGCAACATCAATTACACCAATGTGTGTGTGACGGACTGCCAGTTCTGCAACTTTTATGCGCTGCCGGGTGACAAGGAAAAAGGTTACGTCAACAGCAAGCTGGTACTGGGCGGTAAGATCAAGGAAGCGCTGGAACTCGGTGCGACGCGTATTCTGATGCAAGGCGGACATAATCCTGATCTGCCGTTTGACTACTATGTTGATCTGGTGAGCTGGATTCATAAGACGTTCCCGACGATTGAGATTAACGCGTTTTCGCCTAGCGAAATCCAGTACATGAGCGAAATCGGCAACAGGACGTGGAAAGAAACGCTGACCGAACTTAAGGCGGCGGGTTTGATGGGTTTGCCGGGTGGCGGTGGAGAAATTCTGGACGACGAAATTCGCCAACGGGTGACACCCAAGAAGATCATGACCGATGACTGGTTCGGTGTCATGAAAGTAGCACATGAATTGGGCCTGATTACAACCGCGACGATGGTGATTGGTTTCCGTGAAAAGCTCGCAAACCGGATGAACCATCTGCAACGGCTGCGCGATGAGCAAGACGACAGCCTGAAACGCTTCGGCATCGGCTTTAATGCGTTCATTAGCTGGACCGTACAGATTGAAGGTACACCGCTGGGGCGGAGCAAGTTCGCCAGTGAGTACGGCGGAACCAGTACTGAGTACCTGCGGCACACCGCCATAGCCCGTATCTTCCTTGATAATCTGCCGCATATTAGCGCGAGTTGGCCGACGCAAGGGGCCAAGGTGGGGCAGATATCGCTGCACTTTGGCGCGGATGACTTCGGCAGCACGATGATCGAAGAGAATGTGGTGAGTGCGGCGGGTGCGATCACCAAGGCCAGCCCGTTGATGCTGCCGAGCGAGATGCACCGGCAAATTCGTGCGGCGGGTTTTATTCCGGCACAGCGCAACACCAATTACGATGTGCTGAAGGTGTTTGGCGCGAATGATGAAGAGGCCGAATTGAAGACTATTCAGGATATTGAAGCCGCAGCGAGTAAGCAGGGTAACTGGGCCGGTTTGACGTTGATTGAGTGATGGCGGTTCGCTGTTAGCAATTGGCTCCTTGACTTGAATATAAAACCTAAGAGGGTGCGAAAGCGCCCTTTTTTGTTTGGGTGAGAGTGCTGAAAGTATGGCAATATTGGCCGCAATTTCGGCAATGGCAAAGTGGGTTTTGCTGCCAGATTTGCCAGCGGGATGAATAAATCGGTCGGGTTGCGTCCCGACCCTACTATTATTACAACCTGAGCACAGGCGACATTGATTTTGTGCTGAGTGTGCGCATATCTGGATGTTAAGCTGCGTGGAGGCCCCCTAATGTTTGTTCTTTACAACACGACAGTTTTGGTCGATTAAGGGAAAAGCGGAAGGCTCTCAGAGCCTTCCCTACGGGAGAAAAACGCATAAGACTGTAAAAGTGTCGTCTCGTGAAATGTTTGTTCGGAGAGATGGGTTTGAATGTAATGCAATTTTAACCCTCACCCCTAGCCCCTCAGCCCTCATGGCGAGGGGAAAGATCCAAACTTTCTGCTCCGATTTAGCACTAACCCCTAACCCAAATCAGACTGCTGATAGCCCGTAGTAACATTCACAGGAGGCTTCGCACAGGAAAGGGCGCAAGGCAATCGCTCTGATAACCAGTGTATTCGATGTGGGGAAGCAATGGGTTACATTTTGGAAGACCATTTTGTAACTCTTTCGCAGGTTTGGCATTAACCATTTTGAGGGAGCGGAATTGTTAAATGGGTTGGCAAATCGTTAGAGTTTGGTAGAGCAAGTTTGTTTATTTAAATGTAAATTATAATAAGTGCTGCTGTGTTTTGTCTCGTAAAAGCTGGTTATTCTAAGAATTTAAATGCCTGAATACGTTCGGCGGCCAGGGATGCGTCGCCATGTTGGGATTCATCGGTCAGCCATCTTTGGTAGAAGTTCAGGACGTGATTCTCATAGGCAAGGGTCTGTTCACACAAGCTGCGTAAATGGGCACGATCATTGGCGTTGGCCGGGATAGTATATTCCCATTTGAGGCGGCAGAGGTCGTGAACTTCGGTGATGAAGGATGTCCAGTTATCGTTGATGTGTTCACGATAAAGGTGAGGCATATCATCTTTACTCGGAACCATCGTGCCGGTTTGATAAGTGAGTAGAAAGGTTGCCATCCAACCGACATCCAACACCCAGATTTTAGTCCCCCAAACCATATGCGGATGCTGCGGATCAGTGGGTACATAGCCGTAAAATTCTGCGTCCGATTGGGGATAGGTTAACGGCAGACTCACCGGCAAGGCGCGAAATTGGGATGTGAGGGCATGGTGAGTGGGGATGCTGACACGGCGCAGATAGATTTCAATATCCGGCAAGTGCATGGATGGGCGTGTATCTTCCCCATAGACGAGTGTGCTGGCAGTTTTGAGGGCAACTGTATCGGTGTCGGGTAGGGAGGCTTCATCGTGCGATGAGAGATCGAGGTGGATTGGCGAGAGCGCGCGACAGCCTTGCCTGAGCATGTCGAGACGTTCATGCTCATGAGGCAAAAAGGATTGTTTAAACACAATTTCCAGATCAATGTCGCTATTGGCTCCGGCTGTGCCGCGACTCAAACTGCCAACCAGATAATATCCGCGTATGCGTTCGGGAAAGGCGACTTCGTAAACGGCGATGGCTCCGGCGATGGTGCGATCAATATGCGGATAGCCGACAGCATGTAATAAATCCGGAAGCGGCATCAGGCCACCCATCCTGATTAATCAAGTTCGATTATTTATTATATTTGCCTTTATCGTTCTAATGACAAAGGATCGTGCCAGAGTCTTTAAATGTTTGGCCCGCTATAGGGATGAACTGCCAACTAAAGCTAGACGCATTCAGTGTGAGCTTAAGTACCCCAAAGGTCGTGGCGTTTCGGGTAATGCTGTTGGGCTTAACAGCAGAAAATCCAGTAAGATTCTTGCCACCTGTTCCCACCACAAATTCCCGAATTCCGCGCGGCCCATCCAGCACTCCTGCCGAATTTTGTGGACCAAATCTTTCATAAAGGTGATCATGACCGGACAGAACCACATCAGCATTAAAGTCATACAAAGCATTCCAAATGGGCTTAACTGCAACATTATTCCCATGCGAGCCTGAGCTAAAGAGCGGATGATGCCAGTAGGCTAAGGTACAGGCGCGGGGGTTGGCTGCCAAGTCGGCTCTGAGCCAACGTTCCTGCGGAGAGCCAACCTGACAACCGCCAACTTTAGAGCAGTTGCTATTTATAACGACAATGTGCCATGTCCCTAGATTGTAGCTGTAGTATCCCTTTTTAGGGTCTCCGGCTCGAGTGCCGAAGTAGTTGAAATAGCCGGTCGCGCCGGTTGTGAGATATTCGTGGTTGCCAACGGCAGGAGCAATTCTACTGGTGAAACGCCCCCAACTAGGATGATAACACTTGGTGAATTCTGTGGCAGTGCCTGATTCATATACATTGTCTCCTAGTCCGATAACTTTGCCAGCCACCCCAGTTGCGAAAACGGCCTGAATCAATTGGGCGGTTTTTAGGTCATTATCGTTGGCACAAGTCGAAATATCTCCGGCTCCAATCACAATCGGGGAGGCAGCCGCTGCCAAGGCGGAACCTATTTTATCCACACCGACTGTCATATTATCCGGCTGAGTGCTAACGTCGCCTTTTACAGTGGTAAGTGAAAATACCTGAAACAAGGTCACAACTAAAATGAAGCTAACTAGAACGACTAGCAAGGTTTTGCTGAGGATATAGCGCAAAACGCGGACCTTCAGTTTTGGCGATGTTGCGTGGGAGTGATTGAAGTTAGGTTCGGCGTCATAATCCTCTGGTGAGATATGTACGAGTTGATCCAACATAGACTCCTTCCAAGAGGTTATTAACTGACCATTATTCGATCTGCTTTTTCCAATAATCCTAAATATAACTGTTGCAAATACAGTGTGAATATTAATAGTGAGCAATTTTATCGCATGATTTAAAGAAGCGAAAGTAGTTCTAAAAATAGAATAGCGCTATCAAAAGGTTATGAGGCAAGGATGCAAGCGGAGAGGCGCGGTAATGCACAGACGATGTGACAGTTCACTACCGAACGTCAAAACGTCAACATGACGCCGTTAGGTCGGGTGAACTGATTAAATACCGTTTTTCAGAGTCGAGACGGTATTATTTCTGACGTTTGGTTTTTTGGCGTTTGCCGACGATCTTCATGGTTTGGGTATCCGACATGGGGTTATGGTCGACACCACCACCGGTTGCACCTAAATCGGCACGATAATCATAATCGTCATTGGAGGGGGATTGGTTGTCAGTGCCGGGACGGTGTTTCTTTTGATCGGGTGTTCCGCTTACGACATGCAGGTGCTTGCCAGTGGGTTCATCGTTGTCGGACATGTTTGCGTCCTTACTACTTGTGATGTAGGCCTACGTTGGAGGGTATTATACGGCAAAATACAATATATGGGGTAATGGTCTGTGGTTGATGGCGATAGTTATTAGGTGGATTGAGACAGGGAGCTAAAAGGAAACGACGAAAGTCATGAGAAAAAGAGAACGGCAATACTGGTACATCGCGACGCTGGTTATCGCAATCAAAAGCGGCACCGGAGGCAATGATCCAACGTGCGAGGAACAAATCCGAGCGATACGCGCGCCCAATGCGGAAGCGGCCTACGAAAAAGCATTGAAAATAGGGAAGGGTGAAGAACATTCCTATCTGAATATGTACGGGGAAACTGTCACATGGGCATTTGTTGGCTTAGATGACCTCGATGAACTGGATAATACAATGCATGATGGCGTTGAGATTCGCAGTCGCTTGTTCGGTCATCGGAATCCCTCAAGTCTCGTGCGCTCCAAAGCCGATTTGTCGCTATTCGCAGCCGAAAGTAATCCGTATGGCAACGGGTACAAGATAAAGACCGAAAATGTCCCTGTTGAAGATGATTAATCCAGCAGAAATGGTGTTGCTGAATCAGCAATGATGTGGATGATTAGTGCGCGTGTTCATTCAGCATTATGGAGCAATGATGGATATTCCGGTTGAAGTGGGGCTTTCACCGACGTTGGGGATACGGGGATTATTGGCGACGCGGGACATCGCCGTGGGTGAAGTGATTGAGCGCTGCCCGGTGGTGTTCATTCCGGTGGCGCAAGAGGATGCGTTAGAGGCAACAGTGCTGGGAAATTATTATTTTTTATGGGACGATGATTATTACGCGATGGCATTGGGATATGGGAGTTTTCAGAACCATTCTTACCACGCCAATGTGAGCTTTCAGCGCGATTTTGAGGCGCAGCAGATTGTGTTTACGGCGGCAAAGGTCGTGCGGCAGGGCGAGGAATTGACGATCAATTACAACGGCGATCCAGATGATGAAACGCCCGTGCATGAAGGGTTTGGCGTGCCGTAAGCGGGACAAGAACCTCTACCCTAGCCCTCCCCCGAAAACGACTGAGGAGAGGACATGTTTGAAAATGTGGGAGACCGTAATCAAGGAAATTCAATTCGGGAGCACACATAGGTGCTCCCCTACGGGAAGACTTGTTCTTCAAAAAATAACATTCCCGCAAAAGGTGTCCTCTCCTCAGCCGAAAACGAAGGAGGGAATTGATTCGTTAGATACCGGCGTTGACGAGGGTGTTGATGGCAATACGGAGGGCCTCGGTTAAGTCGGGATGGTGGCCTTCAAAGGATTCGATGGCTTCCTGAATGGCATGTTGAACCCCCTGTACCTCGGCGTCGCCTGTGATTTTGGGATCACTAATGACACGATTGAGTTCGTCGTTCAGACGATTGATGCGATCCTTAACCAGAGGGTCTGCGGGTTGAATGGTTTGCAACTCACGTTGTAGGTTCTGAAGTGTTCGTTGACGCTTGTCGTCCATCTGAGACAACCTCCCTTAGTTAGTTGGAATGGTTTCCCCATCTCATTTCAGTATAGCACAGGGTCAACAGGCCGATGGATGCCATAAGGAATGGGATTAAGGTGAGAGGTTACATACGGTCAGAAGAGGCGGATTAATTAGTCCGCGTTGGTGGTTGCCAGCACATACGGATGCACCAAGCCGCTGCCGCTTTTACGCAGCAAGGCTCCGGCAACGGTGAGCGTCCATTTGGAGTCGGCAATGTCATCGACAAGCAGGACGGGCGCGGGTGACGGTTCATCATCTACTTTGAAAACGTTGTAGACATTCATCACCTGCTGAAAACTATTGCGTAAGCTGGCCTGATCAGGGTGCTTCTTGATGTGCTGGAGCACTGGTATGTAGCGCAGACCTAATCCACTGGCTAGACGGGCGGCGAAACCCGGCACTAAGGTCGGGCGACGCAGCGAGGGAACAGCCGTCACCCAACGCGGTGGTTCATCCAGTGTGGTGAAGTGGCCTTGAAGCAGGGCCACCGACTCTTTGACCAATTCTTCGCTGTAGAAATTAGCCTCGAAGCGTCCGCGTTTGATCAACTCCGACCAGCCGCTGTCGTAATAACCACAAAGCGCCAAACCGGGTAAATTGATCTGTTCGATGATGGTGCGCTTCATACCGGGTAAACCGGAAGGCCAACGTTTACGGGGTTCGATGAGGATAGGCCGTCCTTCACGCATGTAGCGGCGGGCAACATCCACAATACGCTGATCCGGTTGGAATTTACTCTGACTTTTACGGCAGTTTTTACAGCGTCCGCAGGGTTGGACGTTGGTGGGGTCATCAAGCGCTTGAGCGATGAAGCGCATCAGACAATCCTTGTGCTTGATGTAGGCGCGCATCTGCTGTAATTCGGTTTTGCGCTGCTCGGTCACCAAGGCCCAGCGTTCATAATCGGGACGGGCGGCAGCATCCTTCAGACGATAGCCATCATCGGTGCGTTCGATGATGCGTTCCACTTCGAGATGCGTCAAAATTTTGTCCAACGTGGATTTGTTGGCGTTCACCCAACGCTGAAGCTCGGTTTGTTTGAGCGGGCCTTTTTCCTGCAAGGCGTGGATGGCACTTTCGATCTGTTTGGGCTGCGGGAAGGCAGAGTCGATAAAATACTGCTGAATATCCTCATCACCGGGGCCATGCATCAGAATAATATGGGCTTCGTCAATATTACGTCCGGCACGTCCGATTTGCTGGTAATAACTGATGATATTTCCCGGCTGCTGATAATGCACCACAAAGCTCAAATCCGGTTTATCGAAACCCATGCCAAGGGCGACACTGGCAACCAGGGCTTTTAACTTATTCTTCATCAAACGCTGTTCGAGTTCAACGCGGGTTTCCTCGCCGTCAGACTCAATGTCGGCGTAATAGGGCTGTGCGTCGATGCCCTGCATCTGCAACCATTCGGCAACGATCTGACAGTCGCGGGTGGTGGTGCAGTAGATGATGCCGCTGCCGGGGATGGTTTTCATCAAATGGGCGAGCAGTGTCAGCCGGGTAGGGTAATCGAGCGGCTCGGTGTAGGTGTAAAGGCGCAAGCTGTCGCGGGTGAGTGGGCCGCGTTGAATGTTCATGGTCGCACCGAGAATGGCGCTGACATCGGTCACGACACGGTCATTAGCAGTCGCGGTCGTTCCCAATACGGGCGTGTCGGCAGGCAGATCATCCAGAATGTGCATGATGCGCCGATAGTTGGGGCGGAAATCATGGCCCCAATCGGAGATACAGTGGGCTTCATCGATGACCATCAGGCCAACCTGATGACGCAACTGCGGCCATACTTCAAGCTGAAAGCGTTCATTGCCCAAGTGTTCGGGCGAAATCAGCAGCAGATCGATTTTGCCTGCCAGCAAATCACGCTGGATGGCGGCGTGGTCTTCGACATTGGTGCTGTTGATGGTCCCGGCTTTTAGGCCCCAACGATGAGCAGCTTCAATCTGGTTACGCATCAGGGCGAGCAGAGGGCTAACGAGCAGCGTTGTTCCCGCGCCCTGCTGACGGAGCAGGCGAGTCGCCATGAAGTAGACCAGGCTCTTGCCCCAGCCCGTGCGCTGGACAACGAGCGTCCGTTGATGGGATTCGACCAGCGCGGCGATGGCTTCCCACTGCCCATCACGAAAGGTGACGTTCGCGCCCAGGGTTTCTTGTAACCATGCGTCTGCGGTTTGCCGGAGTGTCATGCGAATCCTAATGATGTTGGCGGTTTATAACATTATTCTAGCAAAGATGAGCGGTTAGGGGGGTGAGGAATAGCAGAACTACTAGCACAGCCCTCCCCCAAAAAACGAGGGAGGGAAATTTAAAGAAGGGGAATGTCATCCCATAGCGGGGCTTAAGCGCGCTCGCGTTCGGCAGCGAGTGAGCCGAGATAGGTGTTGATCCGTTCGCTGCCCGCATCACGGTAACGTTCGACAGCGTGGTTGAGGATGGTGTTGACAAGTTTATCCATGCTCCAACCCGCAGCGAAGGCCATACGCGCAAAGATGCAATCCGAAGCGATGCCAGGGCCGAGGTTGGCTTCCAAGATGAACAGGTTACCCGCTTTATCCATGCGGATATCGATACGCGCCCAATCTTTGCAACCGGCGGCCTGATAGGCGGCGATGGCGAGTTTTTGGATACGTTCATCGAGTTCGGGGGGCAGGTTAGCCGGTACATTAGAGCGGCTTTCCATTTCGACCAGTTCAAGGTCACGTCCGGTGGCCTGCCTGAGAAGCTCGAAGTTCGAGTCTTCGACTTGATCAAGGCGGATGGGCAGCTTGCCGAAGAATTCGAGTTCGGCGATGGGCATGGCATAAGGTGGATTGTTGCCCAGAACGGCAACCGTGAATTCGCGGCCATCAATGTACTGCTCGGCTAGAACAGGGCCGTTGTAGGTGTTGATCAGGAAAGCGATGCGTTCGCGCAATGCCGCTTCATCATGGACTACTGAACCGTAATCCAAGCCCATGCTAGCACCTTCCGAGGGCAGCTTGCAGATGATCGGAAATTGGAGCGCGGAGTCGAGCGGCTCATCGGCGCGATTGAACATCTGGTAGGGCGCAGTGGGTAAGCCAAGGGCAGCGAAGACATACTTCTGCATGAACTTGTGATGGCAGATGGTTTCGCCCAATACACCGGGGCCTGTATGTGGAATACGCATGTAATCCAGCATGGCCGGAACATGAGCCTGGCGGGTTTCGCCATAAACACCGGTGGCGATGTTGAAGATGATGTCAAATTTCTCTTGAGTCAGCCGGGCGGGAAGCTGCTGATCGGCATTCATGCAGACCACTTCGTGCCCGCCTGCCTGGAGGGCGCGGGTTACTTCCTCGATGGTTTCCACAGCGTCTGAATCGCGGAGCGTCATTTCGGGGCGTTCGCGCAAGAGTTCCTCGGTGGCGATATTGTAAATAAAGCCGACACGCATGATAGATTGCCTAACCTCACTTTTCAGTCTTTAGTCTATAGCTGATAATCGTTCTTTGGTCGGTAGCAATCGCTTGCTACTTGATATTTAATTCAATTACATAAGGGGAGGGTGGTACAGGAAAATTTTCAGAATTACACTGTAATAACCACCATCTCATTTGTAATCTGATTAACCATTCTATAAAGATATTGGAATGGTGTTAAGGTTTTGTATCAAGTTGAACGTTTGATGTTTTTATAACGCATCAGACGTGCATGAAACGTAGGGTAAACGTGTATTACGTTTCGCGTAAACGATCCCTATAATGCGTTGGTCTTTGATATGTGCTAGGAGGACAATATGAAGCAATTTAAGGTCATGACGGTGGCACTATTGGCGCTGATCAGTTTGTTCAGCCTGAGTGTAAAGGCGCAGGATAATGTACCCGCGTTAGCTGCCGTACAAAATAACAATCTGGTTATTCTGGGTGGCAGCGCGCCGATTACTGTGAGTAATGCACCAAACAAAGGTATTCTGAGTTTGGCGTGGAATCCCGGTGGAACTAAGCTGGCTTATATTATCAATGATGCCGATTTTCAGGCGCATATTGCCGTGACCGATGCGAATGGCAGCGCACCGGTCGTGTTGGATACTGGACGGTTGGAGTCGGGCTTTCCGGTCAGTTGGACACCCGATGGACAAGTATTATTCGTCGGCGTGGGTGACTTTAGCGACACGAGCAAACCGTACACGTCCGAATTGAAGCGGGTTGCGCCAGAAGCGGGTGCTGCCGCCGAGGTTATTGGCAGTTTTGAGATGGGCGTAGGCTGCGGTGGGGGATCGCCCCTGCCAGCCGATTGGGAATATTGGGAAGAGGCCGGATTTGGCGGCACTGCATTGATTTTGCAGTGGACAGATTATGGTATCTTGCACAGTTCCAACTGCGGGGGCGGCGGACTGGCATTATTCGCGCCGCAGGGTGGTGAAAACACCCCACTGGTGAGTGATAACTTTTTGCAGCCGACACCTGACCAACCGCAGCAGCAGGTAGCACGGGCAGTGCTGGTGGCAGATGGTAAAACGATAGCGGCGGTACGTTCGACCTACAATGATGCCGGACCGATTAACTCACTGGTGCTGATCGACATTTCGACGCGCACGTTAACAGAGGTCAAGACGTCTGCTGCACCTGACCAACTGGCCTGGCTGGCGGACGGCAGCCTGTTCTACAGCGCACGGACGAAAACCAGCGACCTGATGGCGGGTATCACCGATGCTGCACAGAAACAAAACATCACTACTGCTTTGGGCAGCGCAGATTTTGAAATGCCAGCTTATGAAGTCGGCATCCATCACCTGAATGTGACGACGGGTGAGGACAGCGTTATACACAGCGCACCAGCCTATGCCATCGGGCGGATAGCGGTCACGAAAGATGGGCAGGCACTGGTTTTCAGCCAGATTGCCAATCTTGATGTGTGGCTTGATGGCATTGCCAAAGGCACTATCGATATCGTCAAAGATGTTGATGGTACAGCTCAACGGGCAGCGGTGCCGGTGACATTGTACCGATTACCACTCGGCGGCGGTGAGGCAGCCGTGATCGGTGAGCAGTTGGCACAGTTCCGGCTGAAACCTTAAGTCCATCATACTAGAGTCATTTCGAAAGCAGGCTGATTTGCGTAAATCAGCCTGCTTTATTTATCTATTCCTCATTGAACGGCGACGGTAAATGGCATTATGATAGAAGGAGAAGTGCAACAGTGTATAGCATAACTATTGATGCCGATAGCATGAGGATTAGACAGACAGCATGACATTTGATGCAACATCCACTCAATTTCGTCACGACCCGTATCCAACTTACGCAAGCCTCCGCAAAAATGAACCGGTACCGCTGCTTAGTGAAACGTCTCTGGGCATCGGAGCGGCGTTTCTGGTCACACGGTATGATGATGTGGTCACCGTCTTAAAAGACGCCCGCTTCTCCAACGATTATCGCAAAATTGGGGCGGACATGAACCCCCGCTGGTGGATGCCGAAAGTTCTTTCCACCTTCCAGAGCAGTATGATTTTGGTCGATGATCCTGACCACCGCCGTTTGCGGGATCTGGTGCATAAGGCTTTCACACCCAAGCGACTACAAGATTTGAATGGGCGTATTGAAATCATTACGGAAGAATTGTTGGATTCGATGGCCAAAAAGCCAACGGTTGATTTGATCCATGATTTCGCGCTGCCGATACCGCTGACGGTGATTTCGGACATGATGGGTGTGCCGCAAAAAGATCGTCTGAAGTTCCATAAGTGGATGGGGACTTTTCTGGAAATTAGCGCGGGCAGCAAATTGCAGATGCTAGGCAAGATAGTCAACATGTTCCAGATGTACCGCTTCTTCAAGGGGCTGATTAAGCTGCGCCGACAAGATCCGCAGGATGATCTGGTGACGGCGCTGGTCCAGGCCGAGCAAGATGGTGATCGCCTGAATGAGGATGAACTGGTCGCAATGATTTTCATCCTGCTGCTGGCAGGACATGAGACGACCGTCAATTTGATCGGTAATGGCACACTGGCGTTACTTGAAAATCCTGACCAACTACGCAAACTGCAACAGCATCCCGAACTGATGGACAGCGCCGTAGAAGAACTGCTGCGCTTCACTAATCCCGTAGAGCAGCCGGCTCCGCGCTATGCGCTCGAAGATGTTGAATTGAGTGGGCAGAAAATTCCCAAAGGCAGCCGCGTGTTGGTGGGAATCGCCTCGGCCAATCGTGATGAAACAGCGTTCCCGAATGCGGATAAGCTGGATATTGAGCGGACACCGAACAAACATGTGGCCTTCGGGTTGGGTATCCATTACTGCCTGGGCGCGCCCTTAGCTCGTATGGAAGGTAAAATCGCCCTGCAAAAATTACTGGCGCGGTATCCGAATATGCAGCTTGGGGTCACATCGGACGCGGTGCAATGGCGTACATCGATGGCGGTACGCGGGTTGAAGGCGCTGCCCGTTCGTTTGGGGTAAGAGACAATCGATTTTAAGGTTGGAAATTAAAAGGGCGAGTCCACGCGGACTCGCCCTTATTTTTATGACCTGCGATGGTTGATTTATGCAACACGCCGGATGGCATCTGTATAGCGTTCCGGTCGATTACTGGCGACTAACTCACGGCGATGGGCATCCCACAAGGTAGCGAGACGACCTTCGATTTCATGAATACGGCTGAGCTGGGCTTCAGTGATATGCTGCTTACCTGCTAGACGATAAAGGAAATTACGCTCGTTTGATAGTTGATTGATCAGGTCGAAAGTCGATGTCTCGTTCATGGCAGCCTCCACGCTGTGCGTGTCTTGCAATTGGCGACACTATATAGACGTAGGGCAGAAGTCAAACTTTACTTAGGGAAGCGTCAGAGAGGCATTAGAAAAACGCCCGATTGCCATCACAGCATCGGGCGTTTTTATTTTAGCGGGCGATTCAGTTATCTATCGCCCACGAGCAAGCCAAATGTTTTAGAGCGGCTTGATGAGGAAGGGGACTTCGCCGGTCACATCAGGCGGCGGCAGCGTGGCTTTGAGCTGCATAGTCTTGTCGGCGCGTGCTACATCCAGTGTGACAGCCTCACCCGGTTTGAGGGTACTCAGCAGGCTGTTCAGGTCGTGCTGGGCATCAATCTTTTGTGAGCCGATAGCGGTAATGACATCGTTGGTTTGAATACCAGCAACCGCAGCAGCAGAATTGGGTTGGATCGTGGTCACTAATGCGCCGACGGTTTGCTTCAGTTGATGATCTTTAGCGATAGCGTCGGTGAGGGCGATTGCATCTACACCCAGGGTCGGTTTGAAACCATTTTCCGGCAGTCCGAAGAAGAGCGCGCTGGTCTTGTCACCGATCAGATAGAGGCTGGTTAGTTCGCCAGCGGGTACGGTGATTTCCTGTGATTTGCCGCCGCGTTCGACGGTCAATTTAAGGCTGTCGGTATCTGCCAATTTGCCCATCCATGTCCGCATGGTTTGTGGATCGTAGGCTTTGCCGTCAAATTTGGTAATCTGATCGTTGACCTGTAGGCCGCTGGTTTGCAGCGCACTGCCATCAACGAGACTGTAAATCTGCCAATTCTTTCCATCATAGGCGATGGCGTTGACTGGCGTGACGTGTGACAGGCTTTCCAAATCCGGGCCAGTGACGTTGCCCGACGGCAGCACATCAATCATGAGACCGTTGTTGTCGTAGTTGAAGGCGTCTAATGTCTTGAAGGCAGCCGCCGGAGTAGTGATGGTATGTTCCTTACCGGCAGTCTGGACGGTGAGCTTGATATTGGCGTCGGACTTCAATCCGTCACGGTAGGCCTGGAAATCGGCAGGGGCGACCATCTTGCCATCGAAGCCAGTGATTTGGTCGTTGGTTCGCAGTCCCGCGCTGTAGAGCAGGCTGTGATCCGAGAGTTGGAAGACATGCCATGATTTTTCGGTGGCATTGTAGGCCAAACCATCATAAGGCGTAGCAGCAGGCAGAACAAAGGCTTTGGTTGGGTCTTCACCACCTACTTTAATGGTGAGGGTTGTGGCATTGTCAGCATGCATGACGTCCAGCTTAAGTGATTCGTCCGGCTTCATTTTTAAGACAGTCTGAGCGAATTCCATGACGTTTTTCAGGGTTGTCCCGTTGGCTTTTTGAATAATGTCATCAACTTTTAGACCCGCTGTAGCAGCCGGTGATCCTGCGATGACGTCACGCACTGTGATGCCCTTAGCGGTATCTTCGACACGCACACCGATATAGGGCGACTGCGGAACGGCTGTTGGTTGGACAGTTGGTTGCGCGGTGGGTGCGACGGTTGCCTTGGTGGCAGGCTGCGCTGTGGGTTGGGGTGCGGCTTGTACCATTAGATTAAATTTAGCAAATGCAGAATCGAAACGCTGTGCTAATTGACTAAAGGCGGCAATTAGCCCGCTGGCATGGGAAGCATTGGTGTTGGACTGAGCGTTCACCACAAGGGCAGAACTGGCTACCATCATCACAATGACTCCACCGTAGACGAACTTTCGCGTGATCATGATCTTTCTCCTCCAATTTGAATATGAACATGACCTGTTTTTCATCAACGATTTTGGACTTGTATGGATGTTTGTTTGCCCAAATTCGTTGACCGTCCACTGGTATAGTTCCGCTAAATGAAGGATTTCTGAGGCAAATATAAAGAGGCTATAAAGCGAGGCTGAGTGGAAGTTAAAAGAAATGTCCTGGATTTGTTAAGACAAAACCGCGCTAGAAGGGCTTATCCAGCGCGGCATGATGCAGTGAGCCTGTTACCAGTTATTGACGACCTGGCGTAAGATGCCGAACTCGCCAATATGGTAGGCATTATGATCGGCTACAACCAGAATTTCGCGCAGAATGTTGTGACCATCTGACCCATGCGGGATGGGCGTGTAGAGATCCGTTTTGGGGTCCTTGACGATAGCAACGAGTTCATCGAGATTAGTGTGAAATTGGTCGATGGTGTGCTGCCATCCGGCGGCATCGGTCGTGGCGTCTTTGGCAGGCCAATAATCACGCGGCCATTCGATATTTCTGTAGTTGGGATTGCGGCAGTAATCCAGAATGTCCCACTGGGTAATCCGCAGGTGTTCGAGTAAATGCCAGAAGGTGTATTCGACATTCGGCGGTCGTGTATTAAAGTCTTTGGCCGGAAAACGTTTAAGCGCATCGTCAAGGTTCATATGTGCCTGCTGCTTGGTAAGCAGGTTGACGAGCTGAGTACGGATCGCTGTTTCAGACATATGAATAAACCTCCACAGAGTTAGTTGATTTTTGCCGAGCGCACGTTACGCTGGGCGGCAATAATGGCGTCTTCCCATTGGATGTCATCCGAGTTGGGGATGCGTCCGGCGGCATCCAACGAGGCGAGAATGTTTTCGATGTAGGCGTCAAGGGGCATATGCGGATTAAACTCTGGCACGTCACGGTAGAGCTTTTCACCGTTATAGAGGACATTGTGGGCGAAAATTTCCTCGCAGATGCCGGAATTGGGGATGTTGAAGGTCATCAAATCAGCTAATGGAATGCCGACCAGTTCCACTTCACGCCCGATGACACGCATAGCGGCCTTATGATACATCTCCCATGTGGTGAAACCACGCGGAACCATGTTGTACGTCTGACCGATGCACTTCGCTCGACCGAGGACACCAGCGAAGGCCGGAGCCGCCTCATCTACATGCAAAAAGCTGTGGAGTGCCTTGCCATCACCACAAACCAACAGTGGCTTGCCTTTGCGGATGCGATCCAACCACGAAAGATCGATGGCGATCTGGCGCAAGAGTCCCTGCTTTGGCCCCTGGGTCGTCGACGGTTTAATGATCGTGACGGGGAAGCCATGCGCATAATAAGCGTCGAGGTAGGTATTATCCGCTGCGACTTTGTTGCGCCCGTAGTCAGAGATAGGACGAAGTGGGTGATCCTCACTGACAGGCAGCCAATCATAATCCACACCGAAGGTGCAAACGGTGGACACTTGAATGAAGTGCTGGACATCTTTAAAGGCCCGGATGTTACTTTCGGCTTCTTCGCGATTAAAGCAGATCATGTCGATGGCAGCATCAAACTTTTCGCGCTGCATGGTGGCTTCGTAGTCTTCATAATTATGGCGATCCCCGATGATGACACGTGCGCCTTCGGGCAGGCCGGGACTTTGGCCCCGATTGTAACAGGTGACTTCATGCCCTTGTTCGAGTAGAAGCCTGACGATCGGCTGGCTGATGTTGCCGGTTCCACCGATGATAATCACGCGCATATTAAAGTTCCTTTGCATGAATGATTTTGAGGGTGATTATACGGCGCTGGATGATCTTAATCGAATCATGGTTACGAATATCATCTATTGATTTGAGGGCATGGACTTATAATGCGTAATAGAGAGTAACACTTACTAGAATAGCAATGGGATGAGCGTGTAATATGCCGATCACAATAGGATGGTATGACGATACCAAACATATCGTACTCTGGGAATTTGAAGGTCAATGGACTCTGGACGACCTGCATCAGACTTATACCAAGAGCCACAACATGTGTCTGGAAGTACCGGAGCATAGGGTCATCGGACTGCTCGATGTGACCAGTTCTAGCGTAAACTCGATTCCGTCCCATATATTTAGTGCGCTGAATGGCCGTGCCCGTTCAAATGCGCCCAATTACGATATGACTGTGATTGCGTCGAACAGCACGCTCGTCAAAGTATTTGTGAATATTCTGAATAAGATGCCTGCACTCCGAGATCGGTTTATGCTGGTGGCTAGCCGGGAAGCTGCACTCAACTTCATCCAGAACCGTCTGGCCGAGCAAGCTGTGCATACCGTATAAGCGGCCCCTTCCGAACAAATGATCACGAATCTCATCACTCTGAATAGTTATGCAGCGTTACAATTAGTAATATTCCGAAGTGTTTGTGCAGATATGTGACAACGGAGTTTACTATGCCCATCAAAATACGCTGGTTTGACGATACTAAACGGATCGTTCTGTGGGAAATTGAAGGCCAGTGGACATTAGACGAGATGCACCAGATGTACACGGTCGGCAATGCGATGTGTGCTGAAGTGCCGGAAAATACCGTCAATGCTCTAATTGATATGACGCGTTCAAAGGCTATTCCATCGAACATTTTCAGTGCCATTTCTGCCCGTGCCCGAACAGGAGAGCCCAACTATGATATGGCTGTCATCGTCTCGGGCAGCACAATGGTAAAGTCATTTGCAGGCATCCTGAATGCTATTCCAGCGCTGAAAGGCGATTTCGCGGTTGTATCATCCATTGAAGACGGACTGGCCTATATTGAGAAACGACGTCAGGAACGAGTGTCCAAAATAAACTCGTAATACCGACTGCTTAAAATCGCCAAAAACCAGTTGCAATTTTGGCGAAGTCCTTGCGTTTCGTATGATTTATTGTGCTATTTCGGCAGTTTGCTCCCTCGTGTTCGCTGCGAAGTTGGCAATGTGGTCCGCCGCCGCCAACTTTGCCAACTGATCGTTCCAAGTTACCCGTTTTAAGCCTCAAAAGTTCAGCGACGGCAGCGGAAGGGTCTGCTGCTGCCGATTTTTCGGCTACCTTTGGCGGCAGCGTGAATGTCTATTTCCAAATCATTTCACCACAAAGAGACAAGGCATATAAAAAAGGTTGGGCTGCCTTAAGTGGCGAACGGCGAAATTCACCCCCACCCCAACCCTCCCCCGCAAGCGATGGAGGGAGCCAATACAAGTTTGAAGGACATTAGATGCACTTTCTCATCGGAAATGCGATGTCCACCATATAGTGTGGTGCTCCCCTACCTAAAGAAAATATACAACCAGTATGGAACAAGTGATCGTATGAAATCAATAGGTATTGCGTTCGCGTTTTCAAACTCAAAGCAGTTTGGGAAGGTGGTGCAAGGTAGCGACAAAATGAGGATGAAGTTATTATAAAAAGAGAAGTATTAAGCAGGTAGAAACAGATGACGGATGTTTTTATTTCTTATTCGCGTAAAGATACTGAATTTGTCCGCCGCTTGTTTGACGCTTTAGAGGCGCGCAAACGCCAATCGTGGGTGGATTGGAAAGGCATCGATTACTCGACCAAGTGGTGGGAAGAGATTTGTGAGGGGATTGACCAGGCCAATAACTTTGTGCTCATCATCAGCCCCGATGCGCTCAATTCCAAGTATTGTCATGATGAGATTACCTATGCCCGCAGCCATAATAAGCGCATTATCCCGTTCATCTTTATTGAATTGGATGAGGCGAAATGGCGACGAGAACCCCTGACCAATCAAGCATTGGATAATTGGGATTATCTGAAATCGCTCCAGTTTATTTCCTATCCGATCCTCAAGGACTTTGATCGAGCGGTCGCTGTGCTGGTCGAGACGGCTGATAAAGACCCCAAACATGTTCAAATGCATACGGAAATGCTGGCCGCTGCACAAGCATGGATAAGTGCGGGTAAAAGCCCCGGTTTCCTGCTGCTCGATGAACGGCTGGCTCGTGCAGAGGCCTGGCTGAAGGAAGCCCAAACTGAAGCTAAAGTCCCGGCTCCTACAGCGGAACAACATGATTTTATTACCGCCAGCCGCGAACTGGCTACTATCCGCCGAAAACAATTCCGACAGGCCATTGCGGTCATTATTGGATTGGTGGTGATGGCGATTGTTTTCGCGCTCGCCAGCGCGGTTTTGTTCGGGCAAGCGACCGATGCCAATCATCAGGCAGCTACCGCAGTGGCTGCTCAGGAACAGGCTATCGTGGCGCAGGGAACTTCCGCCGCGCAGGTGGCTACCGCAACAGTGGAACAAGGTCGGGCACAGAACGCGGCGATTACTGCTACGATTGCACAGGGGGCGGCCATTTTCGCACAGGCAACGGCTGTCGCTCAAGCGGGTGCTGCACAACAAGACGCTCAAAATGCACGTGCCGAAGTCGTAGTTGCAGGTGTGACATTGACATCGGTGCCACCGGTTTTGACCGCCGTAGCTTCTGCATTAGCCGATGCCAAGGTTGAGCAGGATATTGGTATTCAAATCGGGAATGCCAGCGTCATGGCGGCTGACCAACTCTATAGTGAGGCGCTACGCATTACGAATGCGCTTGTAAAATCGTATCCCAATAAAGCGTTGGCTTATATCGGCAGAGGCTTAATTTATGGCAATCTTCGTCAATGGGATCAAGCGCTGGCCGATTATACTCAAGCCATTACGCTCGCCCCGCAGGAAGCGGCTGCCTACAACAACCGAGGCCATATTTATTACAGCCTCAAAGACTACGACAAAGCGCTGGCCGATTTTAATCAGGCCATTAGGCTTAATCCCCAATACGCTTCAGCCTATAGTAATCGTGGGATTATTTACAGCGACTTGAAAGACTACGACAAAGCGCTGGCCGATTTTAATCAGGCCATTAGGCTTAATCCCCAATATGCCTCGGCCTATGATAACCGTGGAACAACCTATTTTAATCTGGGCGACAACGACAAAGCGCTGCAAGATTTCAATCAAGCCATCAAGCTCGACCCGCGTAACGCATTTGCTTTTAACAACCGGGGACTGGTTTATAACAGTCTCAAGGATTACGACAAAGCGCTGGTTGATTACGATCAGGCGATTGCGCTCTCCCCGCAGTACGCAGCGGTTTATAATAATCGAGGATCGGTGTACCATGATTTGGGCGACAACGATAAGGCATTAGCGGATTTCAATCAGGCCATTACGGTTAATCCAGAGAATGCGGCAGCCTATCTGAATCGGGGCGTGATCTATAACGAGCTTAAAGCCTATGACAAAGCACTGGGCGATTTCACCGAGTCCATTGCTCTCGACTCGAGCCACGCAGATGCCTATAACAATCGTGGAATAACTTATTTCTATTTACAACAGTTTGAGAATGCGTTATTGGACTACGATCAAGCGATCAAGATTGATCCCGGTTATGCCAATGCTTACAACAATCGCGGTAATACCTATCAAGTACAAGGAAAATACGATAAAGCACTCGCCGATTACAATCAGGCTATTGCATTGGATTCAACGAGTGTGGATGCCCTCAATAACCGAGGGGTCGTGTACGCACAACTGGGCCGGTTCGATGAGGCTATTCAAGATTTGACGCGGGTCATCGAAAACAATCCACAAAACGGATATGCGTATTTTATACGGGGTGTCGCTTATTACGGCACATCCGCGTTTGAAAAAGCGCTGGCTGATTGGGATCGGTTTGAAAACTTAGGCGGGAGGCTGCCGGACAGCTTCAGCCAGATGCGCGCTGAGGTGGAAGCCGTACTCACGGGTACACCAGCGCCAACGGCGACAGCCCTATCATCATCATAAAAAGAGACGAACCTATGTAGGCTCGCCTCTCGAAGTTTGTTTTGCGGCGGACGGCAAGAATGCCGTTTCTACGATGGTGGGTGTCTGCTACTGGCGGCGGTCATCCATGAATTGATCTTGCTGGAGGTTGACATAGTCGGTCGTAGTGTCCTGATTACGGACGAACTCCAATTGACCGTTCACTTCATCAATCACAATCAAGTCACCGGGGTGGAAGCTGCCCTTGAGCAGTTGGATGCTCAGCGGGTTTTCCACGAAGCGCTGCAGCGCACGGCGTAATGGTCGCGCCCCGAACTGCTGATCGAAGCCTTTCTCGGCCAACCAGCGGCGAGCCGGCTCGGTCAGATGGACTTGTAGGCCAGAAGCCGCCATGCGTTCGACAATGGCGCGCATTTGCAGGTCGATGATCTGCTCGACTTCCGACAGGCTCAATGGCGCGAAGATGATGATCTCATCAATACGGTTGAGGAATTCAGGACGGAAGGCATCGCGCATGGCTTTTTCAATCTTCTGATGATCGACGACCAACTGTTGATCACCACCCTGAACGAAGCCCAACACGCCACCCTTACGGGCGAATTCGGTTCCGAGGTTGCTGGTCATAATGATGACGCAGTTGCGGAAATCGACCACACGGCCTTGTCCATCAGTCAGTCGACCGTCTTCCAGAATTTGGAGCAGGGCATTCCAGACGTCAGGGTGAGCTTTCTCGATTTCGTCAAACAGAATGACGCGATACGGACGCCGGCGGACCGCTTCGGTCAATTGGCCGCCTTCTTCATAACCGACGTATCCGGGGGGCGCACCGAACAAACGGCTAACCGTATGTTGTTCACGGTACTCGCTCATATCCACGCGGACGAGGGCTTCCTCGTCATCAAACATGAACTCGGCCAAAGCCTTCGCCAGTTCGGTCTTACCCACACCGCTCGATCCCAAGAAGATGAACGAGCCGATGGGACGCTTGGGATCTTTGAGGCCACTGCGTGAGCGGCGAATGGCATCCGAGATCGCCGTAACAGCAGCCGATTGTCCGATAATGCGCGAGTGCAGCACATCTTCCATCCGCAGCAGTTTTTCGCTTTCGGTTTCGAGCATCTGGTGAACTGGAATACCCGTCCACTGACCGATGACCTGCGCGATGTCGTCCTCGTCTACGGTTTCGTCGAGGGTGTTTTCCTGCTGCCAGAGGTAGCGTTCGCGGTCGTATTCTTCGCCGATGCGGATGCGCTCGGTCTTGTATTCGGCGGCACGTTCGTATTCACGCGCCAGACCAGCGGCTTCTTCGTCGGCTTCCAGATGGTCGATTTGTTCTTTCAGATTTTTGATGTGCGGCGGCATGGAGTACAAGGCGACACGCAGCTTGGCGGCTGATTCGTCCAGCAGGTCGATAGCCTTATCGGGCAGACGGCGGTCACTAATGTAACGGGCCGATAGACGCACAGCGGCTTCAATGGCTGCATCGGAGATGGTGACTTTGTGATGGGCTTCGTAACGATCACGCAGACCGTAGAGCATCTCGATGGTGTCTTCGACATTGGGTTCTTCGACAAAGACGGGTGCGAAACGACGATCCAACGCACTGTCCTTCTCGATGTACTGGCGATATTCATCTAGCGTGGTCGCGCCGATGGCATTGAGTTCACCACGTGCGAGGGCTGGCTTCATCATGTTACCGGCATCCAGAGCGCCCTGGGCTGCGCCTGCGCCGACGACCTGATGCAGCTCATCGATGAAGAGAATGATTTCACCTTCGGAGCGCTGCACTTCTTCAATGGTGGCCTTGAGGCGTTCCTCAAATTCACCACGGAAGCGGCTGCCCGCCAACATGCCCGCCAGATCCAGTGAGATAACCTTTTTGCCGTAGAGCAATTCCGGCACGTCACCACTGGCGATCTTTTGCGCCAAACCTTCAACAATGGCTGTCTTACCCACGCCCGCTTCACCAATCAGCACCGGATTATTCTTGGTGCGGCGGCTGAGAATTTGAATAACGCGCAGGATTTCCGAGTCGCGTCCGATAACCGGATCGAGCTTACCTTCGAGTGCCATACGAGTCAGGTCACGGCTGTACTTTTCCAGCGTACGATAACGTGTCTCGGCTTGCGGATCGGTCACACGCTGGCCGCCACGAATGTCCTTGATGGCGTCGGTCACGCGGTCGCGGGTGATCTGATTATCCGACATGATTTTACTGACAGCAGTGTTGCGTTCGCTCAAGATGGCGAGAAAAATATGCTCGGTGGAAATATAGTCGTCACGCAGACGATTGGCTTCCTCGTTGGCGAGGTCGATAATCCGCTTGCTGCGGGGTGTCATGAACAACTGACCATTGCCCCCGCCGTAGATAGCTGCTTTGGGGCTGGCACGCAGCACTTCATCCAAACGGCCCCGCATCCCGCCCAGATCAACCCCTAACTTTTCGAGAATTTGTGGAATCACTCCATCGCCCTGTTCCAGCAAGGCTAAGAGAATGTGTTCAGTATCAACTTGATTATGCCCGTAGCGCTGCAAGATTTCGTAGGTTCTTGCAATAGCATCCTGCGCCCGTTCTGTAAATCGGTCAAAACGCATCATAATGGTTTGTTTCTGTCCTCATGCATCTGTACCGCGAACAATTGGTTCTCTATCGTCCCCAGTACCTTCTATTGTAGCTCAGATTGAAACCAAGGGGTGATTGGTGAACAAAAGTGCGGTTGAGTTTTTATGACCCGTTTAGCATAGCGCAGGTTGTATCGGAAATGCGTAAGCGGGACGTAAGTGAAGTGCAAGAGTGCGGGATTTTCACCACGAAGACACCGAGCACACAAAGATAAGCGATAACAGTCTTACCCGATGCGGGAGCCGTTTTCGACGGACAGTGTGGGTTGGAGCAGGACGACATCTTTTTCGGTCGAATATGCGCCGAGGACTAACACTTCCGAAATTATTCCAGCGATACGCTTCACAGGGAAATTTACGACCGCGATGACCTGCTTGCCGACGAGCGATTCGGGCGTGTAATTGACTGTCAGTTGGGCAGAACTGGTTTTGATGCCAAACGGGCCGAAGTCGATAGTGAGAATGTAGGCAGGCTTCTTGGCTTTAGGGTTGAGTTGGCAGCCGGTCACAGTGCCAACACGCATATCGACTTTCATAAAGTCGTCAAATTCAATCGGAGCAGTGGTGATGTCGTCCATATTTATCTCCCTAAAATGCAAAGCGGCGGCCTTTTACGGTCACCGCTTAGCATAGCGAGGATGTATTATTTGATCAATACATCGGAGACATCTAGTGAGTTGTTACTGAGTCCACCTGTTTACGGGCGGTGGCGTCCTGCGCCACATCGGTATAACCAATGCGGAATGCCATCTGTGGGAAAGGTGCCGATTCACTGAATAATTTGGATACGGCGGGTTTCAGTTCAATGACCTGCAAAACTTGCGAAAGCGGTTGCACACCGAGATTGAGTGTGGTGGCTTTCAGCGCGATTCGCTCAAAGGCCTGACCGGCTTTGATTTGCGCGAGGCGATCATCGGCGGCAGTGCTAATAAGCGCCAGGAGCGGGGCGTTTAAGACAATATCCGCATCGGCCTTAGTCGGTTTGTGGTGGCTTTCGAGATAGGTGGTCGCCAATTGACCGACACGCGAGATGAGCCAACGATAACCAAACTCGCCTTGGCTGATCCAATTGTTCAACTCATCCCGATAGTCGGGATCGGCAAATTGGGTTATATCCGCGCTGATGACCAGTTCATCGATTTCTTTTTTGATGTCAGGCGCATCGGTTAAATGTAAGCTGATGATTGATTCTTCGAGGCAGGTGTAAATACTCTGAACATCACGGTCATTCACAGACCTGTTGGCATAGCGCTGCCGGTTGGTGTGACGCAGGGGGATGGCGTGAAAATATTCTTGCTCGACCAGCGAGGCTGTTTTGCCATCTTCTTTGAAGGCTATTGTGGCGACCCAAACCTCATTTTTGGCTTCGGGGAAATACGTTACAGCAGTGCCTAGGCCAAAAAAAGTGGCCGCTGTCAACAAATTTTCCAAAGCACAACCGACACTGATGTAGAGTTCACGGGCATCCGCATCCGCCACCAGCAATTGACGGGTACGATCTGCCAAGACGTGTATTTCGCTGCCGCGAACGGCAAACTGCCAGGGTTGGGAATTGTGAAGCGATGGGGCGAGAATGGCATAGTTGAGTAGGAATTTCAACTTTTCATCCATCGTGCCATGCCGGGGAAATTCATACTCTTCAACGTTCCACGCACTATAGGGTCGAGGTGTAGTTGCCATTCTTGATTACCTCATCACTTGTATCTTTTATATTCCTACTATAACGAAAGTGAGGGCTGTGTGATCAGTGGGGAATGTCATGGTTGTGGCTGGATAGATGGCAGGGAGGATGTGTAGAAAAGAGTTTGATCAATTGGGGAATTGAAACGAAAAGGCGGCTCGGTTTAAGCCGCCTTTGCATCAAATTGAGTAGTGGATTTGCCGCCGATTATAAAACTGGCGCGTGGGTGGAACGGTGGACGTATTTGCCCTCGCCGTTCTTGCCGAGCCAAATGTTGCCGTCGACAATGCGCTTGCCACGCAGATAGACCTGCTGTGGCACACCAGTGACTTTCATGCCTTCATAGACGTTGTAGTCCGTTTTCATGTGGTGGGTGCTGGCGCTGATGGTATGGGTCGCGTTGGGGGCCCACACCACAATGTCAGCATCGGTGCCTACGGCAATCGTGCCTTTTTGCGGATAACAGCCGAAAATCTTGGCCGGATTGGTGCTCATCAGTTCGACAAAGCGGCTGGGTGAGAATTTGCCGCTGTTGACGCCCAGTTCCCACATGACCATCATTCGATCTTCGATACCGGGCATACCGTTGGGGATTTTTGCGAAGTTGCCCTTGCCGAGTTCCTTACCGGGACGGCGGTAGCTGGGGTCTTGTTTTTCGTAGCCAATCCAGTCGCCACCGTTATGGTCTTTAGCCCACTGCTGCCAAGGACCGACACCGCCTTCGTACCAGAAGTCACAGTGGTCGGTGCTGATGGCTTGCAAGGTACCGTCACGGAAGGCTTCCCACAATGCGCGGTGATGTTCTTCATTGCGGACAGGCGGTGAACAGACATATTTAGCGCCTTCAAAACCAGGTGCACCGAGGTGATTGTCACGGGTGACGTGGAAATATTGGACGCAGGTTTCGCCCATGACTGGATAACCGAGTTTACGTCCGCGCCGGATGGCATCGATGGCGGGATCGCAGGTGACATGTACAACGTACAACGGGCAGCCGGTCAACCCAGAGAGGACGACGGCGCGGTTGGTGGCCTCGCCTTCGATTTCAGGCGGACGTGAGGAGTAATGCCAAATAGGGTCGGTTTTACCCTCGGCCAGCAGTTGTAGGCGGAGTTGTTCTTCAACATCACCATTTTCGGCGTGAACCATAACGATCATGCCGTGCTTAGCGGCAACCTGCATGGCTTTATAAAGGGTTTTGTCATCAATTTGGAAAACGTTTTTATAGGCCATGAACAGCTTGACGGTGGTAATGCCTTCATCGACTAGCGAGGGGATTTCGTCCATCACATCGTCGCGGAGATCGCTGATGATCATATGAAAGCCGTAGTCAATCTGGGATGGCTTGGCTTTTTCGCGCCATGTCACAAGGCCATCATGCAAACTGCCACCGCGCGGTTGATTGACAAAGTCGATGTGCATGGTCGTGCCGCCAAAGGCCGCTGCTTTGTGCCCGATGTCAAAATCATCGTTGCTGAATGTGCCGCCGAAGGGTAAATCCAAGTGAGTATGGACGTCGATGCCACCGGGCATAAGATATTTGCCGGAGCAGTCAATGACCTCGTGCCCTTGCGTAGGCAAATTCTGACCAATCAATACGACTTTTTCGCCTTCGACCAATACATCTGCCTGTACCATATCACTGGCCGTAATGATGGTACCGTTTTTAAACAGTGTTCCCATGAGTTGCTCCTGATTGTAGCTACTAGCAATTAGCCTTTAGCAATGCGCTGCTGGCCTTTGGCATGAATACACGCACCGTGATTGTAACGCGGGCATTGGCAGGAACAAAATGGACTTATTCACCGTCCATAAGCCGGGACTAAGCGGTAAGTTGTCTAAATGACAATCTGGCATACCATTAACTTATACCGGTTACTTATTCAATTTCTAGGGAGCAACAATGTCAAAAACTCATCGCCTCCGCTTCATAATGTTAGTCGTATTTATCCTCACAATGCTTAGTTTATCAGCCGCTGCCGCACAGGACTCGCTGGGTGATCAGTCACTGATCAAGATGCTGGCAAATGTGCCGGATAATGCGACCAGCCGCAGTGAGATTTATTTTAATGACCGGAAAGCGGTGGAGACAGCTTATCCATCGGCTAAGATGCCTGCTGATTGGGCGGCATTCGCGGCGTATCAGGCAGATAAGGGCAAGACAGACTCGTTCAAGCCGATTGATCTGTGGTGGAAGGTGTGGCGCAATCAGCAGTCGTCGCGCATTGCGCAAAATATGGGTGTTTCGGATGAGATGCCAACGGTAGTCGGGTTTGATTTCTTCGCGATTGAGCAGGAACTCAACTATGGTCAGCCGCCCGCACAAACGCTGCAACTGAACGGCCCGTTTGATTTGGATAAAGTACGTGCTGCGTTGACCACACAGGGATACAGCCAACAGGATCAAACGGGGGTGGAAGTGTGGTGTGGGGCGGATGGCTGCGACAGCGGCGCAAAAGTAAACCTGAAGGATCGTAATCCATCAAATCCCTTTGGTGGTGAACTTGGACGCAAGTGGCCGATTATCGTACAAGCGGATAATCTGATCGGTTCGCCGGATGCTACCGTTATTCAGAACCATGTGGCTGTGAAAAGTGGTAATGCGGCAAGCCTTGGTGCTGCGCCGGAATACCGCGCGGCGGTCGATGCCCTGAGCCAAAATGGGGTGCTGTTGCAAGCTTACTTCTGGGATGGGGATGTGCTGGCAGTGATGAGCCAACTTGATCCCGTACTGATCGGGGCTAAGCCTGAACTAAGGAAGCGGATTATCGTGGATATGCTCAAGGATTATGAACCGCTGCCGATCGTTAAGCTGCTGGCTTTTGGGGATGTCGCAAACGATACTCAATCAGCAGGTGAAGTGGCATTGGTCTATACTAATGAAGCAGATGCAAAGAAGGCGGCTGAAATTCTGCCTAAGCGTATGGCGAACTACACCAGCCTTGTCACGCGGCAGTCATTGACCAAAATATTGGCAGATCGGGGCGTGACGCAGCCCGATATTCAAGTGGTCGAAAGCAACGGTCAGTATGTGATGTTGGTGTCGTTTGCCGCGGCCAAGCTCGGCACTGACGCTATTCTATCGATGAAAGCGCCCGCTGCTGATAGTGGTACAGGAGATGTCATTCCTCCAGGGACGCTGTACCGCTTTTTGGTCGCGGCAGCCATGCGGCGTGATTTGGGCTGGCTTGGAAGTGTTCCGCGTGAGGTTCTGGAAGCGGCAGGAAAATAAGCGAACGCGCGAGACAAAATAGAGGTGATCTGATTCCGAGTTTTGAGAATTAGGTCACCTTTTTCATTTGTAGGTCAATTGGTCTTTGGCGTCACCCGCACCGTATGAGTGGCTTGAGTGAATGAGACTGCGTCCTTGATCGTCCTTAAGCCTGATGAGCGATCGCCACCGGTCGGACTTATTTGGCGCGGGGTGCGCTCAGCCGTTTGGCGGCGAGTTCAGCTTCCAGTTCCTGGCGGCGTTCGGCGCTGGCGACCCGTGCCGCAGCCAGGGTTTCTTCCCATCCCGCTTTGAGGTTGGCGATTAGCTGTTCACCGGAGGTGGGTGCGAAAAGTGTTACAACCAAAACACCGATACCTGCGCCTAAACCTAAACCTAGCATCAAACTCAAGATTTTTCGCATGGTAATCTCCTTCTTTAATGGGATTCATTATAACGTTTTATGGGTCGGATGTCAGTTTGCAGCACATGAGTAAATCCGTTATCTTTCTAATGGTTCTATTCGCGTGTGCTGGCTGATACCCATGCAGTTAGGTTAATGATGCAAATAACCCCTCCACCTGAACCTCAAATTGAACAATGGAATTGGTCACCCTGGGTGCGTCAATTCGTGACGGTCGCGCTGGTGGTGGCAAGTGTATATGCGCTGACCCTGTTGGGGCCGATTTTGAGCATATTGATCACCACGTTTTTGTTGTCATTTCTCATTTTTGTACCCTCGCGCTTAATCGCGAAATATACACCCCTCAATTATACAGGTTCGGTACTGGTTATTTTCCTGTTCATCTTGCTGCTGATTTTCGTGCTGGTGCTGGTGATCGCACCGAATGTGGCACAGGTTTCGCGCACCGTCGGCACGGGACTATCCAACGAGTTGAAAAATTTCCAGCAGTCTTTATTGGCATGGGACCCGGCCCAAGGCAGCTACAACTACACCGTATTGGGTTTGTTTCCTATCGACATCACCCCGATTGCCACCCAAATACGGGAAGCGCTGCTGGCGGCTGATCCACAAGCGGCGGCAGGAATCGCCCAACAGGCCATTATTAGCAACATTCCATCGCTGGATGTGGGGCAAATCGTCAGTACGGCCACACAGGTGATCACCGCACTCATTGGCACATTCACCAGTTTCTTCTCGACGTTATTCCTCGGACTGTTTTTGTCGCTGCTGATTTTGTTGGAACTGCCCGCATACCAGCACACTCTTTTGAGCAGTGGTTCTGCCCCGTTTCAGCGCGATATGCGCTTGATCTCTACGAAAATCATGCATGTTTGGCAAGGTTTCTTTCGAGGACAGCTGCTGCTGGCGATTATTATTGGTGTCATCACCTTTTTGCAACTCATCCTAATGGGTGTATCCGGTGCATTGGCAATTTCAATAATCGTGGCTGTGATTTCACTTATCCCGACGATTGGTGGCATTATCGCGCTGGTGCCGCTGGGGTTGGTGCCACTGCTGCAAGGCTCGACGGTGTTCACGCAAATGAGTAACGGTACCTTCGCGCTGCTGGTGGTGGGCGTTAACCTTGTCATTTCGCAAATTATCTGGAACGTGGTCGCCCCGAAGATTATGGGTGATGCAGTGTCTCTGCCTTTGCCTGTGATCATTGTTGGCATCATCGTCGGGACGGCCCTAGGTGGGGCGTTGGGGGCATTTCTGATTGTGCCGATATTGGGTACGGCACGCGTAATTGTCATGTACTTAATGTCGAAGGTCATGCAGCATGATCCGTTCCCCGGTGAGGACATGCCGCAATTCGAGTCTTTAGCCAAGTTGTAATCGCTGCCGCAAAAATATGCTATACGTCTGTTCAATTTCCGCTAGAATAGACACCTCTTAATGTTGCTTAGTGATCCATTGTAGGAAATTCTATGAAATTGTTTATCAGTTTTGCCCCGACCGACCGCGCCAAAATCGAAGAACTGGCTCAGTTGCTGAATGAAGCCGGACATGAGGCGTGGATTGACCATGCGCTCACCCCGGGTCAGCGCTGGGAAAAAGAACTGAAAGAGCAGGTCGAAGGGTGCGATGCGTTTGTCTATGGATTGAGCCGTGAAGCGGTGAAGTCTGAATGGAGCAAACGCGAATTTCGTATCGCCAAGAAAGCTAAGATGCCGGTTTTTCCCGTGGTGATGAACCCGAATGCAAAGTCTGATATTCCGTCAGATTTAAAGCCTTATCCACTGACTGATTGCAGCGAGGGCGTAAGCGCGAATTCGGTGGCAGGCTTGCTGGCAGAGCTGGCGAAGGCTGCCGAAAAAGTCGTGGCTAAAGGCGAACGAAAATCAGCTTATGTCGCCGAAAGCATCACAGCCGATGAGGATACGGATGGATTTGATGAAGACACGGTGCAGCAAGTAGAGTTAAAAGGCGAAGTTTCTGCCGAGCTTCAAGCATTAGCGACTCAGGCAAATGAACTGCTCATCGCGGGAAAATGGGACAAAGCGGTCGCTAAACTGAGCGAGCTCATCAAGCAAGTGCCTGAGAACGCCATGATTTATGCAGCACGTGGTGATGCCTATTCAGCTTTAGGAAAAGGTGACGAGGCATTGGCTGACTATAACGCGGTGATCCGGCTGGAACCGGAAAATGGCAAAGCCTATAACATTCGCGCCAATCTGTACCGCGATTTGGAACGGAACGACGAAGCAATGGCTGATTTCACCGAGTCGATCCGCCTCGACCCTGAACACGCTTTCCCGCACATCAGCCGCGGGATGTTGTATTATCAGCAAGGGAAGACCGAAGAGGCGCTGCAAGACTTTGAAATGTATTCAAAACTCGCGCCGGAAGATTACCTGGGACATAACAACCGTGCTTTCGTCATGTTCCAAATGGAGCGTTACGAAGAAGCTGAAGCCGCGTGGCATCTGGCAACGGAATTTGAAGATGTAGACGATTACGTATATGCCGGACATGCCGTTTCGTTGGAACAGCTCAAGCGTCCAGCGGAAGCCGTGGAAGAATACAAAAAAGCGGTGCAAATGAACCGCCGTTGGAAGAATAAATTGGATACGGTTGGCGCCGAATATTCGTGGACAGAACCGATGCTGGTGCTGGCAACTCATATTATCGGTCGCTTACGGGCATCGCGGTAATGAACATGCAGGGGTTTGCCAGTAGCAAGCCCCTGCCATCCACTGCTTAAGACTGCTGTGTAATTTTACCGGAACCATCATCTTTTTGGGTGACGGTCGGACTTCCGATGTAGATAATGTCGCCGCTGCCGCTGATAGTGGCGTTTAATGTATCGCTGACTTGCACCGTTGCACTGCCTGATCCGTTAGTTGTGATAACCGCTGTTTTACTCGCCAGCTTATCTGCATTAAAGTCGCCTGAACCACTAATATTGACATTTTGATCGGTCGTCGTGCCTGCAACCCGGGCATTACCGGAGCCGTCAATCTTTACCGCTGTTTTGGTACTGATCAGATTGGTGATGGTTAATGCGCCCGAGCCTGACACGTTTACAGTGGTATTGCCTGCTGAAACTGCTGCCAGTGAAATATCACCTGAGCCGCTGTTCTCAACTACGAACTTGTCACCGCCCGTTAAATCCGCTGCTGTGATACTCCCTGATGCGTTCAATACAAGCGATGCCAGATTCTTGACAACCAGCGTGTATTTAATGGGTTTGGTGGCCGAAAGCCCGCTGCCGGGTTTTGTAGCCAGCTTGAGCGTACCACCATTTACATCACTGGTGAGCAGCGGGAGCAGGTTGTCTTCGGCTTCAATCGTCAGTGATTCGGTTTCGCCCCGTGATAGTGTTAAATCACCGGACGTGTCCAGTTCAACGGCGGTGATGCCGCTGACGGGGCGCGATTCGGTTTTCAGGTTGCCTGATCCTCGTGTAGCACCCAATATAGATCCTCCCGAGCCGCAAGCGTTCAATAAAGTGGAGATGACGAAAATCCCCGCAAGGGGTATAACTCTTATAACGTTCGATATACGCATCATGTTCATCTTTCGTGTGAGGATAAGTTATAACTTTCTATACGATTAACGTAGGCAAAAAGTCGTGATTTATTACACTAATTGTCTTTGGTGAGGCAGAAGTAAGGTACACTTACAGCAAGTTTTGTAGGCATGAAGCAGTGGAGGTCGACCCTATGATTGAGACAAGTAAACCAAACGTGACACAGGAAGATGTTCGAGAGCAATTCCAGGCACTGGATGCGATTTTTGCGCCCAAAAATGTGGCCGTGATCGGCGCGACCGAAAATCTAAACAGCGTCGGACGCACGATTATGTGGAATTTGATCACCAACCCCTTTGGCGGGGCAGTATTTCCGGTCAATCCCAAACGTCCGTCCGTGCTGGGTGTGAAAGCCTATCCCAGTATTCGTGATGTGCCGGATCAGGTTGATCTGGCCGTGATTGTGACACCTTCCAAGAGTGTGCCGCCGCTCATCCAGGATTGCGTTGATCTTGGTATACGCGGGGCGATTATTATTTCGGCGGGTTTCAAAGAAATCGGGCCGGAAGGTGTGGCGCTGGAGCAGCAAATTCTGGCAACGGCCAAGGGCAAGATGCGGATCGTCGGGCCGAACTGCCTGGGTGTGATGATGCCGCATCGTGGATTGAATGCTACGTTTGCCGGAGCAATGGCCCGTCCGGGTAACGTGGGCTTCATCAGCCAGAGCGGCGCACTCTTGACCTCGGTGCTGGATTGGAGCTTTAAGGAAAACGTCGGCTTCAGTTCGTTCATCTCCATCGGCTCCATGCTGGATGTGAACTGGGGTGATTTAATTAGTTATCTGGGAGATGACCCCCAAACCACCAGCATCGTCGTGTACATGGAAACGGTCGGTGATGCCCGTTCATTCTTGAGCGCAGCGCGGGAAGTGGCGCGTGACAAACCGATTATCGTGATTAAGGCGGGACGTACCGAAGCGGCGGCTCATGCAGCGGCTTCGCATACCGGTTCGCTGGCTGGCAGTGATGATGTGCTGGATATGGCTTTTCGGCGGGCGGGTGTGCTGCGTGTCGATAAGATCAGCGACATTTTCTACACGGTGGAAGCCCTCGCGAAGCAGCCGCGTCCCCGTGGTAAGCGGTTGACCATTTTGACGAATGCCGGCGGCCCCGGTGTCCTGGCGACCGATGCCCTCATTCGCGGCGATGGCGAGTTGGCACAAATTACCCCACAGACCATTGAAAAGTTGAGCAGTTTCTTACCATCAGCATGGAGCCACAGCAACCCGATTGATGTGCTGGGTGACGCTGCTCCCGATAAATATGCCAAGGCGTTAGAAGTGGCGGCACAGGACGAGAACAGCGATGGGCTGCTGGTCATTTTGACCCCACAGGCCATGACTGATCCGACTGAAACCGCGAACCAATTGAAACCCTATGCCCATATTGAAGGCAAGCCGGTACTGGCAAGCTGGATGGGTGGCGAAGTGGTAGCCGAAGGCGAAGCGCTTCTTAATAAGGCGAATATCCCCACGCTGCCTTACCCTGATACAGCGGCACAACTGTTTAATTATATGTGGAAATACGCGCTTAACCTGCGCGGCATTTACGAAACACCCGTGATGCCTCCGGTATCTTCTGAGCAAGCGACCAATCTGGCGAAGGTACAGGCCATGATCCACGATACGCGCCAGAGCGGTCGGACGATCTTGACCGAAACTGAGTCGAAGCAAGTTTTGGCCGCGTATGACATCCCGACCATTCCCATGTATATCGCGCCTACGGTCGAAGAAGCGGTAAAAGCCGCCGATACGGTAGGGTATCCGGTGGTACTGAAGCTGAACTCCGAAACCATCACCCACAAGAGTGATGTGGGTGGCGTCAAGCTCAATTTGAATAACGCCGAAGCAGTGCGAACCGCTTACAATGAGATTTATCAATCGGTGAGCGAGAAGGCCAGCGCGGCAGACTTCATGGGCGTGTCGGTGCAGCCCATGATTAAGCTGGATGGGTATGAATTGATTATCGGATGCAGCCCTGATCCACAGTTTGGGCCGGTGCTGCTATTCGGTATGGGTGGCATCTTAGTGGAAGTATTCAAAGATCGTGCGTTGGGATTGCCTCCGTTGAATACAACGCTGGCACGGCGCATGATGGAACAGACGACGATTTACAAAGCGCTTCAAGGTGTGCGCGGTCGTAAATCGGTTGATATGGCGGCACTGGAACAACTGCTGGTACGTTTTAGCCAACTCGTGACCGAGCAGCGCTGGATTAAAGAGATCGACATTAACCCGCTGGTCGTATCGTCTGATCATATTTTGGCGTTGGACGCCCGTGTGGTGCTCTACGACAAGGACGTGACCGAAGAACAACTGCCTAAGCTGGCAATCCGACCGTATCCGTCGCAGTATATCGAAAAGTGGACGATGAAGAACGGGACTGAAGCCGTTATCCGCCCAATCCGACCGGAAGACGAGCCGCTGATGGCGGCCTTCCACCAAACCATCAGCGAACGAAGCGTGATGCTGCGTTATTTCTATCCGATGGCACTCAGCCAACGCATCGAACATGAACGCCTATCGCGCATTTCGTTCATTGATTATGACCGTGAAATGGCGCTCGTAGCTGAGGTCAAAGGTCGGCGTGGAACGGATGAGATTATTGCTGCCGGACGGTTGATTAAACTTTACGGTGGAGAAGATGCCGAATTCACCGTGTTGGTGAGTGATGCTTATCAAGGTTACGGCCTGGGTAGTGAGATGCTGCGCCGATTGGTAGACATCGGCAAACAGGAAGGTGTCAAGCACATCTACGGCAACATCGTCGGTGAAAACGTCAATATGCTGCGCGTTGTGGAGCGTTTGGGCTTCAAATTGGTCGGACAGCAAAAAGAAGGCGTGATGCGCGTCGAACTCGTACAGTAAATTCATTCCCGGGGGTGGAGATTATGTTCTCCACCTTCGTTTTCTTCCTCGACTTGCTCATCCAGAACCTATTACAAATAACTCTCCAGCACGTCCGATGTATGTTTCACCATCGTTGCAAATTGAAACCGCTCCATACCAATGCGGCTGTTCGCAGCAAGACGGGCACGTTCACCGGGGCGAAAAGCAGCTTGTATTGCAGCAGTGAGCGCATCCACATCGACATACGGTACGAGCAGACCGTTGACGTTGTGCTGTACGACTTCCGGATTGCCGCCTTTGTCGCTGGCAATGACCGGTGTACCTGCCAATAAACTTTCCAGCAGCGTGTGTGACAATCCCTCATAACCGGAATACAACGCCAGATAATCAGCCGCCTTCATATAGACAGCCAGCTTATCACGGCTGATCTTGCCGAGAAAGTGCACACGTTCGTTCAATCCGTTGGCTGCGGCTTGCGCTTTGAGCGAGTCGAGCAACTCGCCTTCGCCAGCTACAATCAGCCGCACGTCGGGAATACGTTGCAATGCCGTGATTAGGTGATCGATGCCTTTCCATGCGGTGAGTCGCGCGGCAGTCAATAGGGTGGGCGCATCAGGCAGTTTAAGCTGTTGGCGGGCACCCGATTGGGTTAATGCGCTTCCGGCTTGCGGTGCAGCCAACATATGCGGCGGCAGCGCATTGTAGACCACATTGATTTTGGGTTCATCCACGCCCCAACCGGCCACCATGCGCTTGAGATATTGGCTGGGCACAATCACGCCATCCATCGCTTGCATCTGGCGGGCGCGAGCCGCTTTTTGGGCAGTGACGACTCCACTGTAAGTTGTGGTTTGAAAAGTATCGATGTCTTCGGTGGGGGGTATCCAGCCTTTGCGGATAGCCCGTTCCCACGCCTGGTCGCCAACCATCTTGACCACACGCCGCGCTTTACCACCGATTAACGGTAGATCGAGCGTATGCACATAAACCAAATCCGCCCAACGCAGCAGCGGGAAGGCCGCTAATCCGTAATGGGCGAGGCGAATAGGCAGCGGACGTCGAGGAATGCGTGTCAGCGGGTAGGGATAGCTGGAGGTTTCTCCCGCGCCGTAGGTGACGACACGCGGCTGCCAGTCCCGTTTTTGCAGTTCGGGCAGCAGTTCGTAGAGATAGGTCGCAGGGCCGCCCGATTCGGGGTGAAAGATGCCAGCGGCGACAAAAAGATGATGTTCATTCATAAGGCGTTGTGCTGTCCAAAGTGAGGCGGTGGTTATTATGAACTTGAGTCTAGCGGCTCGGTGGAAGGCTGTCCAGCATCAGCGCTCCGGTGATGTTTACGAGCAGATCACACTTTGATAACACTTTCACTTTATGCTGCTGATGGTTGGTGGAAGAAAGTGAGGTATCTGCATATGAATAGACGAGAATTTTTAAAAGGGCTGGGCTTAGGCGCAGCGGCTTTGGCGACGTTAAATGTTGGCGCGATTGAACAAGCTTTGGCGTCTGCACCAGTGGGCGCGTTTCAGCCCGCAATCGCCGGAACCCGTGATGATGTGGCGCACGTCATCGCGCGGCTGAGCTTCGGTGTGACACCGGATTTGTACACCCATGTGCGGCAAATCGGGGCGCAGGCCTTTATCGATGAACAGCTTGCACCGGAGAAGCTACCGGATGCTGATATGTCTAATCGTCTGCGAAGCTACATGCCGATTTTGAGTCAGAACGGCGGCGTGCTGGCGCAGAATGAAAACAAGAAGCTGGTTGCTGGCGTGCTCATCGGCAGCACGACCACACGGGCGCTGTATTCCGACCGTCAGTTATACGAGCGTATGGTGCAGTTGTTCTCCGACCACTTCAGCCTGTATATCGGCAAGGGAAATGTGGTGTTTTTGAAGGTCGATGACGACCGTGATGTCATCCGCCCTAATGCTATGACGACCTTCCGCACGATCCTGGGCGCTTCGGCACATAGTCCGGCCATGCTGCTTTACCTTGATAACGCCCAGAGCGAAAAGAGCCATCCCAATGAAAACTATGCCCGCGAATTGATGGAACTGCATACGCTCAGTGTAAATGGTGGCTACACCGAAACCGATGTTAAAGAAGTCGCACGCGCCTTTACTGGATGGTCAATCGCGGGGCCAAAACAGAGCGCAAATGGCGAAGCATCCTTTAAATTCCGCAAGGCGCTGCATGATACGGGCAGCAAAACGGTATTGGGAACCCATATTCCCAATAATGGCGAAGCCGATGGTGAAAAAGTGCTGGATTTATTAGCGGCTAACCCCTCAACGGCGCGCTTTGTGAGTACCAAACTGCTCCGCAAATTCGTGAGTGACACTCCGCCCGATGCTTTAGTGCAAACCTGTGCCGATGCCTATCTGGGCAGCAGTGGCGATATTCGGACTGTGTTGAAAACGATCTTCAGTGCCGATGATTTTTGGAACGCGCCGCCCAAGTTCAAACAGCCCTTTGAATACGCAATGAGTGTCCTGCGTGCGCTGGATTTCGATGTGCAAAACGATACGCCTTTCGTGCGAACCATGACCGAATCGCTCAGATCAATGGGCAACCTTCCGTTTGATTGGCCGTCGCCCAACGGCTATCCCGATGTCGGCGCGTATTGGATGAACAACCTGCTCCCACGCTGGAACTTCGCCATTAGCGGATCTACTAACACGATCAAGGGCGCAAAAGCTGGTTTCGACAGCCTGAGTAAAGTGCTTCAGGCCAACCATGTGGCGACCGACAGCAGTGCCGCTCTGAGCTTCTTTGGGCAATATTTGTTCGGGCGACCGTTAACGGATGCCGAACATAATGCGGTGCTGCAATTCGCTGACGCAACCCCCGGCGATGAGCCAACACAAATTTATGCAGGTGTAGCGCTACTGCTGGCCTCGCCTGCTTTCCAGTACAAATAAACCTGATAAACAGGTTGAGTCGAAAGGACAGACCCATGTTCAATAAACAACTCACGCGGCGCGAAATGCTGCGTAACTCAACAGCGATGGTAGGCGTAGCTGCGGCTCATGCCATGCTGCCCATGTGGATGCCAAAGTTAGCCTTTGCACCTGTCAATAGTGCTCCGCGCGGCGATGTGCTGATCTCAATATTTTTGCGCGGTGGCGCGGATATGCTGAATATGGTGATTCCACACGCCGAAGAGGCCTATTACACAGCGCGTCCCAAGCTGGCAATCCCGCGTCCGGATGCCAGCGGCGGCGATGCTAAAGTGCTGGATCTCGATGGTTTCTTCGGGCTGCATCCGGCTTTGGCTCCTTTGCTGCCGATTTTTAAAGGTGGCGAGATGGCAGCGGTTCATGCCACCGGATCGCCGGACGAAACCCGTTCGCACTTTGAGGCGATGGACTTTATGGAGCGCGGCACTCCCGGTGATTTCAGCTTGCACACCGGTTGGATCGGTCGGCATCTGGCGACACTCGATACCGGAAATGCGTCACCGGTTCGGGCGGTCGGTTGGGGAACAGCAGTGCAGGCTTCACTGCGCGGCACTGTGTCACCGATCGCCATCAAGTCGATTGCCGATTATCACCTGAGTGGCGACATCAACGCGGCAGCCCGGATGATGACCGCTATCGACTCGTTGTATAAGCTGGATAGCGACACACTCTATGCCTCCGCGCAGGCTACCACGTCGGCTATTCAAGTCGTAGCCAGCATCAGCTACCAGAATTATCAATCGCAAAATGGTGCGGTATATCCTGAAACCGATTTTGCCAGTGCGCTCAAGCAAACAGCAGCCTTAATTCGTGCCGATGTGGATTTGGAGGCGGTTTGCATTGATCTCGGCGGGTGGGATACGCATGTCAATCAAGGCGGCGTCGAAGGCGAACAGGCCAGCCTCATGACCGATTTAGCCAATGGTTTGTCGGCCTTCCATACTGATATGGGTGGGGATATGCAGCGCGTCACAGTCGTGGTGATGTCCGAATTTGGGCGGCGTGTGCAGGAAAATGGTGGAGGCGGGACGGATCACGGTCATGGCAGCGCCTTGTTGACCATGAGTGGTCATCTGACGAATGTTCCGGTGCTGGCGAAATGGCCGGGACTATCACAGGCTGCCCTGGATCGGGGCGAGGATTTGGCGATTACGATTGATTACCGTGATGTACTCGGCGAACTCATGACGAACCGGTTGCATAATTCTGCGCTGGATCAGGTGTTCCCGAATTACACATCGAAACCACCAGGATTGTTCAAGGCTTAGGTAAAGCCGAATCGCCTGCCACGATTTTCAACTCAGCTTTTTGAAGGGCGCACCCCTGTGCGCCTTTTCTTATATACACCTACCATTTATACATGTAAGCAGTGCAGCATTTGCGTCAATTTGAACAGTTGATTGCTCAAATCGCTGATCCATAAGGGTTGATGGCTATTCTGCTTTTACATCAACTTTGAGCCAATTGGAGCCATCATCGGTTGACCACAAACGCGAGCCTGCTGCATCCAGTACCCACAATGAACGCGGATATTGATAAGCCAATGTGATGAGATAAGCGTCTGCCGCATCAGGAATAGTGATGGCCTGCCACTGGTCGTTCTTAAGTTGGTAGAGCATTCCTGATCCAACCGCATAAACCTGCTCGTTAAACACCGCGAAGGTGGGATGCGGATCACCACCCGGTAAATGCAGCGCCTTCGACCATGTTTCGCTGCTGGCATCCCAAACCATGACCGAATCGGCTGTGGTCGCCAGTAAATTGCCATTGGCATCCGGTGAGATCGCGTCAATTTTTCCTGTGGTGCTGACAGGCTTCCATCCCAAGCCCAGATCAAAACTGTGAAACAACTGACCGTCGCTTTCCAGAATGTGGGTATGGTTGCCGAGCATCACGAAATCATCTGCACTGGTGTGGGGCTGTGGCAAATCCAATTCACGCGTGTAATCCTGCTCAATCCCACCTGCCGGAATGCGCGTGATATGGTCTTTACCAAGGGCGAACATGAAGCCGTGAGTCAGAACAATGCGGTTAGCAGGTTTCGCACTAATCTGTCGCCAATTTCCATTCTCATCGGCGTAAAAGCCTTTATCCGTAGCCGCCCAAATGACCTTTTGCATATCGACGTAAATATCATTGACGTGGGCGTCGAGCGCTAATGGTTTCCACCCACCATCCGTATCAGGCCGCAAGATATGACCGTCAGCCGTGACCAAGTAAGGCAGTGCTTGATTGCTGTTAACCGCCATACGAACCGGCGCTTGCGGGGCTGGCGCGAAGGCCGAGTCCATAGCCTTTGTGGTCGAAACGCTTTGTATGGCGCTGAACAGGAAGGTGCCTCCGATGACCAGTAGACCAACCGCCAATAATGACGAAGCTTGTAGCAATCGCGCACGATTTTCACCGAGGAAATAGCCGCCCACAGCTAATGCCGCGATGCCAACCAGCAGCAGCACCAGCACGCGGTTGGGCATAGGCGTACCGGGATCGGGCAGTGGAACGGGTGCTTGCGATGTGGGAGCAGCCGGTACGGTCGGGGTGAAATCGACCAGCGTATCGAACTGATTGGGGCGCTGGATGGTGACACGAATACGCCATTCACCGGTAGCACTGAGATTTGCGCCGGCAATGCGATAGACGCCATCAGCAACCCGTTCCGGTCGCAGCTCACTTTCACCAATATTTTGGGTTTGGCTTTCAAAACGCATCCGTATCAATGTGACGTCATTAATCGGTGCGCCGCTGCTATCGACCAATTTAAGGGTGAATGTGTTCTCGCCAATCCAACCCGGTGTGACGTCGAATTGGACGAGCAGACCGTTGACGGTACTCACATCTTTGATGGGCTGTGGTGCAGGTGCAGGCGGATTGGCTGCGCGTTCAGCCAATGTGACCCGTGCTGGACTGATAGAGGTCATGACCCCAACGGCTAGTAAGATCCCAACCGTAAGGACAATTTCGACACCTAGCAGTCCGCGCAATCGGACGCCCCATTTTTCATCGCCCGATTCGAAACCGCGATGCGTGTAAACCAGATTGATGAATGCCAAACCGATGACCGGTACAATCAGGATCAATTTGATGAGCAGTGCTTGTCCGTAGGGTGTGTTGAGCAGAGCATCAATCGAGCCAACCTGTAACCATGCGGCATATAAACCTGTGATGAATAACGTGGCGACTGAAACACGGGCAAAGTTGGAGAAACGGGCAACGACGTTGCCGAGCAGTGGCGCAGCTGGTTTGAAGGCATTGCGAACTGGCCCGATGATACTGATAAAGTGGACTAAACCCCCTACCCATAGTGCAGTCGCAGCCAGATGCAGCCAATCGGACGCGACGGAAGCGGTTAAATCGTAAGCGCCGTTGGCATGGCTAAAGGCGCTGTTGATCGCCAAAATGATGCCGCCCAGAGCCAGCGAGACCAGATAAAACCAACGGTCGGTTTGTGCGAACCATAAGGCTCCGCCCAAGCCTGCCCAGACTGCTGTCCGCGATAACCATAAATGACCGAAACGGGTATCGGCCACCACACTGTTCAACGAGTCGCCATCAACACCTGTCAATAAGGGGTTGCCCGTCGCCAAAGAATATTGGAGGACGAGTAACAAAAAGCCGGTGATGCCGATCAGTATCCAGCCAATCCAAATCAGAGTCAGAATGCGGCGTTCAATGGTCGGGGTTGGCTTGGGCGCAGCAGGCGTCCACACAAAGAGCAAAAAGCCAATACCGCCCATCGTTAGCGCTAGACTGATGAGGTTTGACCAGCGGATGAAGGTGCTGTCGGGACGGATAATATCGTCTACCTGGTCGCTTGTGCCTTGCAGCAGTGAAGCGTCACCGATGACCAGCGGATAACTGCCGAGCGATGGATGACCGTCAGCCGCCGAGAGTGAGCGCCACACGATGGTATACAGCCCGTCAGGTAATTTGCCGGGAACCATAAACATCTGCGTAGGATCATTAGGATCAATCTGTGTAGCAGGTGTATTGACGATATTCCCATTTTTGTCGCGCAGGTTTATTTTACTAAACTGCTCTTCCAGGGGTTCGCTGAACCACATGCGGATTTCGGCAGGGGCAGCATCCAAGACACTGTTGGGCGGCGGTTCCGAGCGCACAAGATTGGCATGTGCCAGCGCAATATTGGTAATAAGGAAGGCCGCCGACAAGAGGGCTATGATAAGCAAGCCGCGCCACATGTTTTTCATAACGATCCGTACCACCCTGTATACAAATGCAGTTTAATAGTATGCCGAAATTGACGGCTATCCAAGCCTATTAGATGAGAATACGCTGGGAAAACCGCACTTGGATGTATAACAAAAAAGGCATGTCATGAACATGCCCCCAAAAATATAAGTTACCTGTGGACTAATGAATCAGTCTTTGCGTAAGCGGCGAACACCCTGAAAGGCAGGATCGCCCTGAATGCGCTGGAAACGTTCTGCGCCACCGTCGGTATACCATTCAACACAAAACATGCCACTGGCATCGGTATAGGCAAGTGCAGGACGAATCATCAATATTTGGCGCATGACCCCGATCAGTTCTTTAACTTCACGTCCCGCGCGCAAGATAAACCACTTACCGGGTTGATATTCAAATTCGACTGGCATCCCGTTCCATATGCCTTCCAACTTGATGGGGGCAGTGTATTGGGTGCAGGTCATGGAAAGCCCTTGCAGGCGATTTTTCCACAACGTATGGTTGACCCGTTCCTCTATGAAATAGGGACGCGGTTCAGGAGTGGTATAAAACCAGGTGCGAGAATCAGTCGACATGAAGTGTGTCTCCACGAGAGCGGTTGATATTATGCGGGTAGTGTACACCAAAATAGCAGAAGATTCGAGATTTGGCTGTGATGGTTCTTAACTCTATTGATGGTCCGATTTGGATACACCTATAATACTCGTGGGTGTAAGGCATTGGAGGATGAGTATCATGAAGATTTTTCTGGCGGGGGCGACTGGTGTTGTGGGGCGATTGTTGCTTCCGATGTTGGTAGAATCAGGCCATGAAGTCATTGGTACAACTCGGAGCAGCGCGAAAACCGACTCCATCAAGGCAGCGGGCGGACGACGTCTGGTGATGGATGTGATGGATCGTGCGACAACCTTCACGGTATTGGAACAGGCACAGCCTGATGTGGTTATTCATCAACTGACCGATTTGGCTGAACGCGATTTTGCGGCTAATTCACGGCTGCGCATAGAAGGCGTTCGGAATTTAGCGGATGCGGCGAAGGCAGTGGGTGTACAAAAGATGATTGCCCAGAGTATTTCGTGGATTTATGTTCCCGGAGAGCAACCAGCGCATGAGGATGAACCGTTGGATGTAGAAGCACCAAACGCGCGTGGTCGATCGGTGCGGGCAGTTCAGACGGCTGAATTAGCTGTCGCAGAAATGCCTGTGGCAATCATGTTGCGTTATGGGCTTTTGTACGGGCCAGGTACATGGTACGCGCTGGAGAGTTTTACGACTGATCAATTTCGGCGCGGTGAATTGATTACGAATGACGGCGTGGCCTCATTTTTGCATGTCGCAGATGCGGCGCAGGCGGCTTTATTGGCGCTGGATTGGCCTGCCGGAGCTTACAATATTGTGGATGACGAACCGGCCAGCAAGAAAGAGATATTCGGGCATTATGCCCGTTTGATCGGTGCGCCTCCGCCACCGTATCAAACAGGTAGGGAAGTATGGGAACGTGGCGAGTCGAACGTGAAGGCACACCGACTCGGTTGGCAGCCGATGTATCCAACATGGCGCGAGGGTTTTAAAACTGAACTTATGTAATGTTTAGGTCATAGGGAGCGACTATAGTATGTCATGCAATACCGCTGGAGATGTTGATCTCAAGTGTGGTTTGTCATACACTAAAGTTCTAGATACTATGTTCGTATGGATAGGAATAGATTATGGCTGAGGCCATTCAAGATACATTCAAACGCCCATTGCGCGATCTCCGCATTTCGGTGACGGATCGCTGTAATTTTCGGTGTGCCTATTGTATGCCTGCCGAGATTTTTGGCGAACATTACCGCTTTCTACCCAAAGCTGAACTGCTTACCTTTGAAGAAATCACGCGGTTGACAGGCATCATCGTGCGCTTGGGTGCGGTCAAGCTGCGCATTACCGGTGGCGAACCTTTGGTGCGCGAACAACTGGAAAAGTTGATTGCGATGCTGCGCCCGTTAGAGGGTGTTGATGATCTGACGTTGACGACCAATGGCTTTCTATTACCCCAGAAAGCACAACTGCTCAAAGACGCGGGACTGAACCGCATCACCGTCAGCTTAGATTCTCTGGATGATACTGTTTTCCGCAAGATGAATGGCAACCGTTCCAGTGTGCAGAAGGTGTTGGATGGGATTGAAGCAGCCGAGAAAGCAGGATTGCAGCCAATTAAGATCAACTGCGTGGTGCAGCGCGGTGTAAATGATCACACGATCATCGATTTGGCACGTTGGGCGAAAGATAAGCACTATATCCTTCGCTTTATCGAATATATGGATGTCGGCACCAAAAATGGCTGGCGCATGGATGAGGTCGTCTCTGCACAAGAAATTGTTGAACGCATCGATGCAGCCATGCCTTTAGAACAAACCAAACGCAACTATGCCAGTGAAGTGGCGCTGCGCTACCGTTATCAAGATGGTGGTGGCGAAATCGGGCTGATTGCCTCGGTCACGAAACCGTTTTGCGGAACCTGTTCGCGGATGCGCTTGTCCCCGGAAGGCAGTATTTATACGTGCTTGTTTGCCTCACAAGGGACTGATTTACGTGCCCCGCTGCGTAATGGTTCAAGTGATGATGAGATTGAGCAAATCATCCGCAATACATGGGGAACGCGGATTGACCGCTACAGCGAACTGCGTTCAGAGCAAACTGACGAAGACCGCGCCGAAAAAGTGGAGATGTACCATATCGGCGGGTGAAAAGAGACATCAGAAGCAAGTCGGAAGTCCTTTGATTTCAGGTATCCGGGGGAAGATCATGCCGAATTACATGTGCGCGACGTGCGGGACTCAATACGCAGCCAGCGAACAACCGCCCCGACACTGCATCATTTGCGAGGACGAGCGCCAGTATATTGGCCCGAACGGACAGCAGTGGACGACGCTAAACGATCTTCGCCGCCAACATCATAATGTTTTTACAAGTTTACTACCCAATTTGACCAGCATGGTCACTGAGCCCAAGTTCGCGATTGGACAACGCGCCCACATCGTTCAAACCGCCGGGGGAAACGTGCTTTGGGACTCAATAAGCTTGATTGATGATGCAACTGTTGAGAAAATTCAATCTATGGGTGGGTTAAAAGCGATGGGGCTTTCGCACCCGCATTACTACAGCACAATCGTCCAGTGGAGCCACACGTTCGGGAATTTTCCTATCTACATCCACAGTGGAGATCGCGAATGGGTAACGCGGCCTGATCCGGTGATCCAGTTTTGGGACGGTGATACGCTCGAAATCGGTGATGGACTGACACTCATCCGATGCGGTGGGCATTTTGAAGGCTCGACCGTGATGCATTGGCGCGATGGTGCGGATGGACGTGGGGTTTTGTTTGTAGGCGATACCATGCTTGTAGTCGCGGATACCCGTTACGTGACCTTTATGTATAGTTATCCGAACTACATCCCACTGCCTTCGGCAAAGGTGAAGCATATTGTGGATATGGTTGAACCGTTTGCATTCGACAAGATTTATGATGCTTTTGGGCGTATAACGCCGGAAAAGGGTCATGAGGCGGTTATTAAGTCTGCCGCGCGCTATATAAAAGCCATTATCTCGTGAATAATTTTGTGACAAGTTAAACGTTGCGTGTGCTGCGTATTTGTGGCAGCATACCACCTATGATTATTGACCGTTTTCCCCCACGACAACCCGGTATTTTGGCAGCCTGCGCTGCGTTTGTGCTGACCCTTCTACTCGTCGTAGCAGCCATCCAAATTACACTGAACCCACTCCCCCAAACCTTGCAAACTGTCGAAGGTAATTCGCAGATATTCATTTTTGTGGATCGTACAGCGTTTGTGTTTCCATCAACCTGCGCAACGGTCACATGGAATATCAACCATATTAAAGAAATATACGTGCTGGATCGGGGTGTGGTGGGCGAAGGTACGTTAGAAGTTTGCAGCGGAAATGCCCCTTATCTTCGAGTGATATTGGAAGATGGCACAACGCAAATCTATACCCTGAACCATGATGTATTGATGGTTCAGCCGCTGGCAGCCGCAGTAGGATTGCTAGCTGTTGTATTGTGGTCACTGGCTGGCTATTGGCTAGGAATAAGTCGTTGGTTGGCTACCCGCCGAGGCCAGTATATAGCCGTCCTGTTGCTGGCTTGCGGGCTGGTCACACTGATGAGTTTGTACACACGCTCCAATTATACGGTTGTTGATGGCACATTAGACCCGGCACGTACAATGATGATCGCCCGTGATGGTTGGTTGGGCAATCCTCATTTGATTGCTCCCTGGGCGTACCGTCCCTTAACGCCATTAGCAGCTAGAGCGATCAGTGACGTGTTGAGGCAACCACTTGAGAGCGGGTTTGCGGTACTGACCTTAAGCGGCATGATTGCCCTATTGATGCTGGTTCATAGTTACGCAAGATCGTTTGGCGCGAGTTTTTGGTTGGGCGTGGTTGTGATGTTTATTGTGTGGCTCTCATATTATAACGTGCGCTTTTCGCTGGCGGATATTTATCGTCCGGACAGCTGGGCCTATGCTTTGGTTGTATTGGCGTTGTTACTATTGCAGCGTAAACAGTTTGGGTGGTGCTTAGTCGTGTGCTGTGTCGGCACACTGGTAAGAGAATTTATGGTGATACCCGCTGTGTTGCTGGCGGCTACCCTGTTTTTGCAGGTTATTCGTGAGCGTTCGCTGCGGGCAGTCGCCTGGTTAGCGGTGACTGGTGTTGTGATGGGTGCGGTGATTATTCTGCCACGCGCATTGGTGCCGGTTGTAGCGTCGGCGCAAGTTTTTGATCCCCAGCACAATCCGCAAGGTACTGTTTATGGACTGTATCAGCCGTTGATCAACTGGCCGCGCAATACTGAATTATTGACTGCCCTTATTATGTATCTGCTGCCTTTACTGCTGCTGGTGACTCCGGCACGATTAAGCCGCATGTGGAAGGCAGTAGAAAAGCAGCGCTGGTTGTTGTTTTTATATATCGTGCTGACGTTTTTGTTGACCATGTATGGCGGGAGTGGATTGTACCGCTACATCAGCTACCTGTTTGTGATACAAGTTGTCGTCCTGGCGACCTGGCTACATGATGTCACATGGCGCGAGATTGTGTGGATGCTGGTTGTGGTGGCGGTTTGTAACCGTCTATTGTGGACCGCACTAGATCCTTTTTCATCCCCGATGCTTTTGACCGAAGCTTCTCAACCCGCTGCCTACATTCCAAGATTGTTCGAACTGAGTCTGTACGTTGTGGTTACATGGGTGGCGCGGATTGTCGTGGGTCTGATACCGCGGGAAAGATGGTTGTTTTAGGATCGGTTTTCGATAAGCGTGTCTTCGGCTTATGATACAGGTTTTATACCCCAGTTTTTGAAGGATAGTTGTTCGAATAAGAGGTTACTTATTTCTTAGTGTCGTTGTCGCCTTTGCCCACAAAGCCATAATCATCTTTGTTGGTCGAAAAGGGTTTGACTGGATTTTTACCCGCGCCCATCATGTCGCGGATCATGTGCATTTCAACTGTGGTTAGTTTGGGGGTGGTGGGGAAATCTTCGTGGATGATGGCATCACGCTTGCCAAAGGCCTGATCAAAGGCAATCCACTGGAACTGCAAATCGGCGATATTCGATACCAACATGTTGGGGTTGATACCGTGAGTAGACAGGTCTTTTGGACGGATGAGTAAGATGCTGGCGGCAAGGAAACCGATGCCCACGACCTGCGGCGGTGTCAGGCGATCTCCAAGTACGAAAAAGGCTAAAGCCAGCGCCACACCGATTTCGGTGAGGGCAAGCACAGCCGTTTGCAGACTGCCGAATAACTTGACACCGGAAAACAGCGCCAAACGGGATAGCGCGGTTGATATGGCAAGCGCAAAAATGGGTGGTAAGGCGGCCTCAATGGTTTGCGTGGACATGGGTTTGCCCACAGCGACCCAGACCATCGCCACTACAACCGCCATGGTCGTGAGAATGTAGAGCGTGACGGTGGGGGCAGGCATTTCGTACAGAACATATTGGCTCAGGATGACTGTTCCAGCGAACATGATGGCATTCGCTAGCATCAGGCCAACACCCAACCAGTTAATCTGTTTGCTGCTAAATCCAGTAATAATCACCAGGGCTATCATGGCAAGTACGACCCGTAAAATGAGCCGACGATCTACCTTTTCACCACTCATCCGGGTGAGCAGCACGGCGAAAATGAGATACATGCCATTGAGCAACTGCGCTTGTGACGCATCCAGGGAGCCTAAACCGCCGTAGTAAAAGAGCGATCCGATGCCGTTGACCACGCCGATGACCACGCAGCCTAAGAGTCCGGCGGGATAGATGTAGATGAATTTGCGCGCGAAGAGGAAATAACCGACCCATAAAATGGCAACGGCAATCGCTGTACGCCACGCCGCGACTGTGAAGGCATCCGCCCCAGCATTAATAGCGAGTTTGCCGAAAATCGGTGCAACTCCTAAAAATAATGGTGTCAGTAAGGCGGTAACCACACCGCGCATATTTTGACGCATGATGCTCAAAATCCTCAAATATTTGAAAGTGGTCGGTGTTTTAAGTCATTATATTGTCAGGATTATAACCCAATCTACGGTTAGTAGATGGTTAGAGCCTGTGCGGCGCCTGGAAGGCTGTAGCGACAGGCATCTCGACGATAAACTCGCTCCCCGGAAACGCGACTGGATCAAACCCGGCACTTTCGACCCAAATACGCCCACCGTGTGCTTCGGCAATAGCTTTGCAAACTGCTAGTCCTAGCCCCAGGCCGCCGCCGCGAAAAGCGGTTTTGCTAGTGGAATGGAGACGTGTATCGCCAGCGGTGTGAAAGCGCTCGAAAACGCGGCGACGTTCATCTTGTGCGACGCCAATGCCGGTGTCTTTAACGCTTATGTGGATGTTTTGCTCGTCGGCAGTGGCAGTTAAATATACATGACCGGTGTCGGGTGTGTATTTGATGGCGTTGGCTATCAGGTTGTTTAGCATAAGGGTGATAAGATCGTTATCACCACGCATTTTGGTCGGCCAGGTGGCAGCATCAAAGTGAACTGTAACAGGACGTGTTTTAAGCGTGTCCTGCAAATTGGCAACGATTTTCTGGACGATGACAGCGGGATTAATCGGGCCGATCGACAGGTCGATTTGATTGGTCATGATGCGGCTGATTGTGACGACTTCATTGATGATGGTTTGCATTCGCTTGATGCCATCATTCAATCCTTGAATCATGGTGCGGGTGTTTTCATCACTCACCATTGTCTCTTTGATGGAAGGGATATCGTTAAGTAGGCGGCTGTAGCCATAAACCAGTGTTAAGGGTGTTCGGAGTTCGTGGGCGGTAATTTCAATAAACGAGTCTTTCATCTTGTCCAGACGCTTGAGCATATTATTACTGGACTCAAGCTCGCGAACCTGAGTTTCCAACCGTCCGACAATTTCTTGAATATATTTAGTTTGGGCTTCGGAAAAAGCAGCCGCATCAATTTTGTCGCGTCCGCCGTGTAGATAAAAGTCTACGCGCTCGACTAACATTTCAATATCAACCGGTTTAGCCAGATAACCGGTTACGCCAGCGGCCATTGTCATAGCCTGGAATTCGCCATGCCCTTGAGCAGTAAGCGCGACAATCGGTACGTTGGTGAAGCGCTTATCACGACGTAGTGCGGTCGTGATTTCACGGCCACTGATGTCCGGCAGGTTGATGTCAGTTAGGATCATGTCGGGGCATTCACGACGGGCGATGTCGATGCCATCCAGGCCACGTTCGGCAACTAGGACGGTATAACCGGCATGTTTGAGGGCGCGTTCGACCAACTGACGGCTGGCAGGGTCGTCTTCGATATATAAAATCGTTGCTTTTGTTGCAGTCACAAACGTACTCCGTTTAGGTACTGGTAAGCCGTCAGAGAATACCCATTTTTCATTAATGATATAACAGGAGTAGGTGCAGTGGTGATAAAGGTTTGCTTTAAGAATTGAGGTGTCGATTAGCCCGCTCCGTATGTGAGAAGGCGTTCGCCAGAAGTGCTAAGACGAATTAGGTGGCGACCGGTAAGGTGAAGGCGAAACATGCACCGGGCAAGGGGCTGACAGGATCAATCCAGATTCGTTCGCCGTGCGCTTCTAGCGCGAGCTTGCAAAAGGCTAAGCCGATGCCGCTGCCTTTGCTACCACGTAAAGGTTTATTCTTTTTGCTTTGCCAATATTGATCGAAGACACGCGTACGTTCTTTTTCGGGAATGCCGGGGCCGCTATCAGCGATTCGTATGAGCAGCTTGCCCTTCGATCCCCAATAATCCACTGAAATGCGGATGGGTTTACCAGCAGGTGTGAAGCGAATAGCGTTATCGATGAGGTTTTGGAAGACACGACCGATTTTTGCCGGATCAATATTCACGGGTGGTAATTCCGGCGGGATGACGACCTCAATTGTGATACTGGCTTTTTCGGCAGAGGTAATCAGACGCAGGCGTGCCAGTTCGATGACCTCTTCGATCTCGGTGGGGGCACGCTCGAGTGTCATTTCGCGGCCTTTACGAATGTCCAGCAGGGTATTAACCTGCGTGAGCATGTCATCAGCGTTGCTGAGGCCCATCTCGATGGTGCGTTTGACAACCGGAATACCACTGGGTGTATCAATGCGCTCGGAGGCGATTTGTAGGGCGTTGATGATGGCGCTTAAAGGGGCGCGCAGATCGTGAACCGCCATACCGGTAATTTCATTGCGATACTCTTCGAGTTTCTTTTCCTCGGTGATGTCGCGCAAGACCATTAAACGTCCGACCAAATGGTTAGCATCATCAATAACCGGTGATCCGACTTCCTCGATATAGAGCAGTTGGTTAGCGTTGGTCCTGCGCGTAAATTCGCGGCGGGTGATGCCCTGCGGTCCCAAGCGTGTGATGCGGGCGAGTTTCATTAACTCTTCGCGTGAATAACCGGCTTGCTTATCGGTGCTGGATTCGCTGTACTGGAGCAGCGTACTGGCAAAATTCTCGTTGATGTGTTCGCGTAGGTTAATACCCATCAAGCGCTCGGCAGCTGGGTTGAGTTCGATAATGTGACCGGAGTCATCAAGTAAAATGACACCATCACGAGTTGAGTCGAGGATAGCGCGTAATCGGCTGTTGACGTCGTGGATTTCTTCGTTCAATCCAGCGTTTTCCAGATGCGCCGAGGCTTGTACTCCCAATAGGGAGAGGGTATTCAATTCCAATTCGGTCAAACGCTGCTGTTCGGTAAAGCCGAGACATAGTATGTGGTAAATTTTATCGCCGCGTTTGATGGGTGTGGCAACCAGATAATTGTAAGGGATACCGTCGGGCAGTTTATCGGCATAAACCAGATTGGCATTTTCAATCAGTTGGATTTGACCGGTGGTTTCGACTTTTTGTACCAGATGCGCGATTACCAGTAATTGAGATGGCGACAGCGGGAAATTATTGTCCGTGATTTGCTCAAGTAAGCCAGCAGGTGCGGGGTGGCGGTTGGTCTGGTAGATGGCAGCATATTGGCTGTGCATAATACCCATGGCGGTTTGAATAAGCTTGAGCGCTGCTGAGCGTGTATCCAGGACTTTAGAGAGTGAAATAGACAACCCGCGTAAGCTGGTTAGCACATCAACTTGATAGGTCAGTTCATCGAGCAGACGTTCATTCTGAATGCTAATAATGGTATGGCTGCCCAGGTTTTTGAGGAAGTCGATTTGGGTTTCATTGAAGAAATCCGCTTGCAAACAGCCCACACTTAACACGCCTACGATCCGATTATCCAATTGGAGGGGAACAGCTAGCCACGAAGGATAGCCCACGTCTAATGAGACGCTGCGCAATCCGGCCCCGATGATGACACGATTACCCGTACGCATGACTTGACCCGCGATGCCTTCATCGTTAGGACGCTGACTGTAGCTGCGTTGGCGGCTACCATCCGTAAAGGTTTGCTCGATCACCCAGAGATCATCGGCTTCAGTTCGGAGAGCCAACCGGACAATATCGGCCTGTGTGGTACGCGCTGCGGCTTCAAATACATCTTGCACCGTAGCGTTGAAATCACGGGAACTGGAAATGCGCTCAACAATGTCACGGATAAGGGCTGTTTGCTCGAGCTGATGGCGCAAATTGTTATGGGTTTCGTAGTACAACTGCGCGTTGTAAACCTGTGTTGCCACCTGATTAGCAGCCGCTTCAATCAACTGCGACTCACGTTCAGTGAGGATGCGGAAAGCTGTTGTGCCAAGAAAGACCACGCCGAACGTGCTTTCGTGGGCGACCATGGGTGCGATAACCAAAGAGCGCAGGGCATGAATTTCCATGTAACTGCGTAAAGGCAGTGATAAATCGGTTTCATCGCTACGGATAAAACGTGGGCGTGGAATCTCCATGTTGCGAATTTTGATGACTTCATCAAACTGAGGTAGTTTGTATTGGAATGTTTCGATTTCACTGTTGGTGGTGATACCGCTGAAACCGACCACATTCATTAGGGCGTAAGTGTCATCCAACAGGGCGATCATGGCCCAATCCATCGCGCTCATCTGTCTTAGTACATTGGTGACATCAGCCGCGACCTGCTCTAACTTGAGGCTGGCAGTTGAAATGCGTGACAGGTGAACCAGATGGGTCATTTCGAAGGCATGGAATTCGAGCGTGTCAAGCAGATGAGCGTTATCGAGTGAAGCTGCGACACGATCTGTGAGAATGTTGATGAGTTCGAGTTCGGTAGTACTGTATTGATGCGGCTGGTCATGGTAGACCGCCAGATAGCCCAGCAGCGCATTACCGGATAGTAATGGCAAAGCCGCAAATGAGGTTACTTTAATATGTTTGTTGAATTCGTGCAGCGGATTATCGCCTTTGAAAGAGGCAATATCCGGAACTATAAAGGCAGTGGGTTCAAATTGGTAACTATTCATCAACGCCAGATTGAGGCCGTTGGTTTGTTCGTTCTCGGTAAAGCCAACACTTTCGACCAGACTTAGGGTGTCGCTATCCCGTTCAGCCACAAAGAGCGCTGCTCGATCCGCCTGCGTGATGCTGGCGGCGGTCTGACAGGCGGTTTGCAGTGCCAATTCTTGATCAACCCGAAACATCGCATTCTGGGCAGTTTGATTCACCAATGCCAGCTTACGAACCAGTTCCGCATTCTTCTGATGATCCTGCCTTGCTTCATAGATGTTGGCATACGTTTGAAATAGATAGAGGCCAAAAATAGCTATGACCAGGGTCGAGAGAATGAAAACGGTTATGCCATCATGTGCCAATATGAGTGGCAAAATAATGATGACGGGGAGCAGCATCAAATCCGTAATCAGGTTGTTGCGTTGGGCTTCAACCCAGAATGGTTCGTAGACGTATCCGCGTAGGCGGTGCAGGATAAGATAGCGACCTAGTTCATTACCAACGAAGTAGGCAGCCAGCATCGCAATCGCGCTGAAGGCCGTATTGATCGTGATATGCTCAAGAGGGATCGCGCCATTCAGTAAGCTATATACGAACCACGCCGCCAGAAGACTGATGCCACTGAGCGCCAACATATCGATGATTCTGGAATAGCGCGTTAAATAGGCTGCTTTCGAACGATTCTTGCTTGTATTGAAATACTCAACGACTAAGCCAAGTCCCCCTGCACAGAGCAGCAGCAAGATAGCTGCTCCCATTCCCTGTATGAGCCAAATAGTCAGCAGGCTGAGTCCACGATAGCCCTGAGACATCTTCTCACTTTGCTGATTGCTAACGATGTAGGTGAGGACGAAAAGGTTTAAACATCCAAACCAAACAACGATAGGGTGGAAGCCGGGCAGATTTGAGGAAAGCAAATAAACCAGCAGCGGAACTACTGGAAAAAGCACAATTACCAACCGGGGAAGCGAGGTTCTCACGGGAGGCAGAGGCGCAGATTGGCTCTTCGTAACGGGTGTATTTGGCATTCGAACCCGGAATATTACTTTTCTTATTAAAATCAAACCGTGCTAAAACGTTAATGTAACATTGTGATTTGATTTTGTCTCAATGTTCTAACTATACCATAGCTATGCCATAGCTACAATTAAATTTCTTCAGGAGAGGACACGCGAGTATTATAGTTCGCCAGCCAGTAGACCGCGCCAGCAAAAGCGAACATCCACCACAGTAGAAAGGCCAATCGATCCCATATGGCGACAGCATCACCCATACTGAAGATAATATGAGCAAACAAACCACCGGCTATCGCGACTGCTAAAACTTTGAGGTTATTTTCATCCTGACGATAAACCTGTATCAGGTTTCGAAAGGCAATAACATACCAAATGACGAATAGGATAAATCCGGGTATACCAAGATCGGTAGCTATCTGTAGAAATTCGTTATGGGCATGGGGTAAAACAGGTTGTAAAAAAGTTGGAACAGGATAAAGGTTGCGGATAACTTTTTCGCGGAACATATTCATGCCGACGCCTGTAAGTGGATAGGTGCGTACTATTTTTATGGCGCTTGCCCAAATATCAAAGCGAGCATCCACGCTGGCTTCGTCACGCTGGGCGAGTACAGGTTGACCGGACGGCGTGAAAACATTACGGACGATCATGAGTTCGAGAACAGCAAAAATCACGACTACGGCCCAACCCGCGATTCGCCAATGCCAGGGCCGCACCAGGAAGTATATCATCGGTATCAAAATCACCAGGACACCGATTAAAGCTGATCGACTTTGCCCTAGGAACAATGCGGAAAAGGAGATGATAAAAGCAGCGATAAATCCCCAGCGAATAACGCGGTCGAAGCTGCGTTTACCACGCCAAAACATCAGTCCGGCGCACAACGGAACTGTCCATGTTAGACCGCCTGCAATTTCGTTTGCGTTAAAGCCACCAACCGCACCGGGAAACTTGTCGAATCGCGGAATCAGATTGAGGATGAAGCGTAATTGATCACTTTTGCTATTCCAGTCGCTCGATAGCAGCGCCATTGCACCGATTAATAAGCCCACAAGTAGAGTGGTAATGAGCAACCCATCCAATTTGTTGTTCAGTCGTGCGTATTCGACAAAATAAACGCAGAGCGCTATGCCGAGTAGTGGCCGACCGAGTAAATACAGGCGGCTCATGGGATGGGCGGCTGTGAACGGTGACATGTAGAGGTTAAGAAATCCCAGTACTATAAAAATGATGAACCAGACGTCCAGCGGAAAGCGTGTAAATATCCGTTTATAGGCCAGCAGCCGCAGCAGCATGAATATAGGCACTGCGATGAGAAACCCTAACCACTGATAGCGTATCTCGATGGGATACCAGAATGCGTACACCATAAAGATCAGCAAAACAGGTTCAAGCAGGAGAAGCCATTTAGAAATTGCACTCAACGTAATATTTTCCGATAAAGTTGTTACAATATTGTTGGGATTTAGCATGATGTTAGGGAAATAGGTTTGAATAGGGTATGAGTAGCATTGCCACTTTTTAATATTAGTGTTATTGTTCGCGCTTTAATGAAATGTTTCTTTATCTTACGTAACATACGGGTTAAGGTGTAGCGGAAAATGGTTGAACAAGTCGTTACAAAAGTGACTCTAGAGTCCTTTCGTGAACGGTCGTCGGGCAAGAAAGTCGTTATCCTTTACCCATGGACAAATTACCGGACACTGTTTCTAACTCACTTTTATCAAAACAATCATGCCGGATTGCTATATTATCGCATCACGGAAGACCAAACTAGCCTGATAAGTTGGTTGGGTGGTATGGTTGCTGAATTTGATAAGGTCAAAGGCGATTTCGGTAAGGGGCTTAAAGCGGCACTGGACAGTCGCAAAAAGGCTGTGGCATTGGCTGAAGCTTTGGTGGCTGATCTGGCGGCGATTAAAGCGCCACAAACCACTTTATATATCGATGAACTAGATAGATTGCCATTCGACGCTGAATTTGAGAAATTTATCAATGCGTTGGTCAATGCGCTGCCGAAAAATACTCAATTGGTATTTAATTCGCGTATGCTGATGCACCAACCCTGGTATGATCTGATTGAGCGCGGTGAAGCCATTGTAATGGGAACAGAACGGCGCAAAGATGACGGTATGTTCACGCTTGAGAAAAAGGAACATCCGCAGCTTGAGGTTTATGCGCTGGGTAGAGGCTACACCGTTGTAAACGGACAACAGGTTGATAATTGGGATGGCGCGCTCCCGCGTAACTTGTTTTTCTTCTTTATGGATCGCCCACTGGTAACACGCCGTGAAATTTTTGAAACTTTTTGGCCGGAACTGCCGATCAAAGAAGCCACCAACGTATTTCATGTCACCAAGCGGAAAATCAGCGAACGTATCAGCCTGAAAATTGACCCTACAAAAACCTATGAAATGACACATTACGGTGGTGGATTTTATACCCCCGGTGATAAGCTCACACGGCATTATGATGTATTTGATTTTCAGTCGGATGTTGAGCGCGCCATGATTAGCGCGGATGAAGATCAGGAAGAAGAACTGCTTCGCAGGGCAGTCGAGTATTATAAATCGCCGTTCCTACAGGATACGGATATGCCCTGGATCGTGCAGCGGCGCGAACAACTGCGCTTGCTGAACTCACAGGCACTCATCAGTTTGGGACGCATTTATAAGCGGCGCGGTGACAGTGAACAGTCGTTGGGATTTTTCACGCGGTCTTTGGCGCATACGCCGGAGCGCGAGGACATCCACCGAGAAGTTATGAATATCTATTTGAAGTTGGGGCGCAAGCAAGATGCTCAACTTCAATATAAGCAGCTAGCCGAGACGTTACGCACGTCGTATAACATTAATCCGTCGCGCGAAACACAAGATTTGCATAACATTATAGAAGCCAGCTAGGTGTAGTCATAAAAATTGAGTTGCAGTCGAGGAATGGGGCGCAAAATCTTGAGCCCCATTTTTATTGCCAACTGCTTAGGCCTGGCTATCCTTAAGCGCGGCGTCAGCGGCATCTTGTAGACCGCTGGCTACTTCAGCCACATCTTTGCCATTACTGGTCACATCAGCGATAGCGGTGCTAATCAGTTCACGAATTTTAGCATAGGCGCTGAGTGATGGGCTGATGTAGATCTTTACGCCTTCCTTAGCGATTAGGTCAGTTGCATCCTTGAAATAAGGTGCAACGCCGTCAGCGGTGAAGGTAGCGGTCTTAAGCGCTTCGTCGACAGAGGGAACAGGGCTAAAGTAGCCTGTCCCGGTAGTCCACTGGATGGCAATATCCGGGGTGGCAAGATATTTCAGGAACAGCCAACTTGCCAACTGCTTTTCGGGGCTTGAGGGCATCATGATAATGCTAGGGCCGAACTCCTGAATGGTTTCATTGCCTTCTGTATGTGGGAAGGTCATGATTTTCCAGTCGGCAGTCACACCACTTTTCTTGAAGCCAGAAACGATAAAGGAGAAGCCAGCGGTGCTGGTAACATAGAAAGGCAGAATCCCACTATTGAAGTCGGCTTGATCGCCGAACGCTTTTGCCGGAATGTATGAGCAACCTTCCTTATACATATCCTGATAGAACTTAAGGGTATTGATAACTGCGTCGCTGCTGAAATCAAACTTGCCGTCGTGATAAATGCTGCCACCTTGGCTGGCAACCCACGCTTCAAACGGTGAGGCATCTGTGGTCATAGAGAAACCCAATATTTTATCACCGTTGTCGCTGGTGGCTTTAGAAGCGGCACAAGCCTGAGTCTTGAAATCATCAATGGTGGTCGGTGGCGCATTAAAGCCCAGTTTGGTGAGCAGCGTTTGGTTATAGGCCATCACCTGCGCCGATGATTGATTTGGGAAAGCCAGAACTTGACCATCAACAGTATTAGCGTCAACGAGCGCCTGCTTGATGTCTGGGGTAGCGCCTAAACCCCATTTCTCACTGCTCATATAGGGCGCAAGATCAACGGCAGCGTTATCACGGGCATAGCTGGCGGCATCACTGATATAACCTGCGACCAGATTGGGCAATTCACCAGAGGTAATGCCGGCATTCACCAGTTTGCTGATGTCACCGTAACCACCCTGCGATATCGCCTCTACCGTGATGCCCCATTCGTTGCTCTTGTTGAATTGGTCAACAATTGCTGACATGGTTTTCTCTTGAGCGCTGTCCTTCTGGTATTGATGCCAATAAACAATAGATTGGCCTTTGGGATCAACCGATTCAAGTGAGTCTTGAGCGCTGATAACACCTACGCCCAAGGCAAAGACAAAAATGACACTCAATAGTTTAAACAGTTTCTGCATTGTTATTTCTCCCCGCATACTTTTATGTCATTCCGGCGAAGCACCTCGCGCTGTTGGAATGACCGTCTGAGATAACATCGCTTGCGCGATGGAGGCCCTAATGTTTTATGCGCTCACTTTTTGTGAACACTGTCGTGTTTGTGTTGATCGTGCTCAACAAATGCCGCCAACTTTCTCAGTGATTGCTTCGAACCTAGCTCGTTGTCTTCGAGGCGTATACCCTTAGGGATGTCCTCAAAGAAGACCGTGACTTCGGTTCCTCCGTCAGCATCCGCCAATGTCCAGGTGATTTTCATTTTGCCTGCCATATCCGGTTGGTCGGACTCGAATTCAAAGACTTGTACGATCTTTTCATTGGGAACCAATTTGATGAAAGTTCCCTCGGATGTGTCCGTGTCCTCGGATGTTTTGCCGCGCGGACGATCTTTCTGATAGAGGTAAGTAAGCGACATTCTGAATCTGCCACCTTCATGCGGCTCAAGGATATCTATGTGGCCTTTCATGTTGTCCGGTGCAAGCCACAAAGCCACTGCTTCTGGTTCAATGAATGCCCGATAGAGGGCCTCGCGTGGCGCATTGATCCATTGAGAAGCCTGAGTGCTCCGTCCTGTGTTAGAGGGTTGGGTCATATTGACAACTCTTCTTCTATGAACACCAGACATATCTGATTGAACAATGGTTTAGCCTTTCAAACCCGTTGTCGCGATTCCTTCGGTGAACTGACGCTGAGTGAAGAAGTACAGGATCAGAATCGGGATAATCATCAAGACGGAGGCCGCCATTTGTAAGTGTAGTTCAGTCGGTGCGTCACTGTTGACGAATTTGGTTAAACCGACTGCTACCGGTCGCCACTCGTCGGTTTGGGTCAGCAGCAGCGGCCACAGCAGCGAATTCCATGAGCCGATGAAGCCGAAAGTGATGGCGGTCATAATTGGCGCGGTCGATAGCGGAATAACAACCGAACGTAAAAAGCGGACATGTCCAGCACCATCGATACGCGCCGCGTCCCATAAATCTTCCGGAAGCTGCATGAAGAACTGGCGCAGCAAGAAGATGGTGAAGGGAACAGCCATAAAAGGAATGGTTAAGGACGGCCAGTTATTGACCCAGGGAATGCCAAGTAAGCTGTCGCTCAAGCGGCCAAGCCAGATGACGGTGAGATAGTTCGGGATGAAACGCGCGACTTCGGGGATCATGATGGTTGCCAGCATCATCGTAAACAGGACATTGCGCCCCACAAATCGCATCCGCGCGAAGGCATAAGCCGCCGGAATACAGACGAGAAGTTGACCGGTGAGCGTAATGGCTGTGAGCCTCGCACTGTTCCACATAAATTGGCCGAAATTAGCCCGTTGGAAGGCTTCGGCGTAATTGGAAAACAAGGGTTGGCTGGGCAAAAGCTTGCCAAATGTGACTTCGGTGAGACTCATCAACGAGGCGCTGACCATCCACAGGAATGGGAAAATCATCAAGACAACGCCGAAGAGCAGGATAGTGTAGGTAAAGACTTTGCCCCAATCGATGGGTTTCGCCAATCGGGTGGTAATATTGCCACTGTGGCTGGCAGGTAAGCTGGTTTCAGCCATAGAACACCCTGCTGCCCATAATACGGTTCTGGAAAATCGTTAGCAAGAGAATGACCGCAAACAGGACAAAAGCCATAGCCGAGCCATAACCCATATTCGGATCGGTATTTTGGACAACACGGAAAATATAAACGCCCATTGTATCCACTGAACTCTGAGCCGCAGGTGTTCGCATAATCCAAATTTGAGTGAAGGCTTGAAACGTGCCGATCACCGCGATGAGCGACAGAAAAAAGGTGGTCGGTGAAAGCAGTGGTAGGGTGATGTGGCGGAACAAGCCCCAATTGGAAGCACCATCTATCCGTGCCACTTCATATAGTTCCGGCGGAACATTGCCCAAGCCTGCCAGAAAAACCACCGCGTCATAGCCGATATACGTCCATGTGGTATAGAGCATGATGACGATCAGCGCGAGGCTAGGGCCGCCGAGGATGGTCGGGAACTGTGGGCCGAAAATCAGGTTCAAGATGCCGGTCGGTTCTAGCAGCCATTTTTGCGCCGGAATTCCGAATGCGCCTAACACTTGATTGACGAGCGAGGCTGGACGGTAAGAAAAGATCAAGCCGAAGACGATGGAGGTGGCGACGAAGGGCATGATATAGGGCATGAAGTAGACAATGCGGAAAAAGGATTTGCCCTTAATATTTTGAAAGAGTAAATAAGCCAAACCTAGACCAATCGCCAGTTGGAATGGAACCGTTCCAGCAGCGAACAAGACCGTGATGCCAAATCCCTTTAACACACCGGGGTCAGCGTTGGCGAGGGCTTGTGGAAGCTGTACGGCTAATGCGTAGCCACCGACGACCAGCAGCACTACCGCCAAAGTGCCGATACCGAAACGGCGATCACTTTGCTGTTTGAGCGCCCGCTGCCAAAGAATATAAGCCGCGACGATTAATCCTATACCTGCGCTGATAAAGATGATTTGTGACCAGATAGGTAAAGAGTCACCACTGGCCTGGGACGTGGCAACGGCTGCCTGGATTTCGTTCATCGTGAGCTGCAACGTCAGGCCGCTAATGGCAGCGGCTAATGCAGCGCCAGTCGCCTGTACCAAATAGGTGAAGCGCGATTCTGACCGGATACGCCACGACCAGATAAGACTGACCATAACAGCGGCTACGGCAGCCCATAGGAACGGATTTCCGGCTGCGACTGCTTCGGGAAATTGGAAACTGGCCGCAAGTTGACCGGTAAACAAACCGGGGACGCGCTCTTGCCCACGGATACGTTGGGGGATATTCAGAATGATAGGCAGCAGCACAGCGATCCAATTGACGAACAGCACAATGGCCGCGCCGTTAAAGATGCCGGGGAGCGTGGCTGATAAAGCAGGCAGCCGTTCACCGGGAGTGCGCCATAACTTCACTAATAGGAACAATCCGAAACCCAACGCAGCTAAAGCGACCCAGAAGAACAAGACGTACGCCAGATGATCCAGTGCCTGTGTGTAATTGGTGAGGCCGAGGTAATTGCTGGGGAAGCGACGCCACCGATAGAGGCTGACGAAAAAGGCAAAACCTACCGGGAAAATGCCGAATACGAACAGCAAAATTAAAGCTGGCGCGAGGAAGGCATAAGCCATTAAGTTTTCGCGTATGAGGCGCTGTCGTCGGCCTATTTGACGCACAGAAGGAACAGGTACAGCCATCACATAAACCTTTTCGGCATTTCGCGTTGTGGAGTGCCGTGTATTTTCTCTTGTTATATCCACCTGGGGATATTGAGAGAACCGGAAAAACGGATGGATGCTGACATTGTGAATTGTAAGTATGCTTGTTATGAAACGCAAGCGTTATAGGAAAAGCTTGGCTATAGCTTGGTGTTTTCTTAACCTTTCTTAAACCTGGCATAACAACTGGTACAGGGCAGCGAGAGTCTGCTATACTCGGTTTATGAGCGAACAACACTACGATGATGTAAACGAGCCAGCGGGAGAATTATTCCCGGCTGATAAAATACCACCCGACCATATCGGCGTGATGATTGTGGGCGTGATCTTCATGGTGCTGGGCTGGTTGGGGTTATTCCAACTGGTGACGACCACCCTGCCGCGAGTCGGTCAGCGTTGGATCTTTTTTCTGCTGCTGCAAATCGCTGTGACGGGCACAGTGCTGCCTTTCATCCGCTACCTGAATGTGCGTTTTACGCCGATCAGCGCTGAACTTCCACCGGGTGGGGTAATCGTGCGCCAGAGCATCTGGTTCGGGCTGTTTGTTGTGACCTGTACCTGGCTGCAAATCCCACGCGTGCTGAGTTTACCGACGGCATTCTTGGTGGCGCTGGCGTTTATTGTGATCGAGGCTTTTCTGCGTTCGCGTGAAATCCGCAACGAGCGAGCCGAGTAACTCAATGAACACTCCACTCGATAGTTTGCCTGTCGCAGTCGTGTTGTGGATTGTGGTCTATGTGGCGGATTATTATCTGACGCTTTATGGGCGGCAGTTGTGGCTCAAGAATGCCCAATCATTCTTTAAATTGGGTGGCAGCTACGAGTTAAATCCTTATTACCAAAAAGATGTGGATGCGAATAATCGGGTGAGTCGGCGCTTTATTTTCATGTTGAGTTTCGGTGTCATTTGGATGTTGTGTGTTTATTTATTCACCCAATATTTGGATCTTCGACAAGTTTTTCCGGCGGCTGTGGGCTTCCTGGTGCTGCCGGAGATGGTGGTTCTTTCGACTCATGTGCAAAATGTGCGATTGTTTAAATTGGCGGCAGTACCGGATGCGGTGCAGGGCGAAATCAGTTATGCCCGATGGGTTAGCCTTGATGGCACCGCTTGGAAATTTGGATATTGGGCACTCGTTTTCCTGTGCTGTGCTTTATTGATGTCCAATTGGTTTTTCGTCGGTGGGGTTCTCAGCTGCTTTTCGATTTTCCTTCGCTATCGTCGAAGTGGTATGCGGATGCGACTGCAACCTAAGCCCATTCCAAATCCTTCACAGTAGATTGTTTATCGATGACAACTCCTCGCTTGCGTGATTTACCTTCGGTCGAAAATCTGATCAGCAGTCGTTCCGGACAGCAGTTGAGCCAAACGTACGGACGCGAGTCGGTACTGGCAGCTTTACGTGAAATATTAACTGAAACGCGTAACAAGCTGCGGGCAGGTGAGGCCGTCCCAATTGAGATCGATGCGATTGTTGAGACTGTAGGCGAGATGCTGCGGGCAGAATTTCTACCGAGTCTGCGGCCGGTGATTAACGCGACCGGTGTGATTATTCATACCAACCTGGGACGCGCACCACTTTCTGCGGCAGCACAAGCTGCAATCAGTGAGGTGGCGGCACAGTACAACACACTCGAATTTGATTTGGAGAGTGGCAAGCGCGGAAGCCGGCTGCGCCACGCGTCCGAGTTATTGGCGACGCTGACGGGTGGCGAAGCAGCGCTTGTGGTCAATAACACGGCTGCGGCTCTGGTACTGCTGCTTTCGGCGCTGGCGTTGGGGCGTGAGGTGATCATCTCGCGCGGGCAGTTGGTGGAAATTGGTGGTGGCTTCCGTGTGCCAGAGGTGATGGAACAAAGCGGTGCGAAGCTGGTGGAAGTGGGCGCGACCAACCGCACCCGACCTGCCGATTATGTGAAAGCCATCACGCCCAATACGGCCATGCTGATGCACACCCATGCCTCTAATTTCAAACAAATCGGGTTTGTGGAACAGGCAACTCTGGCAGAAATGGCTTCGATTGCCCATGAACATGGCTTGCTGCTCGTGGATGACCTGGGCAGCGGGGCGTTACTCGATACGGCGCAGTATGGGCTGGAACATGAGCCAACCGTGCAGGAGAGCATCGCGGCGGGTGTTGATCTGGTGACGTTCAGCGGTGACAAACTGCTGGGTGCGCCTCAAGCTGGAATTCTGGTGGGTAAGAAAGCGCTTATCAATATCCTTAAGGAACACCCCCTAGCACGAGCCGTACGGGCGGATAAGCTGTGTTTGGCCGGTTTGGTAGCCACACTCGATCACTACCGGCGTGGTGAGGCTGTTACACAGGTTCCCATCTGGCGCATGATTGCGACGCCTTTAAGTGAACTGAAAACTACAGCCGAGCATTGGGCAGCGGTTACAGGTGGCACAGTGGTCGAGGGACAATCAGCTGTAGGGGGCGGGAGTTTGCCGGGTGAGACGTTGCCTACGGCCTTGCTGGCGCTCGAAGTGGCTTCGGCAGATGCTTTTGCGTCTCAACTACGGCAAGCAGCGATACCGATTATCGCACGGATCTCCGAGGGGCAAGTGCTGTTTGATCCGCGTACGGTGCTGCCAGGGCAGGAAGAGCCGCTGCTGGCAGGCATTCAAGCCGCACGTACGCTATAACCTGATTCGATATTCTGAATACGATCAGAATTGATTGTCATTTGTGCCAATATGCCACTGAAATAGCAGGCGGGAAGCACCCGAGATACCGCTGAATCGACATTTTAGTGAAGCGGGTGGTCCGGCTGATGCCGCTGAACCGGCACAAGTGCAGCGACTGGCTGCCGTGTGTCCGCCGCCGATACCGGTTCGGTGGATGCGCGAGAGTGATCCGCCGAAAATGCAAAGGGAACTGCCAATACTATCGAACCGCAGCAAGGCAGAGAAAATGCAGCGAGATTTAACACAATGACTCCGAGACAGTGACACAACGATAAGCCCATCGTAGCAGATAATGGGAAGCAACGGGTTACATTTTGGTCACTATTTGATGGGCAAATTACTAACCGTTTTGAGGGAACGTTAAGATGATATGGGTTGAGTGATAGTTTGGAAATCGTTTGAGTCGTTGTATACAGGGAGTGAGGGCAACAAAAGAGCCGTAATCGGTGTAAAACGGCTCTTTTATATTGATTTAGGCTACCTGCGAGACAGTTTTATTTCTTAGCCAGGAAACTATTAACAAAGGCGAGAACATCGGGTCTGTCCATACGGAAAACTCCACCGGTACCGGCGCAATTGCCATTGATTCCGAAGGAGGTGACACCGGCAATTACATTTGATGTGCCCAAGAAATTAGGTCCACCTGAGTCACCGAAGCAGGTGCCGCCAGTGGAGTGATTATTCGACAGTAAGAGCGAAAAACTACCAGTGAAGCCCGGTGTGTTAATCTGGATGAGGCGCGGATGTGCCACCATACGGATTTTTTGGGATATTGTGAAAACGGGATTGATTTGTTGGAGACCGTAACCAACTGATGTAAAGGTTACATCCTGCAACCCGCGTTTGGTTTTGAGAGCATCAAGCTGATTGGCTTGCGGGAGTACGCCATATTGATTTTGGGGCAATACAATACCCGGTTCTTTGAGGATCACTACACCGACGTCATGTACTACAAAAGAGGCGGTTTCATATAACGGATGTGAAGCCCACGAAACGGCTTCCACGCTGTTTGGACCTGCAAAAGGATAGTTGTTGTTGCCAGTTTGGACATTTGATTCGGTAAAGACACGCATACCAGAGAAATCTTCTGCAGGGAAACCATTGGTGCAGTGTCCTGCGGTTAGGACAACGGTGGGCGACAATAAGGTAGCACTGCAACGGAAAGCAGGTTGTCCATTAACTTCCATGAGGAGCAGCACAACGGCGGGATGACCGTTTCCATCGAGTTCGCCATCGGTGATGGCAGCGGCACTGCCAACAGTCATTAACAAGATAGCAAGCATAGACATAAGAACGAAAAGTTTGAAACTGTGACGTTTAATCATATTATTCAACCTTTACAACCTATAGACAATAATTCGGGACAGAAATTTACTTTCGAAAATAAATCTAACATGTTAAGCAGTAAGATACAAATTAAGCCATTTGACGCGTTTTATGGGCGGCGTTATGATTTAAGTCAGTCGCGAAAGCGATTCCCAATGAAGCTTGGGTTATACCGTTGCGGTTGATAGCTTCTACCCCACATATTGGCGTCGGGTAGAGGCTTTTTTGTTGTAAAGGGCAGCGTCATGTGGTCACGGGTCAATTTTGGTGAGCAGCGAATCTTCGGCTATGCGCTGGTGAAGTGGATTGTGTTGGGAAGTGTAGTCGGTGTACTTTCCGGTACGGCATCAGCATTATTTCTGGTGACATTGAATTGGGCGACAACCGTACGGACAGCTAACCCCTATTTACTGTTTTTGCTGCCGCTGGCGGGTTTTGTCATTGGATGGAGCTATTACCGATTAGGGGGAACTGCCGCGCGTGGGAATAACCTCGTTATTGAGCAGGTGCATCTTAATAAAGATCCAATTCCGCTGCGGATGGCACCGATGGTGTTAATCGGAACCGTCCTGACGCATCTGTTTGGCGGATCGGCAGGACGCGAAGGTACAGCGATCCAAATGGGGAGCAGCCTGGCTGATGCCCTGCGTCGCGTGCTTAAGTTGGAAGGTGATGATCGGCGGATGTTGGTGCTGGCAGGAATCAGCGGCGGCTTCGGCTCGGTGTTCGGGACGCCGATCGCGGGGTTTGTGTTCGCGCTGGAAGCACCGGCAATGGGGCGTATCCGTTATGAGGGCGTTGTGCCCTGTTTGACCGCTGCACTGGTGGGTGATCTGATGACACGGGCATGGGGTGTGACGCATACACAGTATCCGGCTCTGGCAGAAATCGGCATCAATCCACTGCTGCTGTTAGCGGTGGTGGTGGCAGGGATCGGATTCGGTTGGGTGGCGTTGTTGTTCGTAGAACTGCTGGAAGCCATCAAGCACATCAGCCGTAAGTTTATCGCTTATCCACCGCTGCGTCCGGTGTTGGGTGGATTGATTATCATCGGCCTGACGTTAGTGCCGGGCACACAAGAGTATCTTGGCTTGAGCCTGCCGCTGATCAAAAACACGATGAATGGCACAGGGGTTGAACCGTTGGCTTTTCTGTTGAAGGTAATTTTCACAGCCGTGACGTTAGGGACAGGTTTCGTCGGTGGCGAGGTTACACCGCTGTTCGTGATGGGCGCGACAGCCGGTTACAGCATCGGCCGACTGCTAGGGATTGATCCGGCGTTTATGGCAGCGCTGGGATTCGTCGCCGTGTTTGCTGGAGCCAGTAATACACCGCTGGCCTGTACCATTATGGCGGTGGAGCTTTTCGGCGGTGGCAGCATGTTATATGTGGGGGTGGCTTGTTTCGTGGCGTATCTGGCATCAGGGCATCGTGGGATATACGGAAGCCAGCGTATTGCTACACCCAAAACGGCCACTGATGTGCTGACGGATGAAAGTTTGGAAGCCCGGACAAAACGGCGCGCGGGTGAGAAATAAGTCATGACGTTAAGGTTTTCATACGAATGGCAGACCTTTTTCCCATAAGCATTTGCTGCAAGATGGGGTATTGTCTGTGCATAGTCTCTGCACTATTCCTTTATTGTTCATCAATGAGTACAAAATCGTATGACCCAAATCACGATTAATCCAAAACAAAAAACTGCTTACCTGCTCAGCCTACTGCTGGCGCTGATCGTAATAGTTGCTCCGATTGCCGCGCAGGATGCGCCTCCACCGCCCGTTGTGCGTCTGGAAGTGAATCCCCAAACGGCGAAAGTGGGTGATCAGGTGAGTATTGCTGTGCGTCTGGAAAACGTCACCGAGCTGTATGGTTTGCAAGTCATGTGCCAGGTTGATCCCACTGTAATTGTCGGCACAAGCCATGTTGAAGGCGACGTGTTCAGCAGTGCCAACAGCTTTTTTGTGGATCAAGGTATGAAGCCGGATGGCAAGTGGTTGGTAGCTGTAACTCGCTTGCAGCCTAATCCAGCGGTTACGGGCAATGGCACAGCATTTACGCTGCAATACACACTACAAACTGCGGCGAATGCCAACTTTGCCTGTACGGCGTTGGGTGTAGATAGCCACAGTAATCCACTGCCGCTGACTCTGGTGAACGGTACACCGGTGGTTACCGTTGCAGTCGAGCCAACAGTAGAAGTTCCAACGGCTATGCCGACCGAAATTGCACCGACAGCCGAAGCCACTGAAATTGTGCCAACCGAAATCGCAACGACTCCCGAAGCCACCGAAATCGTACCAACAGCCGAACCAACCGAGGTTATCCCGACAGCCGAAGCCACTGAAATTGTGCCGACCCCTGAAGTTACCGCACCTGCCAGCGTAGGCACTACTATTCAGGGTGTGATCGTTAATCAATTTGCACAGGATGGCTCGGGTGTGCAGGTGCAGTTGACTACGAATGGCAGTTTGGTTCAGCAAAGTGTGACCGGAGCAGATGGGGCGTTCTCGTTTGCCGATGTGCCAGCCGGAAGTTATGTGCTGCTGGTGAGCGCACCGGAACATCTGGCCCTGGTTTATAACGTCACCGTTACGGGCGATGGTGCGCCGATTGATCTGGGCACTCAAACATCTGTGACCGGTGATACCGATAACAGCCAGTCGGTCGACATAGCGGACGCGGTTCTGGTGAGCGCGAATTTTGATCTGGCTGTGCCGCCTGCGCCGGAAGTCGCCGACCTCAACCATGATGGACAAATCAATATCAGCGATCTGGTACTGATCGGCGTGAACTTCGGGCTGACGGGACCAATCACAGTGCGTTAAAACTCACACGCAATCGTATTAACATCAAGGGCGCTGGATAATCTCCAGCGCCCTTTTTTGGTCTAGAGTGGACAAATGACACCTGTGGTCTAATCGGTTAATATGATGGGAACAATTCAAAAGTCGATTATTGGATGGGGAAATTACTATGCGTTCAGACCTTGACCGGCTGATGACCGAACGCGACTTACAAGCCCTTGTGGTTGCAGGTGGCGAATTCCAGAATACCTATCGTGCTTATCTTTCCAACGGCGTGGATATTCACGGTGGTATGACCATCAAGAAGCGGGGCAGCGCACCCATCCTTGTCGTCAGTGTGATGGAGATTGAAGAAGCTGCGAAAAGTGGTTTGCAGGTCATGACCTACGATGACTTCCAGTGGGATGAAATCGTCGCCAAAGCCGAGGGCGACCAGGCGAAAATGCAGATCGGTCTGTGGGGCAATATCTTTGAAAAGCTGGCAATTCCGGCAGGCAAAATTGGCATTTATGGCACTGGTGAAATCGGCGCCTGGGTCGAGCGTTCGCGTTTGTTGGAGGGTGCCTTTCCGCAGTATCAATTGGTGGGCGAAATCGGCAAGACCATTTTTGACGAAGCCTTTCTGACCAAAGATGCTGATGAACTGCGCGTGATCCGTGATGTGGCTGCCAAGACCAGTGCTGTCTTGCAGGCGGCGTGGGATTATATCGGCAGTCACCGCGCCGAGGGTGATACCGTGGTCAAGCCGGATGGATCACCGCTGACGATTGGGGATGTCAAACGCTTTGTACGACGTGAACTGCTTGACCGTGAACTCGAAGACACCGATATGATTTTTGCACAGGGACGTGATGGCGGCTTTCCTCACAGTCGGGGCGAAGCATCAATGGCGCTCAAGCTCGGACAGCCGATTGTGTTCGATTTGTTTCCACGCCAATTGGGCGGTGGGTATTATCATGATTCTACGCGTACCTGGTGCATCGGTTACGCGCCGGATGAGGTGCGCGACATCTATAACCAGGTGATGCAAGCCTTTAAAATTGCGGTTGATACCTATGCCGAGCCGGGACAGCCAACCCACACCATGCAGGACGCGGTGCTGGATTATTTTGAGGGAAACGGTCATCCGACACGCCGCAGCCAACCGGGCAGCAGCATCGGATATTCGCATAGTTTGGGGCATGGTGTTGGCCTGAATATCCATGAACGTCCGTCCATCAGCCACCGCGAACCGAATGATATTTTTCAGCAGGGAAATTTCATCACGATTGAGCCGGGTTTGTATTACCCCGACAAAGGTATCGGGATGCGGATCGAAGACTCGTTCATCATTGACGAGATGGGCAAACTAATCCCAATCACCGATTTTCATAAGGAGTTGGTACTGCCTTTGAAGGGCTAGACCGATGATCCGACTAATCTAAATGCCAGATTAGCGCGTATCGGTTATGCGGCTGGTGTTAAGCCTCTATTCATCATTGATAGGATGTGAAGGGTAGTCGCTGAGAAACTTGAGAGAAAGTTGTGTGCTGATTTTATATTCGTTCCATTGTGCTGTAGGCTGAAGAGTTGTAACTGATGCAGAGGATTGATGGCTGTGAGTAATGTAGGAAATTCGACTGACAATATTATTGTCGGTGGCGGTGAGATGGGGGCGCTCATTCGGGCTTTTGATTGGTCAAAGACGCCGTTAGGTACACTCGAATCATGGCCTCAAAGTCTGCGAACAGCCGTCAGTATTTTGCTGGACTCCTATTCGGCAATGTACATTGCATGGGGCGAACAATACATTCAACTCTACAATGATCATTTTCGTCCTATCCTCGGTTCGACCAAACATCCTGCTGCACTGGGATTGAGCGCACGGACTACCTTTGCCGAAAGCTGGCAGTTGATTGCCCCTTTGTTTGCACAAGTGATGGAAGGTACTGCCACTGGCTCTGAGGATTGGCTTGTGCCTCTAGACCGGCACGGTTATCTGGAAGAATGTTATTTCACCTATACCTATAATCCAATTCGTGTCGAAAGCGGTGAGGTCGGTGGGATTTTAGTCATCGTAACCGAAACGACGGATCGCTTTCTGAATGATCGGCGTTTGGCGACCCTGCGCGACTTAGCCCAACGCGTCGAGCTCCAACAGACCACACAGGCTGTTTTTCGTAATGCTTTTGATACGTTAAAGGAAAATCCGGCGGATATTCCATTTGCAATCTTATATTCGGTGACAGAGGCAGGGTTTGAATTCGTAAACAGCACTGACCTTGCCCAAAATGTCCGGATTGCGCCACCCTTTATCGCGCTTAATGATGAAAATCTATGGCCGCTTAAACAGGTAAAGGACATGCGGCAGGCAGTCGTGATTGATGATGTTCAGACACGGTTGGGACCCTTTTCATGTGGGCTGTGGTCCGAGCCGATTACGAAAGCGATTGCACTGCCGATTGTGCAGTTGGGGCAAGAACAAGTCCATGCTGTGTTAGTCATTGGCATCAACCCACGCCATGCGCTTGACGAAAAGTATCAAGATTTCCTGACGTTGGTGGTCGGGCAAATTACAACGGCGGTCAATAAGCTGTTGGCTGTGCGCGACCTCATCGCATCCGAAACTGCACAATTACAAGTGGAACAGTTACAGCGCGATGTTCTGCAAACCGAACGTGATGCTCAAGCGGCTATCGAAAACATTATCGCCAGCATTAGCGATCCGTTTTATGCAGTGGATCAGGACTGGCGCTTCATATACGTCAATCCTTCTGTACTCGAACTCTGGGGGAAAAATCGACAGGATTTAATTGGCAAAAACATATGGGAGGTCTTCCCACCTGTTACAGCAAATCTGTCCATGCTGCACAAGATGCTGCACAAAGCCGTTTCGGAGCAGCGTTCGCTGGCCTATGAATTCTACTCGGATACCTATGTACATGGCGCTACGCACTGGTGGGAACTCAATCTTTATCCAAGCCCTACAGGAATAGCAGTCTACTTCCAGGATGTTACCGCCCGTAAAGAAGCGGAACGGTTGCGTGAACGGATGGAACTGGTACTGGATAAACTCAATGGCGGGTTCATGATTTTTGATCAGAACAAGCGCTATGTTTATCTCAATCGCAATGCGGCTGATCTCGCTTTAATTTCAACGAAAATGACGCGGGAACAACTCTTGCAAACAACCCTCGAAGCCAGTCTTCCTGAGATTGTTGAAACCCGTTTTTATCATGAATTAAGCCGTTCGATGGCGCAGCAAACCCCTGTTGTTTTCGAGGTTTTTGCGCCGATTTATGATCTGTGGCTTGAGTATCGTATCTATCCGTCACTGGATGACGTAGCCGTTTTTACGGTCGACGTCACCCAGCGCAAACAAGAAGAGGCAGAACGGGCGCAGTTGGACGCCATGCTGGAATTAGAACGCCAGCGGCTTGAAAATATCATGGCGACCGTACCCGGTGTCATCTGGGAAAATCAACACACTGAAGACCTTGAAGAGATGCAACTGGTGTTCATCAGCGCTTATGTCGAAACAATGCTGGGCTACACAGTTGATGAAGCCCTGTCCGAGCCGCATTTCTGGCTCAGGATTTTCCACCCCGAAGATGCGGCAGCCACTTTTGACGCATTTTATAAAGTGCTGAAAAGTGGTGGATCAGGCATCGTTAATTTTCGTGCGATCCACAAGAATGGTCGCGTGATTGATGTTCAGGCGCTGATGATCACTATTTTGAAAGATGATAAACCGGTTGGCAAGCGTGGTGTGATGATGGATGTGAGCGAGCGGCAGCGGTTGGTCAAAGCCCAGACCCGTTATGCCACGATGTTAAAACGCTCCAATGAAGAGTTGCAACAATTCGCGTATGTGGCCTCGCACGATTTACAGGAACCGCTGCGGATGGTGACCAGTTACTTGCAGATTATCGAAAGCCGTTATGCCGATAAATTGGATGATGATGCACGTGAATTTATTGGCTATGCTGTAGATGGCGCTACCCGTATGAAGGCGCTCATTACGGATTTGCTGGCCTATTCGCGAGTCGAAGGCGGCGAAAAAATCTTCGAGGAATTTGACTCGCAGCTTGCCTTAAACAAAGCTCTGGCTAATCTGTCGCTGGTGATTGAGGACAGCAAGGCAATCATTACAGCAGATGCGATGCCGCGCATTAAAGCCGATTCGATGCAGATCAGCCAGTTATTTCAGAATTTGATCGGGAACGCCATTAAGTTTCAAAAAGAAACAGTGCCACGAATTCATATCGGTGTGGAGCGGAAAAAAGACGAATGGCAATTCGCGGTGCGCGATAACGGCATCGGCATCGCACCACAGTATCTCGAACGTATTTTTGTCATTTTCCAGCGTTTGCATAAAAAGGGCGAGTATCCGGGTACAGGTATCGGCCTGGCGATCTGCAAAAAGGTGGTCGAACGTCACGGCGGGCGCATCTGGGTCGAATCAACAGTGGGCGAGGGTACGACCTTTTTCTTTACGATTCCCTTGTGATAGGCAAGATTATCCCTTGATGAGCCAATAAGCATAATGGCCTATGTTTGATAACGCGACTTTTACAGCGACTACTACATCCCCGATTTACCAGCAGTTATATGACCATTTAAGGGCATCTATTTTGGATGGACGTCTCGAAAAAGGTGCCAAAATTCCGTCTACGCGTTTGCTGGCAGCCGAATTGGGCGTTTCGCGGAATACTGTTCTAAATGCCTACGACCAACTGATTGCTGAAGGTTATATCGAGAGCATCGAAGGCAAAGGAACATTTGTAACGCGGGTGCTGCCCGAACAGCATCTTTCGACAGCGCCGCGTGTACATCGCCCAAATGGCAAGCCGAAACTGCCGCTGCGGTTATCGAAACGGGCGGAAGCTGTATTGGCGACACCTGTGCTGCCCTACGATTATGATAATTATGCTTTCCGCACCGGAATGCCTGCCCTGGATGCTTTTCCTTATGAACTATGGGCGAAATATATCGCGCGCGAGGCACATCGTCTGCACCCCGGTAGTTTGATGTCACAGGACACCATCGGTTATCGACCGCTGCGCGAAGCCATCGCTCATCATGTGACGGTCGCGCGGCAGGTCCGCTGCACAGCCGATCAGGTGATCGTAGTATCCGGCGCACAAGGCGCGCTTGATCTGGCGGCGCGGGTGCTGGTTAATCCCGGCGAGAAAGTGTGGATGGAAGACCCCGGTTACCCCGGCGCACGTGGTGCATTGGTGGCGGAGGGGGCGCAAATCATCCCGATTCCGGTAGACGATGAAGGGCTAAGGGTCGAAGTTGGGATCGAACGCGCCCCTGATGCCCGTATGGTTTATGTAACGCCTTCACATCAATTTCCGCTCGGCGCATCGCTGAGTCTGGTACGGCGGTTGCTGCTGCTGAATTGGGCGAATAGGGCGGGAAGTTACATCCTCGAAGATGATTACGACAGTGAATATCGCTTTACAGGACGCCCACTGGCCTCGCTTCAGGGTTTAGACGAGAATAGCCGTACGATTTATATTGGTACCTTTACCAAAGTGCTGTTTCCGTCGCTGCGCCTGGGTTACCTAATCGTCCCTGACTCATTGGTAGATGCTTTCCGCGCCATGCGGCGATATATAGATGGTCATCCATCGGGGTTGGAACAGCGAGCGCTAGCAGATTTTATGACGGAAGGGCACTTCGCGCGTCATATCCGGCGGATGCGGGTCTTGTATGCCGAAAGGCGGCAGCATTTGCTAGACGCTTCTTCCGCCTTACCGATTGAGATCGCCGCACCCGATATGGGGATGCATTTGATTGGCTGGCTGCCAGATGACATCAATGATCAACGGGCAGCGCGTCAGGCGGCTGCTCATCATGTGCATGTGCTGCCGCTTTCGACGACAGCAGTGACGAGTCTGGGCCGTGGCGGCCTCGTTTTGGGATATGCTGCTGTCAATGAACGTGAAATTCGGGAGGGCGTCCAGCGATTAGCTAGTGCCCTTGAAGAAGCGCGTGTTTAATTCGTCGCTGCTACTTTGGCGCGCGGCCCGGGTTGATACACACCTGGTACATCGCGGAAGGGGATCGCCAGCCGGTTCCAACCGTTAATCATGATGATTGCGCCGGACAACGCCGCGAGTTCAGCTTCGGTGAAATGTTTACGCACCCGCTCGAATAATTCGTCTGATACAGAATTGCTGGCAATTAAAGTCAGGGCTTCGGTCCATTCCAATGCAGCCCGTTCACGGTCGCTGTAAAAGGGTGTTTCGCGCCACGCGCTCAGCGCATAAATACGCTGCTCGGTTTCGTCATTGGCACGTGCATCCTTGGTGTGCATATCAAGGCAGTACGCACAGCCGTTGATTTGCGATGCGCGTATTCTGACTAACTCCAATAAGCTGACTTCGAGGCCGCAGTGATCGACATAATGCTGCAAACCGTTTAAGGCTTTCATAAGTCCGGGTGCAGCGCTTGAATAATCCATACGTTCTTTCATGGTCGGTATTTCCTTTAATCGGAGGGTTATGCGTATGGTTTTACTTTAGGCCGGATCGTGGTTTGCCAAAAGCACCACTTTTTGATGTGTGGATGGTACCACCTTGGTGGTCTATGAGGGACGTTGCTTTTCGCTCAGCAGCCAATCGATGGCTTTTTGGCGATCCTGCTTAAAGATTTGGAATTTGATCACTTCCAATCCCACAATTCGGATAACAGTACTCGCCATATTGAGGACCATCCTGGATTGTTTATCGGTCAAAACCGCCGCGCAGGTATTGTGATCATCAAGGTCGTAATCCTTCCGCCACGCGTGCAACTGTCGGGCAGCATAAACAGCGCCGGGAACATGCTCGCGGACGTCAATCAGCAGCAGTTCTTTGATCCCCTTTTTCGGCGGGTCGTTGACCATAATACGGTCGAGTTGCTGCATCCACTCGTCCACTGCGGCGGGGGATTTTTCCATAAAGACAAATTCGCGGATACCAGAGTCGAGTTTTTGGTAGGCGCAGCACGCACCAAATGGTTTCATGGGTGTGTCTATTTCGTGTGCCAGAAAGTTGCCAATAATCCCCACAGCATACCATTTCCTCTCTTAAAAAACTAATTTGGTAATACGAAATTATTACAAAAGTAAAATTATTGTAATAAATGTTGTAGGTGACTTGCCAGCACATAGTAATCGGTGGTTTAGCGTTCATCCAGTCAATGACCACCAACCCTTATACTGAAAGCATACGTAATCGCTTGATCCAAAAGGCAATATCATGAAACGGCGTATGATCGGCATCAGGTTGTGGCTGCTGTGGGGTGTGCTGCTGACAGCGACGGTTTCAGTTGGCGCGCAGGATACCGCACCCTACATGCTGCAACCGATTGCCGAAGGTTTTACTTTTCCTACTGCCATCACTCAACCGCCGCAGGATAATGAGCGCCTCTTTATCGCCGATTTATCCGGCAAAGTGTCGATCGTAAAGCAGGGTACGTTACTGCCGGTTCCTTTTCTGGATTTGAGCAAGCAGATTTCATCGTCAGCATCAGGCGCAGGGCTGCATAATATCGTTTTTCATCCGGATTATGCCCATAATGGTTTGTTCTATGTGGTTTATACCCAGCCGGATCGGGATGAAGTGCTTGTAAGGTATCATGTGGCACAAGGCTTGCCTGATGTTGCTGACCCCGAAAGTGCCCATCTCGTTATGAAGATTCAACACCTGACCGAATTTCACTATGGTGGTCAATTGGCCTTCGGGCCGGACGGCTATCTCTATTGGAGCATGGGTGATGGTGCCTACAAGAAGAGTCCGGCCCAAAATTGGAAGTCTTATCTGGGCAGCATCTTGCGCCTGGACGTAGATCATGGCGATCCATACAGCATCCCTGCTGATAATGCCACCATCGTCCAGCAAAACGCTAAGCCGGAACTGTGGGCGAAGGGACTGCGAAATCCCTGGCGCTTCAGTTTTGATCGGCTGACAGGTGACCTGTATATTCCCGATGTAGGTGAAGCCAGCGTCGAGGAGATTAACATGCTACCGGCGGGCAGCGCGGCAGGGACGAACTTTGGTTGGAGTTTCTTTGAGGGCAACACACCCTTCAAAGCGACCGATAAAACTGGCCTCACCTTTCCGGTTGTCACTTATAACCACGACAGCGGCAATTGTTCGATAATTGGCGGCTATGTCTATCGAGGGATTGCGCTGCCCGCACTGCTAGGCCGTTATATTTTCGGTGACTATTGCAGCGGTTGGATGTGGTCAAGCTATCAGAAAGCAGCCAATAGTTGGTATACCGCCGAACTGCTGGCGAGCAAACAGCATATCACCACCTTTGGCGAGGACAATATCGGTGAATTGTATGTTGGGGCAATGGGTACAATCTATAAGCTAATAGCTGCGCATTGAGGAAATCAAGGCGTGAGTAACCAATCGAGTGCCTGCTGTTTTTCGTCAAAGAATACTTCAACTTCAACCTGCTGCAACGTGAAAAGATTGACGCCATCTTTGATGAGCTTGATGTAGGGCTGTTGATAGCGTGGAAATTGCTTGAGCAGCAGGGCGATTTGTACGCGAAAGGTATGGAGGTCGGGGTATTGTTTGCGCCAATCCCGCCCTTGTTGCAGCGAGTAAAGCAGCGGTAATGGGCCTGATTGGCGCAGTTCGAGCAGCATCCGGATCCGACGATTGTCGGGCGGTGCCATTGTTTCTTTGAGATAACTCTGCCATTGATACCATTCATCAACAGCGCGATTAGTCGCCTCGGTGAAGGTGAAAACCCAGATGCCGTTGTTTAGATCGGTGAATTGGCAGTAGCCTGCTTGCGGTACGGATGTGTTCATATTTAGGTAAAGTCATAATGATTGATGAGTTACCAGGAAGCATAGGGAATTTCTTGATAACTTATTCGATAATTGTACCATTCTGCTACGAAATTTAGTGTTAGTTATCATGACTTGCTAAGTCTTTTAGGCTATAATGTACTTGTGAATGAACTCACAATACCCAATTGAGAAAGAAGCGAACTCGCTTATGTCTGAACCACTGGGAACACCCGCTAACCCGCTGCGGGTTGCTATTATCGGTTCCGGACCATCCGGATTCTATGCTGCGGGTCACTTGCAATCGCAGGACGACCTGACCGTTGAAATTGATATGTTTGACCGCCTGCCGACTCCCTATGGGTTGGTGCGCGGCGGTGTGGCACCCGACCATCAAAAGATCAAGAGCGTCACCAAGATTTATGACCGTATCGCCAGCGATAAGAACTTTCGCTTTTATGGTCATGTTGAGTTTGGCAAGGACATCACCCATGCCGACATGGTGCAGTATTACCATGCCATCATCTACGCAGTTGGCGCGCAGACCGACCGCCGCATGGAAATCCCCGGAGAAGATCTTCCGGGCAGTCATCCTGCGACCGAGTTTGTGGCGTGGTACAACGCCCATCCCGATTTCGCTGACCACAAGTTTGATTTGACTCAAGAGAACGTAGCCGTTATTGGCCTTGGTAATGTGGCAATGGATGTTATCCGCATTTTGGCGCGCACACCTGATGAACTGACCGAAACCGACATCGCTGATTATGCGCTGGATCAACTCAAGCACAGCAGCGTCAAGAATATCTATGTGTTGGGTCGTCGCGGCCCTGCACAATCAGCCTTCACCAATCCTGAAATCAAAGAACTCGGTGAACTCGATGACGCCAGCGTGATCGTTGCGCCCAGCGAAGTCATCCTTGATCCGGTCAGCCGCCAATATGTCGACTCTGGCGAAGATAAAGTTGCCAGCAAGAACGTCGAAATTCTAAAAGGCTTTGCCGCGCAGGGTGACACCGGCAAACCACGCAAGATCATCATGCGCTTTTGCGTCTCGCCAGTCGAGATCATCGGCACAGATAAGGTCGAGGCCATCAAGCTCGTCAAGAATGAGCTTGTGCCTAACGAAAAAGGTGATTTGAAAGCCAGGGCCACTGACCAGTTTGAAACCATTCCGGTCGGGTTGGTCTTCCGGTCAGTCGGTTATAAAGGGCAGGCCATCCCTGATGTTCCCTTTGATGATCGCAGCGGTACTATCCCCAACAATTTGGGACGTGTACTGACCGCGCCAAAAACGGGTGAGCAGGTCATCGGTGATTACGCCGTAGGTTGGATCAAGCGCGGTCCCAGTGGCATCATTGGTACCAATAAGCCGGACTCGGTAGAAACCGTCAATAGTCTGCTGGAAGATTTCCACGCCGGCAAAGTGCTGTCACCAGCCACTCCCGACCGTGCCAAGCTGGAGGCACTGCTTAAAGAGCGTAAGGTCCAGTATGTTAGCTTCGAGGATTGGCACTTCCTGGATACGGTCGAGCAGGAACGCGGCGAGTACCGCTCTGCCCCGCGTCTAAAGTTTAGCAACGTCGATGAGATGCTGAAGGCTATCAAAGAGCGTAAGACCGCTACGGCAACCATGCAAGCCGCAGCAGCAGCCACACCGCCTCCGATTGCCGCTGACTAATTTCACCAATTGTATCAACCACTTCAACGCCCGATAACATGTCGGGCGTTGTGTTTTCTGATCAGTTACGGGCGATCATCCCATGCAATAGTTTTATTTTTGTCCTCAATGTAGTTATAAAGTTTGATCGTATCTGGTACGCGCAGGCTGTCGGTCGCTTCATAAAAGGCGCGCATCGCGTCGAAGTCGCTGTTGGGCGCGAGGCTCCATTGTGCCGCTTCATCCAGAAGCTTACGATCTTTAGTCGTGACCAGCGGTTCTTTCTTTTCCATGCCGCCCCAGCTATCGCCGGATAACATTTCAAACTTGTTGATGGCGGCCAGATCGCGCGGCAGGTCATAACGTACCGCCCATTCGCCCAGATCATGTGGACTAAATCCGAATTTCAGATCGCTGATTTCCTTGGTGCGGATCATCTGCCACGCCTTGCCTCCGGTGATGAATTCCTCGTGCGCGATGTCGTGTTTGAGGAGGTCGGAGTCTTCCATCACCCAGCGTTCGCCGTTCCAATATTCGGTTACCCAATGATCCTGATAGTGTGACTTCTCAAGATAGGTCGCGAAACCACACCGTACCCGCGCTGGTATCCCTTGATGGCGCAGCATCGACGCCAGCAGCACCGCGAAATGACGGCAGTCGATAATGAGCTTCGCGGATTTGGGACGTGTTTCTGTTATCGGACGATTATCATGTGCCATCACCAGCGCTAACGACTTCGCCACCGAGCGCGATTCGTATTCATGGGTGCGGCCATTCAGCCATTCAGGGTTGTACTTCCGCACTTTCCAAACGTGGATATAAACGTTCTGCACAATCTGGTGCAAACTCGGTAGGTCGCGTGGCAGATCATTAAACAATCGGCCAAAGGTGTCGGGATCGGTGATGATACTCTGAGCGGTATAAAACTCCAGTGGGGTGGGCATTGGTTAGGTGTCCTTTCGACGCTAATGGATCGGACACACAGTATGTCATTGATTTGCAGCGCAAATAGCCCCAATTAGTGGCGCGTTGCCAGCCCGCGCGTTACACTATTTCTCATTGAGATAAGCATTTTCCCGCTGTTTTTTAAAATAGGTTTTTCGCGAAACCCTCCCTCGAAATCTCATTTTTGATCCATAATCTCAACCCAACGCCGCACAACTTTCTCGAGCGACTCCGTCTTGGTTTGAATGTCGTTCATGCCGTAGAAATGTGCCATGCGCCGGTCGATATAATCGCCCTCTAACAAGCCGGTATCATCGTTGATGACGATGCCGTTCGGGAACACCATCAAGACGTGATCTTTGATATGCGGCGTAAACACAGCCATATCGCCTTTGTAGTAAAAATTGGGCGCGTTCCATTTGATGCCTTCGGTGATGCGGCTGTCGAATTTTAGAATAATGCTGCGGATGACTTCGATCTCCGCTTTAAATGGATGTTCAAATGTGGTCATGAACGCATTCACATATGCTGTGTCATTGTAGGTTTTGGGATTGGGTTTCTTGGCGGCCATCGTTTCACTCCTGAGCAGGTAAGCTAAACTATTGCTATCTTAGAACGCCGCAATGGGATTGTCTTGTAAAATTTGGCAGCGACAATGACTGAAACCATTTATCTACTAAACCCCACGGTTACCACATGCCAGCTTTTCGTACCCTCATGAGCCAACTTGCCAGCCTTGACCCTGCTGAACGGACTGCTGCTCGTGCAGCACTCTTGCAGATGGACGAAGAAGTGATGGATTTGCTGGTGGCTGAATTTTACGCGGGGATGCCGGAAAAGCTGGCGGTGTCCATCATCGAAATCATTGGCGAAGTTGGCGGCTATGAAGCCCTCAATTTACTCGGTGATGTTTATTATGCGTCTGATACGCGGCCTGCGCTCAAAGCCGCTGCCCGTCTTGCTTTGCTGCGTAATGCCGATAATCTCGACCCACTTCAGGTTGCTAAGCTGCGTACGCAAGAAATGTAATTCTAATGTTACGCGTGTATCGTTGTGACCGGGTTGACAAATGACTCATATTGGGTAAGCGATTTAATAGAGGATACAAACGATGGCTGACAACTGGACGAGGGATTCGATGCCGGACTTAACTGGTAAAGTGGCTGTGGTGACGGGAGCCAACAGCGGCCTTGGTTACGAAACAGCGCTCGCCTTAGCGCAAAAAGGAGCGCAGGTCGTGGTTGCCAGCCGGGATACGAACAAAGGACAGGAGGGCGTCAGCAAAATTCAAGCGCAGCATCCCAAAGGATCAGTCAGTTTCATGCAGCTTGACCTCGCTAACCTTGCCGCAGTCCACACGTTTGCTGCGCAGTTCGCTAGGCAGTTTCAGACGCTGGACTTGCTCATCAATAACGCTGGCGTGATGGCGATTCCCTATCGCACCACTGCGGACGGTTTTGAGATGCAGTTTGGAACCAATCACCTCGGTCATTTTGCCCTCGCCGGCTTATTGCTGCCCATCATTCTACGGACGCCCAAAGCCCGTGTTGTCACCGTCAGCAGCATTTTGCATCGCTCCGGTCACATCAATTTTGATGATCTGAACCCCACCAACAACTATAATCAGGACAATGCTTACAGTCAGAGCAAACTAGCTAATTTGCTGTTTACCTACGAACTTCAGCGCAAGTTCAAGGCACATGCTAGTGATGCGCTGGCCGTTGCCGCCCACCCCGGCTACTCCGCTACCAATTTGCAGGGTGTTGGCCCGCGCATGACAGGCTCAGCCTTCCGCGAACGCATGATGGTCGTCATGAACGCGGTGCTGGCTCAAAGCGCTGCTATGGGTGCGCTGCCCACACTCTTGGCCGCTACATCGCCCACTATTCAAGGTGGCGAGTACATTGGGCCAAAGGGCTTTCAGGAGATGCGTGGTTATCCTGTGGCGGTCAAATCCAACACCGAGTCGTATGATCTCAGTGTGGCGCAGCGCTTATGGACAGTCTCCGAGCAGCTCACGGGTGTACAGTACGAACCGCAGTTCCATCAGCAGTCTGCCGCTGCCCACGTGTAAATGTTGACAATCCGCTAAAAATCGCCTAATCTGGAGATAAGAGCGCACACCTTTTACCTAGGTCGTGCGTTTTATTTTGTCTAAAAACCGTCCTCGTTTTTACGGGGGCGGTTTTATATTTCCTGTTTTTCGGGAAAAGGAGCAGTTGGATCATGAATGACCAAACGTTTCTGCAAGCTTTTGAAGACTGTACGTTGCCGCCATCTGAGTTCTCGCATCGTGGACATATCCGCATGGCATGGCTTTATCTGCGCGCTTATGGCTGGGATGATGGGGTAGACCGTATCCGCAGCGGTATTCAGGCGTTCGCGGCTCGCTTGGGCGCGACCACCAAATATCACGAAACCATCACCGTCTTTTGGGCGCGTGTCGTCTATCACATGATCACCGATCAGCCACAACTAGATAGCTTTGACGACTTCTTATTACACTTCCCGCAGATCCTTGATAGCCATCTCATTGAGCGTCATTACAGTGCCGATTTACTAAAATCGCCGTTGGCACGTCAGCAGTGGGTCGAGCCGGATTTGGTTCTATTGCCTGCGCTGTAAACGAACCATTCGCGTTCGTAGGGGAGGCTGTGCAATCCTCCTCATTGCATGAACAAATTTAACGCGGCAGCAGTGTATTGATACCGTCCACTTGTATCACCACCCAGCCTTCGACGCCTGTAGGCAGTCGCACGCGCCACCATGTGAATCCATCAGCAGTTTGCGGCCCTTCGATCAGGGTGACCATCGTGCCATTATTGATCGTTCCCAGCCGTGAGTAGTTGACTCCCGGCCCACTGCGTATATTCAGTACATCGTTATCAGTGGTCTGTACCTGTGCGGTTACGCCGACCGCATATGCACTGTCACCGACCGGAACTTGCGGCACAAGTGTAGGCTGCACCGAAGGTGGCTGGATTTGCCCCCATGCCGCGAATGAGCCATCCCCCGCCGGACCGGAGTCGCTCGCCCAAACCAAGCGTGCATTTACGCCCACCGCGCTGCTCCACACCGGGACGCCCGAAAATGCGCTGCCTGCCGCGCGCGTTTCCACGTAATAAAGCGTTGTACCGTTCTCTTTCCCACCGCCCCCCTGTGTAAACAGGAAGCCGTTCAATATACCGGCAAGACTGGTGATATTAGCCGCTGGCACACCCTGTACCGGGCCTGCAATGGCGCCGCTTCGTTCCAGAACGTACAGCACTTGTAGAGTCTCACCAGCGCCCGTTGTTTGATATTGGATGAATCCGACGCGCTCTCCACCCTGGATAAAGCGTGCATAATACATACCTGTGAATGCCGTCACCACCGACCGTTCGCCACTTTCAGGTTGGAAAACATGAAGTGTGTTATTGACGGGGAAACCCGTTGTCGCATCACTGCTGTTCGGGAATCGCTCATCCGAAAGCGTGGTGATCATTTCGCCAGTTTGTGGCAGGGTGTCATTATCCGGTGTCAGATACAAATCAGTCGGATTAACACTGTTGGTGGTGATATTCCAGATGTAGCCATCGTAGCGTGGTCGGCCATCCGTACCCAACGGAATCATGATGAATGCGATATTCTGGTTCCGGTTGGACATCACATCCGGCAGAAAATAACCGTTGCTGGGTGGGAAACCAACCACCGCCGGATTACCCTCTTTAAGCGTAACCGCTGAAAAGTTCTTCAGATCGACCACCGCGATTTGCCAGCCCACATTAGTAGTCGCATAGCCAAAAGCAAAGGTCGCGCTGCCTTCACTAAAATTGAACGCGTTAGCGCTGAAATCTAAACTGGTTGTGGTATTGGTACCGGGCAGAGTATAGGTATAGACCACCGTATTGCTATTGAGGTTGTAGACCGATACGACGGTTGCGCTGTCATTGGATGCGGCGTATGCGATTAAGGCGCCATCCTGCGAAATCGCGACGTTTTGTGAGTAGCGACTGCCTGCATCGGCTTGAAGTTGAATCTGGAGTAGGGTCGTGCCGCTGTCGTTGACCTGCGTCAACCGTCCGGTGTCATTCTCGTATAACCATGCCGTCCAGGGCGAACCTGCCGCGCGTGCAGGCATGACCAATACACTGGCCGAGATAATCAATAGCAGCATAACCGTGAATCGTTTGAACATAATGCCCCCCACGAAATAAAAACACATGTTTATCATAATCGGATTTCGCCGCTTATGCCGAACCCAATCGGACGACCGGAGGTTAGACGTTCAGATACCGTACGGCTGATCAAATATTCCCGTCATTTCGTGGGGATAAGGCGTGCCTTAGCCGCTGACTACTCATTAATTGAAATTATAGACGCATATATAGAACTGACACTTTGACAGCGTTTTCTGCAATTGCGTATGCTGAGATTATTCAGTTCCCTTAGGTAGAGGTAAAAAATGTCAGCGTCTTCTGCTTCCCATCGAGCCAATCACGAACTATTCCGAGCTTATCCGCTTGCCGAACGCAATCTATCCATCGGACGTGTTACTGCACCCTATCAAATTTATGACGGCAGTATTCTTTTCATCGGCGGCACGGCCAACCTTGCTGCCGTAAAAGCGCTCCTTGATGATCAGCAGATGCATCCATTGCAAACCGAAGATGACAAAGCCCTCATGGCGATCTGGGTATGTGACTTCACTGACGCCAACCTGGGTCCACATCAGGAACTACAGGTTTCGTTCTTTGTGTCCGAAACACCTATGTTGCCCGTTCCCTCGGGTGCGTTCACCATCCTGAAGCTTGTGTCGCTCAATCCTGATGTACAAATGTTGTGTCATGGCTTATGGAACAACACCGAAAAAGTGGTCGCCTATAATCGCGAACTGTTGAGTCTGGATGCCCATCTGACCAACGGTACGATTCAATCTGCTCTTGATCAGCCGCGTACTACTTTTCGTTTCGTGGATGCTCAATCGGACAGGCTGTTGGTTGAAGGTCAGGTGACCACACCGCGTTCGCAGAGGATGCGTGACATGTTTGCTTTGATGCGCAGCCTGGGCTGGTCGAACAGCATGAAAATGGCGCGTATGCCTTACCTAACGCTGAAGGTAATTAATCCGCTGAGTGAATTGGCCGCCCGGCATATGGTCGCGCAAACCTACGCTAGAGGTGATAAACAGGTGACAAATGTCTTCGATCCCAACGTCGATCACATCCAATTGAGCGATATTCGGTATCATGCCGTCCAGTTCATACCCCATTTCATCAACCGTTCGAGTGGCATCCGCTTTCTCTATTTGGATCCGGTGGCGATGACTGAAAAGCATCTGCCTGTCTAGCTGCTTTTTGAGACGAGCATCTTGAGCATGTTGCTTACCGCCGCATCCAGCCTCAATTGTTGGCCGCGTTCGGCTGCCTGCTTATAGAATTCTGTTCCGATTTCAGCTTCAAGTGCCTTACATAAGTTCTGCACCAACTGAGGTTCAGCGTGTTCCGTGCGGATCATCAATAACCCTGACCATTCCGTCGCTGTTTCTGACTCGCCCATCTCCTGCCACAACTTCACGGCAGGGATGAGCGCCTTCGCCAGCAAAATGTCGGATTTCATATGCAGCGCGATTTCGGCACCGACCTGTAAAACCTTACGCGACTCGTCGATCTCATGCCGTAAAGCATAAATATAGGCCATTTGGAGAGAACACAGACTTTGATAAGCGGCGATCCGCGACTCGTTGGAGAGGTTAAGCGCTTCCTGATAATAGCTCAGTGCCTCGCTGTACTGCTTCTGCCGCATCCGCACGTCACCCAAACTATAGGTCGCCGCTGTCAGATCGAATTTCGCCGAATTGCGACGGGATCCGGCAATGGTTTCTTGAAAATGATCCCAGGCGGCATCCAGTTCGTTCAATGCCAGCTCAGCATAGCCGAGGATTAGTAGATTCGAAGGAAGCATACGCACAAAACCCAGCCGCCGAGAGTTGTCGACGGCTTTTAAGGCATAGCCTTTAGCGTCGCTGAGATTGCCCAACCGCGTATGAATATTGCTCAGCGTATGATACGCAAGACTGAAATCGGCTTCACGCCCGAAAGTTTGGATAATCGACAGATAACGCTCGGCATGGATTAATGCTTCCTGGTACTGTCCGCGAAAAATCATAATGCGCGCTATGCCTTGTACCGCATGGCCGACCATCATTTCAGCGTGACACCGTTCAAAGTTTTTAAGAGCCTTGCGAAACGCTGCTTCGGCAGCATCCAGTTCACTGTGGTGCGAATGCAAATTACCTGTAATAAACCACCCGTGACCGAGGCTCAGTCGATCTTTTGCTGTCTTTCCGATTTCCAGCAGCCGTTTGGCGCATTGTTCCGCTTCTTCGAATGCACCTGTTTGATAGGCCATTGCCCCGACGTCATACAGTAACTGCCGCACTCTTTTGTCATCGCTGCGCTGTTGGGCAGCCGCTAAGGCTTGCCGGTACCAGATGAGGCGTTCACCCGTACTTTGGCGAATCGTCAGGTACTCATGCCCGTCTGTTCCGAAAGCTACGCAAAGCTCGGCACTCTGGACGTTGTCACTACTGTGATCGGCTGTCCATTGCTGCCAGTGTTTGATTTGTGCCCAATCTTGTTCGAGGACTCGAAACCAATGGCTGCTATTTTCCCGATTGCGTTGCAAAGCCTGACCAGCCTGGCGCAGTTTCGTGACATAGTGCTGTGCCAGACGGTGCTGTACAGTTTCCAATGGTTGGTTTGCGATCATAGTTGGCTCCTGAACTCAACCGCTAATAAGGATTGAGCGTGCAAAACCAGCAGGGCGTGCATCTGGAATCGTCCGCCCGACAGCGGTTCAAGCAGACCCCGGTTGACAAGCTGGCGCGCAAATGGTTTTGGATCAGCTATATCCCATGCAATTGCCATTGCTGCCAGATCGAATGTCGCTGGTTTGGGTACAAACAGGCCGAGCAGTGCAAATAGTCGCCGGATGTCATCGCTCAGTGCGTCCGTGCTGCGTTTGAGCAGTGCCGCCACCGTAGCCGAGGTATCACGCCCCGCGCCCAACATATCGGTGGGGGGATGTGCCAGCAAAAGCGCCGTTCCAGTACGCAGTTCATCCAGCAAATCTTGGATACCCCAGCCCATCCGTGCCTCGGCCCGTAACAGTCGGCCAGCGACATGGATAGCCAGCGGTAATCCTTCCAAATTGCTGACGAGTTCTTTAGCTTCGTCAGGATGCTGCGCGATAATTTCAGGCGCGAGTTTTTCCAGCAGGTCCAGCCCTGATTCTTGCGTCAGGATAGGCAAATGATAAATGTCGGCTGCGGTAGGAGCCAGCGCTTCGGCCACGTCATTCAACCGTGTGGTCATGATTTGTGCACAATGTTGTCCGCCGACCCGAAACGGAACCGCATGTTCGACACGCCACACATCGTCCACAATCAGCAGCACCCGCTTATCACGTAAAGCCGCTGTGATTTGCGCGCTGATGTCTTCAATTGAACGGTTTCGCGAAGGTTCATGGATCCCGAGCGCCGCCGCCCACGCTACAATTTCATTATTGATACTGGGCGATTCTCCGAGTGACGTCCATAAGACGCCATCAGGGTATTGCAGTGCGATCTCGCTGTCGTGCGCCAGGGTTGCCACCGTTGTACTTTTGCCCACCCCCGGCCAGCCCTGAATAAGTGTGGTGGATCGTGTAGTGGCACCACCCACTCCCAGACGTTCTCTAAGCGTGTGCAGTACCGTTTCCCGCCCTACAACCAGTGAAGGACGCGGCGGCAAGATGCTTGTGGAGCGATGGGTTGTCAATTTGACGGGTAATTGGCTGCCCAACTTTTGGCTTTGAATGGCCTCGTAAAGTTCAGTCGTTTCATTTTCAGGTGGGGTCGCCAGTTCGGCGTCCAGCAGATCCACACATTGCTTGTACTGCCGCACCGCCTCCGACCGCTGACCATTGGCGGCTAGCAGTCGCATCAATTGACGCTGCGCAGGTTCGTGCAGCGAGTCGATTAATACCCATCGATGTGCATGTTGAATGGCGATGTCAAACTGGTGGATCTCACCATAATAGTGCGACAGTTTACGCTGAAGTTCCGCGTATTCTCGCCGCAGCCATTCCCGCTGTGTCGTCAGCCAGCTATCAAATTCGCTGCACTCCGCAATATAAAATCCCTGCATGAAGTCTGCACCGTAAAGGCTGGAGGCTTGTTCATAAAGTGAAACACACACCTCACAGATCATCTCGCGATGATGCCCGTGTGTGCTGGATTGCTTAATCAAGTTGATGAATTCAAGGACATCGACCGTGACATGCTGCCGGTCGAGCGTCAGGGTGCTGCGGTCTGCCTGTATCCATTCAATTGCCATTGGTGCTGTCAGAGTTCTGAGTGTGCTGCGTAGGGCGGATCTGGCGTGGTCATCATCCATGTCCGGCCATAAGAGCGCAGCCAGAACAGACCGGCTTTGCTGCTGTGGATTCAGTGCCAGATAGGCGGCTAATGCGAACGATTTTTGACGGTCGAGTTTAATCTGCTGCTTTTGGTAGCTAATGCGTGGAGTACCGAAAAAGGTCAATTGTAAATCGCTCATAAAGCTGGTCTTTCGTCACGAGGCTGTCACGCTAGTGTCACCGCTTGTTCATATACTACTCGAAGATTTACGGACTTCACAACTTGTCGGGACTACTCTCCTATGACGGGCAGCGAAAAAGGAACTAAAAATGCAATCATTTCGACCCTGGGATGGAACAGTACGAATACTAACGGGTGGTTGGGGCGTCCATCGCGTGCAGCCTGGCGAATATTTCGCCGAAACCGACTCGCTGCCTACACTAAAGGTGACGCGTGACCATAAACTATGTGCCGTTCTACGATTTATCGCCTTCTGGCTACCGAAGCATATTACTCGTTAAGCGCTGATCTTTAGTGCATAATCCATATCCTCTGTTGAACCTTAGTGCCTGTTTTTTGGTATTAGGCACTATACCGATTAAGTGATATGGACATGGTTATGCACATTAAAAAACTTATTTATGTTTTGGTGATGATGCTGCTTGTGAGTGTTGTCGCCGCGCAGGATGCGACACCCGAAGCCACCCCGCCTCAAGCTACCGCCGAAGCGACACGCTCCGCATCGGCGGCTGAAGCGACCAGTGAGGCGACTGCCGAAGCCACTGCTGCCGTTCGTTTTGAGGTAGCCGGAACGTATACCGTGCGCCAGCCAGTGGGTACG